>NZ_CAXBBR010000001.1:0-665515 GCF_963974175.1 uncultured Flavobacterium sp.
TTCTAGAAGGAGCTACTGATGTAGTGCTTCCTGTTGCTGCAGCGTACCATACAACGGTCTCTCCTGATCCTGCTGTTGCAGATCCAGTTTTTGCCGATCCGTCAAAACATGCTGTTACGTCTGTACCTGAAGGGGCTAATGGCAAAGGATTGATTGTAACTGTTACCAGTGTACGTGGTCCTTCACAACCTGTAGCTGTAATCTTAGCTCCGGCATAGGCTGAAGTAGTTCCAACTGCAGTTCTAGAAGGAGCTACTGATGTAGTGCTTCCTGTTGCTGCAGCGTACCATACAACCGTCTCTCCTGATCCCGCTGTTGCTGATCCAGTTTTTGCTATATTGTCAAAACATGCTGTTACGTCTGTGCCTGTAGGTGCTACTGGTAAAGGATTCACAGTTATATCTAACTCCGCATAACCATAGCAACCTGGATTCGACAAGCTTTCACTACGAGCATAAATAGTCATAGTTCCGGTAGGTGTATAATTTGTTGGTACAGTTATTTCTTCTGAGTACACATTATTAATTAAAGTCTTGTAATATTTAATTGGACCACTATCAGTAGTTGCCCCTACAGTCAAGTCAATAGCTGTCCCTGCACAAGCAGACTTAGGCAGAACTGACACAACCGGTATCTTTCCAGTATTCCCAAATAAGAAAGGACCTGCAAAATCTTTCAGCTCACTGCCAAAAGCGCCTTCGTTTGGTCCACCACCACTACTACGTGTTTTAACCAATAAACTACCCAGTATATTGCTACATGGGCTTTGCTCCCCACGTTTATCCAATCCAAAAGCAGTTAGATTAATTCCTATTTCAACAAACTGATATCGTGTATACATATCTACATCTGTTGGCGTAGTTCCTTCCCATGTATTCCATGGTGGTGCTTGTGTACGAGAGTTTTCAAATGTAGCGAAATCATCATTAACCCTACCCCACATATTTACACCCAATCCTTTAGAATTAATGGCAGCATAACCATAATCCCCTGAACCGGTACCTTTTTCGAAAGCTACACTTTTATCAACATTAAAAGGGCTATTGGACTTTGTAGTATATCCATCAAAAGTCGCTTGACTCATCCAAACTCTGACCCTGATAGAAGGAACATTTCCCCCATTGATGTAATCTACAGAAATAATGATGGTTCCCGGAATCGCAACAGAACCATCTAGTGGATCAAAAGTAAATGCGGTACGACCTCCATCAGGACCGGTTTTTCCAGGAACTGACAAGTCAGCCGGGGTTTCTAACGCAGTACGGAAGAATTCAAAATCGACGTGCTTGTTACCATTAGTAACCACTAAAGAAGCTCCTGCATAAGCCCAAAGCGTTGTAAAAGGTCTTGGGTCTACGTCTCCCGGAGGGAGGCCTGAAAATGGAAGTCTAATTCCTTCCCCCCTTAAATGCGCATACACATCAATGATATCATCTTTTTGGGGAACACTTCCCGCTGTACCTATATTCCAAGTAGATGGATTGTCTGAATTTTTATCTCCACTACCTGCAAAATAGGATGTTTCGGCTTTACCTCCCTTTACATAAGTATCGCGTCCATAAACCGCATCCAGCCATAGATATTTTCCTGACCAAGTTGAAGGAACGTCTTTATCATAACCTGCAAGAGGAACTACAGGAAAAGGAAATGGTTCGGTAGGAGCAAATATCGATTGTCTTCTCTGAAAAGACGTATTTGTCATCGGATTCGGAATTGGGTCTGATTTCGGATTAGCGCCGGTCTGATCAATTACCCCTAAGCCGGATGCACCTAAAAACCAATCATCAGTATTTGCTCCATCAATAAGTGGACTAACTGCTGGATTAGGTTGAAACTTAAACAAGCCTGAATAAGCATCCCCATCAATTCCAAAATTAGCTTTAACAGCAGATGAACCTACATCCTGCCCATAGGAATTTGATGTAAAACCAATCCCTAAAAGCAGCAGCGTTGCATAGAAAACGAGTCTCTTAGTAGATCTACTCGTTTCAAAAAAATCTGAAAAACCTGCTTTAAAACGGCAGGAAAAAGTTTGACAATACTCTTGCCATACTTTTAGCTTCGATAAAATTGTAATCTTTTTCATAATAATAGTATTTTTACTTCATAAAACATGTTATATAGGTAGTTTATAGACTCGGGGAAGAAACTATTAAGAAAAAACACCTTCATAAAAAATATGAAGTGAACCGTCAGTTAAAGGATATTTTGCTACTAACAAAACCCTTCTATTGAACTTCTAAAAGCTCAATAATTAAAATTAAAGTAGGAGAATTGATAAAAAAAAGCTTGGGGCAGCGTTAAAAAAAATAAACATTATTTCCAATTTCTAATAAAGCCAATATTCTAAAAGAAAAGTTTTAAACTAAAAAAAAAACTTATTAAAAAATGTCGTTATTAAAAATCGAATTGCTTTTTATTGTTAAATAAAGTTACCCATTAATCAAAAAAAAAAGAATAAAAACAGCTCCAAATAGACAAAATTCTATTATAGCCGATAAAAAACAGGGTCATTAAAGAAACCCATTACAAAAACAAAATATTAACAACCCTACCCTTGTTAAAGTATTGATAATTAGTTTATTAGCTTTTGTATTACAAATTAATTGTTAACCTAAGAATAGTATTACGCTTGAACTACTAATAGCTAAGAAATAGCCCAAGCGCTTACTATTTCTTTGTTTTAGAACGTTTTTTTAATTTACACCATACTATTGCAGTACGCTTTCTAAAGTTCCATAAACCGGTATTACTTTTAAAATATTGAACCTATACTACTCCAATACTAGCACATACTAGAAATGAAAAAACCTTCCATAAATGGAAGGTTTTTTCATTAACAAATCCCAATAGACATGGGGATAAGCGATTCATACCTATTTTTGCTGCGCAAAAAAGTGGTTCTCTGCTTACATATTTCTTCGATGTTGTTTTTTATTGATTTACTTGACCTAACACAGGTTTTAGACAACCATTAGGCAACCATGTTTAAAAAGAACCTATTAGCTCCCTTGTAACTCCTATGAAAGTCGAAGTTAAAAAAATCTTTCTGGAAGCTCACCCTCTTCTGATGTAAATTAAAATATAATCAGGAAGAGCCATAAAAATGACTCCTCTTAATTACAAAATCTGCTAGCGCTTTTTCAGGGGTTTTTTGATGGAGGAGAAACCGTCTCAAAAGTTGGTTATCGAAATACAGCATAACTCCTTAATGTCATACTAGGATGCTGAAATAGTAATAGAAATAGGGCTTGTCCTCTATGATGTAAACAAGCTTATTGTTCGTGGATAACTTCACCTGAGCAACCTCTTTAACTTGAGACAACATCATATTTTTGACGTTCTTAATCACCTCAACTTTAAAAGGACACTTTAACTCCATAATCCGGTCTTCTCTTGTAACAACTAGAATACTAAAAGGACTGCTGTATTTAAGCAAAAACCCGTAAGCATTCACATCCATTAGTTATCTGTATTAGCTATATTTATATTATGGAGAAACCAATTTGGCTTACCGCTTTTTATGTGTTTAGCTAGGTATTGGATAAACTCGTACGCTGAAACGTTACGCTCTAAATGATTATCAATATAAGTGCTCTTGTTAGCTTCTGTGAAAATATTGTATAGCTTCCACAAATTTATAGTTCTCTCTGTACTACAAAAGAATTCATCCGCATAGTAATCCTTCACAATGGAAGTTATTTGGCTGTCTGTGGTGGAAAGTTGGAATAAGTCTTTTCTCTCTTCTTTAGAAAGGTATTGATACATCTTCATTTTTCCGATCAGAAAGGCAAACTGCCCTTCATTTATACTATACCTCCCCAGCTCTTTTAAGTTCTCTAGATGTTGTTTCCTGTCATAACCATTTATTAATTCAAGGATTTTAGTTTTCAATTCACCAACGGAACTGATCCTAATACTCTCTGCTAAACCATCGGTAGAGATGCAAAGGTTCAAACATACCTTATTCTGATAGCCTATGAATACTTTAAAACGCTCAATATTCTTCTTGCCGTAAAGGTTTTCAAGGCTGTATGAGCGGACACCTCCAATCGACAAGTTCAATCTGTTTCCATTGATTACTTCACTTATTTCTGGTATCTCAATCACAAACGCCATTCTTTCGTAATAGAGTGTTTTCTCATGCTCTAATAATTCTTTAACAGGTTTCCCAATAGCAGAAGGAATTCTACCTTTGATCATGTGAGAAACTCTGATCTGTTCTTTTAGCTGTATACTATTTGACAATACATTAGTGATCACATCAATAGTATAATTTATAAACTCGTAGTGACTAATAGTCGATTCGTTGTCCCTAGCGAAAACTGGTATTACACACTCATTCTTCAGATGCTCTAAATCTACTTGAATCGTATTGGCTTCAATAAAGTTTTTTCTATCAGGTTGAACGACTTGTGACTCATCTATAATTTGTTCCTCAGGATTATTTAATACTAAATTCATTGTTTTGTGGGTTTAAGTTTTGAATAATTTCTTCTTCGTAGATTACTTGTGCTGAGACATTGTCTAGCGTTTCTTTTCTTGCCATTACAACAGGATAAATCTCCTTGCTTAGATTTGAGTATTTACTATAGATCTGTTTTAAACCTTCAACCGTGTCACAAGCATTAATTTCCTCTTTTATTCTCTCGATAGAAATACCTTGACTGCACCACTCGATTAGTTTTTTACCTGTTGAGGAATTGATAATGAACTCTGGCTTTCCTGAGAATAATTCGGTTCTGTCTTTAGACGCTTGTACAAGATGCTTGTCATTAAGAAACTCAAAGTTTACTGTAAGCTCATATTCGAAGCCTTCTCTTGTGATGCTCTTTGTTCCAAGCTTCATAACCTTAGTCTTTCCGTTACTGTCCTTATCAAGACTGTAGTCCACTTTACTGCGTGTAGAAGTAATAATATGACACTTGGACTGAATGATTGCATCAATGAAAGAATTGTGTCGAGGGGTTACTTTTGCCCAATCTTGGAACCGACCGCCTAATTGCTCATGGATCTCTAAACAGCCCCCTTTTCCTTGCCACTCATGGCTTATAGAATCTATAATGATTAATTCTATATCGGAATCCTCGCATAGCTTAATAGCCTTTAAATAGCGTTCTGGGGCAAAGGGTTCTTCCAATGATACGACATTGAAATCTCCTAAGTGCGAATAGAGGCTTGCACTTTTATTCTCAGTGTCGATTAAGGCTATCTTGTTCCAATCTCCTGTTATTCCGTAAGCTAATAGCAAAGCTGAATAGGTCTTGCCAAAACCTGAAGGACCTGATAGTCCTACTCTTAATTTTACTTGTTGGCGTTCTGCCTTTTGTAGTTTCATACTTTTAGTTTTTAGTGTAAATAAAAAAGAGAACATCTTTCGATGCTCTCTTGCTTAGGTCTTAGTTGACCATTTCTTCCTTGATGACTTGTGAATTGGCGTTTATGATGTCTTTGTCCACATACCGCCAATTGTGTTTTAAAGTGAGGATTTCTCCAGTCTCAGGGACTGCGTACTCATAGGGATCACAGTCTGTTTTTTCAATAGTTCCGGGCAACTCTGTGCCTACAAGAGATTTGCATGTAGCTGCATCGAAGGTGGTAGAGACATTGGCTTTGCGCATAGTGAAATAGATGCGCCCTGTTGCTTTACTTACCAAAGGTTCTAAACCTCCTTGCACAACTAGCAAGTTGAATTCTGTTCCTGTTTTCTGTTTAATGTTTTTAAAATCAATAATTCGTACCATAGTTTTGTGTTATTATAGTTGATTCATAGGGGACTCTCCCTCTTCACTGAAGTAGGGCGGTTGGAGTATGGATCAACTAGCTCTCTTAGAAAAAAAAAATTATTTTCAAAAAGACAACTTTGACAACTTTTTAGAGCAAAAAAAAGCCTAACGATAAGGTTAGGCTTGAGTTTACATATTAGTTTGTTCTTTAACAACACTACTTACAGAAATTTTCTATCGCATTAATTGCCATTTCCATTCCTAAGTCTCTCGCTTTATATAAATCTAAACAGCCACTATTATTTTGATTTAATAAAAGTTTAGTTAGCCCTCTTTTGTAAACATATAGAGCGACATTCGTGTCAAGTTCTACCGTTTTATTATAATCTTCCAATGCTCCTTTATAGTTTCCTAATTCAAATTTTGCATTCCCTCGATTAAGGTAAGCATTTATGTTATTTGGTTCTAACTCTATTGCGCTATTACAATCTTCAATTCCACCATAGAAATCATTTAACAAGATTTTAGAATAACCTCTGTTAGTATAAGCATTTGAATCTCCTGATCGAAGTTCAATCACTTTAGTGTAATCTTCTATCGCACCACGGTAATCTTCCATATTAATTTTCAAACTACCTCTTTTAAAATAAGCGATCTCAAAATCTGGTTCAATTTTGATTGCTTTATTATAGTCTAACAACGCTCCTTGAAAATCTTCTACTTCTTCTTTAGAGGTTCCTCTGCTATAAAAAGCAAATTCAAAATTTGGATCGATTTCAATTACTTTAGAGTAGTCAGAAACAGCACCATAATAGTTTTGGATATTAAATTTTGAATTTGCTCTGTTTAGGTAACCGCCAGTTCCCGTTGGATCAAGCGCTATTACTTTTGTAAAATCCTTAATAGCACCTTCATAATCAGCTGAATAATACTTGTCTAATCCAGTTTTTGTATAATCTTGAGCCGTTTGACTGTAACTAGTCCAAATTGACAAAAGTGTAAGTATTGTAGTCGTTAGTGTTTTCATGTTGTTTAATTACAATTATCCCTAATAAAATCATAAGCTTTTACAAGCCCTAATTCTCCCGCTTTGCTAAAATCTAAGCAAGCACTCTGCTTTTGTTTTAACACAGCTTTTGCAATACCTCTATAAATATATCCAAAGGCATAGTTTGGATCAATTGAAAGTGCTTGACTGTAATCACTGACTGCTCCATTAAAATCTTTTAAATCCAATTTCGCGCTGCCTCTTTTAGTATAGGCATCTCTATGTTTCGGGTTTAAAATAATAGCTTTAGTGTAATCAGTAATTGAACCACGTATATCTCCTAATTTACTTTTCACCTTTCCTCTTTCAAAATAAGCCTCAGCATTTTTAGGATCAAGTTTGATCGCTTTATTTACATCTAACATAGCACCTTGAAAGTCTTTTAATTCCAATTTACTACCTCCTCTGTTACAATATATAAAAGCATCGGACGGATTAAGGTCAATGGCTCGTGTGTAATCATCAACTGCACCTTGATAATCTTTGATCTGACGTTTTGAAAATGCTCTCATAAGTAGAGACGAACCCATGTCAGGATAAATTTCAATTGCTCTGTCAAAATTGTAGATAGCTTCATGGTAGTTATCTGATTCTACTTTTTCCATACCTATATCGAAATAGGCCTTAGCAGATTGACAATAAGAGTTTATGCTTAAAATCAAGACAATAACTAAAATTATTTTTTTCATGTATTTTGTTTGTTAGTTTATTTTATAAGAACCATTATTGTTTATTACAAGTGTAAGAACCCTAGAATGCCAAAAAAAATCATCGCTCCTATACGCCTCTTTATTTGTGCATTCTTGTAGCGAAACACTAAATTTATTGTTGTCTATCCTCCTAATTTGTGGCTGTCTATATGTTTTATCAGCATTATAGAAGGTGTAATAATCTTCGATTAGTTTAAGCGCTTTGTTTTCTGAATGTATGGTTTCAAGTTTTTTCCGTTCTATTGTTTCCTTTTCATCGTATAACGAGTCTATTATCGTGTTTTGGCGTCGATTGATAGATTCTAATCTTTCCTTTTCAGACTTTAAACTTTCCTTTTCCGACATAATCCTTTCATTTTTGGATTCCAACTCATCATATTCAGATTTAGGAACCATACAACTTGAGAAAAGGAAGAGGATACTTAGGATAATTATTATTTTCTTCATAATTTTTCAATCAATTATTAGTTATACTTACATGCTTTTTTTTACCAAGTTTTTATTTAATTAGATAGCTCATTCTTTGTTCTGTCTGTAAACCAACTTTAATCATTAGATCACTTTTGATTCATTTAAAGAATGATCCTATACCTTTATCTATCAGGTTACCCACAAAAACACCAACTAAATTTAGTAGTGCTATAAAAAAGAATATACCAGCGGTCGATTTAAGACTTGGAGACTCGACTTTATCAGTAGTAAGCAGAATTAAACCAGATGTAATTGCTACTACAACTAGAATTGCAGTATAATTTTCCTCGAGAAAATTAAATAAATTTGAGATTAGTCCTAGTACAGAAGATAAAACCAAGAAACCAACCAAAACTGTGAATATTATCAGAACTATTTTAATAGCTTTTTCCATGTAATGTGAGTTAAATTTTTATTTGGATTCGTTGTTATTAGATACCTACGCCACCTTCCCACTATACAAGTGCTGCTGGAACTCTATAAACAACTTACTGATGTTTGAGACTTCACCCAGCACCCCTTTTGCGTCTTCTAAGGACTGATATTTGTTTGTGAGTAAGATTGGGAGCTTTTCTTGATCCAGCTCTTCTACGCCTGTCTCAATGTACTTCGTCAAAACAAACTCTATGAACTCTTTTTGCTTGTCGTTCAACAAGGCGAAGATTGTTGCCTGTGCAGCAGCTACTCGGGCTTCTCTGGTGATCGGTTTAATTTCACTGTTGAATACGTACTCCAGAACGTCAAACAAATCGCTTTTTTCAGCGTCAATAAGTTTCTGAAGAGAAGATAATTCATCTTTTCCAAAACCTGCTTCGTCTAGCTTCTCCAACAATGTTTTGCGAGTCATAGGGTTGCTCCATATCGCTCGCAATTCTTCTTCGCTTTTGAAAAAATCAGGCAGTGCCCCGAATAAGTTGTTAAGGAACTCCTCTACCGTAATAGGCTTGCCATCGGCGCTCCAGAAAGAGGTAGATACCATATGCTGTATTTCTCTTTCTTTTCCGTCACGTAGTTTTATTTTTATCGTCTTTCTCTTTTCGCAAGAGCAAGGTAATTCTCCACATTTTTCGCAGGCTTCCTTTGGTGGCTTTTCGCAAACGCAAGGCCACTGATTGCAAATTTTACAAGGCTTTGGAGTTGGTCCAGGAATATCCGGACACTCACAAACCGCTTTTCCGCATACATCACAAGGTTCTGCTTCTCCGTCCCATTCCGGGTCGGCAAAGTGGTGATAGGCATCTACAAAGTCGTAAATGGTAAAGAAATCTTTTCCGTCAAACATACGCGTACCTCGACCTACAATTTGCTTGAATTCAATCATAGAGTTCACAGGACGCATCAAAACTATGTTCCTAATGTTTCGTGCATCTACACCAGTTGAGAGCTTCTGAGAGGTTGTAAGTATCGTAGGAATAAACTTCTCGTTATCTTGGAACTCTCTCAAAAATTGTTCACCTATCTCGCCGTCATTAGCGGTGACACGCACACAGTAATTTGTGTTTGTTGATTTCTTGTATTGATTGACTAATTCTCGAACAGCTGCAGCATGGTCTTGGGTTGCACAGAAGATGATCGCTTTTTCTTTCTGATTAGCATCGTCCATATAGATCTGCACTCTCTTTTCTTCCCTTGCCTTAATTTCAATGATTCGGTTAAAGTCAGCTTCTTTATAGAGTTTCCCTTCCTCAACTTCTCCGTCAAGTAATTCGTCGTCGCCAGTGAACATATAATCGTCCATCGTGGTTTTGATGCGCTTCACCTTAAAAGGCGTAAGGAAACCGTCATTAATCCCTTCCTTAAGAGAGTAGATATAAACTGGCTCCCCGAAGTATTTATAGGTATCTACGTTGTCTTTTCGTTTTGGTGTGGCTGTTAAGCCCAGTTGCACTGCGGGGGAAAAGTAATCCAAAATCCCTCTCCAGTTTCCTTCATCATTGGCACCACCTCTATGACATTCATCTATGATTATAAAATCAAAATAGTCTGCGGGGTAATCCCCAAAGTAAGGTGCTGGTTTTCCATCCTCATCTTTGCCAGACATAAAAGTCTGAAATATGGTAAAAAAGATGCTCCCGTTAGTAGGAACGCCTCCGTTTTTTTTTATCTCTTTTGTTTTGATTCTGATCAAAGCGTCATCAGGAAAAGCCGAAAAGGAATTGAACGCCTGATCTGCTAAGATGTTCCTGTCAGCTAAAAACAGGATTCGTGGTCTGCGACTTCCATCACGTTTCAGGTTCCAACGTGTCTGAAATAGTTTCCACGCTATCTGAAAAGCGATTGCGGTCTTTCCTGTACCCGTGGCTAATGTTAGCAGAATGCGGTCTTCGTTATTAGCAACTGCTTCTAATGTATTTTTGACTGCCAATTCCTGATAGTAACGTAGTTGCCAAGTGCCTCCTTTCTCTTCAAAAGGAATAGCAGCAAACTTCTCACGCCATTCGTTTTGCACTGCATATGTCTTTTCCCATAATTCATCAGGAGAAAGGTAATTATCGACTAATCCCTCTGCACCCGTTTTCATGCAGATGCTGTATATCTCTTTTCCGTTAGTGGAATAAGTCGTCTCTAAGTTTAATTTCTCGGCATAGAGCTTCGCTTGAGCGACACCTTCACCAACTCCAAGTTCATCACTCTTCGCCTCCACAACAGCTAGCTTGATGCCTTTATAAACCAAAATGTAATCAGCTATCAAGGGTTTAGAACGTCCTCCACCAGCTTGGATTTTACCATCGGTGATTTTAGCTAAGCGTTCCCGAAGGATTTTTGATCCCTCAACAACTCCCCAACCGCAAGCTTTTAGCTTTGGGTCTATTCGCTCTGCTCTTGTTTCTGCTTCGTTCATTAGGCTACATTTATTGACAAAACTTCAGCATTCTTAGGGAACAAATCCTGCTTAATTTCATGTACAAGTCCAAATTCCTTTGCTTCCTCAGGGCTTAAAGTAGTTCGCTTGTTTATTGAATCCGTTATTTCTTCAACGGTTTTCAACGTAGCTTTTGAAATTGTAGATGAAATATTTATTGTGTCTATCTTCATGCCCTTTAAAATTTCTTCTATTTTTTCAGATTCTAAATTACCATTTATACCCGCGGAAACAGGATGCAATAAAAATCTTGCATCTGGAGCACTATATCTTTTTGCACCCGCTGAAAAAATCACTACACCTATGGAATCAACGCTGCCAAAATTATGTGTTTCTATTTCTAAAGGTATCCCCATTAAATAATTATGAATTGACAACCCATGAAAAACACTTCCTCCTGGTGTAGAAATAAGCAGGACAATCTTTTCATAACCTTCATGCACTTTTTGATCTATAACATTCATTAATGCATTAGTGGCAGCACTATCCACTGCTGCAAAAAATTTAATATAAATTGTTTTCATGTTTCTGTATAATTTTATTTGCTTTCTAATTCTAATGTTTTACTGCTCAACTCCCCAGCAAACGCCTTTTGCAAGACACTCTTTTTTAACTCCTCCAGATCATTTATTTTTTGCTGGTAAATAGCTTCTAGTCTTTTTGTTTCTAATGAAAGCGCATCGAGTTTTCGCACGATGGATTGTTGTTCATTGAGAGAAGGTAGTGGCACAATAAATTCTCTCATAGTTTTAAGAGAAACGTTTTTAATTGTAGCACCAGTAGATTCTTTGTGTGCATATAACAAAAAATAAGGGCTTGATAGAACATACTTGATGTAACTTTTAGCAACACTATCTTTCATGTTGAAATAACAAGCGCTCTTCCCTAAAATTATTTTTTCATTATTGTAAAAAGCAACATTTCCCAATGTCCCATTGATAGAAACCATAACAGTTCTATCAGTTAAGTTTTTCTTGTACTTATTATATTCTTCGATAGAAACTCTTTTCGTACTTGTTTTAAACTCTATAACACCATCTTTGAGGTTGTTGCCATTTATAAAATGATAATCACCATCTTCTGTATATTTTGGCGTTCCGTGCAATCCATCTCCAAGGAGAGTAGTTAGTTCTTTCAATGTTTTATTCTCCCATCCCTCGCCTTTAGTCTCAAACACCCCTTGTAAGTAACTCTCAAAAAGCTCCTTGGCGTTGTTTAGGTTTTGTTCTGCATTGGCTTTGGCTTTGGCTATCGCATCAAAGGTCTCGTCTAAAATGGCTACGATGAGTTGTTGCTCATGGAGCGAAGGAATTGGCAGAACCACTCTCTTAACTAAATCACCGCTAATGTTTTGTACAACTGAACCACTCGCTAACTTATGAAATTGTTCATTCACGCACGGAGATGATAGAAGATGAAAAAAATATTCAGCATCAATGAAGTTATGTAAACGCAATACAAACCAACCGTCATGAATATAACCATCCGTTTTCATAATATATGGCCTTCCAAACGACATCGAATTTGATAAAATTAAGTCTCCTTCTTTTACATACCTTGACTTTTCAGCGCCCTCCTTTGTAATTTTCTCTTTTGTAGTATAAATGTATTTTTCTACTCCTTTGGTATCTCCAATTTTAATCCAATTAACCCCGTCAGAACTATCAGTCTGATATTTTTTAATAGGTCTTGGTGAACTTCCCCTTTCGACAATACATACATCAACCAAGTTTTTTACTTCCCATCCTTGCTTCATATCAGTTCATAGATTGAGTTTAAAATACCGGCACTTTCTTCGTCCAAAGCTTTTATTTCCTCCAAAATAGCCGCAGGCTTACGCAAAGCCGCTTCTTCTTTCTTGTTGGGGTTCTTGGCACTCAGGTCAAATGTGGTTTGATCTAGAGAGGTGAAATCTACGCTCCAAGAGTTTTCGCTTTCGGCAAAGTTTTTCTGGAGTTCCACAAAGTCAGCTAAATCTTTCTCGTTTAGTGGGCTTGTTTTACCTAAGTTCCTATCTAGATTTAGTTGGTAGAACCAGGTTTTCTGCGTAGGCGCTCCTTTCTCAAAGAACAAGACTACGGTTTTTACTCCCGCGCCCGTAAAGGTTCCGCCTGGTAAATCTAAAACCGTGTGAAGATTACAGCTCTCTAGTAATAGCTTTCGCAAAGCGACACTAGCGTTGTCAGTGTTACTCAAAAAGGTATTTTTGATTACCACACCTGCTTTACCACCAGCTCTCAATATCTTAATAAAGTGCTGCATGAACAAGGAAGCCGTTTCTCCTGTTTTAATAGGGAAGTTTTGTTGTACCTCGGCACGCTCTTTACCTCCAAAGGGTGGGTTTGCCAGAATTATATCATAACGGTCCTTCTCTTGTATGTCGGTTATGTTCTCCGCAAGGGTATTGGTGTGTATAATGTTAGGTGCTTCTACACCGTGTAAGATCATGTTCATCGTACCTATGATATAGGCCAATGACTTTTTCTCTTTACCATAGAAGGTCTTTTTTTGTAACGTGGTTACATCGGCAGTAGTCAGTTTTTTGCTGTTCATTAGATAGTCAAATGCCTCACACAAAAAGCCCGCGCTACCTACAGCGCCGTCATAAATAGTATTTCCTATTTGTGGAGCCACGACCTTAATAATGGTTTTAATCAAAGGACGAGGGGTGTAATACTCCCCACCGTTACGCCCAGCGTTACCCATGTTTTTAATCTTGTCCTCATAGAGGTGACTCATTTCATGTTTGTCTGCATGGGTACGGAAACGCAATTCGTCTATGCGGTTGATTACCTCACGTATATTGTAGCCGCTTTGCATCCTGTTTTTTAGTTCGCTGAATATCTCGCCTATTTTGTACTCAATGGTATCTGGAGTCAAAGCATCAGCTTTAAACTTCTTGAGGTAAGGGAAGAGTTTTTCGTTTACAAAGTCGGCTAGATCATCGCCCGTCAAAGCAGCGTGATGGTCCATGTTGCCGTCTTTGTCTTTGGGTGTAGCCCAAACGCTCCATTGAAATTCAGGTGCTATGATATTTGTATATGCCTTACCCGTAAGTTCAGCTGCTGTTGCTTTATCTTTCTCTAGATCGTCTAAGTACTTCAGAAACAAAACCCAAGAGGTTTGTTCTACATAATCCAACTCACTCCCACAACCCGCATCCTTATGCAGGATATCATCTATATTCTTAAAAGTCTGTTCAAACATTTATTTAATTCTTTTTATACGGTCAAATTTACATTTGTTATTCTTACGCTCAGCCAAAAAATGCAGCTTTATTAACGGATAAACGTTCTAAATGAATTTATCATCAGGATTGCTACTTGTAACCACGTTGATTGCTCCTTGCTAATTTATAATAAAATAACTACAAAAGTGAAATTCCACTCAGTTGTTTTATTTCGCTGCTAACAAACTTAATCTACTCAGACTGGATTAGCTTACGGGAAACCGCATTTGTGGGTAGGTTGACAGAATTTGACTAGAGACAGTAATACTTGTCACGTCGCATTTTTTTTAATCTCTAAGTAGATATTATTTTTAAAGGTCAGCATTTGAATCCCATGCGAATACAAACTTTAGGATCGTACTTAACATTCCTAAAGCAATAAGACCAATAACGACATAGACAATAGAACTCCCTATTGTTGGATCCCGCTCATCTTTTGAGAAAGCACTCCAAATCAAAAATCCCACCTACCAAGAAATCACAAGAGCGAATACTACGGCGATTCCTATAACAATCTTTTCCCCCATTTTTTTTCTTGAAAAGTAAAGTGATTTATTGATTCCTGCAATACCTACTTTTAATGATTTTACTTTGGTGGTAAATGCTATTGCTATAGTTTAGCATCTAGTTCAGCATTCACACTATACAACCTAAAAAATAAACTCCACTTCTTCTTAAGAAAACGAACATGCTTGTCCATTTGTGCTTTCTTGAGAAGAAGTGAAGCTGATTGTTAATCGGGCGTCAAAATCCCGAAATTCATTGACCCATTTGATTCTGCCTTGTTGTGAAATTCATTGTATTCCTTCCAGAATGTATCCCCTCTAGAATAAGCTTCCTCGAATGAGACCTGGTTGAAAATACTATTTGTAAAATCAGTGTCGAACACAGCTGCTAAATTCGTGATGAAGGGTAATCTCTTCCCAAGATACTTTTTATACCTGCTGTCGAATTTCTTTGCTCCTGCAATTACCCCCTTGCGATTTGTTTTTTCGATAAGGTTCATCAGCTCTGACTTTAATCGTTGTTGTACTTTCAGGTTGGGAACTATTTTTATTTCAGAACCCATTCCTGTTAACTCATTGAGAATTAAAAACATTTGAAGAACTACTTTTCTGTTGTTTATCACACGGTTAAACTCTTTTAGTTCTCGTTCGTACATTGCAATTTGTTTCACAATAAAAGCATTTCGCTGTTGTGACTTTAACGACATCGACTTAAGAGTTAGCCTCTTTATGCTACTATTATAAAGAGGCTCACTCTTAACCTGTTTTTGTCGCTGACGTTTCCTTCCTGTACACAGAAGATTGAACATTCTAACCATCGCATAAACCAATAAATTATTGTTTTTATGCCCAATCACAATTGCCTCATTTAGGTACCCATAATCTTCATTAGCGATACGCTCCTCCAACAGACAAAACAACTCTTTCAAATTATGATGTGTATTGACTGTCCTACGTGCTTCGTTTAAAGCGTTCAAATACTCAATCTTTTTTTTAAAGGTCCTTGTTCCCGTGACCACGTAATCTCTTTTTTTTGAACTAACAAGAGCAGGGTTGTATTCAAACTTTCTAACCTTTATATACATCTGCCGCACATTAAAGACATAGCTACCGTTTTCATTTATATGTTCTAAAATTAATTTGACGTGATAGGCGCCTGTACGACGCCTGTTTAGGTGATGCAAAACAGAAAACATGGTTTCTATTTTCAACAGAAACTCATCGTAATCCACTTTATATTCATTTATTTTAAACCTAGCGCTTACGGAGAGATAATGGCCGAAATAAAATATAAAGTCATTAGATTGACCCTTTACCGAACCTTTTCTACTTTCGTAACATTCTATTAATCCTAAGCCCTGAGGAATGCTATGTATATAACCTGAGGAGATTTGCACCCTAGTTTTTTTAAAACTGTTTTTTAATTCATTGTCATTAAAGTGCACCTCCCTGAGTCGAGATTTTTCAGCTCCCATCCTTTAGTGGTTTAATGGCTTAACAGCTAAAACCACCTCACTCCTTTTATACAAGACACGATTACCTATGCCATAAGACTTGAGCTTACCGCTTTTGGTATGTTTCCATAAACTGGTTTTATTGAAAGAGAGCATCTTACACACCTCATCGCGTGTCATTAATTCGTTTTCGGGCTGAGTATTTGCAACTTGTTTAGATTGCAATAAAGGGATAAGTGCTTCGGCTAACTCCTGGAGTGTGATGCCGTTTAAGAAAATCTGTGTGTTCATTGTAATTCATTTAAATTGAATCACAATGATATTTAGACATTAAGGGTGGGGAAAAGAGCCGTAAACGATCTATTTTAGGTGTAAATTAGGTATAATGAATCATTTTAAATGCTCTTTCCGAAAAGCCTCTTCAAAAGCATTCAAAATAGGCAATTCTTTATCTCCATATGCAAATGCAGCAGTCGAAAATTTTGTGATTTGTACACCTTTAAGTCTAAAAATATGCTCTCTATATAAATCCTCTGTGAAGTTAAACGCATACATTCTTTTATCGCTGTTTTTTAGAAACTTAAATATGTTAATGTACTTAATATTTCCCTTCTTTTCATAATTTTCAACTAGGTAAGTGAAAAGTTCATGAGTCTTTTTATTTAAGTTATTACGATTAAAACCTATTTCTAGGACATCGAAAGCTGGTTGTTGATTATACGTACTAGCGCTATCTGAATTCAACCACAAAATAATTTTATGCATACAGTATTGAAAATCCTGAATCTTAGCTGCTATCTTCGTATGCTCATTATCACTTAGATTACTATAGTGCTCTAACACTTCTTTTATTTCATAGACTTTATCAGAATAAGTATACATCCTACATAATACATTTGTACTCTTATCTAATTCTTCCTTACCTATTAGGTTTTCTAAAGGCTCAAAGTCATCATTTACTCTCCATTCATTCACCTCATCCAGATCAAACAAATAACTATTCAAAAACTCCTTGTTTAAAGCCATAAGCAGAAAAGGATTAAACTTGTCAGTAAAATCGTAAATGAACTTCATGATTATAGGATCCGAATAGTTATTCACGTTATAGAAATACTCTTTTAAATTAGTCATATTTTGTAATTATTGCTTAGCCGTATTTCTGATTACTTCCATTTATTCCTCACTACGCTCAGGTGCTAATTTACGAAAATATTCCAGCATCTGGTGCGCATTGTCGTACGTGGTTTTCCCTATGTACTTTAAAAACATTTGTTCAGAGCTGTGACCAGTGATATTCATTATTAAAGGTGTTGGTATGTCTGAATAAAAGTTTGTTGCGAAGCTTCTTCGACAGACATGCGAGCTAATAACTTGCCACTTTTCATAGTTACCAGCTGTTAAAGTTCTTTTCTTATCAATACGCATCTTACCTTTTACCATCGTTTTGATTTTTGCTTCTTTACATACTTCTTTACTGTATCTGTTAAAATGCTCTAAGGAAATCTTATAAGGTAAACCACTTTCTATTATTTCAAGTGCTTGTGGCAACAAGGGAATTGCAACTAGTTTCCCTGTTTTCTTCTGCTTCAGTTCGATTATTCTCATTCCCTTTATCTCTTTTAGATTTTTTTCAGTAATATTCAGTAAATCGCCTGCCCTCTGACCTATTAAGCAACCTAATAATAGCCACTTACGGGCATTTATATGCGCTTCCTTTGCTAGTTTTACGTTTTTAATTTTACGTTGCTCTAGCTCGTCTAAAATGATGATTTCATCAGGTTCTTTGTTCTCTTTTAGTACTTTTATCTGCTTAAATTGAGAATGTACTGGAACACCATTTAAAGAAGCCTTGTTCACAACTGCTCTCAGAATCGATAAGTAAGTCCCAATGTAATTTACAGACCTACCCTTGCCTATATGGTACTTTTTAAAAGCATCAATGAAGTTTAGATCTATGTCTCTAATAAGTACTTGCTTTCCTTTTAAAGCCTCAGACTCGTATTTTAAGATGAACTTTTTAAGGTTATCCAAGTTTTTTAATGACCCTCTCGTAAGGTTATCTCCTTTATCAACGTAATCGTCGATGGAATTTACTAAAATGTCTAGGTCAATCAAAGCAACTTTATTATTAAATAAGTCTATTTGTAATTGCAGCCAATCACCTGTAAACTCGATTCCTGAATTTACTCCAACGTTATAAGCATCGTTTATAGACACAGAGAGCTTATCCAGCGTAGATTTTAAAATCTTTAACTCTTCGCTTTTTTGAATAGGCTGTGCTTTGTCATGACTCCAATTCTTAGGGTTAATTACAAAACCTGTTTTACGCTTCCAAACCGACGTCCTATTAATAGAATAGCGCACGTAGATATTTGAGTTCTCGTTTTTACTTTGAAGTAAGTATTTTATTGTTGCCATATCTTTTAGAATTTCCAAAGACCAAATGTAAACAAAAAAAATACACCTTTAGTCAACCATTAGTTAACCAAAAGTGTATTTTCTCAATTCTACATGAACACCGACAACCATTAAACGCTGTAAACATTACGTTTAATTCCGAGTCAGTTCGTATAGATAATGTTATCTACATATTTCTTCTATATTGACCACCTACTTCAAACAACGCAGCAGTGATTTGCCCCAAAGAACAAACCTTAGTTGCTTCCATTAAATGATCGAATAAGTTTTCGTTATTAATGGCTGCTTCTTGAATCGTATTCAGCATTTCATCCACTTTGTCATGATTTGCTTTGTGCAAATTGTCCAACATCGTAATTTGGTACTGTTTCTCTTTTTCAGTAGCGCGAATTACCTCAGCTGGAATAACCGTTGGAGATCCTTTAGAACTCAAGAACGTATTTACACCGATGATTGGGAATTCCCCTGTGTGTTTTAAAGTTTCATAATACAAACTCTCTTCCTGAATTTTAGAACGTTGATACATGGTTTCCATAGCACCTAGAACACCGCCACGTTCAGTGATTCTGTCGAATTCTAATAATACGGCCGCTTCAACCAAATCAGTTAACTCTTCGATGATAAAAGCACCTTGAATTGGATTTTCATTTTTGGCCAGACCTAACTCTTTATTGATAATCAACTGAATTGCCATCGCACGACGCACAGATTCCTCCGTTGGCGTAGTAATCGCTTCATCATACGCATTAGTATGCAATGAATTACAGTTATCATAAATCGCGTACAAGGCTTGTAAAGTCGTACGGATATCATTGAAATCAATTTCTTGCGCATGCAAAGAACGACCTGATGTTTGAATATGGTATTTCAACATTTGAGCACGTTCGTTAGCGCCATATTTATTTTTCATGGCTTTCGCCCAAATTTTACGTGCTACACGACCAATAACTGCATATTCAGGATCTACTCCATTCGAAAAGAAGAAAGATAAGTTAGGTCCAAAATCGTTGATACTCATTCCGCGACTCAAATAGTACTCTACATACGTAAATCCATTTGAAAGTGTGAACGCCAGTTGTGTAATTGGATTGGCACCTGCCTCAGCTATGTGATATCCTGATATTGAAACAGAATAAAAATTCCTTACGTTTTTATTAATGAAATATTCTTGAACATCCCCCATTAAACGCAACGCAAATTCAGTAGAAAAGATACAGGTATTTTGTGCCTGATCTTCTTTTAAAATATCTGCTTGAACCGTTCCACGAACTTGTGACAAGGTTCTCGCTTTAATTTCATTATAAACATCTAAAGGTAAAACCTGATCTCCAGTCACACCCAAAAGCATCAATCCTAAACCGCTATTTCCAGCTGGTAGATCGCCTTGATAATGTGGTCTTTCGACACCTTTCCCTTTATATATAGCATTGATTTTTACGGCAACTTCTTTTTCTAAACCGTTTTCTTTAATGTAATACTCACATTGCTGATCGATTGCAGCATTCATGAAAAATCCTAATAACATAGGTGCTGGTCCATTGATAGTCATACTTACTGATGTCATAGCATGAACCAAATCAAAACCAGAATACAATTTTTTAGCATCATCTAAACAACAGATAGAAACTCCAGCATTCCCGATTTTTCCGTAAATATCAGGGCGGATGTGAGGATCATTCCCATATAAAGTCACACTGTCAAAAGCTGTTGACAATCGTTTTGCTGGCAATCCTGCACTTACATAATGAAAACGTTTGTTTGTTCTTTCTGGCCCACCTTCACCTGCAAACATACGAGAAGGATCTTCTCCTTCACGTTTAAAAGGATATAAACCAGCGGTAAAAGGAAATTCACCAGGAACATTCTCTTGTAAACACCAACGTAGGATATCTCCCCAGGCCTGATACTTTGGTAAGGCAATTTTCGGGATTTGAGAATGAGAAAGAGACTCTGTATGTGTTGCCATTTTTATCTCTCTATCACGAACTTTAAAAGTATAAACAGGGTTTTTATATTTATTTACTTTTTCATTCCAAGTCAATATAATTTCCCAGTTGTACGGATCTAGATCCATTTTCACTTTATCGAACTGATTCAGTAAAAGGTTTAGGAAAATTTTATTTTCAGCAACTCCTTGTTTTTCAGATTCAATTGCAGTTGGTAATACAGATGCATCATCAATTCCTGCTTTTGTAATAACGGGTACTTTTCCTGAAACCGTTTCCAGTGTTTTGAAAATACCGTATAATTTTTGGGCTACTTGTTCTTGAGTCACCGCTGTTTCATCATAATGACGATTGCTTTCGGCAATTTCAGATAGGTAACGAGTTCTATGCGGTGGAATAACGTAAATCTTCTCGCTCATTTCACGAGTGATTTCGAATGTTGATTTCAAATCGGAATTTGTTTTCTCAACCACCTTATCCATAATCGCTTTGTACAACGTATTCATCCCTGGGTCATTGAACTGTGAAGCAATAGTCCCGAAAACAGGCATTTCATCAGGATTAACATCCCATAGATTGTGGTTACGTTGGTATTGTTTTTTAACATCACGAATAGCATCTAAAGCTCCGCGTTTGTCAAACTTATTTAATGCTACTAAGTCAGCAAAATCAAGCATGTCGATTTTTTCCAATTGAGTTGCAGCACCAAACTCAGGTGTCATTACATATAATGATACATCAGAATGATCCATAATCTCTGTATCCGACTGACCGATACCAGAAGTTTCTAAAATGATGATGTCATATTTAGCTGCTTTGATCACTTGGATAGCATCAGCTACGTATTTAGACAAGGCCAAATTAGATTGACGCGTTGCCAAAGAACGCATATATACTCTAGGACTATTGATTGCATTCATTCGGATTCTGTCTCCTAGAAGCGCTCCTCCTGTTTTTCGTTTTGATGGATCCACAGAAATTAAACCAATTGTTTTCTCTGGAAAGTCGATTAGAAAACGACGAACCAACTCATCCACTAAAGACGATTTCCCTGAACCTCCTGTTCCTGTAATTCCAAGAACTGGTGTAGTACAGGTTTCGTTCATTTTATGAATAGCAGCCAAAGCAGGTTTTGCTATTTCCGGAAAATTCTCGGCCGCAGAAATAATTCTTGCGATAGCTGTTGGATTTTTTGACGCTAATTGTTCAACTTCATTTGTCAGCTTATCTCCTGTTGGAAAATCTGAACGCTCCACCAAATCATTTATCATTCCTTGTAATCCCATAGAACGACCATCATCTGGTGCATAAATACGGGTAATTCCGTAAGCTTGTAATTCTTCAATTTCAGAAGGCAGGATCACTCCACCTCCGCCTCCAAATATCTTAATATGAGCTGCTCCTTTTTCTTTTAGCAAATCATACATATATTTAAAATACTCATTATGACCTCCTTGATAGGATGTCAAAGCAATCGCATTTGCATCTTCTTGAATAGCGGTATTCACCACTTCTTCAACACTACGGTCATGACCAAGGTGAATTACCTCAACGCCGGTAGATTGAATAATTCGTCTCATGATGTTTATAGCTGCATCGTGACCGTCAAAAAGAGAGGCTGCAGTAACAATTCTTACTTTATTCTTAGGAATATATGGAGTTTGTGGATTCATTTTGAGAATATGATAATTTTAGGAGTGCAATTTACAAAAATTTTTAATGATTGCCTGATGTTCCTTGCAGATGTTGATAAAAAAGCAACAATCTTCTCTTTTAGCCCCGATAGAAGTGGAAATCCTTTTCTTTTTTTCTTAAAAAAGAAAAGATTGAAGTGCATAGCGGGACTAGTCCTCTTAAATAAATACTAAAGTTTCTGCTCCAAAAAACAAATAGTGGCTTTATATTTGAAGAAGTAGTATTTTTGGCTGAAACCAAATGGCTACGCAGCTGAAGTAAACTAATAAAACGATGAACATGAAAAAAATTTTGCTTTTAACAATGGTGTTTTCTCTTTTTGGTTGCGCTGAGATGCAACAAGTAATGAATCAGTTTCCACAGACGGACGGCTCAGGTTTCCTTGATATTTCAGGAGGTCTAAAAGAAGCATTGAACAACGGTATTTCTAAACAAGTAACTAAGTTAACTGCCACTGATGGTTTTTACAAAAATGAAGCGGTGAAGATTCTTTTACCGGAAGAGTTAAGAAAAGTAGATGCTGGATTAAGAAGCATTGGTCTTAGCTCTCTAGCTGATGAAGGTCTTAGAGTGTTGAATCGTGCAGCAGAAGATGCGGTGAAGGAAGCAACTCCTATATTTGTAGATGCAGTAACCAGCATGTCATTTGCAGATGCGAGAGGAATCTTGATGGGAAACGAAAGTGCAGCAACAAGCTATTTACAAAACAGTACTTCTACTGCTTTATACGGGAAATTTAATCCCGTAATAAAAAACTCATTCACGAAAGTAGGCGCAGACAAAGTGTGGACGAACATCATCACTAAATACAATAGTATTCCACTGGTAAATAAGGTAAATCCAGATTTGACTGACTATGTAACCAATCAAGCGATGAATGGGGTTTTTAAAATGGTGGCTGTCGAAGAAAAAAATATCAGAACCAGTCTTAGCTCAAGAACCTCCGTTTTATTACAAAGAATTTTTGCTTTGCAGGACAAGAAGATATAATTCTTTTTGCTTGCAGCTATGCTAGTTCTAATTCACACAAAAAAATATAAGTAAACATAGATTTAAAACATCCTTTATCTGTTTATTTTAGGTAAAATGGTTTAGTTTTGATTTTCCTTTCATTCATTGAGTGAAAATAGAAAATCAGAACTAAACTTTTTTTTGTCACCCAAAAAAAGGATTAAAAATTACAAGAACCAACAATAATGCAAAAAATCACCCTACTTATTCATTGCAAAGACCAAAAAGGAATTATTGCAACCGTGACTAATTTTATACTAAAAGTGGAAGGAAACATCACTTATTTAGATCAGCATGTCGATATGGAGCAAAATGTGTTTTTTATGCGACTAGAAAGTGAACTTACTAATCCAGCAAGTAGCGTAGAAGCCATAAGAGCTAATTTTCAGCAAACCATTGCCACTGATTTCAATATGTCCTGGGATCTCTACAACAAGGAGATAAAACCTAAAATGGCCTTATTTGTTTCTAAATACAATCATTGTTTGTATGATATTTTAGGGCGTTACAGTGCTGGAGAACTAAATGTCGAAATTCCTTTGATTATATCCAATCATATGGACTTAAAACCCATCGCTGATCAATTCAACATTCCATTTCATCATGTTCCTTTTACGAAAGACAACAAGCTAGAAGGAGAAAAAAAACAAATAGAATTACTCCAAAAACACAATATTAATTTTATTGTTCTAGCGCGTTACATGCAAATCATCACGCCTGATTTGATTTCGCTTTACGAAAATAAAATCATCAATATTCACCATTCCTTTTTGCCTGCTTTTCCAGGAGCTAAACCATATCACTCGGCTTTTAAAAGAGGAGTAAAAATCATTGGTGCGACCAGTCATTATGTTACTGAGGAATTAGATGAGGGTCCAATTATTGAGCAAGACATTACTAGGGTTTCCCACATCAATTCTGTAGATGATTTTATCATGAAAGGAAAAGATTTGGAGCGCACTGTTTTGGCAAGAGCCATAAAACTACATGCCGAAAGAAAAGTGATGGTATATTCTAATAAAACAGTTGTTTTTTCCTAAAACTATTTTAGAACAAAATTCAATTGAATAAATTTAAAAAAATGAAAAAGCTACTATTACTATTGTTGTTTGTTCCATTAATTAGTTCCGCACAATTCAAAGATTTGCTAAAAAAAACTACTGATAAAGCTACCGCTATTAGCAGTTCAAATTCGGGTTTAGATATTGCTGCTGGACTAAAAGAAGCTTTAAATAAAGGAGTTACAGAACAAGTTTCTAAATTAACTCAGGCTGACGGATTTTATAAAAATGAAGCTGTCAAGATTTTAATGCCCGAAGAATTAATTAAAGTAGACCAAACTTTGCGCAAAATGGGAATGAGCAGCTTAGCTGACGACGGTATCAAAGCACTAAATCGTGCTGCCGAAGATGCTGTAAAAGAAGCAACGCCAATTTTTGTTTCTGCCATAAAAAACATGAGTATCACTGACGCCAAAAGTATTTTATTAGGTGCCGACAATTCGGCTACTAATTATTTACAAACTAGTACAACAACCGCATTATACGCCAAGTTTAGTCCTGTGGTACAAACCTCTATTGGTAAAGTTAATGCTGATGTAATTTGGGGAAACATTAT
This sequence comes from uncultured Flavobacterium sp., assembly GCF_963974175.1. Classification (GTDB taxonomy): domain Bacteria; phylum Bacteroidota; class Bacteroidia; order Flavobacteriales; family Flavobacteriaceae; genus Flavobacterium. The sequence goes on from NZ_CAXBBR010000001.1 coordinate 24,695, forward strand.
TACAAAATACAATACACTGCCATTCGTTTCTAAGGTAAATCCAGATATTACAGATTACGTTACAAACAAGGCGCTTGATGGTGTTTTTAAAATGATTACCGTAGAAGAGAAAAGTATTAGAGGCAATTTAAACGCAAGAACTTCTGATGTTCTTAAGAAGGTCTTTGCCTTACAAGATAAAAAGTAAAATTCTCATAAAAGAAAGTGTAAAAACTTAACTTATGTACAACAAACTAATAACATAATCTTAACAACAATTAGCTCACAATTGAACCATCTTTGCAGTGTAATAAACTGGTTATTTATTATTTGGTTTTGGTTAGTTAAAGAACTGCCGGTATTCATAGAGTACCGGCATTTTTTTATTTAGTTCCACTCATAAAAGAAAGAACCGCGTCGTTAAAAACATTGGGTTGTTCCACGTTTACCACATGACCACAGTTAGCAACAACAAATAATTTTGAGGACTTATAATGACTCTCTACTACTTTTCTCACTGACGGTAAAAACATGTAATCCTCTTCACCCATGACATAGAGCGTAGGAATATTTAGCTCGACCTGACGAAACCATTTAAGGATAGGATTAATTTCGGCTGTCAATTTGAACCATTTTAGAAATTCTTTATGGTATAATTTCTTTGCTTCATTTATAAAAAGAATACGCGATTGCTTGTGATTCTTTTTAGGCATAATCACAAAGGCAAAGAATCTGTATAAAACCAAATAAGGCAAAACATACTTGAAGGTGTTACCCAAACGCATTAATATCTGGGAGCGAAAATTCATTTTTAAGATTGCACCACCAAGTATCATACTTTGTACTCTCTGCGGATGCATTTCAGCTAATTGTCTGATTAGAATTGTACCGAGAGAAATTCCGACAAAATGTGATTTTTTAATTTTTAGAAAATCTAAAACTTCCAGAATATCATTGGCAAGAGCCGAAAAGGTATATTTTTGTTTGAACGCTGTTTTTAGCGATGTTTTAGAATTTCCATGACCGCGCAAATCCAACAACAGTACGTTATACTGTTTTTGAAAATCCCTGATTTGTTTGAACCAAATCGATGAACTTCCACCTGCACCATGCACAAAAGTCACCCATTGGGTACTGTCCGGATTTTCGTAAATGGTATAGTTAAGCACGTTTTTTTTGGTAAAAATAGTACTTTAATTTTAAATCCCAATCTTAACAATTTTTATTGCATATTTTCTAATCGTATAACGTAAATTTGCCGAAAAAATACCACCATGATTGGATTACTGCAAGAGAAAAGTGAAATTGAAAAACTCCAAAGAGAATACAAAATGCTTTCTGAATTAAATTTTAATATCGATACTGATCTTATTTCAAAAGTTATAATTCCTGAAGAAGAATTGGTTTTGGAAGAATTTGAGTATTAAATAATTAGAAGTTTAAAATTATTCAAACCTATTTCGAAATAAAAAAGGGATTCTGAAAAACATCAGAATCCCTTTTTTTTGTTTTTATAGCTATTAAAGTGAATTTATAAATTCCACTAGCTTATCTCTCTCAGTTACCGGGAGTTTTTTAAAGCTATCCTTTGCTTTCTGAGCTTCGCCACCATGCCATAGAATAGCTTCAGTAACGTTTCTTGCTCGACCATCATGCATCAAATTAGTGTGCTTATTTACGGTATTGATTAAGCCAATTCCCCATAAAGGTTGCGTTCTCCATTCGCTACCAGAAGCCTCAAAATCAGTTGCGTTATCAGCTAAACCAGCTCCCATGTCATGTAACAATAAATCTGTATACGGCCTAATGGTTTGATTGCGCAAAGCTGTAATCGCATGTGTATTTCCGGTTTGTACTTTAGCGATATGACAACTCGTACAATTAATTGTTTCGAATATTTTCTTTCCTTCCAAAACATTTTGCTCTGTGTAATTTCTTCTGGCAGGAACGGCAAGCGTACTAGAATACAAGGCTACCTTGTTTAGATTAGAATCTGTAATTTCTGGACTACCTCCGTTAGGAATTGCATCACAATCTACACCTGGAGGACAGTTTTCTGTTGGAAACAAACTAGATGTAATTCCGATATCACCAGAAAAAGCAGCAGCTACTTGCTGACGAACATTAGGTTGGTTTGCTTTCCAGCCAAAGCGCCCTATTTTCTTTGAATTAGAAACAATGTCATATACATAATTTAGTTTTCCTGAAATTCCGTCCTTATTATTGTCGCTAGGATCTGCCCATTTTAACAATGTGCTTTCATCAATTGCTTCTAACAGACCCAAGCCTACCATTTGATTAGCCACTCTAGGCGATATTTTTACATCTGCAGCTAATCCTCCAAAACCCAAACTATTAATATGATAATTGGGCTTTCTAAGTATCACCACCGTTCCATCCTCAAAAGTCTCTACTATGTCCTGATAAACAATATTGAATTTTCCTTTTACAGTTTGTCCTAAAATGGCATTATCCTGTAATTGTCCCCCATAAATAGGATCAGAAAACGAACTACCATTACTGTCGACACCAGACACACTTAAACGCAACAATAAACCATGTGCCGTTTCTCCATCAACTAATGGAGCTCTACCTCGACCGTCCTTAAAATGACAACTAGAACATGATGTAGCATTAAAAAAAGGCCCTAAACCATCTCTGGCAGTTGTAGAGGCCGGAGCTGTCACCCAACTTTGACGGAAAAAAGAATTCCCGATTCCGAAATCACTTTGTTCATCAAAAGTTAAATTAGGCGCCGAAAAGCCAAAAGCCTCCTCGGTAGCATTAAAAAAGGTAGTTTCACCACCTGAGTATTGTTCCCCTTCTTCGGCCGTAAGTGGAATGTATTTATCATCACTATCACTGCAGCTATAAAATTGGAAACCAATTAACAAAAACAAAATCTTTATAGTATTCTTCATTATATTAAAACAGAAAAAAGTGTCCTTGAAAAAAAAGGACACTTTAGATTATACATATTTAGTTAAAATTATCCATTAACGATGATTCCTATTTTAACAGCGCCCGCTAACAAATTAGCGCCTAAGTTTTTCAATTCTAAAACAGCTACTCTAACCTTAGCACCTTCTGTTGAGTTTAATCCTCCAGAAATAGCTAAATCAAAAGGGGTTTGAATAGCAGCTACTTTAGTTAAAGAAGCATTAACAGCAACATCAGTATCATTATAAATAGCGGTGTTTTTTTGTTTCACTAAATCTTCTAATGAAGGCCCGTCGATAGTCCCGTATTTCCCTTGATACACATTGATTACTCCTTGTAAATTCAAGGCAATATCTCTGTGGGTATTATCACTAAAGCAAGAGTGTTCGTCTTCTTGATCTGCATTTCCTAAAGCAACGTCCATACGTTCAACAGGCAATTCAGCAGAAGCAAGAGTTGTTATTCCTAAGTAAATATTTTTTATCGCTTTATCATCAGACAGTGCTAAGAACGTTTTTCTATATGTTCCATCTACTTTCCATTGGTTCACCATATAGTCCAAATGATCCGTTAAAAGGTCAGCACAAACTTTTAAATAAGCCGCTCTACGTAATGGATTAGCAGCAGTTCCGCCCACAACATAATCAGTAAAAGGACGTAATCCCGCTTTTTTCTCAGAAGGCGCAGTCAAATCCTGTCCCCAAAGTAGAAATTCAATAGCATGGTAACCCACACTAATATTCTTTTCTCCACCATTTTCATTTTGAGCTTCTAAGAAAGCCTTGTCAATAAGTGGAAATAAAACTGGATTGTTGATAATACCTGAAGTACTCGCTCCTTCTACATAATCAATATAATTCTCATCTAACGGCCAAGCGTTCATTAAACTCTCTGGTCCATTTTCATCATCAATGGGACCATTAGCAAAACGAAAAGCTTCTGTAGTACCGTAACTCTCTCTTGATTGTTTCCACTTCGACTTTGCGGCATCAAAATTAGCTTGAGTTGGAGCATTCGTAAAAGTATTTATCGCTGTTTCTAGAACAACAGCATCATCATAAGCTTGTTTATAATTGGCGTAAGCAATATTCGCATAGTTTCCGACAACTTCTTTTTTAGTGACATTAGAATCAGTTGAAGTATCATCATCGTTATTACATGAGAATAGTAAACCTCCGATTAATAAAAATAATGATGTTCTCAAAAGCACTTTATTCATAGTATTGTTATTTAGATTAATTAAATTTAAGCGAAAGTATATGCTTTTATTTAAACAGCAAAATCTTATTTAGATTAATTTTAAATAAAAATTAAGAAACATTTATAACAATCTTATTTAGTGTCATTTAGGACAAATACCCAAACCCTACTCTTTTTATTCGAAGATGTAGCTTCAAAAAACATCTCTACACCCCCTACTAACGTGTTGATCTGAACCAATAAATATTATTTAGAAAAATTCTAAACAAAGTTTTGGAATTCTAAAATTGAGTTATATATTTGCATAATATTTATTCTTATTCAATCTAAATAAACAACTTATATGAAACTAAATAAAGTTCTACTCTCAACGTTACTAATGACAGCGTTAACAATTACCTCATGTTCAAATGATGATAATTCAGAACAAACTCCTAATTATACCGTTCCAGCAACTTACACATTTGAAAGAAGCAGTTCTACAACAGTAGACTTTTCTGGACAAAGCAGTCGTTTACTTATGCTTGAAGAAATGGGGAATAATATCAAAACTGCTGCTACAAATGGAACAGTGGCAAGTCAGTCTGTTTTGACCAATATGTATTCTAATACAAACAACGCTTTTGAAACTACTGCTCTAAATACATCGGGAAAACAATTAAAAGATAAGACTGCAGCTTCAAAAGACTACTTTCAATTATTTCTAGGTGGTGGAACAACTACTGAAAAAATAAGTGTTCAAGCTTTCTTTGAAACTCAATTAACGTCAGCAAATACAGCTAGTCTGGGTACAGCAGCGTCAGCAGGGGTAGCGGGTTCTTATCTAGATGGCACCAGCAAAAGATTGTTTGCCGCCAATGGGTTAGAGCCACAACAAGTCTTATTAAAAGGAATGATGGGTGCTTGCTTTATGGATCAAATTGTCAATAACTATTTAAGCAAAAATAAATTAGACGAAGGGACCAATAAAATAAACAACACCAATAAAGTTTTAGAAGACAGTAAAACTTACACTACAATGGAACATACCTGGGATGAGGCTTACGGTTACATCTATGGTGTGGATGGCACAAAATTTTGGAGTAGTTACATAGACCAAGTAAATGCTGATACTGATTTCAACACTGTAAAAGCTGATATCAACCTAGCTTTTCGTACAGGTAGAGCAGCAATTGTAGCCAATGATTATGCTACTCGTGATGCACAAATTGATATTATCAAAGCCAAATTGGCTATAGTACCAGCGGTTAGAGCAGTTTTCTATCTTCAAGAAGGAAAAGGAAAACTAACAACAGATAAAGGTGCCAAAGCATTTCATGCCCTTTCAGAAGCATACGGTTTTATCATTTCATTGCGATACACTAACAAACCAGGTACTGACAAACCTTATTTTACAAAAGCAGAAGTTGATGCGATGCTAGCTAATATGGTAAGTGGTACAAATGGATTTTGGGATATTGACACCCTTGGAACAAAATTAGACAGCATATCAGCACAAATTGCTACTAAATTTGGCTTCACAGTTGCACAGGCTGCAACAGTAAATTAATTTAGAATTAATACAAATAAGTACAATTGGTTTTGTATTTTTGCAAAAAATATTTTAAAATGAAGAAACTATTTATATTCTTTGGTGCTTTACTAACTATTGCAGCTTGTTCTTCAAGTGACGATAGCAGCGCTGGCACAGACGGCAATAACTATAATAGAACAGTCCTTTTGACTAACTGGGCAGATAATATCATTATCCCTAGTTATGTTAATTACCAAGCTAAAATCGAAATATTAGCAACAAATATTACTGCTTTTAACAGTGCTTCAACCACGACAAATCTTCAAGCTGTAAGAACCTCTTGGCTAGAAGCCTATAAAGCATATCAATATGTTGCTATTTACAGTTTTGGAAAATCAGAGGAAATCAACTTAAAACAGAGCGCTAACACCTACCCTACTGATGCCGCAGGCATTGAGTCTAATATTAGTGCAGGTGGATACAATCTGGCATTGTTGTCTCAATTTGACAAACAAGGTTTCCCCGCTTTGGATTATTTGATTAATGGATCAAATACTACTGATGCGTTAATTGTGGCTCGTTATACTACTAACGTAAATGCAGCAAACTATAAAAAATACTTAACCGATGTTGTTACGCGCTTAAAGTCAAGTGCAGACACTGTAGTGGCAGACTGGAATTCAAGTTATAGAAGTAGTTACATTGCCAATAGCGGAACTTCTGTAAGCAGTTCAGTAAACATTACTACAAATAACTTCGTAAAGAATTTAGAGAAAAATGTACGTTCTGGAAAACTTGGAATTCCAGCAGGGGTTTTCTCTGGTGGAGTAAAATACCCAGAGAAAGTAGAAGCTTTTTATAAAAACGATGTTTCAAAAGAGTTATTAAACACGGCTATCCAAGCTTCACAAGATTTCTTTAACGGAAAACACTTTAATAAAACCACCTCAGGGGAAGGTTTAGCATCTTATTTGGATTACCTTAAAACTGTTCGTAACGGCCAAAATCTGAGCACGATTATCAACAATCAATTTACCGCTATTTTTGCAGTAAATGCTACTCTAAGCAACATCTTCTCAAGCCAGATAAATACAGATAATGCAAAAATGATCCTAGCTTACGATGCGTTACAACAAAATGTAATCTATACTAAACTAGACATGATGCAAGCTTTAAACATTACCATTGACTATGTTGATGGAGACGGTGATTAATTATGAGTACCCAAATTAAAAAATATCTGAATACGTATTCACATGCCTCGACGCTAGCTTTTTTTAGGCTAGCGTTTGGTTTAATGATGCTATTGAGTTTAATTCGCTTTGCGAGTTACGGATGGATTAAGAAATTCTATATTGATCCGCAATTTCATTTTACATATTACGGGTTTCAGTGGGTTAAACCTTTTGGGAACTACACCTATTTACTTTTTATCATTGCAGGACTCGCTGCTTTATTTGTCGCAATAGGATATAAATACAAGTGGGCTATCGCTGCCTTTTTCTTGAGTTTTACCTACATCGAACTACTAGACAAGACAACTTACCTTAATCATTATTATTTCATCACTATTATTAGTCTTGTGCTGTTATTTTTACCAGCAAACTGTTATTTTTCAGTGGATGCTTTAAAGAATGAAAAAAACCGATTTGAGAAGGTTCCACGTTGGAATATTGACATTTTAAAATTATTATTGGCTATTGTGTACTTCTACGCTGGTTTAGCAAAACTAAACTCCGACTGGCTATTAGAAGCTATGCCTCTTAAAATATGGTTGCCTAATAACTCTAATCTCCCATTAATAGGTGCATTACTAAATGAAAACTGGGTACATTATGTGTTTAGCTGGACTGGAGCTATCTATGACCTCGGAATTGTGGTCTTATTACTTTACAAAAGAACCCGCATATTCGGTTTTATTTTAGTTGTTGTATTTCATATTCTAACTAAAATATTATTCCCAATAGGCGTTTTCCCTTATGTAATGATCATCAGTTCATTGATATTCTTTGATGCTAATTTCCATAAAAAAGCATTGTCCTTTTTAGGAAAACTGATTTCCATTCCTATTTTAATATTCGAAAATGGAAAAGAAAAAATACCCAATCTTAACTCTTTATATAAAACAAAATTAGTTTTTATAAGCTGCTTTATTGCGTTTCAGTTATTATTCCCTTTTCGCTATTTATGTTATCCCAATGAGTTGTTTTGGACTGAAGAAGGTTTCCGATTCTCATGGCGCGTTATGTTGATGGAAAAAGCAGGATATGCCACATTTAAAGTAAAAGATGCGGTTTCTAAAAAGGAAATCACCATCAACAACAGTCACTTTTTGACCACATTTCAAGAAAAACAAATGGCTTTCCAGCCTGATTTTATTTTGGAATACGCTCATTATTTACACGATTATCACCAAAAACAAGGCCTTAATAATCCGGAAGTTTACGTAGAAAGCTACGTGGCACTAAACGGAAGATTAAGCCAAAAATATATAGACCCAAAAATAAATCTAGCAAACGAAAATGAAAATTTCAAACACAAAACTTGGATACTGCCTTTCAATGATACGATTAAGGGATTTTAGTATTGTCATCCTTTTATTGTTTTCTGTAGGTAGTTTTGCCCAAAATAAAATTGCGGGTGTAGTTACTGATGGAAACGGAAAAAAATTAATAGCTGTAGAAATATACAATAAAACGTCCAACACAAAAGTGTTTACAGACGCTTTAGGCGCTTTTGAAATTGATTTAAAAAAATCAGGAAGCTTTGATTTTGTTTTCTTCAAAGAGGGCTACTCAATTGTAGAACAAAACAGTATTACTACCGGAAGCACCCTGACGATTGCATTGACTAAAATCAACAACCTTTCTGAAGTAATCATCAAGAAACAAAACGAAAAAATATTTGCACTCCACAAGCTGAAAGATATTGAAGGTACTGCTATTTATGCCGGCAAAAAGACTGAGGTAGTATCTATAAATAAATTGACCGCTAATAAAGCAACCAACAATGCCCGTCAAATATTTGCTCAAGTAGTGGGCCTAACAATTAACGAAAGCTCCGATGGTGGACTGCAACTAAGCATCGGTGGTCGTGGATTAGACCCAAACAGAACTTCAAATTTCAACACCCGCCAAAACGGTTACGATATCAGCGCAGATGTTCTAGGATACCCTGAAAGTTACTACGCTACACCTACAGAAGCTTTAGAAGAAATACAAGTCGTTCGAGGTGCTGCCTCTTTGCAATACGGAACCCAGTTTGGGGGTTTGGTGAACTTTAAGATAAAATCACCGGTTAAAAAACCTTTTGAATTTACATCTAGAAATACGGTAGGATCTTATGGTTTGTTTACCAATTTCACTTCCGTTAGCGGAACGAAAAAGAAATTTAGCTATTACAGTTTTTACAATCACAAACAAGGAAATGGTTTTAGACCCAACTCCGAGTTTGAAAGCAAGAATTATTATGCTAATCTCAACTATCAATTGAATGACAAAACTTCTTTACATTTTGATTATACTTATTTTAATTACTTAGCACAACAAGCTGGTGGTTTAACTGATTTCATGTTCAACCAAGATCCCAAACAAAGCAACAGAACCAGAAACTGGTTTGCTGTAGATTGGAATCTGTTCGCTTTAAAATTAGAGCATAAGTTCAATAACGATGCTGACTTTTCCTTACAGTTATTTGGTTTAGATGCCAGTAGAAAAACGGTAGGATATCGCTCAAACCGTGTTTCAAGTTCTGATGCTGCAGGAACCGTTCGGGATTTAATCGTAGGTGATTTTGTAAACTGGGGAGCCGAAGCACGTTACTTAAAACGCTACAGCATTAACGACAATAGAAGTGCCTTTTTAATTGGAGCTAAATACTACCAATCAAAAAATACCGGATTACAAGGGCCAGGTAGCTCAGGTAGTGATGCCAATTTTAATTTAGCCAATAACGAATTTCCGTTCTATGCAAACCAGTCAGATTATACGTTCCCAAACTTAAATCTTGCTGTTTTTGGAGAAAATATTTTCAAAATATCGTCAAACTTCTCTATTACACCAGGCTTTAGATTTGAAAAAATACGTACGCAAGCCGAAGGATATTACCGAAAAATAAACCTAGACTTAGCTGGAAATGTAATCCTTGACGAAAATCAACAAGAGAACAATGTCAAAGACAGGAATTTTGTATTATTAGGTGTTGGATTAAGTTACAAGCCACAAAACCAAATTGAATTTTACGGAAACGTATCTCAAAATTACCGCTCAGTGACTTTTAACGACATCCGTACCGTGAGTCCAAGTAATGTGATTGATCCCAATATAAGCGATGAAAAAGGGTTTACTTCAGACATTGGTGTACGTGGACAACTAGGCGACAAAGTAACTTTTGACGCCAGTATTTACGGCTTGTACTACAATGACAAAATTGGTGAATATGAAACTCGTAATCCAAATGGATCTGCGGCTGTAGTACGTTACCGTTCTAATATAGGTACTGCTGTTACTTATGGTTTTGAAACCATGTTTGACTGGAGTTTAAACAAAACTTTCTTTGAACGAAAAGAAAACTTTATCTGGAACGTGTTTTCTAACATCGCCTTAACCGATTCACAATACTTAAAATCTGATGCGCCAAATATAGAAGGAAACAAAGTCGAATTTGTCCCTCTTTTTAACGTCAAAACTGGAACAGGTATTGGATATAAAAATTTCATGTCTAGCCTGCAATTTACCTATGTTTCTTCTCAATATACAGAAGCGAACAATAGTAAAACAGACATAAATGATAACACTTACGGGATATTTGGAGAAATTCCTTCTTATTATGTTGCCGACTTTTCAGCATCTTACAAATGGAAAAAGTGGAAACTAGAAGCTGGAGTAACTAACTTTACAAACAACAGTTATTTTACAAGAAGAGCTACAGGATATCCTGGTCCAGGAATCATTCCATCAGACGCTAGAACTTTTTATACTACTCTGGAGTTTGTATTTTAAAAAATCGAAGAAGTATTAAAATTTAAAACCATTTATAAATTAAGGATCAGGTCTTAATTTATAAATGGTTTTTTAATACTGATGAAAAAGAGAATTTTAACTTTCGAGATAGCACAAACTATTTTTCTAGATTTTTATGCAACATTTTGAAGTAATCAAATGCTTTCAAAAGACGGCTGCCGTACCAAGAGAACATTTCGCCATCTACTAGAACAGTCTGGGCTTCGTTTGTATATTGTCCTATTTCGTATCCATCCTCTTTCTTAAATGGAAAAGGCTCAGAAGAAAGAAAAACAATTTCTGGATCACCTTCTGTCTTCATTTTTTCAAGTTCGATTTCAGGATACCTTCCTTTATTATCATATATGTTCTTAAAGTGATTCAGCTTCAACAATTCATTAATGAAATTGTCTGAACCCGCCACCATGTAGGGGTTTTTCCAAATAAAATAAGCTACTTTATTTACCGCTTTATCTTTGATGAAGTTTCTAAAATCGCTCAAGGCAAAAGCCAATTTATCATTCCACTTTTGTGCTTCGGTCCTACAGTTAAAAAGTTGACCAAAATCAGTTATCATCTGAAAGTTATCTTCAATGGTAATGATATTAGTCACCCAAACTGGGCATATTTCACTTAGTCTTTCAACAATTTCCTGGGTGTTTTCTTCCTTATTACAAATGATAATATCGGGTTGGAGCAAACGGATTTTTTCGTAATGCACTTTTTTGGTACCGCCGACACTCTTCTTGGTTGATTTAAAATGATACGGATGCACACAGAATTTAGTAACCCCAATGATTTTTGCTTCCTGCCCCAAATCATAAAGCAACTCCGTTTGAGAAGGAACTAAAGAGATGATACGTTGAGGCGAAGTTTCAAAAGTATGTATCGTTCCGAGCTGGTCTGTTAGCGTTTTTTGTTTCAAAAGAGAAAAGTTTTAAAAAAGTTTAAATTGTTTAAGGTTTGAAAAAGTTTAAAGTTTAACCGATAAGCTTCTGTTTGAAGTTTGAAAAAGTTTAAAGTTTAAAGTTTAACCACAGTGGAAGCATTCTCGATAGCTATCGGGATACGTAAAGCCCGCTACGTTTTACCGTAAAGTTTGTTGTTTTTAATTCGTGTTTAAGATTTTTACACACAATCCAAAAAACTTTAAACTTTAAACCTTAAACTTTAAACCAAATTTTTAAACTTTAAACTAAATTTTTAAACTTTAAACTAACAATTGCTGACATCTCCTGTTGCATTTTCAAAGCTTCTGCTCTTGCTTTTTCGGCAAAGTCATTTCCGTTAGAAGCATAGATAATTCCTCTCGAAGAATTAATCAGTAATCCTACATTGGCATTCATTCCGTATTTGCATACTTCAGATAAACTTCCTCCCTGTGCCCCTACTCCAGGAACCAGCAAGAAACTGTCTGGAACAATCTTACGAATTTCAGTGAAGTATTCTGCTTTAGTTGCGCCTACAACATACATCAAGTTTTCAGCATTCTTCCATGTATTAGAAGTTTCTAGAACTTGCTTGTACAATTCCTTTCCGTCCACAGTAAGCGTTTGGAAATCAAAAGCGCCTTCATTAGATGTTAACGCAAGCATAATAGTATGTTTGTTTTGAAAGGCAAGGAACGGCTCTACTGAATCCTTTCCCATATACGGAGCAACAGTAACCGAATCGAAGTTTAGATCTTCGAAAAAGGCTTTTGCATACATCGAAGAAGTATTTCCTATATCACCACGTTTTGCATCAGCAATCGTGAAGATATCTGGATAGGTATCATTGATATAGTTTATTGTTTTTTCTAGTGACATCCATCCTTTAATCCCATAGGCTTCATAGAAAGCGGTGTTGGGTTTATAAGCAACACACAAATCATGAGTGACATCAATTATCGCTTTGTTGAATTCAAAAATTGGGTCTTCGAGTTCTAATAGATGTTTTGGAATTTTATCTAAATCAACATCTAATCCTACGGCCAGAAATGATTTTTTAATTTTGATTTGCTCTATAAGTTGTTGTGTAGTCAATTTTGTTGGGTTTTAGGTGCTGGGCGTTGGGTATTAGCTGAGTGTTGGATTTTAGACCTTGGAATCAACATATTTTTTCAAAGATTGAATCCTTTTTTGAATTATATTAAGCTCGGTGATAATTTCTAAGTGTAAAGTTAGATCCACAAAACCTATCTCCTTAGCTATTTCAATTTGAGTCTCTAATTCAAAGGCCGAACCTAAACTAATTTGTAAAAATCTAGAAAAATCCTTTTGAGATGTTCTAGAACAACCTTCTGCTATATTCGAAGGAATTGAAACTGCGCATCTATTAATTTGCGACACCAATCCATATTTTTCTTCTTTAGGAAATGTACTGGTAATTATGTATATTTTTTTAACAAATAAAACAGAACTTTGCCAAACTTCTAAATCCCTAAAGTTTCTCATATATTTTAGTTTTACAAAAACCTATAACCTAAAACCCGAAAACCAATTTAAAAAACTTCGCTAGCTTCTTTTAATTTTTCCATGTTGTTAACTAACGCTAGTTCGTCAACAATTTTCTGAATGTCACCATTCATGATATTTCCTAGATCATATAAAGTCAATCCCACTCTGTGATCCGTTACACGACCTTGTGCGTAGTTATACGTACGAATCTTTGCAGAACGGTCACCAGAACTTACTTGAGAAGTACGTTTAGTAGCATCTTCAGCTTGTTTTTTAGCTAATTCCTGCTCGTATAAACGGGAACGCAAAACGCCAAATGCCTTGTCTTTATTTTTATGTTGTGATTTTTGATCCTGACATTGCGCAACTAATCCTGTTGGAATATGCGTTAAACGAACTGCAGATTTAGTCGTATTTACCGATTGTCCACCTGGTCCTGAAGAACAGAAAAAATCTACACGTACATCATTCATATCGATTTGTACATCAAATTCCTCTGCTTCTGGCAAAACCATAACAGTCGCTGCTGATGTATGCACACGTCCTTGAGTTTCTGTTTGTGGCACACGTTGTACACGGTGCACACCTGCTTCAAACTTCAAAGTTCCATAAACATCTTCACCGGTCACCTCAAAAATCACCTCTTTAAATCCACCAGATGTACCTTCATTCATATCCACTACAGATGTTCTCCATCCGCGGCCTTCACAATATTTAGTATACATTCTGAATAAATCTCCTGCAAAGATACTTGCTTCATCCCCACCGGTACCGGCACGAATCTCCACCATCACGTTCTTAGCGTCTTCTGGATCTTTTGGGATTAACATGAATTTGATCTCTTCCTCTAATTCTGGTAGTCTTTCCTTTGCCTCATCGAGTTGCATCTTGGCCATTTCGGTCATATCTGCATCACTATTATCGCTTATAATTTCATTTGCTTCTTCTATATTAGCCAGTAAAAGCACGTATTCATCGCGTTTTTCAGCCAAAGCTTTCAAAGTCTTATATTCTTGATTCAATTGCACATAACGCTTCTGATCAGAAATAACATCCGGTTGAATGATTAAATCCGAAATCTCATCGAAACGTTGTTTTACTATTTGAAGTCTATCTAACATATTATTAGTCCTTATATTTGGAGTGCAAAAATACGAAATTTTTGTTTAAAGTTTAATGTTTAAAGTTCCAAGTTTTTTAAGAACAAATCTAAGCCATTTACTATCTCTTTTTTAGGATAAAAAACAACTAAACGAAAGCCATTTCAAAGGCAAATACATTGAATCAAAAGGCAGAAATACACTTAATATCTAATAATTTAAAATCCATCATTTATAATTTATAATTCTTGAAGCTATTTCCAGCTATCCGCTATATCTTTTTAGACTGAAATTCCTCCGTCATTCAACCCTAAAAAGGATGCCGCTTTTATCTGGGCTATTTACGATCTTTTTCATAATTTCGCACCGTCATTGTAGTACAACTCAATCTCAAAATAGCTATGTATAAAAAAATTACTTTTCTAGTACTAATAACAATTTTTGTTTCCTGTAAAAAAATGGATACAAATGATCCTGATAAAAACGAAAAAGATAAAATCAAAACGGCACGTTGGCTGCAAGGGCAATGGGAAAACAAGTCCGAGGACGGAACACTTACCGAAACTTGGAAAAAAATAAATGACAGTACTTATAATGGACACTCTTTTTTTCTAAAAGGAAAAGACACCGTTCATTATGAAACGATCGTGTTGCAACAAATAGGAGAGCAATTAAGTTACAATGCTAATGTAAGAGGCCAAAACGACGATAAGCCAGTCGCCTTCGTACTTACAGAGACAAAAGAAAACCAACTTGTCTTTACAAACCCAAAACATGATTACCCACAAAAAATCAGTTATACCCAAGTTTCTAAAGACAGCCTAGTTGCTGAAATATCAGGCATTCAGTCAGGGAAACCCAGTTCTGAAAAATATATTATGCTAAGAACTAAATAAAAAACTCACAATACTTTATAAAAAACCTTGCCGAAAGCAAGGTTTTTTTTTTGACTTAACCGCTAAAAACAGCTTGACAAGCATAAAAGTTCTTTGATCAATTGTAAATAAAATAGTATATATTTGAATAAAGAGATTTACGCTATCGAATAGCGAATATCCACCTCATACAGAGTTGACAGGCGTTATTGTGTAGCGTTTATATATAAGTTATACACTATTTTAAAAGACGAAAATGCTGAACGAGAACATCTATTACGTTGACGAGACTATTCTAAAAATAATCGATTCGGACTTTGATTTAATTCAGAAAAAGGATTGGTATAGACTTTATCAGAATAAAGCGGGAAAATCATTTTGGAGACTAGATGAATGGAATAAATACCAAACTCAAATGTTTGTCAAAATTCAATCAGCAGAAAATTGGACGGAATTTAATGACCAAGATTTAAGAATTGAATTTTTGAAGGAAAGTAGAGGATTATCAAATGAGAAATGCAAATGGAAAGATTGTAGCAAAAAGGCTTTAAATAATCTTGTTTTTTGTGAATTACACGCATACAAAGAAATGGGAATTAGAAAATAATACAAGATGAATTTCGAAGATTTCAGAAAAGACATAGAATTAAAATTAAGCTCAATCGCTGAATTTGAATTACAAGAATTGCATTTTTTACCATATAGTTTTGGAAGTGGACTCCTCGTATACCGAATAAATGGACAAAATCATAAGTTTGTATTTGATGGTAGAGAAAATGAATTGATTTGGTTAAAGAGTAGAACTCATCAGAAATATACTGAAAGTGATTTCACAGAATTTGAAAAGTTTGACGGATTAAAAATATACGAAGAAGAATTACGTAACGGAATAAAAAACAGTAGATAACAGCCATTGAGCTAGCTGGACTTTAGTGGAATTACCGTTTCGCATCAAGTTTTCGTTAAGCCGAAAACTGAGCGTTTACGATTTCCCAGCCATCTCAAAGCAGCAGGACGTCAGGCTGTGAAAAAATCTGCTATCCGAAGTATTCCATCTTAATTGTCACGATCGCTGTGCATCCTAATAATACTATTTTTGCTTTCGAGAAGGTCTTGTAGAACTCGACTTTATCGCTTATTTAAATACAAACTCAAAAATGAAACAGCTTTTATCGTTACTACTACTATTGACAATGACACTATCTTATGGTCAAGAGATGGAAAAAGTCATTCTTAAAGACTGTGATACAACTGATCTGTATATAAATGACGGAGATTCAACAACTTTATATTATCTGAAATTAGTCCCAAAAATTGAAATTAAAGGTGTTCTTGTAATTCTACCTTCAGGAGGTGAGACTACTGAAAATTTATTAAAACAGATCAAACTGCCTCAACTTGCGGTTGAGAAAGGTTTATTAGTACTTATTCCTTCTATTAATTTTGGAACAGAAAATAGAACTGCTGAATTTAACCTCTTAGACAAAATTTTTAATGAGATAGTAAAGGATTATCATGTCTCTAAAGATAATTTTATTTTAGGAGGCTTGTCTAATGGAGGAATGATTTCCTTAAGTTATGCCGAAAAAACAGTTCAATATCCAGGTACCACTTTTCTAGTGCCCAAAGGAGTTTTTGCTTTAGACAGTCCAGTGGATAAAGCGCATCTGTATGAATATTGTGAAAGAGAAATTGAAAGAAATTATAATGAAGTAGGAGTTAGTGAAGGAAAATGGATAATCGAGAGATATAAAAAATTATACGGCACACCTTATAAAAATCCAGAAAAATACATAGCAGCATCAATCTATTCCTATGGTGCAAAAGAGGGTGGAAACGCAAAATATTTAAAAAACATTCCATTGCGAATGTATACTGATTTTGATGTGGAGTGGCTAATGCAGGAACGCCATCGTGATTTGTATGATTGGAATGGAACTGATATCATAGCAATGGTGAATAGCCTAAAGATTATGGGAAATGAAGATGCAAATGTAATTATCAGCTATGGCAAAGGTTTTAAATTAGACGGAAGTAAACATCCACATTCCTGGTCAATAATGGATCCAGTAGATTGCCTTAATTGGATTAGCAAATTACTTGTCAAATAAAAGAAGACGCATTCCATTTGTATTTTTAGACCTTATTAAAAAAAATAATTTTCATAACTTCGTTATTGTTTCTAACAAAAAAACACCAAGTAACTCATAAAATAATAACAATGGAAAATCAAAAAACAAAAATCCCAAAGTGGTTTTGGGCAGTAGCATCATTCTCTTTACTTTGGAATTTAATGGGTGTAAGCTCCTTTTTTCAACAACTTACAATGACTGGTGAAGCGTTGAAAGCATTACCTCTAGCCGAACAAGAGTTGTATAACAGTTATCCACTTTGGACATTCATTGCCTTTGCCTTTGCTGTTTTCGGAGGAATTATTGGTAGCATTGGATTACTTATGAAGAAAAAATGGGCAAAACCTGCATTTATTATTTCGCTTCTTGCCATTATACCACAAATGATTCACACTCTTTTTTTTACAAAAGCCAAGGAAGTCTATGGCTCCGGCACAGAAATCATGCCTATACTAGTTATTGTTTTCGGCATTTTTCTACTATGGTTCTCAACTATTGGAATTAAAAAAGGTTGGCTAAAATAAATAAGACCTTTCATTTCTAGATAGTTTTCAATTTGAATATAAACAAAATTTTTATGTTTTATTTTAATACTAGCGCAGATTACATGTCATAAACTTTTAAAAAAAATCATATTGAAAAAAATATATTTTTTGTTACTATATTCATTATCAATAATTTGCTCCGCTCAAGAAATTAAAATTGAAGGAATTGTTTCATTTGATATAAAAAATAATAAATACGTTTCAGTACAAGTGAATGACACTTTAAAAAAATTTAGAGACATGGCTAAGCTTACAAAAAAATGGGATAGTTATCCCGAACTAGCTAAAAACAAAAGATACGTAACACATACCTATTCTACAGGTTTTTTTAGTATTTCAGCCAAACCATCAGATTCACTATTTTTCTCTTCATTGACTTACGTTACACAAAAATTTGCAGTATCTGATTTAATAAAAAGGAACGAAATAAATATTCTATTGCAACCAGAACCTTGTATTCCATATGTTGAATGTATACAAGAAAAGCCATCAAAATTTTATGTTTTTATTGGAAAAAAGATTGATATAAAATACGAAAAAGGCCCTAACTATTGTGATGTGATTTTTATACATGGATTTAACGGTGAGTATAAAAGTGAGTACAAAATAGAAAAAAATATTTATGGGAATTATCAGAAAGACACAATAAATTTCGCGGCCACTGATGAATACGGCATTCCTAATTTTAGTAAATATGAAAATGTCTTACTTTTTGTGAGAGAATATTGTGGACAACTTTATCACGAAAAATACCAATACTTTGATCTATATAAAGTAAAAAACGGAAAATGGGCTAGCCCAGGAAATCCATATAAATACGAGAAAAACGTAAAAGAAAAAATCATTCAAGCTCAAAAAATTAAATTTGACGACTCCGTTTGGTTTGATATTACCAAATTATCACCTAATCAGATCGAGTCTGAATATCCTTCCGAATATTACAAAATAACAAACAACAAAGCAATTCCTATAAGGGGAACTTATGTTGATGACTTGGTAAAAATAAAGAAAAACGGAGTCCTTAAATCACGTAATATAGAACTTGAATAAAACCTCGTTTGTTTTAATACTTTAGTCGTATGACTTCTTCTCCAATTAATTCATCTTCCATACATAGCTCCTTCGTGGGGAAACCATCCCCGTTCATAACTCCTGAAGATTTCATTTCCA
This sequence comes from uncultured Flavobacterium sp., assembly GCF_963974175.1. Lineage (GTDB taxonomy): Bacteria > Bacteroidota > Bacteroidia > Flavobacteriales > Flavobacteriaceae > Flavobacterium. Next base: position 43,587 of record NZ_CAXBBR010000001.1, read on the forward strand.
TACCAACTTCTAAATTCCTAATTTGCACCTTCAAAATCAGTAGGAAAAATGAAGGTCTGTATTGCCGAAAAACCAAGTGTAGCAAGAGAAATCGCATCCGTTTTAGGAGCTAATACCAAACATGATGGCTATTATGAAGGCAACGGCTATGCGGTAACCTATACCTTTGGGCATTTATGTACTTTAAAAGAACCTAACGATTACAAATCCTATTGGAAAAGCTGGGATTTGAACAACCTACCCATGCTTCCCGATAAATTCGAAACCAAAGTCGTGGAAAATTCAGGGATTCAAAAGCAATTTAGAATTATAAAAAGTTTATTTGATAAAGCGAGTTTGGTTATCAACTGCGGGGATGCAGGACAAGAAGGAGAACTCATTCAGCGCTGGGTGATGAATGAAGCCAATTATAAAGGCGAAGTACAACGACTATGGATTTCCTCCTTAACCACCGAGGCCATCAGAGAGGGTTTTGAAAACTTAAAACCATCTGCCAACTACGATAATTTATACTACGCTGGATTTTCCAGAGCCATTGGCGACTGGTTATTAGGGATGAATGCCACCCGTTTGTACACTGTAAAACATGGCGGTTACAAGCAAGTACTATCTATTGGACGGGTACAAACGCCAACGTTAGCGATGGTTGTAGATCGCTGGAAAGAAATTGAAAATTTCAAACCGCAACCCTATTGGGAGCTGCAAACATTATATAGAGAAACTCTTTTTAGTTACGAAGAAGGTCGTTTTTTGAAAAAAGAAGACGGAGAACTTCTAGCCAATAAAGTCAAGGAAAGTGATTTCGAGATTGTTTCCATCGAAAAAAAGAAAGGGAATGAGTTTGCACCAAAGCTTTTTGATTTAACGGGCTTACAAGTCTATTGCAATACTAAGTTTGGCTTTTCGGCAGATGAGACCTTGAAAATTGTTCAAACTTTGTACGAACAAAAAGTGGTCACTTATCCCAGAGTCGATACTACATTTTTACCCAACGATATCTATCCAAAAGTGCCAGGTATTTTGCAAAACCTTACGAATTATGCTGCTTTAACCGAACCACTTTTAGGCAAAAAAATAAAAAAATCAACTAAGGTTTTTAATGATAAAAAAGTAACGGATCACCACGCCATTATTCCAACGGGAATTCAGAGCAACTTGCAATACAACCAACAACAGGTGTATGATATCATCACCAAACGTTTTATTGCCGTTTTTTATGATGATTGTTCCGTAGCGAATACTACCGTAATAGGGAAAGCGGCTGATGTGTCCTTCAAAACCACTGGAAAAGTAATTCTAAAAAAAGGATGGCGCGTCGTTTTTGAAAACCCAGACGCCAAAGAAAAAGAAGCTGATTTATTGCCTGACTTTGTTGAAGGTGAAAAAGGTCCGCACCAACCCTCCTTTTTAGAAAAAGAAACTAAAGCACCCAATCAGTTTACGGAGGCGACCTTATTACGCGCGATGGAAACGGCAGGGAAACAGGTTGATGATGAAGATTTACGAGAACTGATGAAAGAAAACGGAATTGGACGTCCGTCAACGCGAGCAAATATTATCGAAACGCTTTTTAAACGCCAGTACATTGTAAGAAATAAAAAACAAGTATTACCAACGCCAACAGGAATTCAATTGATTGACACCATTCAAAATGATATGGTGAAGTCGGCAGAATTGACGGGGTCTTGGGAAAAGCAGTTGAAAGATATTGAAAAAGGAACGTTTACCGCTGCTGCGTTTATCAACAATATGAAACGCATGGTAGAAGCTTTGGTGTATGAAGTGCGCAGTGAAACCAAGCGTGCAAATATTTCGCATGCCGGAAGTATTCAAAAACAAGAGGCTACCGTAGAGAAGAAGAAAGCAGCAGGAATTTCGGCAGAAGTTTGTCCGAAATGTAAAAAAGCGACACTTTTAAAAGGGAAATCAGCTTATGGTTGCTCCGGCTATAAAGCGGGTTGTGATTTTGTACTACCTTATACTTTTGCTGATAAAAAAATATCAGAGAACCAATATTTACGCTTACTTCAAAAAGGGTCTACTGTTAATTTAAAAGAGTTTAAAACAGATGCGGGAACTGTCGAAGGTTTGCTACGCTTTGATGAAAATTTCAAACTCAAGTTAGAACCTAAAAAAATAGCTGTTCCTACTCCACCAACAAAAAACAAAGCTCAATCTGATGCTTTGCCATGTCCAAAATGTCAAAAAGGAACGGTCATCAAAGGAAATACAGCTTACGGTTGCACCGATTATAAATCTGGATGTGATTTTAAAGTTACTTTTGATATAGTCAGAGAAAAATTGAAAGACCAAAAACCAACTAAAGAATTGGTTTATAAAATTCTGAAAGAAAACAGCTAAAAATGCCCCGCTACACTATACAATTTACAAACTAACTTTAGGGCCGTATTCTATAGACTTTTTTTGTACCATTATATTAAACAAGAGGAATAATTTCATGTACTAAGCTACTCATTAATAATACTTTGATGTTGTGAAATAAAATTTTAATAAAATCAACTTATCCAAAAAGTTTGCATGATAGAGCATGAATAAAATTAGAATGGAACAATCTATTACGATTTTAATTTCCATTCAGGCATTTTTTGACGGAATTGAATTGATTGGATTACTCCCTTTATTGTTCCCACATTATATTTAATTTATTGGAACCGAAAATCGGTAAAAAGCAACTATTAATAAACCCAAAACAAGCTCTTCTTGACTTTTTTAGATACGCTTTTTCAGGAACCTGCCCCAGCACTTTGAAGCATGCCGTCAGCGAAGCCTAGTTTTTCAAAAACACAATCAACCACGGATTAAATACGAAATTAAACCTCCTTACTAAAACCTTGCCTTCTAGCAAGGTTTTTTTTATGTTCTAAATAACTGTAATCCATTTCGTTAAAAACTTTATTTTTATTTAATCTAAATAGTTATTGTTAAATAAAAATTAAAATATAGATTTGCACTATTCTTATTAAATCTAAATAATAATAATCTTTAACTTTAATTAATTTTTACCATGATCTATTTGCATAAAAAAGTACACAACCTCTTATTTCTCCTTAGCTTATACATAATTTCTTTAAACTCCATGTTTGCACAGCAAGGAACTGCTTCCATAAAAGGAACAGTCTTAACCAATACCAGCAAGGCAGCCGAAGGGGTTTCTATACAGCTGAAAGGGGAAAACAAAACCACAATCACTGATAATGACGGTTTCTTTATTCTTAAAAACCTAACAGCAGGAAAACACATCGTAGTAGTAAGCTTAATAGGAAATAACGATATTGAGAAAGAGGTAACAATTACCAATAAAGAAACAACAATTGTTAACATTAAACTTTCTTTATCAAATACCGAATTGAATCAAGTCATTATTTTAAGTAATAAAAGTGCTTTCAAAACCAATAGAATCTCCTCTTCATTACGACTACAGTCCCCTATTATTGAGATTCCCCAAAACATCCAAGTAATTACTGGTAAACTGATTAATGACCAACAAATTTTTAACATGTTGGAAGGCGTTACTCGCAACGTCAGTGGAGCTACCAGAGTAGAGCATTGGGATAATTATGCCAATATTACTATGAGAGGTAGTCAAGTTGCTGCATTTAGAAATGGTATGAACATCAGTTCAACATGGGGTCCACTTACGGAAGACATGAGCATGGTAGAACGTATCGAATTTGTAAAAGGTCCAGCTGGTTTTATGTTGGCCAACGGAAACCCGAGTGGTTTTTATAATGTAGTTACTAAAAAACCTAGCGGACGCACTAAAGGGGAAGCAAGTTTAACTTTAGGAAGCTTTGATATGTATAGAGGTACATTAGATTTTGACGGGAAATTAACTAATAATGGAAAATTACTGTATAGAGTTAATGTAATGGCAGAAAAGAAAGGCAGCTACCGTGATTTTGATTTTAATGACCGCTATAGTTTTGCACCTGTTTTAAAATATTTGTTTTCAGACAAAACAGCAGTAACATTAGAATACACACAACAATTCTCTAAAGTAAATGCAGTTGGTTCTAATTATTCTTATTCACATAAAGGCTATGCTGATTTACCTAGAAGCTTCACAACATCTGAAGCTAATCTAGATCCTACAAAAATGACAGAAAGAAATATTCTTGCCATTGTAGAACATAAAATAAATGATACCTGGAAATTTACAGCCCAATCTTCTTACCTAAACTACCAGCAAGAAGGGCTTTCTTTGTGGCCTAATGGTTTTGATAGTACTAATGAAGCGATCCTTAAACGTGCCGGAAGCATTTGGGATATTTTAGGAAAAATCTATGTGGGACAAGCGTATGTAAATGGTGAAGTAAAAACTGGAGCCGTCTCTCACAAAATTTTATCCGGGATTGATCTAAGCGATAAAACATTTTATCACGATTGGGTGCAATACTTTAGCATGCCAGATCTAGACATCTACAATCCGGTACACGGAACATTAGCTGCCTCTCCTACTTTTGACAGAAGTAAGAATCTTGAAGACAGAGGAGTAAAATACCAAAATAATTATAAAGCGCTGTATGTACAAGATGAATTAGGTTTCCTTGACAACAAACTACGATTGACATTAGCAGGAAGATATACTATTCTTAAAGCAGCTAACTATTACTCTGGAGATACTAAAAACAGCAGGTTTACACCAAGGGTAGGCTTAAGCTATTCCTTTAATAAAAATACATCTGCCTATTTTGTAAACGATCAATCATTTAATGAAAATTATGGCGCTGACTGGCAAGGGAATTCCTTTAATCCTGAGACGGGTGAAAACATCGAATTTGGTTTAAAAAGAGACTGGTTGAACGGGAAATGGAATTCAGTTGTATCTGTATACCAGATCACAAAAAACAACGTGCTTACTGCCGATTTAGAAAACTCTACTGCAGCAATGCAATATAGCAGAGAAAGCGGACAGCAAAAAGTAAAAGGTTTTGAAGTAGATATTCGAGGTCAAATCTTTAATAATTTAGACCTTATCCTAAACTATGCGTTTACAGAAGGAAAAACAACTAAAGATAGCAACGCTTCTCTCATAGGAACGCAAGTTCCAGGAAGTACTAAGCACATTCAAAATGCTTGGTTAAATTACAAAATAGATAAAGGAACGTTGAGCGGAGTTGGTGTTTCATTAGGGTATCAATATCAGGTAAAAAGAGCACCTTGGTTCATTTCAACAGGAAATACAGCCAGCTTACCAGATTATTTCCGCGTTGATGGAGGCTTGTCCTATCAAAGAAAAAAAGTAACTATAAACCTTACTGTCAATAATATTCTGAACAAATATTTGTACTCAGGAGGATATTACAGCTATACCGACATGTATTATTGGCAAGCGGAGGCAGGTACTAATGCTAGGGTTACTGTAGCCTATAAATTTTAAAAACTATCAATCACATATAACTCCGTTCATTTCAAGCGGAGTTATTTTAATTGTTACATCACATGAAAATGAGTTTTAAAAAAGCAATAAGCGTATTGCATTTATGGTTAGGATTGTCCTCAGGAATAATCGTTTTTATCATTGCTATTACTGGATGTTTATACGCCTTTCAAGAAGAAATTCAAAACCTAACTGAAGACTACCGATTTGTAACAGAACAGCAATCTCCTTTTTTACCTCCATCAAAACTACTAGCAATTGCCCAGAAACAGCTTCCTGGAAAAACCCTGCATGCCTTAAAGTACAATAGAAAAACAGATGCCGTAGAAGCTATATTTTTTCATTATGAGCCCAGTTATTATTACACAACGTATTTAAATCCGTATTCTGGAAAAGTGATCAAAACAATCAATAACGAAGAAGGATTCTTTCATTTTATCTTAGATGGCCACTTTTATTTATGGCTTCCGGACGCCATTGGTCAAGTTGTAGTAGCCAGTGCTACATTGCTATTTATACTATTGATTATCTCTGGGCTTATACTTTGGTATCCAAAAAATAAAAATGCTGCCAAACAACGCTTCTCTTTGAAGTGGAAAAAGGGAATGAAATGGAAGAGAAAAAATTATGATTTACATAATGTTACCGGCTTCTATGTTTTGATAATTGCATTTATTTTTGCTGTTACGGGCTTGGTTTGGGGCTTTCAATGGTTTGCATTCTCTTATTATACAGTAATGGGAGGTGAAAAATCCCTATTATATGAAGAACCCGCATCAAAGATAAATACGACTAAGGGTACAATTGAAAACCCATTAGATATAGTTTGGAAACAAATGGTAAGTGAATATCCCGAAGCAGAATCCATAGAAGTACATCCTCCAGAAAGTCCTACTTCGTCAATTGCTGCCAATGCCAATTCCAAAAAAGCTACTTACGGCACCATTGACTACCGTTATTTTGATCAATTTACGTTAGAAGAAATTGAGGTAAACCATCTTTGGGGACGTTTAAAAGACACTGATAATGCTGATAAGCTAATGAAATTAAATTACGACATTCATACAGGTGGCATCTTTGGCTTAGCCGGAAAAATATTTGCGTTTCTAATTAGTCTTCTCATTGCCACGCTACCAGTAACTGGATTTTTTATTTGGTGGGGACGAAATAAAAAAAAGAATAAAAAGCAGCAGTTATAGTAAAAAAATGATCCTTTTTTTATTTTTAATCATTCCAAATAAACAATTATGAGCACTCGAATTAGAATCCTATTCATCCTATTATTTACTTCACTTTATATAAACGCGCAAGAACACGGAATCATCGAAGGAAAAATACTTTCTACTGATGGGTTTCCGCTTCCAGGAATAGCTATTAAGTTAGGTAAGGAAGCAAAAACAACTGAAACGAATGCCAATGGTGAATTTAAATTCGCCAATTTCCCTACAGGAAACCATACTATAACACTTGAGGGGGTTGGCATGAAAAAACAATCCAAAGAGATTAAAGTTTTGACCAACCAAACAAATTTTGTAGAATTTAGATTAATTGAAGACATCACGACCCTGAAGGAATTAGTGATTAAAATCAAGCAAACTCCTAACAAGAAGAAAGAAACCGTTTTATCAGGTCTGGATATAAAGTCAATAGATCTACCTCAAAGTATTCAAATAGTAGGACACCATATTATAGAACAACAGCAAGCGGTACGGTTGAGCGATGTTATTCGAAATGTTAATGGTGTCTATGTTGGTTCAGCCCGTGGTGGTGCCCAAGAATCATTCTGGTCTCGCGGATACGATATGTCTTCTAATAATATGTTTAAAAACGGTTTCCGTTTTAGTAATGGTTCCCTTCCAGAAGTATCTTCTCTGGAAAGAATAGAAGTACTTAAAGGAAGCGCTGCCTTATTATTTGGAAATGTAGCCCCAGGAGGGATCTTGAATATGGTTACAAAAAAACCTTCTTTCAAGAGCGGCGGAGAAATTAGCATTCAAATGGGAAGCAATGCCTTCTACAAACCATCTATTGATCTTTATGGTCCTTTAAATAGTACTATCGCTTACCGATTCACAGGTTCATACGAAACCTCAGAAAGCTTTAGAGATGTTGTAAAAAAAGAACGTTATTATGTCAACCCATCGGTACTATTTAAAGTAAGTACCAAAACGGAAATTATATTGCAAGGAGATTATTTACGCGACGATTGGACTCCTGATTTTGGAACTGGAATGACTGGGAAAGAAATTGCTGATGTACCTAGAAACACTTATTTAGGTGCCACATGGTCTAACGGGCAAACAAGACAAACCAGCGTTTCAGGGTTAGTAAAACATGAATTTAACGACGACTGGAAATTAAACTTCAACTCTTCTTTTCAAAACTATAACAGAACATCAAAAGGTACAGAGCGTATCCAACCAACAGATGATGGCTACTGGGAAAGGCCATTAGGACAAAATAAAAACCTAGAACAAATACTTGGACAGCAAATCAGCTTACAAGGAAATTTCAATACTGGAAATATAAAACACCAACTATATACAGGTGTTGATTTTGAGAGTTCTTATGCTCAAGCATATACTTATAACTTCTCACCGAAAACTTATGGTAGCGGTAATATTTTTGATTTTGATAATTTTGATCAAGGTGGCGCCATTCCAGATGCAACAAATACCAAAATAGTAAAAACGGACACAAATCGTTTTGGAATTTATGCGCAGGATTTAATTTCGCTTACTGACAAATTCAAAGTGTTGGCAGGATTGCGTTGGTCATGGCAAGAAGCTCAAGCTGAAACTTATGATTTAACTAAAACGCCAACTACGGTTACAACTGATACAAAACGTATTGACCAAGCTTTTACTCCTAAGTTAGGGCTTGTATATCAACCTACTCAAGACATGGCCTTATTTGCTAGTTACTCTAATTCTTTTACTCCAAACTCTGGTACAACGATCGACCTAAAAGTAATTAAACCTTCTTTAATTGACCAATATGAATTGGGAATCAAAAAAGATTTCTGGCAAGGAGTGTTGAGTACTAACATCACCTTGTACCAAATTGAAAATAGCAACTTAGCCCAAACTGCCGAATTTAAAGCAGATGGATCAAACAATACTGATTCAAGTATAAAAGTCTTAAGTGGAGCTACAAAAAGTAAAGGAGTAGAACTGGATATCACGGCTCGACCTACTGAAGGTCTGCGCTTAATGGCAGGATATAGTTATAATGACATGCGCTACACAAAAACTTCAGGTGGTAACGGAAGCTTTATTGTAGGAGACCGTCTAGCAAGAACACCAGCAAACACGGCTAACCTAAGCTTCTTCTACACCTTGCCATCAGGAATATTAAAAGGACTCTCAATTGGATCATCAGCAAATTACATAGGAAATCGTGTAGCTGGATGGAACAACCAAATCTTAATTGACCCAGATACTCAAGTTGCGACTCTTAGAGATAGACAAGTACCAATAAATGATTACACTACTGTAGATATATCTGCCGGTTATGAATGGGGCAAATTCTCTGTGTTATGTAAATTATCTAACATAGGAAACGTATTAGACTATACCGTTCATGAAAACTACAGTGTAAACCCAATTGCGCCACGTCAAGTACTAACTTCCTTAAAATATAAATTTTAAAACAAACTATTTAAAAAAGTTTTTTCTAAATGACCACTTATTGAAAAACAGAGAAAAGTTTTTTCTTTTATAAATAGGAATATATTATTTTCGCAAATACAAATTCAACACTTACAATGAAAAAAAAGACCTTCAGAAATTTACATAGAGATTTAGGTTACTTCTATATTGGACTCATCGTTTCCTTTGCTTTATCAGGACTTATGATGAATCACCGCGACATGTGGCATCCTGAAAAATATACAACTGAGACTAAACTTATTGAAGTTACCCTGCCCAAAGAGAGCGAAATCAATGAAGAATTTGCTAAAGATTTAGGTACGAAACTAGGAATAGACGACAAGTTTCGCCGTCACAATGTTAAAAAAGGAAACCTGAAAATTTCATTTGAAAAACATGATGTCGAAATAGACATGAAAACTGGCAAAGGTGAAATCGTTTCTTTCTTAAAAACACCAATCATTAGTCAGTCGATGAGTCTGCACAAAAACACTTCTAATTTCTGGATTTATTATTCAGATATTTTCGCCCTAAGTCTAATCATCATTGCTCTAAGCGGAACAATAATGGTAAAAGCAGGTAAATTTAGTTGGAAACAGCGTGGATGGAAACTAGCAGTAGCGGGAATCCTATTTCCATTAATTTTCTTGTTCTTATTAGCTTAAGAAGAGAGAATAAGGCATAAAAAAACCGTAATAACGCATGCGTTATTACGGTTTTTTTGTTTTTAACTATTTAAAATATACCTTAAATTTCTTGGTTCATTTTGATTTCGTTCTCATTAAGTAATGCTGAAAGATTAGCATACTGATTGGGCTCATATTTTTCAATACCACTTTCATACCATTTTGAAATTACATTAATTTGATTCGCTGTGTAGCCATCAGCATCGATATCAAAACCTAACATACCAGCGATGAGAAAGTCTTCTAAAATTTTTTCAGTCACAATTCGTTGCGGAATTCCGAAACAAATTAAACCATTCATGTTTTCATAATCTAACCGTCCGGATTTAAAACCCGCACTAAATGCAGTATCCGTATTACCTTCAGATGATTCATGTGGATTTAAACCCATTGAATATCCGTCAAGATAGCCTATCCTATAAGTAGAACTAAATATTTCTTTCATATGTTTATTAATGTGGTATTTAACAATATAAGGACAAAAATATATAACAATATGTCCGAAATAACACATAAATCGTTTAAAGGGAAAAATACCCTTTGAAATACAATGGCGATGTCGTTCGTCGATAAAAATACTTGATATCATTGTACTTAAAATTTTAGATTAAAACACTTGTGCTCTTTTCTTATAACAAAGCACTCTCTAGAGTTCCGTCTACAAATTTCTCGTTTTACAGTTTTAATTAAATACGTATCTAAGTAATTTACTATAATAGATTGTGCAAATGGTATTATATAAACATAAAACTATTCTCAAAATTTAAATTAACCAAACTATCAAAATCAGTGTTACCATATCTTTATTTATTGTAGTTTCGTTTACCGTAAATTCATGCATTAAATATTGAACAAAGGTTTAGCCACACTTTTCTAAAACTAAAATTAAGTGAAAAAGATAATAATTATAATTGGACTTTTATTGCTCACTATCTCTTCGTGTTCAACAGACGAAACTGATATACCAACTAAAGAAAATAGTAAACCACTGCTCAAAACAATTGAAGTGATAAATACTACAAATGGTTCAACAACAGTGTTCACTTATAACGGATACAAAATCATCCAAGTTACCAGTAATCTTTATATTGGAGTTTATAAAATCATTTATACATATACTGGAGATTATATTACAAAAGAAGACGGATACATCAATGACCAGCTTATTGTGAGCACTGAATATACGTATGAGAGTAACAAGTTAAAAACTGTAATTTATAAAGACACGAATAGCGGAACAATTTTTCCGGCTATGAATCAAAATAAGTTAGTTTACACTTATCAGCCTGATAATACCGTAGATATTGGTATCTATTCTTATTCTCTCAATAATTGGGAGTTAGTTGCTCCATACCCTAAAATGAAAATTTATTTTAAAGACGGGAACATTGTAAAAAGAGAAAAGTTCAATACTGACGGAATGATTTCATCAACCATAATATATGAGTATGACACGAAACCTAATAAATACGCCAACATAATAGGATTCGATAAATTATTTTTCACAGGTTCGTTTACAAATAATTTTAATCGACATTTCAACATTCAAGACTTAAATAACGTCAACAACATCATTCGCAATGAATCAGACACCTATAAATACAATTATAACTCCGATGGTTTTCCAATAGAACAAATTAACACCTATTTTTCAAGTCCTAGTAGAAGCCCTATTGGAGAAAAAAAATACACTTACTATTGAATCTAAAACTTATTTATATATAAAACCCCAATATTGAAATTCAATATTGGGGTTTTTTTATGTTTTTAATCAACTTATTTCAATCCAGCTAAACTTTGCTCGATTGTTTCAATTTTAGCTAAAGCATCTGCTTCTTTTTGTCTTTCATTTGCCAAAACTTTCTCAGGAGCTCCGTTTACAAATTTTTCATTAGACAATTTTCCTTGTACTGATTTCAGGAAGCCTTTTGTATAATTTAATTCCGTAGTTAATTTTGCAATTTCTTCTTCTACGTTAATGTTTCCAGTAATCGGAATAAAATATTCATTCGATTTTACTCTAAACGATAAAGCACCGTCCACTTTTTCAGAAACATATTCTAATGCAGTAATGTTTCCTAACTTGGTCACAACCGAATCAAAATAAGTAGAAGCGGAATCATTATTAATCGCTTTTAATTCAATCGCGTCTTTGAAAGGAATATTCTTGTCTTTACGAATGGTTCTAATTCCAGAAATCACTTCTGCAGCATTTTCAAAATCAGCAATTAGAGTAGCATTAAAAGGTTTTAATTCTGGCCAAGTTGAAACGATCAATGCCTCTTCTGGAGTTCTCTTAGCTAATATCTGCCAGATTTCCTCAGTCAAGAATGGCATAAACGGATGCAATACTTTTAGATTATTTTCAAGCATTTCTATTGCTTTGGCAAAAGTAACACTATCAATAGGCTGCTGGTATGCTGGCTTGATCATTTCAAGGAACCAAGAACAGAAATCATCCCATACTAATTTATACGTTCCCATTAAAGCTTCTGATATTCTATATTTTTCGAAATTGTCTTCGATTTCCAAAAGGGTTTGTTGCAACTTAGCTTCATACCATTCGATAGCTACCTTTGAAGATTCTGGCTGCGGAATAGTATCAGATACTTCCCATCCTTTTATCAATTTGAAAGCATTCCAAATTTTATTAGTAAACCCTTTTCCTTGGTTGCATAATTCCTCATCAAACATGATGTCATTCCCTGCAGAAGCACTTAACAGTAATCCTACACGAACTCCATCAGCACCAAATTTCTCAATCAAATCAAGTGGATCTGGTGAGTTCCCTAATGATTTAGACATTTTACGTCTTTGCTTATCCCGAACTAATCCTGTTAAATACACATTTGTAAATGGTTTTTTACCCGTATACTCATATCCTGCAATAATCATTCTCGCTACCCAAAAAAACAAAATGTCCGGTCCGGTAACTAAATCATTTGTTGGATAATAATATTTAAAGTCTTCACTTTCTGGATCCATTATTCCTCCAAAAACAGACATTGGCCACAGCCAAGAAGAAAACCAAGTATCTAATGCATCAACATCTTGAGTTAGGTTTTGGTTTGTTAGGTTTTGGTTATTAGTTCTTACCTTAGCTAAAACTAATGCTTCTTCGATTGATTCAGCTACAACAAAATCTTCTTTCCCATCTCCATAGAAATAAGCAGGAATTTGTTGTCCCCACCATAATTGACGAGAAATATTCCAATCGCGAATATTATTCAACCAGTGAGCGTAAGTGTTCTCAAAACGTTTAGGATGCAATTTAATATCTCCGTCCACTAATACAGATTGTATTGCTGGTTTTACTAAATCTTCCATTTTTAAGAACCATTGATCTGATAATCTTGGTTCGATAACTGCTTTGGTTCTTTCAGAAGTTCCTACTTTATTCAAGTGTATTTCTGTTTTTGCAAGTGCACCAATTGTTTCTAATTCTAATGCAACTTCTTCACGAACTACAAAACGGTCTTTTCCTTGGTAATGCAAACCAAAACTATTCATTGTTGCATCTTCATTGAAGATATCAATAATTTCTAAGTTATGTTTTTCTCCAAGAGTTTTATCATTCATATCGTGAGCAGGAGTCACTTTCAAACATCCTGTCCCAAATTCGATATCTACATATTCATCTTCAATAATAGGAATCACACGACCGCAAATAGGTACAATCGCTTTTTTTCCTTTTAGATGAGCAAAACGTTCGTCATTTGGATTGATACAAATCGCACTATCTCCAAAAATTGTTTCCGGACGCGTTGTCGCAATAGTCAAGAAGTATTCGCTTCCTTCAATTTTGTATTGTATGAAATATAATTTCCCTTGTCTTTCTTCAAAAATAACTTCTTCATCAGATAAAGTCGTTTTAGCTTCTGGATCCCAGTTTACCATTCGGTATCCGCGATAAATCAGTCCTTTGTTATATAAATCAACAAAAGAACGAATTACAGATGCTGACATGTCAGGATCCATAGTAAACTTAGTACGTTCCCAGTCACATGAAGCTCCTAGCTTTTTTAACTGCTCTAGAATTACACCACCATATTTGTCAGTCCAATCGTAAGCGTGTTTTAAAAACTCCTCACGAGTTAAATCCGATTTATTAATTCCCTCTGCTTTCAGTTTAGCAACAACCTTAGCTTCGGTAGCAATAGAAGCATGATCCGTACCAGGAACCCAGCAAGCATTAAAGCCCTTTAGACGTGCTCTTCGGATCAAGACATCTTGAATCGTATTGTTTAACATGTGTCCCATGTGTAAAACTCCAGTAACGTTTGGAGGAGGGATTACAATGGTATATGGCGTTCTGTGGTCTGGCTCAGAGTGAAAATAATTATTTTCCATCCAGTAGTCATACCATTTATCTTCAATAGTCTTGGCGTCAAATTGTGCGGGAATTGTCATAAAAAGCAACTGTTAAAACCAAAATTAAACTTTGGTCTGATATTTGTAATTCATATAGGGAACAAAAGTAAATAATTAAGTACACTATAAAAAGAGAAATAAAAATTTGTGCTTTAATTAAAAGAAACTAAATTTACTTTTTATCTATAAAAAAAATCTTATGAAAAAAATAGCAACAATAATAGCGGTCGTATTCTTTACAAGTATTGGATTTTCGCAGAACGGGGCTAAAATTGAATTCAAAGCGGAAAACAACACTATTGATTACGGAACCATAACTAAAGGAAAAGATAATGGTGTTCGAGTATTTGAATTTACGAATACTGGTACTACCCCACTAATTATATATTCTGTTCAATCTACTGCTAGTTCTACTATCCTATCTAAACAAACCGATACTATTTTACCTGGGAAATCAAGTAAGATTGAAGTGAAGTATAACATGGCTGTAGGGCCTATCAGAAAAACGATTACAGTAGAATCTAATGCTGTCAATTATGACGAAGGTAGAGTTCCTTTAAAAATTAAAGGAGATGTAATCGCTAATTAGTATTAGTTACCTTAAAAAATTAAAACGTTCCTTGATAATTATTTCAAGGAACGTTTTTCGTTTTACAAAATATCTATAAGTTGGAATCTAAATTTAAGCAGTTGCTTCTCTCTTTCTATTTCTATGGTTATCCATTTCTCCTCTTCTGATCTTAAGAGTGAATTGATCTTTTGTAGAGAATATTTATAGGCAGGATTCCTATTTATGGAAATAATCACATCTCCTTTTTGTAAGCCACTATTTTCAGCCGGTGAATTTTTTCTAATATTGGCTATTTCAAAAATAGGCTTTAATTGAAACTTGTATTTTAAATTAGTAGCGCTTCTTTCCCTACTGGTATCCAGATGGTCTACCGTTATCGGAAAAGCTTGCAACTGTACTGTCTCCTGAATCCATTGCACGCCAGAATGTCGTATTTCAATTCCACTTTTATTGTAAACAAATGGAGCTGAATAGTGTCTATTCTTCCTTAAATACAAAAATTCATTTGGGTAGTCAAAAATGACTGAGAATCTCCTTAGAATTTCTCCTCCAACCGAACCCACCCGATCTGGAACCATGGTTACGTGTTTTATCGAACTGGAATCTGGAAAAGCTATTATAGGTTTGAAAAATTTAAAGTCTGAAATAAAAAATTCAGCAATTCGCGCTCTTTTTCCTTCTACATCACCGCTAAAACCTTTACCTAAATAGTCATCAAAATTAATTATTGGAACATGTATTTTATCCGAAACATTTTGAAAAAGCCATATCGCATCGCTGTTTCCAACATCTACAAGTAATTTTGCGGCAAACCTACTGGAATCAATAACAACATTAGCATTTAGATATGGTTTTGATTTTTCAATAGTAATAGGCACTTTTTTATATCTTCTTTCTATCCATTTTCTGTTTCTCCGACTGTCTTCATAAAAAACAACTTTTCTTTTTTCGTAATTAATTTCGAGTAAATTATTCTTAAAGAAAGGTGACCCGATAATTCCATTTACCGGAATTCCAATGTGCGAGGACAAACTAAAATCCTTATCGACGATTACATATAGAAGATGATTACGGGATTCCATTCCTTTAACCTCCAATAGATTTCCAGCAGATTTCAAACCGTCAATAGCCTCATCACTACCTAAACCCCGCAAAGTGATTTTTTGAATATTTTTAAGATTGAGGTCACTTTCCTCTTCTAAACTAAATAGGATCGTCTCTTTTACTCCAGAATCCACTAAAAAAGTCAACTCTACCCCGTTCACATTTATGGGAATAAATACTAGGTTATTAATTAATTTAAAAGGAATACTTATTTTCTTAACCTCTTTTTTAAATCGAAATCCACCCTGTGCCGAAATAGTGAGGGCGTAAATGAAAAGGAGAAAAAATAAGATTCGTTTTTTCATAGAGTAACATTTCTATAAATTTACTGAAAAAACTAAAGAATATTCCACATTTAACAATAAATAGGCTAGATAGCTTATTTAGTTCAAAAAAAAAATCGCAAATTTGCATTTCAACAATTACTATCATGCCAAAAATATCGAACAAGGGTACACAAATGCCTGAATCTCCAATACGTAAATTAGTTCCATTTTCTGAAATTGCAAAGAAAAAGGGAAATAAAGTATATCACTTGAATATCGGACAACCGGACATTAAGACACCTGAGGTGGCTATGAATGCGGTTAAGAATTTTGATATTAAAGTATTAGAATACAGCCATTCAGCTGGATTTGAAAGCTACAGAACTAAATTATCTCAATTTTATAAAAATCAAGGATTGACTATCGATTTTGAGGACATCATCATTACAACAGGTGGATCAGAAGCTTTGCTTTTTGCAATGGGAAGCACTATGGATCCAGGAGATGAGATCATCATCCCAGAACCATTTTATGCTAATTATAATGGTTTTTCTACTGCATCAGGAGTTAATGTAGTTCCAGTTATTTCATCAATTGATACTGGTTTTGCACTACCTCCAATAGCTGATTTTGAAAAACTAATTACGCCAAAAACAAAAGCAATCCTTATATGTAATCCAGGAAACCCAACCGGTTATTTGTATTCGAAAGAGGAAATGATGCAGCTTGCTGACTTAGTAAAAAAACACGATCTGTTCTTAATCGCTGATGAAGTTTACAGAGAGTTTACTTATGACGGAGATATTCATTATTCTGTAATGAACATTCCTGGACTGGAAGAAAATGCTATCATGATTGATTCTGTATCCAAAAGATACAGTATGTGTGGTGCAAGAATTGGTTGCATTGTTTCAAAAAACAAGGAATTAATGGCTGCTGCAATGAAATTTGCTCAAGCAAGACTGAGTCCGCCAACATTTGCTCAAGTAGCTAGTGAAGCAGCTCTTGATACACCTCAAAGTTATTTTGATGAAGTAATCTCAGAGTATAGAGAACGTAGAGATACACTTATCGCAGAGCTTCATAAAATTGAAGGTGCAAAAGTAGCAACTCCAAAAGGAGCTTTCTATTGTATCGCTGAACTTCCTATTGAAAATGCTGATGATTTTGCAAGATGGCTTTTAGAAAGTTACGACCTTGATGGAGAAACAGTAATGGTTGCACCAGCAGCTGGGTTTTACTCTACTCCTGGAGTAGGTTTAAACCAAGTTAGAATTGCTTATGTTTTAAAGAAAGAAGAATTAATTAGAGCAGTACAAATACTTAAAGAAGCAATTGTCGTTTATAATGCAAAGTAATTAGCACTACAACTTCACAATAAAAGAGACTATATCTCTATAAAAATAGAGGTATAGTCCTCATAATTAAATCAATACCCTACAACGGCAATAACCAATAAAGTTATTGCCGTTTGTTTTTAATACAAAATCGTAAAAAGTCCTTTACTTAATCACTATGTTAAAGCGATCATTAATTATTAAAAGGGATGGAAATTCTTTAGTATTTATTAATTATCTTTACGCCTTAAATATATACACCCACTATAATAGTAGCTTTTAATGAAACATAATGAAGAAATTCATGACGAAATAGGAGATAATCATATTGGTTCATGCGCAACAAATCCTTTACGAGAAGACGCTTTTGATATTACTGATGACGAAAAAATAGAAAGCATAAAAAAAGATGTTGAAAGTATCCTGCTTACACTTGGGATGGATTTGACTGATGACAGCATTAAAGGCACACCTAATCGTGTCGCTAAAATGTTTGTAAAAGAAATTTTTGGAGGATTGAATCCTGCAAGAAAACCAAAAGCATCTACATTCGACAATAATTACAAATACGGCGAAATGTTAGTTGAAAAAAACATTATCGTTTACTCTACTTGTGAGCATCATTTATTACCGATTATAGGAAGAGCACATGTTGCTTATATCTCTAATGGAACTGTAATTGGGCTTTCAAAAATGAATCGAATTGTTGAATACTATTCTAAAAGACCGCAGGTGCAAGAGCGCTTAACGATGCAAATCGTTCAGGAATTACAAAATGCTTTAGGTACAAAAGACGTTGCCTGCGTTATTGACGCAAAACATCTTTGTGTAAATTCAAGAGGAATCAGTGACATCGAAAGTAGCACAGTCACTTCTGAATTTGGCGGAAAATTTAAAGAACCTCAAGCTCGCAGAGAGTTTTTGGATTATATTAAATTAGAAACAAAGTTCTAACGTAATTTATTCCTTATTTACCCACAATTCCTTAGCCCTGATTGAAGTGGAAATCCTTTTTGTTTTTTCTTAAAAATAAAAAGATTGAAGCGGAAAGCAGGAAACAGCTCCTAAAAAAACAAACATGCCTTTATATACTACCCAGAAGTTAAAAATATACAATTCTCTTTCAGGAGAGAAAGAAACATTCGTACCTATTCATGAAGGCAGCATAGGTATGTATGTATGCGGGCCAACGGTTTACAGCAATGTTCACCTTGGAAACGTGCGAACTTTTATGTCATTTGACATTATATTCAGATACTTACTACATTTAGGATATAAAGTGCGCTATGTACGAAATATTACTGATGTAGGACATATTGTGGACGATGCAGAAGATGGAGAGGATAAAATTGCAAAAAAAGCACGTTTAGAGCAATTAGAGCCGATGGAAGTTGTGCAACGCTATACTGTTGACTTTCATGAAATTTTGAAAGCTTTTAATTTTTTACCTCCAAGTATCGAGCCGACAGCAACTGGACATCTTATTGAACAAATTGAGATTATAAAAACAATTATCGACAAAGGAATTGGATATGAAGCGAATGGCTCTGTCTATTTTGATGTCGTTAAGTTTAATGAAACCAATCATTACGGTCGTTTAAGCGGTCGAAATATTGAAGATATGCTTGCTAATACCCGTGATCTTGACGGACAAACTGACAAAAGAAATCCACAGGATTTTGCACTTTGGAAAAAAGCCGAGCCACAGCATATTATGCGCTGGCCTTCTCCATGGAGCGAAGGTTTTCCTGGTTGGCATTTAGAATGTACAGCCATGAGTACGAAATACCTAGGGAATCATTTTGATATTCACGGTGGTGGAATGGATTTAAAATTCCCTCATCATGAATGTGAAATCGCACAAAACGAAGCTTGTACCGGTCAAACGCCAGTTAATTACTGGATGCACGCCAACATGCTGACTTTGAACGGTAAAAAAATGGCTAAATCAACCGGAAATAATATTTTACCGAGAGAAATCTTAACAGGAGAAAACTCGATCTTAAGTAAAGCCTTTCCTGCTTCGGTAGCACGATTCTTTATGTTACAAGCACACTACAGAAGCATCCTTGATTTTTCTGATGATGCTATTGTTGCAGCAGAAAAAGGATATAAAAGACTGATGGAAGCCTTAGCTACTTCAAAACAGATAAGCGCAAGCCCAAGCAGTACGCTAGACATTGCTAGCTGGAAACAATCCTGCTACGATGCTATGAATGATGATTTTAATTCCCCTATTTTAATCGCACAATTATTTGAAGGAGTTCGCTTTATTAATCTATTAAATGATGATAAAGAAACCTTAAATGCAGTTGATTTAGAAAACTTATCTTCAACAATGAATGCCTTTATATTTGATGTGTTGGGACTAGAAGACGAAAAAATAGCAGACGGTAATAATGATAAACTGGAAGCAGTTGTAAACATGCTTATAGGAATGAGAAATCAAGCTAGAGCAGATAAAAACTTTAAACTTTCTGACCAAATAAGAGATCAATTGATTGCCTATGGAATTCAATTGAAAGATGGAAAAGAGGGAACTACTTTTAGTGTTTAATGATCTTTTTTTAGTGATCAGCTAAGAAATTCAAATACTAAATATCTAAAATATGATTTCAAAAATCCTCATATTTCCTTTTGTAGTATTAGTTCGCTTCTATCAAGTTGTGCTTTCACCACTTATGCCAGCAACCTGCAGGTTTGCGCCCACTTGCTCTTCTTATATGATTGAAGCGTTGCAAGTTCACGGTTTGTTTTATGGCGGATTTCTAGGTGTTAAACGAATTTTAAGTTGCCACCCTTGGGGTAAAACCGGCTATGACCCAGTTCCTGAAAAAAAGTGCAATCATCAAGACAATAATCCCTAAGTAAAATTGTGATATCTGACTCTTAAATAGCACAAGAAAATAAGGCATAACTTCAATATACTATTGAAACTCAAAACAAAAAATGTATTTTTACATCAAATAAAAAATAATGACACACGCTTTAAACATAGTTTGGAACCCATCAGAAGGTATTGATTTAGGTTTTTTTATAATCCGTTTCTACAGCCTAATGTTTGTAATTGCATTTGGACTGGGTTGGTACATCATGAAAAACATATTCGAACGCGAAGGAGAATCCATTGAGAAACTAGATTCTCTTTTTATATGGACTGTTCTTGCTACCTTACTAGGAGCCCGTTTAGGTCACGTATTTTTTTACGACTGGGAATATTTTCGAAATCATTTAATCGAAATTCTTTTACCGATTAGAGAAAATATTAACGGTGAATTATTTGGCTTTATTTCTGGCTGGGAATTTACAGGATTTCAAGGGTTAGCAAGTCATGGTGCTGCTATTTCAATTATAATAGCTATGTATTACTTTAGTAAAAAAGTACTACAAAGACCGCTGCTTTGGATTTTAGACCGAGTGGTAATTGCAGTTGCCAGTGGTGCTATTTTTGTAAGGTTGGGTAATTTTTTCAATTCTGAAATTATAGGAAAACAAACAAGCTCTCCTTTTGGAATAAAGTTTGTTCGTGATCAATTTAGTCCTAGAGATGCCGTAAATGCAACACAGATACCAACTCCAAATGAAGCTTATCAAGCTATTGCAACTAATCCACAGTTTGCTAATTTACTAGAACAAGTTCCTGCCAGACACCCTGCTCAATTATATGAAGCATTTTGTTATGTTTTTGTTTTTGCAATATTGTTTTTCTTGTATTGGAAAACAGAAGCCAGACAAAAATCTGGGTTTTTATTCGGACTTTTTCTAGTACTATTATTTTCCGTACGTATCGTTGTAGAGTTTGTCAAAGAAAGTCAGGGTGGATTTGAAAGCTCCTTAGGATTACTTTCTACAGGTCAATGGCTAAGTATCCCATTTATTCTTATCGGGCTCTATTTTATTTTTACAGCGGAAAAACCAGTAAAGATATAAGTCCTAATTTTAAAGTGAAATTAAAACATATCATAAAAAAAAAGCTTCCTAATAAGGAAGCTTTTTTTATTTTATCTCTTTAACGAAAAGTGAGATTTAAATTTCTTAAGTATGTCATTTTCTCTGTATTCGACAACGAACCAATAATCATTTCCTGGCATTGGACGACCGTTATAGGTACCGTCCCAACCTGTACCGTCAGGCGTAATCTCTTTTAATAATTTACCATATCGGTCAAATATGTGAATTTTAGAACTCACATCATCTTGTAGCTCATATATATTCCATCTGTCATTATAACCATCTGCATTAGGGGTAAAATACTTTGGATACCCAATCACTAGAATGTTTGTTCTTACTATCGGCACACTACATCCACCTTCATCGATAACGGTAACCGTATGATATCCCGAAGAAACATATTCGAATATTGGACTCTCTTGAAACGGCCCATCATCCAATTGATATAGATACTTACCACCAGATGCTATCGCTATTATAGTAACTACTTGATTTTCGGCAAAAGCCTCAGTAACGGTCCACTGAAAGTCTGTTAAAGTGTTAGATGGTATTACGGTGACAACTATAGTTTCCGGGTTAGCACATTGATTTGAGTCTGGCGTAAAAATATACGAACCAGTATTCATGTTATTAACTACAGCTGGAGACCAAGTTCCTTTAATTCCGTTAGGAGATGTCGTTTGTAAGACAGGAGGAACACTACCTGAACAAATTGCAAAAGAGTTAAATCCAGGACTAATTCGAAGGTTAACAGTAACATTCAATGTTTGGTTTGTGGCGCATTGATTCGCATTAGGAGTGAAGACATAACTTCCGCTTGCCGTATTGCTAATTGTAGCTGGTGCCCAGGTACCTGATACTCCATTTGGAGAAGCCACGTTATTATCTAAAATAGGCGCTGCCGTTCCTTCACAAAAAGAAGCTATAGCAGGAAAATTAGGAACTGTTCTAGGTGTAATTGTCACAGGAAGCGTTTGCTGAGTGGCACATTGACCAGCAGTAGGTGTAAAAACATATGAACCGCTAGTGGTATTATTTATGGCTGCAGGTGCCCATGTACCTATAATTCCATTAGGTGAAGTAGTCGCTAAAACCGGCACTGGATTTCCGGTACAGATAGCTCCAATTGAAGCAAAATTAGGAGCAACATTTGCTTGAACTGTTATTGTAGCAGTCGTTTTTGTTGCAACTACACATTGCCCTGCATTAGCTGTAAAAGTATAGGTAACGGGTCCTAAAACTGAAGTATTAACTGTGCTAGGGTTCCAAGTTCCTGATATTGATGGTGTATTATTAGAATTTAAAGGAAGAACAGGAGCCGCAGCATTCTGACACACAGTGGTCGGAATGCTTGTGAAAGTCGGTGTTGCTCTTGGCGTCACAGTAATGGCGAGCGTCTGTGTCAAGGCGCACGGAAAAGTAGTAGGATTTGGAGTAAATAAATAACTACCACTAGCGGTGTTACTAACCGTTGCTGGAGACCAAGTTCCAGTAATCCCATTTGGTGATGTATTCCCTAATACAGGTGCAGGATCTCCAGAGCAAAAAGGAGCAATCTGCGCAAAATTTGGGGTTACAGTTGAAGTTCCACAAGGCACACTACAAGTTAAAGTAGCAGTAGCGCAAGGTGAAGTTGCCGAAGACAATATCATTGTAGCTTTTTGCCCTGGTGCCATTCCAAATACTTCCTGATGGGAAACTCCTGTTGTACCAGACCCAGAGCCCCCTCCTTCAATCATATATGTATAATTATAAGTGTTACTACCTAAAGCAGCGTTATTGGACCAATCAAAAAATACTGAAGTTGTTGTGGTAGCTTGCGTAGGATCGCATCTAAAGTTAAGAATAACAGCGCCGTTATCAGCGACAACATTTACTACAATTACAGCTCTTGGACTCTCCCCAGTGCCGTCTACTTGGCTTACATAATAACTTGTTTGACCTACTGCGGTAGTTGACGGAGTTGGAGCTACTGCAGAAGGACTTCCTCCTGTTGCACTGGTTCCATACCAAACTAATGCAGCACCTGCCGAAGCTGTCGCTTTTAATGGTACAGCCGCTCCATTTAGGCAATAATAAATCGGTGAAATAACAGCTGGCGCAGCGGGGGGAACTATGAGTACAGCAACTGAATCAAAAGTATCTACTCTACTATAGCCATAAAGAGTCACATTGAATAAACATACTACTAATAAAAGATAAAGAAATGACCTGTGCTTTTTTTTCATTATACTTTAAGGTTTAATTTAAATCAATATTTAGTAAATATATAAAAATTGAGACTTTAATAAAATTAAATACCTACTTATTGTCAAGAGTAATTGGGATGAAACAGCGAATGCATTCTGTATTTCTTACAAAAACGAAAAATTACGATAGAGATACAGTTATAAAATCATAATGAAACAACAGAGCCCAACTTCAAATTAAGAGTGTCAAAACCAAAATTTACTTTTACAAGCCTGCATCAGAAAGTCGGCATAAATTGGCCAGACTTCCACTAATACATTATAAACTTTAGACACAATACCCACTGAAATTCTATATTAAAATACAGAAAAACTTACAAAAACCATTCTGTTTAAGTGTTCCTCATCACGGAGCCAACACTGTCAGAAAGACAATCTGAAATTGGTTTCGCTACATTAACGCTACAATTGACAATATAGTTTTAATGAATTTCACACTTCCGTATTCATTCTGTTTGTCTGGAACGTACAATATAGTTACCACTTCATTATTGTATTAATATCTATGTTTATATTCTACATAATCCATTTCAGGTTACATAAAAATTTCATACCCTAAGTTTTAACTTTCCTTCAGCAGATTATTAAGTTGCACATTAAAATAGCGACTTATATAGATATCGTTATCAACCCTACAGCACTACCACAATAAATACCAAGAGCAAAATCACACCCCTTCTCCTAAGTAAGTACCCACTAAAAGTAAAAAAGCGAATCCAATCAAAGAGTCTACTATTAGCCCTTATCTCCTTTATTTTAAAATTGGCATTCCATTTACTTAAGCATTACTAAATTGAATCAATATAAAACTAATTTAAAGTCAAAAAAAAAAGACCCAACTTACGTTGGGTCTTTTTAAAGTTATATAAAAACAACTACTAGCTTTCTTGATGTTGTTTTTCAATTAATTTTTTATCTTCTCTAGAGATTGTATCCACCAATACTGGAGTTGCAATAAATAATGAAGAATATGTTCCAACAATAATACCGATAAGCATTGCAAAGATAAATCCTCTAATAGATTCTCCTCCAAATACAAACATTATCGCCAATACACCAATCATCGTTAACGAAGTATTGATTGTTCTTGACATTGTTGAATTAATTGATTTATTTACGATTTCTGAGAAAGTACCTTTAGTGTTACCGTCTAAGAATTCACGAACCCTGTCAAATACAATTACAGTATCATTCATTGAATATCCAATAACAGTAAGGATTGCCGCGATAAAATGTTGGTCAATCTCCATACCGAAAGGCATAAACTTGTAGCATAAAGAATAAATTCCTAGTACAAATATAACATCATGCGCTACAGCTGCGATTGCGCCTAAACCATATTGCCATTTTCTAAAACTGATTAACAAATATAAGAATACAATTAGCATTGCTCCTAAAACTGCCCAGTATGCATTAGTTTTAATATCCTCAGCAACAGTAGGACCTACTTTCGATGCTTGTACAACGCCGTATTGTTTACCTGCGTATGCATTTACAAATTTATCATATGTTAAATCTGCAGAGAAATGTTGTTTTAAACTTTCAAACAACAATTTATTCACCTCTTGATCAGCCTCTACACCATGCTCTTCTACTTTATATTTAGTTGTGATTTTCAATTGATTATCATTACCAAATATTTTAACTTCAGCACTACCAAATACTTTAGTAAGTTCTTCTTTTACGATTCCCGCTTCAACTGGTTTTTCAAAACGCACTTGAAATGTTCTTCCTCCAACAAAATCAACACCTTGATCCAGTTTATTTGTTGCCAATGATATAACGCTCACAACAACTACAATTGCTGAAAACAAATAAGCCCATTTTTTAACTTTTAAGAAATCAAAATTGAAATTTGTAAAAAAGTTTTTAGAGAAATTAGTTACGAAAGTTAAATCAGCTTTTTTACCAATGTTTTTATCGATAAAGATTCTTGCAATAAAGATTGAAGTAAACAATGATGTTACAATACCAATTAACAATGTAGTTGCAAAACCTTTTATTGGTCCAGAACCAAAAATAAACAATACAGCACCGATTAAGATGTGCGTAACATTCGCATCAACAATAGATCGCATTGCTCCTGTCCAACTGTACGAAGATTTTACTGCTTCATCTAGTGATTTACCATCTCGTAATTCTTCTTTGGCTCTTTCATAGATAATAATATTAGCATCTACCGCCGTACCCATTGTCAAAACGATACCTGCAATACCAGGCAATGTAAGAACTGCTCCTAAACTTGCAAGGATTCCAAAAAGGAATAGTAAGTTAACTGCCAATGCAATATTAGCATACCAACCCGCTTTACCATAATAAACCATCATCCAAAGTGATACTAAAAGCAAACCTACAATAGCAGAGTTTGTACCATTATCGATCGCTTCTTGACCTAAGGATGGCCCTACTACTTCTGACTGAACTATATCCGCAGATGCAGGAAGTTTACCAGCTCTTAGTACGTTAGCTAAATCTTTAGTTTCTGTAACGTCAAACGATCCAGAGATTTCAGATCTACCACCTGAAATAGGTCCGCTAGATACACCTGGAGCAGAATATACGATATCATCAAGAACGATAGCAATATTGCTTTTTTGTGTGTATGCTCTACCTGTTAATTCTTCCCAAGCTTTTGCTCCTTGTCCGTTCATTTGCATAGAAACAGAAGGCTTTCCTAACTGGTCAAATGAATCTTTAGCGTCAGTTACAACTCCACCGCTCATCGCAGCGATATTGTCTCTATTCCCTTTCAAAGCATATAATTCTACTGCTTCAACATCTTTATCTTTAGCGTCTTTTATTGTTGTAAGTTTTCCCCAAACAAATTTCGCATAGCGTTGATCTGCAGCTAATAAATTTTTAACATCTTGTCTTTTAAAATATCCATTTACTGTTGCAGTATCTTTTGGAGAGAAAAGACCTAAAACTGGTCCACCACCTTGAGCAATAATTTTGTCAAGTAAAGGATTGTTTCCTTTTTTAGTAGTAGCTGAATCTTTCCCATCTGCTAGTAAAGCACTCAAAGAATCTTTAACAACTGGTTTTGACTCTACAGTAGTAATTTCGGTTTTTTTCAATGCCTCATTTGCAGCCATTAAGAAATTACCCATTTCTTCAATTTTGTACGTTTCCCAGAACTCTAATTGAGCAGTACTTTGCAATAATTTTTTAATTCTGTCTACATCTTTAGCACCAGGAAGCTCAACAAGGATTCTTCCAGACTCTCCTAATTTTTGAATGTTAGGTTGCGTAACTCCAAATTTATCAATTCTTTTTCTAAGTACTCCAAAAGCACTTTCTACAGATTCGTCAACTTTTCTTTTGATTACTTTTTCAACTTCTGCGTCAGTCATTTGAAAATCTACTCCACCTTCTCCTTGCAAACTTCTGTTTGCAAAAATATCTGGCGAAGCTAATTTTACAGTTCCTTTTGAATTTGCAGCAAAAGCATCAAAAAACTTGTCTAAATAAGATTTGTTCCCTTCTAAATCAGCTGTAGCATCTGCTAAAGACTTATTAAATACAGGGTTTTTAGAATTATTAGATAATCCTTTCAATATATCTTTAACAGAGATTTGAAGTATTACATTAATACCTCCTTCTAAGTCAAGACCTTTGTTGATTTGCTTATCACTTACTTCATTGAAGGTGAAATTTGTAAATCCAAGGTTAAATACGCTTTCCTTACCTATGGAATCCAAATATTTTGTTTCTTTTTCAGAATTACCTGCAGCATAAGCTTTGGCATCATTTTTTACTTTGCTTGCGACAAAAGTGAAAGAAAGTTGGTAAATACTCACCAATGCAAATAGAATTGCGAAAAATTTAATAAGTCCTTTATTCTGCATTATTACTAAAAATTAATTATTTTATATTTATTTGTTTATTTTCAACCCTTATAAAAGAACCCCTGACCACGATTTCGATTCTAAAAAAGAAAATCAAGAATTATATTATTTTTTTTTAACCGAGCAAATATATAATTAAGGTTAAGATTAACCAATTTATTTATTAATTAATCTCAAAAAAAAGACTGCTAAAGTGCAGTCTTCTTTATTATATAAGATATTAATTAGTCTAAAATCGATTTAAGCGCATCGTTCATTGCTCGAACGGCAACTGCACTTTTAGCAAACACGGCCTTTTCCTTATCATTCAACTCAATTTCAATAATTTCTTCAACACCATTTTTACCTATTATACAAGGTACACCGATGCAAATATCATTTTGCTCGTATTCCCCTTCAACAAAAACAGAACAAGCAATCATTTTCTTTTGGTCATTCAAAATACTATCCACCAAATAAGCAACTGATGCTCCTGGCGCATACCAAGCTGACGTTCCTAAAAGACCTGTAAGCGTAGCTCCTCCCACCATAGTATCAGCAGCTACTTTTTCTAAAGCCTCTTCTGAAAGAAATTGAGATACTGGAATTCCATTGTAAGACGCTAAGCGTGTCAAAGGAATCATTGTAGTATCACCATGTCCTCCTATAACCATTGCAGAAATATCATTAGCCGGTTTTCCCAAAGCCATTGACAAATATGTTCTAAAACGAGAGCTATCAAGAGCTCCACCCATTCCTATAATTCTGTTTTTTGGCAATCCAGTAGACTTTAAAGCCAAATACGTCATTGTATCCATTGGATTTGAAACCACTACTATAATAGCATTTGGCGAATGAACTAGTACATTTTCAACAACCGTTTTTACGATTCCTGCATTAATTCCTATCAATTCTTCACGAGTCATTCCTGGTTTTCTAGGAATCCCAGAAGTAATAACTACCACACTACTATCAGCGGTTTTAGAATAATCATTAGTAACACCAGAAACTCTGGTATTAAATCCTGTATTTGTAGCACATTGCATAATATCTAACGCTTTACCTTCTGCAAAACCTTCTTTAATATCTAATAATACTACTTCACTTGCAATTCCTCTATAAGAAATTACGTCTGCACAAGTTGCTCCTACATTTCCTGCTCCTACAATAGTAACTTTCATCTTTATATATGTGTTTCTGGTTAGTTAGTTGATTCTTATAATTTAGTTATGCGTCAATATTCGCATAAACAGCATTCTTTTCAATAAATTCTCTTCTTGGTGGTACTTCATCCCCCATTAACATAGAGAAAACTCTGTCCGCTTCAGCTAAACTATCAATAGTTACCTGACGCAAGGTTCTGAAACTTGGATCCATCGTAGTTTCCCACAATTGCTCTGCATTCATTTCCCCAAGACCTTTATAACGTTGAATACCTGCGCTTCCACCCATTCTTTCATTGGCCTGATCACGTTGAAGATCATTCCAAGCGTATTCTTTCTTATTTCCTTTTTTAACTAAATATAAAGGCGGTGCAGCTATGTAGACATGCCCCTCTTCGATTAGTTCCTTCATAAATCTGAAGAAAAATGTTAATATTAAAGTGGAAATGTGGCTACCATCGACATCGGCATCACACATAATAATTACTTTATGGTAACGCAACTTAGAAATGTTCAATGCTTTACTGTCCTCTTCAGTACCTATAGTAACTCCAAGTGCTGTAAATATATTTCTAATCTCTTCGTTTTCAAAAACTTTATGGTGCATTGCTTTCTCCACGTTCAAAATTTTACCACGTAATGGCAAAATAGCTTGAAAAGCACGGTCACGACCTTGTTTAGCCGTACCACCTGCCGAATCTCCCTCGACAAGATACACTTCACATTTTGCAGGATCTTGCTCTGAACAATCAGATAATTTTCCTGGCAATCCACCACCACCCATTACGGTTTTACGTTGGACCATTTCACGTGCTTTTTTAGCCGCGTGACGAGCTTGCGCTGCAAGAATTACCTTTTGAACAATGATTCTAGCATCATTTGGGTTTTCTTCCAAATAAGCTTCAATCATATCACCTACCGCTTGACTTACTGGAGAAACAACCTCTCTATTTCCAAGTTTCGTTTTAGTTTGTCCTTCAAATTGTGGTTCTGCAACTTTTACAGATATAATAGCTGTAAGTCCCTCACGAAAATCATCCCCAGAGATGTCAAATTTTAATTTATCTAACATTCCTGAAGCATCTGCATATTTCTTAAGAGATCTAGTTAGACCTGTTCTAAAACCTTGCAAGTGCGTTCCTCCTTCGTGCGTATTGATATTGTTTACATAAGAGAAGATATTTTCCGTATAACTTGTGTTGTATATCAAAGCAACCTCTACTGGAATTTCTCCTTTTTCATTATCCATAGAGATCACATGTGCAATAATAGGCTCACGATTTCCGTCCAAATAACGAATATATTCTTTTAATCCTTCATCAGAATGAAAAATTTCTGAAACAAAATTTCCGTCTTTATCAAGTTCTCTTTTATCTGTGAATGTAATTGTAATTCCTTTATTAAGGTATGACAATTCACGCATACGAGCAGATAAAGTATCGTATGAAAACTCTGTTGTTTGAGTAAAAATAGTATTGTCAGGGTAAAAAGTAACTATCGTCCCCCTTTTTGTCGTTTCCCCAATTTGTTTTACTGGATATAGCGCTTTTCCTTTTTCATATTCTTGTTGGTACACTTTTCCATCACTACTATGAACAGTAGCCGTAAGATGATTCGACAGCGCATTCACTACCGAAACCCCAACACCGTGCAGTCCACCAGAAACTTTATAAGAATCTTTATCAAATTTTCCTCCAGCACCAATTTTAGTCATTACAACTTCTAATGCTGAAACTCCTTCTTTTTTATGAATTCCTACCGGAATACCACGACCATTATCTTCAACCGTAATAGATCCATCTTCATTAATATCAACAGTAATGGTATCACAATGACCTCCCATCGCCTCATCGATCGAGTTATCCACTACTTCATAAACTAAATGGTGAAGTCCGCGAACCCCCACATCTCCAATATACATCGATGGACGCATTCTTACATGCTCCATTCCTTCTAATGCCTGAATACTATCTGCTGAATAATTGTCCTTCTTGATTTCTTCGCTCATATGATTTATTCTAATAATGTAATTTCGTCTAACACGCAAATATATAAAAATGTAAACTATATTACCGTTAAAATAGCTTTTTAAGCTGTTAAGTTATTAACATATTGTTGATTTTTTCACATAAAAAAACGCTCTCAAACAGGAGAACGTTTCTATTATATCAAAATAATATTTTTATTTAAACTTTAGCTACAGCTTTAGCCATTTCTGAAGCCGCATCAATGTGAGCAGCATTTGCTCTTCCGCTAGGATCTTCATTTTCTTGCCATCTAGGAATCCATTTTCTAACTGTTTGAGCAGCGCTAACTTGCGGGAAGTGTTTATGGAAAATGGTTCTATATAAATACGCTTCTTTAGTAGTTGGCGGATTGTACGGAAACTCAACTGACGCAGCTGCCAATTGCGAATCGGTCACTTGTGTCGAACAATAGGCTTTTAATTGATCAATCCAGCTATATCCTACTCCATCGCTAAACTGCTCCTTTTGTCTCCACAAAACTTCTTCAGGCAGGTAAGGATCCTCGGGAGTGTCAAATGCTTTTCTTAAAATATACTTTTCTTTGTTATTATACTTTTTAGGCTGCTTTTCTTCTGGTTTAACCCTCATAGCAACATCTAAGAAGTCTTTATCTAAAAATGGCACTCTAGTTTCTAATCCTAGAGCCATAGTCGACTTATCTGCTCGTAACAAATCGGCAGTAAATAATTTTTGAACTCTTTCTATTGTTTCTTTTTGAAATTCCCCTGCAGATGGTGCGTTACTAAAGTACAAATAGCCTCCAAAAACCTCATCTGCTCCTTCTCCAGAAAGCACAACTTTAATTCCTAAATCAGTTATCGCTTTCGATAAAAAATACATTGGTACACTTGCTCTTACCGAAATGATATCATAAGTCTCTAGATTCCAAATTAACTTGTCTAACAATGCTATCCCTTGTTCAACTGTAAAATAAATTTCATGGTGTTCTGTTCCTATAAAATCAGCCACTTTTTTGGCCGCCAACACATCTGGCGTTGTAGCATCTAGACCAATAGAAAACGAATGTACTTTTTTTCCTTGCTTAGCGTAAATTCTTGCTGTAATTGCCGACGTTAATGACGAATCTAATCCTCCAGAAAGTAAAACCCCAACAGGCACATCGGCCATCAAGCGTTTTCGAGTTGCTTCTGTCAAACTTTCTCTTATGCTTACCAAATCTAATTCTTGATTTGCATTTAAATAATCTTCATATTCTGGTCGGTAATATTTTACAAACCCCGATTTACCTGTATAAAAATGCCCCGGAGGAAATGTAGAAAACGTTTTACACTGATCT
This sequence comes from uncultured Flavobacterium sp., assembly GCF_963974175.1. Lineage (GTDB taxonomy): Bacteria > Bacteroidota > Bacteroidia > Flavobacteriales > Flavobacteriaceae > Flavobacterium. The sequence continues at coordinate 75,487 of NZ_CAXBBR010000001.1, forward strand.
GCAATAGATTTCATTTCTGAAGCGAAATAAATCCTCCCTCGCTCATCTAATCCATAGTATAAGGGTTTTACTCCTAATGGATCTCTTGCTGCCATATAATTATCACCATCCACCACTACAAAAGCAAAATCACCATCTAGCATATTACAGAAATCATTGCCAAATTCTTCGTACAAACGAACAATTACTTCCGAATCAGATTTTGTTCTAAAAGTGTGCTCTTTCAATATACCTTCTCTTAGTTCTTGATGATTGTAAACCTCACCATTATGAACCACATAGGCAGTAGTACTTCCTTGAATAGGTTGTTTACCCGAATGCAAGTCGATGATCGACAAACGTTCGTGACTTAAAATAGAACCGTTTTCCATAACATGCAAATCACTTTCGTCTGGGCCACGGTGCGACATCCTTTTTGAAAGCTCCTTTACTAGTTCAGCATCTTTTCCTTTTCCTATAATGGCTAATATTCCGCACATAATTTTATAATTATCATTGTTTCGAACATGTAAAGATGCGTTAGCAGTTACAAATACAAAACACAAGTGTGTAATTTAGTTATACTTTATAACCAAAAACAAGTAAGTTCATTAAAAATGAAATTAAAATAGATACGATCTGAAGTATTAGAATATAAATATAAGTACTCCTTTTAAACACTTCGTTTATTTGACTTTAATTCCTTTTAAATAGGTATTCGAAGGCTTCATTCCTAAAATCTCACTGGTTTCTACTTTCATAATATCTTTATCATACATAACAAAGTCTGCCCATTTACCCACTTCTAGGCTACCTTTTTCTTTTTCTTCAAAATTAGAATAAGCAGCCCAAATTGTCATCCCTTTTATGGTTTCTTCTCGAGTTAAAGCATTTTCCATCTGGAAACCATCTCTGGGATATCCTTTACTGTCCTTTCTGGCAACTGCAGCATGGAAAGTAAGCATTGGATTCACCTCTTCAACAGGGAAATCAGTACCTAAGGCTATAACTCCTGCTTTTTGAAGTAATTTTTCATATGCATAAGCATTCTTTAAACGCTCTTTTCCTACTCTCTGCCCTGCCCAATACATATCTGAAGTAGCGTGCGTAGGTTGAACCGAAGGAATAATTCCCAATTTAAAATAATCAAAATCAGCCTCTTGTATTACCTGTGCATGCTCGATTTTCCAACGTCTGTCCTTTTTACCTTCTAAAGCCGCTTTATATACTTTCAATATTACTGTATTTGCAGAATCACCAATTCCATGTGTATTCAATTGAAAATCGGAAGCTGCAATTCTGTTGGCAATCACTTTCATATCAGGAATAGGAGTAATTAATGCGCCAAACTGATCAGGACTGTCTGAATATGGCTTATGCATACAGGCTCCGCGAGAACCTAAGGCTCCGTCACCATACATTTTAAAAGAACGAACATCCAGATTATCGGTTTTGTAAATCCCTTTTTTTAGATATAAATCCATGTTTTTTTGATTAACCGTAATCATTGCATAAACATTAAGCTTCATCGCCTTAGCCTTTTGTAAACTATCGATTAAATCAATCACCTGAGGATCTAAACCAGCATCATTTACCGTAGTCAACCCATATTCGAACATTATTTTTTCAGCATCCAACAATGCCGTTATTTGTGTTTTCCTGCTTGGCTTTGGAATTATATTAAACACTAACTCCATTGGGTTATCAATTAAAATCCCCGTTGGTTCGCCATCTACAATTTCGATCTGTCCGCCAATTGTTTTTGTGTCTTTAGTAATATTGGCTAATGCCAAAACTTTACTATTCACGACTATCGCGTGACCATCAACTCTATTAAGCACTACGGGAATGTTAGGAAAGTACTTGTCTAAAATTGCTTTAGACGGAAATTCTTTAACTTCCCAATCATTTTGGTCCCAACCATTTCCAACAATAAATTTAAGATTTTTCTTTTTTTGAAAAGCCTGAATACGGCTTATCACTTCATTCATACTTTTAGTACCACGTAAATCGACTTCTTGCAAACTAAGTCCATAACCGTAAAAATGACAGTGTGCATCAATTAGACCTGGATAGATAAACTTGCCCTTCGCATTTATGATAGTATTAGATTTGAACTTATTACGTATCTCGTCATTTGTACCAATGGCAACTATTTTACCATCTTTAACAGCCATAGCCGTTGATCGATCAAAAGAATTGTTTACAGTATATATCGTGGCATCAGTAATTATGGAATCTACATCAGTTTTGTCCTTTTTTAGACAAGAAACAAGAGAGAATAAAGTAAGAATTAAAATATAACGTTTCATATTGTGCGGTTTAGATAGGCTAATATAAAAAAGAAGAGCAAATAAAAAAAACTACTCCCTATTATTTAGATAGAACCCAAATTCTAAATTTCACTTTTTACTTCAATTTAATTGATCCCAGCCTCGGCGCGCAAGAAAAATCAGTACTTAACAAAAAATAAAATAGCTTCACTAGGCACTAGTTAAAAACAAAAAAACGCTCTCATAAATGAGAACGTTTCCTTAACTAATTATAAATAAACTTTAAACTACACTTTTGCATAAGCATCAGAATGCACATTAGCAACTGCTCTTCCAGAAGGATCATTCATATTTTTGAATGCTTCATCCCATTCCAATGCGATTTTTGTACTGCAGGCCACACTAGCTTCCTGAGGCACACATAAGGCTGCAGCATCACTTGGAAAATGCTCATGGAAAATAGAACGGTAATAATATTCTTCCTTAGACGTAGGTGTTTGTAACGGGAAACGGAATTTTGCATTTGCTAATTGCTCATCTGTCACCTCAACAGCTACTACTTCTTTCAATTTATCAATCCAACCATATCCTACTCCATCACTAAACTGCTCTTTTTGTCTCCAAGCAACACTTGGCGGCAACATCTCTTCAAAAGCTTTACGAACTACCCATTTTTCCATTGGATGCTCTTTGTTAATCATTTTGTCTTGTGGGTTGATTCGCATAGCTACATCCATGAACTCTTTATCTAAGAATGGTACACGTCCTTCAATTCCCCAAGCAGCTAAACTTTTGTTAGCTCTTAAACAATCGTACATGTGTAGTTTTCCTAATTTACGTACATTTTCTTCATGGAATTCACGTGCATTTGGCGCTTTGTGGAAATACAAATAACCTCCAAACAACTCATCAGCACCTTCACCAGATAGTACCATTTTGATCCCCATTGATTTAATTACTCTTGCCATCAACCACATTGGAGTTGATGCTCTAATTGTAGTTACATCATATGTTTCCAAGTTATAAATTACGTCTTTAACCGCATCTAAACCTTCTTGAATTGTAAATTTAATTTCGTGATGAATCGTTCCAATATGATCTGCTACAATTTGAGCTGCAGCTAAATCTGGCGAACCTTCAAGACCTACAGAGAAAGAGTGCAATTGTGGATACCAAGCATCAGCTGTATCTCCTGATTCAATACGTTTTTGAGCATATTTTTTGGCTACAGCCGAAGTAATAGAAGAATCTAACCCTCCAGAAAGCAATACTCCATAAGGAACGTCACTCATCAATTGTCTGTGAACCGCAGCTTCAAGCGCTACTTTAATATCTTGTATGTTTGTTTCGTTGTCTTTTACAGCATCATAATCAGTCCACTCTCTTTTATACCATTGTACAAACTCACCATCTTTACTCGTCATGTAGTGACCTGGAGGAAACAATTGAATTTTTGTACAATATCCTTCAAGTGCTTTTAATTCTGAAGCTACATAAAAAGTTCCATGTTGATCCCAACCAATGTATAATGGAATAATCCCCATATGATCACGAGCAATAAAATATTCATCTTTATCAACATCGTAAATAGCAAATCCAAAGATTCCATTCATTTCATCAATAAAATGAGGCCCTTTCTCTTTGTAAAGCGCTAGAATAACTTCACAGTCACTTTCCGTTTGAAAGTTATATTTTCCTTCAAATTGTTTACGCAATTCTCTGTGGTTGTATATCTCACCATTTGCAGCCAAAATCAATTTTCCATCTTCGCTTAACAACGGTTGCTTCCCTGAAGCAGGATCAACAATTGCCAAACGCTCATGAGACATGATTGCTTTTTCATCACTGTAAATCCCACTCCAGTCCGGTCCACGATGACGAATGATTTTAGACATTTCTAATACTTGCGGTCTTAAAACTTCAGCTTTCTGTTTTAGATCAAAGGCACATACTATTCCACACATAACTATATATTTTTAACTATTTCATTTATTTTGATAAGGCAAAGATGCAATTACAGTTACAATTACAAAACACAAATAACCTATTTGGTTATAAATATAAGCAATAATTGCAAATTAGACTTAAAACTGTAACTAAAAGAACATCGAGAATAGTTTCCAAGTTGAAAACAGTAATTTCATAAAGTATTCTAAAAGCATCTATGAGGACTAATTAGAATGGATACTATGCAATCTCCTCTATCAAATACTTTGTAGTATTTATTTCGAATGTAAAGCCAACTGTATTTCCCATCAGTTTGTTTCCTAATGGTGATTGTGGAGACAACGCAATAACATTAACGCCTTCTATATTAATTTTAGGCAATGCTAGACTAAGATATAAATATATTCCGTTAGCTTTCACTAAACTCCCTACTACTATGGTTCCAGCAATTTTAGAAGAGTCAATTTTATCAAGGATTGCCTTTTGCGCGACCACTTCTCGTAGTTTATTATTCAATTTTTCCTGCTCGAGATGCATCATCGATAGCGCCGTCTCATGCTTGTCTCCAGCAGAACCTTTAGCATCATTTTTAGAATCCTCAGTAAGCGCCACAATCATATCTCTAAAAACATCAATTCTGTCTTGAACGAGTTGTGAGTAATACTGATATATCTTTTGTTTGAAAGTCATAATTATAAATTTTAAATACGGATAATGCAAATGAGTTCTGCACTTTAAGCTTCTAGAGCACCAGCGCTACTTTGGATTACAGCTACCAAAGTTATGTTATTATTATAGAGTCCAACAACTTTTTTTAGAATCCTTTTCAGAATTTGTAGTGAGTTTTAATAGGAATTTCTAACTTTACATTTGATTGAAATACTAATTTTAACATTTAAACCTGTATAATGAAAACTATGAAAAAATCGACATTGATTACTACAATTGCCTTTGCTTTTACGATACTACTATCATCAAATGCAAATGCTCAAAAATTCCCTGATCTTGATAAAAGCCCTATGGATGTGGCTTCATACCCAACAGACTATAAAAATGCTGACAAACTTGCAAAAGTAACCTACAGCAGACCGCAACTAAAAGGACGTAGTTTAAACGAACTTGCTCCAGCGGGGAAAGTATGGAGAACAGGTGCAAATGAAGCTGCAGAAATAACGCTTTACAAAGACATGAAATTAGGAGAAACTAAAGTAAAGGCAGGTACTTATACTTTATATGCTATTCCAGAAAAAGACAGCTACACTATAATTATTAGTAAAGATTTGAATGTTTGGGGTTCCTACTTCTACAAAGAAGCTAATGATGTTGCTCGATTAAAAGTTCCAGTAACTGAAGGCACTGATTCATTGGAGTCTTTTTCTATGGTTTTCACCAAAACGGATAAAGGAATTGAATTGAATATGGGCTGGGACAAAGTAAGAATTGCTATTCCTTTCACAGAATAATAATTTATTAAACATAAAAAAATAGGCTTCCTTATCGGGAAGCCTATTTTTTTATGCATTAGAAGTAAATTCGATTAAAAATCAAATTTATAATTAGCTCCTACCACTATTTGAAAACCCTGTACTGGATAGTTCAACCATTTGTGATAAGCTTGGTTCGCAATATTATTAGCTCTTACAAACCCAGTCAATTGCGCATTGTATTTATAACCTACATGCGCATTTACATCAAAATAACTATCTAAAGTAATTGGACTAGAATCCACTGTGAAATTAGTATTGAATTTCATATCCTTACGTTCCCCTACATAAAAAACAGCTGCTCCGGCAAACCATTTTGTAGTTATATTAAAATCGATATTAGAATTTAATTTAATCGTTGGTAAATTCCAAGCTTCTTGCTGCACATCATTTGTATAACTACTAAAAGTTCCGCTAACTCCAAAAGTCACATCATCTGAAAAATTAGCTTTCAAATCTCCTGAGAAACTCACCGTTTTCATATCATCATAAACGACTTGAAATGAATTCCCATAGGCATAATCTTCGTTTGATACATTTTCATTATAATCATTACTTCTATACAATGCCTTATTTCTTTCATTTACATAAGAACCACGAATATTATAACTCACATTATTTACTATCTTTCCTTTCAAACCAGCAAAAACATCATATTGCATGTCTGTAGGTACAATATTCAACGTTGGAGATAAGTATAAATTCTCATTGGCAAAATCCAGATAAGAATTTTGTTCTAAGTTCCCTTCGGCACCGGCATAAAAAATCATTAAGTCTCCAACCACCTTGTAAGAAGCGTTAAAATTAGGATACACATAAAGCTTATTACAACTGTTTTCATTATCTAAACTATAGAATACTTTAGCTCCAATATTCAAGGTCCAATCCTCCTTTTGCATTACAAAACTAGGAGCTATTCCAAAATTCGTATACCCATATTTTAAAGGTTCTGTATTAGTCTTTAAATAATTATTTTCGAAACTTCCTCCTACGTAATCAACTATTATATCTGTTTTAATCGACTCTTCCATAACATCAAATTGTAAGGACGGCTTGATATAAAATCTGTTTTCAGCAGAACCTAAAGCATCCGTAAAACGGTTAAACTTCATGCTTGCTTCATTTAATATGCCTTCATTAAAATCAATTTTACCACCAAAAGAAATCGTATTATAAGTATGCTGCGGATCAATTCCATAAATCAAATCCGATCTATCCGCCGGGTTTAAAGAAGTACCAAAATTTTCTGGTAATCCGTACCAGTTATAGATTTGGTTTTTATAGCCTAAATCCACATTCCAAGACATATTATTATAATTAGCCCCATAAGTCAAATCGATAGATGAATCATAAAACCGGTCGTCTAGCTCCACACCAGTTATTCCACCTTGTGAAGACAGATGACGAAACATTCCGCCTACATAATCATTGTTATCCAGTTCTTGGTTAACAAACAATTCAGCATTTAATGTTCTGTAATTTCCAAATCCCAGCGTAGCATAATTATTATACATATGCTCTTGTTTTGTTTTATCTACACCTTCCGCTTTTCCTTTTGAAGGTGTAAAAGTAGAAGCTACAGGAAAAGAGAAAATAGAATATTTAATAGTTTCTTTTTTAGCATTCCCTTCATCATCAAGAACAGGAGTCTCTTGTACTTTGAAAGCATCCGAAATGGCAGGTGTATATGGCTTTACTACGTTTACAACCTCAGAGCCAATGTTTTCTTCTTTCTTTTGAGCAAAAGAAATCTGAAGTACCATTAGTAAAACGGCAATGCTAATCTTATTTTGGAAATTGAATTTCATATTTTATTATTTTTTTAGAGTTAAGAAGAAACGTTCTTATCTTAACCTCCTGTTATTCTCTTTTCTTATTATTTTTTCTAACTAGTGTTTTGCTGCTATTCTATTTCCCATTCTCCTTTTGCAATGAGTTGCGTCTTGCCACCGATTTTGATATCGAAATGTTCAGCAGATAATTTTCCTTCGAAAAAAATTTGTGAAGGCCTATTAATAAACTCTCCTTGATTATTTATTATATTAATCATAGGAGAATGATATTTTAAAAGAAACGCTTGCAAACAGCTGCTTGCACTTCCTGTAGCAGCATCTTCTATCAACTGATTTTTTTCGATACATAACATTCTACTGCAAAGCTCACTATCTTCGAGGCAAAAAAAGTATAATACCTGATGCGCTGTTTTACAATGATCCTTTAGCCACTTCTCTGCTTTGCTTTTATCCAGTTCAATTTTTTCAAGTGTCTTTTTATCTTTAACAGGCACCATTATAAAAGCACTACCGGTAGTGACTTCTTGAATATGAAATCGGCTATCAAAGTCATTCAATTCTAAGTTACTGAAAGACACAAAATCATCTTTTGAAAAAATATCAAAAAATTCTGGTTGAGCTGCTTGTAACCATACTAAACCTTCTGACTGGTAAACCGGAATTGGACCAATAGGAACAGTTACCGTACAATTTAGAGGATTAGTCTTAAAAATTTTATTCATCAATACCCATGACGTCCCTATAATAGGATGTCCTGCAAACTGCATCTCTTTTACTGGAGTGAATATTCTAATTTGCGCAGTAGCCTCATCAGGATTCATTTTAGTAATAAAAGTGCTTTCCGCAAAATTGATTTCAGCAGCTATTTTCTGCATCTGATCCTCCGCTATATTCTCAGCATCTAAAAAAACTGCCAATTGATTCCCAGCATACTTGCTGTCTGAAAAAACATCAACGATGTAAAAAGGAATGTTCATTTTTTATGAATTATTTTAAAAATTTATAATAGGCAATCAACAATGATTTCCCTTACTTCATTTTTATTTTACAATCGATGAGTTTGTTTTAGACTCTTCTGTTTTAATCGCATCCAATTCTCTTTTCGCTTCGGAAATTACATCTGGGAAATCAGTGAAATTTTCAATTACATTATCTAAAATATAGGTTGCTTGAAAACTATCTTTCAATCCGTAGAAATTCTTGGCCATTAGAATCAAACCTTTGGCTCCAAAATATCGATAACCTGAATAATTTTTAGCCAATTTTTGCACCGCTGTATTTGAAACCTCAAACTTTCCGTCTTTATTTTTAAAATATGCATCATAGTACAACGCTTCTGCCGCTAATTCTCCTTTGGCAATCGTTAGTAATTTCGCATACCCTGATCTCGCCTTTGCTTCGTCACCTGTTTGCATTGCAGAACGAGCAATGATAATTTGCGCATCACTTTTTACATTGTCATCCGTTTTAGGATTACTCAAAACTTTATCAGCATAAATAACTGAGTTTGAATAGTCTTTTTTATCATAATAACATTTCATCAAATTAGATTGTGCAAACACTTTATTTTGAGGAAAATCAGCTTCATTCTCTAGACGAAGCAATACGGGAATCGCTTTTGCATTATCATTGTTTTTCAATAAAACTTGAGACAAACGAGCTAAAGATTGTTCCGTAAATTCACTTCTCGGCTGTCCTATTACGTATTCATAATTAGGAATGGATTTGGTTTGCAATCCTTCAGCGAAGTATGCTTGCGCCAAGTAGAAATTAGCCTGTAAAGAATGTATTCCTCTTGGAAAACTGGCAGTGTACGACATAAATCCAGAAATAGCCTGCTTGTTATTGTTCTGCTCAAATTGTTTTAATGCTGATTCGTAGGTATCATTATCTAAATCCGCATCGGTAACTGCAACAAAATCTAGAGTTCTTACCCAAGTTGCATATTCAGCTACTCTTCCACCGTCAACATAAATCAATCGTGCCGTTGAAACCGCCTCAAGTGCCTCAGGAGTTTTAGGAAAATCAGATGCTACTTTTTTAAATTTAGTTAAAGCATCCGCATTTCTATCAGAGTTATAATAAATTAATCCTTGACGCAAAATAGATTTTGCAGTATAAGATCCGTTCTTAAATTCAGAAATTAAGCGATCAAATGTTTTCAAAGCCAAATCTTGTTTCCCGCTCGCAACATAAGTGTTAGCCAATTCGTACATGGCATCGTCTCTATAATTTGATCTTGGATACAATTGTAAAAAGGAATTCAATTCTTCGATTTTTTTATCATTTTTGGCAACAAAACCATAGCAAATTGCTTTTTGATAAAAGGCATAATCAGCATCGACACCTTTCATATCGATTGCCTTATTGTAGGCATCCATTGCAGGCCAATATTTTGAGGTTACAAATTGACAATCTCCTAATCTCAAGTAAGAATCAGTCAATCGCACTTTATCGTCTTTTACTGTTTCAATTTGGTTTTGAAAGTAAGTTGCCGCCTGATCGTATTCTTTCAATTTGAAATAAGTGTAGGCAATATTGTAATTGATGTTTTTATATTCTGGTGCAGATGAAGCACGAGACGATCCTGAAAATTGTCTAAAACTCAATAATGCATTTTTATAATCATCTAAAACATACTCCGTTTCTGCTTTCCAGAAAGTAGCTCTAGCTGTCATGGCTGCATCAACTTGCCCATCGATAGATTTCTTAAACATTTTTAATGCTTCTGCATAGTCTCTATCAGCATATAATTCTAATCCTCTGTAAAAAGTAACTTTTTGATACGCCAACTTATTCTCAGGGCTTTTATTTTTCTCCAATAAAACCAATGCTTCCTTATAATTTTTTGAAGAGATATAGGAATCAATCAACAATTTCTCCACTACAGAACGACTAGCGTTATTAGGATATTTTTTGGTAAAGCCCAATAAAACAGCAGGTACACTTTGGTACGAGTTCCCGATTTCATAACTTAACTTTGCATAGTTTAAACTCGCATCTTCCTGAATTGAAGTGTCAAATGCCATTTCGGAAGCATTCTTAAAAGCATTCAAAGCCTCTTGTTTCTTGTCTAACTTCAGGTAACTTTCTCCTAAATGATAGTAAGCATTTTGTGCTACAAAATCTTTTCCGCTTACAATTTTATTGAATTGCGAAATAGCATTTTCAAAATCATTTTGCTTGTAATAAGCATAACCCAATTGGTAAAAATCAGTATTATTCCATCTGCCCTTTTTGCCCTTGTATGCCGCCAAATAAGGAATCGACTGCTCGTATTTTTTTAGGTTAAAATAGCTCTCCCCAATGATTTTATTCAGCTCCGATTTTTCTACAGCATTCGATTTAGCCATTGCTTTTTCACCTAGCTCTATTGCTTTTTGAAAATTACCCAGTTTAAAATTCATGTCGGCTTGGTAATACGAAAGCTTTTCTTTGTATTTTTCTTCACCGGATACAGCATCAAAATACTTCGTTGCTTCCTTATAGTCATCACCTTCATAAGCCATAAAACCCAAATAATATTTGGCTTGCGAACCGTATTCTTGAGAGTTTACAACCTTATTAAAATAAGTAGTTGCTTCTTTTTTATTTTTCGAATTAAAAAAACTGTATCCTTTTTGGAAATTAAATTTATCTCTATCGCTAGCACTCAATTGACTTTCATTTACCTTTTCAAACCACTGTAGAGCTTGAGGATAGCTTCCTTGGTCAAAATAATAATGCGCCACTTCTATAAATGCCTGATTACTCTTGGCGCTTGTAGGATAATCTGAAACAAAACGCTCCATAAGCATGTCAGCATTAGCCTGATTCATACGAATGGCGCAAGTCGCATCATAATAGGAACAATCAGACTTTAGTTCGTCATTGTCGCTTTCCGATTTTACTTTTTCAAATATAATTTTAGCAGAAGCATATTGCCCGTCATTAAACAAGGAAAGGGCTCTATTAAAATCTTTTAAATCATGGGTATATATTGTTGACTTTTGTGCCGAAACAGAAAAAGATGCAACAAAAAGCACTAAAAAGAGAAGCCAAGAAAGTTTACGCATTTTATTTTTATTTAATATTCAAATGTATCATATTCTATGGTCTATAACGAATCCACTTTCGGTTTTATTATGAACAAATGTTTTAACAATGCCATTTTAAGTACTTAACACTACTTCAACCTCTTTTTAAAAACCACAAATCCACGATCATTTAGATTTCGATAACGATCATTATCCGTTCGCGCATTTATATTCGGGCAAATCCGCCTTATTACATGAAATTTATTTTGAATACAACCGTTATCTTATTACTTTTACCCAATAAACAAATGCTAATTATGTCTCAAGCTATACTGTCTTTAAAAAACGTAACCATTCATCAAGAAGATAAAGTGATTTTATCTAATATTAATTTGGACGTAAACCGTGGTGAATTCTTATACATCATTGGAAAAACAGGATCAGGAAAGAGTAGTTTGATGAAAACGCTTTATGCTGACATGCCATTGACAGAAGGTGAAGCACACATTGTAGATTTTGATTTAGCATCCCTAAAGGAAGATGATATCCCATTTTTGAGAAGAAAAATAGGTATCGTATTCCAAGATTTCAAACTATTACCGGACCGTACTATTAAAGACAATATGTTATTTGTGCTTAAAGCTACAGGATGGACTGTTAAAGATGAGATGGATCGAAAAATTGACGAGGTATTGGATAAAGTTGGAATGAAAGAATACTCTAGCAAAATGCCACATCAAATTTCAGGTGGAGAACAACAACGTGTCGCCATTGCCAGAGCCTTGCTTAATGACCCAGAGCTTATCCTTGCCGATGAGCCAACAGGAAATCTAGACCCACAAACAAGCGCTGAAGTGCTTGAGGTATTGAGAAAAATCAATGCTAACGGAAAAACAATAATAATGGCTACTCATGATTATGCATTATTGATGAAGTTCCCATCAAAAACATTGAAATGCGAAGACACTAAAATATACGAAGTAGTTCAAAGAACGGTGTAATGCTTTCTATCCTTGTTCCAATCTACAATTACAATGCCTATCCATTAGTGTTAGAATTGCATTCTCAGTGTTTGGAATCCAAGATTGATTTTGAGATTATCTGTGTTGATGATGCCTCACAGGATTATCAATCAAATAACGGTGAAATTCAATTTTTATCAAATTGTATCTATAATGAATTGCCCAAAAACATCGGGAGAAGTTCAATTCGAAATTTACTAGCCTCTAAATCTAGAAAGGATTGGTTACTTTTTTTGGACTGTGACACCTTTCCTAAAAGCTCTGATTTTATTTCGAATTATATCTACCAAATTAAATTAGCTACTAAAAAAGCTTTTTTTGGAGGGTTGCTTTACGCCAAGAAAAAACCAACTGACCAGCAATTATTGCGATGGGTATTTGGAAAGAGTCGAGAAGCTATTCCTTTATCTGAAAGAAAAAAAAATCCCTATAAATCAACTTTCGTTTCTAATCTTCTGATACAAAAATCTGTTTTTGAAACGATTTTGTTTGATGAAAAAATTGATTCGTACGGTTATGAAGACTATTCTTTTATTGCCGCTTTACAGCATCGAAATATCACCATTGAACAGATAGAGAACCCAGTATTTCATCTGAATATAGAGACATCTGAAGTATTCCTTTCAAAAACCAAAACAGCTCTTCAAACACTTTTATCTCTTTCTAAAAATAATCCTGCAATCACAAAACAAAGCAAAATAACTCAATTGTATAAAACACTTTGCTTTTTCAAAATGGATTATATCGTTTCAAAATTATTTCGAAGACTTCAATTTAAACTGGAAGAAAACCTGACTTCAAAAAAACCGTCTCTAATTGCATTTGACATCTACAAAATAGGCTATTTTTGTTCCTTAAACAGTAAATAGATGCCTTTCTTTTCGGTCATAATCCCCCTTTTTAATAAAGAAACCTTTGTCGAAGCCACTTTAAAAAGCGTCCTGGAACAAAGCTTTTCTGACTTTGAAATCCTGATTGTAAATGATGGTTCGACAGACAATAGCGAAAAGCTAATTGCAACATTTGATGATCCCAGAATTCGCTATTTCACAAAAGAAAACGGAGGAGCCTCATCAGCAAGAAATTACGGAATCGAAAAGGCGCAATCCAATTACATTAGCTTTATAGATGCTGACGACTATTGGTATCCTACATTTTTAGAAGAAATGTTCGTAAGATTAAATAGTTTCCCTGACATAAAAGTTTTTTCAGCAGCAATAGAAATCGAAACTTCACAAAGCATATTTCCAGCATACTATGCAATAGCAAAAACGGGAGATTATGAAATTGTAAATTACTTTACCGCAAGTACTAAGGAAACGATAATATGTACTTCCTGTGCTGTTTTTGAAAAAACGGTTTTTGAAGACATAGGAACTTTTGACACCCAAATAAAAAGCGGCCAAGACACAGATATGTGGATTCGTATTGGGTTAAAATATCCCGTACTTTTTTCTTGGAAAATTTTAGCGAGGTACGTTTATGATGATAAAAGTCTATCAAAGAATAAAAACTATTTAGACACTAAAGTTGATTTTTCAAAATTCAAAGAAGAGGAAAAATCAAATCCTGAATTAAAAATATTTCTTGATTTGAATCGGTTTTCGTTAGCCATAAAACATAAAATAGCCGGAAACAAAACACTCTTTCAAAATTATTACGACGCCATTGACTTAAAAAATTTAGAATCAAAAAAAAGGATACTATTACTACTTCCCTCTTTTATTTTGAAACAATTAATTCCTTTAAAAACAGTTTTAACTAACTATGGTTTTGGCTCATCGGTTTTTAAATAATTTAAAATCTTTATAGTTGCGGATATAGTCGGCTTCATCGAATACAGCTGACGACATGACCAAACAAACGGCTCCCGAAGAAAAGTTTTCTAATTCTCTCCAAATCCCGTCTACAATCAACAGTCCAATATTAGGTTTGTTAAGTGTCATCACTTTTTTAGACTTTCCATCTTTTAACACCACATCAAAACTACCGCTCAGTGCGATTAAAAACTCTTGCTGCTCAATATGGCAATGGCCTCCTCTTCTACTTCCACCAGGCACGTCATATAAATAATATACTCTTTGAGCGTCAAAAGGAATAGTATCTCCTTCAATTACCGAAAGATTACCTCTGCGGTCTTTAATTTTTGGAATTTCAATTAATTGAACATCATTATTAGTTGTCATTGTTTTTAGTGTAAAATGGATTCCCATTGTTTTGAAATCGTTTCTAAAGATAAATGCGCAACACTTTTGGCAGCATTTTTTTTACAAAAAGCATACAACTCGCGATCTGAAACCATACAGTTAAAGGCAGCTGCGAGATTAATAGCATTATAGTTTTCTACTAATAATCCATTATACTCATGGATTATTATTTCCCTTGGCCCTGAATTACAATCCACAGCAACAACCGGAGTCCCTAATGCTAAGGACTCTACAATCGACATTGGAAAACCTTCGTACTGACTCGTTAAAACCGTAAATCTAGCATTCTTAACAATATCAAACGGATTCCTATTAAAAGGCAAGATTGTCACATAGTCTTCCAGTTGAAATCTTTTAATCGAATCTACAATTCGGATTAAATCAGGACCTTCTCCCATTAGTACTAATTTAATTCCCTGTTCGAACAATTTGGAGATAAAAAAAGATTCAAGCATTAAGCTGATATTCTTTACTTTTTCATCAAATCGCCCAAAAAATAAGATGTAATCCACAGTAGTCGCAGTATCCTTACTAATTTGTATTCTAGAAAAGTCAAAAGGATTATGTATTGTCTTGGTATTCTTTAAATCAAATTTCAGTTTCACCTCTTTTTCAATAGCACTTGAAACACATACTATCTTTGCAGTCTTTCGATATAAAAACTGAGACCAAAATACAGACTTTGGAAAGTAGTTTCCTAATTTAAAACTATGAACGATAACGATCTTTTTTCTCCTTCCATAAATCCAATTAGTGATTAATTCTCTAAGCAGATTATTTCGGGGTCTATTATCGATAACGCAACTAATCTGTTTCTCCTTTAAATAACGATTTAATAGATATCCCTTTTTTGTTTTCTTTAAAAAAGAAAATCGATTTTCACTATCTATTCCCAAATTCAACAACTCACCTGCATATTCATAGTCAACGGCATCATTTATAATGATAGTATGCACTTCGATATTTAAATTTTCCAACATAAAACTCAACAACGAAGCAAATTTTTCCGCTCCCCCATTTGCTAATGCGGTCGAAATTATAGCGACTTTATTTTTGTTTTTTATCATTCCTGTCTAAAAGTAAATATATTTGTCAAATATACATATAAATGAAAGTTTTACTTGTTGGTGAATTTAGTAGGTTACATAACTCCCTTAAAGAAGGCTTGCTGGAACTGGGTCATGAAGTTTCCATTGTAGGACACCAAGATGGCTTTAAAAATTACCCAATTGACTACCCAATTAAGAAAAAATGGGATAGTGGTTTTTTAAAAAAATTAAAAGTTGGAATTCATTTGCTGTCTGGTTTTGATGTCAGCTCGTATTTGACTTACAGACAATTTAAAAAACATAAAAATCACTTTACCGGTTTTGATGTAGTTCAGCTTATCAACGAAAACAGCTTTTATTGCAACTTTTTTCATGAAAAAAAAATTCTAAAACACCTCTTCAGCAACAACGCCAAAACTTTCTTGCTATCTTCTGGTTATGACTATTTAAACGTAAAATACTGCTTTGAAAACCCTACTTACAAATCGGTAATTCAAGCATATTTATTAGGTCGAATAAGTACAAAAAGCTTCGAAAACGTATTGAAATTCAAAACAAAATCGTTTAAGAAACTTCATCAATTTATTTACTCAAACATTAAGGGCATTATTGCCTCTGATATGGATTACCATTTTCCTTTGCTTCAAAATCCAAAATATTTAGGTCTAATTCCCAATCCAATCAACACCACTAAAATTAATTTTAAGCCATTAGAAATCGAAGATAAAATCATCATTTTTCACGGAATCAACGCCGTAAATTACCATAAAAAAGGAAATGATTTTTTCGAAAAAGCATTAAAAATAATCGAGTCTAAATACGGGGACAAAATAGAAGTTATTACAACCCGAGATGTTCCTTATGCCACCTACATTCATTCCTATAATAAAGCGCATATTTTACTAGACCAGGCGTATGCTCACGACCAAGGTTACAACGCCTTAGAAGCTATGGCTAAAGGAAAGGTGGTTTTTACGGGCGCGGAACAACAATTCGTAGAGCATTACAAACTGTCCGCTAAAGTAGTTATCAATGCCATCGCTGATGTAGATTATCTGGTTAATGAATTATCCTTACTAATTGAAAACCCAAATGAAATTATTGCAATTGGCCAACGTGCCAGAGCGTTTATAGAAAAAGAGCATGATTATGTCAAGATTTCTGAGCGGTACATAACAACTTGGTCTGAAAGCTAAAACAAGCTTTTCCTAAAATAAACCCCAAGCAATATTAAGTACATGAAATACGTCAAGGCATGCGCCATTACAATCCCTTCTAGCCCATAAATTGAGACTAAGAATATACTGGAGAAGTATGTGATAGAAAGAGATAGCAATTCAGTAAAAATAAAGGCTACTGTAATTTTTTTTGCAAAAAACTGATAGCCTAAAATCAACGAGGCTACTTTTAATACATCTCCTACTAACTGCCAAAAGAACAAAGTGGTCACCGGTAAAAACTCCTGAGTAAAAAGTAATTTAACGATAAAAAAACGAGCGAAATAAACAATAGTCACTCCTAAAATAAAAACGGGTAATATCCCTTTATAAAAACTCCAAAAAATGGTTTTCGTTTCCTGATTATTTTTGGCGACAGCAAGTTTAGGCAAAAAATAAACTGTCAAAATAGTACTTGCAAAAAGCATATAATACGTCGAAATACGCATCATCGTTTCCCAATAACCCGCCTGACTATAACCTAACGTTTGAATAATATTATTTCGTATCGCAAGAAAAATTAAAGGCCCTAAAACGGATGAAACCAATGCCATAAGAGAATAAGAAGACATACTTTTTATGATCTTTAAATCAAAAGCGGAAAGGCTAATTGATTTAAAAATATCAATTTCTTTGTTGACAAAATAGAAACTAAAAAAAAACAATAAAGCTGGTGAAACAACAATCGCTAATAATGCTCCGAAGGTTCTATACTGCAAAATTAAAACTATCGAAACTAGTAATCCGATAGCATTTCCAATACTGTTAGTCCAAATTACTCTTTTAAAACTGCCTAAACCATTCAGAACGGAAATTAAAAAGATAGAGACGACATACCAAGGTAAGGCTAAAGCTAAGGCTTTGAAAACAGACTTATATTGGTACTTATTTCCAAATATTTCTTGGTTCCAAAATGCGGCAAAGAAAAACAAAACACCACTTAAAAGAATAGCAACAAAAACTAAACATATAAAAACAGTGGACAATAATTTTTGAAGACTCGGCTTGTCTTCTTTGATCTCGGCTACATATTTCACAATTCCGTTTTGGAAACCCAAAGTAGAAACACTTTCTACTGAAGTCATAAAATTTCTGAGATTCCCAACTAAAGCCATGCCACTTGGTCCAACAAAAACTGCCAACAATTTAGACGTAACTAACCCAATTCCTATTTTTAATATAATACTTAAGCTATTTAAAGAACTAATTTTAAATAGCTGTGACCGGTATATTTTTTTCAAAACTTCCAAATCAATATTTATTTAAAATTGCTATTATTAAAGTCACTTCTTCAGCGGTCAAAACAGGACTTATAGGTAAACTCAATACCGTTTCATGTATTTTTTCGGTAATAGGAAAAGACAGCGCATTATAATCAGAGAGCGCTTTTTGCTTATGCGGAGGAACCGGATAATGAATCAAGGTCTGTATTCCATTTTCATGTAAATACTTTTGTAATTCCGCTCTGTTTTCTGTTCGAATTACAAACAAATGGAAAACATGATTATTTGAAGAATCCCATTTGGGTAGCACTACTTTATTGTTCTTAATTTCTGCCAAATACCTTCTCGCAATCCTTCTGCGTTGTTCATTTTCGATATCTAAATGTGGTAATTTAACATTTAAAAAAGCGGCTTGTAACTCATCTAATCTAGAATTTACACCTGGATAATCATTGTAGTACTTGGTTTCTGAACCATAATTGCGAAGAGAAAATATTATTTTGGCTAAAGCTGAATCATTTGTAACTATCGCACCTCCGTCACCTAATGCTCCTAGATTTTTTCCAGGATAAAAGCTGTACGCTACGCTTGATTTTTGATTTTCGACTGTTGTTTTTTGATTGCTAATTGCACCATGAGACTGAGCTGCATCTTCTACTACCAGTAAGTTATGTTTAGCAGCAATTGTGTTTATTGCTTCCATTTCCGCCAATTGTCCATACAAGTGAACCGCAAGAACAGCTTTCGTTTTTAAAGTAATTTTCTCAGAAATTAAATCGGGGTTTAGGTTGTAAGTTTCCAACTTTGGCTCGACCAAAACCGGAATTAAATCGGCTTCTAGAATAGCCAGAATAGTAGCAATATAAGTATTAGCAGGAACAATGACCTCATCGCCCTTTTGTAATTTTCCTAATAGAATGTAGCCTTTAAAAATCAGTGTTAAGGCGTCAAAACCATTTCCTACTCCGATGCAATATTTAGCGCTACAGTAACTAGCGAAATTGCTTTCAAAAGCTTTGACTTCTTCTCCTAGAATATACCAACCATTTTCTAAAACCGTTTTCATTTTTACTTGAAAAGCAATTTCGTATGAGGCATTTATTTTTTTTAAATCTAAAAATGGTATCATATCGCAGCCTGATCTAATTTATAATAATTAGCCGTTTCCACTTCATAGAAATCGTGAACTATAGTGCTGGCGCCAAAGCTTTCTTTCCAATAGACCAAGCCCACATTCAGTTTTTTTCCTTGGTTTTTATTAGAGCTTCCAAAATCAAAAAATCGCTTTTTTGCAAATCGTTTATGGATTAAGAAATCGAATAAAAATTCCAAACTACTCAGCGTCTGATTTGTTTCAAATTTAGAAATATATTGACAATGCGCAACGGCTCCACTTTCAAAAATGGTTGCTCCTGCAACAATTGTATCATTATGATAGACATTGAACTGCAAAATACTATCTGGAAACAATTCTTTCAAACGTGCTATTTCTTCCAATGAATGAACAGGTTCAGCATTGTGCCTTCCTGATAAATTTGGAATCAAAATATTATTCCAAAACTGTTCAAAATCACTTTCTTCTTTAATCACCAGATCATTTTGCATTGCTTTTTTAAGACTACTTTTTCTGCCTTTTGCTACTGTATTCTCTTGTAATAAATCTATTACTGCTAACGTATCTCTTTGGGTTAATTTGGCTTCAGCCAAAAACAAAGCGTACTGAATTTCTTCAGAAGGTTTAGTATGGTAGATCGACGGGACTGTTTTTATATGCAGTTCCTCAATCCCCTTTTGGTTTAAAAACAATAAAATGGCTGAAAAAATAGCGATTACCGATGCTAATTTCGTTTGCTCTCCATAAACCAATCCTCCATAAGTCAAACCTTGATGAGAATAAACAGTAGTTTCAACTCGGTTTGCAGGCAATACAGCAATTAGTTTCTTCTCCTGAAAAATCAGTAATGAATAATCTTGAAATCTATCTGAATGATATTCAATGAAATCGCGATGAAACAGAAAGCTAGCATTTTTAGCCTTGCTTATAAAAGCATTCCATTCGTCGAAATATTTAGATTCGTATTGTTTTATTATGTGTTTTTTCAAAGTCGATTTTTAAACATTGGGAAATTAAACAATTATTCGGCAAATATCTCACTATTTATAGAATTAGATTTGTAAAAATAAATCACTAAATTTAGATCCGTTACATTACTTTTATATGACGCAAAAATTACGTTATTGTTTTTATACTTTAATTCTTATTCTATCATCTTGCGTGCATGGACAGGATATCTCGCTCTACAATCAATATAATGGGAGATATGATTTTGTGTTTTTTGGAAACACGTTAAATACCTTTGAAAATGGTACCGGGAGACCTTGCGAAATTAATACCAGCTCATCAGCAATACTGACCTTAAATCCCGGTGATGAAATAGAAAGCGCCTATCTCTATTGGGCTGGCTCTGGATTTGGTGATTTTGAAGTAAAATTAAACGACCAACATATTACTGCTCAAAGAACCTTTCAAGTTACTCAAAGCTCATCTGGGCTTCCTTTTTTCAGTGCTTTTACTGATATAACAGCACAAGTTAAAAATACAGGAAGTGGTGTTTATAATTTAAGTGAATTAGATTTAAGGGACGTAATCGATTATTATTGCTGGAATGGAACCAATTTTGGAGGTTGGGCAATTGTCCTAGTGTATAAAAATGCTAATCTACCCTTAAATCAACTTACTATATATGATGGATTACAGTATGTTCCAAATGAAATAAACATTACGTTAAACAGTTTGAATGTTATTGACAATCAAGATGCAAGAATAGGCTTTGTTGCCTGGGAAGGAGACCGATCAATCAGTGTTAATGAAACGCTGCGAGTGAACGGAAATCCAATCAGTAATTTACCACTGAACCCAGTAGATAACGCATTTAACGGGACCAATAGTTTCACAGGCTCTACTTCGCTTTACAATATGGATTTAGATGTATACAACATTCAAAACAACATTAACATTGGAGATAATTCGGCAAAAATCCAGCTTACGTCAGGTCAAGATTTTGTGATGATCAATGCCATCGTTACCAAATTGAACAGTCAATTACCGGATGCAACACTGCGTATCAACAACATTGACTTAGCCTGTGACTCTAGAAAAATCACTATTGACTATAGTGTTTATAACACTAATAGTACCGCTATTATTCCTATCGCAACTCCAATCGCCATATATACAAATGGAATATTGACGGGCACCACAAAGACCCAAAATAGTATCCCTATTGATGGAGTCGAAAACAACAAAATCACCTTAGATATACCCAACAATATTCAAAGTCCTTTTAATTTGGAATTTTCTGTCGATGATAACGGAAGCCGAATCGGAGTCGTAACAGAACTGAACGAGGAAAATAATTCAAGCGTTATTCAAAATATTTCTTTGAGGATTTCTCCAAAAATCAATATCGTAGCTGACATGGAATCTTGTAATCAAGGGTTAGGAATTGGTTTTTATAACTTTTCAAA
Organism: uncultured Flavobacterium sp.; assembly: GCF_963974175.1. Classification (GTDB taxonomy): domain Bacteria; phylum Bacteroidota; class Bacteroidia; order Flavobacteriales; family Flavobacteriaceae; genus Flavobacterium. The sequence goes on from NZ_CAXBBR010000001.1 coordinate 97,225, forward strand.
TTATGACGACTTAGTAAAAGTAAAGACAGAAGACACCGTTAGTTTTTATACTTCGCTAGAAGACGCAACGCTTGGTGTAGAAAATGGAGCCACTGCAATACAGAATACTTACAACTTCAAGACCAATAAAGCGGTTACTACTATATACATTAGAGTCCAAAATGAGTACTGTTTTAGCATTACTTCTTTTCAATTAAACACTAAGAATTGTGCTCCCACTGTACACAACTTTATCTCACCCAATAATGACAATCGCAATGATACCTTTGTGAATAAAGGCATTCGTGATATTTTCTTGAATTTTAAAATATCGATATACAACCGCTGGGGTGCATTATTGTGGGAAGGAAATAACAATACTAGTGACTGGGATGGTTACGCTAGCAAAGGAATACTGCTCGATAACCAAAGATGCCCTGACGGAACTTACTATTACATTATCGAGTTAAACGATCCAGACTACCCTATTCCGCTGGTCGGCTTCTTATATTTATCTCATTAGTTGCTAATTGACGGACTAATTCTTTTCTAAAGTGGGTAAATACCATTTAAATTTCACCGCCATTAAACGAACTAGAATAATTACCAGTGAGGTTATCAGATATAAAATATCACTATCTAAATTGAATTTTTTCAGCATAAAAAATACAATTCCGCCCAAGATACATATAGTGGCATAAATTTCTTTCCTGAAAATTACTGGAATCTCAGCACATAAAATATCTCGTATAACTCCTCCAAAACAAGCGGTCATAGTCCCTAAAGCAACACAAACTACAGGATGCAGACCAACACTAATTCCTTTTTCTATACCAATCAATGTAAAAACTCCAAGTCCAATAGTATCAAACAGAAATAATGACGTACGCAGTCTCTCGAACTTTTTTCTGAATATTAGAGCTAAGACAAAAGCAGCACATATCACATATACATACTCTAAATTAAGCATCCAGCCCACAGGCGTTCTACCAATCATAACATCCCGCAAGGTTCCTCCTCCTACTGCCGTTACAAAGGCAATAATAAAAACGCCAAAAAGATCAAGCTTTTTACTCATAGCAGTCAACGCTCCCGACAAGGCAAAAGCAATTGTTCCTATAATATCCAATAAATGAAACATGATTCTTATGAGTTTAAATTGAGCAAATCGTATTCTTGTTATTAAAAACAATTGCCGCAAAATTAAAAAAAAATAATGGCGTAAAGTAGTTCTGAGAAACATATCTGCGGAATCTCTTTTGGGGTCAACAAATATTCTGTTTCAAATTTTTAAAACTGCCTGTTCTCTACGTATCTTTGTTTCCTAAATAATAATTAAATTTTAGAATATCTTGAAACAAATCACTTCAATTCAAAATCCATTCATAAAATCTTTGGTATTATTGCAAGAAAAAGCTAAAAACCGCAAACAAACAGGCACTTTCTTAATAGAAGGAAAACGCGAAATTTCCTTGGCGCTAAAAGGAGGTTATGAAATAGAAACCATCTTATTTTATCCTGAAATTTGTACTGAAATTGAAGCTAAGAAAATATCAAATACTCCTGAGCTAATTGAAATCAATAAAGATGTATTTCAAAAACTAGCTTATCGTGATACTACTGAGGGTGTTTTGGCTATAGCCAAAACAAAATCACAACAGCTGTCGGATTTAAAATTATCCGACAGTCCTTTAATTCTTGTTGCCGAAGCACCTGAGAAGCCTGGGAACATTGGTGCTTTATTACGAACTGCAGACGCAGCTAATCTTGATGCCGTTATTATTGCCAATCCAAAAAGTGATCTATACAGCCCAAATATTGTTCGCTCCAGTGTAGGCTGCTTGTTTACAAACCAAATTGCAACAGGAACAACAGCAGAAATTATTGCTTTTCTAAAAGAGAAAAAAATCAATTTCTATTGTGCTACTTTGCAAAACTCAACTTCATATCATACCCAAGATTACACTAAACCAACAGCGCTAGTTGTAGGTACGGAAGCAACAGGCTTAACGCAAGAATGGCGTGATGCCGCTACTCAAAATATTATAATCCCAATGCAGGGAGAAATTGATAGTATGAACGTTTCAGTTGCTGCAGCAATATTGATTTTTGAAGCCAAAAGGCAAAGAGGATTTTAAAATTACATTTTTGATTCCAGAATTAAATAAACAAATAAGAATATGAAAAACAAATTATTCGCTCTAATAACATTAATCACAACAACACTTTCCTTCGGACAAATAACCGAGCCGCAAGTGGATGCACTAGTGAACAAAACCTTAACTGCATTTAATGTCCCTGGAATTGCGGTAGCAATTATAAAAGACGGAAAAGTAGTTCTTGCTAAAGGGTATGGGGTAAAATCCATCGATACAAAAGAAAAAGTGGATGCCAATACTTTATTTGGTATTGCTTCTAACAGTAAAGCTTTTACAAGCGCATCACTAGCCATATTAGTGGATGAAGGAAAAATAAAATGGGATGATAAAGTCATAAAATACCTTCCTAACTTTAGGATGTATAATGATTACGTAACTCAGGAATTCACCATTCGTGATTTATTGACACACAGAAGCGGACTTGGACTTGGAGCAGGAGATTTAATGATTTGGCCTGACGGAAGTAACTTTACAGCTACTGATATTATTCAAAACTTACAATACTTGAAGCCTGTTTCGGCTTTTAGAACTAAATATGATTATGACAATCTTTTGTACATTGTAGCAGGAGAAGTCATTCATGTAGTTAGTGGAAAAAGCTGGTGTAATTTTGTTGAAGAACGTATTATGGCACCACTCGAAATGAATCATAGCGCAGCTTCATTTGTTCGCTTAAAAGATTCTACTAATATCATTGCCCCTCACGTACCTATAAATGGAAAGTTGAAAGTAATTAAACGCTACCAAAACCAGCTTTTTGATGCAGCCGCGGGAATTTATTCCAGTGTGAACGATTTGAGTAAATGGGCAATTATGCAAATGAATAATGGAAAATATGGCCCTGACAACAAGCAGTTATTCTCCCAAAAAGAACATGATGAAATGTGGCAGTTGCAAACTATAATTCCAACTAAAACTAGAGCTCCCTACAATACACATTTTAATGGTTATGGACTAGGTTGGTTTTTAAGTGATGTAAAAGGATACAAACAAGTAACACATACTGGTGGACTTGAAGGAATTGTAACACAAACTACTTATATTCCTGAATTACAGTTAGGGATTATTGTATTGACAAACCAACAATCAGGTGCTGCATTTAACGCAATTACAAACACCATAAAAGACAGCTATTTAGATATTGATTCAGAAGACTATGTAACGATATACAGTAACCGCATTAAAGCCAATGAAGAAAGTGCTGATAAAGTAACTGATGAAGTGTGGGCTACCGTTGCCAAAAACAAAAAAGACAAAGTAAAAGTTGACCTAGCTTCAATAACAGGAACATATCAGGATAAATGGTTTGGGGATGTCGTGATAAGCGAGAAAAAAGGGAAGTTGTTTTTTGAATCGAAACGTTCTTCTCAGCTTAGCGGAGAGGTGTTTTTCTATAAAAAAGGAAACTATGTAGTAAAATGGAATAACGCTTACTTGCATGCTGATGCCCATCTCTTTTTTAGCTTTGATGAAAAAGGAAAAGCCATAACGTTAAAAATGAATCCCATCTCTGATTTAACAGATTTCAGCTATGATTTTCAAGATTTGGATTTTATTCGAATCTAAAAAAAATAACTCTAAAACATCCTTGAAAGATCAAGCGGAAAATTAAATATTAGGTAGTAATTTATCTCTTGCATATTTGCCAACTTATAGTTATTTTTAGAAAATGAACCATGCCGCTATGACAGAAATAGATATAGAAAAAGAGAACAAAGCAATTGCTCAGGAATACAAAGAATTACTGCGCATCAGTTACCAGACCTTGACTCCTGAAGACAAGAAATTGATACGTAAGGCATTTGATGTTTCCGTAGAAGCCCATAAAGAACAGCGAAGAAAATCAGGGGAAGCCTATATATTTCACCCTATTGCCGTGGCAAAAATAGTTGCCTCAGAAATAGGTCTGGGTGCCACTTCTATTGCCGCAGCATTATTACATGATGTTGTGGAAGACACTCCCACTACCGTTAAAGACATTGAACGGATTTTTAATCCAAAAGTGGCGCAACTTGTAGAAGGATTAACTAAGATTTCGTTGGTTCAAAAAGACATGAACGTATCGATGCAGGCCGAAAATTTCCGTAAAATGTTATTGACGCTTAATGACGATGTGCGCGTTATCCTAATTAAAATAGCCGATAGATTGCACAACATGCAAACTATGGAGTCCATGGAAAACCATAAACAAGTCAAAATTGCCTCTGAGACTTTATATATATATGCACCTCTTGCCCATCGCCTAGGATTATACAACATCAAAACAAAACTAGAAGATTTAGGGTTAAAATACACTGAACCTATCGTTTACAACAATATCGTTAGCAAAATTAAAGAGACAAAAGAACAACAAGATGCCTACATAAAAGACATCTCTGACGTGATTAAAAGCTCTTTAGATGCTGAAGGAGTTGAATACGTTATAAAAGGTCGTCCAAAATCTATCTATTCTATCAGAAGAAAAATGCTGGCTCAAAATGTAAGCTTTGATGAAGTCTATGATAAATTTGCACTTCGGATCGTTTACAAAGCAAATCCGCACGATGAAAAGTTTCTAGCATGGAAAATATATTCCATTGTAACCGACCATTATCGTCCGAGCCCAAGTCGTTTACGCGACTGGATTTCCTCTCCTAAATCTACCGGATATGAAGCATTGCACATTACGGTCATGGGACCTAAAGGGCGCTGGGTAGAAGTGCAAGTACGCAGTGAGCGTATGGACGAGATTGCAGAAAAAGGGTACGCAGCGCATTACAAATATAAAAATGGTGCGACAGAAGAAGGTGGTTTGGATGTTTGGTTGAACTTACTTAAAGAAGCACTAGAAAACTCAGAAACTAGTGCCGTAGATTTTGTTGAGGATTTTAAAATGAATCTGTATTCAAAAGAAATATATGTTTTTACCCCAAAAGGAGACATCAAATCTTTGCCAAAGGGTGCGACTTCTCTGGATTTTGCATTTAGCATCCATTCTGAAATAGGTATTAAAACTCGTGGAACCCGTGTAAACGGAAAATTAGTCCCTCTAAATTATGAACTAAAAAATGGCGATCAGGTCGAAATTATCACTTCCCAAAATCAAAAACCAACTATCAACTGGTTTGATTACGTTACCACATCACGCGCAAAAAATAAGATTCGAAATGTCTTAAATGAAAATACTAAAAAAATTGCTGAAGACGGAAAAGAAATCCTAACTCGTAAATTAAAGCATCTAAAAATAACTTTAAGTGAGAGCGTAATTAATGAATTAGTCAATTTTTTCAAACTAAAAACCAGTTTAGATTTGTTTTACAGAGTTGGTGTGGGTTCAATTGACAATCAGCAACTTAAAGATTATGCTGCCCAAAAAAGCAACACTTTAATAAATTTCTTTAAAAGTAAAATTAAACGTTCCGGACAAACTGCTGATGCAGACGTCCACAAACAAGTATTGAGCAGCAATTATGACATGCTCGTGTTTGGTAAAGAACAAGATAAATTAGACTACAAACTGTCCACATGCTGTAATCCCATTCCAGGAGACACAGTTTTTGGTTTTGTCACGATAAACGAAGGTATTAAAGTGCATAAAAAAGATTGTCCAAATGCAATTGCGATGCAGTCTAACTATGCGTATCGTATTATGCAGGCCAAATGGATCGATTCGTCACAACAAGAATTTAAGGCGATCATAAATATTACCGGAATGGATACTTTAGGACTTACAAATGAGTTGACTAAAGTAATTTCGAATAATATGCAGGTCAATATTCAAAGCATATCGTTGAACGGAGATGCAGGACTATTCAAAGGACAATTAATTGTTGTCGTACAGAATAGTACTTTACTGAATAAACTAATCGATAATATTAAAAAAATTGACGGAATCGATAAGGTAACCCGTGTTTACAAAAAATAAAAGTATAAGGATTAAATCATTATCATCGATTTTCACGACTCGTTGAGGACTACAGCATTTAGGTTCTTTTTGTTTCAAAACTCACAAATTATGCTCTTATAAGTCCTTAAACTTGAAAACTATTAGAATAAATAATTTATCTTTGCCAGATATGACACTCATTTCCACAGATAACAACAAAAACCAAGAAATTGTAAAAAATGTTTTTACAATGTATCTTGAAAAAAAAGGGCACCGAAAAACTCCTGAACGTTATTCCATCCTTCAAGAAATTTATGAAAGTGAAGAGCATTTTGATATCGAGAATCTTTACATCAAAATGAAAAATAAAAACTACCGTGTCAGTAGAGCGACCTTATATAATACAATTGAGTTATTACTGGACTGTGCTTTAGTTCGCAAGCATCAGTTTGGTCAAAATCAAGCACATTACGAAAAATCATACTTCGATAAACAACATGATCATATTATCATGACCGATACTGGAGAAGTGATTGAGTTTTGTGATCCAAGAATACAAAGCATCAAAAAAACAATCGAAGAAATATTTGATATTGAAATCACTAATCACTCTCTATATCTATACGGAGTCAAGAAAAAACCAATATCAGACACTGAAATTTAAAAAATACGAATCACTTGCGAGAGGTTCAGCAAATAAATAATTAACTGCAAATAATAAACAGAATGACCGTAGATTTATTACTAGGATTACAATGGGGAGATGAAGGAAAAGGAAAAATTGTTGATGTACTTACTTCAAAATACGATATTATTGCTCGTTTTCAAGGTGGACCAAATGCTGGACATACTTTAGAATTTGACGGAATAAAACATGTCCTTAGAACTATTCCTTCTGGAATTTTTCACGATAATAACATTAATATTATTGGGAATGGTGTTGTAATCGACCCAGTTGTTTTTAAAGGTGAAGTTGACGGTTTAGCTAAATTTAATTTAGATATTAAATCAAAATTAATCATTTCAAGAAAAGCACATTTAATTTTACCAACTCACCGTTTACTAGATGCTGCTTCTGAAGCTTCAAAAGGGAAAGCTAAAATTGGTTCTACTCTTAAGGGTATTGGACCAACTTACATGGATAAAACCGGTAGAAACGGAATTCGTGTTGGTGATATCGAACTAGAAGACTTCAAAGAAAGATACAGAGCACTTGCTGACAAGCACGAGGCGATGATCGCATTTTATGATGTAAATATTCAATATAACTTAGAAGAGCTTGAAAAAGAATTTTTTGAATCTATCGAAGATTTGAAAAAACTTGATTTTATTGATAGTGAAGAATATTTACACCAAGCTCAAAAAGCAGGTAAATCAATACTATGTGAAGGAGCGCAAGGTTCATTACTAGATGTAGACTTTGGAACCTATCCATTTGTAACTTCTTCTAATACTACTGCAGCAGGAGCTTGTACTGGTTTAGGAATTGCTCCTAACAAAATCAAAGAAGTATACGGAATTTTCAAAGCATACGTAACACGTGTAGGTAGTGGACCATTTCCAACAGAACTTTTTGACGAAGACGGTACTACAATGGCACGCGTAGGAAATGAATTTGGATCTGTTACAGGAAGACAAAGACGTTGTGGATGGTTAGACCTAGTAGCGCTAAAATATGCTATTCAAGTAAATGGTGTAACGCAATTAATGATGATGAAAGGTGATGTCCTTTCAGGATTTGAAACTTTAAAAATATGTACAGAGTACACTTATAAAGGTAAAAACATCGCTCACTTCCCTTACAACATTGAACCAGAAAATGTAACTCCAGTTTACAAAGAATTTAAAGGTTGGAAAGCAGATTTGACTGGTATGACTACATACGATGAATTACCAAAAGAATTAAAAGAATATATTGACTTCATTGAAAAAGAAGTAGAAGTCCCTATCAAAATTGTCTCTGTAGGGCCAGATAGAACACAAACAATTACTAAATAAGATTAACTAACGCTCTGAAATTTCAGAGCGTTTTTTTTTCTCCTTATTCTATTTATACAATTTAATAAAACTTGATCAGATCGATAACTAATTTCTAACACTCTCTTTTTTGAATCGTAAAAGCTATTCTATATTCCGCTCTTTATTTTTAATTTTTACAATGATAGTTTTGCAATCTTGTAAAGAGGAGGAATTAGTAGTTACTCCAAAACAATTCCAAATAGAAGGGTCGAAAATTATACAAAATTCAAATCCCATTCAGCTTATTGGCGCTAATTCCTTTCACGTATTTAGTTCTGGAAGCACTGATATGAATTCTTGGAATATTGATATTGCCAGAGAATTTATTGGAAACATAAAAGAAACCCCAGTAACGGGTAACGCAATTCAAGACTCAAATGGCTCTTATTTATATTCGTTGCAGCGTATTATTGATGATAATAGAATAAATAAGCGGATTACCATTCTATGTGCTTTTGGTTGGAATGGACAAAAAGTAACAGAGTTTACAGGAAAAAGTCCCGCGCAAACATCGTGGTGGACTGATTACAAAACAAAACTAGCACTTTGGGCTACACAATTTAAAGATCAAGAAGATGTATGGATTGAAGTGTGGAATGAACCATATCGTTTTGATAGAGCTGATGGATTCACAGATACTGTTTGGATGTCTGACATGAGCGAACTGGTCACTACAGTACGAGCGACGGGAAACACAAACATCTTAATAATTCCGTGCGCTGAACAAGGACAAGATGAAAGTATTATTATCAACAAAGGAGCCGATTTTCTAAAAAACAAAACCAACATTCTATTTGATATCCATGCTTATGAAAAATGGCTATTAGATGATGAAATCACAATAAACAATCGCTTAGATGCCTTGAAGAAAGCTAATCTTCCAATTATCTTTGGAGAGACTGCCCCTTTAAACGCTGGGGCTTTAATGAATCCTAAACTATTTTTAGATATTATCTACAATCGAAGTCTATCTGTTTGTGCTTGGGTTTGGAAAAATGATGAGAATGACACAGACGCCTTATTAACAAAGGCCGGATTACCAAATGACAACAATAACAATAACTGGGGGACTACCTTTAAAAATCTTAGTTTGAGAGCTAGAAAACCTTAATTTTACAATATTAAAAGCACGAATAAAAAAATGAAGAATCCGGAAATAAAAATAAAACAAACAGAACTTCTTTCTGATAACTGGTACATATTAAATAAAGTAACTTTCGACTATCAAAAAAACGATAATAGCTGGATTACTCAAAAAAGAGAAGTGTACAATCGTGGAAACGGATCTGCCATTTTACTTTATAATTCAAAACAAAAAACAGTAATTCTTACAAGACAATTTCGATTACCAACGTATCTAAATGAAAACAAATCAGGAATGATGATTGAGGTTTGTGCTGGACTTTTAGACGAGGATAATCCCGAACAATGTATTATTAGAGAAACAGAAGAAGAAACAGGATATCGCATTACAAAAGTTGATAAAGTAATGGAAACCTACATGTCCCCTGGTGCTGTAACTGAAATTTTATACTTATTTACTGGTGAATATGACGAATCTATGAAGGTAAGTGACGGCGGTGGCGTCGCACATGAGGAGGAAAATATCGATGTTATGGAAATATCTTATGACGAGGCATATGCTATGATTGCATCTGGCGAAATTAAAGATGCTAAGACTATTATACTATTACAGCATGCTAAAATAAACAATCTCGTTTAAAACCCTCCCTTTAAAATTTAAGTACATGAATAACCAGACAAAAGGTGTTTTATTCGCACTATGCGCTACCCTACTTTGGTCGGTAAATTTTGTGATTGCAAGCGGGATAAAAGGTCATATTCCGCCTGTAGGCTTGGCTTTTTGGAGATGGACAATCGCTTGTGTGGTTTTGGCTCCTTTTGCTATTAAGAGCACTATTAGAAATCGTATAGAAATAAAGAAAAATATTCGTTTCCTTGCCCTCACTGCAGTTCTTGGAATTACCATATTTAACACGTTGATTTATTTTGCCGGAAAAACAACATCAGCCGTCAACCTATCTTTAATAGCCATTTCCATTCCCTTATTTATTGTAGCAATATCCCGAATCGCTTTCAAGGAAAAAATAAGTAACACCCAAATAATTGGCATCCTAACAATCATACTAGGCGTTCTAATACTAATTACCAAAGGATCTTTACAATCTTTGCTTCAAATAAAGTTCGCAATAGGTGATTTAATAATGCTGATTGCCTGTTTTTTCTTTGCAAGTTATACAATTTTAGTCAGGCTGAAACCAAAGGAATTACCATCCAAAGTATTTCTATTCAGTGTTTTTGTTTTGGGAGTTCTTTTCCTTTTACCTTTCTACCTTTGGGAACACCTTTATTACAAGAAAGTTATTTTTGACTCCACTACAATTTTTGCTACCACTTATGTTGGGATCTTTGCCTCGCTGGTATCCTATTATTTATGGAACGAAGCCATTACGCTAATTGGGACACAAAAAACAGCATTAATCTACTACTTAATACCTGTCTTTAGCGGAGTTTTAGCTTACTTTTTTCTGAATCAGAATATTGTTCTGAGCCAAATCATAAGTATGGGAATCGTTATCGCGGGTTTGTTTATTACTAATCGCAAAAAAACCAGCTCCTCTTACACCCTTTTTAAGCATAAAAAAAGTATAATAAAATAGCTTTCATTATACTTTTTAAAATTTTAAAATCATTAAAATCTTATTTATTAGGCTGAGGGGTCATTCTTAAATAAGGCTTTATTTGCTGATATCCTTTTGGAAATTTCGCAGGTATATCATGATCCGGAATTGAAGGTGAAATTACCACGTCATTCCCGTCTTTCCAGTTTGCAGGTGTCGCCACACTGTATTCTGATGTCAACTGCAAGCTATCAATAACACGCAGAATTTCATCAAAATTACGCCCTGTAGAAGCTGGGTAGGTCAATATCAACTTAATTTTTTTATCAGGTGCAATTATAAAAACAGACCGAACAGTAAAGGTTTCATTTGCATTGGGGTGAATCATATCATAAAGATTTGCGACAGTCTTACTTTCGTCTGCAATGATTGGGTATTGCAAAGTAACATTTTGTGTTTCCTCAATATCTTTAATCCATTTTATATGCGACTCTAATCCATCCACACTTAATGCAATTACTTTTGTATTTCTTTTTTCAAACTCGGGATAATAATTTGCAACAGTTCCCAGTTCAGTAGTACAAACGGGCGTGAAATCGGCAGGATGTGAAAACAAAACACACCATGAATCGCCTATCCACTCATGGAAATTAATTTCCCCCATTGTTGTTTCTGCTGTAAAATCTGGAGCAATATCTCCTAATCGTAGTGTTGCCATAATTTCTTTATATTTTTATTAAAGTTAGTCAAAAAATAGTGAACTAGAAGCGTAAATACACAAAGAAACCAAAACTAGTGTCCGTGTTTTTTCATTTTTACATTGGGTAAAAAATAAGTAAATACGCCCAACAAAGGTAGAAAAGAACTGATTTTATAAACATATTCTATACTGGTTTGATCAGCCAAATACCCCAAGATAGCCGAACCCAAACCTCCCATTCCAAAAGCAAAACCAAAAAACAAACCAGAAATCATCCCCACTTTACCTGGCATCAATTCTTGAGCAAATACTAAAATCGCCGAAAATGCCGAAGCAATGACTATTCCTATAACCACTGATAATATTCCAGTCCAAAACAAATTAGCGTAAGGCAAAAGCAAAGTAAAAGGAGCAGCTCCTAAAATTGAAATCCAAATAATGTATTTCCTCCCAAAACGATCTCCTAATGGTCCGCCAATCAATGTTCCCGCAGCCACAGCGGCTAAGAAAACGAACAAATGAAATTGAGATTCTTGAATACTAAGTCCGAATTTTTTCATTAAATAAAATGTAAAGTAACTCGACATGCTAGACATATAGAAAAACTTCGAAAAAATTAAAAGCAGTAACACGCCTATTGAAATTTGTATTTTTCTCTTCGAAAAAGGGACAATATCTTCGTCATTGGCAATTTTTTTGGCAGCACGTAAATTCAAATGGTTTTGGTACCAAACCGCAATTTTAGTCAAAACGAATATGCCTATAATACCCACTATTACAAACCAAATGATATTCGATTGACCATATGGTGCCACAATTATAGCAACTAACAATGGTCCGATCGCACTTCCGGTGTTCCCGCCCAGCTGAAAGATGGATTGTGCCAAACCTCTTTTCCCGCCAGAACCTAAAAAAGCAACACGCGACGCTTCTGGATGAAATATGGAAGAACCAATCCCCACAAGGGAAACTGCGACTAATATCATCCAAAAATGAGTAGACACCGATAATAAAGCTAATCCCGAAATCGTAAACACCATACCAATTGCCAATGAATATGGTTTTGGTTTTTTATCAGTGTAAAAACCAATAAACGGTTGCAATAAAGAGGCTGTCAGTTGATATACAAAAGTAATCAACCCTATCTGGGTAAAATTCAAGCTAAAATTCTCTTTAAGAATTGGGTAAGTAGACGGAATAACCGACTGCATTAAATCATTTATCAAATGAGCAAAAGCAATAGAGAACAAAACCGAATAAATGGTTTTTTGAGCTCCTGCAGGATTATCTGCTTTTAAATCAGTATTAGAAATAGTATTCATAGCGGATAAAAAAAAGAAGAAATAAAAAATTAAATAAATCGAAGCACAAAATACCAAAAGGCTAAAGTGATAAAAGAAATTGGGATTCCAAAACCAATCATCATACTACTTAAACGAGGCTTCAAACCATGTGTAGCAGCCAATATACTGGCAGTTATCATGGGCGCCATCGCTGACTCCATGATGGCCACTTCAATCATTTTAGAATTTTGATTCAAAATCACAACGTACAACACATAGATTATGGCTGGAGTCAATATTAGTTTATATAGAAGTCCCAATCCCAAAAACCGCCAATGTTGGCTTCGACTTTCAAAACGCAGCTGTAGCCCCACGGAAACCAACGCCAATGGGGTAACTCCACTACCTACTTTCTGGAGAATATATTGTACCCATTCATGGAAATCAAAATTCAACACATTCATCACACAGGCCACCACAAAAGTAATAAATGGAGGGAAAAACATTATTTTTTTAAAAATTTGAATGCCATTCGGCTCCCCTTTAGAGTACATAGTAGCTACCAGAATCCCTAAAGTAGAAAGTACTACAAAAGTTCCGGGTTGATCTACTAATATCGCAGTTTTCATCCCTTCCTGACCATATAGCGCTTCGATAATTGGAAAACCAAGGAACGACGTATTTCCGAGACCTGCCGTTAAGATTAAGCATCCAGTCAGTTTTTTTGACCAACCATACTTTTTTCCTAAAAAACGAAAAAACACAAACGAAACTGCAAACCCAATCCATGCCACGCCAATAGGAAATAACAATTGGTTATTCCAATGAATTTTCGGAATGTAATACAAGGCCAAAGCTGGAAGGCAAATATAAATTACAATCTTATTTAATAGCTTATAGCTGTTAGTAGGAAATCGTTTTACACGTTGCAATACAATCCCAAGAATTAAATAAAAAAAGATAAGAATAAAGTTAATCATCGTCTAAAAATTATATCAGCTAATTTAGCACTATCACTTGGTATAAATCAAAATTATTAGAATTGTATTTCACTATTTTTCAATAATTCAATTTCAATGGGACGAGCTAAACTATTCTACTTAAAAAGCGGATTAAATTCTAATAATTCATGTTTAAGTGTTAATTTTACTAAAATGATTTTAAGCTTTGGAAAACGACAAAATAAAACAGACTGCCCTTAACGAGAAAGCTGGAATTCCCCAGCCAGAAATATTTAGTCCGTCTGTTGTAAAAAACATTCAAAAATATAGAAAAGTACAGCCTTCATCGGATGAACTAGTAACCGGGATTTTATCGGGTAATATAACCGCTCTAAGCCGCGCTATTACTTTAGTAGAAAGCACGAATCCCGATCATTTGCTCAAAGCCAATGAAGTTATTAATGCGTGTTTGCCTCATGCAAATAAATCAGTTCGAATAGGAATAACCGGTGTTCCAGGCGTTGGAAAAAGCACCTTCATTGAAGCGTTTGGAAAACATTTAACTGGATTAGGGAAAAAGGTAGCTGTTCTGGCCGTCGACCCGAGCAGTACGATTTCACACGGAAGTATTTTGGGTGATAAAACCCGAATGGAGGAATTAGTTAAAGATAAAAACGCTTACATCCGACCTTCTGCTTCTGGAGATACCTTAGGTGGTGTAGCCAGAAAGACACGGGAGACAATTACACTTTGTGAAGCTTGTGGCTTTGACACCATTATCATAGAAACGGTAGGTGTTGGTCAAAGTGAAACAGCGGTTCATAGTATGGTGGACTTCTTTTTGTTATTAAAAATTGCCGGAGCCGGCGATGAGTTACAAGGTATCAAACGAGGTATTATGGAAATGGCAGACGCGATTGTCATCAATAAAGCAGATGGTGATAACATTCGAAAAGCAAAACTAGCTAAGACAGAGTTCAATAGAGCGCTGCATTTATTTCCTGCAAAAAGATCAGGTTGGATTCCCACAACCGCTACCTGTAGTGCGATTACCCAAGATGGAATTCCAGATGTTTGGGAAACGATTGTACAATTTGTCGAACTCACAAAAGGCAATGATTACTTTAATGTAAAACGTTCGGAGCAAAATGAATATTGGATGCTCGAAACCATCAACGAACAGCTTAAGCTTAGTTTTTATAATAATTCTGACATTCAAAAATTATTAGATTCAACTAAAAAAGCGGTGCAAAATGGTGAAATTTCACCTTTTGCAGCCGCTCAAATATTGTTAGAAAAGTATTTTAAAGGATAAATCTATTTGATATTTCATCTAGACTTTCAGTAAAACAATATATTAATCGTTACTCTTTCTCGTAACGTTCCATTTCTCTATCATAAAACTCGTTAGCCAAAACTATTAATCCTTCCATTTCGGCATTTAATTCGCCTTCATCAAGGTCTTCGGCTTCTTCAATAAATTCTACCTCATCATCTTTAAGATTGATTATGAATCTTGGATAATCTAAGTGAATGATAAAGATATCTTCTTGAAAATCAGTGTTATCGCCTAGTAAAAATTTTGGTAATTCCATTTATAAATGTTAAATCATTAATTGCTAAATTCATTGCAACGATTAAATCAATAATCGTTGCAACAAATATAATCTATTTATCAGAAAGAATGATTGAAGAACTTCCTTTACCATCCATAAAAATAATTTTTGTGTTTGGTGATGCAGCTAGTTCTTTTTGTGCTTTTATGGATTCATATTGCAATTGTTTAGCTGTTAAACCCGTAGAAATAATTCTTTGATAATCAGCAATACCTTGTGCTTCCACTCTTTTACGTTCTGCTTCCTGTTTTTCTTTTTGAAGCACGAAAGTCATTTTTTGCGCGTCTTGTTCAGCATTAATTTTACTTTCAATAGATGCTTTTACTGAAGTAGGAAGATTAATATTTCTAATCAGTAATTGCTCCAGAATCAAACCTCTTGATTTAAAATCAGTCTCAATACTTTTAAAAATTCGATCTTGAAATTCATTTCTTTTAGTAGAATATAAAGCCACAGCATCATAGTAAACTGCGTTATCACGGATACGTGTTCTAGTAACCGGTCGCACAATTTTATCCATATAGCTAACCCCTATTTCTTTAAAAATTGTTGGAGCATCTGCAGCCGATACGCGGTACAATACCGTTAAATCAATAACCACCTCAAGACCGTCATTTGATAATACTCGAATAGCATCATCGCCCTCTTGAGCTCCTTCAGACTGTGCGGCAGACATAGTATAGTTTTGAGTTTGGGTATCAAAAATGGTTACATCCAAAAGTGGATTTATAACATTCAGACCACTTGTAAGAATCCCTGGTTCCACATTACCATACAAGGATTTAACCCCCACTGTACCAGCATCAATTTGCTTAAATGCAGACGAGAATATTCCTCCAATAATTAGCAAAATCCCAATAATTTTAAAAAGATTTGAAAATTTTGACAGCGGATTTTGATCTGTTTTCAAAGTAAAGCTCATAACCACTAAGATTATGCCTAGAATAATAAGTATTATCATGTATTTTAATTTAGAATGTTTATTGGTCAAATAAGAACAATAAACGAATTAGAAGTTATAATGTTAGAATAACATTATTTTATAGATTTCTCTAAGATTAACTTTTTCGTCAATCGAGAGAAGCGAATATACAAAAATAAAGCGGCAAAAGATAATCCTACCAGTAAACCTATCCAAATACCAGTAGCTTTCAAATCAGTATATAAACCTAAGTAAATTGAAATTGGAAATCCAACAACCCAATAAGCCACAAATGTAATATACATTGGTACTTTCACATCCTGTAATCCTCTTAGGGCTCCCAAAACAACAACCTGAATTCCGTCTGAAATTTGAAAAAATGCTGCCACAAATAGTAGCTGAGAGGCTATTACAACAACTTCCTTAGTCTCTACTATGTGCCTCATATCGTTAACATCCACAAACATTTGAGGTAAATATTGGTGAAAAACCACAAAAATAACAGCAAACACCGTCTCTAGAAGTATGGCCAATAAAAATATGGATCGCGCCACAAGCTGCAGTTTAGCATAATCCATCAGTCCTTTCTGATTTCCTACTCTAATCGTTACTGCCACACTCAAACCCATGGCAAACATAAAAGTCAAAGAAGCTAAACTCAACGCAATCTGATTAGCAGCCTGACTCGTCGTTCCTAAAACCCCCGAAAGCCAAATTGCCCCTGTAAACAAACCTACCTCAAAAAACATTTGCATAGAGGAAGGTAAGCCTAAGTTGATAATCTTATTAAGCATTTTTTTCTTGATTTCTTTTAAACTGAAGTTTTCAAAATAGGGATGGAATTTTGGTTTTCTAATCATGATGTAATGCATAAAAAGCAACATAACAATACGAGAAATAATCGTACCGATAGCTGCTCCCACAATTCCCATTTTAGGAAAGATCCAAATCCCATAAATCAAGAAATAATTAATGACCACATTAATGACATTACCAATGATTGTGGCCCACATAGAATATTTAGTTTCTGATTTCCCATCAGCAAACTGCTTGTACGCCTGAAAAACTATAAGCGGAACAAGAGAGAAAGCAACGATATCGAGATACGGCTTTGCCATTTCCACCACAATATCCGGTTGTCCCATGAAAGCGATCAAAGGCTTAAAAAAGAATATAATAAGAAATAAAGTCAAACCTAAAACCGTGCATAAAAACAGCCCGTTATGAAATACGCTTCTTCCTTCTTCAATATCATTCTTCCCGTCAGACTCTGCTGCCAAGGGAGTTATCGCAGTAGAAAAACCAATACCTATTGACATGGCTATAAAAACAAAGCTATTACCTAAAGAAACCGCTGCCAATTCTGTTGGCCCTAGTTTTCCCACCATAATATTGTCTACAATCCCAACAATTGTATGTCCAAGCATCCCTAAAATGATTGGATAAGCCAGTCTTAAATTATAGGAAAACTCTTGAGTATATTTAGAAAAATTCACTGTATTATTATTTTGAAGGCAAAGATAATTAGAAGCTTTTGATTGTTCTTGTATTATTCAACTAATAAGCTCCCTTTTTTTAAGATATTATCCCTTACTCCCGAATTATATAAGAAAATCAAATAATTCTATAACTTTTCAGGAGAGCTGCCGCTATACATTTGCACCAGTCATCAATACAACAATAGATATTCAGATGGCATTAAAATTATCAATATAAAAACCCAGATTTATGAAAACGACAACAAAAATTAAGACACTACTTGTATTAGCAATCTCAGCTTTTTTATCAAATACAACATCTGCGCAAGACACAGCAGTAAAAAATTACGATCAAGGTTTCAAATTAGGATTTGGTGTTAGTGGTGGATATGCTACTCAAGACCCATACAAATTAGCCTTAGGTGCAGATGCAAGATTACAATATGATTTAACAAAAAGATACTCTTTAACATTGACTACTGGATTTACAAATCTTTTTGTAAGTGAAGCTGATGCATTTCCAGGTGAAGCTACTGGAAAAGATTTAGGATTCATTCCAGCTAAAGCAGGTTTTAAAGCATTCGTTTGGAATGACGAATTTTATGTAATGGGAGAAGCTGGTGCTGCATTTGCGGTAACTAACGATTACAACCAAACTTCTTTAATCTTAGCGCCAAGTATTGGTTACGCAACAAAATACATTGACGTTTCATTGCGTTACGAGCACTATTCTGATTTTAGAAAAATGAACAATAATGAAACTATAGGAAAAGGTGTTGGACAAGTTGGTGTACGTCTAGCTTATGGTTTTCAACTATAATACAATTTTGAATTAGTAAAAAAAATGCTCTGAATTTCAGAGCATTTTTTTTTATTCTTTTGCCAACATCTCCTTGTACAATTCGATGTTGCCCTGAATTTTCTCATCCATCTCAGGCATTTGAATGTCAGTATGTTTCTGCATTTCTTCCCAAATAATTTTACCTATAATATAGCGGCACATGTCCTTATCATCGGCTGGAACTACGTACCAAGGAGCATACGCTGAAGAAGTATTGTTTATCGCCTCTTCGTAATAATGCATATAATCATCCCAACGTTCTCTTTCTTTTAAATCTCCTACTGAGAACTTCCAATTGTGCTTTTTCTCTTCTAATCGACGCAATAAACGTTGCCTCTGCTCTTCTTTACTCATATGCAAAAAGAATTTCAAAACGATGGTTCCGTTTTGAGTAATGTGTTTCTCAAAATTCCTGATTTGTTCCATTCTGTTTTCCCAAAAAGAAGGTGTAATCGACGAAACGTCTTCAATCCCCGGTATATTTTCATTTAGAATATATTCAGGATGTACCCGAGTAACTAATACATTCTCATAATGCGTTCTGTTAAAAACAGCAAATTTTCCTTTTTCTGGTAACGCTAAATAATGACGCCATAAATAATCATGCTCCAGTTCGGTCGAATTAGGTGTCTTAAAACTATGTACAACAACTCCGCGTGAGTTAAATTCCTTAAAAACTTCCCGAATCAAGCTGTCTTTACCAGAAGTATCCATCCCCTGCAAACAAATCAAAACTCCATATCGATTGTGGGCATACATCGTGTCCTGCAAGTCACTCAACTTTTCGCGAACATCATCTAATTTATCTTCTTTTGTATCATCGCTGGCACCAATATCTAAATTAGTAGGAAGTTTTGACAATTCTATCTTGTTAACTACTTTAAAATCTTCGGGATTAATCGATTTCATAGGGATTTTTTTATCTTTACTTTCTCAAATATAACAAATAATCAGGATTAATCTTGATGATTTTTTGGAGCTTTTTCCAGCTATTCGCTACAATCTATTGTGCCGCCCCGAAGCTTCGGGACTGGCACAATAGGATTTTCTCTTTTATCTGGGCTAGGGCTTTACGTTTTCAACAACAAATTATGAAAAAATTTACATTAGAATTATTCACAACGATTATCGGTATTGGTTCTGCATCAGGGCTTTTTTTTCAAGGCAATTCTCTTTACTTAATAGGAGACAACAGTGGCTTTTTATACGAATACAACATCACCGATACTAGTCTGAATAAATACCCACTCTTACAAAACCCTAGTGATAATATTCCTAAAAAGGACAAACCCGACTTTGAATCCATCACACATTTTCAAGACACGCTTTATATCTTTGGTTCTGGATCCACGGCAAGAAGGAATGCGATGATCGAATTCGATTTAAAAACGAGAAAAAAAGCCACAACTAATAATTTGGTTGATTTGTATGCAGTCATGCAGAGTTTTGGGAATATCAAACCAGAAGATTTTAATTTAGAAGGCGCTATTTATGATGGCGAAAACTGGTATTTCTTTAACCGTGCCAATGAAAGCAATAATAAGAATGTCATATATACATTGCACGCCAAAAAATTAAACGAAGAATTCAGCCTAATTTCGAACGAGTACAAGCTGCCCAAAATAAAGGGCGTTCGCAGTAGCTTTACCGATGCAATTCTCGTAGACGATAAAATTTATTTCTTGGCCACAGCCGAAAACACTTCCTCTACGTATGACGATGGAGAAATCCTAGGAAGCATTATTGGTTGTATAGATTTAGATACAATGAAAATAGATTTTACACAAAAAATTAGCCCCACAAATAAATTTGAAGGGCTAACCTTATTTTCAAAAACCAAGAACCAAATCCAGTTTCTACTTTGTGAGGACAAAGACACGGATGTCTTAGAAAGTACTATTTACAAACTAAGTATAGACCTCAAGTAAAAAAGAAAACTATTTCTATTTCTTCGCAGACTGAACTGCATCTCTATTCTTTTGTTCTTTTAGAATATCACTCAAGAAAGGCATTGTTTCTTCCTCAATTTGATTTTCTGAAATAGCTAATGCTTTTGGGTCAGTAGCTAATTGTAGCCATGGTCTAGGCGCAGCAAAATCATAACTACCAAAAACGATTACAGGAGTCCCTTTTACTTTAACTGTTTCTGAATCGGCTAATTGCCACTCATCAGCCCAATCGTATAAATACTTGGCATCCGTCTCCTGAAGTCTCAAACAAGAATGAGAAGCTGGGTAACCGGGTAAGCTGTATTGATGCCATCCCACACCTAATTTATTTTCTACGTTAAAATTCCAACGTAATTCCCACTCATCATCAAATGTACTTGTAGTTTCCTCTGCTTTCCAATTCGTAAAAAACAAACCTTCTGGGGTTTTATGTTTTTCACTCCCCATATTAGTAGGTCCCGTATAAACCAATTGCCCTTTTTCATAAGCAGCAAATGTTTGTGTAGCATACGAAAAAAAGATAACTTTTTTTATGTCTTTTAAATACGAAACAGTCATTGGAAAAGGAAGATAGAATTCAATATCGCCGCTCATATCCCCCGGAATTAAAATAGAATCCATTTGCTTCAAATTGGTAGCATCGGTTCGGTTAACCGCATACGCGATACGTAGCATTTTATTATCGGCGCTATTTGCCGATAACCATTGTTTTGTATTTTCGAAATGAAAAGAAACATTTTTCGGTTCTTGTCGCTTGATAACTGGTTCGCTTTCGACACTTTCGACATCAGCTTGTTGTTTGCATGAAGCAAAAAGAATTATGATACTTATATTAAAAAGAAGGGCTAATTTTTTCATAGTGATTATTTATACTACAAAATTGACCTATTTCAGGAACTAAAGTGTTACATAATTATTTGAATAATTTATCAAATTTAAATATTTACGACCTGTGGAAATTAACTTTTATTTTACTTTCTGTACTGCCATTAAAAAAATGGAATGCCTTAACTTTGCTAATAACAAACTAAAATTTGAACATAATGACAGACTTAAAAAATAAAAATGCGCTAATTACAGGTGCTGGAAAAGGAATTGGTAAAGCGATTGCTATAGCATTGGCGAAGGAAGGCGTGAATGTAATTTTAGTTTCTCGTACCCAATCTGATTTAGACGAGGTAGCAACGGCAGTAAATAACTTAGGCGTAAAATCATTGACACTTACTGCTGATGTTTCTGATATTTGTTCAGTAGATACTGCAGTAGCAGAAGCCTTGGGTAAATTTAAAACGATTGACATATTAATCAATAATGCAGGAATTGCAGCTTTTGGTAAATTTTTAGAATTGGAACCTAAAGCATGGGAGCGTATCATTCAGGTCAACTTAATGGGAACCTATTATACTACCCGCGCGGTATTACCTAATATGATCGAACGACAAACTGGAGATATCATAAACATTTCCTCGACTGCAGGATTGAAAGGAAATGCATTAACAAGTGCATACAGCGCCTCTAAATTTGCTGTATTAGGACTAACCGAATCCTTAATGCAGGAAGTTCGCAAACACAACATTCGCGTTACTGCCTTAACGCCAAGTACGGTGGCTACTGAAATGGCCAAAGATTTAAAACTAACTGACGGTAACCCTGAAAATGTAATGCAAGCTGAAGATGTAGCTGAATTAATCATTGCGCAATTAAAATTAAACCGCCGCGTATTTATTAAAGACGCAGGGATTTGGTCAACAAACCCATAATATTAGAGGAAAGTCGAAAGACATATCACTGCTGAAAAAAAACCATTAAGAGATTAAGTTCATTAAGTTTTACCTTAATTTTCTAAATCTCTTAATGGTTTAATAATTTAAACTATGAATTATTTTAAATTGCCTACACCTCAACCGCTACAAATTCCATTCGAACACTGCCATCAGTGTCAATTGTAGTCAAATTGATTTCATGCAAGGTATTCACTAATTCTGGATTCCAAGGTGTTTTAACTTTTACATAGTTTTCTGTAAAACCATGAATGTAACCCTCTTTATTTTCACTTTCAAAAAGAACTGTTCGAGTACTTCCCAATTGACTTTCATAGAAAGAACGGCGTTTTTTTACTGATAATCCACGCATCATTTTACTTCTTTTCACACGTACATTTTCAGGTACAACTCCACCCATTTCTGCAGCTTCTGTGTTATCACGTTCAGAATACTTGAAAACATGTAAATAAGAAATATCCATTTCATTCAAGTAACGATAAGTTTCTAAGAAATGTTCATCTGTTTCACCAGGAAAGCCAACAATGACGTCCACACCAATACAGGCATGAGGCATCACTTCTCTAATTTTATTTACTCTTTCCGTATATATTTCGCGTTGGTAACGACGCTTCATTAATTTCAAAATATCATTACTTCCAGACTGCAACGGAATATGAAAATGCGGTACAAAAGTTCTGCTTTTCGAAACAAATTCGATGGTTTCATTTTTCAATAAATTAGGTTCGATGGATGAAATTCGCAAACGCTCTATTCCTTCTACTTTATCTAATTCCTGAACTAGTTCTAAGAAGGTATGTTCGTGCTTTTTATTTCCAAATTCCCCTTTTCCGTAATCGCCAATATTTACTCCAGTAAGAACAATTTCTTTGATATTTTGCTGCGAAATTTCGTAAGCATTTTTCAAAACATTGTTTAATTCGTCACTTCTAGAAATTCCTCTCGCAAGCGGAATCGTACAATAGGTACATTTGTAATCACAACCATCTTGCACTTTCAAGAAAGCACGGGTTCTGTCACCGATCGAGTAACTTCCCACATAGAAATCAGCATCAGCTATCTCGCAAGAATGTACCTCTCCAAAATCATTTTTGGACAAATCATTGATATAATCGGTAATTTTAAATTTTTCGGTAGCTCCAAGAACCAAATCCACACCATCAACTGCAGCTAATTCTTCTGGTTTCAACTGCGCATAACAGCCCACAGCGGCTACAAAAGCTTTATCATTAAGTTTCATTGCTTTCTTAACCACTTGCTTAAACTGCTTATCGGCATTTTCAGTAACGGAGCACGTATTGATTACATACATATCAGCAACTTCTTCAAAATCTACACGATCAAAACCTTCGTCTTCAAAGCTTCTAGCAATCGTAGAAGTTTCCGAAAAATTCAGTTTGCAACCAAGCGTATAAAAGGCAACTTTTTTTCTGTTTTCCATAGGGATAAACTACGTTTTTAGTAGTAACTTATTATATTTACATCTTTGTAAAAAGAGTTTGCAAATTTACGTACAATATTCTTTAAAATGAAATCAATAATTCACTATATATCAACGCTTTGTATTGTATTAACATTTGTTTCCTGTGGAAAAGACAGTACAGAAAATAAAGATCATCTTGTTTTTCGTTACAATGAAAGTTCTAATATCACTTCTCTTGACCCTGCTTTCTCAAAAGTACAATCGAATATTTGGGCTTGTAATCACATTTTCAATGGTTTACTACAACTGGACGAAAAATTAAATATCCAACCCGATATTGCCAAATCTTGGGCTATTTCGCCCGATGCGAAAACCTATACTTTTACGTTGCGAAGCGACATCTATTTCCAAAAACACATCTTATTTGGTAAAGACAGTACCAGAACAGTAAAAGCCTCCGATTTTGAATACAGCTTAAACCGATTATTAGACGAAAAAGTAGCTTCTCCCGGTGGTTGGGTTTTACAAAACGTAGAAAGCTTCAAAGCACAAAATGACAGCGTTTTTGAAATTAAACTCATCAAACCTTTTCCTGCTTTCTTGGGTTTGATGACCATGAAATATGCCTCAGTAGTACCTAAAGAAGTTGTTTCTCATTATGGTAGTGATTTTCGTTCGCACCCAATAGGAACTGGCCCTTTCCAAATGAAATTATGGGAAGAAAACGTAAAGCTGGTCTTACGAAAAAACCCTTTATTTTATAAAAAAGACGAAAAAGGGAATTCGCTGCCTTATCTAGAAGCCGTTGCTATTACTTTTTTACCAGACAAGCAAAGTGGTTTTTTACAATTCATACAAGGAAAATTAGATTTCACTTCAGGTCTTGACCCTTCTTATAAAGATGATATTCTAACTCAAAAAGGAGAACTACAGCCCAAATATAAAAACGAGATCAACCTGATTACTGGGCCTTACCTTAATACCGAGTACCTTGGATTCAGAATGGACGGCGACGACAAAGCTGTATTAGACTTACGCATTCGCCAAGCCATGAATTACGGTTTTGATCGTCAAAAAATGATTACCTATTTGCGAAATAATATGGGAACGCCAGCCGTAAACGGAATTATTCCCGCAGGTTTACCCAGCTTTAATAATGCTAAAGGATATACCTACGATATCGAAAAAGCAAAAAAATTAGTAAATGAGTACAAGAAAGCTACAGGTGATAAAAATCCTGTAATTCAATTAAGCACGAATGCTTCTTATGTTGATATTGGAGAATTTTTGCAAAGAGAGTGGCAAAAAATAGGATTAGACGTTCAAGTAGACATCAGTCCTCCTTCTACATTGCGTCAAGCTATTTCTACCGGAAAAGTTTCTTTTTTTAGAGCGAGCTGGATTGCTGATTATCCCGATGCAGAGAATTATCTATCGTTATTTTACAGTAACAATTTCTCTCCAAACGGACCAAATTACACCCATTTTAAAAATGACGAATTTGATCGTTTATA
The DNA here is from genome assembly GCF_963974175.1 of uncultured Flavobacterium sp. Lineage (GTDB taxonomy): Bacteria > Bacteroidota > Bacteroidia > Flavobacteriales > Flavobacteriaceae > Flavobacterium. The sequence goes on from NZ_CAXBBR010000001.1 coordinate 122,337, forward strand.
CGAACAAGCTTTCAAGGAAACGGATGATGAAAAACGTTTTGTCTTGTATCAAAAAATGGACAAAATCATTATTGAACAAGCACCAATAATTCCTTTGTTTTATGACAAAGTAGCCCGATTCTCCAGAAAAGAAGTTACTGGCTTAGGGATTAATCCTTTGAATTTATTGAGTTTAAAAAAAGTAAAAAAGAACATTCCTAAATCGTAACAAACGAATGAAAAAAGCTATTATATTCTTTCTTCTTATTCAGGTGCTAACCACAAATGCTCAAAACAGTATTGAATGGGACGGTATCTACCAACTACAATTATCAGATTTTCAATCAGAAGCTACACAAATTGGAAGTGACGTTAATATCACTAGCATCCACACCGCTTCAAGTCTTGGTTTTGCATTTATGATGAACAATGTAGAGTTTATGTTTACCAAAAATTTCAACTCCAAAGTAAATTGCTCTTTCCAAAAGGACGCAGGGTCTCTAATTGCTCCAGATACAATTACCGCTAACAAACTGCTGGATTTTGCTCGCTATGAGTTTGATCTATCTGAACTCTATGCTCGTAAATTACGCAAAGAAATCTACGAGCAGAAAGGAACTTTTTCTGATGTCAGCTTTTTAAAAGTTATATACGACCAAATACAAAAGAAGTACACCGAAGAGCATGCTATGGCAGCTAAAAACACTAATTTGGGTCTTGAAGCAGCGAAACTTACTGTACTGCATACAGAAGTCTTAAAGCAAATTGAGAACTATCCAGATTTTTGTAAAAGTTGCAAACCACCTAAGAAAAAGAAATAAAATCCTTAATTCAAAATAAATCTGCGCACTACCTCGGCAACACCATGATCATTATTTGACGCGACGATAACATTTGCTCTGTCTCTTAATTCAGGGGTAACGTTATCAACCCAAACTCCTAGTCCAGCATATTCTATCATTGTCAAATCATTCCCTGCATTCCCAACAGCGATGATTTCGCTTTGATGAATACCCAATTTCTCCGCCAATATTTTTATACTTGCAGCTTTGTCAATGCCATTTTGTGCCACTTCAAGGAAAAAAGGTTTTGACATACTCACGCTCAAATGAGGCATGGCTAGTTTTAAGTCTTTTTCTACTTCTTTCAGATAACTTGGCTCTTCTAATAAAATACATTTCACAGCCGATGAATTAACAGCAGTCTTGAAATCCAATACTTTATTGTGCAATAAACCTGTAATATTTAGCTCTATATCTATATACTCTGAATTCGTCTCACTCACTACTTTACCATCAAGATACGTAATGATATGGGTTTTGCTTTTTATGCTATACTCATACAATTCATGTATTTGTTCCTGCGTCAAGGTTTGTTCAAAAATTACTTTATCTTCCTTCAAATCTGTAATTACGGCGCCATTATACGAAATCATATAAGAATTGTCCATTTTCAATTCTTTCGCGTAAGCAGTCATTGCTGGCGTTGGTCTCCCCGATGCCAAAATAACATACACTCCTTTTTCCTGCGCTTTAAAAAGCATTTCCTTATTTTCTTCCGAAATTTTATGGTCGTCTGTCAACAAGGTATCATCCATGTCTATCACCAGCATCTTATATTTCATCTCTTTTATCTTATTACGAGACAATTCATAAAAAAGAAAACCCTGATATCATAATTGACATCCAGGGTTTTCTTTAATAAATCATCGATTGTTTATTAAATACTTAATCTAAATTCTTCAATAACCGGAGTTGCTTTTGCAAAATCAGTTTCCTGTATGAAAACCTCAACAGCCGAACCTGAACTTCCAAAACCGGCTAATCTAGCCGATTGAATATTATCTTTCATCACTGTATCCACACCTGCTGCTTCAATTTTTTCTTTTAAAGCTAGTGCTAATATTTCACTTCCTGAAAACACTTTCATTAATCCCATGGTAATTTATTTTATATTATTTTGTATCCTCTTCTTCGTCATCCACTTCTTCGCCTTCTTCAATTTCAAATAGATAAGGCTCCACCATCATTTTATCAGCAAGACTTTCTATCCTATCCGATAGTCTGTCTGCGAAGATAATGCGTTGTGTTTTATTGATACTATTTGACATACGCATCAGTTTAGTTTCATGACGTAATTTCAAAATAGGATCTGCGTCATCAATAATAAACATTTTCAATCTGTTCACATTAAAACCAGCAGTCGTAAACATTTCGTTCAGCTTAATTGGCGTCCCTATCAATACATCAACTCCACCTGAAATATAATTTTTGTCATATTCCATATCGCCTCTATCGTGCACTCCGTAAACTACCAAATCAGTATATCTTTCGAATTTTTCGAAGATGGCTTCCATTTCTAACACCTTAGCTTTGTCTTCTACAATAATCAAAGCTCGAGGTGATTGTTCACCCTCGCAAACTAACTGTTGGATCACATTGATCACAATAGTAGTTGATTTTCCACTTCCTTTTGGTGCGATAATAATACAGTCAGCACCACTTTTTAAAGTAGAAAAAGTTTCTTTTTGTAACTTGTTTGCTTCGGTTAAACCGTTATCAACTAATCCTTCTCGTAACTTTTCGTTTATTTTTTTTAATTTCATTTGGTATTATTGAAAGAGTAAAAAACAGTAAAATTGAATTCCAATTTCTGTCTTTTAATCATTAATTTATTTTTATTTACTGGCAAACAGCTTCACATCATTTTCAGAAATCTCACTTCCTCCAAGGATAATCAAACGCTCTACTACATTACGTAATTCACGAATATTTCCGGTCCAATCGTATTCTTGCAATAGTTTGACAGCATCACCAGAAAATTTCTTCACTGCATTTCCTTGCTCAGAAGCAATTTTATCTGAAAAATGAGAAATCAGCATCGGAATGTCATCGCGCCTTTCATTCAATGAGGGTACTTTGATCAATATTACAGCTAGTCTATGATATAAATCTTCACGGAAGCGACCTTCGGCAATCTCCGTTTTCAGATCTTTATTGGTAGCCGCCATTACACGAACATCCACTTTAATATCTTTATCTGCTCCTACTCTTGTAATTACACTTTCTTGTAATGCACGTAATACTTTGGCTTGAGCCGAAAGACTCATGTCTCCAATTTCATCCAAGAAAATAGTTCCTTTATCGGCAGCTTCAAATTTACCAGCGCGATCTTTTACCGCTGATGTAAAAGCCCCTTTTACGTGTCCAAATAATTCGCTTTCTATCAATTCAGAAGGAATCGCAGCACAATTCACTTCGATTAAAGGAAAGTTAGCACGTTCGCTTTTTTCATGCAACTGATGAGCAACTAATTCTTTACCAGTTCCGTTTGGCCCCGTTATAAGCACACGAGCATCTGTTTGGGCTACTTTATCAATCATCACTTTTATGTGATCAATTGCTTCACTATCCCCTATCATTTCGTAATTCTTACTGACCTTTTTTCTTAAAATCTTATTCTCAACTACGAGTTGTTTTTTATCTAATGCGTTTCTTACCGTATTCAACAATCGGTTTAAATCAGGTGGTTTTGAAATATAATCAAAGGCCCCAAGTCGCATCGTATTAATAGCAGTTTCCATATCACCATGACCAGAGATCATAACAATGGGAATTTCTGGTTTTATTTTTTTTACAGCTTCAAGCAATTCGACACCATCCATTTTCGGCATTTTTATATCGCACAAAACAAGATCGTAATCGTTATTTTTTATTTTTTCATAACCAGCAACACCATCTTCTGCATCTTCAACCTGATAGCTATCGTTCTCTTCAGAGAGTATTTTTGTAAGTACTCTTCGAATCGCTGCTTCGTCTTCTATGATTAATATTTTACTCATAATCTATTTTAATTATTAGTATTTAGCTTTTTGAAGTTTCGTCTAAACGAAGCAATGAAAAACCAAATAAACTTTAATATTTAAGCCATTTGTATAATTCTTTCCATGTAGGTTTCTTTCCATACATCAAAATTCCAACACGATATATTTTTGCTGCAAACCAAACTACTGAAAAGAAGGTTGCAAATAACAGGGTTACGGAAATGGCAATTTGCCACAAAGGTACGCCAAACGGAATTCGCATTAACATAACAATAGGCGATGTGAGCGGAATCATAGAAAAAACTACTGCTAAAGTACCGTGCGGATCATTTATTACACTAAAAAAACCTACATAAACACTCAGCATTAAAGGCATAATGATAGGTAGTAGAAATTGTTGTGAATCGGTTTGATTATCAACAGCGGCTCCAATTGCAGCATAAAAAGAACTGTATAGAAAGTATCCGCCAATGAAATAAACTACAAAACCGATCAATATACTCGCAATTGGCAAGTTCCACAACTCTTTGATATACATTTGTGCGGTACCAGACAATTCATGCTGTGCCTGATCCATCAATTCCGGTGATACCCTTGCTGTTGGACCAACATTAACCCCAAAAAACACCGAAGCGGCAAACATCAGCGAAAGTCCTATTACAGCCCATATAAAAAACTGAAGGATTCCTGCTAGTGAGGTTCCGATAATTTTACCAATCATCAACTGAAATGGCTTTACCGATGAGATAATTATCTCGATAATACGATTTGTTTTTTCTTCTATCACACTTCGCATCACCATATTACCATAAATGATAATAAACATCATAATCAGGTATCCAAATCCACCTCCAATAGCAATTTTTATTTCATTAAGCCCTTTTACACTTTGCTCACCTGAAGCCTTTGCCAAGCTTATGTTGACCTTTGACTGGGCATTTCTAATCGCCAAAGTATCCAAATTAGCTTTTACTAGATTGGTTTTAGTGATTTTGTTGGCAACGATATCCTGAACCTTTTCAATAAACGATATGCTCGGACTACTGTTAGATATAAATTGAATTTTATTTTCTAAGTCGGCAGCATTAGCGGTATTAGGGATCAACAACAAACCCTCATAATTTTCATTAGTGATACTATCTTTTAAGAATTTCGAATCAATTAAAGATAAATCAAGGTATTTATATTCACTTTTCGGATTGTTTTGCGCTATAAACTCTTTGACAAACAAACCCGATTCATCATGAATCGCAATTCGTTTCGTTTCTGCTTTCATCGAACTTAAATACCCCACAAATGCGGCAATACCCACAAATAGCAGCGGACTTAAAAAGGTCATAACTATAAAAGATTTATTACGCACTTTGGCAATAAACTCTCTTTTTATGATTAATGAAATAATACTCATTTAGATTTATGATTTATGATTAACGATTTTAGATTTCAGAACTCTAAAATCATAACATTAAAAATTATTTACTTTTCGCTTACTGTTTGAATAAAGATATCATTTACACTTGGAATTTTTTCGACAAAATGAGTCACTTGTCCTCTTTGTGTCAAGACCTGTAGCAATTCATTTGGCATAGCATTTCCCAATTGGATTTCAAGTTTCAATTCTTTGCCAAGAGATTTAAAATTAGCCGGAGACACAGTAAATTTCTGAGTGATATCATACATTAAACCTTCAACATTATCAGATACAATACCTACCTCAAAACTATTGGTTTTGAATTGTCTCTTTACATCGTCTAACTTTCCTTCGATCAATTTATTTGATTTATGAATCAAGGCTATATGATCACATAGTTCTTCTACACTTTCCATGCGGTGTGTAGAAAATATAATCGTAGCGCCCTCTTCTCGCAATGCCAAAATTTCGTCTTTAATCACATTAGCATTTACAGGATCGAAACCAGAAAAAGGTTCGTCAAAAATCAACAATTTAGGTTTGTGCAACACACAAACGACAAACTGAATTTTTTGAGCCATTCCTTTAGAAAGTTCTTGAATTTTTTTATTCCACCACCCTTGAATTCCTAATCTATCAAACCAATACTCTAATTGTTTCTTGGCTTCTGCTTTTGACAGCCCTTTCATTTGTGCCAAATACAAACATTGCTCACCTACTTTCATACTCGTATACAACCCTCTTTCTTCTGGAAGATAGCCTATGTATTGAACGTGTTTGGGCTGGAGTTTTTCACCGTCAAGGATGATCTCACCGCTATCAGGCAACGTAATTTGATTTATGATTCGGATTAAAGATGTTTTTCCTGCACCATTTGGACCTAAAAGCCCATAAATACTGCCTTTAGGAACTGTTAATGAAACTTCGTTAAGCGCCACATAATCACCATATTGCTTTACGACTTTATTGACTTCAAGTAGAGTACTCATGCTGAAATTTGAATTTGTGTAAAAGTAAATAATTAGTATCGAAATAGATATAATTGTTACATAAAAAAACCCACCCTTATTTTCACAAGGATGGGAAACTTATATTTAATTTTTAACCTTTATAAAAATTAAGAAAACATATCTTTTACTTTCTCGAAAAATGATTTGTCGGATTTTTCAGGATTAGGAATGAAATGATCATCACTAATATTATTTTCGAAAAATAACTTTTGCTCTTTACTTATCGTTTTAGGTGTCCATACATTTACATGTACTAATAAATCACCACTTGCGTAGCCATTTATATTTGGAATACCTTTTCCTTTAAGTCTAAGAATCTTACCAGATTGAATTCCTTCTTCTAATTTGATTCTAACTTTTCCATTTATAGCTTCGATATCTTTGGAAACTCCAAGAACCGCTTCAGGAAAACTGATATATAAATCATAATGCAAGTTCTCTCCTTCACGCTTCAAAAATTCATGTTCTAACTCTTCGATAGCTACAATTAAATCTCCTGGAACACTGTTTCCTGGCGCATCGTTTCCTTTGTTAGAAACTTTTAACTGCATTCCATCAACAACTCCCGCAGGTATTTTTATAGAAACCGTTTCATCTTCAACAATCATCCCTTGAGAATCTGCTTCTGAAGGTTTTTTATCTAGAATCTGACCTGATCCACCACAAGTAGGACAGGTAGATGCTGATTGCATTCTTCCTAGAATCGTATTAGTAACACGCATTACTTGTCCTTGCCCATTACAGGTAGAACATGTTTTATAAGACACACCTGGCGCCTGAACTTTACGTTTTACTTTTACTTTTTTCTCAACACCATTGGCAATTTCCTCTAATGTTAATTTTACTTTGATTCGTAGGTTGCTTCCTTTAGTTCTGCGTTGACCTCCGCCTCCGCCACCAAATCCGCCACCACCACCAAAGGCGCTACCGAAAATATCACCAAATTGGCTGAAGATATCATCCATATTCATTCCAGCATGACCTCCACCACCGCCAAAACCTCCAGAACCATCAAAAGCTTGATGACCGTACTGATCGTATTTTGCTTTTTTGTTCGGATCGCTTAATATTTCATAAGCTTCAGCAGCTACTTTGAACTTTTCTTCTGCCGATTTGTCTCCAGGGTTTTTGTCAGGGTGATGTTCTAATGCTTTTTTTCTGTAAGCTTTCTTTATCGCTGCTGCATCAGCACCTTTTGAAATGCCTAATATCTCGTAAAAATCTTTTTTCATCTTTATTTTTTCTTGTGAAAGTAAGAACGCGATTAATTGCGTCTAAACCTGTCTACATTACTGCCCTATAACAACTTTAGGAAATCGAATAATTTTATCTCCTAATTTATATCCTTTTTCAAGAACATCAACAATTTTCCCTTTCATCTTAGGAGCAGGAATTTGAGTAATTGCTTCAGCAAAATCAGCATCAAATGCATCACCAGCTTTAACTTCTACTTGTTCTAATCCTTTTGAAACTAGCGTGCTTTTCAGTTTTTCATGAATAAGCTCTACCCCTTTTAAAAGTAATTGGTCATCCGATTTAAGTATTTCGACCATCGCTCTGTCAAAATCATCTAAAACAGGCAACATAGCTAAAAGAACCTCTTGATTTGCTGTCTTATACAATTCAAGACGTTCTTTTGAAGTTCGTCTTTTGTAATTTTCAAATTCTGCAAATAATCGTAAATATTTATCTTTTTCTTTCGCTAAGTCTTGCGTCAATTGCTCTTCAACACTTAACTCATCAGCAACAATTTGTTCTTCACTCGCATTGTTATCTAATGTTACATCATCCATCTCTTTATCGATTTCTGTATTTTCAGTAGTCATATTACCTGTATTTTTAAAAATATTCTTAAACTTCATTTTTTTCACTTTTCTTTGAATTGCAAAAGTACTGCCAATTCTCACTAAATGTCAAATTGTCATTCTTTTTTTTAATAGCAGCTATTTATGATGGAGAACATTCTAGTCTATCTTTTTGATATTAATTTAAATTTTAATAAAATTTTAAGACTATTACGTTTTAGTTTCTATAAGTTTGTTACCGGTTCTGATCTAGATTAAATTTTTAATCTGTTAAAAACAAATTTAAGGTTGGTTTCTAAAATATTATTAATTCAAGAATACCTTATATTAAAAAAAGCTTTGTTAACTAACAAAGCTTTTTTTTATGCGTAAAATTTAATTTACAATAACGCGTTTTTCAAACCTTCAAAATCAAGAGAAACCTGTTCTCCACTTACTAAGTTCTTTAACGAAAAAGAATTTGAAGCGATCTCTTGCTCTCCTATAATCACTGCAAAAGGAATATTTCTCTTGTCAGCATGTTGAAACTGTTTTGCCATTTTTGCGTTATCAGGATACAATTCCACTTTTATACCTGCAGCTCTTAACTTTTGTATCGCCTGCAAAGCATAAAATGCTTCGGCGTCACCGTAATTAATAAACAACGCCTTTGACGTTGCAGTAACGGTTTCTGGGAAAAGACTCAACTCTTCCACAACTAAATAGATGCGGTCCAATCCAAAAGAAATCCCAACTCCGCTCATATTTTTCAATCCGAAAATTCCGGTCAAATCATCATAACGACCTCCACCACCGATGGAACCCATAGCGACTTCTTTAGGAGGCGCCACTTCAAATATTGCCCCAGTGTAATAATTCAATCCACGAGCAAGTGTAACATCAAGGTCTAATATTGCCGAAGCTAATCCTAATTTCATTACATTTTCACAAATGAAACGCAATTCTTCAACTCCTTTCATTCCTTCTTCTGAAGAAGCTAAAAGCAGACCTAGTTTTTCAATTTTCTCTGCAATAGTTCCTGTGAAATTAAAGAGAGGCTGCACTTTTCCTATCGCTTCTGCTCCAATTCCCTTTTCTATCATTTCCTTTTTGACACCATCCTCGCCTATCTTATCTAGTTTATCAAGCGCAACAGTAAAGTCAATCAATTTATCAGAAGCACCAATAACTTCAGCTATTCCAGATAATATTTTTCTATTGTTAATTTTAACGGTCACTCCTTTCAAACCTAATTCAGAAAATACAGTGTCGTAAAGTTGTACTAATTCTACTTCTTGCCACAAAGACTTTGAACCAACTACATCAGCATCACATTGAAAAAACTCTCTAAAGCGTCCTTTCTGAGGTCTGTCTGCACGCCAAACTGGTTGAATTTGGTATCTTTTAAACGGAAATTCAATATCATTCTGATGTTGCACTACATAACGAGCAAAGGGAACCGTCAAATCATAACGCAAGGCTTTCTCTGAAATACTCGATGTCAACTTTGTACTGTCTTTATCTTCTAAATGCTTAGCATTAGCTTTCGCCAAAAAATCCCCAGAATTTAGAATCTTGAAAATCAAACGATCTCCTTCTTCTCCATATTTCCCCATTAAGGTTTCTGAATTTTCAAATGATGGTGTTTCTATCGGTTGAAAACCAAATTTCTCAAAATTATTCTTAATGATTTGGATAATATATTGACGTTTTGCCACCTCAGCAGGTGAAAAATCTCTTGTTCCTTTAGGGATGCTCGGTTTTGATGCCATTATTTTTAATTTAGGTTTTACTATTTAGGATTCGGGTTTCTATCAATTGGCAAAAAATTTCCAATTCGTAAACTCCCAATTCGTAAATTCAGGTTGCAAATATCTTATTTTTAAAATAAATAATACTCCTTCCAAAACAAACTTGTAACAAAAATTGTATTTTCGTGTCAAACTACCATGATGTTAAATTTATTCAAAGAAAACGTACGAATTGCTTTTGGCTCTATTAGGACCCAAATATTGCGTACCTCGCTCACCGTATTAATTATCGCTATAGGAATTACAGCTTTAGTAGGTATTCTGACTGTGGTTTCTGCCTTGGAGAACACTATCTCTTCTGATTTTGCATCCATGGGAGCTAATACTTTTAACGTCAAGCAATACGAAAACAATACCCAAAGACGAGGCGGTGACGAACGCGAAATTATAAACCCTATAATCTCGTACCCAGAAGCAGTCGATTTTAAAAACAAATACGATTATCCCTTTACAGAAACTTCCCTATCCTTTACGGCAACTTCTACTGCAGAGGTAAAATACGAAGCGACAAAAACAGATCCTGAAATTGCGGTTGTTGGTGTTGACGAATATTTTATGACCAACTCCGGTTTAGAAACAAGCTTGGGAAGAAATTTTACGGGTTTTGATATAGACAACAACAACTATGTTTGTATCGTAGGTTCAGATTTTGGTAAAGGATTACTTAAAGACACAAACCCTATTGGAAAAACTATTTCGATACGTGGCGCAAGGTTTAAAGTAATTGGCATCTTAAAAGAGAAAGGTTCCACTTTTGGGAACAAACAAGATTTAAGAGTTTTAATCCCAATACAAGTCGCTCGATCCTTATTTACAGCACCAAACATTAATTACACCATGAGCATCATGGTTTCCAATAAAGAATTATTGGATCAAGCCATAGACCATGCCATTATTACCATGCGTAATGTTCGAAAGTTAAGCCCCGTAAGAGACAATAACTTTGGAGTTGTACGTAGTGACGATCTTATCAATAGAATCCTTGGTATCACAAAATACCTTGGACTAGCCTCATGGCTGATCGGAATTATTACCGTTTTAGGATCTTCTATAGCCTTAATGAACATCATGATTGTTTCCGTTACCGAAAGAACTCGGGAAATAGGCGTTAGAAAAGCATTGGGAGCCAAAAGATCTACCGTCGCCATTCAGTTTTTTATTGAGACCTTACTTATTGGTCAACTAGGCGGAATAGTGGGAATAATTTTAGGAATCTTAATCGGTTTTGGAATCGCGACGGCTTTAAGTTTTGTATTCGTTATTCCTTGGGTAGCCATCATGGCTGCTTTCTTAACTAGCTTTATGGTTGCCATCGTTTCCGGCTTGTACCCTGCGATTAGAGCTGCTTATCTAGACCCAATTGAAGCCTTGCGATACGAGTAATTCTATGGTAAACTAGGTCTTTTTTTGATTTGTACATTGCTAAAAATATTAAATTGTACCTCGAATCATTCTGTCATTGCCATAAATATCTTTTCGTAATTCAATGTTTTTGAAATTCATTTTCTCAAGCAATGTCAACATGTCTTTACCTAAATATTGATTAATCTCGAAGAATAAACTCCCCTCGCCCGAAAGGTTTTTCTGTGCTAATGCTGCAATTTTTTTATAAAAAATTAAGGCATCATCATCTTCCACAAAAAGAGCTAAATGAGGCTCATTGTCCAAAACATTTTTCTTTATTTCCTGCTTCTCTAAATTTCGAACATAAGGAGGATTAGAAACAATGATATCAAATTGTTCCTTTAAATCCTCTGTCTCTAGAATATTCTGAGTTATGAATTTTACATCGACTTGGTTTAGAATAGCATTCCTTTTGGCTGTAGCCAAAGCCTTTTCAGAAACATCAATTGCGTACACTCTTGCATTCGGCATGTTTTTAGCCAATGAAATAGCAATACAACCGCTTCCTGTTCCAATATCAAGAATTTTTAAATCTTTAAATCGTTCAGTCTTTGAATTCCCGTTAATAATCCATTCCACCAGTTCTTCGGTTTCAGGTCTCGGAATCAATACATTTTCATTTACCTCAAAATCCAAACCAAAAAAACTAGTTTTCCCCAGTAAATACTGAATGGGAATCTCCAACTTTAATTGCTCTAGGATTGAATTCCAAAGAATTATTTCCTCTTCCCCAAAAACCAACTCGGGATCCAGAGCTAAATCAATTCTTTTTAACTGACGCTCTTCCTCTAGTATCAGGTAAAAAAAACTCTCTGCTTCGCCTTCATCATAAATCGGAAGTAGTTCGTGAATAAATTGGCTTCTGTATTCTTTAATTTTCATTGTGTTTTTATTGCTTTATGAATGAAAAACTCATAATTCATAACTTATAATTTCTTCAGCATCCAAACCGGACAAGAGACATGTCCCGTACTTCCCATAGGAGCATCGATATATTCGAAACCTACTTTTTTGTATAATTTTTGAGCATCATGCATAAAAGGCATAGTTTCTAAATAACAATTTTCGAAACCAAATTCTTTAGCGCTTTGCAGACATACAGCCATAACCTGACTTCCTATCCCCTGACCACGTGTTTCAGGCAGAAAATACATTTTCTGTAATTCACAAATCGTCTCAGCTTCATTTTCAAGAGGAGCAACTCCTGCCGAACCTACTATTTTCCCATTATTTTCGACAACATAATAAACCGATTTGGGCTTATTGTATTCCTCAAACATTAAATCTAAATACGGATCAGCATAGGCCGTTCCTACTTTTGGGATATTCAATTCGTCAAAAACCGCTCTTATTAACTGAGCAACGGCTTCATTATCCTTTTTTTCGATCTTTCTAATAACCAAATTTTCCATTATGTATAAATGCTTGTTTATAAAAACACAAAAATAGAAATTGTTTATTGTTATTTTCAGAAGTTTTAAAACTAATCCCAAAGATTATACGCTAACCTCAAAAATAACTACTTTTGCATCGTGAAGATACATGAAAAATACATCGAGCGATGCATCCAATTAGCCAAAAACGGCTTAGGAACCACCTATCCTAATCCAATGGTGGGCAGTGTTATTGTTTATGAGGATACTATCATAGGGGAAGGTTGGCATAAAAAAGCGGGTGAACCTCATGCCGAAGTAAATGCCATCAATTCAGTAAAAGACAAATCCCTATTAAAAAAAGCCACCATTTATGTAAGTTTAGAACCTTGCAGTCATTTTGGAAAAACACCGCCCTGTTCTGATTTAATCATAAAAAATGAAATCCCACAGGTAGTTATCGGAACGGTTGACCCAAATGAAAAAGTAGCTGGAAACGGAATAAAAAAATTAATTGAAGCCGGAATAAAGGTGACCGTTGGTATTCTTGAGAACGAATGCCATGAGTTGAACAAGCGATTTTTTACTTTTCATCAAAAGAAAAGACCTTATATTATTTTAAAATGGGCAGAAAGTCAAGACGGTTTCATTTCTCCAAAAGTAAAATCAGAACAAAAACCAGTTTGGATTACAAATCGCTATTCGAGACAATTAGTTCATAAATGGAGAAGTGAAGAACAGGCTATTCTAGTGGGCACACAAACAGTCATCGATGACAATCCGAAATTAGATGTGAGAGATTGGATGGGAAACAATCCTGTTCGAATCATTTTGGACCAAAAAAATCGCATAGCAGAAAATAGCCAAGTATTTGACAATCAAACAAAAACAATTGTTTTCTCAAAAGCAGCAACTAATATCAACAAAGAAAACCTTATCTTTGATACCGTTGATTTTGAAAAAAATATAGCAAGCCAAGTGGCAGATGCGATATACAAGTATCAAATTCAATCGGTGATCATAGAAGGAGGCCGACAAACATTGCAAACTTTCATTGACGCTAATCTCTGGGATGAAGCACGAGTTTTTAAAGGTAACATCCTCTTTAAAGAAGGCACGAAGGCTCCGACACTAAGCGGATCTTATTTGGAAAAACACTTAATCGGTCAAGATGAACTCATAATATTGAGAAACCATGATTAATGCAATTATTTTTGATTTTGGGGATGTCTTTATTAATTTAGACAAACAAGCCACCGTTGATGGACTAAAAAATCTAGGACTTACGCAATGGAATGAGGATTTAGACCAGTTAAATATTCAATTTGAAACTGGTAAAATATCCCAAGAAAAATTTATTGGTGGTATTCAAAAACACATTCCTAATGCTAGTACAGGGGAGATTTTAAAGGCATGGAATGCCATTTTATTAGATTTCCCTTTGTATCGATTGGAGTTTCTACAAATGCTTTCTAAAAAATACCGCTTGTTTTTACTTAGCAATACTGATGCTATCCACATCGAAACATTCGAACAAAATAGTGGTGCCTCTTTTTACGGTGATTTTTACAAGTGCTTTGAAAAAGTACATTTCTCATTTGAAATAGCCATGAGAAAGCCAAATCTTGAAATTTACAACTATGTTTTAAACGAACATGATTTGCAAGCAAAACGCACTTTATTCATCGATGATAAAAAAGAAAACACAGACGCAGCGCTATCACTGGGATTTCAAGTTTGGAATTTACAGGTAGGTAAAGAAGATGTGGTAGACTTATTCAATAAAAATATAATTTAGAAAATCCCACTTGGAAATAAAAGACACTTACAATACCATCGAATTTGAGTCGGAGGAAATACTACATAAAGAAAAGAACAGTAAATTTTTTGGTTCCGCCTTTCCTATCCAATCAGAAGACGAGGTAAAAACCATCATTGATGGTTTAAGAAAAAAACATCCAAATGCAGGTCATTTTTGTTACGCCTACCAAATAGGCACCGACACCCTTTCTTATCGAGCCAATGATGACGGAGAACCGAGCAATAGCGCCGGTATGCCTATTTATGGCCAAATTCAGTCATTTTCTCTTACAAACACACTCGTAGTAGTAGCCCGGATTTTTGGAGGCGTTAAACTAGGCGTTGGCGGATTAATATCCGCTTACAAAGCAACTGCTCAACTCACGCTTGAAAGTTGTGAAATTATTGAAAAAACGATCGATATCCATTATCAGGTTTCATTTGATTATAAAAACATGAATAAAGTCATGCGAGTAATTAAAGAAAAACAGCTAGAAATCGTAACTCAAGAAATGGAGATAAACGATGAAACAGGATTGCCGATTGGGAAAATCGAGGTGAAAACGCGAAAAAAAAATGCCGAAATGATTTTCGACATTTTTAATTCACTGTTTGAAATAGATATTAAAATTAAAGAATAATTATTTTTTACCCTTAATTTTTACATTTTCAAAAGCTTCTCAGTAACATACTCAGGAGGAACAGTCGGACGCGCCGTTTTCATATTAACAAAAACCAATATTGAGTTGGCAATTGTTAACAACTCCCCTTGCTCATTGTAAATTTCATAATCAAACTCAATCTTAACGGAAGTCTGACTTTTAAAAATAGTTTTTACCCTCAAAAGGTCATCGTATCGGGCTGGTTTTTTATAATTTATATTCAAGGAAACCACCGGAAGCATAATACCGTTATCTTCCATCCATTTGTAAGAAATCCCAAGGTTTCTAAGCCATTCCACGCGTCCCATCTCAAAATACTGAGCATAATTTCCATGATAAACAACCCCCATCTGATCCGTTTCAGCATACCTTACCCTTACATTAAATTCGTGTTCTTTCATACTATAATTTATTTATTTTGCTTTAAAATTTTACCATCTAAATACTACTTACAACAATATTATTACATAATCAACCCCTAAATATTTTTTTTTACAGAAATTTGTTCACATATTTGTTACCCCGAAAAATAGTGCTTTTTTAAGCATTATTTAATAAGACAACGATTACTAAATAAAATAATTTACCTAGAATTTATGAACAAAACTGCTCAATCAGTATGGGAAAACTGTTTGTCTTTTATAAAAGACAACATTCAGGATCAAGCATTCAAAACTTGGTTTGAACCAATTAAATCAGTTGAACTTACCGATAACGCATTATATATTCAAGTACCAAGTAAATTTTTCTACGAATGGTTAGAAGAACACTATGTAAAATTATTAAAAGTAGCCTTAACTAAAGAACTTGGTAAAAACGCGAAGTTACTTTATAAAATTAAGATGGAAAACACATATGGCAACAAACAACCGTTTACGGAACAATTGCCAAGTGCAAACCGCGCACCTATGAAACCTCAAAATATTGATGCTCCTTTTAAAAATCTGGACCCGGAATTAAAAAATCCATTTGTAATCCCTGGAATCAGAAATTTAAAAATTGAATCACAACTGAATGCAAACTATAGTTTTGATAACTTTCTTGAAGGAGACTCAAACAGATTAGCTCGTTCAGCAGGTATGGCTGTTGCCAATAAACCAGGAGGAACTTCATTCAACCCATTATTGATTTTTGGTGGTGTAGGATTAGGTAAAACACACTTAGCACACGCGATAGGTGTAGAAATTAAAGATAAATATCCAGAAAAAACAGTTTTATACATTTCAGCTGAAATTTTCACCCAACAATATATTGATTCGGTAAAGAAAAACAACCGAAATGATTTTATACACTTCTATCAGCTGATTGATGTTTTAATTATTGACGATGTGCAATTCCTTTCCGGGAAATCTGGAACACAGGATGTATTTTTCCACATCTTCAATTACTTACATCAAAATGGAAAACAAGTGATTCTTACTTCTGATAAGGCACCTGTTGACATGCAAGATATCGAGCAACGCTTATTATCTCGTTTCAAATGGGGATTGTCTGCAGAATTGCATCAGCCAGATTACGAGACTAGAATTTCTATCTTGAAAAATATCTTGTATCGTGATGGTGTTGAAATTCCAGAAGAAATCATAGAATACGTTGCCCGGAATATCAAATCGAATGTTAGAGAACTTGAAGGAGCGATAATCTCTCTAATCGCTCAATCTTCTTTCAACAAAAAAGAAGTAACAATTGAATTAGCAAAAAGTGTTGTTGAAAAATTCGTAAAGAATGTAAAACGCGAAATTTCTATAGATTACATTCAGAAAACAGTTTCTGACTATTTCCAATTGGATTTAGAAACTTTACAGTCGAAAACTAGAAAAAGACACGTAGTACAAGCAAGACAATTAGCTATGTTTTTTGCGAAGAAATTTACAAAAGCATCTTTAGCGAATATTGGTTCTCAAATTGGGGATCGCGATCACGCTACTGTATTACACGCTTGTAAAACAGTTGACAATCTTGTGGCTACCGACAAACAATTCAAGAAATTTGTTGAAGATATCCATAAAAAATTAACGCTATAAACGCATCATGTCTGTAAAAATTTTAATGGTGTGTTTGGGAAATATCTGTCGATCACCACTGGCCGAAGGTATTTTAGCCTCAAAACTTCCCAAAAATAAATTCACTGTAGATTCTGCAGGAACAGGATCATGGCATATAGGTCATGCTCCAGACGCACGTTCGATAGAGGCAGCAAAAAAACACAACCTTGACATTTCCAATCAAAGAGGACGCCAATTTAAAGCTGCCGATTTTGACACTTATGATTATATCTATGTAATGGACAATTCTAATTATACGGATGTAATTAATCTTACAGAAAACCCAGCCCACAAAGACAAGGTACAAATCATCTTAAATGAATTGTATCCAAACGAAAACGTAGACGTTCCAGATCCTTATTTCGGAATGACAAACGGATTTGAGATTGTCTATGGTATGCTCGATGAAGTTTGTGATATCATCGCCGACAAATTAATAGCTAAGCACGCTTAAATTAGTATTCTTTGGATTTTTAAACTTGTCGAAAGGTTTGATTATCTATTTAATCCTCTATTTTTGTCAAATAACTTCGATTAAAAAACATAAACGTACCAATAATGAAACCAGCTACTCTTTTAGGAAAACTATATTTAATCCCTACAACAATGGGAGATTGTGACCCGATGGATGTTTTACCGCAGACCGTAAAAAGAACTATAGATTTCATTGATTACTATATTGTTGAGAATGAAAAAACAGCTCGTAAATCAATCAAAGAAGTACATCCCGAAAAAAAACAATCAGAGTTAATTCTTTTTGTTTTGAACAAACGTACCGAAGTGAAAGAGCACCAAGACTTCATCCAACCTTTATTAGAAGGTAAAAATGTTGGTCTAATGAGTGAAGCGGGATGTCCTGGCGTAGCAGATCCTGGCGCTGTAATTGTTAAACTGGCACACGAAAAAGGCATTCAAGTGGTTCCGTTAGTAGGACCTTCTTCTATCCTTTTAGCTATGATGGCCTCAGGAATGAATGGTCAAAGCTTTACATTTCACGGTTATTTACCCATTGACAAAGATGAAAAAAGGGCTAGTTTTAAAACTCTAGAAAGAACCTCTTTCGAAAAAAATCAGTCTCAAATTTTCATTGAAACACCATACCGTAATAATAACTTACTAGAAGATTTATTACAGACTTTACATCCAGAAACCCATTTATGTGTTGCCACAGACATCACATTACCAACCGAATACATAAAAACTAAGAGAATTTCGGCTTGGAAAAAAGAGACAATCGACTTGCATAAACGTCCAACCATTTTTATTATCCATAAAATGTAATTTTTAGACTACAAAAAGAATAATTTTTATATATTAGCATCTCTAAACCTTTAAACTATTTAAAATGAAAGTAACTAGTAGAGATGTTCGTGTATTTGTATTAGGCATGCTAGCTTTTTTAGTATTCGAATCAATCTATAATTGGGAAGATTCAAAACAAGCCTTTTTGTCCGGATACAATTACTCAAAGTGATAATTAACAGTGCCATTTTTATATTACGAAAAGATCAAACTATCTCTTCCAAAAATTATATCCTTTTAACAATTCTTAAAACTATTTAAAATGAAAGTAACAAAAAGAGATGTTCGTGTATTTGTATTAGGCACACTAGCTATTTTTATATTTGAATCAATCTATAACTGGAAAGAAAACAAAAGTGATTTTTTAAAAGGCTGGAATGATGCCTCTAACAATAAGTAGCTAACACCAATAAAAATGAAAGCAGCTAAAAAATTATTCATAGGAGTAGTACTAACTATGGTTGCTCTATTTATTATAGAAAGCATATACAACTGGAAAGAATCTAAAGCGGCCTTTATGAAAGCTTATGACAAGGGAAGAAATCCCGCTTCTACTATCGTGATAAAATAAAGCTCTCCTTAATAAACTAAAAAATTAAAATAATTATTTTAAATACTGATAATCAATATTTTATCATTAATTTTATTAGCCCTTAATCTTTAACTTAATCAATTATGTTAAATTTTAAAAAAATATAATTATGAAAAACAGTATTTTTAAAGGAGGATTATTAGTAGTTATCATGTCTTTGATGGTAGCCTGTAATCAAAAGAAAGAAGTTCCCGCAGTCATGGTTGACAAAGAGGCAATCAAAACTGAAATTCAAGCAATGGAAAATGCTTTTGCAGAAGCCTACAATAATGGAACTACCGATGGAATAAATTATTATGCCGAGGATGCCATTAGCTTTTCAAACGGTAAAATGCCTTTAGAAGGAAAAAAAGCGATTCATGAATCCATGAAAACCGAATTACTTACTTTTCCAAAAGGTGCGAAAATCGCCTTCGAAACTCAAGAAATCCATCCTTCAAATGATGGGAATATGATAGTCGAAATTGGCGGATATAAGGTAACAGACTCAACAGGCACAAAACTCAACAGCGGACATTTTATGAGTCTTTTTGAAAAAAAGGACGGAAAATATATTTGCATCAGAGATATGGGAAATTCAGATATGCCTGTAGCGAAAAAATAAAAACAACAAAGAAAGGCACTCCACACGAAGTGTCTTTCTTTATTTTATCTAACACTTCTGAATCTTAAAGAAACAGCATATTAACTCAAACCATTTGCTTACTTTTAGAGTACAAAAAAGATAAGTATGTCAAAACTTCCAAATATTGGTACGAGTATTTTTACTGTAATGTCCAAAATGGCTGCAGAACATGGAGCCATAAATCTTTCACAAGGATTCCCTAACTTTCCTGTTAATGAACAGTTGACAAGTATTGTTGCTCGATTAGCAAAAGAGAATGTGCATCAATACCTTCCTATGGCAGGCTACCCTCCTCTATTATCTAACATAGCGCTTCTGGTCAAAAGCTCCTACCGAAGAATTATTCTACCAGAAATAGAGATATTGGTAACCGCAGGTGCTACACAAGCCATCTTTACGACTATTCAAGCTTTAGTACAAACTGATGACGAAGTAATTATACTAGATCCAAGCTATGACTGTTATGAAGCTCCTGTTCTACTATGCAATGCAACAGCAGTACGCGTTTCGCTAAACGATGATTATACTCCTAATTGGACTACTATCAAAAAAGCCTGTTCCGCGAATACTAAAATGATTATCATCAATAATCCACATAATCCAACTGGAAAGATTCTGACCCAAACCGATTTTGAACATTTGGAATCCTTACTACAAAAATATCCGAAAATTATTGTACTCTCTGATGAAGTCTATGAATATATCACTTTTGAAGAAAAACATATTTCGGCACACACCCGCATCAATCTCCTAAACCGTTGCGTTATGGTTTCTTCGTTTGGAAAATCATTTCATGTCACAGGTTGGAAAGTAGGATATCTTGTCGCCCCAGAACATTTAATGAAAGAAATTAAAAAAGTACATCAATTTTTAGTTTTTAGTGTCAACAGTATTTGCCAAGTCGCAATAAGCGAATACCTAGATGTGGTTTCGGTTGACGAAATAGGAAGTTTGTATCAAACGAAAAGGGATTACTTCAGAAAACTATTGAAACCAAGTAGATTCGAACTCCTTCCATGTGAAGGTACATATTTTCAGGTAGCTTCCTACGCCGCTATTTCTAATGAAAATGATGTAGATTTTTGTAAACGATTAATCACGGAATATGGTGTGGCTGCGATTCCTATTTCAAGTTTCTATGAAAATGGAAAAGACCTTCATTTAATCCGCTTTTGTTTCGCAAAAGACAATGCTACTCTAGAAGAAGCGGCAAAAAGGTTATGCAAAATCTAAGCCTATGAATTTTTGATTTTAATATGCGTGCATACTATTTAAATTTTTCTATATTTACAATACCAAAAAATAAAACCAATTATGAGTTATACCGATAAAATGTTGCGCGACGATGCGCTAAAAGGAAAAGTAATAGTTGTTACTGGTGGTGGTAGCGGTTTAGGAAAAGCGATGACAAAGTATTTCCTAGAACTGGGCGCACAAGTAGCTATTACGTCAAGAGACATTGACAAGCTAAAAAATACTGCTTCAGAACTAGAGGCAGCAACCGGAGGAACTTGTTTGCCACTACAATGTGACGTACGTCATTACGAAGAAGTAGAAAACATGTTGCAAAGCGTATTGAAAGCTTTTGGAAAAGTGGATGTTTTGCTAAATAATGCAGCAGGAAATTTCATTTCCCCAACAGAAAGATTATCTGCAAACGCTTTTGATACGGTTATAGATATCGTTTTAAAAGGAACTAAAAATTGTACACTCGCTTTTGGTAAACACTGGATTGATACCAAACAAACGTCTTCAACGGTTTTAAACATCGTTACTACTTATGCTTGGACTGGTTCTGCTTATGTTGTACCGAGTGCTACTGCAAAAGCGGGGGTTCTTGCAATGACCCGAAGTCTTGCTGTAGAATGGGCCAAATACGGAATCCGCACGAACGCAATTGCACCTGGACCTTTCCCTACCAAAGGAGCTTGGGACAGATTGATGCCCGGTGATCTTGCAGAAAAATTTGACATGGCAAAAAAAGTGCCGTTACAACGTGTGGGAGACCACCAGGAATTAGCCAATTTAGCCGCTTATATGGTTTCTGATTTCTCTGCTTATGTAAACGGTGAAGTTGTTGTTATCGACGGTGGCGAATGGTTGAAAGGTGCTGGTCAATTTAATATGTTGGAAGCTATTCCTGAGGAACTTTGGGACCAACTGGAAATGATGATAAAAGCAAAGAAGAATAAATAAGTAAGATCTGAATTCTTTTTAAAAAGAGAGAGCCATTTGTTTGGTTCTCTCTTTTTGTTTTTAATACCCCTTCCTTTTTCTCACTAATACTTTAATTTGGTAAATATGGTCTTATTACTACTGATGGTCAAATAGCCCGGATAGTAGTGAAAAGCGTTGCAGCCCAAAAACTATTTTTTTCCTGACCTAAAAAAGCGACTAGAAGAAGCTCTTTTTAGGGCATCGAAAAAACAGCTTGCGGGCAAAACTTGAAACGCATAGCCGGAATAGCTCCTTAATTTAAAGGTCAATATTTTATGCAAAAAACAAAAACCACTCCCGATTTAATTCCTATTTTTGCGCTACCAATATATAACAAAACCATTTTATGCTCATTATAGGGATTGCAGGCGGAACAGGAAGCGGAAAAACTACCGTAGTTCATCAGATTATGAATGAATTACCCGAGGCAGAAGTCGGGATTATTTCACAGGATTCTTATTATAAAGAGAACAAAAACTTATCTTTTGACGAGCGTGCTTTAATTAATTTTGACCATCCTCGCGCGATAGATTTCGAATTGTTAGTTGCCCATTTAAAAGAGCTAAAAGCAGAAAAAACAGTCCAGCAGCCGGTCTATTCTTTTGTAACTCATAACAGAACAGAAGATACCATTACTACTCATCCTAGAAAAGTGATGATTGTGGAGGGGATTTTAATACTGGCGAATCCGGAGCTACGCGATATGTTTGACGTAAAAATTTATGTTCATGCCGATTCTGACGAAAGGCTGATTCGCCGTATGAAACGAGACATTGCCGAACGCGGACGTGATATGGACGAGGTTCTTAGTAGGTATCAAAACACCCTAAAGCCCATGCATCAGCAGTTCATAGAGCCTACTAAAGCATTTGCAGATATTATCATACCTAATGACAAATACAATACGGTTGCAATTGACGTAGTTCGTGCCGTAATAAATCAAAGAATTCTATAATTTTATTGTAATTTTATCACATTACAAGTTTAAGAAACAATCCCGATTATTATCGGGAAGTGATTTCTGTTTCAATCCAAGTCAATACGATTAAATTTTCACTGTACTCGGGGCTAAATAAATAAAACATGACAAATCCGCATAAAGACAAACCTTGGTTTAAATTTTTAAGCAATAAATATGTGTGGGTGCTGTTGTTTTTTTCAACTTGGATGATTTTTCTGGATAACTATTCGTATTTCGACCATAGATTTCTAGACAATCAAGTCAGCGAACTGGAGGACAACAAAGAGTATTACCAGGAAGAAATTAAAAAAGACGAAGAGCAAATCAAGCAACTGAAGAACCCAGAACAAATAGAAAAATACGCTCGCGAAAAGTACTACATGAAAAAAGACAGCGAGGATATTTACATCATAGAATTTGAAGGTGACAGCATAGAAAAAAAATAATAAATCTTGAATTATTAAAAATCAAAATTAAAATGGCTACTAATTTATTCGAAGATTTCGATCCCGTTTCATCCAAACAATGGAAACAAAAAATCCAGTTTGAACTCAAGGGAGCAGATTACAATGAAACCTTGATCTGGAATTCTCCAGAAGACATTAAGGTGAAACCTTTTTATCATCGAGATGAGTATACAAAAGCAGCTGTCGTGAACACGAAAGCATCTGAATTTAAAATTTGTCAAAACATTTTTGTTTTCGACATTGAAAAATCAGTGGAAAGAGCTTTGGATACTTTAAACAGAGGTGCAGACAGTCTTCGTTTTACCATAGAAAATGATACTATCGATGTAGCGAAACTTTTGGAAAAACTTCCTTTAGAAAAGGTTGCTGTTTACTTCAATTTTAAATTTTTCTCAATCGATTTCGTTAAAAAGATCGATGTAATAATACATCAAAAAAAGGCCATTGCGTATTACAACCTAGATCCAATAGGACAGTTAGCACGAGATGGGAATTGGTTTACGACTACCGATAAAAATAATTTTGATTCGCTGAACTTACTTTCTACAGCGATTCCAAATAGCTCTATAATCAGTGTTGATGCTACCTTATATCAAAATGCAGGAGCTAACATGGTACAGCAGCTTGCTTATACCTTAGCGCATGTCAATGAATATTTCAACAGAATTCCAGTTATCAGTCAGCCGATAGTTATAGAGGTTGCTGTGGGTACCAATTATTTCTTTGAAATCGCAAAGCTAAGAGCATTGCGATTGCTTTTTAATTTAGTAGCTAAAGAATACAACCATAATTTAGAATGCCATCTTTTAGTTTCTCCTACAAAACGCAATAAAACGCTTTATGATTACAACGTAAACATGTTGCGTACTACGACCGAATGTATGTCGGCAATCATAGGAGGAGCAGATGCAATTGCTAATCTACCTTACGATTCACTATATCATAAAGACAATGAATTTGGAGATAGAATCGCCAGAAACCAATTGTTAGTTCTAAAAAACGAAAGCTATTTCGACAAGGTAAATAACCCTGCGGACGGAAGTTATTATATCGAAACATTAACTATTCAATTAGCCGAAAAAGCATTGACATTATTCAAAGATATCGAAGCCAACGGTGGTTTTCTAAAACAATTGAATGAAGGTATTATCAAAAGAAAAATTCAGGAAAGTGCTGATAAAGAACAGGAACTATTTGACTCGGGAAAAGAAGTCTTGCTAGGAACAAATAAGTACCCAAACAAAGACGACAAGATGAAACAGGATTTAGAATTGTTTCCTTTTGTAAAAGTGAAGCCAAGAAAAACCTTGATTACTCCAATAATCGAAAAACGATTGGCCGAAAAAGTAGAACAAGAACGTCTGGATTTAGAATAATAGTGTAGAACTGCAATCAGTCAACAATACGTATAAATTAGTGTCACAAATGATAAGAAATGACCTCCAACATATTCAATTAGATAGTCAAAAGTCAAAAGAGGAACCTGAGTTGCAAGAACAAGATGCTTCAACTGCAGACTTTTTTACGGCTGAAGGCATTGAACTCAAACCCACCTATTCAAAAAAAGATATTGAAAACCTCGAGCATCTTGATTTTGGTGCTGGCTTTGCGCCAAATTTAAGAGGGCCTTATACCACAATGTATGTGCGTCGTCCTTGGACAATTCGCCAATATGCAGGATTTTCAACAGCAGAAGAAAGTAATGCTTTCTATAGACGAAATCTTGCCGCAGGACAAAAAGGTTTATCCATCGCGTTCGATTTACCTACGCACCGTGGTTATGATTCAGATCATGAACGCGTTGTGGGTGATGTAGGAAAAGCAGGAGTTGCTATTGACTCTGTCGAGGATATGAAAGTATTGTTTGATCAGATTCCTTTAGATGAAATGTCAGTTTCAATGACTATGAACGGCGCCGTTCTTCCCATTATGGCTTTCTATATTGTTGCTGCCGAAGAGCAAGGGGTAAAACCAGAGCAACTTTCAGGAACAATACAAAATGATATTTTAAAGGAATTTATGGTACGTAATACCTATATCTATCCGCCTACTCCTTCGATGAAAATTATTGCCGATATCTTTGAATATACGAGCAAGAAAATGCCAAAATTCAATTCGATATCAATTTCCGGATATCACATGCAGGAAGCAGGTGCAACCGCCGATATTGAATTAGCATACACATTAGCCGATGGACTAGAATACATCAGAACGGGATTATCAACCGGAATGAAAATCGATGAGTTCGCTCCGCGCCTTTCTTTTTTCTGGGCGATTGGGATGAACCATTTTATGGAAATTGCCAAGATGCGTGCTGGAAGAATGATTTGGGCTAAACTGGTAAAACAGTTTAATCCAAAAGATGATAAATCATTGGCTTTAAGAACCCACTGCCAAACTAGTGGTTGGAGTTTAACAGAACAAGACCCTTTTAATAATGTAGCCCGTACCTGTATTGAAGCATCGGCAGCAGCTTTTGGAGGAACCCAGTCTTTGCATACTAATGCATTAGACGAAGCCATTGCTTTACCGACGGACTTCTCAGCTCGAATTGCAAGAAACACACAGATATTTTTACAAGAAGAAACAAAAATCACTAAAACAGTAGATCCTTGGGCAGGAAGCTTTTATGTAGAAAGTTTAACCAATGATATTGCTGAAAGTGCCTGGAAGCTTATCGAAGAAGTAGAAGAGCTTGGCGGAATGACCAAAGCCATTGAATCGGGAATTCCGAAACTTAGAATTGAAGAAGCGGCGGCAAGAAAACAAGCACGTATCGACAGCGGACAGGATATTATTGTAGGTGTAAATAAATACCGCCTCGAGAAAGAAGATCCTTTGCTAATTTTAGATGTGGACAACCAAATGGTACGCAAACAGCAATTGGAGCAATTGGACCGCATTAAAGCAAGCAGAGACAGTGAAAAAGTACAGAAATCATTGGATAAATTAATCCTTTGTGCGAAAACTGGAGAAGGAAACTTACTGGAATTAGCTGTGGATGCAGCAAGAAACCGAACTACATTAGGTGAAATCAGTGATGCCTTAGAAACGGTTTTTGGACGATATAAAGCACAAATCAAATCATTTAGTGGCGTGTATAGCAAAGAAATAAAAGACGACAAAAGCTTTGAAAAAGCAAAACAACTAGCAGACAAATTTGCAAAACAAGAAGGGCGTCGCCCTAGAATCATGATTGCAAAAATGGGGCAAGACGGTCACGATCGTGGGGCAAAAGTGGTTGCTACGGGATACGCTGACGTTGGTTTTGATGTGGATATTGGCCCTTTATTTCAAACTCCAGCAGAAGCTGCTAAACAGGCGATAGAAAATGATGTTCATATTCTGGGCGTTTCCTCATTAGCAGCAGGACATAAAACTCTAGTACCTCAAGTAATTGAAGAATTAAAAAAATACGGGCGTGAAGATATTATGGTGGTTGTAGGAGGAGTAATTCCTTCGCAAGATTATCAATTTTTATTTGATGCGGGAGCGGTTGCTGTTTTTGGCCCTGGAACAAAAATTAGCGATGCTGCTATAAAGATTTTAGAAATACTTATAGGAGAGTAATCGATAATAAATACATTATAATAAATAGAAAAACACCAACCAAAAGTTGGTGTTTTTCTATTTAAACCCATTCCTTCATCATGAATTACCGATTGAAAAAAGAAATATCATGGAAGAAAATCAATGTTAAACCCTCTAAACCGTAAAAGCAAAAAATCAGTTTAAGCCCTCAATACATAAGGAAAAACGATCAACAGTACTACAAATACAAAGTTAATTATAAAAACTTAACAACCTCATTAACTGATACTTGAGTATATGATTCGTAAATTTATATATAATTACAATTTCATTTAAAAAGCTCCAAAACGCAAAATTATTATTTTTTTTTAATTTAGAATAAATTGACAAACTAAAAAGGGGAAGAAATATATACACCTTAAAACTTATTCTAAATTGAGCCATTACTAATTTAAATTCAACTACTATGAAAGCGTTTAAGTATATTTTAATATTATTTATAGGATTAACAAGCCTGTCATACTCACAAGTAAAAAATAATGGAAACATCAGTATGGAAAATTTACCTGCTGTAGTAATCAAAAGTGCTGGAGATGATTTCTCGGTATATCTGCCCGATAGAAATGCAGATCCTAAAGTTAGAGCCCTAGAAGATAGTTTCATTGCCTACGATCTTGGAAAAAACTATGAAGGATACGAGACCTATCTAGTATACATGGAAGTAAAAGGAGGAACCTTGTCGGCCACTTATAATGAGAAAGGCCAACTAATTCGTGTTGTAGAAAATTACAAGGATGTAGTATTACCAAGCAAACTAATCTACGAAATTTACAAAAAATTCCCTGGATGGGAAATTGTAAATGATAAATATTTATATTCTCAAGAAAAAGGAGATATCTTAAAGAAACAATATAATATAAAAATTAAAAAAGGAAATGAAAGCCGCAAGTTAAAGGTTCATCCTGATGGTGAACTTATAGCTGAAAACTAAAATAATAAACATAACCATTTTAACTGTCCAATAGATATTGGGCAGTTTCTTTTTTACCTACACTCAGATCACTTCAAGTCCGCAAGACTACCACGACACAAGTAAAATGCGCTATTCCTGAATATTAAAAAAAAGAATCTTTTTATACTTTAAGAAGAAGATTTATCCTAATAAAAATATACGATATTATACGCTTTTATTAACACTCAATAAGGAAGTCGTTAACGTGAAATTCGCAACTAAAACACTAACTTTACTATATATTAATAACAAAAATCAATGAAAAAATTATATTTTTAATTAATACCTCTAATAATTAATGATACCATAACAAGTAAAAAACATAAGAAGTCCTTAAATTTTAATTATTTAACCGAAACTAAATATTAATTTAAAACTAATTATCATGAAAACATTTATTATTACTTTGTTATTTTTGAGTTTAACTTTTTCATCTTATTCTCAAGATAAAGTACAGACAGTTACGAAAGAAGGAGTTATGAAGGTAGAAGATTTACCTGCCGTAGTTATTAAAAGCGCAGGAGATGATTTTTCAATTTATCTACCAGATAGAAACGCAGATCCTAAAGTAAGAGCCTTAGAAGATAATTTCATCGCCTATGATTTGGGTAAAAACTTCGAAGGTTACGAAACATACTTAGTATTTATGGAAATAAAAGATGGGTCTTTGTCCGCTACATATGATGAAAATGGAAAATTAATCCGTGTTGTCGAAGAATATAAGGACATAAAGTTACCTGCTCCTGTTATATACTCCGTATACAAAGCATACCCTGGATGGGAAATTGTGAAAGACAAGTATTTATATTCACAAGAAGACGGAGATGTTTTAAAAAAACAGTATAATTTAAAAATTAAAAACGGAAAAGACAGCCGTAAATTAACTGTTCATGCAGATGGTCAAATTCTTGCTGAAAGATAAGCACCATAAAAACAGATTTACTTGTAGCTGCCCAACACAATTTGGGCAGCTTTTTTTTCATACAAAAAACTTAATTCCCAGAACAGTATAAAAATACCCTATCTATGGATGGTTAAATTTTAAAAGCTTGCCTATTCCTTATTCTTCATATCTTCATTAGCGATAAAGTCCTACTAAAAGAACAAACAAAAATTTCGCTTTTATTAACATTAGCTATGGAAATCATTAACACAAAAAGGACTCAAAAAGAACTAACTTTATGGTAAGCAGGATTTATCTTAAATAAAGATCGGCAAGCATATCAAAATGTAAAATACTGATTATTAATATTTTACATTTAATAATTTTAATTTAAAATGTAAAATGCATTATATTAAATACTAATTTAAAACCAAATATTATGAAATCATTTATTTTTACTTTGTTGTTTTTAGGTTTGACAATTTCTTCCTATGCCCAAGATAAAACAATGAAACAAGCAAGAGAAGAAGGCCTTATGAAAGTGGAAGAACTGCCAGCTGTTGTAATTAAAAGAGCTGGAGCTGATTTTTCAGTCTATATTCCCGATAATCATCCTGACAAAGATGTCAGAAGAATGCAAGAGAAGTTTATTGCCTACGATATTGGTACCGACTATCAAGGATCTGAAAATTATTTGTTACTTATGGAAACTAAAGACGGTTCATTGGCAGCAACATATAATGGAAATGGAAAATTAATTCGTGTTGTAGAAAATTATAAAAATGTACGATTGCCTAATGAGGTGATTTATTCCATTTATAGAACCTATCCGGATTGGACCATTGTTAATGACAAATACTTGTATACACAAGAAGACGGCGATATCCTGAAAAAGCAATACAACCTTAAAATCCAAAAAGGAAAACAAACACTGCGAATGACTGTTCGTTCTAACGGGGACATTCTAAAAGTAAGATAAAAACAAATCACAAAAAAAGAGGCAGTCAAAATTTTTGGCTGCCTCTTTTTATTTATCGTCTTGGAAATTAATTCAAACTTGCAACTGCATTTACATTTGCAACTATTAATGAAGTATCATATCCTCCAAATGCTTCCATATAACTTCGTATTGAAGTACCGTAAGCATCCTTAATATATTTTTTTCCATTGTTTTTAAAGTATCTCTTTACAGAACCTGCTCCACCAAGATGTGCAGCTGCTAAAATTCCGGATTCTGTGACCAAAATCCCATTTACCACCTTACCATCGTATCTCTCGATGATATCCTGTAATATCCACTTGTTTTTTGATAAAAGGGCCACAAAGGCTCTTTCTTGCATCTTAGGACTTCTAAGAAATAAAGAAGTATCGTATATTCCTACTGATTTTAAGGTTTCGTTACCAAACTGGTATTTCCCTAAATAACCGAGAGAATTGATTTTTTTGTATTTATTTTCAGATTCTCTATATCCGATTGCTTCTTTGAATCCAATAAATAAATTTCCAGTAAAAGGAATATTCATATTGGTGTAATCGTCCTGCTGTAGCGATGGAAATAAGTACCTTATTCCATCTGTGTTTTTTATTAGAAACCACTGATTTGCTTCAATCTCAAGAGGTTTAAAACCCGAGCTTAAAAAAGCTATAATAACAGTTAAACTTGTATAAAAATACCACTTCTTTACCATAAATTGTTTTTCTTCAAAACGCTGTCCCGTTAAGAAATTTCTGCGTGCAAAGATACAATAAAATTCATAAAGCTGTAAATCAAGCTGTTAAACTTACCTAAAAATACGATATCCGACCTCTAAAACCCTCGCGATGTGAGTATTCAATCGTTGGCGCTGGGATTTTTAAAGTGTTCAAAACAGAGAAAATTGTCTTCAAAAAATGGGATTTTGTTTCAATTTTCGTCAGGTCAACGTCCAAACTCAAATAAAAACGTCTCGTTCGCTCCGTTTTTAGCGTCGGAAAAAGCCCACTATTCTCACTATTTCCAGTAATCATTCCATCTGCTCCATAACCAATAGCTAAATTTAACCATTTGGGTATTTTTGAACCTTTGGAAAAGGAATATAAGTTAGCCGACAGCCAATAGGTTTGCCCATTGTAATCCTTTAGAATTTGTTCTACAAACGAACTCCCTAAAACATTGGGTCTGTACTGAGCATATTGAGTGGTATGAAAAGAAAATTTTGGTGTAATGCGCTGCTCGTTCCATAATAATTCCTGTGAGACGTATAAAGCCGTCCCTGAAGCATTCGCAATTATATCTCCTGAGGAAGCACCCCATTCTGAAGAAAATCCGTCTAAGACCTCAACAGCGGTCAAAAACGCAAACCCTAAACCTGCTCCGTAGATCAATTGCTCTTTTTGGGTCGTTCCGCTCCACTCCAGCATTTCTGCTCCAAATCTTCCCAAATGATAAGAAGAATACATATGGCCTACCTTATCCATCTGCAGCCACTCCCCATTATCATTGATAAAATGAAAATTAGACCTAGGATAATCGGCATACCAAAGTTGGTTTAAACCGATCAAGGCTCCTGAGGCAACTATTGCTTCCGTAAAGATTACCTTATTTCTTCTGCTCGTATTTAAGGCGTCAGAAGGTTTTAAGAAGCCATCAAGCCCATTTTGTCCATAACTAAGATGAAACCACAACATTAAAAAAAGTAAAAAAAAACAATCGCTTTTACTCTTCAAAACTATCTTTTTACCCCTTGGGCGTTAATCCAATCCGAATATTTTTTAGCATTTACATTGTGCTCTGATAACGTAGCGGCAAACTCATGATAACCAAAACGCTCAACACTTGCACAGAAATAGATAAAATCATTCTTCTCAGGATTGATTACGGCTTCTAAAGCAGTTATGTCTGGCATCGCTATCGGCCCTGGAGGAAGTCCGATATTCATATAGGTGTTATAAGGAGACGCCATTGTTAAATCATTATAAAAAACTCTTTTGATGACTTGGTTGAAGTCATTTGATTTCAATTTTAAGGCATAAATTACCGTAGGGTCAGCCTGAAGTGGCATTCCTAGTCTCAATCTATTTAGATAAACTCCCGCAATTCTTGGTCTCTCATCTTTTTTAACGGATTCTTTATGGACTATCGAAGCTAAAATTGTTGCTTCAACTGGCGTTAGCCCTTGCTTCTCTGCTTTTGCAACACGCTCTTTATTCCAGAAATTACGGTATTCCTTGATCATTTTGTCACGGAATTTTTCGGATGTTGTGTTCCAATAGAATTCATACGTGTTAGGAATAAACATAACCAAAACATTCTCTGGCGTGAAACCATTTTCCTTTAGAAAAATAGAATCTTTAAAAGAGGTTAGTAGCGACAAACTATCGGCTTCAATTTGAGAACCTACACGTCCAGCAAAATTTTCTAGGCGCTCTTGATTGTTAAACGCTAATTTTACGGGAACATTAGATCGCATTGCTTTTACTAGAGCATAGCTATTCATTCCTTTTGTGAATAAAAAACGTCCTGATTTCACATTTTCAGGATAGCTCATTTTGTTTGCCACCATTTCGAAGCGATCCATATTAGTTACGTAAGGTGCTACTATTTTTTTAACTCCTTCGTAATTAGAATCTGTAGGAACATGGATGAATACTTCCTTTTCGGTAAACTTTGTGTTGTCTGCAAAAATTTGTCTTACTAGAATAAATCCATAAATAATTAATCCTGAGACTACAACTATAGATACAATTGATATGATTTTTTTTAAATTCAAAGCTAAAATTTTAAAATTGTTGATTAATTAATTGGAAAAATGCCTCATCTTTATAACTTCCGCTCACTAGATTCCAATCTTTTTTTACACCGATACATTCGAAGCCAAATTTAGTAAAAAGAGCTTTACTTGCTTCATTTTCGGTGCCAATATTTGCATACAATTGATGTAAATTAAGGTTATGAAACGCATATTGGATTAGCAATCCTAGTGCTTCCGAACCAATGTTCTGCTTTCGGTTCTCAAGTCCCTGTATTACAATCCCTACTCCTGCCCTGTTGTTTTTTGGATCAAAATCAAATAAATCAATTAAGCCCACTGCAGGAAAGTCCTCATCTTGACAAATCGCTAACCGCAATTGCTTAGCTTCATAAATGTCCTGATGCGCATTCTCGAGATACTGCTTCACTAAAAACCGACTGTATGGGGTATTCGTATTACTTACTTCCCACATCATCTGTTCGTTTTCTATGGCATAAATGAATTCCAAATCATTTGGTTCAAGCGCTCGAATGTATATGTTATCTCCTTTTAGGGTTATCATTATTGAAGTTGGAGGTTAGAGATTAAAAATTAGAGGTTAGTTTAAACCTCGATTGTTCCCTCAAAGACAAACTCAGCGGGGCCTTTCAGGAATACAT
The DNA here is from genome assembly GCF_963974175.1 of uncultured Flavobacterium sp. Classification (GTDB taxonomy): domain Bacteria; phylum Bacteroidota; class Bacteroidia; order Flavobacteriales; family Flavobacteriaceae; genus Flavobacterium. Next base: position 155,419 of record NZ_CAXBBR010000001.1, read on the forward strand.
TAATATATTTATCGTCTTTTTTATCAAAAGAAACAACGAGCTTTCCGCCCTCCACATTTAAATCTATAGACGTAGCATCAGTTTTTCCAGTTGCATTCATCGCTATCGCAACAGCAGTCGCACCAGTTCCGCAAGCCAATGTTTCATCTTCAACACCTCGTTCATAGGTTCGTAGTGAAAAAGTATTGGCATCTATTTTCTTTACAAAATTGATATTACTTCCTTGTTTACCGTATAATTCACCATATCGAATGGCAGCACCTTTTTCTTTTACATTATAATTTTCTAAATCATCTACTACCTGAACGTGATGTGGAGACCCCGTATCTAGAAAGGTATAATCTGATTCTTTTTTAATATTTAAAACATCGATCATTTGTAGTGACACGATACCATCTTTATTCACTGATGCATGATGCAATCCATCTACAGCATTAAACGTAGTCCTGTCTCCAATCACTTTTAGTTTTTTTGCGAAAGCCACCAAACATCTTCCTCCGTTACCGCACATGGTACTTTGGCTTCCATCTGAATTATAATACACCATTTTAAAATCAGATTCAGGATCGTTTTCTAATAAAATAAGACCATCGCCTCCTATACCAAAACGTCTGTCGCATAAATGGGCTACGAGCTTGGTATCTTCTTTTGGAAAAGTTCCTAAGCGATTATCAATCATCACAAAATCGTTTCCCGTTCCTTGGTATTTATAAAATTCTATTTGCATTTTCTTTTAATTGTGTTGCACAAAAGTACGAACTATTAATGAAATGTTAATCACTGTTAAAGAGCGTTAAACTGTTTTTTGAAGACCTTATTTAACGCTATTTTTACATTACAAATAACGTAAAACTAACTCTATTATGAATCGATTTTCGCAGCTATTTTTGGCATCTCTGTTAAGTGGCGCCGTAACATTAGGGGCTTACAAATTATTATTTGACACTAATGGCTATTTTTCTTCAAATAAAAACCCAATAACTACCCTGTCAACTGATTCCTATGCTAAAAAAGTGGGGTTATCTGCAGATGTAATTGACTTTACCGAAGCAGCCGAAAAAACAATCCACACGGTCGTTCACGTAAAAAATGTATCCTATAAAACCGTTTCTAACCCCTTGTTGGAATATTACTACGGATACAAAGGAGGACAGACACAAGAACAGGTAGGAACTGGTTCCGGCGTGATTATCTCTGCCGATGGCTATATCGTGACCAATAATCACGTAATTAAAGACGCCTCAGAAATTGAAATCACCCTAAACAACAAAAAATCATACAAAGCAAAACTCATCGGTACCGATTCGAAAATGGATATTGCCTTGCTAAAAATTGATGCAGATGAAACACTGCCGTATACTACGTTTGGAAATTCTGATTCTGTAAAGGTTGGAGAATGGGTTCTGGCGGTCGGGAATCCGTATAATTTAACTTCAACGGTAACCGCCGGTATCGTTTCGGCTAAAGCCAGAGATCTTGGAACCAGCGGAATTCAATCTTTCATTCAAACAGATGCTGCGGTAAATCCAGGAAATAGTGGAGGTGCTTTAGTAAACACCCGTGGTGACTTAATAGGAATCAACACTATGATTTCGTCCATGACTGGTTCTTATGTAGGTTATTCTTTTGCCGTTCCATCTAATATTGCCCGAAAAATTATCGAAGATCTTATGGAGTTTGGTAACGTTCAAAGAGCAATACTAGGGGTCGAAGGCGGAGAATTAAATGCCACCGCTTCAAGAGAACTTGGAATTAACCAAACCGAAGGGTTTTATATTGGTGCGGTGACAAAAAACTCAGGCGCTGAAAGATCTGGACTTCAAAAAGGAGATATTATCGTAAAACTGGATAATCAGAAGATTGCCACTTTTGCAGATCTTTCGGGATATATTAATACTAAAAGGCCCAATGATAAAATACAGGTTACTTATACCAGAAATGGAAAAAATAGCGTCGTTCCTGTAATGCTGAGTAAAAATGAATTCTTCAGTACCGAATTTAAAGGAATCGAATTGGAAAACATTAATGCCGCTGATAAAAAGAAATTCAATATCAATTATGGTGTAAAAATTAAATCCATCTCTAATGAAAATTTAGTTCAGTACAGCACTGAATTAAAAGGCAGTATTATTCTTAGTATTGATAATGTAAAAGCGAAAGATATCGAAACGGTTTCTAAACTTTTAAATACAAAAGAAGAAAATCAAAGCATGCGACTCGAAATGATCAATAAAAACGGGGAAATATTCAGAGTCATAATCTAATAACTCCCCCTTTCTACGTAAAGAAAGCCAGGCTGTAAAAACGCACTGGCTTTTTTTATTAAAAAAAAACACTAAAATAGTTTACGAAATCGATTGAAATGGGTATTTTTGCGCCAAATTTAATAAAATAACTACTAAATTTTTTTTCAAATTTTCAATATGAGCAAGACACCTTTGTATCAAAAAGAAGTTTCATTTCAGGTCGACAGACGACGTGCGGGAGTAGAATTAATTAAAATTGTAAGCGATTTATGGTATGACAAATCAATAGAAATGGTTTTGTTTAAAAATCAATTGCTAGACAAAAACGTAAGCGACATTATCAATTTGCATCAGTATGCCGGGGAATTCGTAGGCAAACCGATTACCATCTTTGATTCGGTAGAAATTGCCAAAGTCGTTTTATCGTTGGATTTACCACCATCAAAATTAGATATTGGTAAACTGACGTACGAGTACATGTTAGAAGACGAAAAATATCCAGATGCAAGACACTTTGTATTGGACAAATTAAAAGAAGCCAAATCATCTGAAGAAATTCAACCAAAAGATGTGGTTTTATATGGTTTTGGTAGAATTGGACGTTTATTAGCCAGAGAGCTAATGTCTAAAACTGGAAAAGGAAATCAATTAAGATTGAGAGCCATTGTAACCAGAGATAAAAATGACGCTTCGACACTTGAAAAAAGAGCTTCATTATTACGTTATGACTCCATTCATGGTGATTTTCAAGGTTCGGTAACCGCTGACGTTAAAAATAATGCGTTAATCATCAACGGTACTACGGTTCATATTATTACGGCAAATTCTCCTGAAGAAATTGATTATACTGCTTACGGCATTGACCAAGCTTTGGTAATCGATAATACCGGTGCTTTTACAACTAAAGAAGCGTTAAGCAGACATTTAGTTTCAAAAGGAGCGCATAAAGTATTATTGACTGCTCCAGGTAAAGGAGTACCAAATATCGTTCACGGAGTAAACCAAAACGAATACAATCCAGACGATTTAGATATTTTCTCTGCCGCTTCTTGTACAACAAATGCCATCACTCCAATACTAAAAGCAGTTGAAGATACTTTAGGTGTAGTAAAAGGACACTTAGAGACGATACACTCGTATACAAATGATCAAAATTTGGTCGACAACATGCATAAAAAATACCGTCGTGGTAGAGCTGCAGCCTTGAATATGGTAATTACTGAAACGGGAGCAGGTACTGCTGTCGCTAAAGCGTTACCATCATTAGAAGGTAAATTGACCTCTAACGCTATTCGTGTTCCTGTTCCTAACGGATCATTGGTTGTTTTGAATCTTGAAGTATCAAAAGAGACTTCAATTGAAGAAATCAATGCCATTATGAAAAAATATGCATTGGAAGGCGAATTGGTAGAGCAAATTAAATATTCAACAAATAACGAATTGGTTTCTTCAGATATCGTTGGTACATCTGCACCTTCAATTTATGATAGTAATGCCACAATCGTTTCTAATGACGGTAAAAATATCGTGTTATACATTTGGTATGATAATGAATATGGCTACAGTCACCAAGTAATAAGATTAGCAAAATATATCGCTAAAGTAAGACGTTTTACGTACTACTAGCATACCGTTTACAGGTTTGGGAACGCCGTTTCAATTTTTAGTTTTAAGTTTTTAGTTCAAGTTTTAGATTAAGATTTACAGCAGCCCAACCTGGATTAAATAGAAAATCCCTCCCGTTAGTATAACGAGAGGGATTTTTTTAGCGCAATAACTGAATGAAAAAAAATTACAACTTATAAGTTTTAAAAAACTTCTTCGCTGAATCAAATAAGAATCACAGCATCCCAACTTACACTAAATAGAAAATCCGTCCCGTTAGTAAAACGGGACGGATTTTTTTATCTCTAGAAAACTATTGTTAATTTTTTATTCTCAAATATCTAAAGTCTAGAAAAACAAAAAACTACTCCTTAGCCTTTGTCAAATAATAAACTGGAATACCAATTAGCATAATCACAACACCCCAACCGCTCGTACTTGTTTTAGTGTACAGTAAGGCGATACAGATTGCACTGGCGACAATAATGTAAAGCGCCGGTAAAAACGGATATCCAAAAGCTCTATACGGTCTTTCAGCATCTGGCATTTTTCTGCGAAGAATAAATATCCCTAAAATTGTAAGTATATAAAAGATCAAAACTATGATAACCACAAAGTCAAGTAAATCACCATACTTGCCTGTCAAACATAAAGCCGAAGCCCAAAAACACTGTGCCCAAATAGACCATGCAGGAACACTAGCTTTATTAAGCTGAGCCGCTTTCTTGAAGAAAAGACCGTCTTGCGCCATTGTATAATAAACCCTAGCACCAGCCATAATTAGTCCGTTGTTACAGGCAAAAGTCGAAATCATAATCATCACTGCAATGATTAACGTACCTATAGCTCCAAAAATATACTGCGAAGCCACGACTCCAATACGGTCTGACGGGGCAGTAGCAATTTCTTGCAATGGCACTACAGCGAGAAACATCAAATTCGCCAAAACATAAATAACACACACTATTGAAGTTCCTAAAAACAAACTCAATCCCACATTGCGTTTTGGATTTTTAATCTCCCCGGCAATAAAAGTAACTCCTTCCCAGGCAACGCTCGAAAACATTGAACCCACCAAAGCTGCTGAAATTGCAGAAATTAAGGTCACTCCGCTTATCGGCATCCATGAACCGCTTGCTACGTCAAGTGACGACGAAGCCCAAGCATTTGTCCAGTTAGCATCCCAAACCTCAGCCTTAGCAGCAAAAAATCCAAAAAGAATTAGACCAGCCAACGATAAAATCTTAATCACCGTTAAAACAGTTTGAAGGATCTTAGAGTTTTTCACTCCACGGCTATTGATATAACTAAGTAAAACAATCGTAAAGATGGAAACAATCTGGGCGGCATTCAATTTGAAATCGCCTATTTCATATAAGATATTTGAATCACTAAAAGCTGGAAACAGATAGGCTGTAAACTTAGCGAAGGCAACTCCCACGGCAGCGATGGTACCGGTTTGTATCACAGCAAAGAAACTCCAGCCGTAGAGAAAACCAACAAGTTTTCCGTAGGCTTCCTTAATATATACATACTGTCCGCCCGCTTTTGGAAACATAGAACTCAACTCCCCGTAACTCACGGCCGCAACCACAGTAATTACTCCGGTGAGCACCCACATCGCGATCAGCCATCCTGCCGAGCCCAATTGGCGCACCATATCTGAACTAACTATAAATATTCCCGATCCAATCATGGAACCCACCACCAGCATGGTTCCGTCTAGTAATCCGAGTTCTCTCTTAAAATCGTCTTGGTTATCTTCTTGCATATTATGGTTTTTGGTTTTTTTGGTTGGCTAAAGGTATACTTTTTTTGTAAACCTCAATATTTTATACCTATAAGAACAGTCAAACCCCAAATCAAAAATGGCTGCGCTACCACTTAAATCATTTGGGCGTGCCCATGCCTCCACTCCGTTGCGCCAAGGTCGGGCTATTCGTTACAATCTCCCTGAAAAACGGGAGGATTTTCACTGCTATCCCTCACGCAAAGGGAACAGTACAAAAAATAGTATTCATTGACAAAATAAGATGATACAGTTTAAACTAACGATTACGGAATTGCATTGCATCCACCTACTAAATAGCAACCGGAGATTCTTCCTTTGTCGGAATGACAAAATTGAGTAAAAAAAGCCGCATTAATGAAAAATGCAGCTTCTTTTATGGTGTAGACAGTAAACAATATTGTTTATTTCGTTTTCATTGGCGGCAAATCAAAGGCCTTAGATTCATGATCAAAATTGCTACGGTGCGAACCATCACAAAAAGGTTTATTAGACGACAATCCACAACGACAAAGACCCAAAGCCGTTCTTCCTTCTAGTCCATATACTTTACCGTCGCAGTCCATTATTTCGAAATCACCTTCGATCTTAATAGATCCGTTGCTATTGATTATTAGTTTTGTTTTGCTCATAGTGCTCTTTATTTTTTTGAGTTCAAAGATTGCAAAATATATGCTCACCATTTCACATTGCCTTACTTTTTTTTGACTTCCGAACCCTAATTTATCTTAATTCTATTTTATACCATTGCTATGATACTAGGAAACAAACCCTTTTGGTCTACACAGTCAAAAAAACACAAGCCATCCTAACGGCAGTTTATTTATTTTTTCGTACTTTTAATATACTTTTTAAATAAAAATTCTCGCTTGAAAAACCCCCACTTCAACAAGAGACAAAAGTCATTTACGATTAAAAAATTCGGCATAGAAATATTGATTCGCTATTTAAAATAACTTCTTCATTTTTAGCGATATATTTTTAAATTACGCTGAATCATCAAAGGAATAGTTAACTAATAAATTGATAGTATGGAAAATTTAAAACGTAAACCGAAAAATGATTTTAACTGGGAAGCTCAGTGGCAACAATTGTATATATTGACAGAACACTTGTACTCTGACTTACAATTTTACAAAGATGACTTGAAATTTTTATACCATCTTGTTGACAAATATTTCATGGGACTCACACATAATGCAAACTTGGATGAAATGCGAGAACTTGCCAAAGAGTTGTCTGACGAAAGTAAATGTTGCGATGAATTACAAGATAAAACTGCCCTTCATTTGAAACACCTAGCTGAACTTATTGATGCTCCCTATAAATATGATTCGCATCAAATAAGAAAGGAACACGAAAAATTAGACAATGAGATCGCCTCATTTGTAAATAAATTCAGAAAAAACAAAAAAGAAATATTTGCCATTACAGAAAAGGTGATGAAAAAAGAAATTCAAAAAAGGCTGACGGCATAGGTTACTACTCCTCAATTCTTAACATGTGTATATTCAAGAGTAACCACTTATAAACAAAATTATGGAAACTTCGCACATATATCCGGGCATGCCAACATTAAGCGCTTACATAACAGTTAAAAACTGTAGCGATGCAATTGCTTTTTATAAAAAAGCGTTCAATGCAATAGAGAAGTCGCGCTTGTTAATGCCGAACGGAAAAATAGGTCACGCAGAAATTGAAATTGAAGGTTCATTACTAATGATGGCCGACGAAAATTTAGACTGGGGAAATAAAAGTCCAGAAACCATTGGTGGCAACCCCATGACTTTTTCGTTATATGTAATAGATGCCGACAATGCCTTTCAAAAAGCGACAGACGCAGGAGCCATTTCAGTAATGCCAGTTGAAGACATGTTTTATGGAGACCGCGTGGGCCATGTGATGGACCCTTATGGGTACAAATGGATGATTGCAACCCATAAAGAAGATGTCTCCCCTGAAGAAATGCAAAAACGTTTTAACAAAATGTTTACCAAGTAACAAATACAATATGGAATGACATAGCAAGAAAATAACTCTTCCCTATTTTCTATTACTTTATAAGCATCCAAATTCTGAAATTTTAGAATTTGGATGCCTTTCTTCGACAGTATAAACCGAGCTATTGCATTACTGACAGCTTTAAAATAATGTTTAAAAAGCACTTTCTTATAATCGTATTTGAGGTCTTTTATACCAAAAATAAACCTTAAATTAGTATTCCTTTTCTGCAGCTACTATCAGCTTCACTGTTACTATAGAAACAGTAAAAAGAAAAGTCAAAATTAGCATTTAAAATTATGGAAGCACTAAAAATAGGATGGATTGGCCTTGGAAACATGGGGAATCCGATGGTACAGAACTTATTAAAAGCGGGATTTGAAGTTGTTGTATTCAATCGTACCAAAGACAAGGAAAAAGAACTAATAGCGTTAGGAGCAACTTCTGGAGCCAGTCCACAAGAGATGTTACAAACCTGCGACATGGTAATTACCATGTTATCCAATGATGCTGCTGTCAAAGAAATTTTTGAAAGTGAGAACGGATTGCTATCTCAGGATAATCCTGACAAACTCATCATCAATATGAGTACCGTTTCTCCTGAAACTTCTCGCTATTTAGCTACCATCTGTGCCGCTCGTCATCTGCATTTTATTGACGCTCCTGTTTCCGGAAGTGTCAAGCCTGCGCAGGACGGTACCCTAGTAATTTTGGTGGGAGCCACTGATGAAGACTACCTGCTTGCAAAACCTGTTTTTAATGTTTTGGGAAAGGTTTCTATTCCAGTGGGCGGGCCTGGCAAAGCAAGTTCAGCCAAATTAGCTATTAATTACTTGTTGGGGCTAAACCTTCAGGGACTAGCTGAAACGATTATTTTTGCAGAAAAAAGTGGCGTACGAAAAGAAGACATGCTATCCATCATAAATGAAGGCGCTTGTGGTAATGGTATAACAAATATCAAAGCCAACTCCATTTTAAACGACAATTATCCCGCAGCTTTTCCACTCAAGCACCTGGTTAAAGATCTGAGACTGGCCAAGGAAGCCGGTTTAGATTCGCCACTAATCCATCCATTGTATGATAGCTATGAAGCAGCTCAAAAAGAGGGCTTCGGTGATGAAGATGTGATGGCAATAATAACAAGCCTTAGAAATAAATAGTAGCTTTTTTCCTTCGATAATAAAATCGGGGAAGTTCACGGCAACAAATAAAACTTAAAACAATCACAGTAAATAAATAAACAATATGGGAATATTTTCGGCACTTCTTGGTAACGCAGGAGCGGTAACTCAAGAACAATTAACAACACAGTACGGGCAACTTTTAATCGACGGAGAAGAGATTGAATTAGGTTTTAAACTGATTCGCGATACCTTTATATTTACCACCAAACGTTTAATATTGGTCGATAAACAAGGGTTGACTGGAAGCAAAACGGAGTACAAATCCATCTCTTATAAAAGCATTTCAAGATTCAGTATTGAGACTGCAGGAACTTTTGACCTTGATGCCGAATTAAAAATTTGGGTTTCGAGTGAATTACAACCCAGCATAAAAAAGCAATTTAATAAATCCGTTAATGTATACGAGGTGCAAAAGGTACTAGCTCATCATGTTTTAAAATAAATTCGAACTAACCTAGCTTCCATAAAAAAACTCCCAGGAAATCCTGGGAGTTTTTATTTTCTAAATTTTATCAAAACCTAACGTTGTTCTAATTATAGTACGCGATTAATTTGAGTTACTTTCTTTTTATAATATTTTTCTTTAACCGAAGAGATCATTACACCTCCGCTTACTGAAGCATGAATAAATTTGATATCACCGTCGACTGCTTCGACTACCATACCAACATGGTTGATTTGTCTTCTACCGTTTGTTTTAAAGAAAATTAGATCTCCTTTTTGAGCATCTTCACTATCGACCTTCACTCCATATTGTGATTGTTCAATAGAAGTTCTTGGTAATTGAATATCAAAATTACTAAAAGTGGTACACATTAATCCGGAACAATCAAAACCATCCTTTGTGGTTCCCCCCATGCGGTATCTTGTCCCGATATTTTCTGAAGCTGTAGAAACCAATTGATCTAAGAAATCAGTTCCGTGAAAAGATTTTACATTGTATTTTGAATCTGAATTCCCCATTTCATTAGTTGACCCAGAATTACTATTTGAAGCAATCGCCTCAACAGCTTTATTACTTCGTATGTTTAATTTATAACCTACTGGAAGTCCCTTAACAATTTTCGGATTTTGTCTTTCTAACTCTTTTACTGAAATCCCGTATTCTTTAGCGATTCCATATTTTGTTTCTTTTGCCAATACTTCACGTACCACTTCTGTTTCCAAAGCGACACCGTTAGCAACGGGTTCAATTATTGTCTGGACTTCAGTTTTCGACACCGCTTTATCAGCAACGACAACTTGTTCTGTTTTTATAATTTTAGCTTCAGGGCGAGACTGCTGCACTGTAGCTGTAGATTCCTTGTTAATTTCTTTTTGAACAGCTGCTACTACCACTTTGCTCTCCTCTTTTACTGGAATTATGATCTTCTGACCAATTTTTAAAGCTTCTGTTTCAAGAATAGGATTTGCTTTATCTATATCCGCTACCGTAATTCCGTATTCTCTTGCAATAGAATATTTTGTTTCTTGTGCTACAATTTCACGCACAACTCCTTCAGATGGAGTTTCTTTTGTCTCATTAGATTTCACAGCAAAGTTCGCTTCTTCTTTTTGAGTTACTTTTCTTTCCGGAATAGTGTTTTTTTGAATTTCTTTTATTGGTTCCGCAACGGCTACGGCTGGACTTTGATTTAATTCTGTTCCTGGGATTCTAATTTTGTCTCCCTTTTTTAATCCTGATTTCTGAAGTGTAGGATTAATTTTATTTAAATCTTCAACGGTAACTCCGTATTGTTTTGCTATGCCGTAAAGTGTTTCTTTGGGAAGGACGGTATGCTTTTTTTCAGGATAGGTTTTGGCAATTTCTGATACTGTATTCTTGGTTTTCGAGACAGCTGCCGGGATTAATAAAACTCCTTTGAATTTTATCCCTTTTCGTGCATCAGGATTGAGTTCGTATATAGCACTGGGCTTAATATTATAATGCGCTGCGATCTGAGTAATAGTTTCTCCCTTAGAAACGGTATGCTCCGTATACTTTTCTTGTGAAAAAGCACCTACACTACTTAATAAAACAACTAAAAGGACCCTGTTAAAAAACCGCATAAATTTCATTTAAATTCCACCCTACAACTCCTATCTATTTGAATAACAAAACAATAATACAATTTTATTTTCAAAAAATTACAAATCGCACTATAATAACGTTGATACTCGAAGATATTGCATGTCTACAATGCGAATTTAACCTATAAATACAAATATCTTACTATTTTAACATCTCTTTATAATCATTTTAACAAACTTAGAAAACATAAAAAAACGCCCTATTTTCACAGGGCGTTTTTTACATATTACAAAACTTAAAATTATGCTTTTCCAGCTGCAATTAAATTCAATGCTGAACCTGCAACGAACCAACCAATTTGTCCTTCATTATAAGTATGATTAGCTATGATAATATCTTTACTTCCATCCTCATGAACGAATTCTATTGTTAATGGTTTTCCTGGAGCGAAATCTACTAAATCCGTAAAGTTAATAGTATCGTTCTCTTGGATTTTATCATAATCAGCTTCATTAGCAAATGTCAATCCTAACAACCCTTGTTTCTTAAGGTTTGTTTCGTGGATACGTGCAAATGATTTCACTAATACTGCTTTCACACCTAAGAAGCGTGGCTCCATTGCCGCGTGCTCACGTGAAGACCCTTCACCGTAGTTATGATCTCCTACCACAATTGAAGGAACACCCGCTGCTTTATAAGCACGAGCTACCGCGGGAACCGCATCATAAACTCCAGTCAATTGATTCTTAACTGTATTTGTTTTTTGGTTAAACGCATTAATAGCACCAATCAACATATTATTTGAGATATTATCTAAATGTCCACGGAAACGCAACCATGGTCCCGCCATAGAAATGTGATCAGTAGTACATTTTCCAAATGCTTTGATAAGCAATTTAGCATTTGTAATATTTTTCCCGTCCCATGGAGCAAACGGAGCCAATAATTGTAAACGTTCTGAAGTTTCACTAACAGACACTTGAATACCTGAACCATCAGCAGCCGGAGCTTGAAAACCTGGGTCTTCTGCATCAAATCCATTTTTAGGCAATTCATCTCCTGTTGGCGCCTCCAACATCACTTCCTCTCCATCTTCATTGATTAACGTATCTGTCAATGGATTGAATCCTAAATCACCTGCAATCGCCATAGCAGTTACCAATTCTGGCGAACCTACGAATGCCATTGTATTTGGATTTCCATCAGCACGCTTAGAGAAATTACGATTGAAAGAGTGAACGATTGTATTTCGTTCTTCTTTTTCAGCACCTTCTCTATCCCACATACCAATACATGGTCCACAAGCATTTGCGAAAACTGTCGCTCCCATTTTATCAAAAATATCGATAAATCCGTCACGTTCTATCGTATAACGAACTACTTCAGACCCTGGAGTAATCGTGAATTTAGACTTTATTTTTAATTTCTTATCTGTAACTTGTTTAGCTATTGAAGCTGCACGAGCAATATCTTCATAAGAAGAATTGGTACAAGAACCAATCAAAGCTACTTCAATTTTCAAAGGCCAGTTATTTTTAATAGCTGTTTCTTTCATTTTAGAAATTGGCGTAGCTAAATCCGGCGTGAAAGGTCCGTTTAAATGTGGCTCTAATTCTGATAAGTTAATTTCGATAACTTGGTCAAAATACTTTTCTGGATTAGCATAAACTTCAGGATCTCCTGTTAAGTAATCCGCAACTTTATCTGCAGCATCAGCTACATCTGCTCTGTTAGTAGAACGCAAGTAACGCCCCATTGAATCGTCATAACCAAAAGTAGAAGTAGTAGCTCCTATCTCAGCACCCATATTACATATAGTTCCTTTTCCTGTACAAGACATAGAAGTCGCACCTTCTCCGAAGTACTCAACAATAGCACCCGTTCCCCCTTTTACAGTAAGAATTCCAGCAACTTTAAGAATTACATCTTTTGGAGCTGTCCATCCTGACAACTTACCTGTTAATTTAACACCTATAAGTTTTGGAAATTTTAATTCCCATGCCATTCCTGACATAACATCTACGGCATCTGCTCCACCTACACCAATAGCAACCATTCCTAATCCACCTGCATTTACAGTATGTGAATCAGTACCGATCATCATTCCTCCAGGAAAAGCATAGTTTTCAAGAACTACTTGGTGAATAATCCCAGCTCCCGGTTTCCAAAAACCGATTCCGTATTTATCAGAAACTGACGAAAGAAAATCAAAAACCTCATTACTTTGTGTTTTTGCTCTGGCCAAATCAGTTACAGCATCAACCTTAGCTTGAATCAAGTGATCACAATGTACCGTTGTAGGAACAGCTACCTTAGCTTTTCCGGCATGCATAAATTGCAACAAAGCCATTTGAGCCGTCGCATCTTGACAAGCAACTCTGTCTGGAGAGAAATCAACATAATCAGTTCCCCTAGCAAAAGCTTTAGATGGTTTACCATCCCAAAGGTGATTGTATAAAATTTTCTCTGTCAAAGTAAGTGGGTGACCAACAATCTCACGTGCAGCATCAACACGACTTGTCATGTTCTCATACACTTTTTTTATCATTTCAATATCAAACGCCATATATATAATTGTTTTTTATTATTGTTTTTTATACACCACAAGGTACAAAAAATAGAGGAGCTATAAAAATAAAAAAAAAGCCTGAGTCATAGACTCAGGCTTTTAGATATAATTAACTAATCTCAGTGATTACATCACTAACAATTTATGAGATGGTGCAAATTGAGTTAGATTAATACCCTTTACTGCAGCTTTATACTCATCCATAGTAGGAGTTCTACCTAAGATTGTAGACAATACAACAACAGGTGTTGAGGAAAGTAAAGATTCTCCTTTTTTACCTTCAGAATCTTCTACAACTCTTCCTTGGAAAAGACGAGTAGAAGTTGCCATTACTGTATCCCCTTTTTCTGCTTTTTCTTGGTTACCCATACATAAGTTACAGCCTGGACGCTCTAGATATAAGATGTTTTCGTATCCAGTACGAGCTACTCCTTTTGGAGCATTATCATCAAATTCGAAACCAGAATATTTTTGTAAAACTTCCCAATCTCCTTCAGCTTTCAATTCATCTACAATATTGTAAGTTGGAGGCGCCACTACAAGTGGTGCTTTAAACTCAACTTTACCATATTGCTCATCGATATTCTTAAGCATTTGAGAAAGAATTTTCAAGTCCCCTTTGTGAACCATACAAGATCCAACAAAACCAAGATCTACTTTTTTCACTCCTCCGTAAAAAGAAAGCGGTCTAATAGTATCGTGCGTATATCTCTTAGAAACATCTGCATTATTAACATCTGGATCTGCAATCATTGGCTCCTCAACCAAATCAAGATCAATAACCACTTCAGCAAAATACTTAGCATTTGCATCCGGAGTTAAAGCTGGCTTCTCACCTGATCTAATATCTGCGATTCTCTTATCAGCAATAGATATCAATCCTTTAAGAACTTGCTTAGCATTATCCATTCCTTTATCTATCATGATCTGAATTCTTCTCTTAGCGATCATTAACGATTCGATCAAAGTTTCATCTTCAGAAATACAGATAGAAGCTTTAGCTTTCATCTCTGCAGTCCAGTCTGTAAACGTGAAGGCTTGGTCAGCAGTCAAAGTTCCTAAATGAACCTCAATGATTCTACCTTGGAATACATTCTCTCCACCAAATTGTTTCAACATTTGAGATTGAGTAGCATGAACTACATCACGGAAATCCATATAGGTTTTCATATCTCCTTTGAATGTAACTTTTACTGACTCTGGAATTGGCATTGAAGCCTCACCAGTAGCCAATGCAAGAGCAACTGTTCCGGAGTCCGCTCCAAAAGCAACCCCTTTTGACATCCTTGTATGAGAGTCACCACCAATAATGATCGCCCATTCATCAACAGTGATATCATTAAGTACTTTATGAATTACATCCGTCATTGCAAGGTATTCTCCTTTTGGGTCACGAGCAGTAATCAAACCGAAGTCATTCATAAACTTCATTAATCTAGGAATATTCGCCTTAGACTTATTATCCCAAACTGAAGCAGTATGACAACCTGATTGGTAAGCACCATCAACAATTGGTGAAATCACAGTAGCAGCCATCGACTCTAATTCCTGAGAAGTCATCAAACCAGTTGTATCTTGTGAACCCACAATGTTTACCTCTACACGTACGTCTGAACCTGCGTGTAAAACTTTACCTGGAGTAGTACCAACTGCATTTTTATTAAATATTTTTTCTACTGCAGTAAGTCCTTGTCCTTCGACAGAAACTTCTTTTGAAGGAGCAAATACTGGAACAATATCGATACCTAAAGTTTTCGAAGCAAAAGTTTGTAACTTTTTACCGAATACAATAGCGTATGAACCTCCCGCTTTTATAAATTCCATTTTTTGAGGCGTGAATGCTTTAGAAATATCTATCAGCTCTTTATCCCCATTATATAATTTCTTAGTTTTTGTATTGATCGTAAGAACAGTCCCTGTAGCAACAGAATACGCTTCTTCTAAAACAACATCACCGTTTTCATTACGAACAGGATTTCCTTTTTCATCAAGTACTTTTACCCAGTTTTTAAGATCTAAACCAATTCCACCAGTAACATCTACAGTAGTAAGGAAAATTGGCGAAATACCATTTGTTCCTGCCACAATCGGTGCAATATTAATGAAGGGAACATATGGGCTTGCTTTTTTACCAGTCCAAAGAGCCACATTATTTACACCTGACATTCTTGATGAACCTACTCCCATAGTACCTTTTTCAGCAATCAACATTACACTTTTATCAGGGTGTTGTGCTTGTAATGCTTGAATCTCATCTTGTGCCTCAGGAGAAATTAAACATTTACCATGAAGTTCACGATCTGATCTTGAGTGCGCTTGGTTACCTGGAGAAAGTAAATCTGTTGAAATATCTCCCTCACCGGCAATATAAGTAACTACCTTAATCTCTTCTACTACTTCTGGAAGTTTTGTAAAAAATTCAGCTCTAGCATAGCTCTCTAAAATTTCTTTCGCAATTTCGTTACCGCTTTTGAACGCTACTTCTAAACGAGCTGTATCAGCCTCGTAAAGGAAAAATTGAGTTTTAAGAACCTTTGCTGCATCTTTTGCAATAGTAACATCATTCCCTAAAGCTAAATCAAGTAGCACTTCAATCGAAGGTCCACCTTTCATATGTGATAATAACTCAAATCCAAAAGCAGGAGTAATTTCTTTCACTACAGACTCACCTAGGATAATTTCCTTTAAGAAGACAGCTTTTACCGCTGCTGCTGGAGTAGTTCCTGGAACAACATTGTAAGTGAAAAATTTAAGAGATTCGTCGCGATCTGCGTTATCTGAATCTTTAATTTGTGCAATGATTGCAATTAGCAATTCAGCACCATCAATAGGCTTTGGGTTAAGCCCCTGACCTTTTCGTTCTTCGATTTCCTGTAGATAATCGTTATAAATGTTCATAATAGAATTCTTTTCAATGTTAAAGGCTGATTTTTTTGATCATCTCAAAATCAAAAGCCATAATATCTAGCTATTTTTTTTGTTTTTTCGTAATGCAAATTAACGAATTTAAGATGAGAATTAAAAAAATTTAATAGAAGTGGCCTTTTTAAAAATTATTATTGCTAAATACTAATTTTTAATGCGTATAATTGGAGAAATATAAAAATTTTAACATTTTAATGATTAATCCATAATTAATCATTTGTATTCCTATTATTCCTAAAGCTCAAAAATCATGACATCTAAGAAAACGTTATAGTTCACATCAAAATTCAAGTTTAAAATAACCAAAAAGTTACATTTTAAAGCAGTTTAGCAATTATCGTTTCTTCAGTTATACCTTCAGCATCTGCTTTATAGTTCTTAATTATTCTATGACGAAGTATTCCTATTGCAACAGCTTTTACATCTTCAATATCTGGTGAAAACTTACCATTAAAAGCAGCGTTCGCTTTGGCAGCTAATATTAAATTCTGAGAAGCTCTTGGCCCTGCTCCCCAATCCAAATAACTTTTAACAAATTCATTAGACAACGGATTGTCTGGACGTGTTTTACTAACTAAAGTCACGGCATATTCAATGACATTATCCGCTACGGGAATTCTACGGATCAATTGCTGAAAATCTATAATTTCCTGTGCAGTAAACAATGGACTAATGGTAGTTTTATTATCTGAAGTTGTGCGTTTTACTACCTGAACTTCTTCTGCAAAAGAAGGATACTCGAGTTTGATAGCAAACATAAAACGATCTAATTGTGCTTCAGGTAAAGGATAGGTTCCCTCCTGTTCAATTGGGTTTTGTGTAGCCAAAACAAAGTAAGGCAAGTCCAACTTATAATTCTCACCTGCTATAGTAACAGATCGCTCTTGCATTGCTTCTAGCAAAGCTGCTTGGGTTTTAGGCGGCGTACGATTGATTTCATCTGCCAGAATGATGTTGGAAAAAATCGGCCCTTTTATAAATTTAAATTGACGGTTTTCATCTAATATTTCACTTCCCAAAATATCTGAAGGCATTAAATCAGGAGTAAACTGAATTCTCTTAAAGTCAAGTCCCAAAGCCTGAGCAAGCGTATTTACCATTAATGTCTTAGCTAATCCCGGAACCCCGACAAGAAGCGCATGTCCTCCCGAAAAAACACAAAGTAACACCTGATCGACCACCGCATCCTGACCCACAATAATTTTTGCGATCTCGTTTTTTAATTCATTACGTTTCTGAACCAAATTATGTATTGCTGCTACGTCAGACATTTTCAAAGGGGATTTAAATTAAAAAAGAGTTAACTCTATGAATTCATAAAGCTAACTCTTTTTATTTATTTTAGAAAAATATAAAATTTATTTTTTTAACCAATTGTTTGTGAAATCACAATCTCTATATTCTCCGAGGATTTTAATATAGGTTTCTTTAATTTTTTCATCAAACCATTTTCCAATTGCTTTGATTTGCTTTTCTTTTAATGCTAGATCCTTAATTTTAATATAATCTGTAGCATAATCAGCAACATGCTCATTGATTCTATTAGTAACCGTTACTAACTTATAACTTTTCTTTCCGTTTTCATCAGCATTTAATATCGGCTGAGAAATACTATCATCTTTTAAATTAGAAACCTCACTATAAAGACTTGGATCCATTTTAGTCATTTCAAAACGAGTATCTTGTGTCTTTGGGTTAATTAAAGACCCTCCATTTGCTCTAGTTTCTTTTTGATCAGATTCTGTTCTGGCCGCTTCAGCAAAAGTGATTTTTTTATCAATAATTTTACTTCTAATCAAAGTGATTTTCTCTTTAGCTGCAGTAAGAGCTTCTTCTGAAACTGAAGGAGTCAATAATATATGACGCAATTCAATTTCTTGTCCTTTAATTTTTTCTACATAAATAATATGAAAACCAAAATCAGTTTCGAATGGTGCAGATATTTCACCTTCCTGAAGACTAAACGCAACATCTTTAAATTCTTTTACAAATGGCGTTTTTCTATTCATTTTATAGTACCCTCCATTTGAGCTTGAACTTGGATCTTTTGAATATAGAACCGCTTTTGTAGAAAAACTAGATCCTTCTTCTACTTCTTTTTTAAATCCGTTCAACTTGTCAATTACCTTTTGCTTCTCTGCATCTGAAACTTTTGGCGTGATTACAATTTGAGCGACTTCCATTTCTGCTCCAAAAAGAGGCAATTCATCCTTAGGAATTGATTTGAAAAAATTACGAACTTCTTCTGGTGTTATCTCTACTTCTTCAACGATTTTCTTTTGCATTTCTGAAGAAAGTTTATTCTCTTTCAAAATATCAAAGAAATAACTTCTAAATTCTTCTTCAGAATTCTTCTTGTAATACTTTATTACTTTTTCAATAGAACCGATTTGACCTACCATGTAGCTCAGTCGCTCTTCCATCATTCCTTTTACTTCAGCATCTGTCACTTTTACACTATCTTGAATAGCCTGATGCGCGTATAATTTATCCTCAAGTAACTTCCCTAACATTTGACATCTGGTAATATCTTTTATCGAATTACCCTGACTTGACAATTCCAAATAAGACTTGTCTATATCTGAATCCAAAATGATATAGTCCCCTACTGTGGCAATAATACCATCAATTTTTTGTCGTTGATTGGTTTTAATCTTTTTAACAGGCGTAACTACACTGTCTCTAATAATTTCTTGAGCTCTGCTAATAGTACTTGAAAATAGTAAAAGAAAAAAGATAAGTGCAATTCTACTATTTATGGACTTCATTTGTATTGTTTTTAATGGCATTATATCAATTTTATATTTTAGTAAAGTATTCTAATTTTCATTGGACTGAATCCCTTTTATATAGCCCCTGCGGCGCGTCGCCAAATATACACTTTAACTATCAGGAAATAAAAATGTTCTTACAAACAATTTCCAAAAGTTAAAACGAACAAAAATAACAATTCAATTACATAATACAAGTTTCCATACTACTATTAACAAAAAATTATAAGGGAGTTTAATCATTCTAAAACCAACGCTATATCCTTATGAGTTAACCCAATCTATCATTACTATCAAACGGCTTATAAATTTAGGAATAAGGTATTAAAGCAGCCCCATGAGATTGCAAAACGCTTAAATCTAAACTCTGATGGAATTTAATATCCTTACAGCTATATTAATTTATAATTCGTAAAAACGAGAGAAAATTAAAAACAAAACCTAAATAACAAAAACGCAAACCTCTCATTTTTAATAAAATACAAATACTTATCAACACTACAACGTTATCGTTAACGGATTAAAAGTTTAAATAGCATACCATCCATTAATTTATATACATTAGCCCGACAACAACATTATTATTCGCAAATAATCACCTAAATAAAACCAATATCACAAAACAATAACACGTATAATAGCGAATACCCTAATTTTTTGCTATTTCGCAAAAACCGTTTAATCCCGAATTTAAAATACAATACCCAAATAGACTTATTAACCAACCTACAAAATCATGACAAAACCAAATTTAAAAGTTGCAGTGTTAGCCGCATTAACTATCTGCTTCTACTCCTGTAATTCAAATGATGAATTACAAGGCCCTACTGCAGAAACGAAAGCATTAAGCAAAGTAATTGATGTCACCCACCATGATGGCCATCCGTTTAGTACCGGCAAATCCATGACAACGTCGACTACAGGGAAATATGTAGCTAATCCTGGCGGTGGCGTAATGATGCAAGCTTTTTACTGGGACGTGCCCGCTGGCGGAAACTGGTGGAATACATTAGGTACGAAAGTAACAGCTTGGTCAAATGCCGGTATCGGTTCAATTTGGCTTCCTCCGGTATCTAAAGCTCAAAACGGCCCTTTCTCTATGGGATACGATCCTACTGATTATTTTGATTTTGGAAATTACAACCAAAATGGAACTACAGAAACGCGTTTTGGTTCTAA
The DNA here is from genome assembly GCF_963974175.1 of uncultured Flavobacterium sp. Lineage (GTDB taxonomy): Bacteria > Bacteroidota > Bacteroidia > Flavobacteriales > Flavobacteriaceae > Flavobacterium. The sequence continues at coordinate 175,699 of NZ_CAXBBR010000001.1, forward strand.
AACAGAATTAGTTAGTCTAATTACAAAAGCGCATACCGAAAATATTCAAGTCTATGCTGACATGGTTCTAAATCACAATAGCGGCGGACAGTTAGAAAGTAATCCTTTTACAGGAACTCAAACCTATACAAATTTCACGGGCGTTGCTTCAGGAAAATTCCCTAGAACAAGTGCTGATTTTTATAAAAATGCCTACGGTAATAATGACGAAGGTGCTTTTGGTGGATTTCCTGACTTAGCACACGTGACACCAAACGTCCAAAACTGGCTTTGGCTGAGAACAGATGGCGTCGGTAAGTACTACAAAAACACTATGAAATTTGACGGCTGGAGATTTGACTACGTAAAAGGTTTTGGTCCTTGGGTAGTTAAAGACTGGAATACTAATGTTGGTGGTTTTTCAGTTGGCGAATACTGGGATTCAAATGTAAATACATTAGAGTGGTGGGCAAATAATGCCAACAGTTCTGTATTCGATTTCGCTTGCTATTACAAAATGAATGATGCGTTTGATGGTAATAATTTAGCTCTTTTGAATGACGATATGATGTGGAAAAGAAATCCATACAAAGCAGTCACTTTTGTTACCAACCATGATACAGATGAAATATATAATAAGCAACTGGCTTACGCATACATTTTGACTCATGAAGGTTATCCAACAATTTTTTACAGAGATTACGAAGAATGGTTGGACAAAACAAAAATGAATAATTTGATTTGGATCCACAATCAAAAAGCTACAGGAACAACTTCTATTTTATATGCAGATAATGATGAATACATCGCCAGAAGAAATGGCTACAATGGAAATCCAGGACTAGTTGTATACATCAATAATTCTTCTTCATGGCAAGAAAGATGGGTTCCTACAAATTGGACCAATGCACAAATAAAAGACTTCACAGGCAATTCCACATGGATCCCAACAACACAAGGCGATAAATGGGTGAAAATACAGTGCCCTCCAAACGGCTATTCAGTTTGGTCAATTAATATGTAAACACTAAATAATTCAAATAAAAATGAGGCTGTTTTAAAAGACAGCCTCATTTTTTTTATTCACATTTATAAATAGTACTTTTGCACACTATTTACATCACACATGAGCTTTTTAAAAGAAATACAAAGAAGAAGAACTTTCGGGATTATATCACACCCCGATGCAGGTAAAACGACACTTACAGAAAAACTACTCCTATTTGGTGGTGCTATTCAAGAGGCGGGTGCTGTTAAAAATAATAAAATCAAAAAAGGAGCCACGAGTGATTTCATGGAGATTGAACGTCAGAGAGGAATTTCTGTTTCTACCTCCGTTTTAGCATTTAACTACAAAGAGAAAAAAATAAATATTCTTGATACTCCTGGGCACAAGGATTTTGCCGAAGATACATTTAGAACTTTAACTGCCGTTGACAGTGTCATAGTGGTAATTGATGTTGCTAAAGGTGTCGAGGAACAAACAGAAAAATTAGTCGCGGTTTGTAGATTGCGTAAGATACCAATTATCGTATTCATCAATAAGATGGACCGTGAAGGAAAAGATGCTTTTGACCTTATGGACGAAGTGGAGCAAAAACTGGGATTAACAGTTACACCTCTTAGTTTTCCAATAGGAATGGGTTATGATTTCCAAGGTATATACAATTTATGGGAACAGAACATCAACTTATTTAGTGGAGACAATCGTAAAAATATTGAAGAAACTATCGCTTTTTCAGATGTACAAAATCCAGAATTAGAAAAGATTATTGGACAAAAACCTGCCGATACTTTACGTGAAGAGCTTGAATTGATCGATGAAGTCTATCCAAAATTTGATCGTCAAGATTATTTGGACGGAAAATTACAACCTGTGTTTTTTGGTTCTGCATTAAATAATTTTGGAGTTCGCGAGCTTTTGGATTGTTTTGTTGAAATCGCGCCATCTCCAAGACCAAAAGAGTCTGAAACAAGATTGGTTGACCCCAAAGAAGAAAAAATGACCGGATTTGTATTTAAAATCCATGCGAATATGGATCCTAAACACAGAGACAGATTAGCATTTATAAAAATTGTATCCGGTACTTTTGAAAGAAACAAACCATATTATCACGTACGCCAAAAAAAGAATTTGAAATTTTCAAGTCCGAATGCTTTTTTTGCTGAAAAGAAAGAGATCGTTGACATCTCTTATCCTGGTGATATAGTAGGACTTCATGATACAGGAAATTTTAAAATTGGTGATACTTTGACAGAAGGAGAAATCATGAGTTTTAAAGGTATTCCAAGTTTCTCTCCAGAACATTTCAGATACATCAATAATGCTGACCCAATGAAAGCTAAACAGCTTGATAAAGGGATTGACCAGTTGATGGATGAAGGTGTAGCGCAGTTGTTCACCCTTGAAATGAATAACAGAAAAATTATCGGAACAGTAGGAGCTCTTCAATATGAGGTAATCCAATACCGTTTAGAACATGAATATGGAGCAAAATGTACTTATGAAAATTTCCCAGTACATAAAGCGTGTTGGGTAAAGCCAGATGATGCAAAAAATGATGAGTTTAAAGAATTCAAACGCATCAAACAGAAGTTCTTAGCAAAAGACAAATATGGTCAACTAGTTTTCCTTGCTGATTCAGATTTCACGATTAAAATGACGCAAAACAAATATCCAAGTGTGAAATTATTTTTTACATCAGAATTTGAATGATATCTTTTAGATTTTAAATATAAAAAAACGCTAATGTAAAAATTAGCGTTTTTTTTTGCGGTTATAAATATTTGATTTTAAATCGTATCTTAAGCTAATGCGCTTTCAAAGTTCACTGCTTTCTTTAAAAAAGCTTTTATCAACAAACGATTAGGTGCTAACCCAGAAGTCATAATTTGCTTCTTTGTATTGATTCCTTCAGTAGAAATAGTACTATTTGGATCTTGTTTTGAACCCATGAACCAAAGTACAAATTCCACATTTGAAGTTGCCTTATTGTCTTCTTTTACTTCATTACTCGTAATATCATTTGTAGTAGATATAGCTGTACTGTTTTTAGAAGTTTGACTAAATACTGAAACATTTGATACTAAAACAAAAATAAACATAAAGAAAATGGTTACTGTTTTTTTAGAGTCGTTACGTTTAGAAAAGTTGTTCATAAGGGGCTTTATTTGCGAAAAAGATAATTTATATCTTTATTTCTATTACAAAACTACGGTATCAATACCCTTATCAAAAATATTTCCGACAAACAACCATAAAACTCGTTTAGCAACAGAAATAGACCTATTTACAACCAACTACAGTACAATAATTATGAAAACAAGTAAACCACCATCGTTTCCAGTATAAAAGCTATGAAACTATTGCACAAAAAAAAGGCTCCATTTCTGGAGCCTTTTTCTATACAATTATGCTTGTCCCGCCGGACCAAAATTTAGAGGTATTGGAGGTTGTTCAGTGTCTTTAATTTCGCCATGGGCTTGTTCAAAACGGTGAATATTCTCTCCAATTGCCTTTAATAATCTTTTGGCATGTTGCGGTGTCAAGACAATTCTTGATTTCACTTTGGCCTTAGGAATACCAGGCATGATACTTACAAAATCGAGAACAAATTCTGATGAAGAATGGTTGATTATGGCTAAGTTAGAATAAATCCCTTCCGCTGTTTTTTCATCCAATTCAATATTAATCTGCTCCTGCTGTTGTTTAGAATTACTCATATCTTACTTTTAATAAATATATTCCTCTTTGTTTGCCATCATATCATTGTAATCTTCTTTAGAACCTACAATTGTATGATCATATTCTCTCATACCTGTTCCTGCAGGAATTCTATGTCCTACAATTACATTTTCTTTCAATCCTTCTAAGTAATCAATCTTACCTGCAACAGCAGCTTCGTTCAATACTTTAGTAGTCTCTTGGAAAGATGCCGCAGAGATAAATGATTTTGTTTGTAGCGATGCTCTTGTAATACCTTGTAAAACAGGTGTACCAGTTGCAGTGATAACATCACGAGCTACAACAATATTTTTATCGTTACGTTTCAGTAATGAATTTTCATCACGTAACTCACGTGGAGAAACGATTTGGCCTTCTTTCAAGTTAGATGAATCACCAGCATCCTCAATTACTTTCATACCATATAATTTATCGTTTTGAAGGATAAAATCTTTAGTATGAATCAATTGATCTTCTAAGAACAATGTGTCTCCTGGATCTTGAACTCTAACTTTACGCATCATTTGACGTATTACTACCTCAAAGTGCTTATCATTAATTTTCACCCCTTGTAGACGGTATACTTCTTGAATTTCATTTACCAAGTACTGTTGAACAGCAGCAGGCCCTTTAATTCTCAAAATATCTTCTGGAGTAATTGCTCCATCAGACAATGGTACACCAGCTCTAACGAAGTCATTCTCTTGAACAAGAATTTGACTTGAAAGTTTAACTAGATACTTTCTAACATCACCAAATTTAGATTCGATAATAATCTCACGGTTACCTCTTTTAATTTTTCCAAAAGAAACAACACCATCGATTTCTGAAACTACAGCTGGGTTAGAAGGGTTACGAGCTTCAAGCAATTCAGTAATTCTAGGTAAACCTCCTGTAATATCTCCTGATTTAGAAGAACGACGTGGAATTTTAACCAATACTTTACCTGCTTTAATTTTCTCACCGTTTTCAACCATCAAGTGGGCTCCAACAGGTAAGTTATAAGAACGGATCAATTCACCGTCTTTACCATAAACTAATAAAGTCGGAATTAATTTTTTAGCTCTTGACTCAGAAATTACTTTTTCTTGGAAACCAGTTTGCTCATCAATTTCAACCATGAATGATTGACCTTGCTCTAAATCTTCGTAAGCAATTTTACCAGTGAATTCCGAAACAATAACTCCATTATATGGATCCCATTTACAGATAACCTCACCTTTTTCAACTGACTGACCATCTTTCACAAAAATACTTGAACCGTAAGGAATATTATGTGTGTTTAAAAGAATTCCAGTTTTCTCATCAACTAATTTCAACTCAGTTGAACGAGAAACAACGATATCAACGGCATTTCCTTCTCCGTCTTCACCTTTAACAGTTTTTAAATCTTCAATTTCAAGTTTACCCTTGAATTTTGTTATGATACTTGATTCCTCAGAAATACCACCCGCTACCCCTCCAACGTGGAAAGTACGTAATGTTAATTGTGTTCCTGGCTCACCAATAGATTGTGCTGCAATAACTCCTACTGCTTCACCTCTTTGTGTCATTTTTCCAGTAGCTAAGTTTCTACCGTAACATTTAGCACAAATACCTTTTAACGCTTCACATACAAGAGGAGAACGAACTTCAACTTTCTCGATTGGAGAAGCGTCAATAGTTTTCATTATAGCCTCAGTGATTTGTTGTCCAGATTCAACTAAAACTTCATTAGTTAAAGGATTTATTACATCTTGCAATGCAACACGTCCTAAGATTCTCTCTCCTAATGATTCAACAATTTCTTCATTCTTTTTCAATGCTGATACTTCAACACCTCTTAATGTTCCACAATCTTCGATATTAACAATAACATCTTGAGAAACATCATGTAGTCTTCTTGTTAAATATCCTGCATCCGCCGTTTTCAAGGCAGTATCCGCAAGACCTTTACGCGCACCGTGAGTAGAAATAAAATACTCAAGGATTGAAAGACCTTCTTTAAAGTTAGAAAGAATTGGATTTTCAATAATTTCACCACCACCAGCAGTCGATTTTTTAGGCTTAGCCATCAAACCACGCATACCAGTTAACTGACGAATTTGTTCTTTGGAACCCCTTGCTCCAGAATCAAGCATCATGTAAACCGAGTTGAAACCTTGTTGGTCTTCTCTAATGTTTTTCATCGCTAATTCTGTCAATTGAGCATTGGCAGAAGTCCATACATCAATAACTTGGTTGTAACGTTCGTTATTAGTAATAAGACCCATGTTATAATTTACAGAAATACCTTCAACTTGCTCTCTAGCATCTGCAATTAATTTTGGTTTTTGATCTGGAATTCTAATATCCCCTAATGAGAATGACAATCCACCTTTAAAGGCAAATTTGTACCCCATATCTTTCATGTTATCCAAGAAGGCAGCCGTTTCAGGTACACTAGTTGAATTTAATACATGTCCGATAATGTCTCTAAGGTTTTTCTTAGTCAATACATCATTGATATATCCTGCCGCTTCTGGTACAACTTCATTAAAGATGACACGACCAGCAGTAGTTTGAATGATTTTAAACACTAATTCTCCAGCGTCATTAAAGTCTTTTGCTCTAATTCTCACTCTAGCATTCAATTCTAATCTTCCTTCGTTTAAAGCTATATTAACTTCCTCTGCAGAATAGAAAGTCAAATCTTGACCTAAAATTTTCTTTTCTGGAGTTGACAAACGTTCTTTGGTCATATAATATAGACCCAAGACCATATCCTGAGAAGGTACTGTAATTGGCGCACCATTTGCAGGATTCAGAATGTTATGAGAAGCCAACATTAACAATTGTGCTTCAAGAATAGCTTCTGGTCCTAATGGTAAATGTACCGCCATTTGATCCCCATCAAAATCCGCATTAAATGCAGTACAAACTAAAGGGTGCAATTGGATTGCTTTTCCTTCAATTAATTTTGGTTGAAATGCTTGTATACCTAATCTGTGCAAAGTAGGAGCACGATTCAGTAATATTGGATGTCCCTTAATTACATTTTCAAGGATATCCCAAACTACAGGCTCTTTCTTGTCTATTATTTTCTTAGCTGATTTTACAGTTTTTACAATTCCTCTTTCTATCAATTTACGGATAACGAAAGGTTTGTATAATTCAGCTGCCATATCTTTAGGGATACCACATTCGAACAATTTCAATTCAGGCCCAACAACAATTACCGAACGAGCAGAATAATCCACACGTTTTCCAAGTAAGTTTTGACGGAAACGTCCTTGCTTACCTTTTAGGGAATCAGATAATGATTTTAATGGTCTGTTTGATTCTGTTTTAACAGCAGAAGCTTTACGTGTATTGTCAAATAATGAATCTACAGATTCTTGCAACATACGTTTTTCGTTTCTTAAGATAACTTCTGGAGCTTTAATCTCCATTAATCTTTTCAAACGGTTGTTACGTATAATTACACGACGGTATAAATCATTTAAATCTGAAGTAGCAAAACGACCTCCATCAAGTGGCACAAGTGGACGTAATTCTGGTGGAATAACAGGAACTACTTTCATGATCATCCACTCAGGACGATTTTCACGGTTCAGGTTAGACTCACGGAAAGATTCAACAACTTGTAATCTTTTTAATGCTTCAGTTTTACGTTGTTTAGACGTTTCATTGTTAGCATTATGTCTTAATTGGTAAGACAATTCATCAAGATCAATTCTTGCCAATAAATCCATAATACACTCTGCTCCCATTTTGGCAACAAATTTATTTGGATCAAAATCGTCAAGATATTGATTATCTGCAGGAAGAGTATCTAAGATATTCAAATATTCTTCTTCTGTTAAGAAATCTAATCTTTGTACTGATTCACCTTCACCATTTTTTGCAATACCAGCTTGGATTACTACGTATCTCTCGTAGTAAATAATCATATCTAATTTCTTAGAAGGAAGACCAAGTATGTATCCAATTTTATTAGGAAGAGAACGGAAATACCAGATATGAGCAATTGGCACAACAAGGTTGATGTGACCTACTCTGTCTCTACGTACTTTTTTCTCAGTAACTTCAACACCACAACGGTCACAAATGATTCCTTTGTAGCGAATTCTTTTGTACTTACCACAAGCACATTCAAAATCTTTTACTGGTCCGAAAATTCGTTCACAGAAAAGACCGTCACGCTCAGGCTTGTGCGTACGGTAGTTGATAGTTTCTGGCTTTAAAACTTCACCTCTTGACTCTTTCAAGATAGATTCTGGAGAAGCTAAACCAATAGATATTTTATTGAATCTTTTTACAGGATTCTTATCTTTATTGTTATTATTATTTCTATTATTCATCATAGTTTTTACTATTGATTTAATTGCAATTAAAAAATTGATTATAGTACACAGCTTACTGCGTTTCTACCTGGATTACTTCTCTAAACTTTAAACTTTTATTAAAGCGCTAATTATACAAAACTCATTTTATATAAAAAATCGGAACGGTTTACGAGGCTAAATCCTAAAAACTCTTATAAATGAGTAAACAGTTTTCAGGTATTACTACCTAAAAACTGCATTACTACAAACTTTTATTTATTCTTCTAATCTAATGTCAAGTCCAAGACCTTTCAATTCATGCATCAATACATTGAATGATTCAGGTAATCCTGGCTCCGGCATAGATTCTCCTTTTACGATTGCTTCGTAAGTTTTAGCTCTACCAATTACATCATCAGACTTCACAGTCAAGATTTCTCTTAGTGTACTTGACGCTCCATAAGCCTCAAGTGCCCAAACTTCCATCTCTCCAAAACGTTGTCCACCAAATTGTGCTTTACCACCAAGAGGTTGTTGCGTAATTAATGAGTATGGCCCGATTGAACGTGCGTGCATCTTATCATCAACCATATGTCCTAATTTCAACATATAGATTACACCAACAGTTGCTGCTTGATGAAAACGCTCTCCAGTTCCACCATCATAAAGGTAAGTATGTCCAAAACGTGGTATTCCAGCTTCGTCAGTCAATTCATTGATTTGGTCTAGAGAAGCACCATCAAAGATTGGAGTAGCATATTTTCTACCCAAGTTTTGTCCAGCCCAACCAAGAACAGTTTCATAAATTTGACCAATGTTCATACGTGAAGGTACACCTAATGGGTTCAACACAATATCAACTGGCGTTCCGTCTTCAAGGAAAGGCATATCTTCATGACGAACGATACGAGCAACAATACCTTTGTTACCGTGACGTCCAGCCATTTTATCCCCAACTTTCAACTTACGTTTTTTGGCAATATATACTTTAGCTAATTTCAAAATTCCAGCTGGTAATTCATCCCCAACAGAAATTGTAAACTTCTCTCTTCTTAATGCGCCTTGTAAATCATTCAACTTAATTTTATAGTTATGAATTAATTCATTCACCATTTTATTAGTTGAGTCATCCGCAACCCATTGACCTTTGCTTAAGTGAGCAAAATCTTCAACAGCATAAAGCATTTTTTGAGTGTATTTTTTACCTTTTGGTAAAACTTCTTCACCCAAATCATTCATTACACCCTGAGATGTTTTCCCATTAACGATCAAGAAAAGTTTTTCTACTAACTTGTCTTTCAATTCAACAAACTTCACTTCGTATTCCATTTCAAGTGCTCCTAAAGCATCCTTGTCTTGTGTACGTTTGCGTTTGTCTTTTACTGCTCTTGCGAACAGTTTTTTGTCAAGAACTACACCATGTAAAGATGGAGATGCTTTTAACGAAGCATCTTTTACATCACCTGCTTTATCCCCGAAGATTGCACGAAGCAACTTCTCTTCTGGAGTAGGATCTGATTCCCCTTTTGGAGTAATTTTTCCAATAAGAATGTCACCAGGTTTAACCTCGGCTCCAATTCTAATCATACCATTTTCATCTAAGTCTTTAGTAGCTTCTTCAGAAACGTTCGGTATGTCATTTGTTAATTCTTCGTTCCCTAATTTAGTATCTCTAACTTCTAATGAATAATCATCAACGTGAATAGAGGTAAAAATATCGTCACGAACAACTTTTTCAGAAATAACAATCGCATCCTCAAAGTTATACCCTTTCCATGGCATAAACGCTACTTTTAGGTTACGACCTAAAGCTAGTTCACCATTTTGAGTTGCATATCCTTCAGATAATACTTGTCCAAGAACTACTCTATCCCCTTTTCTTACGATAGGTTTAAGGTTAATACTTGTCCCTTGATTGGTTTTTCTAAATTTAATTAGATTATATGTTTTCTCATCAGAATCAAAACTAACCATTCTTTCTTCTTCAGAACGATCGTATTTAATAGTAATGATATTTGCATCTACATATTCTATAACTCCGTCACCTTCTGCGTTAATTAAAACTCTAGAATCCGAAGCTACTTGACGCTCTAAACCAGTTCCAACGATTGGTGCTTCAGGACGTATTAATGGTACGGCTTGACGCATCATGTTAGATCCCATCAACGCTCTATTCGCATCATCATGTTCCAAGAAAGGAATTAAAGATGCAGAAATTGAAGCAATTTGATTTGGAGCTACATCCGCATAATCAACCTTTGTAGGGTCAATTACAGGGAAATCACCTTCTTGACGTGCAATTACGTTTTCAGCAAGAATTTTCCCAGAATCATCCATCGCAATATTTGCTTGAGATATCAACATTCCTTCTTCTTCTTCAGCGCTTAAGTAGATTGGTGTTGAAACTAAATCAACAACTCCATTAGTTACTTTACGGTAAGGTGTTTCAATGAAACCCATTCCGTTCACTTTAGCATAAACTCCAAGAGATGAAATCAAACCAATGTTTGGTCCCTCTGGTGTTTCAATTGGACATAAACGTCCGTAGTGCGTATAGTGAACATCACGCACCTCAAATCCAGCCCTTTCTCTTGAAAGTCCACCTGGTCCTAGCGCAGATAATCTTCTTTTGTGCGTTATCTCGGCAAGTGGATTCGTTTGATCCATAAACTGAGACAATTGGTTTGTTCCAAAGAAAGAGTTGATAACAGACGATAATGTTTTAGCATTAATCAAATCTATTGGTGTAAACACCTCGTTATCTCTAACGTTCATACGCTCTCTAATGGTTCTAGCCATACGTGCTAAACCAACACCGAATTGTTGAGACAATTGTTCTCCAACTGTTCTTACACGACGGTTCGATAAGTGATCAATATCATCAATATCTGCTTTCGCATTTATTAATTCGATCAAATATTTTACAATGGTAATAATATCTTCTTTGGTAAGCACTTGCTTTTCCATTGGGATATCAAGACCAAGTTTTTTATTCATTCTGTAACGACCTACCTCACCTAAGTTGTAACGTTGATCAGAGAAGAATAATTTATCAATAATACCACGAGCAGTTTCTTCATCAGGCGGTTCTGCGTTACGCAGTTGTCTGTAAATATGCTCAACAGCTTCTTTTTCAGAGTTTGTTGGATCTTTTTGTAACGTGTTATGGATGATAGCATAATCAGCTTGATTAGCATCTTCCTTATGTAACAAAATAGATTTAACGTTAGAATCAATGATTTCTTCAACATTATCTTTATCGATAATTGTATCTCTATCAAGGATTATTTCGTTACGTTCGATAGAAACTACTTCACCAGTATCTTCATCTACAAAATCTTCATGCCATGTATTTAAAACACGAGCAGCTAATTTTCTACCGATATATTTTTTAAGTCCTGTTTTAGAAACTTTAATTTCCTCAGCAAGGTCGAAAATTTCAAGGATATCCTTATCTCTTTCGAAACCAATTGCACGGAATAAAGTTGTAACAGGTAACTTTTTCTTTCTATCAATATAAGCGTACATTACGCTATTAATATCTGTAGAAAATTCTATCCAAGAACCTTTAAAAGGAATTACTCTGGCAGAATATAATTTTGTTCCATTAGCATGAAAAGACTGTCCAAAGAAAACCCCTGGAGATCTATGTAACTGAGAAACAACAACACGTTCAGCTCCGTTGATTACAAAGGTACCGCTTGGTGTCATGTAAGGAATTGTACCAAGATAAACATCTTGAACAATAGTTTCAAAATCTTCGTGCTCTGGATCTGTACAATACAATTTCAATCTTGCTTTTAAAGGCACACTATGTGTTAAACCTCTTTCAATACATTCTTGAATTGTGTAACGTGGTGGATCCACGAAGTAGTCAAGGAATTCCAATACAAAATTATTTCTTGTATCTGTAATTGGAAAATTTTCCATGAAGGTATTATAAAGTCCTTCATTGCCTCTTTCATCAGATTTAGTTTCTAATTGAAAAAAATCTTGAAAAGATTTAACCTGAACATCAAGAAAATCTGGATATGCAGGAATATTTTTTGTAGAGGCAAAATTCAATCTTTCGGTCTGATTTGTAATCATCAATGGACAAAATTTTGATTATAAAAGTAATTTTTAATGGTATAAATATTTCTAATTATACTTTAATTTTAACACCATTACATCTTTAAAAATCAATTTAAGATAACTACTTTCTTATTATCTGTCAATTTTTTTTCCTCGTAATGGGATAAAATGGGTTTGCTATCACAACTTATTATTCAATAAATAAGACAGACTTTTGATATACGAAAAATGGTTTAGGTCTTTGGATGTGTACCCAAGACCTAAACCTAATTCCTAAACTGTGTTTAACTATTTAAGCTCAACAACAGCTCCAGCTTCTTCTAAAGATTTTTTCAAAGCTTCAGCTTCATCTTTAGTTACACCTTCTTTAACGTTACTTGGAGCGCTATCAACTACATCTTTAGCTTCTTTCAAACCTAAACCTGTAAGTTCTTTTACCATTTTCACAACTGCTAATTTAGAAGCACCAGCTTCTTTCAATACAACTGTAAATTCTGTTTGTACTTCTTCAGCAGCACCTTCACCACCACCTGAAACTACTACAGCTGCAGCAGCTGGTTCGATTCCGTACTCATCTTTCAATATTGTTGCTAATTCGTTAACTTCTTTTACAGTTAAATTAACTAATTGTTCTGCGAATTGTTTCAAATCTGCCATTTTTTCTATCGTTTTAAAATGATTTGTAAAATTATATTTTGTTTATTGTGCGCATTGTAAATAATAAAAACCGAGCTTTACTCTTTTCTTATTATGCTTCTGTTTCAGCAACCTCTTCTTTAGCGAATTGGTTTTGAAGTGCAGAAATAACTCTTTGTGCTGGTGATTGAAGTAATCCAATAAGTTCACCAATAAGTTCTTCTTTAGATTTAATAGTCGCTAACGCTTCTAATTGATCATCTCCAATATAAACCTCAGCGTTAATATAAGCTCCTTTCAAAACTGGCTTAGCCGATTTTTTGCGGAAATCTTTTATTATTTTACCAGGCCCATTTGCTACCTCTGAAATGAATATAGCACTATTACCAGTCAATACTGACGGCAACTCACCATAATCATTAGCTGAAGCCTCCATTGCTTTTGCAAGCAACGTGTTCTTTATAACCTCTAATTTAATACCTGCTTTATAACAAGCTCTTCTCAACTTTGAAGTTGCATCTGCATTTAATCCAGAAATATCTGCTACGTAAACAATATTTGTACCAGCTAACTGTGCAGTTAAATCTTCAATCGCGATTGATTTTTCTTCTCTAGTCATACTAAAAATTATTAACTACCAATTATACTGCTTTTGGGTCTAATGCAATAGCAGGACTCATAGTGCTTGTAAGGTAGATACTTTTGATATACACACCTTTAGCAGCAGTTGGTTTAAGTTTGATTAATGTTTGAATAATTTCGTGTGCATTGTCAACAATTTGCTCAGCTCCAAAAGAAACTTTACCAATTCCTGCATGTACAATACCAGTTTTATCAACTTTGAAATCGATTTTACCAGCTTTAACCTCTGCAACAGCTTTTGCAACATCCATAGTTACAGTACCTGTTTTAGGGTTTGGCATTAAACCTCTAGGTCCTAAAATACGACCTAATGGACCTAATTTACCCATAACGCTTGGCATAGTGATGATTACATCAACATCCGTCCAACCGTCTTTAATTTTTTGTAAATACTCGTCAAGACCTACATAGTCTGCTCCAGCTTCTTTAGCTTCCGCTTCTTTGTCTGGAGTAACCAATGCTAATACTTTAACATCTTTACCAGTTCCATGAGGTAATGTTACCACACCTCTAACCATTTGATTCGCTTTTCTTGGATCTACACCCAAACGTACTGCGATATCAACAGACTCATCAAATTTTGCAGATGAAACAACTTTAATTAATGCCGCAGCATCTTTTAAAGAGTACATTCTGTTTTTGTCAATTTTTGAAGCAGCCTCTTTTTGCTTTTTTGTCAATTTTGCCATGTCTTTCTTTTAATTAAAAAGGAGCGTCTCCTGATACAGTTATACCCATAGATCTAGCTGTTCCAGCAACCATACTCATTGCAGACTCCATAGTGAATGCATTTAAGTCTGGCATTTTGTCTTCAGCAATAGCTCTAATTTGTTCCCAAGTAACACTAGCTACTTTTTTACGATTAGGCTCACCAGAACCAGATTTTAGCTTCGCAGCTTCCAATAATTGAACAGCTGCAGGCGGAGTTTTAACAACAAATTCGAATGATTTGTCTTTATACACAGTAATTTGTACTGGGCATATTTTGCCGGCTTTATCCTGAGTTCTAGCATTGAATTGCTTACAGAACTCCATGATGTTTACACCAGCAGCTCCTAAAGCAGGTCCAACCGGTGGCGATGGATTCGCAGCACCTCCCTTAACTTGTAGTTTAACTACTTTACTAATTTCTTTAGCCATTTTTTAAAAAATTTAACACTACAATCATTAGGAAGCGATTGTAATGGATATTATATGTAACAAAATATTATACTTTTTCAACTTGCATAAACCCTAATTCTAACGGCGTTTTTCTTCCGAAAATTTTCACCATTACTTCAAGTTTACGCTTCTCTTCATTAATTTTTTCAACTGTACCGTTGAAACCGTTGAAAGGCCCATCAATAACCTTAATAGTCTCACCTAAATTGAACGGTATAGAACGAGTATCTGCATTTACTGCCAACTCATCTACTTTACCTAGCATTCTATTTACTTCTGAAAGTCTTAATGGAACTGGCTCACCACCTTTAGTTTCACCTAAAAAACCAATAACACTAGTAATACCTTTTATAATATGAGGTATTTCACCAATCAGATTTGCTTCTATCATGACATAACCAGGAAAATAAACTTTATCCTTGATTAATTTCTTTCCATCTTTTACAGTTACTACTTTTTCCGTCGGAACTAAAACTTGAGAAACATAGTCGCCCATCTCTAACCTAGAGATTTCGTTTTCTATGTAAGCTTTCACTTTATTCTCTTGCCCACTTACCGCACGAACAACATACCACTTTTTTAGATTATTATCTGTCATCACAAAGATTAGGCTTTTATCCAATTAAAAAATCCAGCTAATGCTTTCGCAAAAAACTCATCTACTCCCCATGTTGCCAAAGCGAATAATACTGAGAAAATAGCAACAACAATCGTTAGACGTTGCACTTCAGGCCACTCTGGCCAAGTCATATTTGACTTTAATTCCTCAAATGATTCTGATATGTAATTAATTATTTTTGCCATTATGATATATTTTTTTGCACGGGCGGAGGGATTCGAACCCCCATCAACGGTTTTGGAGACCGCTATTCTACCCTTGAACTACGCCCGTTTGTGAAAAACCAGTAACAGCACAAAGCGTTACTGGTTTTGTAATTATTTATAGAATTATGCTACAATCTCAGTTACCTGACCTGCACCTACAGTTCTACCACCTTCACGGATAGCAAAACGTAATCCAACATTCATAGCGATTGGGCTTAACAAAGCAACATTGATTGTTAAGTTATCTCCTGGCATAACCATCTCTACACCTTCTGGTAAAGTAATAACACCTGTTACATCAGTTGTACGTACGTAGAACTGTGGACGGTAGTTATTATGGAATGGTGTATGACGACCACCTTCTTCTTTTTTCAAGATATAAACCTCAGCTTTAAAAGTAGCGTGTGGTTTAACTGATCCTGGCTTAATGATAACCATTCCTCTTTTGATAGATTCTTTATCAACACCACGTAACAATAAACCTACGTTATCTCCAGCTTCACCTCTATCAAGGATTTTACGGAACATCTCAACTCCTGTAATAGTAGAAGTCAATTTTTCAGCTCCCATACCAATGATTTCAACAGCATCTCCTGTATTAGCAATACCTGTTTCGATACGACCTGTAGCAACAGTTCCACGACCAGTAATTGTAAATACATCCTCAACTGGCATCAAGAAAGGTTTTTCAGTATCACGAATTGGCTCTTCAATCCAAGCATCAACCGCAGCCATCAATTCGATGATTTTTGGTACCCATGCTGGATCGTTATTCAATCCTCCTAAAGCAGAACCTTGAACAACTGGACAATTATCTCCGTCATATTCATAGAAAGACAATAAGTCTCTAATTTCCATTTCAACAAGTTCTAACAATTCCTCATCATCAACCATATCCACTTTATTCATGAATACAACCATTCTAGGAATACCAACTTGACGTCCTAAAAGGATATGCTCACGTGTTTGTGGCATTGGTCCGTCAGTTGCAGCTACAACAAGAATAGCACCATCCATTTGAGCAGCACCTGTAACCATGTTCTTTACGTAATCCGCGTGACCTGGACAGTCAACGTGAGCGTAATGACGATTAGCAGTTTCGTACTCAACGTGTGATGTATTAATTGTAATACCTCTTTCTTTTTCTTCTGGAGCATTATCAATTTGATCAAATGATTTTGCTTGACAGTAACCTGCATCAGATAACACTTTAGTTATCGCTGCAGTTAATGTAGTTTTTCCGTGATCCACGTGCCCAATTGTACCAATGTTTAAGTGGGGCTTGTTACGGTTAAAGGTTTCTTTTGCCATTTTACTTAATTTTTAATCTATTTATATATTTAATTTCAATCTCTTACTTACTTGAGCCAATGTCGGGAATTGAACCCGAGACCTCTTCCTTACCAAGGAAGCACTCTACCCCTGAGCTACACCGGCAGAGTTTTTTCCTTTTAGATTCAAGAATCTAAAATTGTGGGGAGAGCAGGATTCGAACCTGCGAAGTTTACACAGCAGATTTACAGTCTGCCCTCGTTGGCCGCTTGAGTATCTCCCCTCTTTTTTTATTTCATTTCAACTTATCAAAACCTCAGTTTCATTTTGAGCCGGCAGAGGGACTCGAACCCACGACCTGCTGATTACAAATCAGCTGCTCTAGCCAACTGAGCTACGCTGGCAAATTCAATAAAAAAGTCCGCTATTTCTAACGGACTGCAAATGTATAGATTTTATCTCTCAATCAAAACATTTTTTCAAAAAAATTTTCGATTAAATATATGTTCTTATTTTTTCTTTCCTTTTTACCAGCAATCTCTCCAAAGATTCAGCCGATAACTCAATAGCCTCCTCAAACGTCTTGCATTGTTTTTTTACCATAAAATCATCACCAGGGACATTCATCTTCACCTCAGCGACCTTATTTTCCTTATCACTTGTCTTTTCAACTTTTAAATAGACATCTGCAGAAACCACCTTATCGTAGTACTTCTCCAGCTTATCCATTCTCTCTTGAACATAACCTACTAATTTTCCGTCAACAGCAAAGTTAACTGCGTGAACATTTACCTTCATAATCAATTTTTTTAATGGTTAAACACTTTTTGAATCGTTACTTATTCCTCGGATGCGCCTCTTCATATACTTTCTTAAGCTCTGACAAACTACTATGCGTATAAACTTGTGTAGAAGCCAAACTGGAATGTCCTAACAATTCTTTCACTGAATTTAAATCAGCTCCGTTATTTAATAAATGAGTCGCAAATGTATGTCGTAAAATATGCGGACTTTTTTTTACCTTTTCGGAGACTGGACTAAAGTAAGAATTTATTAACCGATACACAAAGGAATCATTTAATTTTAACCCTTTTTTTGCAATAAAAAGACAATCAAAATCCTTAATGCTTTCTATACGAGATCTCTCATCAAGATACAAAGTAAGCTGCTCTGATATAATAGGCAAAATAGGCAGAATTCTTTCCTTATTTCTCTTACCAAGAACCTTTATTGTACTGTTAGCAAAACTAATATCGCTAATTTTCAAATGAATCAGTTCTGTTCGCCTAATTCCGGTCGTGTAAAACAAGTCTATTATTAACTTATTTCTAACCTCTTCAAAACCCACAGGACTATCCATACTCCTTAACACCTCCGACACTTCTTTCTCAGAAAACGGAATCTGGAGTACCTTAGCTGTTTTTAACGCCTTATGCTTTAGCAGCGGACTAATTTGTATTTGCTTTATCTTTAATAGAAACTTATAGAAAGCCTTTAAGGAAGCCATCTTTCTATTAACGGAAACATTCGACATACCCGCATCCACAAGTGATACGATCCAGTTTCTAATTTGACTGTAGTTTACCTGATCTATATCCTCTTGATCAAAATGAATGGCATTGAACGCCTGGAAGGTGATTATATCATTTAAATAAGCGCTTACGGTATGCGGAGAATACTTTTTCTCCTTTTGTAGATAATCCCGAAACGCATCTATAGTAGTCACCATATAAAATAAAAAAACCGTTAGCATCAAAGTTATAAAACTTTAATGACTAACGGCATTTATTGTAAAAAAGAAATTACTTAGTTTTCTAAGTTGTCTTTCATGTTTTGAATATAAGCTGCTTTCTGAACTTTAATTCTATTTTTTACAGAAGGCTTAATAAAAGCAGTACGTGCTCTTAACTGACGAACAGTTCCTGTTTTATCAAATTTTCTTTTATAGCGCTTTAATGCTCTATCTATATTTTCTCCGTCTTTAATTGGTATAATTAACATAATTTTGACACCCCCTTTCGTTAAGTGTGCAAAAGTAGTTATTATTTTGACTTATCAGGCATCAATCACTAATTTATTTTTGGTGTGCCGGCAAAACACTATTTATTTCCAAAATAAATCCTCGTTTGCCGTCAGGCTATCCGCTGCAATCTTTTACTCCGCAAGGCTTCATAAAAGGATTTCCACTGCTATCCTTCACACATAAAAAAAGAGCCAATAACTAAATTGACTCTTCATATTATTTTAAAAGCTCTTTTACTCCACCGCTGGCTTATAATTTTTATTATCAATTATCATTTTTGACAATATCTCCTTAAGAATTTCAGAAGTTCCGCCTCCTATTGGTCCTAAACGGCTGTCTCTTAATAAACGTGCTAAAGGATATTCTTCCATATAACCGTAACCTCCTAGCATTTGCAAACAACTATAGATTGTTTCATCAGCCACTTTTGTAGATTTCAATTTGGCCATAGTTGCCTCTTTCACTACATATTCACCTTTATCTAATCGCGCTACAGCAGCATAATTAAACACTTTACAATGCTCAACATCTGTTGCATGTTCTACTATTGTATGTCTCAATGCCTGGAACTTATCTATTGTTCTCCCAAAAGCCTCTCTTTGCGACATATATTCTATTGTATACTCAATTGCATACTCAGCTCTTGCATGAGCATTTATAGCCATAATCAAACGTTCTAAAGCAAAATGCTGCATAATATAAGGAAAACCTTTACCTTCTTCTCCCATTAAATTCTCTAAAGGAATTTCTACGTTATCAAATGCAATTTCCCCAGTATCTGAAGCTCTCCAACCTAGTTTGTCAAGTTTAACAGCAGAAACTCCTTTCAAGTTACTATCCATCAAAAACATACTTATCCCTTTATTTCCAAGCTCAGGACTAGTTTTTGCCGCAACTACATAATAATCTCCATAAACACCGTTTGTAATGAATGTTTTAGAACCATTAATAATATACTTATCTCCCTTTTTTACTGCAGTAGTACGCATTCCTGCAACATCACTACCTCCAAAAGGTTCTGTAATACACAAAGCACCTATTTTGTCACCAGAAATACTTGGAACTAAATAATCTTGCTTGATTCTTTCATCTCCTTCTGCGTTCAAATGCGTCATGGCTAAATAAGAATGTGCCCACATAGCAGCTGCAAAACCGGCTGATTTAATTTTTTGAAGTTCTTCTAAAAAAATAACGGTATAAAACAAATCTAAATTTAATCCTCCATAAACCTCTGGATACCTTATTCCGAAAAAGCCCATTTCTCCGAACTTTTTCCATATGAAACGCTCAATTTTACCCGTTTTCTCCCATTTTTCAATATGAGGCACAACTTCTTTTTGTAAAAAATCTTTTAAACTCTCTCTAAACGATTGATGTTCTTCTGTGAAATAACTTGAATTCATATAACTAATATTATTTTTAACAAATTGACGTGATTGAAATAAAAAGCAACAGCTTTATATTTCAGTTTTAAGTTTCTTTTAGAGTAACACGATAGACCTATGGTTTAAAGAAAAAAAAAACATACTACAAAACCACGATTTTGCAGTAAATTTTAAAAAATTCAAACCAGCTAATTGCAAACTTCTAATTAAAGTCCAAATATAAGGCAATTATATTTGCTTTTTCAACAGGAAACCCCTTAATTTTTATTAAATCCTCAACATTCTTAATGTCCCCGTTCATACTCCTATAGGTCACAATTTCTTTTGCCAGTGCATATCTAAAATAGGAGAATTGCGAAATCTCCTTTAAAGACGCGTTATTTATGTCGATTTTATGCAACAAAGGTAAAGCGTACACTTTGAAATGCGAATTAAGATTCTCTACTACTTCAGGAGATAGACCCCAAACATCATTCATTTGCTCCATAGAAACAAATCCTCCAAGACTTTCTTTTAATTTTAAAATACGTAGAGAAATTACTTCTCCTATTCCATATATTTTTATAAGGTCTTCTTGTGTTGCTAAATTAATATCTATTAAAGCTACTTTTTCTTTTTTGGCGAAAGCCTTATTTTCATATTTAACATACCCCTTATTGTTCATCTTGTTTTTAACCCAATCCGGAAATTTAAAATAAGGCGCTATAGCGTTTAATAAAGAATCAGAAACTTGGGTAACTGCTTGAAATTCTTTTGCAGAGTTTACATATTTATTTTCTTTTCTATAATCCAATAGCCGATCTATTTCAAGAACAGACATACCGAGTTTGTATCCTTTGTAATCGGTTATAAAATTAGGGTTAAACGGATATGTTTTTACAATATACTTTGGATTTAATTCTTTTAATGAATCAATCTTAGATTGCATGGCAAGCCATTTTTGTTTATTAGATGAAACTGGTTGCGTTGTATTGAAATCCACAAAAAAATAGACTGACTGCAAAATGATTATTATTGTAAATAATATCACAATACCAGTACGCTGTTCTGCGGAAAACGCAAAATAACTCTTAATGCCTCTTAAGTACATCTTGCCCGAAATAAATGTAAAGGAATTTTGATCATTTTCATTGCTTTTAAAAATTAACTACTCGCTGTTTTTAAAGTCTAAATTTAGAAAATAATTTTTAAAATATCCTTCCCAAAAAAAAATAATAATCTAAATATCAGCGCTTAATTACTGTACAAATAATCAAATTAAAATTTCACGATTCTACAAGACTGAAAAACAAAAGTAAACGAAACCTTTGTTACAAATTTATTTCGCTATTAATTTATACAATAACTTTTATTTTTTATAAAATAAATAATACATTTGAGCGCTATTAATACTAAAACTAATAAATATATGTCAATTTGGAAAACAAAACCACTTTCGGTTTTATTAAATGAAGCGTCAGAAGATGAGAAAGGATTAAAAAGAACTTTATCTTCAAGATCCCTAGTTGCTCTAGGAGTTGGTGCGATTATCGGAGCGGGCTTATTTTCCTTAACTGGAATTGCTGCTGCTGAACATGCTGGACCGGCAGTTACACTTTCATTTGTTTTAGCAGCCATAGGATGTGCCTTTGCGGGACTTTGCTATGCTGAATTTGCTTCAATGATACCTGTTGCAGGTAGTGCGTATACGTATTCTTATGCAACTATGGGAGAATTCATGGCTTGGATTATTGGTTGGGATTTAGTTCTTGAATATGCTTTGGGAGCCGCAACCGTTGGAGTCAGCTGGTCGCGATACTTACTCGAATTATTAAACAAATATGGTGTTCATCTAAATCCAAAATTTATATGCTCCCCCTGGGAAACATTAACATTGGGTGATGGAACTATTATAGACGGTGGTTACATCAACCTACCTGCTATCTTAATCGTATCTGCACTATCATTATTATTAATAAGAGGAACTCAAGAGTCTGCTTCTATAAATAATATATTAGTGGTACTAAAAGTTATTGTTGTAATTATGTTTATTGTTTTAGGTTGGGACTATATAGACCCTGCAAACTACTCTCCATATATTCCTGAAAATACTGGCATTAAAGGTCAATTTGGTTGGTCTGGAATTGCTGCCGGAGCCGGAACCGTCTTCTTTGCCTTCATTGGTTTTGATGCAGTTTCAACTGCTGCACAAGAAGCAAAAAACCCTCAAAAAGGGATGCCAATTGGTATTTTAGGTTCATTAGTTATCTGTACAATACTATATGTGTTGTTTGCACACGTTATGACTGGTCTAGTACCTTACTACAAATTTGTTGGTGATGCAAAACCTGCTGCTACAGCATTTGCAGTAACAGGATATTCTTTCCTTCAAACAGGATTAATTGTCGCTATCTTAGCGGGATATACTTCTGTAATGCTTGTGATGTTAATGGGACAAAGCCGTGTTTTCTACACTATGAGTAAAGATGGACTTTTACCTCCTTTATTTGGACAAATTCACTCAAAATTCCGTACTCCTTATAAAACAAACCTTTTCTTCATGGTATTCGTTAGTTTATTTGCTGGTTTTGTACCGGTAAGTGATCTAGGACACATGGTAAGTATTGGAACTTTACTTGCTTTTGTATTAGTATGTATTGGTGTGTTAGTAATGCGTAAAAAAATGCCAGATGCTCCTAGGTCTTTCAAAACCCCATTCGTTCCTTACGTACCGATTGCGGGGGTTTTAGTTTGTACGTACTTAATGTACTCTCTACCTTACGAAAGTTGGATTCGATTAGTTCTTTGGATGGCAATTGGTGTTGCTCTGTATTTTGTTTACGGTAAAAAGCACAGTAAATTAAACAATCCGGATAAATAGATTTATTCTAATATAAAAAAGGGATGATAAAGTATTTAAACACTTTATCATCCCTTTTTCTTTATAACTATTTCAAGTTTTATTACAAGTCAAATACTGAAGTTCTCTTAGCACGAATCAAATCCTTTAGCCTAATCCAAAAGGCTAGTGTCAAATAAACTCCAAACCATAATCCTACAGTTACAAACGATATATAAATAAAGAACAGCCTTACGCTCGTTACTCTCATTCCTAAACTATCTGCCAGCCGCGATGATACATGGAAGCCATACTTTTCAAAAAAATATTTAAGTTTTATTATTCTAGGTACACTTTGTCCCATTGCATTAGTTTTATATTCTATTTTACAAAAGTACGAATTTATTATTTCTCGAAATTAAAGCAAATAAGAATCACTACCCCTTCATTAATTCCATCCCAATGGCACATTCTAAACATTTACTTTTAGCACAATACTCATTCTTAAGCTGCAGCAGTGACTGCGTTTCAAAAGCACTTCCTGACTTCAATCCGAATGAGCTAAATTTATCTACAATAGCATTCTTCTCTGGCGCAACTTCATTTAGTAATTGAATTAAATCTTCGGCAATCTCTTCTCCTCTACTTTTAGCATAAGCAAATTGAATTGGGATCAAGGTATTTATGATAATCAAATCTATAAATGACTTCGATAGCATTTTCTTCTTTTTTGGGCTTTCCTTATCAAATTGGTAATGATCTTGCCAATAGGAAGAAGCCGAAACCCGAAAAACATCATAGATCGCCTTCACCGAAGTAATCTCGCTAATTTGCGAAAATAGATTCTGATTGCTATGATACAAATTTGCCAATTGTGACAGTCGTATGGTGGGGAAATTATCGGGACGGTGTTTAAAAAACTGAACGCGATTACAACTGCTTTTTTCTATTTGGTATTTGTGCAATAAATAGTAATACCTCGATTTTAAATCTTTAAAATAATTATCCTCCTTATCAACGTCTAATAGTCCTGCATTGCCAAAGAGTAAGCTCTCTAAATTTTCGACTTCAAAACTTTCCTTTCTTATAATTGAAAATGGAATAGAACTTGCTACTTTCAGAAAGATTTCCCCGTTTGCATTTAATCCGAAGTTTTTTGCCAACAGGCAAAATAAAACCGCCTCCCAATCATTATTGGTTTGCTGTAACAACTCAAAAATAGGTTTGGACTTTCTCTCTAATCGTTCAAAAAATAAACGCTCCTGCCAGTTTTTTAAAACAAAAGGGGAGATATCCGCTAACTGCTTTTCACAGAAAATCCAAGCCTTTGGCGACATCAAAGACTGATAGTTATCTATTGTATCTTGGTCGACATATTTCTTAAGCTCCAAAACAGGAATTTCAGTATTGTTTTTTCTGTAAATTTCGGTATCGTGTTCCCAAACTACATGTAGAATTACGTTTTCGTATGCCGCATCTCTTTCATGATGATGCACATACCAGTCAGAAGATTTTAGGTGAATCTCGACGTTTCCAGCCCACATTTGATCCCCTATTGTAATTTGAGCATTGAAAAAATCAGGACCTGCCAATTCTAAATACTGGCCTACATTAACAATCGTGATTCCCTCATTATTTGAAGTTTTCAAATTTAGGGTATCGAACTTCTTAAATTTCCAGAGGTAATGGAGAAAATCTTCTTTCATCGTAAAGCCTTGTATTTAAGAGACTAAAGTAATGAAAAAACGAACAACTTGTACTTCCAATTGAATTTTGAAAACTACCTCAACAAATATAGTTTAGCACAAGCCCGAGCATCTGATAAAGCTTCATGATGATTCAATTGAATGTTCATTGTTCTACAGCAATCACTAAGCTTTGTTGGCTTTAATCCTTTGGCTTTGTATATTTTTACGGTGCACTCCCACCGAGGTGACAAATTTAAATCCTCATAATTTAAGCCATATAGCGCCATTGATTTGGCTAAAACATTCCTGTCGAAGCTTTCATTATGCGCCACAACAACTCTATTCTGGAGTCGTTTTTGGATTTCAGGAAATACCTGTGAAAATGATTTGGCATTCACCGTATCCCTTGGATAAATTCCATGTACTTGAATGGTAAAAGGAGAATACAGATTGTTTGGCGGCTTGATCAAACTGACAAATTCATCTACTATGACTCCATTCTCAACTGTTACTATCCCAACTGAACAAGGGTGAAATGCAGTTGCTGTTTCAAAATCTATTGCTGTGAAAGTCATTTTAAAGCTAGAGGTTAGATGTTAGAACTTCGAATTTACGATATGGTATTTGAATACCTATATATCATTAAAAAAAACCACGAATTTAACGAATAAATTTCGTCAAAACCGTGGTTTGTATACTGTAATTATCAGGGCTAAAAACTATTTTATAGAACCTATAATATCATATTTTGTAATAATGTGGTGTCTTCCTTTTCCTAAATCAATCAATACTGCTGCATTATCTCTGGTAAACAATTTAGAAACTTCTTCTATTGTTGTTCCCAGCTGTACGATCGGATAAGGATTCCCCATAATTTCCCGAATTGGTCTTTCGGCTGAGTTTTTATCTTGCACATAACTTTGAAACAAGTCAGACTCATCAAGAGACCCTACAAATCCTGTAATATCCATTACTGGTATTTGTGAAATCTTATATTTACGCATTCTTTCAATCGCATGTGAAACCAATTCTTCAGTACGAGCCACAATTAAAGGTTTGTCAATATGATCTTTAATAACATCCTCTGCCTTTGTAACTTCTTCTTCAAGAAAACCACGTTCGCGCATCCAGTCATCATTAAACATCTTCCCTACATAGCGACTTCCTGAATCATGAAACAAAACAACAACTACATCTTCCGGCTTGAAATGCTCCTTTAGTTGCAGCAATCCTTTTATGGCAGCTCCAGCTGAATTCCCAACGAAAATCCCTTCTTCAAGAGCAATTTTTCGAGTGTATACTGCAGCATCTTTATCTGTTACTTTGGTAAAACCATCAATCAAAGAAAAATCTACATTCAATGGCAATATATCTTCTCCAATTCCTTCTGTTATATAAGAATAAATCTCGTTTTCATCAAAAATCCCTGTTTCATGGTATTTTTTAAATACTGAACCATAGGTATCAATTCCCCATATCTTGATATTAGGATTCTTTTCTTTAAGGTATTTTCCAACACCTGAAATTGTTCCTCCCGTACCAACACCTGATACAAAATGAGTAATTTTACCTTCTGTTTGTTCCCAAATTTCAGGCCCAGTTTGCTCGTAATGTGCAATAGCATTCGATGGGTTGTCGTATTGATTTACGTACCAAGAATTTGGCGTTTCAGTCGCCAATCTTTTAGAAACAGAATAATAAGAACGAGGATCAGTAGGTTCTACATCCGTAGGACATACCACTACTTTTGCCCCAACGGCACGAAGGATATCCATTTTCTCTTTTGATTGCTTATCAGAGATAACACAAATCAGTTTATACCCCTTGATAATAGCTACTAAAGCAAGTCCCATTCCTGTATTTCCTGAAGTCCCTTCAATAATAGTTCCTCCTGGTTTTAGCCTACCGTCAGCCTCAGCATCTGCAATCATTTTTACCGCCATTCTGTCTTTTACAGAATTACCGGGATTAAAAGTTTCTACTTTAGCAAGCACTAATGCATCTATTCCTTCAGTGACTTTATTTAACTTCACTAATGGTGTATCCCCTATTGTACCTAGTATATTTTCTGCGTATTGCATTTAATTGTAATTTTTAAGATTGTAATTTGTTATAAATACTTTTGCAAAGATAGTATTTTGTTAGAAAACATTCCTGCTTCTGCAAAATTGCGTTCGTCATTACTTCCTGAACTTTTATTCAAATAGAAGTTCAGTGATTTTAATTGACGCAATATACTTTACTAAATTATGGTCAAGCCAATGAAAGCAATGTATTCCGACGAATAAGAAATGCTATAAAACTCCATGAAAATCAAAACGATTAATTAAAGAAGTTCCAAATTAGCCCAAAACGAATCATGAAATCTCGATACGGATTATTAGGAGCGGAGTAGAAATTATTTCCTGTAAGAGAAGAGTTAAAATGCTCTGCTTTTACATAAATCCTGGTTCTTTGAATTCGAGCATTGACAAAAAAGTCAAGGGTTGGATAATTCCCAATTTCTTTTTTATTTTGAATGAAAAACTCCCCAATTACTGGATTATAATCATTGGCAAGATAATTCGTGAAATAATTCAAAGTAACCCCTGTTTGTAAAAACAAGGCTTTTTTAAACAGATGATTAGTGTAATAAATAGTGTTTCTGGTCACGATTTCAGGAACATTTAGGATTGCATCCTGCTGACTCACTTTTTGATATAAAAGTGTATTGTCAAGCGCAAATCTTCCAAATTTGATTTCTTTACTTGCTTTAACAGAAACATAATTTATAGTATTCCCATATTGACTTGGAGTCACAATTTGCTGATTTTCATCTGTGGCAATATTCTCAAAATACAAATGATCATCTAACGTCATAAACTGTACTGATGCTTCTACCCAAGGAGTAATCGCATTAGCAGTGACAGAATTTATTTTTTCATTTTTGAAATTATTAGACCAGTTGAAATTAACATAGCTACTTTGATATAAGTTGTAATTGTCATTGGGCAACTTATTCAAATTTTGATATCCAAAAGAGAATTGATAATCATCATTAAAATCATAATTTAATTTAGCCTCTAAATCAGATAACGATTGATTCGTTACTGATCTTGAATATAAAAACTTCCCATTCCAGTTCTTCTTTTGATATTCATACTGTCCTCCCGCGCTGTTAATGTTTCTGATCAATGAAGCTGGAATAGTTTGATCATCCCTTATCAATATTTGGCTGTAGTAATAATTGCTTCTGAAGTCATCTGCAAAAAACTGAAACTTACCAAGTGTTGTGTTTTCATAGATTAAGCCCACTTTATTATACATTTTATTATAATGTGTCTGGTCATTAATCCCACTAGTTACATAAGAATCTCCAAATCGATAAATCGTTTGTGAACCTACAGTCGAAGGTACCGTTGCTTGATTGTATTCAAAAAATTTATTCTCGTAATTAAATTGATGGCTAACGTATAAATTGTTGTCCCCTTTTTTAGGATTTACTCTGAAAAAGTGATCCAAGAATATCCTCTTGCCTTTTAGAAATGATTCTGCATCATTAAAATAAACCTCAAGTCTTTGTCTGTTATCATAATTCGCGTCTCCACTTTCAAAATCAGATATTGTTGTTATTCCGCCATTTTCCTCATTTAAGATATCCTGATAGGTAAAATGTGCATTCGCAAAATACCGTTTATTTAGCGTGTTATAACTTGTGGTAAATCTAAAATTCCCCGTACTTGACAACTGATTAATATAATTCCCCTCAGAACGCAAACCTTTGTAGGCAATCGAAAAATTAAGTCTTGGCGAAGTATTTATCGTAAAAAAAGCATCGAGAGATTGTCCTTTTTGCATCACCGATTTGAAATACAATTCGGTAACAGGAGTGGCAACAGAACTATATCTTATTTGGTTCGCTTCCAGGAAATTAAAATGCTTGGCTTTAAAACCAAATTCAGGATAAGGAGAAAACGCTGTTAAACTATATTGCAGCGTGTTATAGGTTTGACCCTCATTGGCGAAAGCCAAAAGTCCAAAATTATCCTTTCGCAAATAATTAAAACTATATTCTCTTTGGATCGTCAACGAAGTATCAATGTAAGTAGTATCGCGTTCTATAGAAATAAATCGATATTGATCCATGGTAGCGACCTTAATACTGTCTGCTGTTTTAGGACCGCTGAGTTTGTCGGCAATGCTTTTTTTCGGATCTTCTTCTCTTGAGTTTATTTGCGAAAATAGGATTGTAGGCAATACTAAAAAATATAAAAAAAAGAGTATTCTCATTTGGAATGATATATAGTTAGGCTATTATTTTTAAACAGTTAATCGAGCAAAGGTAAATGATAAAAACATATAAAAAAACACATTAAAAACGTTCCCGTTTTTAATTATTACCATTCGATTAAATCAAGCCGTTCAATTCCTAACAAAATTAAAAACAAAAAAAAATCTGCTCAGTATACTGAGCAGATTCTTCTACTAAATTCAAAATACAAATAACCTTATGTTATTTTGTTTTATACATGCAAAAAATTAATTTGGATTTTGCACAATTGCAGGGTTAGCATTAATTTCTGCTCTTGGGAACAACCATTGCCATCTTTTGTCACCTGCAGGAATATTAAATTCTAAAGCAACTGATGAAATATGGTTAGAGGTAGTCGCAGGAACTGTTGTAGGTCCAACTCTGTTTAATGCTGAGTTTGTTCTTTTTAAATCGTAAAATCTAAATCCTTCACCCCATAATTCCAACCTTCTATGTAAATAGATTTCATTAACTAAGGTTTGACCTGTAGCTGTAGACTTTACATAAGCAGGGTTTCTATTAGAAATTAAAGTAAATAAAGCTTGAGACGCAGTAGCATCACCCATCCACGCTTTTGCTTCAGCTTCTATAAGGTACATTTCAGCAATACGCATGTAAGGAACATCACATCTACTATCTCCAGTACTTACCGCAAGGAATTTTTGGCTAGTATAAGGAAATTTTACTGCAGTTGAAACCAAAGTAATATTTGGGTGTTGACCTGTTTTGCTAAAAATTGTAGTACGTACATCTGTCGCAGGAAATTGATCCCAAAGTTTATTAAAAATTGCTTTTGGGCAAGAACGAATTACAGTAGAACTGAAATTACGTGACATATATGCTCCAAAATTAGCAAATGATTCAGATTGAAGTTCATTTACAAAACTCCCCCACATCCATTCTGAATTGGTATATGAATTGAAACCTGAAGCATACGCAGCATTAGTCATTAAAGACTTTCCACTTCTTGCAAGTATTGCATTAGCAGAAGCTACTGGCCAGTTTTGTTGTACTAAAGCAACACGTGCTTTTAAACCTTGAGCCACTCTTAGATCTAAATGAGAATTGTTTGGCTTAGTATATCCTACTAATAGAACTAAAGCGTCATCAATATCCTTATTTATTTGAGTATACACCTCTTCCACTGTTGATCTAGGTAATTGATCATTAGATACTTTAAGTGCAATTGGAATTCCTAATTGTGTGTTTGGTTTAGCAGTTGCATCATAACGTTTTCCGTACAATTGTACCAATTGAAAATGAGCGAATGCACGATATAATAATGCTTGACCTTTTATTATTTTTTTATCAACATCTGATCCAGTTGCTACATCAACATTCTCTAATATTGTATTAGCATTTCTGTTAATTCTATAAAAAGTTCTGTATGGAAAAGCAACATCTTGAGAGTTTTCATTGTTTAAACCAGTCCAGTTATAAACTGTTAGAAACCAACCGTTTGATATTGGGAAGACAATATCTTCACCAGCAATATCTACTTGTTGCATACATCCTGCAATTCCAGTTTCGTTTTGCCCCTCATATCTAATATAAAGAGATCTATGGATTCCGTTTAATAAAGAATATAGGTTTGCAGTCGTAGACGTAGCTGAAGTGTAGTCTACAAATTCCGTTGGTTTTTTCACCAAGAAATCTTCTGAACAAGAGCTTAATGATAGTATTGATAATACCACCAGTAAAAATTTTATTTTAAATGTTTTCATGATATTATTTTAAAAGTTTAAATTGATTCCTAATGAAATAGTTCTAGAAGGCGAGAATCTATTTTGAGTAGTTCCATTGTAATTAGCTTGTGGATCCAATCCTTCTCTTTTAGCGAATAACTTTAAGTTTTCACCATTCACATAGAACTTAGCCGCATCAATTTTTAATTTCGAAATTAATTCTTTCGGTAAGTTGTAAGATAATGACACTTGTCTTAATGAAAGGTAATCAGAATCAACTAACCAACGATTTGAAGCTGCAGAGTTTTGAGTATTTCTAGATATGTTTAATAAAGGTACATCAGTAATATCACCTGGTTTTTTCCATCTTTTTAAGATGTCTGTACTTAGAGCAGATCCATAATTATTACCTGAATGCATTAATGCAGCATAGTTAGTATCGTACGTTTGCCCACCTATTTGGTAAGTAAATAATACATCCATTTGGAATCCTCCTACTTTGAAAGTATTGGTAAAACTACCAAACAAATCAGGTAAAGCAGATCCCTGGTATTCGTATAATGCTTTGTTTTGATTTATTGTAACATTAACTCCATTTACTGTTCTTGAATCAGTATCAGTTGGAGTTGTTAACAATGGGTCAACTTTATATAAAGCATATCCATCTGCAGGATCTACACCAGCATAACTTCTTAACCAATAGTCGTAAATTGAACTCCCTACTGTATATTTTTTAGTACCACTAATAATTTCTTTTTGTGGCAATGCAGTGATCTCATTTTTAATAGTAGAAGCATTAACATTAATATTCCAAGAGAAGTCTTTTGTTTTAACAATCATTCCATCAATAGAAATTTCAATTCCTTGATTGAACATTGACCCAATGTTTTCAACTTTAGAATCTAATCCTGAGGAAACAGGAACTGGTACGTTAAAAATTAATCCATCTGTTGTTCTATTATAGTATTCTACAGAACCTCTTAATCTATTACCAAAAAAAGCAAAATCTAAAGCGATGTCTTTTTGAGTATTTTTCTCCCATTTAAGATTCGGAGCTCCTTGATCATTAGTAAGAATTCCAACTTCACTAGCATTATTAAGCCCTAATGAAAAAGTAGGAGCGCCTATGTAATAATTCAAACCACCGTAGCTGATATGTGAATCATTACCTACTTCTCCAAATGAAGCTCTAAATTTCAGTTCATTTATCCATCCAATATTTTCAACAAATGATTCTTTCCCTAAATTCCATGCAGCACCTACTGACCAGAAGTTACCCCATTTGTTAGCAGCTGCAAATTTTGAAGAACCATCTCTACGTACAGACGCAGATAAGATATATCTTCCGTCATAATCATATCCTAAACGAGAGAAGTACGATTCAGTTGCATAATTTCTTGTGTACGAATTTAAATCAGAAACCGTAAGGTAGTTTATGAATTCGTTATTGTTAGGTACACCTTGTCCTCTTTTAGAACCAAACATGTAGTTGTACTCATAGTCAAAACTTTCATGACCTACTAAAGCACTAATGTTATGGTTGTTTAGCACTTTTGTATAATCAAGTAATTGATTAAAAGTAACTCCAGTTGTAACAGTGTTAGTACGTGATGCATATCCATCAGGTGCTCCATCACCAATCACTTTATTCCAGAAAACATTATTGTTAAAATGTGCATTATCAAATGCAAAGTTTGTAGTGAATTTAAAATCTTTTAAAAGTGTTAATTCTAAATAAGTACGACCATTAAAAGATAAACTTTTATCTCTATTTTCATTATTTAAAGTTTCATAAACAACGTTCCTACCATTTGAAGCACCAGATCCACGTAGTTGTGAATATACTGGGTTACCAGTTGCATCTAAAATTACTGCTCCAGTAGTCGAATTATGACTCAAGACAGGGTAAATTGGCCCCATGTAGCGAATAGTACGAAAAGGATTATTGAAAGATGAAGTATTTGCTACACCGTCAACCGCCTGATTTGAATTAGTATAGGTAGTTGCTACGTTAGCTCCAGTTTTAAACCATTCTTTTAATTTAGTGTTTACGTTAACACGAGCAGTAGTTCTCTTGAAATCAGAATTTAGAATTGAAGCTTCTTCACTTAAATTTCCAATTGACACAAAATAATTACTTCTTTCCGTTTTTCCTTGGTATGAGAAATCAACATTTCTTCTAACTCCTGCTCTCTGTAATTGCTTTGCCCAATCTAAATCATTAGCATACAATAGTTTTGCCGCTGGATTTAATTGACCGTTTGCATCAAATAAATTTGCATTAGTAACATTAAATGGGTTATTTACTAAGTCAATAGGAGTCCTTGTAGAAGCAAAAGCATTTGCAGTTGCTAATAAAGCAAGTGTACTCATTGGTCTACTGTTTCTAATAGCTTCCCATATTAATGGATAGTATTGAAAAGCATCAACTCTTTCATATTCAGGAATAGATCTTGTATTCAGACCTGAACTCATGTTTAATGTGAATTTATCTTTAGCAGATGTTCCTTTTTTCGTAGTTATAATAACAACACCATTTGCTGCTTTTGACCCATAAAGAGAGGTAGATGCAGCATCTTTTAATATCGTCATACTTTCAACATCAGCTGAGTTAATGTTATTTATGTCACCTGTAAAAGGCACTCCATCAACAACATAAAGAGGTGTGTTAGATCCACTAATAGAACTAAAACCTCTAATTCTAACTGAAGGTTGTGAACCTGGTTGACCTGAAGCACTTTGAATTTGTACTCCCGAAACAGAACCTTCAATTCCAGAAAGAACGTTTGTTGTTGCTCTGTTATCTAAACTCTCTCCTTTAATGGTCGTTGCAGAACCAGTATAAGAAGCTTTTTTAGCTTTACCATAAGCTACAACTACTACTTCATCCATCTCCTCTGCCGCGGCAGTCATTTTAACATTTAAAGTATTTGAAACTCCTACCGTTGCCGATGTGTTTTTCATACCCACATAAGAAACTTCTAGAACTTGCCCTGATTTTGCAATAATAGAATACTTTCCATTAAAATCAGTTTGAGTAGACCTGTTGATTGCCTTGTTAAAAACATTGGCTCCAGGAATAGGACCATTTGCATCTGAAATCACCCCTGAAACGATTTTTTCTTGGGCAAAACAAAACTGCATAGATAACGCAATCAATAGCGTAAAAATCCATTTGAATTTTAATCTCATATTAAATATATTTGAGTTAGTTAATTCTGCAAAAATCACAATTAAATATTAAAAAAAAATTTTTATTGTTAATGTTTCTTAAAAAAGAAATTACTATAGATTTCTACCATAAAAGGTCATATTCTTACTCTAACCTGATTATTAGCCTTATTTTGTCAGAAATACTGCCAAATGGCAAGATTATTCTTTGCGACAATAAAATTAGAATTCGGGACAGATAGATCTGATCGTTCTTGTATAGCGGGACTAATTTCTACCACTGCAATAATTTACCCTATCCGTTTTGAGAATAAAATTCTGAGTTACGTTAAGCAATGATCTCCAAAAATAAAAGAAAATTCAGCTCCTACTATTGAACATCAAGCCATTAATTTTCCCTTAAGAGATCTTGCACTACCCGAAACTGACTCTCTCAAAATTTTGAATGTAGAAATAAAAGCGATGCTTAAATACGTTTTGAAGCCAAATCTTCTATCCGAATATCGCCTTGTGGATGGAAATATTCCCTTTTTTCGAAAAAGGGTATGAAAAATAGTAGTTTGAAAAATTTAACTCCATTAAAAGTTGACACTTTGAGTTTCACCCCAGGTACCAGTATCGCAAAAGTAGATACATGATTCAGAAATATGGATCATTCTAATAAATAGCTAAACACAAAACAAAAAATTATGTTTAACACAAACAAATAATATCGCTTTGACGTTTGTAGAAATAAACAAATAGGTTCCTGAAACAATCCATTCATTTATAACCAAATACTTTAAAGAAGGAAAGATCAAAAAAGCCGGGTCAAAAAAAAGTTTGAACACAATAAGTAATCCTGTAAAATAACATTGATAAAAATATTTCTTTCGAAATAAAAAAACCTGCTAAAAAAGCAGGTCTAATTGTAATCAAACTTTAAAAAAATCGAGAAATAAATTTAAAAAATCAAGACTAGTTATATACCTAAATTCTTATTGTAAAAAAAAAACCGAGTTAGACAAATGCCTACTCGGTTTTAATTTTAAAATAAAAAATACTAACTATCGATTATCATTTACTGAATCATCAATAAAATCATTAGCATCAATCTCTGATTGAGGAATTTTCAAGAAAAATTTCTTATCATCAGCAGTTAAACTAGCTGACGCTCCAATTCTATGATTTCCAGTACGTGTAATACCTCTTCTTAATCGTTTAGCATCAAACCATTCCACTCCAACTTCAGCGTAAAGTTCTTTTCTTCTTTCCACTAAAATTTCATTAATCAATGCAGCACCAGTATTCGTTGATTTAACTGCATTAACATCTCTGTTTTTTTGTAAAACATAAAGTAAATCATGACCTTCACTCTCTTTACCTGTTAATCTAGCTTTAGCTTCCGCTTCGATTAAAATCATTTCCGGCGTTCTAATGATCGCATTATCGCTGTCAAATGTAAATTTAAATTTACGTGTAGTCCAGTATCTGTAGTCAGTAGTACTAGTTATACTTGTACTTTTTCTAACAAAATAAGCTCTAACATCTGTTGCTGAAAATAAATTAACAAAATCATTATTAACATATGTAGCTGAATAAGAAACGGTCGTATGATCTGCCATTGAAGCTGGTGCATTCCAATAATAATTAGATTGATCCGTTCTTTGCGCACTACCCCAAATCCATTCAAGATTAGAAATGTCATTAAATCCTGATCTATAAGTTGACGGACTCAAAACAGCTGTTGGATTTCCACCATAAGAAGCTTTTGCAGCATCAGCAGCACCTTGCCAGTTACCCATAACTTGGTAAACTTGAGCTAAAATACCTTGAGCTACATTTTTATTGATATAAGATTTACCTAAACGATTAGCAGTTAATCCATTAACCGCCTTAGTTAAGTCAGAAACAATCAATTTATAAACCTCATCAACTGTAGACATAGGCTTTCCTGCCAAAGACAATTCAGTATAAATAGGAGGTGCTGGGAAGTTTTTGTCAGCACTATAAGTAGGACAAAATTCCAATACTAATTGATGATAGAAAAACCCGCGCAATGCATAACCATATGCTGCCAATTCTTTTTTATCGCTATCCCCTAAAGTACTACCTTCAACACCATTAATCAATGCATTAGCCTGATTGATCATATAAAAGCTATAGTTCCATGAAAAACTACTTCTTGTGTACGTAGGCTCACGGTTATCATTTGCATAATCATCACGAAACCAAGTATTCGCCTGAATCAAATCATTTCCTTTCATAGTTCTTGCAAAGAACATAGAGTTAAGACCTGCAGCATCAGTACGAGTATATTGCCCTCTAAATCTTCTCATTATACCGGATATAAAAGCTTCTACTCCTGTTCTAGAAGTAAAAACTACATCGGGTGAAACAGCATCTGTTGGTTTTGGATCATCAAGAAAGTCTTGACTACATCCCACCATCATAAACAAAGCCATAAAAGCGATGAATATTTTTGAAATTATATTTTTCATATTTTTTTTTTTAAAATTCTATATTAACACCAAAAGACATAATTCTTTGATTGTATGATCTACTATTTGTAGTACCAGCAAAACTTTGTTCTGGATCAATCCCTTTATGTGATTGGTAAGTCCATAAATTATCTCCCTGTAAATACAATCTTAATTTAGACAAATGAAATTGTTCAAGTGCACTTGCAGAAAAATTATAACCGAAATTTAAAGCTTTTAATCTTATGTAATCGTTTTTAAATAAAAATCTAGTTGATGTAGCATTAAAATCATTATTAGCAGTCAATAACAAAGGAACATCAGTTACATCTCCAGGGTTTTGCCAACGATTCTCAACATCCTGATGTGCAGCTCTACCACTTGATTCAAAACCTTCCATTAAACTTGCATATGTACTATCATAAACAGAAGCACCATAACTAAAGTTAAACAAAATATTTAAATCTACGTTTTTATATTTAAAGAAGTTTGTAACCCCACCAATAGCTTTTGGTAACGATGTTGCCCCAGAATAATTTCTTGAAGCCTCAGCATATTTTTTAGTAGTTTCTTTTTCACCTGTTGGTTTTCCATCAGTACCTAAAATATCTTTATACCACATTCCGTATCCATCAACTGGATCAACACCAGCCCATTCTTGTATGTAGTACTCATATAGAGATCTACCAACTTCCCATCTTTTAGTTCCGTTAATGAAACTTTTTTGAGTCAACTCAGCAACTTCATTTTTATCAAATGACAAGTTAACACCAGTAGTCCACATAAATTTAGAATTCTGAACATTAGTTGTACTCAACGCAAATTCCCAACCGTAATTTCTTAACGATCCTACATTAGTTAGTATTCCAGTATTACCAGTAGAACCTGCAACAGGTTTATTATATAGTAAATCAATAGATTTTTTATCATAATAATCTACAGAACCCGTAATTCTATTATTAAAGAAACCAAAATCTAAACCAACATTACTTGAAGCTGTTTTCTCCCAAGACAAATTAGGGTCAACAGCACCACCAAGAACAACACCAGTATTATCTCCTTCATTATATCCTGTTTCGAATAATTGTTGGTAAGGGAAATAAGTTGCATTTCCGTTAGCATCTTGTGTCTGATTATTTCCTAATTCTCCATAAGAACCTCTTAATTTCAAACTAGTAATAGCGTTGCTATCTTTCAAGAAATTTTCTTCCGAAATTATCCAAGATCCACCAACTGCATAAAAACTTCCCCATCTAACATCTGGGTTAAATCTTGAAGAACCATCTCTTCTAAAAGAACCTTCCACAAAATATTTCTCTTTAAAGTTATAGCTTAAACGTCCTAAATAACTTGAAATTCTATCTTCAGCAATATATCCTGAAGCACTAGTAGGTGTTGTTGCTCCATTTAAAACCTGAACTCCTGGTAAAAAACCTTCACCTTGAGCACCTAAAGCATCATATTTATATCGATACGCTTCTTGAATTAAATCTACAGCAAAACCATGATCTCCAAATACTTTCTTGTAATTTAAAGCATTTATTATATTTATCCCTGTAGTAACATCTCTATTTTGAGTTACTCTACCTTTTACGTTAGACGCATAACCCACTTCATTACTAGCATAAACAAAAGAATCATACAAATATTTGTCATATGCAAAAGTTGTTTTGAAAGTCAAATCTTTAGCTAAAGTCGCTTCTAAAAATGCATTAGCTGTATAATTATCTCTTTTGTATCCAATTTTATAATTGTACAATGATCCATAAGCATTCTCATTGTTTAATTGTGGACGATTCCCGTTCAAAGCTTGACCAGGAGTTGCTCCATAATCAAATATCCTTTGACCCTTACCATCCAAAATTAAATCACCACTCTCATCCACTCTATACGCTGGATAAATTGAAGGCACTGTATAAACAAATTGAATTGCACTTTGATAGCTTGATCCACTTTGTGAAGGAAAATTTTGATCTGATGTAGAAAAAAACATTGTTACACCTGACTTCAACCAACTGTTAACCTTAGTATCAACACTTAAACGAGTTGTTACACGATCAAATTTAGAGGTAACAACATTACCTTCTTGAGACAAGTAATTAGTCGTAAAATAATACTTAGTATCCTCACCACCTGCGGCAATAGATAAAGTATGCTCAGTTCTAACCGCTGAATTATTCAACATTAAATCAGCCCAGTCTGTATCCCACTTTTTATTTGTTGTAGTTAAATTTCCATTAGCATCAACAGGAGTAGCTGCAGTATAAGGATTATAACCTAATCTAGGAACTAAAGCAGTTGAGGCATTAGCACCTGCAACAGCCGGAGTTTGAAGACTAACATATTGGTTTGTATTTTTTAATGCTTCCCAATTTAATTGCATGTATCGGTCAGAACCAACCATTTTATGTAATGGAACAGCATTCCCAGCGAAACCGAGTGTAGAAGTTAAACTAACTTTAGGAGCTGTATTGTACTTCCCTCTTTTAGTTGTAATAAGGATAACACCATTAGCACCTCTAGACCCATAAAGAGCTGTTGAAGAGGCATCTTTCAAAACACTCATCGATTCGATTTGATCAGAGCTAATTGAATTTAAATTACCATTAAACGGCGCACCATCTAAAATAATTAAAGGATCTGAAGAAGCATTGATAGAACCTGTTCCACGAATACGAATTGTAGGGTTTTCACCTGGCATTCCTCCAGCAGCGATAATATTAACCCCTGCTACACTTCCTTGTAAAGCGGTCATTACGTTTGTAGCTTGTTGCTTAAGCAATACCTCGCTGTCTATTGTAGCAACAGAACCAACAATAGATTTAGCCGTTTGCTTTCCATAAGCTACAACAACAACCTCATCAAGAGATTTAGCCATTGCTTGTAATTTAACATTTAGACTAGTTGAACTCCCAACAGTCACAGATTTATCTTCCAAGCCTACGAAAGAAAAAACTAGAACATCTCCAGTTTTTGCTTGGATTGAAAACTTACCGTCAAAGTCAGTTTGTATACCCACTTTTGTGCCTTTAACGACAACATTAACACCCGGTATTGGTCCAGAGCTATCTGAAACTACACCTTTAATTACTTTCTCTTGTGCAAAAGAAAACTGCATAGATAACGTTATTAATAACGTTATAATCCATTTGAATTTTGATCTCATTTTTAAGTATTTGAATTAGTTATTACAAACTTGAGCTTTTTTTATCACAAAAAAAAGTAAACAAAGCATAAAGTTTAACATTTTAATAACAATAGTATACACACAATAAAAAAAACTCATTTTCAAACTACCATCGCTAAAAGAACCTAAACATACTTCCACGTAAAAGCTTTTACAAAAAAAGTGTCTTTAGCGAAGAAGAATTGACTACCAAAAAAGTACAACAGCGATCAGAAAATAATGGTTTATTTTTACTCACTAAGAAGACCAATCACGGTATGCTATTTAGTAAACTCCTGATATGCTCAAATATAATCAGCAACTCAATTCTACGATCATTAAATTCAGACAAACTACAGCTAACCTCAAAACAAGACAAATACATTAGTAAAATGATATGCCATTAGATTAAAATTATTATAGGTACAGTTGAATCATTTTTCTATAAATTTGCGCTATGCTCCAACTTAATTATTCAAAACTCCTTTTAGAAGCCGGAACGGACGAAGCCGGTCGCGGTTGTCTTGCGGGGCCAGTTACCGCCGCCGCTGTAATTCTTCCTGCCTATTTTGAAAATATAATTCTGAATGACAGTAAGCAATTATCGGAAAAAGCACGAGAGAAATTACGTCCTACTATAGAGGACCAAGCCGTTACTTTTGCGGTGACGCATCTTGAACCCTTAGAAATTGATGGTATCAATATTTTGAATGCCTCCATAAAGGCAATGCAGGAATGTGTTTTAAAACTCAATCCGCAACCTGAATATATTATTGTAGACGGAAACAGCCCTTTTATTCGAAAAAAAGGCATAAAAAATAGTAGTGGGAAAATTTTTACTCCGGCAGAAATCGAGATTTTGACCTCCATTCCAAGTAGCAGTATTGTAAAAGGAGATGCGAAATTCATGAGTATTGCCGCAGCATCAGTACTGGCAAAAACATATCGAGATGATTATATGAACAGGATTCACGAAGAATTCCCAATGTATAACTGGAAACAAAACAAAGGCTACCCAACCAAAGAGCACCGAGAAGCGATTAGAAAATATGGCGTTACTAAATACCACCGAATGAGTTTTAGATTGTTGCCAGAACAATTGAAGCTGGACATTTAACACTCTCCCCAGCCCTCTCCAAATGAGAGGGAGACTCGATAGAATATTGGAGGTTTATAGTTTTTTATAATTGCTCCTTGATTTTAAAAAAGAATTATGTTTGTAGATCAACTTTTTTTGATTGCAGACTTATACGTAAATAAGCGAATTCAGATTGAAATTAATTTTTCGTTACTGAAATTGCTATTGATTTTTGATTGCAGATTGAATCATTAAGAAATTAAGGTTCATTAAGAACAAACTTCATCTTATATATTTCTACATTGTTCTGATTTATTTTGACCTATATAAGTCCTGTAAGGGCAATCTACTTTTTACCTTTATGATTAGGCCATAGCTAAAATATTACTGTACGGACTTTGAGTATTATTTTATTCTTCGCGGCTAGCGTTTAATTTCGCAAGCAAACAATTCTGTAAAATGTTTTAAGATTATCTCTTTTACTTCTTCCTCGTTGACTTTTTCAACACCTAATTCCACATTTAATGATGTTACCGCTTTACCGCGAATTCCACATGGAATGATATTATCGAAGTAACCTAAATCAGCATTTACGTTTAAAGCAAATCCGTGCATGGTCACCCAGCGTGAAGCACGAACTCCCAAAGCACATATTTTTCTAGCAAATGGTGTTCCTACGCCTAACCAAACCCCTGTTTCGCCTTCGCTTCGTCCGCATTCTATACCATACTCCTGTAAAGTAAGAATAATGGCTTCTTCCAGAAAGCGTAAGTATTTATGAATATCAGTAAAGAAATTATCTAAATCGATTATGGGATACCCCACAATTTGTCCAGGCCCGTGATAGGTAATATCACCTCCGCGATTTATCTTGTAGAAAGTGGCGCCTTTGTCTTCGAGCTGTTTTTCGGACAACAGTAAATTAGATAAATCACCGCTTTTGCCTAAGGTATATACATGTGGGTGCTCTACAAAAAGAAAATAGTTAGGTGTTTCTAATTCGAGTTCCTCTCTCCTATTCCTAATTTTTAGATCAACGATTCCTTTAAACAACTCTTCTTGGTATTCCCAAGTTTCTTTGTAATCTTTATTTCCTAAATCTTGAAGTTGGATTGTTTTGTTCATTTGAAATTGTTAGGAGTTGCGAAGCACGAAGCAAAGCAATCTATTTTCGTTCACTTATTTGTTAGATACAAAGGTACTATTAATTCTCGTTTTATGCCATGAAGTCACAAAGTCAGAAACTTTCTTGGTTAACGATTTTTTTAAAATAATAATTTATTCCAACACTACCTCAAGATTTGTATTAACGGGGTTTTGTAGAAAGTCAACTATACTGAATTGCAATTCTAATGATTTTTTATCGGAGCTAATTATCGCATCGTTGTTTGAAACACTTTTTATTTTTCGTGGAAAATAATATTTTATGACATAAGACTGTACCAACTTAAAGTTTGCAAGCTGCTTTTTGTACATCTCCAATTTTTCTTTTTCTGTTTTAAAGAGAGCTTCATCTGTAATAGTCACAATTCTATTAAACTGATTTCCATTTAAAGTATAGCGGATATTATAATAATGTTCTTCGGCAGTTAAGGCATAATTGTGTCTAATGTCATCCGCATAGTCTTGTGTTTTTGTGAGGTCTGCAACGTCTTCTACTTTTTTGAAATCTTGAGAAATTGTTGTTCTGTATTCTTTATCAAAAGCGCTTTTTTTCATGTGCACTTTTACGTTTTTAAATAGATTGAATAGTTCTTGCTCTTTTGGAGTGTACTTAATAAAATTAGCATTGTATTTATTAATGTATTCATCAAATACATATGTAGTATCTTGAAATATGGTTTCTTTGGAATACTCTTCTTTGGCAATTTGCATGTAGCTGTTTTCGTTTCTATGGCTATCATATTCAATTGTTCCGCTGTTATCAGGATTAATGCGGAGTGTTTCTGTAACTTCACAGCTAGTTAATAACGATAATGTAAGCAATAAAAGAATCGTCTTTTTCATTTAATTTGGTTTTTGCGATCCTAAAAGTACTGCAGTTTTATTTTACAAATTAAATTTTAACAAAATATTCTTACAAAAAATATTTTATTTACAAGAAGATGAAATTGAATTTACGTCTTCAATTATATTTCCGGATGTCAGGGTTCGCCCAAAGAATCCGCTGTATGTTTTGGGGTAAAAAGTGCTTCTAAAAACACTATTTTGAGTAGCAACTACACCTTGTTTTAAAATTCCTGTACTAGTGATTGGACTGGTGTATTTCCAAACGTCGGTACCATTACTATTTATTTCAGTAAAAATCCCTGCTGGGCCATTGCAAAAAAGCACGTTCCCATTAGATAACTGTTGGGCGCCAGAAATATTTTGAGCATAAATAGTATTTGGATTTCCGTAATTGTAATTCCATGATGTTGTAGCAGGTAAATAAGGAAATGTCTGTATATAATTATACCCATTCACTGGTAGTTTTATAATTTCTATAGTAGAATAATTCCCTCCACTTCTTCCATTTCCATTGTTGAAAATCATAATTTGATTCTCAAAAGGAAATCCCGACTCAATCCAATACGCATTATGTTGTCCAAATAATTGTGTTGTGGTTCCAGTATTATAAGCCAAAGAATTTCCCCATCGATAAATTAAATCCCCACCATTACCCGAGTTTCCTCCTGAGTGACTTTTGGCTTGAGCAGTAGTTGTACTGTGATCAATAATCCAAACTTCGTTAAAAGAATGTGAACTCACTAAGATTTGGTCTAAAGCGGCATTGTAGTCTATTGAATTGAGATGAATCCAATCTTGATTTGTAGCACTTGCGTTATAATTTACATTAATCAATTTTGATGATGCAGCAACGGTACCGTAATTAGGTTTTGATGCGTCATAATCTTGAACTAAATGATCCCATAAATGCCATTCCCAAACAATTGTACCGCCAGATATTCCTGAAGGTTTGATTTCTAGTATTTGCTCACTCCAAACAGTTGTAGGCACTAAATTTGGGTTCCTACCTTGTGCAATGGCTTCAGCATTAGTTTTGGATTCCCAAGCAATTATTAAAATATTTCCATTAGGCAAAGCTTTTACATCGTGATGCTGGCATTTTAAAGCATCCGAAATTGTGTAAGTCCAAGTCACATTTCCATTCCAATCTATTTTTTCAATAACCCCACCTTTCCCACCAGCGTTAAAAGTGGTATTATTTGTATTTCCAGGTCTTAATAAACTTCCATCTGGCAATAAATAACACGACTGTCCCGGTTTGTAATTACTGGGCCATGTCTTGACTTGCTTACCACATTTGTCAATTAAATAAGTTGTGGTGCTTCCTATGGGGGCAAATAACACATAACCATCATTCAATGATCCAGCATCGTTGCGTATCAAGCCTACTGTATTTGTGACTGTTGGGGTTATCACTGCTTCAACAGTGTCCTCGTTTGAAGAACTACAAGAAAACAATGTAGCTATAGAAAATAAATAAGCAATAGCGCCTATTAATTTTCTGCTATTTAAATGAATTCGAATCATGATGGATAACTATATAATTTATTTAATCCTCTTTTTTAAGTGTGACAATGTCTTCTATGATTCGGTCCATTTCTATAGCAAGGGTACCATTATAAATTCCTCGTATGCGTTGTTTTTTATCCACTAAGATAAAATTTTCAGTGTGTAAAAAATCATTCGCTTTACCAAAGTATCCAATAGAGTCTCCAGCGAAATATTGTTTTTTTGCTATCGAATAAAGCGCATCTTTATCACCGGTAAGCAAGTGCCATTTCCCAGAAATACAACCTTTTTCTTTTGCGTATTCTTTTAATATTGGAACTTTGTCAATCTCCGGAGCCACAGTATGAGATAACAGTAAAACAGCGTCATCATTTTTGAATTTGTTTTGCAAAATTTCCATGTTATCGGTCATCTTTGGACAGATGCTACCACAGCTGGTAAAAAAGAAATTAGCAACATAGATTTTGTCGTCAACAGTTTCTTTCGTTATTGTTTCGCCATTTTGATTCGTAAAAGAAAAGTCAGGAATAGTATGGATATTAGTATACTCAGGACTGTCTAGGCTTATCCATTCTGGAGTGAATTCATAGGAATTAAAAAAGGGAAGTCCCTCATCTTCATCTTTTATCTTGCTACAAGAGGACAGT
This sequence comes from uncultured Flavobacterium sp., assembly GCF_963974175.1. Lineage (GTDB taxonomy): Bacteria > Bacteroidota > Bacteroidia > Flavobacteriales > Flavobacteriaceae > Flavobacterium. Next base: position 220,228 of record NZ_CAXBBR010000001.1, read on the forward strand.
AAAATTACTATCCCAAGTAATAAAGTCCAGTTGTTATTTAATACTTTTTTCATAAGGGTTTTTACATAATTTGATTCCGATTAAACCGTATTTCTTGCCTTTTTTAATCACATAATTGGCACGTACGCTACCGTCTTCGTACCATAATCTTTCGCTACCTTCTTCGTGTCCGTTAGTGTAGTGAAATTTTTTGAATAAATGTCCGGTTTTGTACCATTCTAGCACTTCGCCATGAAACTCATCGTTGTAAAAATGGTATTTGTATCTAGGCTTTCCATTTTCCCACCAGTTTTGATGTACGCCTTCCTTTTTATTCGAGATATACAATCGTTCTTCGGCTAATACTTTATTGTCGTACCATAGTTTTTGAACACCTTCAAGCATACCGCCTAAATAGGATTTTACAAATGCGGTGTCTTTACTAGGATAGAGCTCATATTGTTTTCCAGAATATTTTTCGGTTTTAAAATACAAGGTGTCTTGCTTGAAATTGAAACCAGTATCTGACGCGGTTTTATAAACCGAAGGCGTCTTTTGAGCTTGTCTTTGAGGCGCCTCTTCTGGACTTTGATTGCAACTAATAAAAAATACTGTTGCAATCAAAGGGAAGATTGTTTTTGTAAAAGAATTGATTTTTAAACTCATTGTATTTAAATACAGATTTGCTTCGCCTTTTTGTTATTGTTCTGGTTACCCTTTCTTAAAGGTTTTTGAATTTTGTTAACCACAAATACATAAAATAAAATCTTAGTATCTTAACAACTTAGCGATAAGCAAAAAACTAATTAGAAAATGTTCCCGCAGTACCGTAAAATCCGTTTCCGTTGATGTAAGGATCAGAATTGGTGATGTGGTAATGGTAAATTCCGTTTGGATAGTCAACAGTTGCTCCTGTGTGGCCGTGGTATACATCTAGACCGGTTACAGCAGCACCATTTTCTTCAGGACCATAAACAGGGAAGCCATCTAATAAGAAACCCATTAAGGCATCTTTTCCTTTCGTTTCCGTTAAATAAAGAGGTTCTACATGATAATGATACATACTTGTTGCTGTTGGATGTCCCCAATATTTATCAAAAGATTGAAACTCATTAGTCAATGGCTGATTAGGTCCTGCGTATTGGTTGAAAAAAGGCACTCCGTTTATAGAAACGCCAATAGCGGCTAATGGTGTAGCGGCATGTGTTGCGGAAACTACAGGGTTTACCGGTATTTTAAATGTATACGCATTGGTTAAGCTAATCGTGTTAGGATTTTTTATGAATGTGTAATTGCCATAAGTCGTTCCGCTAAAATTTTCATATTTAGCATTAGTAGTTGGATAATACACACTTTTATGATCCGGTTGACCATTAGTTTTAATGGTTAAATAAGTTCCATCGGATGTAATACTAGTGGCACCATAAATCTTTTTATAAACTTCTGGTACTGTCGTAGAGCCAGTGCTCGGATCAATTACAGAAGAATCGTCATCTGAATTACTACAAGCAAAAATCATTAAGATTGCTGAAATGGGGATTAAAAAAGTACTTGATTTTTTCATAGTTTGGGTATTTTAAATATGTTTACTTCTTCTTTGACGATAGTTTTATTTAATTCTTGCGGTGTTAAACATTTATTTTTTCGGGTTGGGATTTGGCTCGCCAATTTTTTTTGCTAATTCAATGGTTAATTGCTTGAAATCTTCTATTTGTTCTGGCGTATTGCAAATTTTTCTAATTCCTTTAAAATGCTCAAAACGTGCGATTTCAATTTGTTTTTGCAGATCTCCTAATACGCTAATCAAACTGTCTTTTGTTTTTAAGTCTACTTCTGGAAGACTTAGTTGTAAGTAGAGATTTTCTTTTGTGCTTAAGATTTTACTTTCATAAATCTTAATTTTCTGAATATGCTTTTCAATTAATACTCTAAATTGTTTTTTTTGCGGCTCATCAAAATGGAGTTTCTCGATAATTATTATTCTCGATCCATTTCTGAAATTCTTAAACTCTCTTGGTTTTATAACCATAAAAAAAACAATCATACTTAGATTAAGAATGATAAGTACGATAACGGAAAAACTTAATACTTTTATTTTGTTCATAATTCTTTTTTCTAAAATGAGTATGAATCAGTAATTGAAGCAACTAAAGCCTTTTCTTGATTTTTTTTCTCTGATTTTAATTCGTTAAAGACAACCTTAATATTAATACTTACCAATAGCAACATTGATGCAGCAGCGAGCCAAACCCATTTGGTTTCGACTGGATTTTGTAAATTCATTTGGGACTGAATTTTAGCATACAAACCATCATTGGGTAGTACTTTTACGATTTGATCCGTACTATCGATAATTTCGTTAATCCAATTTTCCTTTTCCATATTATATTAGACTCTATTTCTTATTTTTTCTTGTGGTATTCTTCAAATTTATTTCCTAATTTTTTCTTGAGGTTCTCTTTGGCTCTAAAAATAAGCGATTCTACAGATGAGATACTTAACTCCATAATTGTCGAAATTTCAGGATTACTTAATCCGTCTATTTTAGATAAGATAAAAGCTGTTTTTTGATTCTCGTTCAATCGATTAATTACTTCGAATAGTATTTTGGATTTTTCTTTGTTTTCCAATAAAATACCGGGGTGTTCAAAAGTAGAAATATTTTGGATTTCATATTCGTTTTCCGAACGTTTTCCGAAAATAAAGAACCGTTTTTGACTTTTTTTATGTTTCAAAAAATCCAAACTTTTATTTATAGTAATGCGGTAAATCCACGTTTTTAAGGTCGATTCTTGTTTAAAATCGTTAATGGACTGAAAGAGTTGAACGAAAACATCTTGAGATATTTCTTCGGCATCTTCTCTGTTCTGAACATAACTCAGCGCTACGTTATAAACGAGTGATTTGAACTGAGCGTAGAGTTCTGGAAAAGATTCCGGATTTGAATTCATAAATTCAATTATATTTTCAAAGTAAGACTCTGTATTACTGTGAAAGGTTTAATTTAAAATTATAAAATAGTACAAATTTCATTTCTTGTTTACTGTCATCACTATTCAAGCAAATATACATGGAATTGAATTCACTTTTGAAACTTATCTTAATAAGCGAATTATTTCTAGTATAGCCCCGATAGAAGCGACATCCTTTTTTGCCTGCCGAAACTATCGGGAGGCAAAAAAGATATAGCGAATAGCGGGACGACTCTTCTTGAAAAAATCAAAAATTACCGCTTCAAAAATTCTAAAATGGGAATTCTGAATTCTGCAATCTATTTGTTATCTTTGCACTCTTAAAAATTATAACCTAATGGCATTATCAGAACAAGAAAACATCCGAAGAGAAAAACTTCAAGCCTTACGCAACTTAGGAATCAATCCTTATCCAGCTAATCTTTTTCCTGTAAATCATACTTCGAAGCAGATAAAATCGCAATTTGAAGAAGGTAAGAAGGTAATTGTTGCCGGACGTTTGATGAGTGTGAGAGATCAAGGAAAAGCTTGTTTTGCCGAATTGCAAGATAGCGAAGGGCGCATACAATTGTACGTGAACCGTGATGTGTTGTGTGAAGGTGACGACAAAACATTATACAATCAAGTATTCAAAAAATTAACCGATTTAGGCGATTTTATTGGTATCGAAGGAGAATTGTTTACTACCAAAGTAGGTGCACAATGTATTCGTGTTGATGGATTTACTTTCTTGAGTAAAACCTTGCGTCCATTGCCATTACCAAAGGTAGATGAAGATGGAAAAGTACACGATGCCTTTAATGATGCTGAATTGCGTTACAGAATGCGTTATGTAGATTTAACGGTGAATGAACATGTGAAAGAAACGTTTATCAAGAGAACAAAAATGTTCAATGCGATGCGTTCTTTCTTTAATGATAGAGGGTATCTTGAGGTTGAAACTCCTGTTTTACAACCTATTCCTGGAGGTGCTGCAGCGCGTCCGTTTATCACACACCACAACTCTCTTGACATGCCATTATACATGCGTATTGCCAATGAGTTGTATTTAAAAAGATTGATTGTAGGTGGTTTTGAAGGGGTTTATGAGTTTTCTAAAAATTTCCGTAACGAAGGAATGGATAGAACGCACAACCCAGAATTTACCGCTATGGAAATATATGTAGCTTACAAAGACTACAACTGGATGATGGAATTTGCCGAAGATCTTCTTGAGCATTGCGCTATTGCCGTAAATGGTACAAGCGAGGCTACTTTTGGAGAACACAAAATCAACTTCAAAGCTCCTTATGCTCGTGTAACGATGACTGATTCTATTAAGCATTTTACTGGTTTTGATATTTCAGGTAAAAGTGAAGCAGAATTATTTGATGCAGCTAGAGGCATGGGAATTGATGTGGATGCCACGATGGGTAAAGGGAAATTGATTGATGAGATTTTTGGCGCTAAATGTGAAGGAAATTATATTCAGCCAACATTCATTACTGATTATCCAAAGGAAATGTCACCCTTGTGTAAAGAGCACAGAGACAATCCAGAATTGACAGAACGTTTTGAGTTAATGGTTTGTGGTAAAGAAGTAGCGAATGCTTACTCTGAGCTGAATGACCCAATTGACCAACGGAGCCGTTTTGAAGAGCAAATGCGATTATCGGAAAAAGGAGATGATGAAGCGACAGGAATAATTGACGAAGATTTCCTTAGAGCATTAGAGTACGGAATGCCTCCTACGTCTGGTATGGGAATAGGAATGGATCGTTTGATTATGTATTTGACTAATAATGCTTCTATCCAAGAGGTATTGTTGTTTCCACAAATGAGACCAGAGAAAAAACAAGTTCAAGTAGAACTGGAAGACGATGAGAAACTAATTGTTTCTTTATTACAGGCTAATGAAAACCAAATGGAATTTGGGTTATTGAAAATAAAATCAGAATTAAGCGGTAAAAAATGGGACAAAGCCATGAAAAATTTATCTTCTCTAGGAATGACTGAAGTAGTTGTAGATGGAGAAACTAAGGCTTGTCGCTTGAAAGAGTAATTTTTACTTTTAAAATATAGAAATTAAGGAACTCAGATTGGGTTCCTTTTTTTATGACCCGTTGGTAACAAAGTAGTTAACCAACCTACTCAATCCTTAACCTAGAAGAATAAATCAATTTATCACAATTCTAAAATCGTTAAATAAGTCATAAACTTCTTACTTAAATAAATTTAAATTCTACTTTTGTTTCAATAAAAAACAAACAAATATGAAAAAAATCATTTTAGCTGTGGTTGCTTTATTTGCATTTTCATTTGCCAATGGGCAAGCCAAAGAGGGGCAAGTTACAAAAGGGAAATGGCTTGTAGAAGTAAATACCGGTTTTGGTACGAACGTGGGTTCCACCTCTTTGTATTTCACTTCTTCTGATGGCGTTACTTCTTATAATATTGGAGCCGAAGGAGGTTATTTTATCAAAGATAATCTGGCTCTTAAAATTGGATTAGGATATGGCGATAATGGCATCAAAGGACAAGAAACGCCAATTGCCTATAAAATTGGAGCCAAATACTATTTCAAAAGCATGATTCCAATTGAAATATCTTATAACGGTGTTGGCATCGGTCAGGCAGATGCTAATCCTACCTACGTTGGTCTACAAGCCGGTTACGCCGTTTTTTTAGGAAAAAATGTAAGTATCGAACCAGGAATTCGTTACAATTTAGCTACTCATAAACAGTACTACGATAACAGTTTACAATTTAACATCGGTTTTGCATTGCATTTTTAATACTTCATTCACAGTACTTAAAAGGTCGAGTATAAATAATAAAATATTAATTATTCTTAAAGGAATAAAAAACCGACTTGAAAATTTCAAGTCGGTTTTTTTATTTGCTTACAGATCGAGTTGGTTCTATCCTTTTCCAGAATTACGTAACTACTAAAATTATGAATTTCTGTCTACTTCTCTTCTACAATAGCGATTCCCCTGAAAAAAAAGCCCGAACTTTTAAAAACTTTCTAAAAAAACTTCTTTTGCCTGTAATAATTCCCAACTTTAGCCACTAATTAAGAAAAAACAAAAGTGAGTAGCGATTTTTACACCACATTTATTTTACCCTATTCAGGAATCATCATTAAGATTTGCAGGGCTTATACGAATACCCAAGAGGATTTTGAGGATTACTATCAAGAGGTCTGTTTACAAATTTGGAGAAGCCATGACAGTTTTCGAGAACAATCGCAGTGGTCCACCTGGGTTTACAGGATATCATTAAATGTATGCTTGACTTTACTAAAGAAAAAAAAGAAACATCATTTTGTTTCTGATTCTTTGCCTGACGAGGCAATCGAGGACAGTCGTTCTTTTATAGATGAATCTCTTAACCAGCTCTATCAGGCAATCAGACAATTATCTGAAGTAGACAGGGCGGTTATTATGCTTTATCTAGAAGAAAAGTCATATCAGGAAATCGCAGAAATTATTGGAACAAACCCAAACAACATTGGGGTGCGCATTAAAAGAATTAAAGAACGATTAAAAAAATTATTAGATGGAAAAGTCAATTGAAACAATATGGAAAGACGGTTTTTTGAAAAGCGATGCTTTATTAGCGCCGAAACTGAATAATCTCTACAGTCAAAAATCGATAGATATCGTCGATAAATTTAGAAGAATGTATAAAATAAATCGGATTGCAATCGTGGCGTTTGCATTTATTATTTTACCAATTTCATTTCTTGTCAAAATACCTTATATGGGAATTGGAATGTTCGTGTTATTTTTTGTTATAGTCACTATTGCACAAAAATTTAGCAAGCGTTTAGATACATTGGACAAAACCCAAAACAGCTACCAATACCTGATTTCGTTTGACAATTGGGTTAAAGAAATGACTGCAACAAACACTAAACTGTCTCGCTTTTTATATCCATACGTTTTCATAATCATGGTTGCAGGATTTTGGTTTGGTAGTATTGGGGGGGATATTCCTGGAAATAAATTTGTAAACTTCATTTTACTAAAATTCCCAGGCACCTATTTAGTTTTTGGTTTTCCATTAATTTTAATAATTGGGGGGGGTACTATTATCAGTTTATTAGCCTACTTTGGAGGACAAATCGGAGATTTCGACCTGAAGCTTGGTTATGGCAGGATATTAAAAAAACTAGATGGAATTCTTGCCGACATGAATGAATTAAGAAATTAATTGACCAGTCTACTTTAACTGAATCAAAATCTAGATTATTCTAAATAAAAATAGAATTGAGCGCTAAAAAATGGAACAAGACGATTATAACTTTATCTTCTTTAGGGCGCACTGAAGTGGTCGTTAACAAACTACGGTCTATTACTAAAACGCCTAATTTTTACTTGTAAAAAAAGGAACTCAATTGAGTTCCTTTTTTTTATGGACTAAAGCGAGAAGTCTAATTAGTTTTAGACTTCCCATTCTAAAATTGCCTATTCACGTACTTCTACAAATCTTTAAGCTAGAAATTATAAAGTACAAATCCATTCGTCTATACTTTTAAGCTATTCGCAATAAACAGATTGTTATTAAACGAAAATAAATAAGGACTTATGATTAAATTTATTTATTTGTCGTTTATATGAATATTTTATTGATAAACTATTAGTCCCCATTAGATTTTCTACTATTAAAAAGTTAAATTTATAAAATACTGCAATAAAAATTAGATTAATAGTAAACATTTTTAACATCATAACACCTAATTTGTTTTCTAACATTCAAAAAAATAATATAGCATACAAAATTAATTACTCATGAATAAAATTGTAGCCGGATTTGTATTTGTTTTCCTAATGATAATAGCTTCTTTGACCCTATCAGTGATTAGCAATAACAATATTACAGAAGCTACAGAATGGGTAGAACACACAAACGATGTGCTATCTCAGTGCGATCTATTATCAGAAGATGCTATTCAACTTGAGACCAATAACCTAGGGTACTTTATTACCCGAAACGAGATTTATGCAAAAAATGTGATTGCCAGAAAATCCAAAATCCCTAAGGACATTGTAAAGCTAAAAAACTTAACTAGAGACAACCCTGTACAAACAGCACGAATTACCCTGCTTGAAGTAGAATTTAATAAAAAAATCGCCTTTTCTGACACCATAATTTCCCTTGTATCCAATGCTGACCCTAAGCAAGCACAAAAACTTATTAACGACGGAACTGGCGTCAATATAATTAAAAACATTCAAGGTGCTTTACAAAGCATAAAAACAGCCGAAAAAAAATTACTAAAGACACGAACGGCAAAAGCCAAAAATCTGCAATATAAATTCTTTAGAACTTCAATAATTACAACATTCATTGCGATACTGGCTCTTTTATTAGGTTACTACTTCGTTTTACATACCTTACGCGCTCGTAAAAAACACAACACTGAAATTGTTGCCCAAAACAAGCTTTTACACCAGCAAAACGAGCGGTTAGAGCAATTCACCTATATTACTACCCACGATCTTCAGGAACCGCTACTATCATTGGTTTCTCTTACCGAGCTTCTCCAAAATGAATGTGAGGAAAACATTAGTGAGGAAATGAGTACGTATATTAAATATATTTCACAATCATCAAAGCGTATGCAAACTTTGGTGAAAGGAATAATGGAGTATTCAAGAATTGGCGCAGAGGAAGAATCAGTTATAGTTGACTGCAACGAAATCGTAAATGAGGTTCTTACAGATCTAAGCCATACTTTGAAGCAACTTAATGCAAAAGTAACAGTTGATCATTTGCCAAAAGTAATTGGATACCGACTAGAATTAAGGCTATTGTTTCAAAACCTCATTAGTAATGCATTGAAATTTAGAAAAAAAGATGTCATTCCTGAAATCAAAATCTCAGCAAAGGAAGATGTAGATCATTGGTTTTTTTCTGTCCAAGACAATGGAATTGGAATTAAAGAACAAGACAAAGATAAAATTTTCGTACTTTTCAAACGTTTGCATGATCGAAATGAATACGAGGGAACAGGAATTGGCTTATCTCATTGTGAAAAAATAGCTCGGTTACACGGTGGAGCTATTTGGGCAGACTCAAAGTTAGGTGAAGGAACCGTTTTTAATTTTACAATTCGAAAAAAAGCATAAGAATGAAAGAAAAAATAGGCTGTATTTTATTAGTTGATGATGATGAAATGGTAAACTGTTTAAATACTATTAGAATTAGCAAGGCTGGAATAGCAGACGAAATTGAACCTGTATTAAATGGTCAAAAAGCATTAGAATTCCTGACTAGTACAGGGCAATTTGTAACTAATGTAAATTCTACTACTCGCCCACTTTTAATTGTACTGGATATCAATATGCCAGTAATGGATGGATGGGAATTTATAGAAGAATATCAAAAAACAGATGTGAGTGAAAAAGACAAGATAATTATTGTGATGCATACCACATCAACAAATCCAGCTGATCAATTAAGAGCCGAGAGCATTCCTGAAATATCCTCATTCACAAAAAAACCATTAACCCAAGAATTGCTTAATACTATAATGAACAACCATTTTCCTGAATTGCTATAGCAATAAACCTTATTGCCCAAAACCTATTAGTAAAACAAACACAGACTCTCCAATTTTATTTTTAATCGGTGCTGGAAACGTATCGTTATCAAGAATGAATCAAGTGGTGGATGCTAACAAACTAGTACTTGTCATTTTAAAGAGTGCTTTTTACTTTACCAATTATATTTATAAAAAAAGGAACACAGTTGAGTTCCTTTTTTTATAAAAGATTCTATCAAATACTATTTATTCTCACGATTCCCTGACGGCAAAAAATAAAGCCAACTAAAGCCAATTAAAAACAAAATAAGCGAAGCGATAAAGGCTGGAATCAAAATCTCTTTATTGTTATCTAAAGCGTTATTCAAAGATGCATATAGCAACCAGATTTGAATGGTAACATTCATAATAAGAATGAATATTAGTGTTGAAAGAATAATATTTAACTTATTGGGATTGGCCTTGTTTTGGCTTGTTCTAAAACTGCTCATAGTAGCTATAATTTAGTTATTTTGAATACCTAACTCAATTTTTCTTCTTCAGATGCTTTTACATAAATATCATTGTCCTTAAAAAAGACTTCCAGTTTAGGTAAAGCTCGTGGTGGTGGCCCTGCTATAACGTCTCCAGTCTTAGCGTCAAAAGATCCTTCATGACAAGGACAATGTATAATTCCTGTTCCTGGCTTGTAAAAAACGGAACAAGAAAGATGCGTACATTTTTGCTCGTAGGCTTTGAATTCTCCGCTTTCAAGATGAATCAGAATATATGGAATTTTACTTCCTTCTATCACAAAAGCGCGTGTTCCACCTGAAGGTACCTCGCCTTTTTTGCACACAAAATGTTCGCCCTCCATATCTTCTTTAGGAAGTAAATAGGCTTTGGCAGCGACCAAACCACTCCCAACCATTAATCCTCCTGAAACTAAAGTCAGGAATTTTGCGAAATCACGACGGCTAACATTCGTGGCTTGCTGTTTTAGAATTGGAAAATCTTTTTTCCAGTTCTTATTTAAATTATCTTCTTTTGACATGGGTATATATTTAAAAAATGATCAACTCAGTACTACCTTTAGGCATCATGATATTCACTTTTGTATTTACAATCTCTTTTCCGAAAACAAAAGTATTCACCGGTGAACTATTTGGTCTCATTTCTGTTATTTCTTCTTTGGTACCATAAAATAAAGCCCCACTAGGACAAACCGTCGCACACATAGGTTTTTTTCCTACACTTGTTCTGTCGTAGCACATAGTACACTTCATCATCATATCATATTCTTCTATTTTCTTTGGAACACCAAAAGGGCAAGCCTCAACGCAATTAGAGCAACCAATACATCGCTCCGTATTAGCAGTATGTACTATCCCAAATTCGTCTTTTGATATAGCATCTGCTGGACAAACATTAGCACAAACTGGATCATCACAATGCATACACACCTGAACAGTAGTTTGTGTGGTAGAAGCTCGATCAACATAATTAACATGAATCATAGAGTCCTGACCGTTTGTTTCACATTCTGCGCAAGCCATTTCACAGGCTTTACAGCCAATGCAACGTTGCATATCTACAAAAAATTCTTCGTTTGTATTGAAACTGGTATAGTTCATTTTTTAGATTTTTTATAGGTTAAACACTTGCGTATGCTTTTGAGGCCTTAGATGGTGCTGCAATCTCGTTAAGCGGTTCCAGATGACAGGCACATACTTTAAATTCTGGTATTTTTGATATCGGATCCAATGTCCCTGGTGTCAATAAATTTGCTGATTTTTTTCCTGACCAGTGGTACGGTATAAAAACAGTATCCTCCCGAATGGTTTCTACGATATTAGCAGGAAAAATTCCCTCTCCTCTTCGAGTAGAAACTTTAACCAATTCTCTTTGTTTAATGCCGAATTTCTTTGCTAGTGCGGGGTGAATTTCCAATAAAGGTTCTGGATATTGATCTACCAATTTCCCTATTCTTCGGGTTTGTGTTCCGCTTAAATATTGTGAAACCACTCGTCCTGTGGTTAATATCACTGGATAATCCGCATCAGTGACTTCACCTGGAAGTTTATATGGAGCCGGATTAAAATGTGCTTTACCATCAGGTGTTTTAAATTTTTTATCTTCCCATAAACGAGGAGTACCAGGATGGTCTTCTGTTGGACATGGCCAAAATATTCCCATATTCTCTTCTACTCTTTTATAAGTAATTCCATTATAATCAGCCGTTCCGCCTTTTGAAGCAACACGTAATTCATTAAAAATAGCTTCGCTATCATCATAGGTAAATTTATCTTCTTCACCCAAGCGTTTCGCTAATTCTAAAATTATGGAAGTATCTGTTCTCGCATCTCCTGGAGGCGTTACTGCCTGACGAATACGTATCACTCTTCCCTCTGCTGATGTTGTTGTACCTTCTTCTTCTTCCTGTAAAGAACCAGCTAGAACAATGTCAGCATGGCGAGCTGTTTCATTTAAGAAAAAGTCTATGCATACATAAAACTCTAGTTTTTCTAGCGCTTCTCTAACGTAGTTACTGTTTGGCAATGACACTAATGGATTAAAACAAATAGACAATAGCCCTTTAATTTCTCCTCTATGAATGGCTTCAATTATTTCATAAGCTGTAAGCCCTTTTCCAGGCATGTCTTTTTCATCAATCCCCCAAACTTCTGAAATGTACTTACGATGCTCCGGATTTTCAATGTCACGATTTCCAGGTAATTGATCACATTTATGACCGTGCTCTCTTCCGCCTTGACCATTTCCTTGACCCGTAATTGTTCCATATCCGCAATATGGTTTCCCAATGCGTCCAGTAGCAAGAACCAAATTTATACAGCCCAAAACATTATCTACTCCTTTTGAATGGTGCTCGATTCCGCGCGCATGAAGTAAAAAACTGGTTTTAGCCCTACCCCATAATTCAGCAGCTGCTTTTATTTTTTCTTTTTTAATTCCTGTAATTTCCTCAGCCCATTCTAAGGTGTAATCCTTAACTGAGTCTATAGTAATATCAAATCCAGAGGTATAATTATCAATAAAATCATGGTCCAGCAAGTCGTTATCTACAAGATATTTCAACATAGCTCCATAAAGAGCTGAATCTGTTCCTGGTCTTACATCTAAGTGAATGTCTGAAGTTCTAGCCAATGGAATCATTCTTGGATCAATCACAATCAGCTTGGCTCCACGATCTCTGGCTTTCCAAATCCAATGCGTTAATGTTGGAAAAGTCTCACTGATATTGGCTCCAGCCACAATAATCACCTCGGCATATTCTAAATCCGAATAAGTATTAGAAGCTCTATCTAAACCAAAAGCTTTTTTATTTCCCGCACCTGCACTTACCATGCACAAACGACCGTTGTAATCTAGATTTTTTGTTTTCACAGCCACACGAGCAAATTTACCCATCAGGTAACTTTTTTCATTGGTTAATGAAACGCCTGAAAGTATCGAAAAAGCATCTTTTCCATATTGTTCCTGAATGCGTTTAATTTCCGAAACCGTTTTATCCATGGCTTCATCCCAAGTAGTAGTTTCAAAACCTTTCCCTTCTACCCTTTTTATTGGGCCTAACAAACGGTCAGGGTGGTTATTTTGCAAGTAGCGTTGAACTCCTTTTGGACAAAGACGTCCTTCATTAAAAGGAAATTCCATCCATGGCTCAAAACCCACTACTTTATTACTTTTAACTAACAATTGAATCCCGCATTGCATACCACAAAAACAACAGTGTGTCTTCACAATTTCATCGGGTTCATCCCTTCCGTCATATCCTTCTTTAGGGCTATAATTTAAGTGGGGTCCAAAATCTTCTACTATTTTTTCTGCTGAAACGGGTAATTTTGCCATTTTTTGTCGTTTTCTATATTTTTAACCCAGACAATGATAGAGATCACTGCTCGCTGATTATTTTTTAATTATCCAAATAAATTACCACCTTCTTGTCTTGCTTTCAAATGGGCTTGAGCCAAACGAGATCTTTTTCCCTCAGGGCTTAAATCCAAATGAGACGTTCCATCTTCACGATCAAAATTAAAACCTAATTCTTTAGTGACAATCTTTAAATCATTGATATGCAAATTAGTTGCATACTCTTCTCCAGTATGTTCACAAACTGCCATTCCCATTTTCATACCTTCTTTTTTATAAATATGAGCCCCAATTTGAGCAGGACGCTGAATGATATGAAAGAATTTTCCAAATGGAATCCATATCAAAAACATGATTACAGTAACCGCATGAATTACTGCCAAGAAATCAAAAGCAAATCCCTTCATAAATTGATACGAATAAGTCAAACCTAATCCTGTAACAGATATTGCAATCAATAATATAAGTGGCAATAAATCGCCTTCAAAACTTTGTGTAGCAATTAACCCTGGATTAGTCAATCGTCTCCTCAAATAATACAACGATCCTAAAATCACCAAATAAGAAGACCAGTTTAACGCATGAAAAGTTAAAAAAGCCATGATAGAACCCAGTTCAAAATCCATTACTTTAAAACCGAAGAAATGCGCTTCATATAACGAAATACTATTGGGAGCCATTGTAAAATGAATCCATCCAAAAGTCAAAGGAATGGTGATTAGAAAAGCCGAAGTACAACCTACTGCAATCATAAAATGCGCCATCCAACGGTATTTCCCTCTAGGGTAAATAAATTTCTGAAAAGCTATATTTTCAATAGTTTCTTTAGAAGCAAACCAAAAATGCGAAAATACTTTTCCGGTAACCAAGTACATGATTCCTCTTTTGAAATAAATCCATGTGGGCGGTCTCTGTAACCAAACCGAATAACGATATACAATACCAAAAAAAGCGAATATTGTTCCAAACAAATAGGTAATAAGCGCAGCATCAAAATTTTGCAAATTTCTGGAACCGAAAAATACCAGCACAATAGAAAATATTGACATTCCGGTGGCTATAAGTAAGGCCTTGGTATTAAAAGTTCTGTTTTTCATTTCCTATAATTTAATAAATAGTGATCGAAGTCATTTTATTATGAAATCTACAAGATCCTAAAACCTTGTAGATTATTATTTTATTTTCTGATTTTTAAAACAAATACGAAATTATAATCTAACTTGGTTTTTCACATCCTCTACGGTTATAAAACCACCAATTGATCATTGTAGCTAATATAGTAAAAATAATCAAGCCGATAAAGAACTGATTTGCACCACCATTAGCAGTAATATTGTTCCCTATTAACAAAGCAAAAATAAATGGGCCAAATGCTGCAATTGCCGCTGTCCATCCAATTACGCCAGCCGCTTGACGTTGATTTTCAGAAAAGATAATAGGATATTGTCTAAAAGTACCTGCATTACCTATACCTGTAAAGAAGAACATTACTAAAATAACTCCTACAAACATTGGGAACTGCTCCATACTAGTAGGTGCCACAAGACCTTGGGTTACCAAAATAATTGCACCTCCCAAAATACCTAATCCAGTTATTGTTGTTAAAATAGCACCTCCCACTTTATCTGCGATAAAACCAAATAATATTCTACTTGCTGACCCAATAAGTGGTCCATAAAAAGCATAAACTAATGGATCCGGAGCATTTGGAAAGTCACCATATAAAAATTTAATCATCAATGGAAATGCAGCAGCCAATCCAGCAAAAGTTCCAAAAGTCATCACATAAGTTATGGTACAAAACCAAGTATGCTTGTTACTGAAAATATCTAATTGCTCTTTAATTGACGCTTTCATTGGGATACTTCTTAGGTAAAACCAACTCACGATAGACATAATCAACAAGAAAGGAATGTACCAAAAGGCAGCCGATTGGATGTACATATTTGAATTGATAACTGCTTTATTTCCTTCTTGAATCTGATTTAATATTTTTTCAGCTACTTTTGGGTTTGCATTAGCAAGTACTTTTGCTCTTACGTTTACTGGTAATGAAATAAACAAAACCACTTTGTCTGAAGAATTTACTGCTGTACTCACAGAGTCCATTACTTTTTTCTTCACATTAGACAAGATAGCGGTTTGTGTTTTATCTTCTAATGCAGCAAATACCTGTTGTTGTTTTTCAATACTTGCGTTTTCAATTACCACCTTAGTTTCTTTGGCGTCAATTTTTGTAAATATTGAAGGGGCGCCATACAGCGCTACACTCAATACCATTGGCGTAACGAATTGAGCTAATGAAACTCCAAAATTTCCAATACCCGCCTGAATTCCAAGCGCCGTACCTTTCAATCTCTTAGGAAAGAATAAACTCGTACTTGGCATATAGGAAGAGAAATCTCCTCCGCCAAAACCGGTCGTAAAAGCCAAAATCATGAATACCCAAAATCGTGTTGTTGGGTCCATCACCGCAATTCCAATTCCTACAACAGGAATTAATTTAATAAACGTAGCAAAAGTAACCACATGACGCGTACCAAAAATTGGTAATATAAAAGTATGTATAATACGCAATAAACCGGCAGCTAAACCAGGAACGGCAGCTAGCCAGAAAAGTTGATCTTTTGTAAAAGTAAATCCCAGTCCTGGTAATTTCACCACTATTACACTCATAATAAACCATGAGGCAAATGACAAGATAAGAGTAAGTGTAGTTATTATTAAGGTTTTCCAGGCAATTTTACTTCCTGTTTCACTCCAGAATTTCTCATCTTCTGGTTCCCATTTGTCTAGCCAAGTTTTCATATGTTTTTATTTATTGGTTTATATTGGTGATACGTAATTCGCATAGTAGCTATGCATATTTCATATTTCGATTTGCTATTTTTAGTGATTGATGTGCTCGATATCTCTTGTAAATCCGGGTGTTTTCTTTCTCATGATATTAATAATAGTTTTGTGCATCCAAATCAAACAAGCGGTAGAAATTATAAATATAAAGAGCCATGAACTCGTCCAAAGACCCGTGAAATTTAAGAGGTAACTAAATATAATTGGTCCGAAAAAACCTCCTAATCCTCCGATTAATCCAACCATTCCTCCCACAACTCCTACTTCATTTGGAAAATATTCTGGGATGTGTTTGTAGACCGCCGCTTTACCAATTCCCCACGAAATACCTATAAGCACAACTAGTATAACATACACCCACATATTGGCTGCAAATTTGATTTGTGTAACTCCCTTGGCTAACAATTCTTTCTTGTTAACAGCCTGATTTTCTTTTACTACAATTTCTTGCCAAGAAGTTTTAACGGGTAAAATAGATTCATTGGTTAATGTTGCATCAACCTTAGGTTTAATCGTATAATCGTTATTATTTAACACTAATCCAGTAGGGGTTACTTTAGATACAACACCACTATTATTAGCCATTACACCAGGTCCTGAAGTAAAGATCTCCATTTTAGGAAACATCAATAAAAAACTGATTACCATAGTTGAACCCAACACCCAATACATTACTTTTCTGGCTCCAAATTTATCAGAAAGATATCCTCCAAAAGCTCTAATAACTCCTCCAGGCAAACTGAACATAGTGGCAAACATTCCTCCCATAACTAGTGAAGTATGATATACATTCATGAACGTAGGTAGCAACCATTGAGAATAAGCTACAAAACAACCAAAAACTAGAAAGTAATAGGCCCCAAAACGCCAAACTCTAACTGATTTTAATGGAGTTAAAAGTGTTTTTATATTTTTAGATTCTCCTTCCGGTTTTTTATTTTTAGCTACTAGTATAAAAAGGATTCCAATAACGACCAAGACAACTCCATAAGTTACTGGTAACATTTTCCAACCGTTAATAGGGTCACCTTTAGAAAAATTATTTAATAGTGTTGGTGCTATAAAAGTGGTGATAGCTGCACCTGCATTTCCCATTCCGAATATCCCCAAGGCTCTACCCTGCCAATTTTGTGGGTACCAAACAGAAGTATAAGCTATACCTACAGCAAAACTAGTCCCTACCAATCCAAAAAGAAAACTTAACACTGCAAAAGTCCAAAAACTATCTGCAAAAGGAAGTAAAAATAGCGGAATAGAACATAGAAATAATAAGATTGAAAATATAATTTTACCGCCAAATTTGTCGGTAAGAATCCCGATAGGAAGGCGGAAAATAGCCCCTGATAAAATGGGAATTCCTAAAAGCCATCCCACTTCGACAACAGTCCAATTGAAGATACCTCTTTCAACTAAAAAAGTAACTAAAACACCGTTCAAAGTCCAACAAGCAAAGCAAATCGTAAATGCTAATGTGTTTAGAAATAATATTTTGTGTGATGCTGTTAAACTGCTCATGATACCCTCGAATTAATTTAAAATTAAAATCGGATAAAAACATCCTTCATTTAATGAAGCAAAATTAATAACAAACGAGTCATTAAAACATGATATTTGTCAGCTGAACATTAAATGTGGCTCCTGAGCAATGTACAGCTTGCATTTTTTATTTTAAGCTATAAATAAATAATTGGAAATAAGGCTAGTGTATAAAAATACCCAACCAGATCAATGAAAATATTTTAGAAAAAACTATTTAAGCGCAAAAAACAACTCCGTTCATGAAGACAATATACACATTGAACCCATTGCAATCTAAAACTATCCCCCAATCTTTATCATACTTCTATTTTGAGAAAAGAGTTTTGGATTTTGAAATTTAGCATCGTCATCCATACCGCCACGCATGGCGTGTTTGGATTTTATATTCTGAAAAATAAGTGGTTCAATAGCTCCTCCAGAACGGAGCGTTTGCAATAAATCCGTTTCAGAATTCGAGAAAAGACAGTTTTTAAGTTTACCGTCAGCGGTTAAACGGATGCGATTGCAGCTACTGCAAAAAGGATTTGTAACGGAACTAATCACCGAAAAACTCCCTTTGTAGGATGTTATTTTATGGTTCTTGGCGGTATCGTGTGGTTTATCGATCAAGCGTTCCACTTTGTTAACAGTATATTTATCAT
This sequence comes from uncultured Flavobacterium sp., assembly GCF_963974175.1. Lineage (GTDB taxonomy): Bacteria > Bacteroidota > Bacteroidia > Flavobacteriales > Flavobacteriaceae > Flavobacterium. The sequence goes on from NZ_CAXBBR010000001.1 coordinate 238,614, forward strand.
TGACTTGTGAAAGGATTTCGGCATAAGAAACCAACTTTTCTTTGTTCCATTGATTGCCATCAAAAGGCATAAATTCTATAAACCGAATTTGGATATTTCGGTCTTTGGTCAACTCAATAAAATCGATGATTTCATTATCGTTAAAGCCCTTCATAACTACCACATTCAGTTTCAACTGGAAACCATTGGCGTCAAGCAACTCCAAGTTTTCATTGAATTTATCAAAATAATTCCTGCGGGTAATCTGGTTGAACTTCTCCTTTTGCAAACTATCAATACTTAGGTTTAGTGTATGAACACCCGCTTCCTTAAACGTATCTATAAAATCATGAACTAGGATTCCATTAGTAGTCAGCGTAAGTTCGACTCCTAATTTCCCAAGTCGCTGAATGATATCTTTAGCATCTTTTCGAACTAAAGGCTCTCCTCCAGTTAACCTGATTTTATTTACACCTTGATTTACAAAAGTTTGTGCTATAGTAACAATTTCATCTGCAGTCATCAGATGGGCTTTTGGCGTAAGCGAAATCCCTTCAGCCGGCATGCAATACGTACATCTCAAATTACAATTCTCTGTAATTGAAATACGCAAATAGCTGTGTCCGCGACCATGAGTATCCTGCATTTGAATGTTATTTTCCATGGTTGAATCCTTTTAAAATTTTAAACAAATGCAAAACCGAAGGAAAAACGGCATCCATTGATTCTCCAGCTCCTGCGGTAGAACCAGGCAAGGCCATAATTAACGTATCTCCTTTAAAACCGACAACGCTTCTCGATAACATCGCATAAGGCGTGCGATCCTGACCGTAAGCGCGAATCGCTTCCTCGATACCAGGAATGCGACGGTCAAGCAACGGAATCACCGCTTCTGGTGTGACATCTCTATCAGACAATCCTGTTCCTCCAGTCAAAATAACCAAGTCTATATTCTTAGCGCATAATTTATTAATGGTGTCCTGAATATCTAATACCTCATCCGGAATAATGATATAATTGGAAACAGTTAATCCTAAATTCTTAATTTTATCCGAGATTACTTTTCCTGCTCTATCTTCTTTTTTTCCACTAGAAACACTATCCGAACAGACCATTACCGCTACCGATAAATCCTGTACTTCTTTGTTACCGTAGTCTGATTTTCCGCCTTTTTTGTGCAATAATTTAATGGTCGAAATCTCCACTTGTTTGTCAATGGGTTTCAGCATGTCGTACATCGTTAATGCCACAATCGAAGCACCGTGCATGGCCTCGACCTCAACACCAGTTCTATAAATTGCTTTTACGGTAACCTTAATCAAAACTGAATCCTCCAAAAATTCATAGTCAATTCCCGTATATTCAATTGGCATGGGGTGGCAATCCGGAATAGAATTCGATGTGTTTTTTACTGCAAAAAGTCCTGCAGTTCTTGCTACTTCTACCACATCGCCTTTAGGAACTGTTTTGTCCAATATCGCTTTCATCGTTTCTTGCGAGCCTACTTTTACGATGGCCTGTGCCGTTGCGGTGCGAAGCGTAATTATTTTATGTGTAATGTCTACCATTTTGTTGCTTTTGACTATTGGCACGAGGCTTTTAGCTGTGTTTATATTATTCTTTCTGGCACGCAGATTGAGCAGATTTTTGCTGATATAATTTAATTTTTTAAATCATTAATCGAAATAATCTTTTTAAAACTAAAAGAAAGATCAGCTTTAAATCCGTTAAATCAATTTCATCTGCGTTCCATTTTTAAACCTATTAACTGTTTTGTTTCCAAGCGTAGGATTCGTCTTCCATTATTTCTTTACCAAAAACGGCTGTCTTTTCTTTTATCTCTTCTACCAAAAACTCCAAGGCTTCATACACCGCTTTTCGTCTTGGTGCCGACACAAAAACAAAAAGACAAATCTCCCCTGTTTTTACCGTTCCTAGACTGTGATAAATATGTAAACATGACAATTCATACTTGGCGAAAGCCGCTTCTCGAATTTCATAAAAAGTTTGTTCGGCCATTTCCTCGTAAGCGGAATATTCGATAGCTACAACCGTTTTTTCATCAATAACATCGGCACGAACTTGCCCTAAAAAAATATTATGAGCGCCGATAGTTGTTTTACTTTGATGCTTCGCAATAGAATTCCCAATGAAATCTGATGTTATCGCTCCTTGTATGAAAGAACTTTTTTTACGTTTTGTTGTTGCCATTATATTGGTATTATTATTTTGTTTCTAAATGTATTTTTATGGATTCAATTCCTTTTTCAAGATGAGAAAGCTTTGTAAATCCTTCTTTTTTTAAATAGTCCAAAGCCAATTGACTGCGTTGTCCGCTTTGACAGAATAAAACAATCTCTTGCGATTTATCAAGCTTACCGCAATAGTTTTCCAACTCAGCAAGTGGTACGTTCACGACATTTTGCTCGTTGAATTTCGGTTCTTCGTAGACTTCTCTAATGTCGATAACTACGCAATGGTCTTGACGACACTTTTCTAAAAAAGTTTCTTCCGTTAGTGCAATAACTACTTTATCAGAATCCTTATTTAGAATTAAAAATCCGCTTTTAAGTCCGTTTTCAATTTCTTTAGGATTTTTTGTAAAATCAATTATTTGCGTTTGATACTGCAATGCATCATAAAGCAATAATTTACCCGCCAGTACACTTCCTATTTCCAGAATAATCTTTAGTACTTCGGTAGCTTGAAGCGCACCAAGTGTATTTGGCAAAATGCCCAAAACTCCCGAAGTAACACAATTTGGAATAGCATTCAAACCCTCCTTTTGAGGAAATAAGCAACGATAACTTGGTCCATTTTTATAATTAAAAACTGAAACTTGCCCTTCAAATTTGTAAATTGATGCGTACACCACAGGAACTTTTTTGACCAGTGAAACATCATTAATCAAATATCGAACACTAATAGTATCTGTACAATCTACGATAATCTGATAATTGCTTACAATTTCAAAGGCATTTTGAGTATTAAAAAACTCAGGAAACACCCTAACTTCAACATTAGGATTCAGCTCTTTAATCACCGTAACGGCTGTTGCTGCTTTGCTTTTTCCGCAATCTTTTAAAGTGTATAATAATTGACGATGCAAATTGGTTTCTTCAACGATGTCACCATCTACAATTCCAATAGACCCCACTCCAGCGGCAGCCAAATTCTGCAAAACGGGACACCCCAAACCACCCGCACCAATTACTAAAACACGAGCGTTCTGTAATTTCTGCTGTCCTAACACTCCTATTTCTGGTAGCGCTATTTGTCTGGTATATCGTGTTGAATTTTTCATTATAGAATTTTATTCCCCTTCAGGGGTTAGGGGATTATCCTCCCGCAAATGGCGGTAGAAATGCAATTATGTCTTGGTCTTTTATATTGGTATCCATGCCCGCCATTGCCTGATTCACGGCAATAGAATAATTGGTTTTTTGTAATTCTTGATACGCTGATTCCATTTTAGATTTTAAAAAAGCAACCGAAAAATTGGATTCATCCAACACCATTTGCTCTTCTTTCTTCTTAGTGATATCAACCAGTAAACCAAAATATTTGATATTTATAATCATGATATTATTTTTTGATATTCTTCTTGTGTATTTATATTTTGCACTTGATCATTCCATTTTGCGGGAACTACAATGGTTTGGTGCGCAACCTCATCTCGTACGCGTAGCAATCTTAATTGGTCGTTTCTCAGATTTTCTTCAAAAACAGTCACCAGCGATTGGTCATAAATAGCAATCAAAGGATAGCTTTTGTCATTGGCCTGCACTTGCGTCATTAAAAAGGATTCCGAGTGATTTTCCAGAATCCAAAGCAACAATTCGGTTGTGACCAAAGGCGCGTCCACACTTAGTACAAAGTTTAATTTTGTTTTGGACTGTTGTAAAGCAGTATAAATTCCGCCCACAGGTCCTTTGTCTTCTATTATATCTTCAATTCGGATATAACCCAAAAAATCATAGTCGGTATTTGAGGACACGATAACAATATTCTCCCCTACAATAGGGCTTAAAGCTTCACAAATATGACTCACAAATGGTTTTCCGTTCAAAAGTAACAAGCCTTTGTCGGTTCCCATGCGTTGGCTTTTTCCGCCTGCCAATATAAATGCGGTTACATTATTTTTCATGAGGTTACATATAATTTATAAATCGCTATGGAGAGCACTACGGCCAATACATTTCGTAAAACCAGTGTATTGAATTTTTTGCTTCCGTAATAGGCTCCAAAAAAACCACCTATAAAAACAATGGCAATCAATGGCAATGACGATTCTGGCAGCAATCCGCCTTGGAGCAAGAAACCAGAAATTCCGGATATCGAGTTGACAAGTATAAACAAGGCCGAAACTGCTGCTGTTTCTTTCATTGTCCCCCAACCTAAAAGAAGGATTACAGGGCTCAATATAATACCGCCGCCAATACCTATCAAACCAGACAAAAGTCCGATGACAGCTCCCACAAATAAGGCTATGTATATATTTACAGGCGTTATCTCCTCTTTAGTTTTCCCCAAGAAACCCAACAACCTCATCACCGCAAATACTAAGGCTGTCGCCAAAATTATTTTATAATAAAAAGTGGAAACCGTAAGATATCCGCCCAAAAATGAAAAAGGAACCGAGGTTATTGCAAAAGGATAAAATAAGTTCCACTTGAATTTTTTTTCTCTGTAATAAAAGTAAAAGGCAATTCCCGAAACCAAAATATTAAGTACTAAAGCAGTTGGTTTCATAAACGTTACCGGAAAAGCAAAAGCACTCATTAATGCCAAATACCCACTTGCGCCTCCATGTCCCACGCTTGCATACAAAAAAGCAACGATAGCTAACAAAATTAATAACAAAGGGGTATCAAATAAATCTATTGCAGTCATAGAGAATGTTTTTTGAGCTGTTCGTCAAGAAACTCCCAACAGGCTGCATTAATAGATTCGAAAGAGGTTATGAGTGATTCACCATAGGGAGTTAATACCGTCCCTCCTCCTTTGCTTCCACCCACTTGGGTTGCTATCAAAGGACTGCTTGCCGCTTTATTAGAAACGTCTACTAATTTCCAGGCTTTTTGGTAGGATAGATTCATCGCTTTGGCTGCTTTATTGAGCGAACCCGTTTCGGCAATCAATTTCAATAATTGAACACGGCCTTCGCTAATGAGAATGCCTTCCTCTGTTTCTATCCAAATTTTACTCTTTATCTTCAAAACTAAAATACGTTCGTTATACTTTTACAAATATAACGAAAAGAAGTATCAATTATATATGATAAATGTCAACTTGTGAACCTTTAACGATTTCGTAATTACCATCAGACACAAAAACGAGACTATTGGCAACCGAAAACGAGTTCAGCATCGAGGAAGCTTGATGTGATAAGATCGTAACAGCATCACCCACAACATTGGCTTTTAGAAATTGACAACGGCTGTTATTCACGCTAAAATCATGGCTGATTGTTTTGCGATCAGTTTGATTGAAGTTTGTTGGTTTTCCCGAAAGAATGGTTAGTGTAGGCAACACATACACATAAAAACAAGTTAAACAAGCTCCTGGGTTTCCCGGCAAAGCAAATACCATTTTATCTTTTAGTCTGCCCGCAAATAAAGGTTTTCCAGGTTTTTGATTTACTTTATAAAATAAGGTTTCCACCTCTAGTTCTTTTAAAGCCTGCGCTACAAAATCATAATCTCCTACTGATATTCCGCCAGAAACTAGTACCACATCATTTTCGGATAAGGCTTGCTGTATTTTGTTTTTAGTGTTTTCGAAATTATCGTTTACTTCATACAAGGTAACGGTATCGTAAAACGCCTCTTTTAGAGCCGACTCTAGCATAATTCCGTTACTTTCATACACTTTTCCGTATTCTAATGGATTTCCGGGTTTTACCAATTCGTTACCTGTGATCAGAATTCCTATTGCGGGTTTTTGATACACTTTTACTTTGGTAAATCCCAAACCTGCTATAAACCCAATGGCTGCGGCATTAAGTACCGAACCTTTTTCAAGAGCCAGATCCCCTTTGGCATTTTGTTCGCCAATTGGACGGATATTTGAACTTAATTTTGGATGTTCTTCTAGTTTTAAAATATGCTCTTTAACCGTAACTTTTTCGATTTGGATCACCGCTGAAGCCGAGTCAGGAACTGCTGCTCCTGTAAATATTTTGACTGCTTGTCCGGGTAGTAATTGCACTTGATGGCTATCTCCTGCTTTTATCTCCCCAATAATTTCATAATTGAAACTATCGTGAAAATTTAGAGCAAAACCATCCATCGCTGATTGCCGAAACGGGGGCATATTTATAGGAGAATACAAAGATTGTGATAAAACATGTTTACGAACTTTTGACAAAAGATATTCTACTTCCTTTGGTTCGGGTAACTTGTTTTTTAGTATCGAAAATGCCTCTTGTACTGAAACCATGTTTTAATTTTTTAATTGAATCCAAAAATACGATACGGAATTGACTTATCAATCGGGTTCTATTTATTAATTGTGCTTTTTAGCAATTGCGTAAAAGCGTAGCCTCATCATTATTAAAAATGAAAAAGACTGTGAAACCAAACACAGTCTTTTTCGAACTAATAAACCTAAACCTAACTATTTTGTAGCGAAGATTCTAGGACTAAATGAAACCATAACCCAAACCCAGTTGTTTGTATTGCTAGCGTTTCCTCCTTTTAGTCGCTCTAATGTTGTTGAACCAAACATTTGAGAATATCCTGCTGAAGCTGTAATGTCTTTTTGTACTGCGTAACTAGTTGTGAAGTCAAGTTCTGTTCCTAAATAGCTGTCCATTTTTGCATTGGAAGCATCCAAAACCGTATTTGGAGCTGAGAATACGTGCGGAATTAAATTAAACTGCCATTTGTTTTGGGTGTAATTTAGTTTTAAATATGCATCTTGTAATCCGACGCTATTTATGTGATTGCCTACGTAGAAATAATCCATCAAACCATTGAAGCCATGATTAGTTCCAAAAAGAGGTGTGAAAGATTTAAAATCAGTGCTGGTGTCATTTTGATCTTTTCCAGAAAGGAATTCATAACCCAACGCTGCTTTAAACTTAGGCGTAACAGCATAGCCTAAATAAGCACCCGCATTGAAAGCGCTTACATCTTGACCACTACTTTTACCTGTTTGCGCATATAAACTTAGGTTTGTATCCCATTTATTTTCTTTGTAAGAAAGGTAGGTTCCAAAGGTTTGTTTGTAATCTACTTTTAAGTCGGTAACTGTTTTTGCATATTCATAACCTGTATTTAGCAATAACAAACTCATGTTTAATTTGCTAAATGCAGTATGATACCAAGCGTATTGCATGGATTTATAATTGGTAGTGTAAGGCGTAGTTGGCGCTACTAAATTTTCTTTATCGGCATTTAATGCAAACCCTAAGTCCAACTGATTATTTTTTGGATGAAAAGAGATTACTGCTGCATCATGACTTTGTCCTTGTTGCAACCAGTCAATTTCTCCTAAAATGCGCTGGTTGTCATAAGAAATTACCTGACGCCCTAAACGTGCACTCCAATTGGCATCAAAATCATATTGTGCCCAACCTTCGAATACCGCAATTGCATTTTTATCAGCTGTGGTTGTGGTAGCTACATCGCCCCAAGTACGTATGTTTTGCAGGCTTAATTTAGTTTTTAACTTGTCTTGTTTGAAGTTCAAAATTAAACGAGAACGTTGCGATACAAATGATGTTGCATCTTCGGAATCTTTAATTAAGCTTTTAAATCCATTTCGATATTCATAACGAGGTCTCAATTGAAGGTTGGCGTCGAATTCCTGAGCAAAAGTCGTTAGACTCATCATCCCTAGCACTGACAAACTTATTTTTTTAAATGTTTTCATGTAATATTTAATTTAGCTTTTCAGCTTCTTCTGTTATTTTTTTTATGGTTTCATCCGAATTTACACCAATACCTTCTTGCTGAAATGCTAGTTCTCCTTCGGCATTAAAAACACTAATAATGTTCGAATGTGAAAAATCCATCGGTGATATTTTTTTGTAATTTACCGCTAATACTGCTGCAAATTCACGAGTGTTTTCTTCCGTTGAGCGCAAGAATAACCATTGCTCCCCCTCCATTTTATTTTCTATAGAAAAAGCTTTTAATTTTTTGGGAGTGTCAACCTCTGGGTCGATACTAACTAAGACAAGCTTGACGTTTTTCTTAATATTATCAGGTAAATGAGATTCTATATTTCGCATATCAGCTACTAATCTTGGGCAAGCCGACTTACAAGAAGTGTAAATCATTACCATTACAAGCACTTTTCCCTTTAGATCTACCATCTCGATATTCTTGTTATCTTGAGTAGTCCATTTTGATGGCAAATTATAGATTGATAAATCTGAAATAGGTTTAGCAGCTGGTTTTTCAGTTGCATTCTCTCCCGATTTATTTTCTTCCTTTTTTTTATTGCACGATTGAAGCGACATCAGCATTACGGTTAAACCTAAAACTAGTTTTAAACTAATACTTAATTTACTAATTAATTTCATTTCTTTAAAATTTGAATTGTTTTTGAAACGGTTATTTATCCTTAGCACAACGGAAACCTAGGTTTTTAGTGGTATAACTTGCTTTTAAACTTCCTCGAAAAGCATAACGCATAAAAGCGGCATAATTCATCAAATCAGTGGCATTGATAGAGGCGCTTCCGCAAAATAAATTCTTATCTGTATCCTTGTCTTTTCTAGATTCCCCAGAAAGAAAGATACTATTGAAGTCTCCAGTCCATTCCCAAACTAATCCATGCATATCATAAACACCCCAATAGTTTTTAAATGTTTCACCTACAGGATTAGCATAAGTATTTGGCTTTTCATACCACGACATAATGTATTTATTGAAGCTTTCCTTAGTACGCGCATCGATTCTTTTTTCATCGGCCATGGCTACATATTCCCATTCGTCCATAGTAGGCAATCGTTCGCCTTGACATTCGCAGTATTTCTTGGCGGCAAACCAGGAAACATTTGTAACCGGTGCATTGCTTAAATTTCCCTTGCCATAATTAAAATCACTAGCCCAATGAGACAGGTAGCTTTTATCAGCAAAAAGTCCTTTTATTTTAGAACGCGTATTTCCTGGGTATTTTTTTAGAAATGCTAAATATTGTGCATTTGTTACAGGATAAACATCAAGGTAAAAAGCTTTTACTTCTACTGGTTCTTTACTTGTAGCACCATAGAGGGGAACAAAAGTCCCCCTTTCTATAGCAACCATTTTAACAACTTGAGACCATAGCGATGCTGTTATAAGAAATAAAAATATTGGCAAAAATCGTTTCATATTTGACACGGCAAGTTTCATTTTAGTTGTAATTATTTTCTTTGGGCTTTTACCATTGCTACTGTTACCACCGTTTTGTTATTACCCCAATTGGCATAAACATAAGTAAACACATCCGCTATTTGTTGGTCGCTTAATGTTTGAGCAGGCATGGCACTGTTAAACTTTTTACCATTTACAATAATTGCTCCGGTAAGGCCTTTTACAACACCTTTAATAGCCCGATTTGCATCTTTATTCAGGTAATCTGATTTAGCCAATGGAGGGAAAGCACCCGGAATTCCTAATCCAGTAGCTTGATGACAAGCAATACAAACCTTATCATAAACTCCTTTTCCTTTGGCCGCACTTTGGCTAAATCCTTGTAAAGCCACTGTCAACATTGCGATTGTAAAAACATACTTTTTCATCTTGTTATTAATTTATTGTTGTAACTATTTTGCTTATTCTTAATGGCTGTCTTTCGCTTTTGGAGCTGGTGTCGCTCTAATAGCTTTTACTTTGGCAGGACTGATCACCGTTTTATTATTTCCCCAACTGTTGTATACATAAGTTAACACATCAGCAACTTCTTCATCAGTCAAGTTTTGACTCGTCATTACATTATTGAATTTTTTACCATTCACAGTAACTTCACCACTCAATCCGCGTAACACAGCACCAATCGCTCTATCTGGGTTTGCATTCAAGAAATCAGATTTGGCTAATGGAGGGAACGCATTTGGAACACCTTGTCCTTCTTGTTGGTGACAAGCAAAACATGTTCTTCCATACAACTCTCTACCCGCGCTAACTTGTTGCGCAACTGTTTTAGCAACCGTAGGTTTTTCTTTTCCAGCTACTTTTGGCATATTTTGGACCGTTCCACCTTCAGGCAAATAAATTCCTTCTTGTATTGTTCCTGAATATACTTTTTTATTCTCTTCACCTTCTACTTTCAACATCCCTAAAGCTCCTTTGTTAAAAGCTCTAAAAATCGAGTGATCAACTAATATAAATGTTCCGGGAACTTCTACTTTAAGTTCAACTATAACGGCACCACCTGCAGGAATTAAAGTGGTTTGCACATTTTTATTAATTAGTTCACCACCTTCAATATGTACTTTGTCAAAGATTTCACCAATGGCGTGAAAAGAAGACACTAAGTTAGGTCCACCGTTACCCATAAAAATACGTACTGTTTCTCCTTTTTTAGCTGTTAATGCTTTTTCGCCAGTCAAAGCTCCTACTTTTCCATTAAACACTACATAATCAGGAGTTTCTTTAATCGCTTTATCCATATCAAAAGCTTGGTGCCCTTGTTCTCCATAAGCTCCTTTAGTATAAAAATCTCCTTGCATGATGTAGTATTCTTTGTCTACTGGAGGCAAACCACCTTCTGGCTCCACCAAAATCAAACCATACATTCCGTTTGCGATGTGCATTCCTACAGGCGCTGTTGCACAATGGTACACATACAATCCAGGAAGCAATGTTTTGAAATTAAACACTTTTTCGTGTCCTGGTGCAACAAGTGACGAAGTAGCTCCTCCCCCTGGCCCAGTCACCGCATGTAAATCGATATTGTGCGGCATTTTGTTGTCTGGATGGTTTTTCAAATGAAATTCTACCTCATCCCCAACTCTAGTTCTAATAAAACTACCCGGAACTGATCCTCCAAATGTCCAATAGGTATATTTCACCCCATCAACCATTTCGCCTTCTTGCTCCTTAATCTCCATGTTCACGATCAGCTTTTTTGCCGCTCGATCACCTACTGGTTTTGGAACAAATGGTGGTGCAGTAAGCTCAGCGACTTGCTGCCCCTCTACTTTTATACTTTCATAATATTTAGCATCTTTCTCTTCTGTTTTACCACAAGAAAAAAGTCCTAAAGCAAGAGCTACTAATACAATAGTATTCTTTGTCTGTTGTTTAATGTTATACATAATATGATCTTTTTGGGTTTTATTTTCGCTTCGTATTCTTATTTCAAAATTAAAGGATAAAAACATCTTTTATTATGATAAAAGTCATGTTTTTAACTTTATTTTAAGGGTCTTAAGAAATTAATAATACCAGCGAAATTATCAGTGCTAAAACAATAATCAAAGTGTATTTCCAAGCCGAATTTGCCTTTTTTAATTCCATAAATTGAAAAGCCACCAATAAGAATTTAATACCTGAAAGTCCCATTATCAAAGCGACCGCTACATTCGAAAATGAAGTTGAATTTGAAATTAAAGCAGTAGTTATAGTCAATACAATCAACAATCCATAAGTAACTAATAGTGATTTTTTCATTTCTTAAAAGATTAAATAAAGAGTTGGAAAAAGTAGCAGCCAAATCAAATCACACATATGCCAGAAAGCGGCACAGGCTTCAATGTCTTCAACAGCTGTATCCGAATTTTCCTTAGTCATCCCGTAGTTTGTCCAAATCAAAATTACCAACCCCATAATAACATGGATCAAGTGAAAAGCAGTAAGCAACCAATAAAAACTAAAGAAAACATTTGTTTCTAATGTAATTCCAGATTCAATTTTATGGTAATATTCTACACTTTTTAAAAGTAGAAATAACAAACCACCAAGCATAGTTAGCTTAAAATAAAAAGATGATTTTGCAATATTTTTTTCCTTAAATTGGTGTACAGCAGTTGCCATAAAAAAACCACTAGTCAATAAGAAAATAGTGTTAATAGCACCAAAAGCACTATTGAGTTGTAAACGGGATTGATGAAATACTTCTGGCTCTTGGTGTCCATAATAAACAAAGGCAATTAATGCCATTCCGAAAGTTATTAATTCCAGATAAATGATAATCCACATCAAAATCCCTCCGGGCGGATAAAAGATGTTTTTGTAATCGATTTTTAATGTGTTCATTTTAGTTTTTATTTTCAGATTTGGTTTCCGAAACTATTCGGTTTGACGTTTTTATTTCATGAAAATTAGTCTTGGCTTTATTATTTTCGAAAAAAATAAAACCGAAAAACATCATGATAAAAAACGGAAACAAAACAAACAATAGTTGCTCGCTTTGGACTTTTATTTTGACTTTTGGGTACATCCTATTGATTTTACATTATCCTAATATTATAAACGTACCCTTCACCTATTAGAAGTTGGAATCCATTTGAAGCAAAGAGGGGGTCAGGAAAAATGGCTCTTTATTATTTAAACTATTCCCAGTCCAGTAGTCGTTTTTCACCTTCAATTTTCTTGATATCGGTGATGTCCTGAGACATTTCTATGACTCCTTTGTAATTTTTATTGGCGTCTCTAACTGCAAAATAACGTATGTAGATTAAGCGATCTTTGAAGTTAATCCAAAACGAGGATTCGCTTTTGGTGCCTTTTCTAAATTCTTCCAAAATTTTAAGAACGGTTCCTACACTTTTGGGCGGATGACAAAATTTTACCTCACGACCAATGATTCCAGCACTTCGAGGAAAAACACGTTCTTCACCCCTATTGTAAAAAATAACTTTGTCGTTTTCATCCACATAAGTAAGATCCAAAGGCAGGGTTCTGAACAATAAGTTCACTTGTTCTACCGTCATATGTCCTTCGTCATAATGAGAAGTGTTTTCTAAAGAGAAAGGCATTTCCCTTACCATAAAATCTTCACTTGGGTGAACATAAGCAACCGCTGGATATGGAACAGGTGGTTGTGACAGCATCCATCCAATTTCTTCTTCGCCTTCACGCATGGTAATCCAATCTTTTTCGGTCAATAGGTCTAAGGCATTGGGGAATAAAACAATTTCTTCAACCTCCAATAATCGGTAAATTCCATTAATTAAAAACGGAGCATTCTCCTTAATTTTTTCGAAATCCCTTGTATCGATATGCTGACGTAAAATTTTAAATTGTTCTCTCAAATTATCATGAAAAGACCACATTCCTTGTGATGGCCCTACCCAACCTTTTAGCTCCAAAAACGAAAAAAGTTGATTTTCTTTGCGTGCAAATCGTTTCTCAATTGTGTGTAATTGATTGAAAATATTAGTGTATTTCTGTAATTCTTCCCCTGGATTTACTGCTGCTAATTCTGTTAACAGTGTGTTTATAATTTCCTTTTCCTGAAAGTAAACCGAAATTGGGTGTCCTTCTGGAAGTGCCGTAGTATTTGATACTTCATTCATCGCATTAATTATTTTTGATGTTTAATTTTTTCGTACAATTTCACCAAGGATTGCAACAACTCAACAGGAGTCGTTAAAATTTGGTAGTGATTTTGCCCAAACATTTGTGGTAGATAATATTTTGCCTGAGCTTCAATGGCTAACGCATAGGAATTAATATTCCTTCCATTGAGTTCTCGAAGTGCTTGCTTCACATCATTAATACCGTATTTACCTTCGTATTTATCGTAATCATTTGGTTTTCCGTCAGTGATTAGAATAACCCATTTGTTTTTGGTGCTTCTGCTGTCCAATCGTGCGCCGGCATGTCGCAAAGCAGCACCAATTCGAGTATATCCGCTTGGCTCAATGGCTCCAATTTTATGCTTAGCTACGTCCCATTTTTCGTCAAAATCCTTAACCGTTAAGTAGGTCGAATAGTTACGCGTTTTAGAATAAAAACTATCAATCGAAAAGTCAATATTGAATTCATTCAGCATTTCTCCAAAAAGAATAGAAACTTCTTTTTCGACATCAATCACCCGGTTTCCTGCTGCATAGCTGTCGCTGGAAAGACTGATATCCAAAAGCAGAAGAATCGATAAATCTTTGTCTTTTTTTCTATTCGAAATATAAACATTCTCAGACGGTGTGCGTTTAGAATGAACATCTACATATAAATCTGTTAACGCATCAAGATCAAATTCTTCTCCTTGATTTTGACGTTTTTGTTGCTGCATTTTATTGTTAACGCTCGTCAACATTTTGCGCAAACCCATTAAGGTTGCAGCGTTCTTTGTAATTGTATTTTTATAATAATTGGCATCTATTTTAAGCTGTGATTTGGGGTAGACTTTACAGAAATCGTCTTTGTAATTGCGTTTGTCAAAATCCCATTCGTCATACTTAATATGAAAACCTTTGGCATCTACCTCGGCACTCTCGGAAATGGTGGTGTTTTCAACAAAATCTGCTTGATAAACCGAATGTGCCGTATCATCAACTCGCACGGTGTATTTCATGCTCAACTCTTCTAACGCGTCTTGATGTTCCTCTAATTCATCTGAACCATCAAAATCACGCCAAACACCGTTGAACTCTTCGGCAGTTTCTACCTTTTCAAAATTATGCAGCATCACATAATCTTCTTGTTGTTTTTTGTCTAATTCAACTGTTATTACTTCTTCTACAGCAGTTGCTTTCAAAGTTGTTGTAGGTTGCGGCTCGTTTCCTTTTTTTGTTTTATCCGAAAAATTCTCTAGCTTTTTATCACTGTTTAACTCGATTTCATTTTGCATCCATTTACCGTATAACCAAGAATAATCGGTGGCAACCTTATCGGTTGCTTTTTGAGTGAAATGATTTTTTACTTTCGAATGGAAATCGGCATCAATAGAAAATTCGGTGAATAAAATGGATAAAATTTCTTCGGATGTCTCTAATGCTTTTTGTTGTGAAAGTTCTAATGATTGGGCACTTTCAGAAGGTTTCCAGTTGAATTCCAAACGTTTTTGAATACTCAGATACACCACCCGAAAGAGATAGAAAGTAAGATTCTCATTCGTAGTCTCTAAGTCCGAAAAAGATATTGGAAGGAAAAAATTATTGTTTTTATAACCGCCTTCTCTTTCAGCAGGATAAATATCGATAGGATCGCCCGTTAATGCGCGCGCCAAGATTGTTAAACGTGGTTTAACATCGTTTAATAGTACCGTTCTAGCTACAATTTTGGGATCAATTTTTCTGCTTTTTTTCAATTGCTTGAAAAATTTTCCTACTAAATATTCGTCTAATTCAAATCCCATTTTTTCTTAATTTTTAGTTTTAGTTTTAAAATAGTCCGTTTTACAACAATTTAAAACTTTAAACTTTGAACCTTAAACTTTTATATCATCAAATCGCACAAATCTTTTAATGCAACTAGTGTTTGTAAATCGTCTGTTAACGGTTCTACAACTGCTACGTGAACCGACGCTCTTTTGGGGTGTCCGCTTTGAATAATCTTGGCGGCATTTACTAGTAAACGAGTGGAAACGGTTTCGGTAAGACCTAATTCGGTTAAGTTTCTGATTTTGTTTCCTATAGCTACTAATTTCTTCGCTGTATCGAGGTCAATATCAGTTTCATTAACCAAAATTTCTGTTTCGAGTTTCGCTTCTGGATATTCGAAAGAAACGGCGATGAATCGTTGACGTGTCGATGGTTTCAGTTCTTTGAAACCTCTTTGATAACCTGGGTTAAAAGAAGCGACAAGCATAAAATCAGGATGCCCTTTTATCGTTTCGCCTAGTTTATCAATAAACAATTCACGTCTGTGGTCTGTCAAGGAATGAATGGCAACGATTACATCTGGGCGCGCTTCAGCTACCTCATCGAGGTAGATAATGGCACCTTGTTTTACGGCCGTAGTTAATGGGCCATCAAGCCAGACAGTTTCGGCACCTTTGATGATAAATCGACCAATCAAATCAGTGGATGAGGTTTCTTCGTGGCAACTAATGGTGATTAGTTTTTTGTCTAACTGATGTGCCATAAATTCTACAAAACGAGATTTTCCTGTTCCGGTAGGCCCTTTCAATAAAAAGGGGACTTTGTTTTTATAGGCTTGATTAAAAACGGCTATTTCCTTACCTGCTTCTTGGTAATAAGGTGTCGCTAACGCTATATCTACTAACATATTATTTTATTTTAAGTATGAAAAAACCGAAACCTAAAACACTATTTTATGGATATGCAGCTCTAAAAATAGCATTAAAAGTTTCGGTTAAAAAAAAGTGAATTAGTAAACTGAGTTTGACCAATTGACAATAAAAAGAGATAAGATTTTTGACTAACGATTTTTGATTGCAGATTGAAAACTCCATCTGAACTCGTTACTCTTAATTCAAAAATATCTTGATTTACTACTATGCTAGTTGAGGGATTGCTTCGCCAGTTCGCTATCACTCGTGTGTAGTGGAGCTCTTTTTTATCTTGCTTATTTGCAAGATAAAAAAAGCGAGAACGGATAGCCGGACCCGCTTTTTTCGGCGGGTCACGCGCAAAACATTTTTCTCTGTCTATTAATCAGACTCAGATTAGTAATTTAATCTTCAATTAAAGCTTCATCTGTAGGTGTACCGTATTTTATGAAATCATAAATAAATAGTACAATTCCAGTAGTAAACATCGTGGCACAGATCAGTAAAACAACAAAGTGAATTGCAATTTCGTCTTGTACAACCATAAAGTCCATTTTCATTTTTCGTTCTAAATATACTTGTACTACACCCGCAACTCCAAAGGCAACGGTCATTCCTAACATTCCTATGTTTGATAACCAGAATGCCATCATTCCTTGTGTACTTGCATATCGTTTACGTCCTGTTAAATTAGGAAGTGCATAGCTAATAATGGCTAATACAATCATGGCATAAGCACCCCAGAAGGCGTAGTGACCGTGCATTGCTGTAACTAATGTACCGTGTGTGTATAAATTAGTTTGCGGTAATGTGTGTGCAAAACCTAACAAACCTGCTCCAATGAATGAAACAATTGAGGCTCCAATTGTCCAGAATAAAGCAATCTTGTTTGGATGGCTTTTTTCTCCTTTTCTATACATATTGACAGCGAATAATGCCATGGCTAAGAAAGCTAAAGGCTCTAAGGCTGAGAAAATTCCACCTACTACTAACCAAATTTTATTTACTCCGATGTAGTAATAATGGTGACCTGTTCCTAAAACTCCAGATAAGAATGTCAAACCTACGATTACGTATAACCATTTTTCGATTACTTCTCTGTCAACTCCGGTTAATTTGATTAATAAGAAAGATAAAATACCTCCCATGATTAATTCCCAAACACCCTCAACCCATAGGTGAACTACCCACCAGCGGAAGAATGAATCCATTACTTGGCTATCAAACCAAATCATTCCTGGGATATAGAGTAAAGCAGCAAAGAATAAACCCATTACTAGAACTAAGGCAGTGGTTGTTTTTTGTTTTCCTTTGTATAAAGTCCCTATAATTATGAATAAGAAAAGCAATACATTAACGACTACTAAATAGTCTAATTCTCTAGGGATTTCTAGAAATTTTCGTCCTTCCCAATGGTTAAAGTGAAAGCCTACAATGGCTACAACACCAACTATGGCAAGGGAAATTAATTGTACATAAGCCCATTTGACGCTTATTAATTCATGCTGCGCCTCTTCGGGGATGATGTAATAAGCCGCTCCCATAAAGCCAGTTAACAACCAGACAACCAGTAAATTGGTGTGTACGGCACGAGCTACGTTAAAAGGGATTATTTCGTGTAATCCTTGTATTCCTATTCGGTCAAATCCCATGATAAAACCGTAGACGATTTGGAGGGAAAAGAGTAGCATGCACAGGGCAAAAAACCAATAGGCTACTTTTTGTGATTTATATTTCATATTAGTAAAATTTATTTGTTATTGGTCAAATATGCTATCGCCTTCTATTTAATGGTGTTTGTTTTCAACAAACTTCTTGTTAGTGGCGAGTTCATATCCTTTATTATTAAATTATTCTTGTTTGGCTAAAGGCGAAACCACATGCTCAAACCCATTCAAATCTAGTTTTCCAATCCATTTAAAATAAGCGACCATTGCATTGGCATCGGCTTCACTCATTTTATAAGCCACCATTTTTCGTCCTCTTGGCGCCCATGGAACTGGCGACATTAAAACGGCCTTGACGTAACCTTCACCTCGACGATCTAAAACTTTTGTCAATTCAGGGGCGTAATAACCACCTTCTCCCATAATACTATGGCATCCCATACAATTGTTGGATTCCCAAATTTCTTTTCCCCTCACTACCTCTTTGGTAATCTCGCCATAATGCGTTTGATCATTTCTGGGCATAAACGAATAAATAGTCAATCCTATAAAGATTAAAAAGGTGACTAATGTTCCTCCCAGAAAAAATGCTCGTGCTTGTGATTTTGAAAGCATAATAATCTGTTTTTAGTTATTAAATAATTTGATTTTAAATAAAGGACAGTTTTGTCTTTTATTATTTCGCAAAGATATAAAAGATAACTTTATCTTTTATTGTTATTTTGAGTTTATTTTATCCTTTTTTCAAATATCATTTTACAAATTGAATTTCATTCGAACGCTATATCCGTTATGAGCCTACTACTATTACTACTTCAATTAAAAACATTAATAATAACACATACACCTATTAACTAGATAATTATAAAATTAATTTTAATTACGGATAAAATTGTCTTTTATTTAAAATAATTACTAAATTTGCTTAATCAAATAAATATAAAAAACAACAATATGGAAACTTTAGAAAAAATAACAATTGGAGAATATGTAGCAAAAGATTTTAGAACAGCCGCTTTATTCTCAAAATACGGCATTGACTTTTGCTGCAAAGGAAATAGAACTGTAGATGAAGTTTGCGAAAAAAAAGCAGTACAGCCCGCAGATTTACAAATCGAAATTGATGCTATTTTGAATACGAAAAGTGATTCTGGAATCGATTTTAATGCATGGCCATTAGATCTTTTAGCTGATTACATCGAAAAAACACACCATCGTTATGTAGAGGAAAAAACACCTACCCTACTTCAATTTTTGGATAAATTATGTAAAGTTCACGGAGCGAGTCATCCTGAATTGTTTGAAATCAATGAACTTTTTAAAGGTTGCGCAGGAGAACTAGCACAACACATGAAAAAAGAAGAATTGATGTTGTTTCCTTTCATTAAAAAAATGGTTACCGCATCAATTTCTGATGAATTAATTGCACAACCTCATTTTGGAACCGTTAAAAATCCGATTGCGATGATGATGGCTGAGCACGAAGCAGAAGGAGATCGTTTTGCTAAAATTGTAGAATTAACAAACAATTACACTCCGCCAGCAGATGCTTGTAACACCTACAAAGTAACTTTTGCGATGCTACAAGAATTTGAACAAGATTTACACAAACACATCCATTTGGAAAACAACATTTTGTTCCCAAAAGCAGTTGCTTTAGAAAAAGCATTTGCAGAACAGTAAAAAAAGATTCTAAATTTCTAAGCTGCTCACTTTTAAGTAAAATAAACTCAAAAAAAGCAAAACATTAAGCTAATAAGACTCTGATTTTTATGTCAGTAACATAAAAAACTCATTCACTCAGAAACTTAGTCACTTAGCAACTTAAACAACAACAACTATGGAGAATTACGTTATCAAAAGAAATGGAAAATACGAACCGTTTGAATCTTTTAAAATTAAAGATGCTATTGAAAAGAGTTTCAAAAGTGTCTCTGTAGTTGTTGATGAAAGTGTTTTTGATAGTGTTAGTGAAATACTCGAAACCAAAGAACTTTCGGCTGTTGAGGAAATCCAGGATTTAATCGAAAAAGCTTTCTTTGAGAATAATTATTTTGAAGTGATGCGTTCGTTTATGTTGTTTCGGCACACTCGAAAACTACAAAGAGAACATGTAAACGGTTTGAACGACGACACTACTTATGTAGATAGTACACAAACCATTGAAGAATATATCGAACAAACCGATTGGCGCATCAATGCCAATGCCAACACCTCCTATTCCAACGCAGGACTGGTTAATAATGTTGCTGGAAAAGTGATTGCTAATTATTGGTTAGATAAGGTATACACCAAAGAAGAAGGTTATGCACACCGAAATGGAGACATTCATATTCACGACTTGGATTGCCTAACGGGTTATTGCGCTGGCTGGAGTTTGCGTGTTTTACTAAACGACGGTTTCAACGGAGTTCGAGGACGTGTCGAGAGCAAAGCTCCTTCTCATTTTAGAGAAGCTTTGGGGCAAATGGCCAATTTTCTTGGGATTTTGCAAAGCGAATGGGCAGGTGCGCAAGCTTTTAGTTCGTTTGACACCTATT
This sequence comes from uncultured Flavobacterium sp., assembly GCF_963974175.1. GTDB lineage: Bacteria > Bacteroidota > Bacteroidia > Flavobacteriales > Flavobacteriaceae > Flavobacterium. The sequence goes on from NZ_CAXBBR010000001.1 coordinate 258,916, forward strand.
TAGCTCCTTACGTTTTTGCAGATGATTTGGATTTTGATGATGTACTGAAGGCTGTTAGAAGTTTTGTGTATAATTTGAATGTTCCTGCTCGCTGGGGACAATCGCCTTTTACGAATATTACTCTGGACTGGGTCGTTCCCGAAGATTTGAAAACCCAGATTCCGACCAAAAATGATTTGCATTTTTTCGAAAATAATAATCGTGAAACTGTTTTGGCTAGAGCCAAAGAAAGAGGTGTTAACAAACTAACAGACTTGCGCTACGAACATTTCCAAAAAGAAATGAACCTTATCAACAAAGCCTATTACACCGTGATGACCGAAGGTGATGCCAACGGACAACCCTTTACCTTCCCTATTCCAACAGTAAATATTACGGAAGAATTTGATTGGGATGGTGAAAATACCGAATTGCTTTTTGAAAATACAGCCAAAATTGGTTCATCTTATTTTCAAAATTTCATTGGAAGTCAATATGTTCTAGATGAAAATGGCAACCAAATTGAAAACGAAAACGCCTATAAACCCAATGCGGTTCGTAGTATGTGTTGTCGTTTGCAACTGGATTTACGGGAATTATTGAAACGTGGCAATGGATTGTTTGGAAGTGCCGAAATGACCGGAAGTATTGGTGTTGTAACTGTAAACATGGCGCGTTTAGGTTATTTGTACAAAGGCGACAAAGCAACATTATACCAACAACTAGATCATCTTTTATTTATTGCTAAAGCGACTTTGGAGAAAAAAAGAGTATTTGTTCAAGAAATGTATGACCGTGGATTGTACCCTTACACCAAGCGCTATTTGCAACATTTTAGAAATCACTTTTCGACCATTGGTGTAAACGGAATGAACGAAATGATTCAGAACTTTACTAATAATGAAGATACTATTGCTTCTGACACTGGGATTGAATTTGCAGCTGGTATTTTGGACCACATTCGCAACCGAATGAAAGAGTTCCAAGAAGAAACAGGAAATCTGTATAATCTAGAAGCAACTCCTGCCGAAGGGACAACCTACCGTTTTGCCAAGGAAGACAAAAAGCGCTATGCCGACATCATTCAGGCGGGTCAGGAGGAGAATATTTATTACACCAACAGCTCTCAAATTCCAGTAGATTTTACACAAGATCCTTTTGAAGCTTTGCTGTTGCAAGATCAACTGCAATGCAAATACACTGGTGGAACCGTGCTTCATCTTTATATGAGTGAAAAAATCAGTTCTCCTGAAGCGTGTAAGCAGTTTGTAAAAAAAGTAATCTCCAACTTCAAATTACCTTATATCACGGTGACTCCTGTATTTAGCGTTTGTCCTCTACATGGATATTTGAATGGCGAACATGAATATTGCCCGAAATGTGATGAAATTTTGATTGAAGAGAAGGGGAAAAGTTTAAGGTTTAAGGTTTAAGGTTTAAGGTTTAAGGTTTAAGGCTGAACTACTAACCTGAAATTTTATTACATCAATAATCTAAAAACTTTAAATAATTAATCTCAAATAAATTAAACAATTTTAAACTAAATAGCTATGAAAACATCAGCAAATCAGATTTTAGAAGAGAATCAAAAATTGAGAACAAAATGCCTGGTATATACTCGCGTAATGGGGTATCACAGACCTGTAGAAAGTTTTAACATAGGAAAAAAAGGTGAACACAAACAACGTACCCATTTTACAGAAGGAAAATGTTGCTAAACCCATTTATAGCATCACTCCATTTACCCTACTAGATTACCCACATAAATCAGCTTGCATACTTTGGTTTGCAGGCTGTAATATGCGGTGTTTATATTGCTATAATCCCGAAATTGTTTTTGGGAAAGGCAGTATTTCTTTCGAAAAAACTTTAGAATTTTTGAACAGCAGGAAACAATTACTAGATGCTGTCGTCTTTAGCGGAGGCGAATGTTTACTTCACAAAAAAAGTGTTTTATTTATTGAAGATGTCAAAAAAATGGGTTTCTTGGTCAAAATAGACACCAATGGTTCGCAACCGAAAGTACTTGAGGAATTAATCGAAAAAGAGTTGATTGACTATGTAGCTCTTGATTTTAAGGCCATGCCAGAGAATTTCGAAAAAATAACACAATCGAATCTTTTTGTCCCTTTCGAAAAGTCACTACATTTATTGCTGGAAAGCAAAATGCCATTTGAAGTTCGTACCACGGTACATTCCGATTTATTAAAGAAAGAGGATATTCATCGAATGATACTTTATTTGGAAAAAGCAGGATATACTGGAAATTATTACATTCAGCATTTCGTAAACGGAACGACTACGATTGAAAAATTAGGCTATTCTTTTAAAGAATTAGAAAAAGAAAACCTTTCGACAGAAAAAATAAAAATACATTTTAGAGGGTGATTATTCCATTGTATTTATAAACCATTAATTAAAACATGTCATGAGCGATACTAAACCATTAAAAAGAGCAATTGAATTACAACCATTAAGCCACGACCATCATCAAGGTTTATTACTATGCTGGAAAATACGCACTGGTTTAAAAAAAGAAGTTCCCCTAGAACGCATTAAATCGTATACCGATTGGTTTTTTGACAATCATTTAAAACCTCATTTTGAATTAGAAGAAAAATATATTTTCACGATTTTAGGGAATGACAATCCCTTAATTCAACAAGCTTTATCAGAACATAGCCGTCTTACAGATTTATTTACGGCAACTACAGATTTGAAAGAAAACCTAAGTTTTATTGAGAAAGAATTGGACGCACACATTCGTTTTGAAGAGCGTGTATTGTTTGGTGAAATTCAGTTAAAAGCAAGCGTTGAGCAATTGGCAAAAATTGAAGAAATCCATTCCAAATTGCCTTTTATCGAAAATGATGAAGCTACTTTTTGGTTATAAAAATTATATTTTTACCATTAAGAAATTAAGAAAAGTTAAGGCTTAACACCCTTAATATCTTAATGCTTTTATTTTAAACTTCTTTAAAAAATCAGAGCTCCTTTTATAAATTGATTATGAAAAAACATTGGATAGTAATTTGTTTTGCAAACTTTTTCATTGCTTCGTTGATGGGATTACTCCTTCGTTGGATGTATGTATCTCCTATTGAAGGCGTGAATTTTCAGTTTTTAATGCATGGCCATTCTCACGTGGCCATGTTGGGTTGGGTTTATATGATGTTGTACTGTTTAATCGTTTATAATTTTGTTCCAAAAGCAACACAAGAAAAACGGATTTTCAATCGCTTATTTTGGATTACCGAACTGGCTGTGGTTGGCATGATGCTCGATTTTCCCGCTCATGGTTATGCTTTTATTTCTATCCTTTTTTCTACTTTACATATTTTTTGCAGTTACTATTTCGTTCGGCTGATTTGGAAAGACGCAAAACCCGCTACTTTCCCCGAAAAAAAAATGTTGCGTACTGCTTTGCTTTTTATGGTTTTCTCTACTTTCGGAGTTTGGTGTCTGGGGCCCGCAGTTGGATTATTGGGTAAATCGAGTGCTTTTTATCAAATATGCATTCAGTATTTTCTACATTTTCAGTTTAATGGTTGGTTTTTATTCGCTGTTTTAGCCTTGTTCTTCAAACAAATAAAATTAAAAATTGACGAGAAAAAATTTCGTTTGTTCTATACCTTATTCGTTATTGCAACGATAATGACTTTGGCTTTGCCTGTAAGTTGGTTTCTCCCCAATCCTGTTTTTTATTGGATAAATGTTGTTGGTGTAGTGCTACAATTGGTTGCTGCTGTACTTTTTATTCAAAACGCTAGATCACAATTACAAGTGTTTTTTGGTGCTTTATCTTCTTTAGAAAAAACAGTTTATGGTTTTGCATTGTTTTCGTTGGTATTAAAAATCGGTATACAGTTGGTTGTTTTAGTACCTGAATTGGCTCAGATGTCACACCAAATTAGGAATTTTGTTATTGGATATATTCACCTTACAATGCTTGGCATTATAACTGGATTTCTTTTTGGCTTTGCTTTGCAAAATAAATTTTTAAATATTCAAAACGCATTTCATAAAGGGGGAATCCAGATTTTCTTGATCGGTTTTGTAGCTACCGAGATCTTGTTATTTCTACAAGGTTTGTATTTGTATTTTGACATGGGAATACTTCCAAATTATTATCTAAGTTTATTTATTGGTAGTGTACCATTAGCAACGGGACTTTTGATGATAACGGGAAATTTATTGAGTCATATAAAAAGAAAACAAGTTAGTATCCAAAACTATCCTATTTAATACCTATAATAAAACTTATTTCGTAATTTTGAAAAAAACAAATTATGTTTTCAAAAACCTGTGAATACGGCATTCGTGCCACTATTTTTATCGCTTCTCAATCGTATCAAGACAACCGAGTGGGATTGAAAGACATTGCGCAAAAAATAGATTCTCCTGAAGCTTTTACAGCCAAAATTTTACAAATACTTTCCAAAAATAATATTATCCATTCTATAAAAGGAGTTGGTGGTGGTTTTGAAATTCCTAAAAAAAGTATGAGCCAAATCAAGCTCATACAAATCGTATCAGCGATTGATGGTGACCGTGTTTTTACCGGTTGCGGATTAGGCTTAAGTCACTGCTCTGAAGAACATCCTTGTCCTGTTCATGACAAATTTAAAATCATTAGAAATGAATTGACTTTCATGCTCGAAAATACCAATCTAGAGGAACTTGCACTGGGAATTAAATCGGGTGATACTTTCTTGAGGTATTAACACAAAATAAGATTAAAAAAAGTCGACTTGAAAAATTTCAAGCCGACTTTTTCATTTATGCCAATTGCGGAATTTTAATCCCAAATAATTCCTCTTTATAAAAATGAAGTAAGTATTGCGCCTTGGCATTATCAGCCATTGAAGCGGTTGTGGATACAAACAAATTTTGATAATACCCGATTCCTTCTTCCAAATTGTGTTTGAATAAGTTCCATTTTTTAATTTGGCCAGCAGTAATCTCTTCGGAAACTGTGGCGATTTCATTCTTCAAATAATCTACATACATTTTTAATTCCTTGATAAACATATTGGGACGGTTTGTGTCGGTCAGCACTGAAGCATTTCCGTAAATGTGTTGCACCATGTTAGATAAGGAAACTTCCTGATCGAAATAGGCCATATTAGGTCCGGGACATATCACGACACCCTGAGCCTGTCCTTTGATTTTCATATCATTCTCTAAATAAGAGGCGTTTGCCAAACCTACACAAAGACAAGATTTCTCCGTGATTTTGTTTTTAGCGTTTTCGAACATTACAGTTGACAAAGTTTCTTTCTTAGCATCCAATTCTTCCAATTTTAAGTCTTGGAATTTCTTGGAAGCGGAGCAAATTCCTTTTGCTCCAAATTCTTTGCTTAACGCCAAAAACTTTTTAGGACACGAACTACCTGCATTATTTTCTAGGATACGTTTTTGCTTGAGCATCTCGTTTGTCGTACCTCTCAACGTGTTGAAAGGAATTCCTAATGGGGAAATATGACTCAAATACAAATCGTCTTCTTTGGCGTTGGCCAATAATTTACGTGTTCCTTCATCCACAGAAGTCGCTTCTGGAACTAATAAAAATGGGGAACCCCAACCCACAGAATCCACTGCGTAATGGTCTAATAAAAAGTCATGCTCTTCAGCAGTTCCCACTCCGCCTTGTACGGTGATTTTTAATTCCAATGGTTGCTCAGGAATATGCTTTCCTTTAATAGTTAAAGCTTTCACCATTAAATCGTGAGCCGAAGCGATCAATTGCTCTTTTTTTGCTTTGAATTCTTCTAAAATAGGACCTAGCAAATAGCCGTCAGTTGCAAAGGCATGACCTCCACAATTCAAACCCGACTCGATTCTGTATTCAGAAACCCAAAGTCCTTTTTTTGCCAAGAAATTACCTTGTATCATAGCCGATCTGAAATCGCTTACTTTAAGGATAATTTTCTTGTTGAGCTGATTGTTTTCGTCTGGAAAAAAGACATCGAAATTTTCAAAATAGCTGTACAATCTCGGGTTCATCCCTGCAGAAAGTACCACTGATGAAGTCAAAGTACTGTTAGCAAAACCACGAAGAGAAGCATGAGCATCATTAAATTCCGTTGGCAATTGCTCGTCTTTAATGAAATTATCCTTGTCTACTTTAGTCATGATATTGACATCGATATCGCCAGCAGTCAGATTGCTTTCAAGAAAACTTTTAATGTTATCTTTAAAAGCAACACCCTCATCAATTAGATGCTGTAAGCCAAGTTTTATCTCAGACTTGTTTGGCAACATCGCAATGTAGTTCTCCAAAGCCAATTTACTATCGGTTAGTTCGTTTTTGAAGCTCTCGAATTTATCTTTTACAATTTTGTCTACTAAATTCAAATAAGAAGTAACACGTTCTGCACGATAATCGTGTATTTTTTGGGTTATTTCTTGATAAGGCAAATTGAATTTAGTGCTGTAAAAGGCATTCATTTTTTCAATTAAATCATCGTCTATGATCGAAATCACAGAGGATATGCCATACTTTGCCACTCGAATAGGACTGTCTATCGTGTAGGCAAGTCCCATTACAGGGATATGGAAAGTATGTAACGGTTTTGTTGTTGTCATCTGTAAAATTTATTTGTTCAAATAGATTACAAATTTCGATAAAGCAAACTGTTTAAAACCTGATAATTATCATACTAAACCACCCTATATCAACCTACTTTTACGTCTAAAAAAGAATAAAAAAATACAAGAGAATTTGACTTATTCTTTTTACATCAATTAAAATAAATTCGTTATTAACAATTTTATTTTAAGCAAGTTACCTTCTTTTTTAAATAAAAAATAACAAAAATCAGAGTGTAGAATGAAAAATCTTAAGGAGAGAATATTGGAATTAAAAAAGGAGAAAAATGCGGTTATTCTAGCCCATTATTATCAAGAAGCCGATATTCAGGATATAGCTGATTATGTGGGCGACAGTTTGGGTTTATCGCAGGAAGCTATGAAAGCGGATGCTGCTATTATCCTTTTTGCAGGAGTTCATTTTATGGCTGAAACCGCCAAAATATTAAACCCGACCAAGAAAGTAATTTTACCCGATTTAAAAGCAGGCTGTTCGTTAGCAGAATCCTGCCCGCCAGATTTGTTCAAACAATTCATAGACCAGCATCCAGACCATATTGTCATCACCTATGTGAACTGCTCTGCCGAAATCAAAGCATTAAGCGACATTGTTTGTACGTCATCAAATGCGGTAAAAATAGTAGAATCAGTACCAAAAGACAGACCAATTATTTTTGCGCCAGACAAGAACTTAGGGAAATATATTATTGAAAAAACGGGTCGTGATATGCTGCTTTGGGATGGATCCTGTGTGGTTCACGAAGCTTTTTCACTAGACAAATTAATAGAAGTTCACAAACTACATCCTGATGCGACCATCATTGCTCATCCTGAATCAGAAACACACATTTTAAAAACGGCAAGTTACATTGGTTCAACAGCGGGAATGATTGAATATGTAAAAACAAATTCTAACAACAAATTTATTGTCGCAACCGAAGCAGGAATTCTTCATAAAATGCAACAGGAAGTACCAGGAAAAATATTGATTCCGGCGCCAGCTAAAGACGATAACACTTGCGCTTGCAGTGAATGTGCATATATGAAAATGAACAGCTTACAAAAAGTCTACAACTGTTTACTGAATGAAACTCCAGAAATCGTTGTTCCCGAAAATATTCGTAAAAAAGCATTACTGCCTATTGAACGCATGCTAGAATTATCAAAATAATGACACTAACAAATTACTTAATAATAGGTTCTGGAGTGGCGGGATTGACCTTTGCCATAAAAATCGCAGATCGATTCCCCAATAGAAAAATTACCATTATCACTAAGGCTTCGGTAGACGAATCAAACACTAAATATGCCCAAGGCGGAATTGCCATTGTCACTAATGAAACTGAAGATTCCTATCAAAAACACATTGATGACACCTTGATTTGTGGTGATGGACTCTGTGATGTCGCTGTAGTAAAGATGGTGGTTACCGAAGGCCCCGACAGATTGAATGAACTCATCGCTTGGGGCGCTAAGTTTGACACCAATGCTCTGGGAAGTTTTGACCTAGGAAAAGAAGGTGGCCATTCTCAAAACAGAGTTGTACATCATAAAGATCAGACTGGTTTTGAAATTGAGCGTACCATACTAGAGCAGGTGCGTAAAAAAGAAAATATTATCGTCTTAGACCATCATTTTGCCCTTGATTTAATTACCGAAAATAATCGGTGTCTCGGTGCTTATGCTTTAAATCAAAAGACGAATAAAATCATCACCTTCCAATCTGATTTTACATTGCTCGCCGCTGGCGGAATTGGGCATCTTTATGGACACACGACTAATCCTGTGATTGCTACAGGAGATGGCATTGCTATGGCTAGCCGTGCAAATGCGGTCATCAAGGATATGGAATTTATACAATTTCACCCCACTGCATTATATGAAGGATCTTCTGGCTCAGCGTTTTTGATTTCGGAGGCCGTTCGTGGATTTGGCGCTTATTTACGTACTAAAAACGGACAGCGATTCATGCTTGATTACGACGAAAGAGAAGAATTGGCTTCCCGAGATATTGTTTCGCAAAGTATTGATATGGAACTTAAAAAATCTAGGGAAGAATGTGTTTATTTAGATTGCACCCATTTAGATATGGAAGCTTTTACAAAACATTTCCCCATGATTTATGAGCGTTGCAAAAGCATCGGTATAGACATTGCCAAAGATTGGATTCCAGTAGTTCCTGCCCAGCATTATCTTTGCGGTGGCATTGTGGTGGATAAAGACGGAAAAACATCTATTGAAAATTTATTTGCCTGCGGCGAATGTTCCCAAACAGGATTGCATGGCGCCAACCGATTGGCCTCCAACTCCCTACTGGAAGCCTTAGTATATTCAGATAAAATCTATCGTTATTTGGCGAAAGCCTCCTTAAAAAAACAAGATTCTAAAAACATAATTTCGGATTGGACTGCACTAAACCAGCCCGAAATCAGTTCCGGTTTTATGACTAATATGAAAACCGAATTACAACTTTTAATGCGTAAAAATGCCGGAATCGTCCGTAATGACACCGATTTAATTAGTGCAAAGACACAACTGCTGCTATGGAAAAACGAACTTGAAGCACTATCTAAAACCCATCAAATCAATACTAAACTAAGGGAACTGCAAAACATGATTACTGTGGGTTATTTAATAGTGCAGCATTCCATCGAAAGAACCGATAATCGTGGAGGTTTTATGAAAACTAAAGTAGCTACTAAAGCAATTACGAATCCATTACTTGATTATCCTGAAGATGCTCTTTGTACTTAGTATAAAAACACTATTTATTTAATTTAATAGCGCTGCTTTATTATCAACATCATTTTTACTGATTAGATTGGATACATTTTCAAAAGTAGTTGTAGCTATTTGTGTAAGCGCTTCATTAGTAAAAAAGGCTTGGTGCGCAGTTACCAAAACATTTGGAAAACTCATTAATCGTTGTATATCATCATCTTGAATAATGTTTTCAGACAAATCTTTAAAGAATAATTTTTCTTCTTGTTCGTATACATCAATTCCTAGATAACCAACTTTAGCACTTTTTAACGCTTCGATAATATCTGATGTATTGATCAAAGCACCTCTACTGGTATTAATTAGCATAATGTTATCTTTCATTTGCGAGAGCGAACTTTTATTAATCATATGCTTTGTTGTATCACTTAATGGACAATGCAAAGAAATGATATCAGCCAATTTAAAAATAGTCTCTAAGGTTTCGTATCGCACTCCTAATTTCTCTATTTCTTGATCTTTAATTATATCGAAGGCTAGAACTTTACAACCAAAGCCTAATACAATTTTAGCAAATGCTTTGCCTATGTTTCCCGTACCAATGATTCCTACTGTTTTACCATGCAAATCAAAACCCAAAAGCCCGTTTAATGAGAAATTTTGTTCCCGTACTCGATTATAGGCTTTATGTGTTTTACGATTTAAAGTTAAAATCATTGCCATGGCATGCTCAGCAACCGCTTCGGGAGAATAAGATGGAACACGACAAACTCGTATACCCAACTTTTTAGCAGCGATAAGATCAACATTATTAAAACCTGCACAACGCAAAGCAATAATTTTCACTCCCTTTTCTGCGAGTTTTTCAATTACTTCAGCATCTACAACATCATTTACAAAAACACAAACAATAGCTGTGTTTTCAATTAAACTTACTGTACGAGAATTCAATTGAACCTCAAAAAACTCTAATTCAAAACCAAAACTGGCGTTGTACTTTTCAAAAAAAGATTTATCGTACGATTGCGTTGAAAAGAAAGAAATTTTTTGTGCCATTAGCTTTTGGTTTGCTGTCATAATATTGAAAATAATACTTCTTCTTAAAAAAGAGGTTGAGTAAAAACAGGAGTACTAGAATACTAATTCAAAGATACTTATAAACCAAAAAGCAATACTAATTCTATAGAACTATTATTGCTTTTTGGTTTAAGAAAAACTGTAATCTCACTAATTTCTATAAAGTATAATTTAAATTTACACTCCATCTATAATTAGCCTCTATATTCCCGCTTGATAAATTCTGGTTGACAGGAAGCATCGCATTAATCCCTACTGAAAATTTGTCTTTACCTACTTCAAGACCAAACTTACTAAACAGAATATCCCCAGCTGTATTAACTACTTTTTCGCCGTGTTGCTTATTACTTTCATACACTTCACCCGCTATTCCTATTTGCGGAACCAGCTGTACGGTCTTCAAATCTAAAAGATAGAACAGTGTACTCCCATAATTCAGTTGATTACCAAACTGATATTTCTTAGAATTCTCGGTCTTGATGTTATAATTCAGCATACTATTCAATCCCAAGTTTTTCTTCTTAATCATATATTCGGTAAGAAAAAGGTAATCCCAACTTCCGGTTCCCAGTTGGAAACTTTGATTTACAGTCCCTAAATTATTCGCTTCTTCAAACTTACCTGTGGGTATTTTTACACCCCCTCCTATTTGTATATTGTGTGTAAAAACGGTGCTGTCTTTTTGTGTCTGATACACAGAATACGTTGCCATAAGCGTAATATCCCCCAGACCGCTGATGTTTTCCGTTCCGGTAGTCAATTCTCGATTGTGAAAATGATACGGAATCAAGGCTGCAATTTGGATTTTATCAGTAAGTGGGATTTTAGTCCAAATTTGAGCCGTATTGAAATTTTCATCAATCCAAGGAGAGTTGGCAAAAATCCCATCTCTACTGGAATAACTTTGGTTAAAATAACGAATACCTACAAAATTACTATTCAGCATAGAGCTACACCCCATACTTCCTCCACTGGCAGAACAGCCACAGGCGTCGCAGTCAAAATCCATTGCCGCCGCGAGTTGCATTTTTTGGAACGTAAAACTGGAAATACTGTCTTTTATAGGAATAGCGCTCACCAACTGAATGGATAAAAAAGTAAGCAGACTTATTATTATTGTTTTTTTCATGGTATTTAAAATTCGGAAAATCGTTTATCAGTAAGATATTGATTGTCGGTTAATGTTTTTAGAAATGCGATTAGCTGTGTTTTTTCGGTTTCGGAAAGTGTGATTCCGAGTTTTGTATTTTGTTTTAAAATAGGGTCTAATGTCGGAGAATCAACAATTCCAGAACTGTAGTGATTAAGCACTGCCTCGAGTGTGCCAAAACGACCATCGTGCATGTACGGCGCAGTTACTTCTACATTACGCAAACTGGATACTTTGAATTTGTAATAATCTTGTGCAAGCTCAGTAACGCGGTAACGTCCAACATCATTTATTAATGGGTTTATGGCTAATCCGTTGTTTCTAAAAGCATCATCAGTCATTAGATCAGTAGCGTGACAAGAAGCGCATTTAGTTTTAAAAACGGCATAACCAGCTGTTTCATCACTCGTAAGGGTACCTCCCGCTTCATTACGTCTATAGTGATCGAATTTTGAATTAGAAGAAGTCAGCATAACCATAAATTGCGAAAGTGCTTTGAGCATGTTCTCGACAGAAACAGTTCCATCAGTAAAAGAAGCTTTAAACAATTCACGATAGGTTTTATCCCCTTTCATCATAGCCAGAATAGTATTTAAATCGCCATTCATTTCTATTTCGCTTGTCAAAGGAATGATCGGTTGCAGATCTAAATGAGAGGAAGCTCCATCATACATAAAAACACGTTGAAAAGCCATGTTCTGAATAGCAGGTGCATTTCTTGTTCCTTGAGCATCATTCACACCATGACTTACGGTGTGTCCGTGATGGGTGAAGGCATTTTCCTGTAAGTGACAAAACCCACAAGATACCAGTCCGTCAGAAGCTAAACGACCATCATAAAATAGTTTTTTACCCAGTTCAAATCCTTTTTCTGTTGGAGGATTTGCAGTGATATCATATGCTAAATCTGGAAAATTTGAAGGCACTGCAAAATCTAATGGTAGATTCACATAGTCATCATCCTTATCTGAGCAACTAATTAATACGGGAAGAAGTAGCCAAAGAAAATGTTTTATTTTCATGGTTTGGATTTTTGAAAGAAGCACAAAAGCTGTAGACTAGCCCCGGTTGTAGCGGCATTCTTTTTTTATTTTTAAAAAAAGATACAGCGAAAAACGGGACTGAACTTGTTTAAAACACTACTCTTGTGCTACTAAAAATGAAATTAATCGTTGTGAACGTGGTCTACAGAAAACATAGTCGATACGTTTTGAGTGATTAAAGGCAAATTACTTCCACCCATAATATTTGCTCCAGTTCCACTAGCATTGTTATCAGAAAGCTTGATCACATTTGTACTATTTAATACTTTAGATAAATCAGTAATAATGTGAATTTGAGGTGTGATAGTAGTTCTCACTAAAGCTTTTGTCTGTAAATCAAGACTAACTGTTGTGTAGTTATAGTCTGTTCCTGTTTGTCCAGTATGCACTTTAAACGGTACTGCAGTTGTCACGGTAGCCGATGTAAAAGTACCTTCAAAAGCCACAAATTTATATCCTGCTGACCAACTCCACATCATTCCTGCCGCTTGTGCCGTAGCTAAGAAATCTCCTTGACCATCTGCTCCGGCACTCCATTGGTCTTTATCTACTCCAACACCAAAAGTTACTTTAGTATAGTTAGCGGCTGGCACATTTTTTAAGTCAATAACATGACTTGCTGCCGTTGCTTCATCCACAATAAAATAGCTTTCGCTTTTTGGGTAAGTATATGTAGTTCCGTCTTCCTTAGTCAAAACAATATTACTAATAATGTATTTTATGGACGTGATTTTAAGCACTTCATTACTAGCAGTTGTGTTTGTTTGTGTTTCAAGAATCAGATCGTTTCCATTGAAAGAGTTATCAAATTCTAAAGCCACCATTCCTGTTCCTGAAATTGTTTCTTCATCATTAGAACATGCAGTAAGTGTAGCGCTCAAAGCTAAAACAGCTAAGGCTTTGTATAGTATATTTTTCATTTTTATAATTGTAATTTCTTTTTATATTTTGTTCTATAAGATGCGTCAACGGACTTCCTTATTGGCTTTCGCCAAAGGGAATCAGACACAAAAAAACGGTATATTAAGAAATAAAAATAGGGGGATGAAAAATAACATAGCTATCTAAATGTGAATACAAATTAGCATAACTAGAATTTAATTCTTGAGTAGTGGGCTTTTGAAAAAATAGAAAGTTAAAAGAATCTGCCTCGGTAACAAAAAGATCTACAAAGGAGTTTGAGCTTTGCTTTTTATCAGAAGAAAGGGGTTTGTCATCATCTGAAGCTTTTGCTAATTCTTGCATCAAATGACATTTTCCATTACACTTCAATTCTGGCTTAGCCTTATTGATACAAAGTACTTTTGAGATATACTCATAATTCACAGCGTAGTCTATAACCGGAAGAATTGGTTTTAGAAACAAAACTAAAAGAATTATGACTGCATATTTTTTCACTTTGTAAAGATAGCCTTCGCTTTTCAATTTTATGTGACAAATATCACCTTATTACTAAACTTTTGTTAACGATTAAACCTTAAGGAAACATTAGGGTCTTATCCTTATAACTTTAAAACAAGTACAATGAAAAAATTATTTATCGCTGCTTTATTAGCAGTTAGCATAGCGAATTTTGCACAAGACAAAAAAGATATGCCTAAGAGAGCTGAAGTGGAAAAATTCACTCCAAAACAACAAAATGAATTGATGTTAAAGAAAATGACATTAGAGCTAGACTTAAACGCAAAACAGCAAGACCAAATGAAAAGCATCATTGCTGAAAAAAGTGCGAAACGAGAAGCGATGATGAAAGACAGAAAAGATAACAAAACAAAACCAACAACAGACGAGCGTTTTGCTAGAAAAAACAAAATGCTAGACGAGCAGATTGCTATGAAAGCCAAAATGAAAAGTATTTTATCTGCTGATCAATTTGCAAAATGGGATGCTATGAAAGGAAAGCACCACAAACGAGGTGCACACAGAATGCACAAAAAAATGGGTGATAAAATAGATGGCAAAAAAGAAATGCAAAAATAAAAAAACTTCCGGTGAAAGCCGGAAGTTTTTTTTTGATTAAAAAGTTTTGGATACTTTATCAATGGCCTGAATCGTGAAATCCAGATCTTCGTAAGTAAGCGCATCAGTAATAAACCAAGTTTCATAAGCTGATGGCGCAATATAAATTCCTTCTTGCAATAATCCATGAAAGAATTTTTTAAACGTTTCATTGTCTCCATTTGCTGCAGTTTTAAAATCAACTACGGGAGTCGCATCAAAATGAACTGAAATCATCGATCCTATTCTATTGATGGTAAATACAACATTATTTGCTTTTAATACTTTTTCGATTCCAGCATGTAAATAGGCTGTTTTCTCCGCTAATCTATCAAAAATAGCAGCATCATTATTTAGCGTTTGCAACATCGCTAATCCTGCGGCCATAGCCAATGGATTCCCTGATAAAGTTCCTGCTTGGTAAACAGGACCAAGTGGTGCTAGATAATTCATAATTTCTTCACGAGCAGCGAAAGCACCTACCGGTAGTCCACCACCAATTACTTTTCCGAAACAAACAATATCTGCATCAACATTCAATAGTTCTTGAACTCCACCGCGTGCCAATCGAAACCCGGTCATGACCTCGTCAAAAATAAGCAGTATACCATTGTCAGTACAAAGTTGGCGTAAACCTTCTAAAAAACCTTTATTTGGCGGAATACAACCCATGTTTCCTGCAACTGGCTCCACTATTATAGCGCCAATTTCGTTTTTATTAGCTTCGATTAAAGTCTTTACATTTTCTAAATCATTGAATTTAGCCAATAAAGTATCTTTAGCTGTTCCGGCAGTTACTCCAGGACTATTAGGCGAACCGAAGGTTACGGCTCCACTTCCTGCCTGAATCAAAAAAGAATCAGAATGACCGTGGTAGCAACCTGCAAATTTTATAATTTTATCTCTTTTAGTAAATCCACGAGCTAAACGCACCGCACTCATACAGGCTTCTGTCCCTGAATTTACAAACCTGATTTTATCAATATTAGGCACCATAGACACGGCCAAAGCGGCAATTTGTGTTTCTAGTTCCGTGGGCATACCAAACGAGGTTCCCAACTTAGCTTTCTCGATTACGGCTTGAACCACCGGTTCAAAAGCATGACCTAAAATCATAGGTCCCCAAGAATTAATATAATCAATTAAACGATTTCCATCTTCGTCGTACATATATGCACCCTTGGCACTTTTAACAAAAATTGGAGTTCCCCCTACTGCTTTGAACGCTCTTACTGGCGAATTTACTCCTCCTGGAATTACCTTTTCTGCTTCAGCAAAAAGCTGACTACTTCTTTTATATAACATGTATATTTTGGATGTTTTATTTACGATATGCTATTTTCTATTCTAAACTTCTACTATTTCACTATCAGTTTTTGCCCAATAGAAATGGTGTTTGCTGATAGGTTATTGATTTGCTTTAAATCAGTCACCAATAAATTATATTTTTTTGAGATCGAATATAAAGTATCTCCTTTTTGCACTTCATATAGAGACCTGTTCTGGCTGTCTAAAGCTGCTATTCTTGTATCTTGTCTTTCAATTGGAGTATACTCTTTACCCATAACAAGTGCATCATATTGTCCTAAATTGTAACGCTCGATATACGATATTAATTTGTCTGGGTATTTAGGGTCTGTGGCGTAACCTGCTCTTCTGAGTCCTCTTGCCCAGCCTTTATAATCTTCTTTTGCCAAATTGAATAAACTAGCATATCTACTTCTGCCCGTCAAAAACAAAGCGTGATCATTAAACGACTCTGCCGGTTCATAGTATTTTCTAAAACATTCCTGACTCGAATCATCATCGTGTCTGACAGATTCTCCAGTCCAACCCTCATGGCATTTTATTCCAAAATGATTGTTTGCTCTAATGCATAACTCACCTCTTCCCGCGCCTGACTCTAATATTCCTTGAGCTAAAATAATACTCGCTGGAATTCCGTAAATTCTCATATTACTCATGGCAATATCTTTATACTGAGAAATATACTTGCCGATTACATCAGTTCCAACATAGGTTACTGAGGTTGATTCAATTACTTCATTCTCTTCTTCAACTTGTTCTTGTGTTGACGATTTTTTCAGCGCTGGTTTGACTACATTTGTTTTCTTGCCAGAACGAGCTACCACTTTTTTTGAACTTGTAGGCGTCGCTTTTTTTGTTACTATTACTGGCTTTGTTACATTACAACTCAATAAAGTAAATAGCGTGAGTATAAGTAGGATTTTTTTAAACATAAGTATCTATTAATGGTAATTGTTTACTTCTTAATTTTGAATTCATTCCTTCGATTCCCTGAATTCCACCAGTATGAATTAGTAAAATTTTTGATTCAGACAGAAAATAATTGGTGTCTATCATATCTATAACGCCAAAAACCATCTTTCCAGTATAAATGGGATCTAATGGAATATTATTATTTTTAAAAAACTGATTGATAAAGCTAATTAAATCTTGATTCACTTTACCGTATCCGCCAAAATGGTACTCCGTTATCAGTTCCCAATTTTCATCTGGAACGTCGGTTACAAAACTACGAATTTCATCTTTTAAAAAATCACCTTTTAAAGCAGGAAATCCTAAAACTTTTTGATGAGGCAAAACACTATTAATAATTCCAGAAATAGTCCCCCCAGTTCCCACTGCACAACAGATATAATTAAACTGCGCGTCTTCTTTGGTTAGAATTTCCTGGCAACCTTTTATGGCAAGTTCATTAGTACCGCCCTCTGGGATAAGGTAAAAATCACCGTGTTGCTGTTTTAAGTTTTCCAAAAATGGAATTTGGTTTTTTAATCGGTATTCTTCTCTTGATATAAATTCGAATTGCATACCACAATCTTGGGCAAATTGCAAGGTTGGATTAGTTGCTATTTTGTCGCGTAATTCATCCCCTCGAATAATCCCGATGGTTTTAAATCTATTCTCTTTTCCTGCAAACGCAACTGCGGCAATATGATTTGAATAGGCTCCACCAAAAGTGAGCAGCGTTTCCTGATTTTCCTCTTTTGCCTGAAGCAAATTATACTTTAGCTTTCTAAACTTATTCCCTGAAACAAAAGGATGAATCAAATCTTCACGTTTGATTGTCACCGAAATCGCATTTGGGAATTTTATAATGAGTTTTTGATTCAAACCAAATAATTTTTCACAAAGGTAAAATTTAATATAATTAAAACGCAATCTGTAGCAATCGCAATTCAATTTCACCGCTTAATAAATTAGTTTTTGATGATTATTTTCTGACCGATGTCAGTATTCTCTGTAGTACTTAACTTAACTATATAGATTCCATCACTTAATCCAGCTGTTGAAAAACTATAATCAGCATTGGAACCCAATTCTTTTTTAGTGAAAATCAACTTACCAACAATATCATATAAACTACAGGAAACCAGTTCTTTTTGTTTTGGATTATTAATAGTCAAATTCTTGGTGGTATTATTTTGGTACAATACAAAATCTTCTTTTACCACCTCGTCAATCCCTAATGATGCGCCTTTCTTAAAAGTAATTTCGAATTGAGTATTATTAACTCCTGCGGCTAACGTTAAATCATGAAAACTATTCTTAATATCATAATATACATCTGAAATTTTATCGTGTAAAAAAATACTTTCTGATTCGGTGAAATTTAAAACTTCTTTAACAGAAATTTTAAAATTAGCTTTATTTGTATTTCTAAATCCAATTGGAATTTTCTTGTCAGCTTCAAATTTAACAGCATCTATTACGTATTCACTATCATCAATTACAAAATAAATATCTGCAGGAGAATCGTCACTTGTAGACAAAGCATCCATAGCACGATCAACACCGTCAGTAGCTTCTGGGACAAATGCTAAAACTAATTGACGAACGCCTTGATTATTCAATAATGTGTTAAAACGAATTTGAGGAGTGGGTGCAGTACTAACGGTGGTATAATCAAATCCTGATACCGATTCAATTTTTTCAAGAAAACCAGAACTTTTATTGGTCTTATTATTAGCTGCGTTTTTTTCAAACTGCGATAAATTAGCTGCCCCTTCTTTTACAAAAACTCTATAATTATTTTTCATCACTACATTTCCCGTAGCACTACCCTCAATCATGAAACCTTGTCCAATTGGTGAAAATCTTCTCCCATAGGTTCCTCCTGTGCCAGTTGCAGCAACCTCATTTCCAGAACCATCATAGGAATAAAAAGTCGCTGGAGTATACACTCCATTACCTGAACCTCCTAAAGGGGAATAAGCACCATAACCTCCTTTATAATTTGCAATATAATGTGAGCTTACTGTTTTATCCTGCTCCCAGAAATACGCAATACCAGTTGAATTTGTAGCCCCAGTTAAAAAAGCGGATAGATCAATAGCAGATGGATATGGATTACCTGTTAGGATTAGTTCTCCTAAAACTACTGGTATTGTAATTGTCCCATCATTAGGCTTACCCCTAAAATCATAGCGTTGTTTATTTCCAGGATTATTTTGCACCCCTTTAACAGTTGTTGCATTTGTTCCCGAGGTACCTTTCATAGTAAAACCTTCTCCAGCATTTAAATTAGATGTGGAGCCTACATAAACCCAATTTGTCAATGAAGTTGATGGTAATTTCCAAACCCAATAAGGAGCTATTGATAAAGGAGATGAGGAACCATCATAATTATTTGACGGCAAAATTGTAGGGGTTGCGCTTGTGGTTAAATCAATAATATCTTTAAGTTGAGTAATCCCAAATGGGGAATTTCCTGCAGTAGCGATATTACCTCCTACTGGAGAACACCAATAGTTGTATTGAAAATTATTTGTGGTCCCTTCTTGAAAAACGGATAAATTACCCACTCCCTTATTAGAACTTGCACTTACAGTACCTTGCAACAATTGAGCATCACCTCTCAGATAAAAATTACTACTTGAAGCATTCAATTCAAGTTCTTTTTCTATATAAACAGGTACATTCTCAGAATAAACGTAACTATTTGGACTTATAAACATTTGAGCATTTGCATGGATCGAAAATAAAAAGCCCACAACAAATAAAAAAAATCGATTAAGTAGTTTTGTATTCATAAGTATTAAGTTATTTTAAATGTTTTGTGCTTTTTAAATTGCAAACTCCAGTGAAAAAAGACAATAAAAACAACTAAAAAAAACCTGTCCTTCTCATATCCTAACCACCAGCAAATTACTTTTTTAAAGTTAGGCAAAAGTAAATGAGAAACAAGAAATTATCTCGACAATAAGCATTAATAACCGACCAAATACATCTTTTTAACCAAAAAGAAAATATTATCTTACATCAAAAACACCATATTTAATGAGCTTAAATTAATTTCAAAAACTGTACATAAAAAAGAAACATATACGTTATAGGATTACAAAAAGGGAACAACTCAGCGAACGAGTATAATTCTCCTCACAACGAATCGTAAGGCATCGACTCGAAATTTAAGATAGAAGCAGCTTTTAACAAAAAGAATACTATTTATGTAGAGATAAATATTTAGTAAATCTTAGAATTGACCTACTTTTCAAATAGGCTAAATTCAATTCATTATCATAGGCTTCACGCTCAAAACTAATATTCCGGTAGGCCAAATGTCTATTTCTATATTGAACTAATCGAACAAGATACTCCAGGAAGTACCATATAAAAAAAGGGAGTATTAATAGTTCTAACTGCTGCCGCAAGTGAATTTTTTCATGATTTAAAAAAATCGCATTTTCTTTATCGCTCCTATATTTTACAAATACAAAAGGAAATGCCGTCAAGCCTCGATATCCTTTGGGAATTAAATATTTAGTGACAATTAGAAACATTGGTTGCTTAGATTTTGTATTAACAAGTGAATGTAGCAAAGTAATAAAATAAATAGATGCTTGAATAATTAATTTGTGGTCATTTTAAAAAAGGACAAAACTACAATAAAACTAATTCTGAATCATTTTTTTCGCTTTTACAACAACGGGATGAAACTATTTTTAACAAATCAAAGTGTTAGACTATTCCACACTATAAACCCTAATTTAGTGCAAAAGCACCGATTAAAACCATAAAAAACAGATTAAATACAAAAAAATTTAACGTTTTTTAACCTATTTGTTATTTGTAAAAGAAAATAAATTAGTTTTACGACCAAAATCTGATAAAAATCTATGGAAGAAAATTACTTTTTTGAAAATACAAATTCTCAAAATTTTACTGCAAAACCTAATACTATTTCTTCCATCAAGTTAAAAAAGAATAAACAATCTTTAATAGTCTTTTTAAGCTTATTCCTGATGTTGTTTTTGGTGAATGAGATGAATGGGCAAACAACTTTGTGGAGTACAGGATTTGAGGAGTCGACTCCTTCAACTGTTTCTACTTTGTCAAATTTTTTTAGTGCAACTTTTGCTTATCAAGTAACAGGGGGCATCTCTAACTCTAAATCCGTACAAATTACCGCACCATCAACTGGTCCCAATAAATTCTACGATGGCTCCGTGATAACAAAAAACACCCTGCCATTTAAAGCTGGAAAATATTATGTGGTAACCGCTTATGCAAAACAATCAGGTGCTTCTGGATTTCTTCAAATAGTAAAAAGCGTTACTGCAAATAATTATATGATAAATGAGTCAGATGCTCAAGTAATTTTAAACTCATCTACTTATAATGTCACAGCAACTTCTTATGTAAAATATACGGCGGGTTTCACTGTTAACTCAGATGAAACAAAATATGTTGGTTTCCGATTGTATTCTAGTGAAAGTGGAGCTCAAATGTTTCTAGACGATTTATCCATCGTAGAATATGACACCGTACAACCAGAAAATTACTGTACACCGTCTGTAAGTAACGGAGGTCAAGCTTCAAACTACATAAAAGAGGTGAATTTCATAGGTAACATAATAAATTCCAATAATTCCTCAACATACAGTTCTTCTCCTCTAGGTTACCAAGATCTTACAACTTTAGGAAGCCGAGCTTCACAAGCACAAGGAGAAGGGATTAATATTTTTACAAACACAACTGGGGGTGCTAATTATATGAAAGCTTGGGTGGATTGGGACAAAAATGGAATCTTTAATGAGCCGACCGAAGTTGTCTACCAGTGCACAAATGCTTTCATAAATACAACTTTTGGTTTTAAAGTACCCGAAACGGCAATTCCTGGAAATTATAAAATCAGACTCCGAATTAACAAATCAAATTCTGCATCTGACAACACTTTTGGCGCTTGTGGGAATATTGTTAATTATGGCGAAACAGAAGATTATCTATTTACAGTAGTAGCTAATTGTGCTGCCAAAATCACTTCAATAACCAATGGTTTTAATTGTGGTACCGGAAGTGTAATACTTGGAGCAATAGGTACAGCTGGGACAACTGAATATCGGTGGTACACCTCACAAACTGGAGGTTCCTACGTCGCTTCTACTTCCAGAACATGGACAACACCATCTATACCCATAACAACAACTTATTACGTAACAGCTTATAACGGAATATGCGAGTCATTGTTTAGAACTGCAGTTATAGCCACTATCAAACCGGTGCCAACTTTAACATTTGCAAATGCAAATCCATTAGTATGTGGCGAAAATAGCATCATCGATTTACAAGCATCAGCAAGTAATGAGCAAGTTTACTTGATTGACGAAAACTTCGAGAATGGATTGGGAAGTTTCACCAACAAAAACATTGCATCTCCTGATGCTACCAAAACTAACTGGCAAACACAATCAAGCACATACGTCCCAGCCTACCCCACATTTCCCGTTTGGTATCCAGCAATTTCTTCTGGATTTGGAACTAATAAATTTGCAATGTCAACTTCTGATGTAGTTGCAGGTGGAATAACTTTCGGGAAAGTGGAAAGTGCATTAGAATCAGCAACGGTTAATACTACAGGTTTTCTTAATTTATCACTTAGCTTTAAAATATACTTTTCGAGTTATAGTGATGCAAATAGTGCTTCAGTAGAATTTGTTAATGTAGAAATTTCAACAAACGGTGGAACCACTTGGGTGGCCACACCAATTGTTCAATATCTTGGGGATGTAGGAATTGGAACCCAATTTGTAACACCGCCGAATTTTAACTTGAATGCTTATATAGGAATTACATCTCTAAAAATCAGAATTAGATATAAAGCAGGATGGAATGACGGTGTTGCAATAGATGACATTAAATTATTTGGTGACAAACCACTATCTCCTTCATTTCAATGGACAAGTGCACTACCTATAGACGCATACACCAATGCTGCTTGTACCACATCATATACCTCTGGAACACCAGCAACAATCGTTTATGTAAAACCTACATTAGCACAATTAGAACAGACTACGTATTCATTTACTGCAAAAGCTAATTTAGCAAATGGCTGTTCAACAAGTGCAATCATAAATGTAACTAACACAACAAAAGTTTGGAAAGGAACCACTAATAACGATTGGAACACAACAAGCAATTGGCTTCCTGCAGGAATTCCAACTATTGACAACTGTGTGATTGTACCAAACAATACTATCATTTCAGGAAGTAATTATAATGCTTACGCAAAAAATCTAACAGTAAAATCAACTGGGAACTTAGACTTACAGTCCAGCAACAACATTACTGTTGCTGACTGGGTAAATGTAAATACTAATGGGGTTTTCAACGTAAGAAACAGCGCCAGTTTAGTACAAATTAACAACACTATTAATACCGGAATTGTTAATGTGGCAAGAAATAGTACAGCTATTAAAAAATTGGATTACACCTACTGGAGTTCACCGGTTACGCCGTTTACCTTAGGACAATTTTCTACTGCTAATTCCTATATGTACTCTTGGATTCCTACAGTTGCAATGAGTAGTGGAAACTGGCAGCCAGAGAGTAATACTACGGCGATGATACCAGGAAAAGGGTACATCATAAGAACGCCTTGGGGACATACAGAGAACACAATCTACACAGCTGCTTTCAACGGAACTCCAAATAATGGAGCCATTACGACTCCTATTTCAAAAGGAACTTTAATAGGTGTTGTAGATGTTAATGCCGAAGATGACGAATGGAACCTAATAGGAAATCCATATCCTTCAGGATTAAGTATCGCGAAATTCATAGACCTTCCTTCAAATGTACCAGTAGTAGATGGAACTGTTTATCTCTGGACACATAATTCCCAACCTAGCACCGCAGCTCCGAATCCATTTTACGGAGATTTTGTATTTAATTACACCTCTGAAGATTATGCTACTGTTAATAAAACGGGAGCTACTGTTACCACAACAGCTGCTGCAACTGGCGGAGGAGCACCATCTGAATTTATTGCTAGTGGGCAGTCGTTTTTTATAAAAGCAGCTACATCAATGGCAAACGGCACAACAGCAAATGCAACATTCACTAATAGTATGCGTGAAACTGGGAAAAACAACTCTTTCTCGAAGATAAAAACTACTAAAGAAACAGAGAAAAACAGGATTTGGTTAAATCTTGCCAATAATTCAGATGCTTTTAGTCAACTTTTAGTGGGTTATCTAGCAGGTGCTACTCAAGGTCTAGACAGAGGATTTGATGGTGAGAATTTAGGAGGTAACGATGTGACTTTCTACTCAATCATTCCAGAAGCTAATCTAACAATCCAAGGACGTGCTTTGCCTTTTGATGAAAACGACCAAGTGAATTTGGGTTATAATGCAGCCATAGCATCTTCACTTTCCATCCGAATTGATCATATCGATGGTCTTTTCGACACTCAAAACATCTATTTAGAAGACAAAGAACTGGATATTATTCATGATTTAAAGAAAGCTCCTTATGTTTTCACGACAGAAATAGGTGATTTTGACAAGCGTTTTGTACTTCGTTACACTAATAAAGACAAAACATTAGGAACAAATTCAGTTGAAACAACAAATGATGTCTTGGTAATTGTCAATCAAAAGGTAACGGTTAAATCTTCAAACGAACAAATCAAAAATATTGACGTTTTTGATTTGGCGGGCAGAAAAATAGATAGCTACAAAGCGATAAATACAGCACAATTTACTCTGAATCATCTGAACAAAAATACTGTTGGTTTAATTCTGAAAATTACACTGGAGAATGACACGGTGCTCAGCAAAAAAATAATTTATTAGGTTGAATATTTTAGTTCTAAAAAGCATCCGCAGTGGCGGATGTTTTTTTTTTACTCAAACTGAATTGGCAATTTAACTTTTGAATTCCTATATACCCAATATGCTTGCAAATTAAATATTTAGCAACAACAAGACACATTAACTATAAAATTTATAAATTTGTACTACTACAATAGTTCTATTTAGTGAAAAACTCAATCGTTTGAGCAAACCACCTAAATTGAAGTATTCTAAATAATTTTCACAATAGAATACCCCAAAATATGATTGACGAGAATAATGAAAATAAATTAATCGAAGGCGAAGATTTCTATTATACCCCAGAAGGCTACAAATGCTTTACCGAAAAACACCACTTAAAAAGAGGCTATTGTTGCAAAAGTGGCTGTCGCCATTGTCCTTATGGTTATGACAAGAAAACGGGAAGTATAAAAAAATAGAAATCAACAAATCGTATTCAGTCACAAAATCAACTCCGCAATAAAAATGGATAATCAATCATTAAAGTATAGGGTTAAAATATATAAATCCTACCATAGGTCGGATATCCGGTATCCATAGTCGTTTCGCTACCAAAAAACACCCAAAGGAAGTTCCAAAGGTGTTTTCTAACGAATCAACACTTTACCAAATTAACGAATCAACATTAAAATGACTTTCCAAGAACAAATCCAACAAGGAATTCCAACTATACTGCCTCAACCTAAACCGTATGAAGTTGACATCAATCATGCTCCAAAACGAAAAGAAATTCTATCGACAGAGGAGAAAAAACTAGCCCTTCGTAATGCTTTGCGCTACTTTGAGGCGGAACATCATGCCGAATTAATTCAAGAATTCCGACAAGAATTGGAAACTTACGGTCGCATTTATATGTATCGCTTTCGTCCAGATTACGAAATGCGTGCGCGTCCTATTAATGAATATCCAGGTAAATGTGAGCAGGCGAAAGCCATTATGTTGATGATTCAAAATAATCTGGATTATGCCGTGGCACAACATCCTCATGAGTTAATCACTTATGGCGGAAACGGAGCCGTTTTCCAGAACTGGGCACAGTACCTGTTGACCATGAAATACCTGTCAGAAATGACCGAAGACCAAACCTTAACCATGTATTCTGGTCACCCGATGGGATTGTTCCCTTCCCATAAAGAAGCTCCAAGAGTAGTTGTAACTAATGGAATGGTAATTCCTAATTATTCTCAACCGGACGATTGGGAGAAAATGAATGCGCTTGGCGTATCCCAATATGGCCAAATGACTGCAGGAAGTTATATGTACATTGGTCCGCAAGGAATTGTACACGGAACAACAATTACGGTACTTAATGGTTTCCGTAAAATAAAAGTCAGTCCTAAAGGCGGTTTATTCGTTACCTCAGGATTAGGCGGCATGAGTGGCGCCCAACCCAAAGCAGGTAACATTGCAGGATGCATCACCGTTTGCGCCGAGGTAAACCCAAAAATCACCCACATTCGTCACAGTCAAGGCTGGATCAACGAAGTGGTAGAAGATATCAATGAATTGGTAAAAAGAGTCGCTTTAGCGAAAGCCAACAAAGAAACCGTGTCTATTGGTTATCTAGGAAATGTGGTTGACGTTTGGGAAAAATTTGACGAACAAAACATTCATATCGATTTAGGAAGTGACCAAACTTCTTTACATAATCCGTGGGCAGGAGGATATTACCCAGTAGGAATTTCATTTGAAGAAGCGAATACGATGATGGCCGAAAACCCTTCTTTATTCAAGGAGAAAGTACAAGAAACATTACGAAAACACACTAACGCTATTAATAAACATACCGCCAAAGGAACCTATTTCTTTGATTACGGAAATGCTTTTTTACTGGAAGCTTCCCGCGCGGGAGCGGATATTATGGCAGAAAACAACATCGATTTCAGGTATCCAAGTTACGTTCAAGACATCATGGGACCTATGTGTTTTGATTACGGATTTGGGCCTTTCCGTTGGGTTTGTGCTTCAGGAAAACCAGAAGATTTACTAAAAACAGATACTATTGCCTGCGAGGTACTGGAAGAAATGGCAAAAACAGCTCCTATTGAAATTCAGCAACAAATGCAAGATAACATTCAATGGATAAAAGGCGCACAAGAAAATAAATTAGTCGTGGGATCACAAGCTCGTATTTTATATGCTGATGCTGAAGGTCGTGTAAAAATTGCTGAAGCTTTTAATCAGGCTATTGCCAAAGGCGAAATTACAACAGTAGTTCTTGGGAGAGATCATCATGATGTATCAGGAACCGACTCCCCTTACAGAGAAACTTCTAACATCTACGACGGCTCTCGTTTTACAGCTGATATGGCCATACAAAACGTGATAGGAGACAGTTTTAGAGGAGCTACATGGGTATCTATCCACAATGGTGGTGGAGTTGGCTGGGGCGAGGTTATAAACGGTGGATTCGGCATGGTTCTTGATGGTTCTAAAGAAGCTTCAAGACGCTTACAATCAATGCTTTTCTGGGATGTTAACAATGGTATTTCAAGAAGAAGTTGGGCTCGTAACGAAGGAGCTTTATTTGCAATAAAAAGAGCAATGGAAGCAGAACCTTTACTAAAGGTCACCATCCCTAATATTGTTGCGGATAATTTATTGGATTTTTAAAAATTTGAATGTATCTTTAGTAATCAAACAATTAGCCATGAAAGCAATTAAACTCCTTCCCGTACTTTTCCTTTTCATATTAAGTGCTTGTAGCTCTATTAGAGTAAACGCAGATTATGACAAAAATGTAGATTTTACTCAATATAAAACCTATGCCTTTCATAAAAGCGGCATCGACAAAGTGCAAATATCTGAATTTGACAAAAAACGAATCCTTCACGCCATTGATAACGAACTAGGCAAAATGGGAATGACTAAAAGCAACACTCCCGATCTGTTAGTTAATATTTTTACTAAAGAAAGAGAAAAACTGGAAGTAAACCAATTCAATGCTGGATGGGGTTACGGATGGGGATATGGATGGAATCCTTACATGTGGGGAGGACGTAATTACGTAAGCTCTTCTACAGAAGGAACTTTATACATTGACCTGATCGATGCCAAGAAAAAAGAACTAGTTTGGGAAGGCGAAGGCGTGGGCTACTTAACCGAAAACCGTAGTCAAAAAGAAAAACAAATTAATGAGTTTGTCGCCAAAATTTTAGCGCAGTTCCCCCCAAACTCTAAGTAGTTTAAGACAATATATTATAGAAATGGCCTACCTTTGCGTAGGCTTTTTTTATACCCAATTATGACAAATCTTAACGACATTACAACCCTCGAAGACATCAAACTACTTGTTGACACTTTCTATTCTAAAGTACAAAAAGACGACTTCATCGGTCCTATATTTAATGAAAAAATAGGTAATCGCTGGCCAGAACATTTGGAAAAGATGTACCGCTTTTGGCAAACAATCTTACTCGAAATACATACTTATTCAGGCAGTCCTTTTCCTCCACATAAACAATTACCGGTTACTAAAGAGCATTTTGACCGCTGGATGGAAATATTCACCACCACAACAGATGAGTTATTTGTTGGCGCTATTGCCGAAGAAGCAAAACTACGCGCGAAGAATATGGCAGAAATGTTCAATTATAAAATTGACTATTTTAGAAATGCTGCTCAAAACGGAGATCTTTTAAATTTGAAATAAAAATCGATGCGCAAATTATTATTACTTGCTTTTTTACCCTTTAGTTTCCTCTCTTGCTCTACTGCAAAAACGTATGAAACCACAATCAGCAATCCCAGTCTTACGTTGTTAAACAGTATTGAAATCCCTTTCAATAAAGAATTTAAAAACACAGTCGTTGGCGGATTATCTAGTATCGATTATGATTCGAAAAACGATCTTTACTATTTTATTTGTGACGATAGAGCGGTATATAATGATGCTCGTTTTTATACTGCCAAAATACATTTGGGCGTTAATAAAATAGATAGTCTAGCCTTTCAAAATGTAGTTTCTTTAAAAAATGCTGCAGGAGAAAAATACAGCAACTGGGAGAAACAACCCGATTCCTCTATTGATCCCGAAGAATTACGTTACAACCCCATGACCAACACCGTAGTTTGGAGTAGTGAAGGCGCTCGCGTTATAGCCAAAGATTTTTCGGTACTGCAGAATCCAACAATCCAAACAGCCAGTATTAATGGAAACTTTGTAAATGCCTTTGATCTACCGGCGAACCTCAACATGCAAAAAGAAGAAAAAGGACCTCGTAGCAATGGCGTTCTAGAAGGAATCACTTTTAACAAAAACTATAAGACGCTATACACCAACATTGAGGAACCTTTATACGAAGACGGTACCGAAGCTTCCATAACTAAAGGTGGCTTCATACGGCTGTATGAGTTTGATGTAAAATCAAAAAAAAATACAGCTCAATATAGTTATGAATTAGATCCTATCGCACACGAACCCAACCCGAAAGATGGTTTTGCGGTGAATGGAGTGTCTGCTATTCAGTATTATAGTAAAGATCAATTGCTAGTGGTAGAACGTTCCTACTCCGTGGGAAAACAAGCCTGTACCATAAAAGTTTACTTATGTGATTTCTCAAAAGCGACTGATGTAAAAAACATTGCTTCTTTGCAAAACCAAGAATTCACACCAGCCTCCAAAAAACTAATCCTAAACATGGATGACTTAGGTATTTTTATAGATAATATCGAAGGGTTGACTTTTGGCCCAAAACTGGCTAATGGCAAGCAGTCTTTACTTTTTGTATCGGATAATAATTTCTCTGATAAGCAGAAAACGCAAGTACTACTTTTTGAAGTGGATTAAAATAAATTGTTTTTATTTTAAATAGTATAAGATTGATGTGCTTTATCATTGCGAAGAATGAGGCAATCTCAACCAGTATTTCCGCTCCAATAGTTTTTTGTTTTATTGTAGATGTCGTCTCGCTTGATTGCGTCGTTCCTCGCAATGACATTATTAAAAACATCTAATCTTACATTTTACCACAATTCCCTTAGCCCCGATTGCAATGGAAAGCTTTTTATGAAAGTCGTTTTTATTTTTCTTGTTTATAAAAAGCGACCGAAGGAAGCTCTTTTATCAACTTTAGAAAAACAAATGACGAAATAAAAACTTGCAATGAAAAGCGGGATATAGCTCCCAGAATTCGTACTTTTGTACTATAACTACAACGTTTTCGACATGAACACAAATATTGAAAGTAATCCATTATTAGACCGATTGCCAAAGCACTTGAAGCAATTTATTAAACCTCAGGATTATAGCGATTATACGCCTATTAATCAAGCGGTGTGGCGCTATGTTATGCGTAAAAATGTGGATTACCTGTCTAAAGTGGCCCATAGCTCGTATCTGGAAGGATTGAAAAAAACAGGAATAGAAATCGACAATATACCCAGTATGTACGGCATGAACCGTATCCTGACCGAAATTGGTTGGGCCGCCGTAGCCGTAGACGGATTTATTCCGCCTAACGC
The DNA here is from genome assembly GCF_963974175.1 of uncultured Flavobacterium sp. GTDB lineage: Bacteria > Bacteroidota > Bacteroidia > Flavobacteriales > Flavobacteriaceae > Flavobacterium. The sequence continues at coordinate 289,065 of NZ_CAXBBR010000001.1, forward strand.
CTTTATGGAATTTCAGGCATATAATGTGCTGGTTATTGCATCAGACATTCGTCAACTCGAACATATAGAATACACGCCAGCGCCAGATATTATCCACGAAGGCGCGGGTCACGCCCCGATTATCGCTAATCCGGAATATGCAGAATATTTGCGTCGTTTTGGAGAAATAGGCTGCAAAGCTATATCCTCTGATAAGGATTACCAAATGTATGAAGCCATCCGCTTGCTTTCGATTGTGAAAGAAGCAGAAGACACGCCACAAGCTACGATTGACGCAGCCGAAAAAGCAGTTGAAGATTTACAAAACAATATGGGCGAACTATCTGAGATGGCTCAAATACGAAACCTGCATTGGTGGACTGTGGAATACGGATTAATTGGAACTGTTGAAAACCCTAAAATTTATGGAGCTGGACTTTTGTCTTCAATTGGAGAAAGCGCCCATTGCATGACGGATCAAGTGGAGAAATTCCCGTATGATATTACTGCCGCCCATAAAAGTTTTGATATCACAAAGCTGCAACCTCAGCTTTATGTAACACCCACTTTTGCTTATCTGAATTTAGTTTTGGAAGAGTTTGCTAATAAAATGGCATTGAGAACTGGCGGTTTATCCGGAATAGAGAAACTGGTTAATTCCAATGCTTTAGGAACAATCGAATTAAGCACTGGCTTACAAATTTCGGGAGTTTTTACCAATGTAATTGAGCACGAAGGTAAACCGATATACATACAAACGACAGGAAAAACAGCACTCGCTTCCCGCGAAAAAGAATTAGTAGGCCATGGAACTGCAACTCACGCCGAAGGTTTTGGTAGCCCAATTGGAAAATTAGAGGGAATCAATCTTGCTATAGAAGATATGAGCCCGAAAGATTTAAATGCATATGATATCTTAGAGTCAAAAACGGTAAAACTGGAATTTGAGGGAAACATTACTGTCGAAGGAGAAATCATTACTGGATCCAGAAATTTACAAGGAGAAATTATCCTTATCCGTTTTAAGAACTGTACCGTAACGCATGGCAAAACGATTCTATTCCAACCAGAGTGGGGCGTTTATGATATGGCCGTGGGTAAAAAAGTAGTTTCGGCATTTTCTGGCCCTGCTGATGTGAATAGTTTTGATTTAATTACGCATATGCCCACCAGCACCACCATTAAAGCAAAACACACCGCTGAACGTGATGATTTAGAGGTTTTATACCAAACGGTCCGCATCATTAGAGAGTCCAAAGACATACATGCTTCCTTTGACCCTATTTTTCATAAACTAAAAAAGGATCATCCCAAAGACTGGTTGCTTGCTGTTGAAATTGCAGAACTTCTAAAAGATAGAAACGAAACTCAGCAACTGGATAAAGTTTTGAATTATCTTGAAGAGTTAAAACTAAAGAGACCAGAAATAGCACATTTAATTAGTGGAGGTTTGGATTTGATTTTTGATAAAGAAAACGTATAAATTAATAGTCGCGGATTCACATATTAACCTCGTATAAAAAACTAAACCGCCAATTTGCAATTATTTAATTTGCGAATTGGCGGTTTTTTATTTTTAAAAGCGAAATGCACTAAAAAATACAGTCTTAAACTATCTTATAGACTCCTAAAAGTAATTTCGCTTGTTTTTAAATTATCATATGCTAAAAAAGGCTTTCTATGCTATAAAAAATGGTTACATTTAAATCTCAAAACGAGAAATAAATATGTGCAGCAGCGAGACGATAACGGTTAAAATAGAAGGTAAAACAATTTCCTGCAACTACATAACTCCTGCAAATTGCACAAATAACACCCTACTCCTTTTTCTCCATGATGCTTTAGGCTGCTCTGAAAGCTGGAAAGGCTTCCCTTCAACACTATGTGAAGAAATGGGTTCAGTCGGATTTACATACGATCGATTGGGTCATGGAAAATCAGCCGCAACCACCGCTAAATGGTCTAAAGGCTATTTAGAAGCGGAAGCTGACTTTCTAAAAAAAATAATCACGACACAAAACCTTAAAAAAATTGTTTTAATTGGCTCCAGCGACGGAGGAAGCATTGCACTTCTCTATGCTGCAAAATATAAAGACTGCGCTGCAATCGTAAGTATTGCCGGCCATTCGAAAGTGGAAGAAGTGACTACGGGAGGGATACGAAATACGATGCAATACTCGGAAAAAATCATTCACCAATTAAAGAAATACCATGGCGACAAAACAGGCTTGCTTTTTCAGAATTGGCAAGAATGCTGGCTTTCACACGATTTTAAGAATTGGAATATCGAAACTGAGCTACCAAAAATTCAATGTTCAAGCCTAATTATTCAGGGGAAACAAGACGAATATGCAACCAACACACATTGCACAAGCATTGCACAACTAATAGGCAAAAAAGCCAAGGCCAATCTGATTGATGATTGCGGACATTTTCCGCACAAAGAAAACCCTTCCCATATTGCAACAACAATTCAGTCTTTTTTAAATTCAGAATCATGAAAAATACAGTTATAGTAGCGGAACAAGTGACAAACCCTTAAAGCGATTTCTGAAGAAAAAGCAACGGCCCTCTATGGGGTTTCAACGATGTTTTTTTTGCTGAATTAGACCATTTCAACCGAAAACTATATGACTTGCGCAGTTTGTAAACAGGAATTATGGCTGGCTCCCTTTGCCTTACCGAACTGATGAAAAAAGTCCTGTCTGAAATGAATTTAACCGAAATGGGAATTGGTTATGGCATGACCGAAACAAGTCCGTTGAGCACACAAACAAGGCATGTCACCTCCTTCGGTAAAAGAGAGAGTACAGTGGGTAAAATATTACTGCATACCGAAATAAAAATCATCCATCCGGAAACCCATCAAGTGGTTTCTCTAGGGGAAACAAGAGAATTATCCACCCGTGGCAATTGCGTAATTCTGGGCTATTGGAATGATCCGAAAAAAACGAAAGAATCGATCGATACTGCCGGTTGGATGCACAGTGGCGATCTAGCCAATATGGATGACTAAGGCTATATCAACATTGTTCGAAGAATCAAGGATATGATTATGCGTGGCGGGGAAAACATTTACCGAAAAGTGATTGAAGAGTTTCTATACACCCATGAAAACATAAAAGAAGTCTCTGTTTTTCGTTATTCCAGACGAAAAAATGGGAGAACAGGTTTGCGTTTGGATTCAAATGCACGACAATTATAAACTCACTGAGGCTGAAGTTAAAGAATATTGCCGCGGAAAAATATCACACTATACGATTCCCTATTACGTGAAATTTGTACATGAATTCCCAATGGTCGTTACAGGTAAAATTCGAAAAGCGGAGATGAGAGAATCCATGAGAGCAGAATTAGGACTATCAAAATAATAAAAAAGGGTTTGAATCAGATTACTACTATTCAAACCCTTATTATTTAAAACAAATTGTAAACCTGCTATAATTTTATTTTCTGTCCAAAATCTTTTTCGTTTTCAATTACGACTCCTTCGTATTTCAAGGTCCATCCTAAACTATTGGTAAGAATTAAAAACTTCGACAACTCACTAACCAACCTGTTTTGAGCATTGGTCTTAAGTGTCGACTTTTCTATCTTTTTGGCAAGATTTGCTTTTACTGATTTATTAATTTTATTGTAATCATCCCCAGTAAAAGGATTTAGCTTACTTTGTTCCACATCATAAAACTGAATGTCGGTACTAATTTTAATTTCTTCTTTTGGAATACTTAAAATTGAAATCGTTTTATTTTTTTCATCGATGTCATATTTCATTTTATGCAAATCATAAGCAACAGTAACATCAGCATTAACGACAATCAACGCTTTTTTATCGAATGAAACTATACCCATCAAGTATTCTGCCTTATTCTTATACGTAACCACTTCAGAGAAATGCCCTTCTGTTACAACAAGCTTACCTACGTTAACAATTTGTTGCTGTATCAGGTTCGTATTGTAATCCATTGCAGAGTCGTCCTCTTTCTTGAATTCACAATATTTAAATAATAGCACAACTGTAACTATCAATCCCATAAAAACAAGTAATCTTCTAAGCATAATTAAAATTTCATAAATGAATATTGAGAAACCAATGTAGCGATTTTATCCTTCAGTTTAGCTTCAAATTTTTGATGACTTTCTGAATCAGGATTGAAAGGTTTATGAGACAAACTTTTTTGAATCGTTTCTACTTCCTCCATTATTGACAATGCAGTTTCTGAAATATTAGTTTCCTTGAAACGCTTCCAAATATAGTCAATTGCAAGTTGACTGGGATGCAACATGTCGTCAGCATAAAACCGATAATCACGAAGTTCATCCATCATGATTTCGTAACTGGGGAAATAGTTAAAAGCCGAAACTTGCAAGGAAAAAGCTCCATGAATAGCACTTATCAGATGGGACTTGCTTAATTGATTTTCGACAAAACCATCTTTGATGTGTCGCACCGGCGAAACCGTAACAATGATTTTTACTTCTGGATTTATAGATTGAATTAAATGGATTGTATTTTGAATACTTTTTTGAATCACTTCGATTGACAACAATTGCTTTTCAAACTGCTTTTGAGGCACTTTATGACAATTAGCAACGATTGCGCTATTTTCATTATTTCGATAAACCCAGGCCGTCCCATACGTTATGATGATATCTGTGGCTTCACTTAGTTGTTTCCATGTTGATTGGATGATTGTATTCAAATCATTTATCAGCGCAATTGGATCAGGATTACTTAAATCAGAATGGGCATCATAACAATGCCAGCGTTCATTGTAAAAAAAAATATCAGCTTCCGTAAAGACTTTTTGTGAAACAGCGAAGGCAATTAGCCTTTCGATTGCCGGCGGATGAAACAAAATACCAAATGGATTACAGGAATTCTGAAATTTAAAATAATCTAGTATCTCTGACATATTTACCGCAAAACAAGAACCCAAAGATATGATCTTCGAATTATAATCTATCGGCTGGGTGTTTTTCGGAATGGGTATTTGAGTTCTGAAATGCATCAACAATTTATTTTATACAAATTTGAATAATTTTAATGAAATAAATGGTAGTAAATCTAAAATCCTTTCAGAATTTGAAGTCCAAAAGAATTAAGAAGAGTGTTGAAAACTTATAAATTAACGGAGAATCTGATGATTCCGTTTTAATATGATTCTTATTAGAATCAAAAACAAATTTACCCTCCCAAACTAGGTTTTAGATAGCACTTCGTGTATCAGTCGAAAACATTTAACGATCTTCTTTACTAAAACGGCATCTGGAGTAACTTACATTGGGCATTCTTCATTACTTAAAGAACAAGAAAAAACAAGATTACAAGTAAAATTATCCTAATTTTTCTCCAACGCTTTTATTTCAGATAAAGCAAAAAAAATAATCCGACAAGATTTAACAACCTAGAATCATTAACTTAAAATTACACTTTACTCCAAGATGTAAACCAAATAATATTAGTAAAAATATTGTGATTTCAAATATCCAGATTTAGCTGTTTCGGTAAGCTGTTCCGTTGGGTAATCTTCCGTGTCGTATTTAAACGTCCCTTTGTAAAATTTAGCTGAAGATGTGATTTGATCTGCTGAATTGGCAATACTACTTTCAGCAACATTACTAACCATATTATTCAATGAAATTACCTCATTGTGGTCCAATAATTTACTATATCCCAAAATAGAATAAAAAGGATTGTTTTTAGAATCATATTGAAAATTTACAGTATATTTTGAAACAACACCTGCTGCAGTATCATCTAAAATCCTTTCGTCTTTTACTAAATTTTTATTTTTAAAATACAATACTCCGTGATAAAGCTTTGCGTCTTGATTCCCTGAATTCAAACTCTTTTTCTCGTAGGAAATAGTTTCGTCTGTATTGTGAATGTAATTTATCACGTAATTTCCTGGAGAGAGTACCTGTATTAACTTATCAGTATCATATGAATATTCAACCGTACTACTAAGCTTAGTAGCTTTATCTAGTGTACTTATTTTTGTAATCAGACCGTTTGTATAAGTAAAATCTGTATGCAATTGAACACCATCTATATTGACGATTTCCTTGTCATTGTACTTGAATAAAGTTGTAACTGACGTCCCATCCTCTGAAACTTCAACTAACTTTGTAAGGAATTTACTTTTACCGCTTTTATCATCCGAGCACGAAGTCAATAAAACGGCAACAATAGATACGAAAAAAAATATTTTATTTAAGTCTTTCATGATAGTAGGTTATAGGGGCTGGCTATATTTAGGGCGAATAAATGTAGAAAATAAATTGAATTAAGCAAACTAAACAAGCCCAACGACCTAAAAACTCGTTTAAATGGTGATTTATTGAAATGGGAAATTAAAAACCCCCTGTTATCTATTTCAAATACTTGAACGACGCAATATTCAACTGAACTATTTTTTTATCCCCAAAGTCTCGATTTATATCTCTTGTTCAATACAAAATTGTTTAAATTAACCTCTGAAAGTCGCTTTCACATCATCAAAAACCCTTTCGATTTGCCATGCAAAGGGAAAGGGTTGTTGTTTTAATATAAATGTGAACTACTTCACGAAATCAACTGCTTTATTTAAAGCTTCCTGAATACCGTCTGCGTTTTTTCCTCCTGCTGTTGCAAAGAAAGGCTGACCTCCTCCTCCACCTTGTATGTACTTCCCTAATTCACGAACTACTTGTCCTGCATTTAATTTTTTATCAGCAACCAGTTCTTTAGAAATATAACAACTTAGCATTGGCTTTCCTTCTTCGGCTGTAGCCAAAACTAAAAACATATTAGTTCCTAAATTCCCTAAGTCATATGCCAAATCTTTAGCTCCTTCTGCGTTAAGATCCACTTGAACAGCTAGAAACTGTATTCCGTTTATTTCTTGGATTTGCTGTGCCAATTCTGTTTTTAAACCTTTTGCTTTATCTCTAATTAATTGCTCAACCTGTTTTTTTAATTTCGCATTCTCTTCTTGCACAGACACTACCGCTTTAATTACATCTTGAGGATTTTTTAGCGCGAGTTTAATCTCATTCAATGCATTTTCCTGAGAAGCAAAGAAAACTTTAACAGCATCACCAGTAATCGCTTCGATTCGTCGAATTCCTGCGGCAACGGCTCCTTCTGAAACGATTTTAAAATACCAGATTTCGCCAGTATTCTTAACGTGAATTCCTCCACAAAGCTCCATGCTTTCGCCAAATTTAATTGCGCGAACATGATCTCCATATTTCTCACCAAACAAAGCCATAGCACCTTCTTCTACCGCTTGCGCGAAAGGAATATCTCTGCGCTCTATTAATGGTAATTGTTCTTGAATTCTAGCATTAACAAAGTCTTCTACTTGCTGTAATTCTTCATCTGTCACTTTTGCAAAATGAGAAAAGTCAAAACGCAAATGGTTTGGACTTACTAACGATCCCTTTTGTTCCACATGTGTTCCTAATATGCTTCTCAATGCCTGATGCATCAAGTGTGTTGCAGAGTGATTTTTTGTAGTATCTGATCTTAATTTACTATCCACTTTAGCCACAAAAACACCGTTTACATTCTCCGGTAATTTTTTAGTGAAATGCAGAATTAAATTATTCTCTTTCTTAGTATCTGTAATTTGAATTGTTTCATTTGCCGAAACCAAAACCCCTTTGTCTCCCACTTGTCCTCCACCTTCTGGATAAAACGGCGTGCTATCTAAAACGATTTGGTACATAACACCATCTTTTTTCGAGTCGACTTTACGAATACGGGTGATTTTTGCTTCACTTTCTGTTTGGTCATAGCCTACGAAAGATTCTGTATTTCCCTCTACTAAAATTTTCCAGTCGTCTGTTGAAACTTCAGAGGCAGCGCGAGAACGTGTTTTTTGTTCTTGCATGGCTTTATCAAAACCAGCTTCGTCCAGACTGAATCCTCTTTCTCTAAGAATCAATGCCGTCAAATCGATTGGAAACCCAAAAGTATCGTACAATTCAAATGCTTTTGCTCCCGGTACTTCTTTCCCTTGATTTGTAGCTATCACGTTATCTAACAACTGCAATCCTTGATCTAGTGTACGCAAAAAAGACGTTTCTTCTTCTCTGATTACATTAGTAACTAAGCCTTGTTGTTTTTTAATTTCAGGAAAAAACTCACCCATTTGATCTGCTAAAACAGCAACCAACTTAAATATAAAAGGTTCTTTGGTATTCAAAAAAGTAAATCCGTAACGTATTGCACGACGCAAAATACGACGAATTACATATCCTGCTCCGGTATTAGAAGGCAATTGTCCGTCGGCAATAGCAAAGGCTACCGCACGTACGTGATCTACAATTACACGAATCGCAATATTGGTTTTATTTTGCTCTTCACTGATATCTTTCACCTCGTTTGAAGTGTATTTTAACCCTGTAATTTCCTCCACTTTTTCAATAAGCGGTGTAAACACATCGGTATCATAATTTGAAGTAGTGTTTTGCATTGCCATACACAAACGCTCAAATCCCATTCCAGTATCTACGTGCTGTGCTGGTAACTTTTCAAGAGAACCATCGGCTTTACGGTTGAATTCCATAAATACGTTGTTCCATATTTCAACTACCTGCGGATGATCGGCATTAACTAAGCTTCTACCTGAAACTGCAGCTCTTTCTTCATCAGTACGTAAATCGATATGAATTTCAGAACATGGTCCGCAAGGTCCTTGATCTCCCATTTCCCAGAAATTGTCTTTTTTGTTTCCAAGGATAATTCGATCTTCAGGAACGAATTGTTTCCAGATATCAAAAGCATCCTGATCAAAAGGCACATTCTCTGCTTCGTTTCCTTCAAAAACGGAAACATACAAACGGTCTTTCTCTAATTTCAACACTTCGGTTAAAAATTCCCAAGCCCAAGGCAAGGCTTCTTTCTTGAAATAATCGCCAAAAGACCAGTTTCCTAGCATTTCGAACATAGTATGGTGATAAGTATCAAAACCTACATCTTCTAAGTCATTATGTTTTCCTGAAACACGAAGACATTTTTGAGTGTCGGCAATTCTATTGCTTTTTGGTGTGGCATTACCCAGAAAATATTCTTTAAACTGTGCCATTCCTGAGTTATTAAACATCAGAGTGGGATCATCTTTAAGAACTATGGGTGCTGACGGAACAATTAAATGTCCCTTGCTTTCAAAAAAGTCTAAAAATTGTTTACGTACGTCTTGTGATTTCATTATTTATTTATTTTTGCCACTAAGGCGCTAAGGCACAAAGTTTTTTAATTTATATTTTGCTCGAAAGCATTTTATGCACCAGATTATCTCACACGCTCCTATTTTCATCGGAATTCACTGAACACTTCTTGTTTGCAGTGTAAAGCTTCGAGATTGAGTAGTCGATTTTTTCTTAAAAAGGCAGAACAACCAGCGGAAGCCCCTGCTGCATCATTAGAAAAAACGAGAACTAAACGAGAACTTGCAACGAATAGCTGGAATAGGCACATTATTTTATTTATTATTGAAAAAACGCGGGAACAAATGAAACATTTATTAAATTTGTTCATCTTACATTTTACAATGTGCAAAAATAGGGTATTTTAAAATATGGCGAAAGTAAAATATTATTACGATTCGGAAAATCTGGCGTATCGAAAAATAAAAACAAAAAAAAGAAAGAAATTTGGTTTTGTCATCTTGTTTTTAGTGGCCTCGGCATTATTTGGCTCGCTTATATTTGTGCTTTTATTAAACACTCCTTACTTTGATACGCCTAAAGACCGGCTACTAATTCGTGAAAATGACAATTTAAAATTGAATTATGCCGTTTTAGACAAAAGAATGGATCAGCTTGACAATGTAATTGGTGCTATTGAAGACCGGGATAACAATTTATACAGAACGTATTTTAATACATCGCCAATACCGGAGGAAGAACGAAAATCAGGATTTAGTGGCGAAGATCGCTATGCTGCTTTAAAGGGATATGACAACACACAATTGGTCCTTAATACCACCAAAAGAGTAGATGTTCTTACAAAAGAATTAGCCATCCAATCGAAATCGCTTGACTATATTTTAAAATTGGCAAAAGCCAAAAACAAATTATTATCTGCCATTCCTGCCATTCAGCCTGTCAGGAACGAAAATTTAAAACGCATGGCTTCAGGCTTTGGATATCGTACAGACCCATTTACTAAAGCGCGTAAAATGCATGAAGGAATGGACTTTACAGCTAAAGTAGGCACCCCGATTTTTGCAACTGGCGACGGAGTTGTGGCACAAGCAAACAGCAACGCTTCTGGTTATGGGAATCATATTGTCCTTAGGCATGGTTATGGATACGAAACCCTGTATGGGCATTTGAGTAAATACAATTGTAAAGCAGGACAAAGAGTAAAACGTGGAGACATCATAGGATATGTGGGAAGCACAGGTAGATCTGAAGCCCCTCATTTACATTATGAGGTACACAAAGACGGCAAAGTAGTTAATCCGCTTAATTTTTATTACGGAAACATTTCAGCAGTGGAATATGTTGCCATATCAAAATTAGCTAACCAAGAAAATCAATCATTAGACTAATGCACATAGAGCTACAACCAGATAAAAGATATTATAGCATTGGTGAAATTGCCAAAGCTTTTGACGTAAATGCTTCCCTGATTCGTTTTTGGGATAGTGAGTTTGACATTCTCAAGCCAAAAAAAAACGCAAAGGGAAACAGGATGTTTACTCCGGAAGACATAAAAAACCTGCAGCTTATTTATCATTTGGTAAAAGAAAGAGGATTCACATTAGAAGGGGCAAAAACCCATTTAAAAGAAGGGCAAAAGAAAACATTGGATAAATTTGAAATTATCCGAAAATTAGAAACAATAAGAACACAATTAACAAATATTAAAAATCAACTTTAAATTAAACAAACATGAAAAGATTTTTGCCTTGGATTATCGGAGCCGTAGTTATCATCGGTATATACAGTTATGTAAAAGGAATCAACAATACTGCTGTGGTATATGAGCAGGGTATTAATGAAGCTTGGGGTAATGTTCAAACTTCTTACCAAAGAAGAAATGACCTAATCGGAAACTTAGTGAATACTGTAAAAGGAGCTGCTGAATTCGAAAAAAGCACTTTGACTGCAGTTATAGAAGCACGTGCCAAAGCGACTTCGGTAACAGTTGACCCTACAAACATCACTCCGGAACAATTAGCACAATTCAATCAAGCACAAAGTGGCGTGAGCAGTTCTCTTTCCAGATTATTGGTTAGTGTAGAACGTTACCCTGAATTAAAAGCAAACCAAAATTTCTTGAAATTACAGGATGAATTGGCAAGCACAGAAAATCAAATTCTTACAGCCAGAACGCGTTTTAACGAGGCGGTAAAACCATACAACAATCATATCAAAATTTTCCCAAACTCGATCTTTGCAGGTATGTTCGGATTTAAGGAAAAACCATATTTCGAAGCTGTTGTAGGTGCTGAAAAACCGGTTGAAGTACAATTCTAAAAAACGATTTCATTTTCTTGATTAACGATTTTTGATTGCAGAGTAAATACTTCTAAAATGAAAAATCGTTAATCTTCATTCAAAAATTTTTCCCATGTCAAAAGTAGAAGATTTTTTAACCCAAGAAGAAGAACAAGAAATTGTTGAAGCTATTCGCGTGGCCGAAAAAAACACTTCTGGAGAGATTAGAGTTCATTTAGAAAAAACGACTGAATTAGACGCATTTGATCGTGCGCTAGAAGTTTTTAACGAACTGAAAATGGACGAAACCGAACTAAAAAACGGGGTTTTAATTTACCTTGCAGTAGAAGACAAAACATTTGTAATTTGCGGAGATCAAGGGATTAATGATGTTGTTACAAATGATTTTTGGGACACTACAAAAGAGGCTATGGTTGCTCATTTTAAAAACGGCAATTACAAACAAGGCCTAGTTGACGGAATTCTTATCGCTGGAGAACAATTAAAAAAACATTTCCCCTGGTCAGAAGATGACACGAATGAATTATCAAACGAAATCTCAAAAGGCTAATATGATTATACCTAAATTAAATATCTCTCTTTATTTTAAACTACTTATTTGTTTTTTTATTACACAAATAGGATTCGCACAATTTACAATACCTGAAAAACCCAGTTTAGCAACTTCAGTTTATGACTATGCCAACGTTCTTAGCTCAACGGAAAAACTTCAATTAGAAGAAAAATTAATCCATTATTCTGATTCCACTACTACTCAAATCGTAGTCATTACCATTGAAAGCCTGAAAGGCGAAGACGTGAGCCAATTAGCCACTCGCTGGGCTCAAACTTGGGGAATCGGCCAAGCAAAAGAAGACAATGGTGTTATAATCTTGGTGGCTAAAGCCGAAAGAAAAATAGCAATTAATCCTGGTTACGGACTTGAAGATCGTTTAACTGCGGGAATTGGTGGTGAGATAATTAGAAATATCATTACTCCTGAATTTAAATCTGGTAGCTATTACAACGGACTTGACAAAGGAACAGATGCGTTGATTGATGTCTTTAAAGGAAAATACAAAGGCGAAAGAAAACAGACCAAAGGAAAAGATTTTCCTGTTTTACCTTTCATTATTATTATCGTTATTATCCTTGTCCTTATTTCTAAAAACAAAGGTGGTGGCGGTAACTCGGGTAATCGCGGTGGCGGTGGCCCAAGCTTATTAGACGTCATTCTCCTAAGCAGTCTTGGTCGTGGTGGCGGAGGCGGTGGTTTTGGCGGTGGGTCTTCTGGTGGAGGATTTGGCGGCGGCGGATTCGGTGGGGGATTTGGCGGTGGGGGATTTTCTGGAGGGGGATCAAGCGGAAGTTGGTAAAAAAGATTCACTTTATTCAATTATAAAAAAAAGCTGCAATTTGCAGCTTTTTTTATGATTATAAACTCTTTCATTTGTTAACTAACACCAAGTTTCTAGTATTTTGTATTAACCTACTTCATTTACGGCAAATCAATTTAATTTTTAATTATTAATTATTTTAATAATTGATTATCAAATAGTTAACTTATTTTTTAAACTATTACTTGTAAATTTAGTAGAAAAAAATCATGAAAAATTTTGCAATAAAACTAGTGTGGTTTACTACTGCATTTGTATTTATTTTTGTCGGTTTATGTCAAACCAACATAGCATTACCCATACTCCTAAGTTTAGTGATTTTTGGAGAATTACTAATCCTTTTTATGGTTTATACGGTTCTGACTGATAAATACACCACGACAAAAACATTTAAAGACTGGTACGGTGATCATCCTATGGATACTTTAGATGACTAGAGATAGAACAAACAGCAGCTATTTAATTAAAAACCGATAAAAAAAATTATATGATACTTTCAAAAAGAAAGAATCGGCGATTATTATCGTATCCAATTTTAAGCGCTCCCTTTTTACACAAAACAAACGTAAAACAGTACTAAAGGTGATTTTTATAATAATATCTATAGAAGAAAAATAAAGGTAGATTATCTCACTTCGCTTTTTAGCACAAGACGATGTAGCAGTTTAGGAAAAAATCGTTTTATATAAATGCCAAGCACTTCTTTTCCTCCTATATAAGATTCAAACGAATTTGATTCGACAGCTTTTACTAATTTTTTAGCGAAGACTGCTACCGGCATACCGTTCAGCGTAGCTTGGTCGTTGCTGTTTTGTAGTGATCCATCTCCCGTCAGTGCGTTTACTGCGACATTCGTCTGTATAAATCCCGGGCAAATGATTGTGACATTGATATTGTCTTTTTGATGCTCCATTCGTAACACATCAAAAAAACCATGTAAGGCATGTTTTGCCCCACAATAACCGGAGCGATATGGAGAACCGAATTTGCCCATTAAACTAGTGATGGTTACAAAATGTCCTTTTCTTTTCGAAATAAAATGCGGTAATAACGCCTTTGTGATAGCAACCGTTCCTAAATAATCTACTTCAATGAGTTTTTTGTCTACCTCAAAATCAGTATCGACTAAAAGTGAGCGTTGACTCACTCCTCCATTATTGATTAGGACATCGATTTTTCCAAAAAAAGAAATGGCTTTTTCAACATGATTGTTAGCATTATTAAAATCTGCTAAATCAAAAGGAAGGACAGCCACGTCTGCATTTGAGCATTTGGCTTTCACACGCTCGAGGTTTTCGATATTCCGCGCAGAAAGTATGAGCTTGCAGTTTCTTTGGCTTAATTCATACGCTAAAGCCTCCCCAATACCACTGGAAGCTCCAGTAATCCAAACTACCTTGTTATTTATAGATGCCATTTTTTATTATAAATGTAAAAAAGTTTACCGAGTTATGACTAACTCGATAAACTTTCTTCTATAAATATGGAAATAAAAACTATTTCTCTCTAATGTAAATATCGATTGGAACACCTGAGAAATCCCAGTTGTCTCTAATTTTATTTTCAAGGTAACGTTTGTACGGTTCCTTTACATATTGTGGCATATTAGCAAAAAATACAAACTGTGGCGTTTTAGTCGGCAACTGCATACAGTATTTGATTTTTACATATTTCCCTTTTGTTGCAGGTGGTGGATACGCTTCAATCACTTTCAACATATACTCATTGAATTTAGAAGTAGCAATACGTTGTTGTCTACTTTCGAAAACTTTTACAGTTGCTTCTAATGCTTTCAATAAACGTTGTTTTGTTAATGCAGAAACAAAAAGAATAGGCACATCAGTAAATGGCATTAATTCTTCTCTTATTTTTTCTTCATAATCACGAGTTGACATCGTTTCCTTTTCAACTAAATCCCATTTGTTTACTAAAATCACAACTCCTTTTCTGTTCTTTTCAGCTAGCCAAAAAATACTTTGATCCTGACCTTCAAATCCACGAGTGGCATCAATTATCAAAATACAAATATCAGAATGCTCGATGGCACGCACCGAACGCATTACAGAATAAAACTCTAAATCTTCTTTTACTTTAGCCTTACGACGAATTCCCGCAGTATCAACTAAGTTAAATTCGAAACCAAAACGGTCAAATTTCGTATCAATAGAATCACGAGTAGTACCAGCGATATCAGTAACAATATACCTGTCTTTACCAATTAATGCATTAATAAAACTTGATTTTCCAGCATTTGGCCTTCCTACTACTGCAAAACGAGGCAATTCAATTTCTTCCTGTGTTGGTTCTGGCTTTATAGGAAATGCATCAATTAATGCGTCCAATAAATCTCCAGTTCCACTTCCTGAAATACTTGCAAAAGTGTAATATTCTCCTAAACCTAAGTTATAGAATTCAATTGCATCTTTTTCACGCATCGCATTATCCACCTTATTTACAGCAAGTAAAACCGGTTTAGTTACTTTACGTAATAGTCTCGCAACAGCATCATCCATTGGCGTGATCCCTTCTTCGACATCAACGACAAATATAATAACATCGGCTTCGTCGATCGCTAATTCTACTTGCTTACGGATTTCGCCTTCAAAAACGTCATCAGAACCACGAACATATCCTCCTGTATCAATCACAGAAAACTCTTTTCCGTTCCACTCGCTTTTACCATAGTTTCTATCTCGGGTAACTCCCGAAACTGAATCTACAATAGCTTCTCTTCTTTGTATCAGCCTATTAAAAAGGGTTGATTTCCCTACATTAGGTCTTCCTACTATCGCAACAATGTTATTCATAATCTAATTTTCAAATATTCCGCAAAGGTAGTGTTTAATCCCGTGACTATCAATTTTTTTGATACATTAGCACATCCTTACCTTTTTAACTGATATAACATTGCTATCATGGACACCAATAATGAATTAAGACTTCGTTTACGATTTTACAAAGATGTTCCAGAAAACACAGACATAGTACTTCAAAAATTTGAAAACTACAAAAAATCAAACTGCGACGATTTTTCTGTAAAAACGGGTGGGACGCATATTTGGCTAAATATCAAAGACAACAAAAAGTCCTATTATTCCCCTCATTTACATTTGGAATTAGAGCCCAAAAACGACAACGAAACACATATAAGAGGCTTATTTGGCCCTGACCCTACCTTATGGACCTTTTTTATGTTTCTACATTTTATAATTGCCGGAATATTTTTAACTTTTAGTGGCATAGCCTATTCTGACTATGTTTTAAAAAATAGCATGACGTTCGATTTTATAGTTATTGGCCTCATGATATTTTCATGGTTTCTATTGTATTTTATCGCAAAACAAATTCGCGAAAATGGCCATGACCAAATGAATGAACTAGAAACGCTCTTCTTAAAGATTCTAGCATCCTAATTATTACAAACCTTATCCCGTCACGAGCGAATTTTGCAAAAAAAAATCAATATTGGAATTTAAATTCCAATATTGATTTTTTTTTATTTTTAAGATCTGACGAAACTAAACGCTAGATTCTTTACTCTTGATATAACATCAAAACGATAAAACTACAAGCTTATTGGTTGTAACCAAAACGTTTCAACATGTTTACGTTGCTTCTCCAGTTTTTATTTACTTTCACATATAACTCGATGTGGATTTGCTTTCCAAAGAATTTCTCTAAATCGGCACGAGAGTCCATCCCTACTTCTTTTAGTGCAGCTCCTTTATGCCCAATAATAATTCCTTTTTGCGTTTCACGCTCCACCATAATCAAAGAACGTATTCTAATGATGTTTTCATCTTCAAAGAATTCTTCGGTTACAATTTCTACCGCGTATGGAATTTCCTTGCTGTAATTCAACAATATTTTCTCACGAATCGTTTCATTTACAAAGAAACGCTCTGGCTTGTCTGTTAATTGATCTTTTGGATAATAGGCCGGTGATTCTGGTAAAAGCGAAATTATTCTTTGGAAAACTTCTGGAACATTAAAGTTCTGCAAAGCTGATATAGGATATATTTCTGCATTAGGCACTTTCTCTGTCCAAAAAGCCACTTGTTTTTCTAATTGTTCCTGATTAGAATTGTCAATTTTATTCAACAATAATAAAACAGGTATTTTTGAATGAATGATTTTATTGAAGAACGCTTCGTCTTTTAAATCTTGCTCTCCTATTTCGACCATGTAAATTAAAATGTCAGCATCTTCAAAAGCGGACTTTACAAAGTTCATCATCGATGCTTGCATTTCGTACGCTGGCTTAATAATCCCAGGAGTATCAGACAAGATCATTTGAAAATCTTCTCCGTTTACGATCCCAAGGATTCTGTGACGAGTCGTTTGTGCCTTAGACGTAATGATAGACAATCTTTCCCCTACAAAGGCATTCATTAATGTGGACTTCCCAACGTTTGGATTCCCGATGATATTTACAAAACCTGCTTTATGTGACATTTAATATATTATTTATTTTACAAAGGTAGTTATATCAAGTGAATAGATAAAATAAAACATTTTTTAAAATTTTTGTTGCAAATGATAAAATTCGTTGTACCTTTGCACCCGAAACAACGCGGGATAGAGCAGTAGGCAGCTCGTCGGGCTCATAACCCGAAGGTCACTGGTTCGAGTCCAGTTCCCGCTACTAAGTTAATTTTATTGAGATTGCAAACGCACATCGCGGGATAGAGCAGTAGGCAGCTCGTCGGGCTCATAACCCGAAGGTCACTGGTTCGAGTCCAGTTCCCGCTACTAAGAAAACCTTTCAGAAATGAAAGGTTTTTTTTATTGCATTTACTCTTAAATCTTAACAATGACTCACATACACCAAGAGAAAACAACTTACAGTTGTCAACACACAGTCAATAAAAAAAGCTTCATAGCAATGTGAAGCTTTTTTTTGTAGCAACGAAACTCTCTAAACTTTTTTTTGCATTAACATCAAACATCATAATAATCTTATAACACCAATGTTATGTTCGTTATTTCAATCCTTTTAAACCTATTTATTTGCACTCGTTGACATTATTGATATTACATTGCTCTAATAACTTAATAGCTTTACCATAATAGTTATTACATAATTAAAATAAAAAAACCCATGAAGCTCAAGCCACACAGGTTTAATAAAACTAACTAAACTTATTCAAAACAACAAACTATATATTTAATATGAAGTTATTATTATTAATCTTCAGACACTAAAGGTCTTTCAATATCCATCGCCACATCTAACAAAATAGCAACACCTTTATCATTTACCATTGTCATATTTAAAGTATCTAACACTGCTAATTTTCTTGATATCAATCCACTAAATTGGTTGTAAGAAATATTCATTTCTTTTAAGTTATTTAATTTCTCTAAATCAAAAGGAACTTGACCTTCCATTTGGTTTTCAAATAAACTAAGGTTCTCTAACATTGTTAACTTCGCAATTTCGGCACTTAATTTACCTCTTAGCTTGTTACTGCTTAAAAGCAATGTCTTTAACGTAGCAACATCATAAAGCGAACTTGGTATTTGACCTTCCAATTCATTATTAAAAGCGGCCAACGTTTCTAAGTGTTTTAATTTTCCAATTTGAGCAGGTAATTCACCAGAAAGTCTATTCATATAAAGTTCAAGAACGACCAACTTGTTCAACTCCCCTACTGAAGATGGAATAGTCCCTGTCAATTTATTAAATGACAAATCCAAAACCACTAATTGTTTTAAATTTTCTAAAGCTGATGGTATTGTACCAGATATCCCGTTTTTATGTAAATTCAACTCTCTTAAATCAGTAAGATTCACTATTTCACTCGGTATTTCACCAGTAAGATTATTATCTGCTAAATTTATCGACACTACTTTATCTCCTTCCAATACAACACCATACCAAGTTGATATAGGGGAAGATAAATCCCACTTTGTATTCCAATTTGCTCCATTTGTAGCATTATACAATTTCAAAAGAACTGTTTTGTCAGAAACTGAAACTTCTGCCATCATTGCAACTGATGCCAAAACTGTTAGTAGTAGAGTGAAAATATTTTTCATAATCTTGAATTTATACGTTTTCCAATGATTAAATGTACATACTAAACAGATTATCGACAAATAAAATCGACGAACTACATCTTATTATTAAATTAAAGAGTGTTTTTCCTACATAATGTCATTTTAATATTACTAAAAAATATACTACATTTGATTTGTTAATTAAAAAACTAACCCTATGGAAATCAATTTTTTAGCACTTTTAGTTGCAGCAGTCACAACATTACTGGTAGGATTTGTTTGGTATCACCCAAAAGTTTTTGGAACTATGTGGATGAAAGAAGCAGGTATGACCGAAGACATAATGAAAGCTAGAAACATGTTCTTAATTTTTGGAATGGCAGTATTTTATGCTTTTCTAATTGCGATGACTCTTCAATTTTTAGTCATTCATCAATGGGGTGCAGTCGGTATGATTGGTGGCGACCCAACATTGGCAAAACCATCTTATGTGAGTTTTATGGCTGATTACGGAACCGCTTTCCGTACCTTTAAACACGGCCTACTTCACGGCTTTATTGCTGGTTTGTTTCTTGCATTACCAATTATTGGAACCAATGCATTATTCGAAAAAAGAAGCTGGAAATACACTTTAATAAACGGTGGTTTTTGGATTGTTTGCCTTATGTTAATGGGTGGTATAATTTGCGCTTGGGAATAACCATTTCCTTTTATCATAAAGTTTCGCCTCTTTTTAGAATAAAGAGGCGAGATTTATTTTATAGTTGCTCAATGGCTTTTGCCAAATTAAAATCTTTATCCGTCAAACCGTCTGCATCATGAGTTGATAAGCGAATATCTACCTTATTATACACATTGAATAGTTCGGGATGATGCCCTTGTTTCTCAGCTATAATACCTACCTGGACTATAAAAGCGAGTGCTTGACTAAAATTCTTGAATACAAATTTCTTTTCGATTCCGCTATCATTATACTTCCAGTCTTTCAAATCTTTTAATATTGGCTGAGCTGTAACTTCATTGTATATATTCATGATTTCCGTTTTTATTAAAATTAGTTAAAATTTGTCTAATTGCTTTGCTATTTAACTTTATATATTAATTTAGACAAATACTAACTTTTCGATCCCTTGAGCTCTACCTTTTCCTTCCAAATTTATTCTTCGGTTACAAATACTCCTCCAAATTGGGACTCTTTGGCAACAAACAATATATTTCTTTCTAGAGATTATTTAGAAATATTAGCGATTTCAGCTCCAAAAAATGTGCAGTGCCATTTTATCGGAATGTTTCTTAATGAAGAATTGGTCGGCATAGCAGTGACGCAGTACATCAACTTGAGTGAACTACATTCCTTTGGAGAAAGAGACCATTGCCTAAAAACAATCGTACGCGACTTCGTCTTTAAAAATTTCAGTTCTAATGTATTGGTACTTGGTAACAATATGCTAACTGGGCAAAATGGATGTTGTTTCAGTGCAAAATTACCTACTTCAGAAGGATTCGCATTATTAAAAAAAGCGACAGATGAGTTAAAGAAAAATTTCCGTACAAACGGCACAAAAATCCATCTTACAATCTTTAAAGATTTTTCAGAAGAGGGAGTTCAGCATTTCCAAATTCCAGAATTTAAATCCTTTTTTAAGTTTACAACCCAACCTAATATGATCTTCAATATTAGGGATTCCTGGTCTAATTTTGATGATTACATTGCAGATTTATCTAAAAAATACAGAGACCAGTATAAAAGGGCTCGAAAAAAAGCAGAAGCAATTTCGAAAAGAAAGTTATCTCTCGAAGAAATCACAAATTATAATACAAGAATATATTCATTGTATATGAATGTGGCTAAGAACGCTCCGTTTAATACCTTTTATTTATCTGAAAACCATTTTACAACTTTAAAAACACTACTAAAAGATAAATTTCTTTTTTACGGTTACTTCGTCGGAGACGAATTAATTGGATTCAACACACTGATAAAAAACGGGAAAGATATTGACACCTATTTCCTAGGTTATGACGAAATCTACCAAAGAGAAAAGATGTTATATCTAAATATGCTCTATGACATGATTGGTTTTTCAATTAACAAAAGATACAGCCGTATTATTTTTGCCAGGACAGCATTAGAAATTAAAAGTTCAGTGGGCGCAAAACCTGTGAATATGTACGGGATGATGCAACACAGCAATCCTTTTATTAACTTGTTTGTTTCAAGAACTTTTAGCTATTTTGAACCTAAAATGGAATGGAAGGAACGAAATCCCTTTAAATAAAAAAAACATTAAGGAATAGCAACTTTTAATTTGTGAGGAGAAATGGCTACATTCAGTTCTATTTCTCTACCACAATACTCCCCGTCAATTTGAAAACTTACCGGTGAATGCAATTTGATATTCGCTCTATCAGTTGAAATAATTTCTACATCTCCAGATTCGATTGGTATATTACCGGTAATAATTTTAGCAAAAATGCTCAAATCCAAATTTTTTAAAACTACCAATTCGAACTTTCCATCATTCATTATGCCCTCGGGATTAATAACTACACCTGTTCCGTATTTTTTAGAATTGGCTATAACTAACATTTGCGCTATACATTCTATTATTTGACCATTAGCAGTAATTGTGGCTGTGAATGGCTCTTCTTTATCAGCCAACGTATTATAAACTTGTAAAGCATACCCTAACTTTCCATGCACAGCACTATTCTCGTAGTTTTTTATGAGTTCTGCATTTAAACCTAGATCACTGAGATGCAAACTTTTCTTATCATTGATAACGATCATATCCATTTCCATAAATGCATGGTGAAAAGCTATTAGCAGGCTTTCCTCCAGTTTTTTAGGGATATTTAAATCTGTAGCCAATCCATTAGCAGAACCAGCTGGTATTATTCCAAAAATAACATCTACGCCTTCCAATGCTTCAGCAACTAATTTTATGGTTCCATCACCTCCGGCTACAATTACCCTTTCCGGTTTGAATGCATCATATAAGTTCTTTATTTTAGAAATATCATCAATAGCTGTAGTGGTATACAACACAAAATTCAGCCCTTCGTTATTTGCAAAAAGTGAAGTTGCTTCAATAATTTCTGATTTGTCAATTCCCCCCGCAACAGGATTAACAATCAATATGATATTCTTTTTCAAGGTTTTACTTCTTTTATTGATTAAAAATAATTAATTTTCAACATACTTCAAAAGTAGTAAACAAAATGAGACCGATCCTAAAATTATATCGTGGTTATGCAAATGAGCAAGAACTAATTGTGATGGGGCATGTTTTCAAACCTACCACAAAAAAAGATTACGATTTCCTGTCAAAAAACTTACGAAATGCAAGATCTGTAATCAGTATGTTTCGAATTAAAACACAAGCAAACGCAGACGTGTACCTAGTTCATAACGATATAAAAATACATACAAAAACGTTAATTGACGGTTATTTCAAATTTTGCATCCCGTTAGCACAAACTGATGATTATGGTTGGATTGACTATAAAGTAAGTATTATTTATAAGAACGAGACTATTGTAACCAAAGAAAGCTACTTCCGACCAAGGATAGGTAATTTAGGAATCATATCTGATATTGATGATACATTTCTGGTATCGTATACCCTAAATCCATTTAAAAAATTATACCACCTCTTATTTAGAAATGTCCATTCCAGAAAAGTTTTTGAAGATGTTGTCCCGCACTTCCAAGCATTAAGCTCTTCAGGAAGAGCGAATGTAGGAGAACTAAATGCTTTTTTTTACGTCTCCAGTAGTGAGTGGAATTTATACCGATTTCTTGTGCTATTTACCGAAATCCACAAATTACCCAAAGCTGTTTTACTGTTAAAAGATATTAAAACAAGTCTATTGAATTTTTTATGGTCTGGAAGAGGAGGCCATAATCATAAGTTTGAAAAAATAAAACATATTTTAGAATTCTATCCCAGTTTGAAGTATGTACTGATTGGAGATGACTCCCAACATGATCCTTTTTTATATGAAGCTATAAGTAAAATTTTTCCATTGACTGTCAAAGCGGTATATATAAGACAAACGGGGGAATATAAAAAAGAGAAGGTAACGAAAGTATTGGAAAATCTAGAAACGCTGGATATTTCGGTTTGCTATTTTAAAAATAGTGCCCAAGCGATTTCACATTCGAAGAAGGCAGGTTTAATTTCTTAAAAAAGAAGTTATTCACTGCAAGGATGCAATAGCCCAGATGGCAATGAAATCCTTTTACAGCCTCGTTATATTTTTTATTAGACTAAAAGAGCGACCTACGGAAGCTCCTTTTAGTATGTAGAAAAAAATAAACGAGACCAGAAAGGATGGAATGAACAGCTGGAAAAAGCTCCTCATAAATTCTAAAACGACCTATTAATTAGGCTTTATCAATCTCTTCTTGAACCACTTCCCAGTCCAAAAGTAATTTATCTAACTCGGCTTTCTTTTTATTGTATGCTTTAAAGAAAGAAGCATCTTCAATGTTTTTATTGTAATTTGAAGCTAACATTTTATCGTCATGCTGAATGTCTTTTTCTAATTGCTTAATTTGACTTTCAATTTTACTCAAACGATTTTGTAAAGCTTTCCCCTTCTTTTGTTCTTCATAGGAAGCTTTATTACTGTCTTTAGGAGCAGCTGCTTTAAGTGCATCTTTCTTCTCGACCTCGCGCATATTCTCTAAATTGCGTTGCTCTAAGAAGTAGTTAACATCTCCTAAGTACTCTTTTATCTTTTGATCTCTGAACTCATAAACAATATTCGACATACCCTGAAGAAAATCCCTATCGTGAGAAACCAGAAGTAAAGTTCCTTCGTATTTTTGTAATGCTGATTTCAAAACGTTCTTAGATTTAATATCCAAGTGATTTGTAGGCTCATCCATTACCAACACATTTATAGGTTGTAATAACAATTTACAAAGCGCTAAACGGTTCCTTTCTCCTCCTGAAAGGACTTTTACCTTTTTCTCAACATCGTCGCCACGAAACAGGAATGAACCCAACATATCACGCACCTTCATACGATTAGTATCCGATGCGGCATCTTCCATAGTTTGAAGTAAAGTAATCTCACCATCCAGATATTCTGCTTGGTTTTGCGCAAAATAACCTACTTGTACGTTATGCCCTAACTTTATATCTCCTTCATATTCAAATTCATTGACTATCGCCTTAATGAAAGTTGATTTACCTTGTCCGTTTTGACCGACAAACGCAATCTTGCTTCCACGTTCTACCAACAGTGAAATGTCTTTTAAAATGGTTTTATCTCCGTAGCTTTTTGTAACATGGTCTGCTTCGATTACCACTCGTCCTGGAACTTTAGAGAGTGGAAACGAAATGTTCATTACTGAATTGTCATCTTCATCGACCTCGATGCGTTCAATTTTATCCAGTTTCTTAATCATCGACTGTGCCATAGAAGCTTTGGATGCTTTGGCACGAAACTTCTCGATTAATTTTTCTGTCTCTTCAATTTTTTTGGCTTGATTCTTTTGTGTAGCCAATTGTTTTTCACGTATTTCGTGACGCAACTCTAAGTATTGAGAATAAGGCTTATTGAAATCATATGCTTTACCTAGAGAGATTTCAATTGTCCTATTGGTAACATTATCTAAAAACATCTTATCATGCGAAACAATTACTACAACACCTATATAATTACGCAAGAAACTCTCCAACCAAATGATACTTTCAATATCAAGGTGGTTGGTTGGCTCATCCAGCAATAATACATCATTGGCTTGCAATAATAATTTGGCTAATTCAATACGCATTCTCCAACCCCCTGAAAAAGTCTCCGTTTGATTGTTGAACACTTCTCTTTTAAAACCTAATCCAAGAAGAATTTTCTCGGTATCACCCACATAGTTATAACCACCTAATAATTCAAAACGATGCGTATAATCAGATAAATCTTCAATTATTTTCGAATATTCCTCGCTTTCATAATCAGTACGAGTGACTAATTGATGATTGATTTCTTCTAATTTCTTTTCTACTATCTTTATATCGACAAAAGCTTCATAAGCCTCTTCCAAAACTGTACGGCCTTGCTCAAAATCAATATCTTGACGTAAAAAGCCCATACGAACTTCTTTTTCTTGAGAAATCACGCCTGTATCAGGTAGAAAATCCCCAGCCAACATTTTGAGCATTGTCGATTTACCTGCACCATTCTTTCCAACAAGACCAACACGGTCTCCGGCACCTAATCTAAAAGTAACTTCTTCAAATAAATAGGAACCTCCAAACGAGACAGATAAATTGTGTATATTAAGCATGTATTATGATTTTATTCCTTTTCGAATTAGTAAATTTGTAACTCCAAAAAAAGGAAAAATTAAATTTTTTGCAAATGTTAAAAAAAGGATCCAAATTATATAGCATTTTAACAGGAACTTGTCCAAAATGTCAGAAAGAAAGTATGTATTTAGACCCAAATCCACTTCATTTGGGTAATATCTTAAAAATGAACGAAAATTGCAGCCATTGTGGGTTGAAATACCAAATTGAACCTTCCTTCTTTTATGGAGCTATGTATGTTAGTTACGGACTAAATGTAGCTATTGGAATCGCAGCCTTTATAATATCGTATGTGCTATTAAATTCTTCACTAAAAGTGGCTTTTATATCTATAATAGCTTCCCTTCTTGTTCTATTTCCAATTGTATTACGATGGTCCAGAAATATATATATTAATATGTTTGTGTCCTATGATCCCAATTTTAAGCAATAACAAGACTACCTCTCTCCTTTAGGAAGAAATCTTCTTATATTAATTGAGGAATCCAAAGGAATCTCATTTTCTACGGCATCATACAAAGCCTTAGCCATCGTAGGCCCAAGCATTACGCCTCGCGTACCTAATCCATTTAATATGTGTATTGAAGAGTACATGGGATGTGTACCTACTAAGGGCCGCCTGTCTTTTACTGTTGGGCGCACTCCGGCAAAATGTTCGACAATTGTAAAGTCACAGCTAACAATTTCTTTTATTCTGTCAATTAATTCCTGCTTCCCTTCTTCAGTAATTAGATCTGTTTTATCTTTCCAGTTGTAAGTTGCACCCACTTTAAAAAGATCGTCACCCAAAGGCAAGATAAAAACACTTGTATTCATAATAACGTCCAAATCAAGTCCAGGAGCCTTAATTATAAACAACTCCCCTTTTGTACCGTCTAAAGGTAAATGCTTAAAAAAAGGATTAGCATGCATCCCAAAACCCTCTGCAAAAATAATGTGTTGGGCTTCAATATCTTTATACCGAATACCGCCAGGTATAATCTCGAGTAATTCATAATCAAATGACTCCTCTAGGAACAAATTATTACTAACGAGATACTCCCTATACTTCTTTAATAGAACTACAGTATCTACATACCCTGTCTGTAATACTTCCCCGTAATTGTACGGCGAATCGATTCCCGAATATTTTTTTTTGATTAATTCCGTAGATAAAAATGGTGCCAATGCAGCTTTATCTGACGCTGCGAACCAATTGTTTTGCTCTTCTATAGAAAAAAACTTCCTAAGAATAGGTTTCTTAAAATCAACTTTAGTCTTTAGTTTATCTTCCAAAACTCTATAGAACTCATTCATAGCCAGCAACTGCTCTTGTGCCTGCCAAACTTCACTGAAACGCTTAAGAATAACAGGGTTGTACAATCCTCCCGCAATCTTGGAAGAATTTTGGGAATTATTATCCATTACCAAAATCGTCTTATTATTCTGCAAAGCTGTTTCAGCAAATCCAATACCCGCGAGTCCTGAACCTATTATTAAATAATCAATCATACTATAAAACTAACCGTTAAAACAAAACACAAAGAAAGAACATTAAAAGTACCAAAATTAAAAAATACTTATAAAAAAAACTCTTATCGTAATCGATAAGAGTTTCCTTTTATTTAACAAAATATGAAATTAATAATTCCACATATCTGATTCAAAATCACGAATTTTTTCTTTTACTCTTTCAGCTTCTAACAATTGATTTTGTGCATTATCTTTCATGTACTCGTCAATTGCTCTATCTCCATATACATTTTCTTCTTTGTATATAACACTGTTAAAATGTCTGGAGTTCAATATTTGGTCAAACGAGATTGGCATTGCAGAATTGGCATCATTAAAAGCTTTTGCATCATGCAAAACTTCTCTAGCAGACGGGAAGAACACCCAAAACAACTCGATATAATCCTTCTCATCATTATTCAACGTATAAACATCAGGTGTCACCGGACATATACCCAATAAACGGTATTTTAATTCACTTTGACGTTTGTCGAAATACCAATATCCTTTAATTTTATACTGAACCACGTCTTGCGCTGTTATATCAGAGGTTAAAATATATTCAGGAGATACTTGTAAACCTGCGTTTACTTGCTCTCTACCGGCATCTGTCATCTCAGTAAAACTTAATGCTGACTGTATATCCTTGTATGATTTTTTTGTATTAAAATAACTATCCGAATAAACTTCAGTAATTTCTTTACTTTTCACAGCTTTAATCAGAACATCATATAACGAACGTCTGTTAGAACCAATATTTGCAGTATCTATTGGAAAATATAAAGGAAAATTTATTTTTTCACTTAAATCTATAATTTCCCAAACAGTTTTACCCATCAAAATATCTCTGTCATGCACATAACCATAAGCCAATGGCTTATCATTGTCTGATATGAGTTGTGCCGCAGTTTTAAGACCTATCTCATCTGGTGTTTTTGCATTTAGCAAATTAGATTGTGCAAAAGAAGCAAAACCTCCAGTAATGGAAATAATAACTATTAAAAAATTTCTAACATTCATCATAATATGATTATAAGATATTGAAGTAGCCCTTAAGACCACTTGCTTATTATTGTATTTCAAAAATAACTGGAGCAGTTCTTGGCAATAAATAACTACCAGCACCAACAAGCTTAGTTTTAATTTCTGAAATCGTAACTTGATCTCCTCTTCCTGCTTTAGAAAGAACAGCTTTGCATTGTGCATTCAATTTATCTCCCTGAACAACAACTGTTCCTTGACCTGTAACCTTTAAATTGAAACCTACAACATCTAAACCAACTTCAAAATCAAAATCTTCTAGCTTAGCACCAATTGTAGCAATCTCTAAATTTGATTTAGGTCCTTTTACTACACCTGTTTCTCCTCTAATAGTACCAGTTGGACCCGGAATTCCTTTAATTCTAAATGTTTTTCTATCCGAAACTTTATCACCATTTGGAAGCGTTCCAGTAACATTAATTATTGTTTCTGTTCCTCCTCCAGGGCTCATGTTGTATCTTCCACCACCCACTTTAGACAAACCAGTAGCGCTTGCTGACACATCACTATCTGCAATTCCAGCAAATGATATTGTCATAGGATTTACAACTCCTCTATATACAACATTCATTTTATCAGCTGATATTGTAGCTGATTTAGGTCTGGCAACAACAACATATTTATCTTTTATAGGTAAACTTACTACTTTACCACCTTCATCAAAATTGAAAGAACCTCCTATTGGGTGCTCTCCAATATTACCTGATCCAAAAGAAAACTTAGCTTGACCAGCCTCTGCTTGAACACTAGAACCATTAATAATAACGGATTTAGCCTTTAATGATGGGTCAAATTTTCCTAATATAATTTTACCTGTAACTGCCTCACCTTGAAAAAACACTGATTTATCTAGCACTACTATCGGTTGATAAGCAGTTAATGAAGCTGCAGCAACTAAGTCAGTTTGAAACATTCCGCTCATTACATCACTTTCTGTCGCTTTTATATCTGCTTGTAATTGAGATAATTTAGTTATAGTAGCAATAAGTGGAAATCCTTTGTAATTATAATCTATCCAAGCTAATTTAGCACCTGCTTTTTCTGAGTATACCGGAGTTGTAGCAAATCTTGCTTCAATTTTTTTCATTTCAGATTCAGCAATTGAACTTCCTCCAATTTGTTTTATTTGAGCAGAGTAATTATTCACTTTATCAAGAAACTCTTGACCTTGTTTAGAAACTTTATCTCCAGTAAAAAACATCCTGTCAATTAAATCTCCTTTATCCATTTGTTCGTAAGGCAAATTTCCTTCTTTATCTCTTACTAAATCCTTGGTAACTGCTGTTTTTATGTTTTCCAAATAGTCGTTAAACTCTTTAGAAACCGCTCTTATTTTCTCAACTTTTACTTTTTTGTCTCCAAACTGCCCTGGTTGATCCACTGCTTTTTGAGCTAATTGCAAAAATGAACTTTCATTTCTAGTATCAGTAATTGAGTTTGATTCAACAATTTTTTTATTTAATATCCCAAAAGCTGATAAAACCTCTTTGGACATATTCAAAGCTAACATTGCGATAAAAATTAAGTACATCAGATTTATCATCTTCTGTCTTGGGGTTAGTTTTCCTCCTGCCATATTTTCTAATAATTAGTTAGTTGTTTTTTGTATAGTTCGAAACTAATTACCCTTTGTTACCCATTGCAGAAAGCATTCCACCATAAACATTGTTCAATGATGATAAGTTAGTCGTCAATGACTGCATTTGTTCTTTTAATTTTAAGTTGTTATCAAGAACTTCTTCATTGATTTGTGCATTTCTTGAAGCACTTTGCAACTGTACTTTATATAAACTGTTTAGAGATTCCATTTGCGCAGCCGCTATACTTAACTCTTCACTGTATTTTTGTGTTGAAGCCATAGATTCAGCAGTTGGAGCAATACTTTTTGCCGCAGATTCAAAATTTTTGATACTGTTTCCTAAACTTGACATTAATTCTCCGTCAATTTTAGCATCTTTCAACATAGCATCTAATTTTTGAGATAACATTCCTTGTGAATCTGAAGGCGCTTCTACTCTTTTTTTAGCCGGTCCTTTTACACCGTTAGCTAATTCTGGATAAACCAATGTCCAATCTAACTCATCGTCAACGGGCTCAAATGCAGAAAGAGCAAAAATTAAGGCTTCAACAACCAATCCAATTGTCAACATTAAATTTCCAGTAATAATTCCAAACTCAATATGCGTAATTTTAAATAACGCACCTATGATTACTACTGCAGCTCCCATTCCATATGAGAAATTCATTGCTTTTTTACTTAATAATGCCATAATTTTTTTTGATTTAAGGAGTTTTTTTTATCTGTTTTTAACTTTTTTACCGTTTCCGGTCGTTTGCAATCCCATGTAATCCTGAACGGTTCTAAATCCGATAAAACTTCGTGCAGAATCAGCATATTCGAAATCCCTTGTACTTACCTGTAGGAAATAAGCAACATCTTTCCATGACCCCCCACGAACTACCTTACGTTTATTAGAAGCATCTAATACATTTGGATTCATTGAGGAAACATATTCATATGCATTTGGGTCATAAGAAGAATCTGTCCATTCAGAAACATTTCCTGCCATATTATATAAATTATAACCATTTGGCTCATATGATTTCGCCTCCACTGTATACAATGCTTGATCGGCTGCATAATCTCCCCTGTTTGGTTTGAAATTTGCAAGAAAACAACCGCGATCGTTCTTAGTATAAGGTCCACCCCAAGGATATGTAGCTGACTCTAAACCTCCTCTTGCAGAATATTCCCATTCCGCTTCTGTTGGCAATCTAAATGAGTTAATTAAATCACGCCCTTTTTTCTTTGATTTAATATAGCTGTTTTTATTTAATGTTCTCCAAGCACAAAAAGCTTTTGCTTGTGTCCATTTTACTCCAACGACAGGATAATCTCCATACGCTTTATGCCAGAAATAGTCATTATGCATTGGCTCATTATACGAGTATGCAAAATCTTTAATCCAAACTGTGGTATCTGGATATACTTTTACTTCTTCTGTTTTTATAAAATCTTTCCTTTTCCCAACCTTAGCTTTTGCTGCAGCTTGAATATCCATCCAAGAATATCGAAATTTCAATTTATCAACATCGATAGTTCGCAATCCGTTATAAGAAGCTTCCAATGGCAAATACATTGAATCCATAACTTCTACATAATATTCATCTGGATATAATTTAGGGTCTTTGATTAACTTTACATTTTTATTAAGCCTTCTTCCAGCATAAGGATCATCATCTGTACCAATACTATAATAGTTATCGTACATGTACTTGTCGTAAGCTGTCATTTTTTCAGGATCTGAATCATTGAATGCAAAATCCCCTATACTGCCAGAATTCTTACCTTTTCCTTTTCCATCTGCGGCGGTTATACCACTCATGTCTGCAAGAATAGCTAAACGCACTCTCATTGTAGAGTCTTTTACCCATTCCACAAATTGACGGTACTCACTATTTGTTATCTCAGTTTCATCCATATAGAATGACCTAACAGTTACTGTCTTTGTTGGTGCATCTTGTATTGAAGCTACATCATCATCAGATTTACCCATAGTAAAAGCACCTCCCGGTACTAAAGTCATACCATATGGTTTCTCAGGATGCCATTTACCTCCTTTAGCTCCGACCAACTCACCTTTGTCGCCTGACTTACCACAGCCGACTAACAGTGCCAATATTGCCATAAATGCAATGAACTTCTTCATATAAATGCGGGTTATATATTCATTATTATAAAACTTTGTAAACCTATTTATTATTTTTTAAAAAAACAATAAATTTAAACTAAACATTCTTTTTTATAAAATTAATTTAGTTGTATAAAACCTTCTTTCTAAATGCTGTTTTTACGTTGTGCCTTCCACCATCTTTCGGGCAATTCCTGATTACATGCTCCTAAATATTCATCGTAAGAACAAGGTAATAACGTATTTCTCTTTAATTTATTATTCCCATTGGAAATAAATGGTATTTCTATCCACCATCTGTCCGTTTTGTCACTTTTATGAAAAATAAGAACTTCTTCTTCAAGAGGAACGATATATTTTATATAATTTTCTCGGCTTCCAAAAGGGTATTCATTAGATCTGTAATGAAATCCTTCTATAAAATACCAAATTATCTGCGCAATCAGAACAGATTCTTGAGCTGAATTATTATGGTTGAATATCCCAAATATAGACACTTTATCACTAATACCAGAATATCTAGACAAAGAACATATCTCTTTTCCGTTAAAACCATTAGGCGCAAACGTATTAAAATTTCCCGAATCTGATGATTTCACAGAATTCAAATCAAGACTAACTACATCTGCATCTCTAAATACTGGCTCCGCTAACGCAATGTTATTAGAAATCTCTCCTAATCTATAGCCGTCAAAAAACAGCTTCTCAACTAGGTCAATCTCTTCTTGCGAATTATAATAAGTCTGATACCCTATGTTGCAATAATTAAACAGATTGTTCGGCTCATCAATAATTATTTTAGTCAAATAAGATGAAGCGGAAACCTCATCATTTTCTTTTCCAAAATCGAATTTACTGTCTATTGAAACTAAATTTACCATCTGTTCCAATTCGTCAAAAGCTCTATATAGTGCAAATGTCAAATCTTGGGAACCACCGATAACTATAGGGATGATTTTTTTCTTAATTAAGTTTGAAACTACTTTTCGCAAAGCAAAATAAGAGTCTTCTATAGAATTTCCGGCCAAGATATCCCCTAAATCAGCGATTGACGCATCCCAGTTACCCGGAAACATAGTATACAATTCTTTACGAATTGCTGATAAATCAACATTTTCTGTCTTTTCACCACTACCGCGGCTCTCTAAAACCCCAATTACAGCAATATTAATCTTATTTAAATCTGGAAACTGGTCTTTTGTATGAAAAACCACCTTACTCCCCAACTGTTGAGAAGTCAACCCCTGAACTAATTCAAGAATTTCAGTATCGATAGGTTCTAAAAAATCAAATTCCATTCTATTTCTTTTTTGCTACAGGTTTCTTAACTGCGAGCTTTTTAGCAGCTGCTTTCTTAGCTGGCGCTTTTTTGGCAGCCACTTTTTTTGCAGGTGTCTTCTTAGCTATCATTTCCTGAACTTCTTCCAATGTCAATTTTGTAGCATCAACTTCTTTGGGAAGTTCAATTTTTATCTTTCCTTTGGTTATAACAGAGCGCCCCCAACGTGCTTTTTCAACTAAAATCCCTTCCTCTTCCCAGTTATGCAGAACTTTATCAATATTTTTCTGCAATTTATCTTCAATCAAGGCTTCAATATCTGATTGTGACAAATTATCAAAATTATATTTCTTACTTACATTGATAAACAAACCGTTCCATTTAATAAAAGGACCAAAACGACCAACACCTTTCTGAACACCCTCACTTTTATAGACTGCAATAGGCGCATCAGCGATTGCTTTCTCATCAATCAATTCTTTTGCTCTGTCAAAATCTACATCTAAAGGATTTTCTCCTTTTGGCAAGGAAACAAAAGCGGCTCCATGACGAATGTAAGGACCATAACGACCATTACTCACCTCAACCTCTTCCTCTTTATACACTCCTAAATTTTTCGGAAGCAAAAACAAATTCAACGCTTCTTCCAAACCAATATTTCCAATATTTTGGTCAGGCATTAAACTAGCAAATTTCTTCTCTTCATCATCTGCTTCTCCAATTTGAGCCATTGGTCCAAATTTTCCTAAACGAACGGAAACTTGTTTTCCAGTTTTTGGATCCTTTCCTAGAATTCTTTCACCGCTTTCTCTTTCAGCATTTGCTTCTACATCTTTTACTATTGGATGAAATTTATCATAGAATTCCTGCATCATCTCCGTCCAGTTCACATTCCCTTCTGCAATTTCATCAAAATCCTGCTCTACTTTTGCAGTGAAATTATAATCTAAAATATTTCCGAAATTCTTCACTAAGAAATCAGTAACAATTGTTCCTATGTCTGTTGGAACTAATTTTCCTTTATCAGAACCTGTATTCTCCTTAAGCAACTTCTCTTCTAGTTTTCCTGATTGCAAAACCAATTGCGTATAATTACGTTCCTGACCGTCCAGATTTCCTTTCTCAACATAATTTCTGTTGATAATAGTAGAAATGGTAGGTGCATAAGTTGACGGACGACCAATTCCTAGTTCTTCCAGTTTTTTAACCAAAGAAGCTTCTGTATAACGCGCTGGAGCTCTTGAGTATCGTTCCGTTGCTGTAATGTAATTATTCTGTAGTTTTTCATTGACTTTCATTGCTGGCAACATCCCTTCTTGCTCCTCTTCATCGTCATCATGACCTTCCAAGTACACTTTCAAGAAACCTTCAAAAAGCAAAACCTCACCAGAAGCCGTAAAAATTTCACCGTGATTGTTTGCTTCAATTTTTACGTTTGTTCGTTCCAACTTTGCATCACTCATTTGCGAAGCTAAAGTTCTTTTCCAAATCAAATCATATAAACGAGCTTGATCTCTATCAATGTTCACCGTATGACGCGACATGTCTGTGGGACGAATAGCCTCGTGTGCTTCCTGCGCCCCTTTGCTTTTATTGACAAAAGTTCGAGGTTTAGAAAATTCTTTCCCGTACGATTTTATGATTTCTGCCTCAGCAGCTTCCATGGCATCTTTAGATAGATTCACACTATCCGTTCTCATATAAGTTATAAGTCCAGCTTCGTATAAACGCTGCGCTAATTGCATTGTAATTCCAACAGGTAAATATAATTTTCTTGCCGCTTCTTGTTGTAATGTCGAAGTAGTAAAAGGTCCTGTTGGTGATTTTTTGGTTGGTTTTGTTTCTAAGTCTGCTACTTTATAAGTAGAACCAATATTTTTGTTTAAAAAATCTTCCGCTTCTTTTTTGGTATTGAAATTTTTAGGAAGCTTTGCCTTAAATGATTTCCCTGACTCATTGGTAAACTCTGCAACAATAGAATAACTTGCTACTGCATTAAATTCCTGAATATCTCTTTCACGCTCCACAATTAAACGAACCGAAACAGATTGCACACGACCAGCTGAAAGTCCTCCTTTAATCTTCCTCCATAAAACAGGAGATAATTCATAACCTACTAATCGGTCTAAGACGCGACGAGCCTGTTGTGCATTTACTAAATTATAATCTATTTCACGAGGATTATCAATCGCTTTTAGGATAGCGGTCTTGGTAATTTCATGAAATACAATTCGTTTTGTCTTTGATTTGTCTAATTTTAATTCTTCGGCAAGATGCCAAGAAATAGCTTCACCCTCGCGATCCTCATCACTTGCTAACCAAACCATTTCGGCTTTTTTAGCTAATCCTTTCAACTTAGTTACTAAGGCTTTCTTATCAGCAGAAACTTCATATTTAGGCTTAAAACCATTCTCTACATCTACCCCAATTTCTTTAGAAGGCAAGTCGGCAATATGCCCGTAACTTGACTCTACCTGAAAATCACTACCTAAAAATTTCTCGATTGTTTTCGCCTTTGCAGGGGACTCCACTATTACTAAATTCTTTGCCATTGCTCTATTTTTCTGAGACAAAAGTAGAAGTTTTTTTTAAATATAGTGCTTTTGACAATTTTAAAAGTGGCATTAAAAATTAATAAGCACTAAAATAAAGGTAAGACCCATACTGTTTTCCAACAAAACACGTCTTCAAATACAACCGAAACATTTAGTCCCTAAACATTGGAATTCAGATTACTAAAAAGGTCTTAATTCAAAAAATAAAATTACAGCTTAGCTGTTACAACTACATTTATACCTATTTCTTCGAGCTTCGTTTTAGTTTCGGGATCAATCCCATCATCAGTAATCAAGACGTCTATTTTGTTTAAATTACATATTTTACCAAAACCCCTAATATTCATTTTTGTTGAATCAGCCAGAACTATAACTTTTTCAGCGACTTCTATCATTGCCTGATTTAGATGTGCTTCAAGTGCATTTGACGTACTTAGACCGAACTCTAAATGAACCCCATCAGTTCCTAAAAACAATTTATTACAAGAAAATTGCCCTAAAATAGCCTCAGCAATAGGTCCAACTGCAGAAGTGGAACTGTTTCGAATATCTCCGCCTAACTGAATTGTATCAATACTTGGCTCTTTACATAGTTCCAATGAAACCTTTAATGACGGCGTAAGTACTGTCAGCTTATTAAACCCTGTAATAATTCGAGACAAATAATGAATATTAGAACCCGAACCTAATATGATATAATCGTTGTTACTTATATACTTTAATGCTTCTAAGGCAATTTGCTTTTTCTGCTCTACCTGTAAAGCCTCCTTGTCACTTACATCTCTTTCAAAAGCATAAATAGGCTGCTTGCTAGCTCCTCCATGCGTACGATGCAAAAGCTTTTCGTTTTCCAAAAAATTTAAGTCCTTTCGTATGGTTACGGTTGAAACATTATGCGTTTCACACAAATCTACCACATTCACATATCCTTTTTGATCTAACTCCTTAAGTATATCCTCTTGTCTTCTATTGATTATAGTCATAATAACTCGTAATTATTTAATATTGGTAGCATTTAAAGATACAAAAATAAATTTCATTAATAAATTTCATTTAGTTTAATTTGGTTTCGTTTAATTTCACTATGTTTGTAATTCGAAAGCATACGGAACTAAAAAACAATAAACATTACACACAATGAAACTATCTGAACAATTAACAAAACTAAAACAAACTCCAGAATGGGATGTAATCATCATTGGTGGAGGCGCTAGCGGACTTGGTACTGCACTTGATGCTGCCAGCAGAGGGTACAAAACTATTTTGGTTGAAGCAGTAGATTTTGCTAAAGGAACTTCTAGTAGAAGTACTAAATTAGTTCATGGTGGCGTACGTTATCTTGAACAAGGTGACATATC
Organism: uncultured Flavobacterium sp.; assembly: GCF_963974175.1. GTDB lineage: Bacteria > Bacteroidota > Bacteroidia > Flavobacteriales > Flavobacteriaceae > Flavobacterium. Next base: position 325,619 of record NZ_CAXBBR010000001.1, read on the forward strand.
TCTTGTTAGAGAAGCACTTAAAGAGAGAGGCTTAATGGCACAAAACGCTGGGCATCTTGTTAAAAATCAATCTTTCGTTATTCCTAACTACAACTGGTGGGGTGGTTATTTCTACACCTTAGGTCTTACCATCTATGACATGCTTGCAGGTAAATTAAGCTTGGGGAAATCTAAATATATTTCGAAGAAAAAAACAATTGAACTACTTCCTACAATTGAACAAAAAGGATTAATTAGTGGCGTCATCTATCAAGACGGTCAATTTGACGATTCGCGTTTAGCTATTAATATCGCTCAAACCGCAGTAGAACACGGCGCTTGCCTTTTAAACTATACTAAGGTTGTTAATTTACTAAAAGACAGCAACAATCAAGTTACTGGAGTTCAGGTTAAAAATCAAGAAACAGGAGAATTATTCGACTTAAAAGGAAAAGCCGTTATAAATGCAACTGGTGTATTCACCAATGCAATAATGAAGCTAAACGATACTGTTTACAAAAAATACATTGTACCAAGCCAAGGAATCCACCTTGTTTTTGACAAATCATTCTTACCTAGTGATCACGCATTGATGATTCCTAAAACAAGTGACGGAAGAGTTTTATTTGCGGTACCATGGCATGATAAAATTGTTGTGGGAACAACAGACACTTTAATAAAAAGTCATAGTTTAGAACCTATAGCATTAGAAAAAGAAATTGAATTTGTACTTGAAACTGCGCAAAGATTCTTGGCGAAAAAACCTACTCGCGCAGATGTATTATCTGTTTTTGCTGGACTCAGACCTCTTGCAGCACCAGAAAAAGAAGGAAAAAGCACGAAAGAAGTTTCTAGAAGCCATAAAATAATTGTTTCAGAAACAGGATTAATCACAATTACTGGAGGCAAATGGACAACTTACAGAAAAATTGCCGAAGACATTATTGACAAAGCAATCACAGTTCGTCATTTACCTAAAAAAGAATGTAAAACAGAACATATACCCATTCACGGAAACATAATAAGCACTACTCTTGATCGTAAAAACCATTTATACATTTACGGAACTGATATTCCTAAAATAATAGAACTCCAAAACCAAGAACCAAAATTAAAAGAAAAGCTACACCCAAATTACGACTATACTCTTGCCGAAGTAGTATGGGCTATACGAAACGAGATGGCTAGAACCATAGATGATGTCCTATCGAGAAGAGTGCGTCTTTTGTTCTTAGATGCTCGTGCAGCTATTGAAGCTTCAGACAAAGTTGCAAAACTACTTGCAAAAGAACTGGGACACGATGATACTTGGGTCGAACAGCAAATCGCTCAATTTAAAACACTCGCAAACGGGTTTCTTTTAACCGAATTTAAATCAAATTAATTACCCCTTCTGTATAATACTAACCACTATATAACAACCATGAAAAACAAATTAATCTTGACCCTAGACCAAGGAACAACATCTTCTAGGGCAATCGTCTTTAACCATGACGGAGAAATTGTAAGTATTTCTCAAAAACCTTTTGAACAGATATTCCCTAAACCGGGATGGGTAGAACATGATCCTAATGAGATTTGGTCTTCTCAGATTAGTTGCGCTGCAGAAGTAATCGCAAAAACAGGAATTTCAGGAAAGGAAATAGCTGCAATTGGAATTACCAATCAACGCGAAACAACAATAGTTTGGGATCGAGAAACAAGCGAACCTTTATACAATGCCATTGTTTGGCAAGATCGCCGAACAGCAAAATATTGTGACGAATTAAAAGCAGCCGGCCATGCAGAGATGATTCAAAAAAAGACAGGACTAGTTTTAGACGCTTATTTTTCGGGAACAAAAGTAAAATGGATTTTAGACAATGTCCCAGGTGCTAGAGAAAAAGCAGAGCAAGGAAAGCTATGCTTCGGAACTGTAGACACTTGGTTAATCTGGAAACTAACACGAGGCAAAATGTTCATGACCGACGTCTCTAATGCAAGCAGAACCTTATTATTAAACATTCACACATTAGAATGGGATACTGAATTACTTGAATTATTTAATATACCAAGAGCTATGCTTCCCGAAGTGAAACAAAGCAGTGAAATATATGGAGAAACCTGTACTACGCTATTTTCGACAAAAATCCCAATTGCAGGTGTCGCAGGAGATCAACAGGCAGCACTTTTTGGACAATTATGCACTAAACCCGGAATGGTTAAAAACACCTACGGAACCGGTTGCTTTATGCTAATGAATACTGGCGACAAACCTGTTTATTCTAAAAATAATTTACTAACTACAATCGCTTGGAAAATTAACGGCAAAATAACTTATGCCTTAGAAGGAAGTGTTTTTGTAGGAGGAGCGGCAGTACAATGGTTGCGAGACGGTGCAAAGATGATTGATTCAGCCGAGGACATCGAAGCCCTAGCATCGAGTGTTCCAGACAACGGTGGTGTTTATTTTGTGCCTGCTTTGACAGGATTGGGCGCTCCATATTGGGACCAATATGCCAGAGGAGCGATTCTAGGTATTACCAGAGGAACTACAAACGCACATATAGCGCGAGCAACGCTAGAAGGAATTGCTTATCAAGTGTATGATTTAGTAAAAGCGATGGAAGCAGATTTTGGCAAGAAAGGGACAGAACTGAGAGTGGATGGCGGAGCCGCTGTTAATAATTTACTGATGCAATTTCAATCAGATTTATTCGGCTTTAAAGTAATCAGACCTAAAACGCTAGAAACAACGGCATTAGGCGCTGCCTACCTAGCAGGACTGGCCGTAGGCTACTGGAAAAGTGTAGACGAACTACAACAACAATGGTCCATTGATCGAGAATTTTCTCCAGAAATGCCTAAAGTGGAAGTAGATGAACTAGTAAAAAACTGGGATAAAGCAGTTGGACGTGTTGGAAACTGGATTGAAGACTAATTGCAAATCATAAAAAAAACACTGAAAAATGACACCATTTATAGCAGAAATAATAGGCACAATGCTCCTTATCTTATTAGGTAATGGAGTAGTTGCAAACGTAGTTCTTAAAGACACCAAAGGAAATAATTCAGGATGGATTGTAATTACCGCAGCATGGGCATTTGCCGTTTTTGTTGGGGTAGCAGTGGCAGGCCCTATAAGCGGCGCCCATTTAAACCCTATAGTAACACTCGGACTAGCATTTGTAGGCAAATTTGCCTGGAGCCAAGTAGTCCCTTACATTGTCGCTCAAATGATTGGAGCTATGTTAGGCGCTTTCTTAGTTTGGCTTTCGCACAAAGATCATTTTGCAGCAACCGAAGATGAAGCTGGAAAATTAGCTTGTTTTAGTACAGGTCCGGCTATTAGAAACTACACTTCTAATTTAATTAGCGAAATCATAGGTACCTTCGTTCTTATTTTTGTGATTTTTTACCTCGCAGGACCAGATGTACACATTGCAGCTGCGGCTGACGCCAAAATAGGATTAGGATCAATAGGAGCTTTACCTGTTGCTATTTTAGTATGGGCGATTGGACTAAGTTTAGGAGGCACTACCGGATACGCGATCAATCCTGCTAGAGACTTAGGCCCCAGAATTGTACATTCCATACTTCTAAAAGGGAATAGCGACTGGAGCTACGCCTGGGTACCAATTGTAGGTCCGATAATAGGATCTAGCCTTGCAGCATTATGTTATCTAATGCTTAGTTAAAACCGCTCCTAATAAATTAAAATAAAATGAAGAAATTTATAATTGCCGCTGTAATCTCACTTACAGGGTTAGCTGGATACGCTCAAAAAACAACAGTTTCAGACACAATACTTACCTCTAAAGAAGAAATAAAAAAATCTCGATTAGACTTTAATGTTAACCTTAGAACCAGCCATTTATGGAGAGGACTAGTTATTAATGATGGGATGACCGCTACTGGATACATTCATTATGCCTTAGACAAAGAACAAAACTTTACAGTTGGACTATGGGGAGGAGCAGGATTTGATGGAAAATACACTGAAATAAATTATTTCGTTCAATACCAAAAAAATAATTTCTCCATCGGTTTATGGGATCTATTTAACACAACAGGAATCACCACGCCAAGAGTATTTAACTACGACAAACTTACTACCACACACATCATTGATTTAAGAACTTCCTATCGTTTCCCAGAAACCTTTCCTTTACGCATTGAAGCTGATGTATTATTATATAGTGGCTTAAACGATCGCGAACTTAATAATAGCAATGACTATCGTAATAGAAACTCTACCTATGTAGAATTAAGTTATCCGTTGATTAGAGATCAAAAAGTAAATCTAAATGTATTTATGGGGGCTGCTTTTCCTATTAATGGAAGTAAGCACTTATATACCAACAAAGCGCAAAGTGATTTTGACATCGTAAATGCAGGTATGACAGTCACTAAAAACATTGAAATATTTCATTATCAACTACCCGTTTCGGCAACTGCAATGTGGAATCCCGCTAATAAAATTGCAAGAATTCAACTAGATGTGAACCTATTTTAAACTTTACTATTGTATTTAATTTTGTAGTCAAAACTCTCTTTTAGAAATAAAAGGGACTTTTTTCATCTAAAACTTTCTCGAGTCGTAAACCTTACCGAAGAGAACACGCTCCTATTTTGTTGCTATGACCTGATAAAAGATCGAAAAATAAAAACATTCCCTTTAATAGAAACAATAAATACAATAGGCAGGAAAAATCATTTACATCTTTATCCAACTGATATCTTTAAAATACGTACAATGAAAAGTAAAAAAAACGAAATGAGAAAGAAAATGAATCCAGATCATGACGATCACGTGGCAAATTGCCGGCTACCTTCTGAAAAAGTATGTAATTTATCGATCAAAGAATTAAGTCCTGATTCAACTTGACAACAAAGTCAATTAGACTCCTTTAAAAAATTAGCTAATGGCTTTTTGTAAAAGGGATATCAATAAGAAATGAAATATCGCGATGGAAATCCTGTCCTTTTTATGTATTAGTATTCATCGCTACATAAAATACAAACAGGCATAAACGCAGCGTTTGAGGAGCTATTTACACCTGTATTTACTTGAATAATCTAATTACTACAAAAAAGCATCAAGGAGTTACTTGCTACTCTTACCCCTTAGTAACGCAACTATTATTATTATAAACACCGCTGCTCCTACCACCATAACCCATGGCTCCGCATACCAATCACTCTGACCACCATCCACATTCAAATTCACATCTATTGTTTGATCTTCCTGGGCCCAAACAATACTTTGAAAAAAGAAAAATGTGCCTATCGCTAAATACTTTTTTGAAATTCCGCCGAAATTTAATAACTGTTTCATGTCGAATTATTTTTTTAACTAACGCTATAACAGAACGCTAACCGTTTATATATCACAAATATAACACTGATTCTTTACGAAAACATTACAAAATTATCTATAATAGTTGTATAATTCATATTTTTTTAATTAAAAACATGAATATATCAATAACTAGTAAAGTCTAAAAAACGCTCCCTATCTAAGTCAATGAAAAACACTTTACTTTAAATTAGTCATCGGATTTTTATTCTAGTTTTAATAATGGGACTTAGCTAATTGTTATAAATATTCAGGTACAGGCTGTTTTATTCAAGGCTATCTAAATATATTTCTCTAGCCCGAACTACTTCACAATACATTTACTTTTTTAAGGATTCAGCAAACTTCGTTTAAAGTGCGAATACTTTTATTTTGTTAAAAAAACAAGATAAAAGATTGTAACGCAAAGCTGGAAACAGCTCCATACTATAATCTTAAACCGCATTACAAATAAAAACCAAAAACATTGTTAAATCTTTATCTGACATCTTGTCACATCTATTGCAATTGCCTTATCTTTGTGCCTTGAAAAAATATGATGGAAAAGATAATTGAAGAAAGCAAACAAGGCGAAAGTCTTGTACTGGAAAACAAACCCGAGAATACTAAAAAACTATTTATAGAAAGCTACGGTTGTGCGATGAATTTTTCGGACAGCGAAATTGTAGCTTCGATACTATCAGTTAACGGATACAATACTACTCAAGTTCTAGAAGAAGCCGATTTAGTTCTAGTAAATACTTGTTCCATTCGTGATAAAGCTGAACAGACAGTTAGAAAAAGATTAGAGAAATACAATGCAGTGAAACGCATAAACCCGAAAATGAAAGTTGGGGTTCTAGGTTGTATGGCAGAACGATTGAAAAGTCAGTTTCTGGAAGAAGAAAAAATTGTGGATCTTGTTGTGGGGCCTGATGCCTACAAAGACCTCCCTAATTTATTAGCAGAAGTTGAAGAAGGACGTGACGCAATCAATGTGATTTTGTCGAAAGACGAAACCTATGGTGATATTTCACCGGTTCGCTTGATGAGTAATGGCATTACTGCTTTAGTTTCTATCACTCGCGGTTGTGACAATATGTGCACTTTTTGTGTAGTACCTTTCACCCGCGGACGCGAGCGCAGTCGTGAACCTCAAAGTATAATGAAGGAAATTCAGGACTTATGGGACAAAGGTTTTAAGGAAATTACACTTCTTGGGCAAAATGTGGACAGTTATCTTTGGTACGGAGGTGGATTAAAAAAAGATTTCGCAACCGCTTCTGAAATGCAAAAAGCAACCGCAGTTGATTTTGATCAATTATTAGAAATGGTGGCTGTTGGATTTCCAAAAATGAGAATTCGTTTTTCTACTTCTAATCCACAAGACATGCACGAAAGTGTTTTGCACGTAATTGCAAAACATCCAAATATATGTAAACACATTCATCTACCCGTTCAATCAGGAAGTAATAGAATCTTGAAGGAGATGAACCGTTTGCATACCCGCGAAGAATACATGACATTAATTGATAAAATCAGATCTATTATTCCAAACGGATCCATATCACAAGATATGATTGCCGGTTTCCCAACGGAAACAGAAGAAGACCATCAAGACACCTTGAGCTTAATGGAGTATGTAAGATATAACTTTGGCTATATGTATTCCTACTCTGAAAGACCTGGAACATTGGCAGGAAGAAAAATGGAAGACGATGTTACCGATGAAACCAAAGCTAGAAGATTACAAGAAATTGTAGACTTACAACAAAAACATGCCTGGTCTCGCTCTGAGGAATTTATCGGACAAACCGTAGAGGTTTTAGTGGAGAAAGTTTCGAAAAAATCTACTGAAGAATTTTCTGGAAGAAACTCACAAAGTATCACAGTAGTTTTCCCGAAAGAAACGTACGCTATTGGTGACTTTGTAAATGTAAAAATAACATCTTGTACTAGCGGAACTTTGAAAGGGGAAGCTGTGGGATTTAGCGAAATGAATTAAAAAAAGTGTACAGTTTAAGGTTTAAAGTTTTCCTCAATTGGCCGACTTTAAACTTTAAACAAAAACAACTTTAAACAATATAGAACATGGATACAGTTCAAGCTATAAAACAACGATTTGAGATTATCGGTAATGACCCGAAACTTAATCGTGCAATAGAAAAGGCCATTCAGGTTGCGCCTACTGACATTTCAGTATTGGTTGTAGGTGAAAGTGGTGTTGGAAAAGAAAGCATTCCAAAAATTATACATTCCCTTTCGCACAGAAAACACGGGAAGTACATAGCTGTAAACTGTGGCGCTATACCAGAAGGAACAATTGACAGTGAGCTTTTTGGTCATGAGAAAGGTGCTTTTACAGGAGCAACAAGTACTCGTGAGGGCTATTTTGAAGTAGCAGATGGCGGAACTATTTTTCTTGATGAAGTAGGTGAACTCCCATTAACAACCCAAGTTCGATTACTTCGTATTCTAGAAAATGGCGAATTTATGAAAGTTGGTTCTTCTCAGGTTCAAAAAACAGATGTAAGAATCGTAGCAGCTACCAATGTCAATTTATTTGATGCTATCGAAAAAGGAAAGTTTAGAGAAGACTTATATTATCGTTTAAGTACCGTTGATATTCTACTACCTCCATTACGAGACAGAAAAGATGATATTCATTTATTATTCAGAAAATTTGCTGCTGATTTTGCCTTCAAATACAAAATGCCACCATTAAAACTAGACGAAGGTGCAGTGCAAGTATTACAAAAATTTCGCTGGAGCGGAAACATACGTCAGCTGCGAAATGTTGCTGAACAAGTTTCTGTTCTGGAAACCAATCGTGATATTACTGCTGCTGTTTTACAATCATATTTACCTTCTGAAGGCAGTAATTTACCTTCTGTTATAAAAGATAAAAAAAACGAGAGCGATTTTAGCAACGAAAGAGAAATTTTATACAAAGTACTTTTTGACATGAAAAGTGATTTGCATGATCTAAAAAAACTTACTTTAGAATTGATGGAAAATGGTAGTTCTAAAGTTCAGGAAACCAATAAAAACCTGATTACAAAAATATACGGATCTAAAGAGAATGATAACGAAATCGACTTTGAAGAAGAACCAAGAACCGCATTGATCTCCAGCCAAAGCAATGAAGGAAACTATCAAGAGAATGACGATAATTATACCTTCGCAGAAACTGTAGAAGAGGAAGAAGAAGTATTGAGATTAGAACAAAAGGAAATCGAAATGATTAAAAAGTCATTAGAAAAAAACAAAGGAAAAAGAAAAGCAGCAGCTGATGAGTTAGGGATTTCGGAAAGGACCTTGTATAGGAAAATCAAACAATTCGATTTGTAACACAAATAAAACGTCAAAAATCAATTCTACAATCCAAATTAGTATATTTGGTAAAATTGAAATTTTCAATAATAAATATGAAAAAAATATATTCTTTACTAGCTCTATTTTCGTTATTTATTTTAAGCGGTTGTTCCGTGTACAACTTCACGGGAACCGGGAAGATCGATGCAAAAACATTCCAGGTTAACTTTTTTCAAAACAATGCAGAGTTGATTGAACCTGGAATTGACAGGACATTTACACTTGCCTTGCAAGATATCATCATGAATCAAACTAATCTAAATTTAGTAAAAAGTGGAGGAGATTTAATTTATGAAGGAGAGATTGTCGATTACAGAATAAGTCCAATGACAGCGACCGCAGATCAACAAGCTTCTCAAAACCGCTTAAAAATTAGAGTAAACGTAAGATTTACTAATAAAAAGAAGGAAGTCGATAATTTCGAAAAAACGTTTGAATTCTTTTACGATTATCCAGCTGCCCAACAACTTTCTGGCTCCACTTTAAACAGTGCCATTAAAGTGATTTATGAAAGAATCACGCAAGACATATTTAATGAATCTCTCGCAAAATGGTAATCACACTTTGCTATTCGATTTAAAAAATCTGAAACCTAAAAATGAACGTAACTGCTTATACAACCTTAATCAATAAACCAAACACTATTTCTGAGGTGCAAACTTTAGCTTTAGAAAAAGTATTGGATGAATTTCCTTTTTTTCAAAGTGCAAGAGCTTTGCGATTAAAAGGACTATACAACCAAAATAGTTTTAAGTATAATTTTGTTTTAAAAGTTACTGCTGCACATACAACCGACAGAACGGTATTGTTTGACTTCATAACTTCAGACAGTTTTATCGCTATTCAAAAAGAATTGTATGATAAAAAAGCGCTTGAACTTTTGGACATCGATGTCATAGACGGCGAAATAATCACCTTTGAAGAGAAAATAGAGCCTAAAAAGAATACATTAGAACAATCTATTCTAACCTCTATAAAAGAATCCTCTACTGTTGACTTAAACACTGATTTAAATTCTACTGAAGAGAAACTAGCCATCGGTACGCCATTAGATTTTTCTAAGAACGAGCAACATTCTTTCCAAGAATGGCTTCAACTATCCAGAACACAGCCTATCGACAGGGGTAACGAAAAAATAAACGTTCCAAAACCAACACCACAAAACGAAGGTCAAAAGAAAAAAGCCGCATTAATCGATAAGTTTATTGAAACCAGCCCAAAGATCTCCCCCGTTAAACATGGAGTAGCATCTACGATTCGAATTGATATAAATAAGGACGATCATTCTTCACTAATGACTGAAACTTTAGCCAGGGTATATTTAGAACAAAAAAAATATCAAAAAGCGATTCAAGCTTATGAAATATTAATTTTGAAATATCCAGAAAAAAGTAGTTTCTTTGCAGACCGTATAGCGGATATTAAGATTTTACAACAAAATAATAATTAAACAATGAGCACATTTTCAATTTTTTTAGTTTTAATAACAATAGTTTGTTTTCTATTGATTGTAGTAATAATGGTTCAAAACCCTAAAGGTGGTGGATTATCATCTACAATAGGTGGTTCTCAAATGTTAGGTGGGGTACAAAAAACAACTGACTTTTTAGATAAAAGTACTTGGACATTGGCTACAATACTTATCGCATTAATATTATTATCAAGTTTAAGCTTCACAGGAACATTAAGCGATACGGATTCTAAAATTATTGACAACACAGAAACTGCAGCTCCAGTTGCACCTGCTACACCGATACAAGACGTACCAGCTACAAAATAATTCATCACATATATTATAAAAAATGCCAGCCTGTCAAAGCTGGCATTTTTTATAAGAAATTATGTCAGTTTAATAAGGGTGGCATAATTTCTGACTTTCAATACACACTAATATAATTAAAAAATAAAATCATGGCTTTAAACATTAAACCACTTTCTGACCGCGTTCTTATAGAACCAGTAGCTGCTGAAACTAAAACTGCGTCAGGGATTTTTATTCCAGATACTGCTAAAGAGAAACCACAAAAAGGAACTGTTGTTGCAGTTGGGAATGGTACAAAAGAACATACAATGACTGTAAAAGTTGGAGATAGCGTTCTTTACGGAAAATATGCTGGAACTGAATTGAAATTAGAAGGTAAAGATTATTTGATAATGAGAGAAGATGATATTCTTGCAATAATATAATTGCAGAAATAAATCTAAAATAATACAGACAAGTAGTAACTTGTCTCTTCAAAAAATTTAAACAAAATAAAAGAAATGGCAAAAGATATAAAATTTGATATAGAAGCACGTGACGGACTAAAACGTGGCGTTGATGCGTTAGCAAATGCAGTTAAAGTTACACTAGGGCCAAAAGGTCGTAATGTAATTATTGGAAAATCATTTGGTGGACCAACAGTAACAAAAGATGGAGTTACTGTAGCTAAAGAAATTGAATTGAAAGACCCGTTAGAAAACATGGGAGCTCAAATGGTAAAAGAAGTAGCGTCAAAAACCAATGATTTGGCTGGAGATGGAACTACAACTGCAACTGTTTTAGCGCAAGCAATTGTAAAAGAAGGATTAAAAAATGTTGCTGCAGGAGCAAATCCAATGGATTTGAAACGCGGTATCGATAAAGCAGTAGAAGCTATTGTTGCTGACTTAGCAAAACAATCAAAAGTTGTAGGTACTGATTCAGACAAAATCAAACAAATCGCTTCTATTTCTGCAAATAACGACGAAGTAATTGGTGAATTAATTGCTACTGCTTTCGCAAAAGTAGGAAAAGAAGGTGTTATCACCGTTGAAGAAGCAAAAGGAACAGATACCTATGTAGATGTTGTTGAAGGAATGCAATTTGACAGAGGATATCTTTCACCCTATTTTGTTACCAATTCTGAAAAAATGGAAGTAGAGTTAGAGAATCCTTATATCTTGTTATACGACAAAAAGGTTTCTTCTCTAAAAGAATTATTACCAGTTCTTGAGCCAGTTGCTCAATCTGGGAAACCATTATTAATTATTGCTGAAGATGTAGATGGTGAAGCACTATCAACATTGGTCGTAAATAAATTACGTGGAGCCTTAAAAATCGCTGCTGTAAAAGCACCTGGTTTTGGAGACAGAAGAAAAGCGATGCTTGAAGATATCGCTATCTTAACTGGAGGAACTGTAATCTCTGAAGAAAGAGGATATACTCTTGAAAATACTACTTTAGAAATGTTAGGTACTGCTAAAAAAGTAACTATCGACAAAGACAACTCTACAATTGTAAGTGGTGCTGGTGAAGCTGACATGATTAAAAACCGTGTAAACCAAATTAAAGGTCAAATGGAAGCTACAACTTCTGATTATGACAAAGAAAAATTACAGGAGCGTTTAGCTAAATTAGCTGGTGGAGTTGCTGTTCTTTATGTTGGTGCTGCTTCTGAAGTAGAAATGAAAGAGAAAAAAGATAGAGTTGACGATGCACTTCACGCAACGCGCGCAGCTGTAGAAGAAGGAATTGTTGCTGGTGGTGGTGTTGCATTATTAAGAGCTAAAAATGTATTAAGCACTATAAAAGCTGACAATGCAGATGAGGCAACAGGAATACAAATTGTATCTCGTGCAGTTGAATCTCCATTAAGAACCATTGTTGAAAATGCAGGTCTTGAAGGTTCTGTTGTTGTTGCAAAAGTAGCCGAAGGAAAAGGCGATTTTGGTTACAACGCTAAAACGGACGAATATGTAGATATGCTGAAAGCTGGAATTATCGATCCTAAAAAAGTAACACGTGTAGCGCTTGAAAACGCTGCTTCAGTTGCCGGAATGATTTTGACTACTGAATGTGCTTTGATTGATATTAAAGAAGAAAACGGAGGCGGAATGCCAATGGGTGGCGGTATGCCGGGAATGATGTAATATCTCAAACCATTTTATATATAAAAATCCGTTCTGTTTAATTACAGAACGGATTTTTCATTTATACTGATATACTGAAATCCGGAATATTAATTCTAAAAAAGCAATACGTATAGCATTATAAAATCCTACCTCAGTTATTACAATGATATTAACCAATGAATGTGCTTTAACTGATATTAAAGAAGAAAACTGCAACGGACTACAAATAGGTATCGATTAACCAGAACCATGTAATATCAAAACGTTTACATAAAAAAATCCGCCCTGTTTAATAACGGGACGGATTTCTTATTTATATCACTATATGAAGAACACTACTGACGCTTCGTTTTGTATATATCTTTTTATTCCTCAGCTACTGTACTTTTTTTAGCCAATTTAAGCAGTACAGGAGAAAGTGTTAATACCACTAAACCAATAATTATCAATTCAATATGGTTCTTTAAATCTATTTGATAGTTCTCGAGTAAAAACCCATATAAGTAATGACCTGCAAAAATCAATGTAAAGGACCACAGAAATGAACTTACGACATTATAAAACATGAACTTCTTTTTATCCATAGTTACAATCCCCGCTACAATTGGAGCAAAGGTTCTGAATATAGGTAAGAATCTGGCAAAAATAATAGCTCTACCTCCATGTCTTTCGAAGAAGTCTTTGGATTGGACAAGATATTTTTTCTTAAACCAAAAAGTATCCTTTTTATTATATAGATAATATCCACTTTTAGACCCAAACCAATATCCCACTATATTACCTAAAATACCAGCGATTGCAACAGAAGTTGATAAAATCACTACATTAATAAAATCACTACTTATAAAAAGTACATTTTCTATTAACTCTCTATTATAAATTCCCGCCAAAAAAAGCAAACTATCACCCGGTAAAAAGAACCCAGCAAACAGGCCTGTTTCAGCAAAGATGATAAATAACACAATATAAATACCTAGTTTTACTCCATTTACATCAAAGTGAATGTAAAAAAGCGGGTCTATTAAATTCTTCCAATCAAAACTATTCATTCTTTGGGGTTTAACGCTTAAATTATTAATGCGTGAAAGTAGGTATAAATTATATTAACCACAATTTATTGCATAATTTTAAAGTTTAATTAACGCTTAAACGACCATTTGAAATGGCTTAGTCCTGTAATTAGTTATCGCTTTTATTAATTAAATATTTTTGGCCACAGAAGTTTGGAATTAACACGTTCGTATTCTCTTTTTTTTAGGTAAAAAACACTCGGAATTATCTCCAAAACAAAAGCCCAAAGATTTCTCTATGGGCTTTTGTTCTAAATTACATCAATGCAAAATTTAGAGCTCGAATTCCTGTCCCATTAAAGGCACAGAACAATCAAATCCGTAAACCTCTTTTATTTTTATTCGAAGTTCATCTGCAGGCTGGTTTTCACCATGAACTAAGAATACTTTTATAGGTTTGTTTTCCAATTCTGAAAGCCAGTTGAGCAGCCCTTTTTGATCTGCATGAGCTGACAGTCCTTCTATTTCTAGAATATTTGCTTCAACGGGATAATATTTCCCATAAATCTTGACCTCTTTAGCTCCTTCTAGTAATTTCCTTCCTCTGGTTCCTTCTGCTTGATAACCAACAATAATTACGGTAGTCTCAGGTACACTGATGTAGCGTTCTAAATAACTCAAAATCCTTCCGCCAGTTACCATTCCGCTTGCGGCGATAACTACTTTTGGTCGTTTATTATAGATCGTATCAATCGTTTCCTTATAATCAGTAATCATGGTAAACATTTTATTTATCGCTATACAATCTTCTAAAGATACCTTATGCCACTTTCTATTTTCAAAAAAAATGTCGAAAGCACTCACTCCCATAGGCGAATCTACAATATAAGGCATGTCAGGGATTTTACCTTCTTCTTTGAGTTGCCAAAGCAAATACATGATCATTTGTGCACGCTCCACTGCAAAGCTTGGTATAAAGACCGTACCTCCCTTCTTGAACGTATTATTAATATACGTTTCTAATTCTAACTTAGGATCAGTATCAGGATGAATTCGATCTCCATAGGTACTTTCCAGAAAGACATAATCTGCTTTTTTTGGTTTTGTGGGCGGATACATTAAAACGTCGTTATCTCGACCAATGTCACCTGAAAAAACTAATGTTTTATTTTCGATCGTTAACTCAATACTACATGCTCCAATTATATGTCCCGCATTGACAAAAACAGCCGAAATTTCAGCATCTAAGGGCACGGACTCATTTGCATTAATGACTCTGAAATGTGGAAAAACTTTTCTTGCTTGTTCTACATTATACAGCGGCTCTGCCACTTCGTGTTTAGAATATTTTTCTTTGTTTGCTCTTTCAGCTTCTTCTTCCTGAATCTTACCACTATCCAAAAGAATAAGCTCAGCAATTTCTTTTGTAGGTCCTGAACAATATATTTTACCTTTAAAACCTTGATCCACTAATCTCGGCAACCAACCGCAATGATCTAAATGCCCATGCGTAAGAAGAACAAAGTCAATAGAAGAAGCTAAAACCGGCAAAGGCTGCCAATTCAGTTCCCGCAAAGGCTTTATCCCCTGAAATAGTCCGCAATCTATCAGAATACGCACTCCATTGCTTTCAATTAATGTTTTTGAACCTGTTACGGTTCCTGCCGCTCCAATAAATTTTACTTTCATGACCCAGTTATTAAGGTTAAAAAATCAAACCAATATTTATTTTAAATACATCTGACTAACTCTCTTACTTCTTTTAAAACATTTTTAATCCTATTAGCGCTCAAACCAATTTTATCCAAATGTTCTGAATTATTTATTAGTTCTTTTGCCAAGATTACATCCAATATTAACAATTTATCTTTTTCTGCCAAAGACAATGTAGTAAGACAGGTCACAGGATAAAGACAATCAATATCATTTTTAGTTTTCAAATTATTACCTTTCGGATAATCCCAACTCAATAAATTCATACCCGAACATTTTGCATAATCTACCGCATCAGACGTAAATCGATTATTAGTTACTATCCAGCATTTTGAAATCGTTTCGTTTTTTGAGAAGACGATCTGTTTTCTTTCTTTCAAATCATTAAATCTCGAAAAAACATACAAGGAAACTTTGACGTCAGACTTCGTTTCTCTAGCAGAATGAAATTTACATTCAACCATTTCTAGCGCATCGCCTTTCTTAATCAATACATCAATTTCATGAGAAACACATTTGCCAGGCAAAGTTAAATTGGTGGTTGTGTGATAGCCTTCAGCATCAAAAAGTCGAGCGATATATTTTTCGAAGAAAAAACCGGCAGGCCCCAACAACTCTAACCCCGACCTTAAATTATATCGGGCTGCATGTGAGTTCGCCTCCTTTTTTAGCAAAACGAAAGCGCGTTTGTATATTTTTTTTGTTGAAATTCCGTCGTAGATTTCCTTGCTAATTTTACGCAAGATATCCTCAACTACCAAATCGTCTGCACCAGATTTCATCAGCGACTTTCTGAGCTTCTCAGGGTCAAAATCAACAATATCACCGGAATGTTTAATTATCTTCATACATACAAAATACTGATTGTTAAATAACTAAGCCTACTTAAAGGTACGCAAAACAAATCGAATATTGAGCTTTATATTACAAAAGCATGGATAGATAATTAAAAATAAATAATTTAATTATAAAATTGGAATCACATCAACTTCCACCTTTATCTTATGTTCTCCTGAACTAAAAATAATTCCTTTTAATGGAGAAATATCGGAGTAATCTCGACCATAGGCAGTAACAATATGGCGTTCACCTGATATTATATTATTTGTAGGATCAAATTCACACCAGCCCATTTCAGGTACATAAACAGAAACCCATGCATGAGAAGCATCAGAACCTTGCAACTTCACTTTACCTTTTGGAGGAAGAGTTTCTAGATAACCACTTACGTAGCGAGCGGCAAATCCTAAGCTTCTAACACAAGCAATCATTAAATGGGTAAAATCTTGGCAAACTCCTTTTCGGAGTTTTAAAACTTCATTTAATGGTGTGTTTATTGTAGTTGCTCCTGAGCTAAATTCAAACTCTGTAAATATTTTTTCAGACAATTTAGCAATTGATTCATAAAGCGATTCATTGGGAGCCAAGCAAGTTTGGGCAAAAAGTTTTATTTCTTCATCCCAAAAAATGAAAGGACTTGGAAGTTGAAATTGTAACAATTCATTCTTCAATACCAACTTAGTGTCAAACAAATTTAGTGCCTCAGCACACGTAATTGCATTAGCTACTACTATTTTTGGCGTAAAAACCTCAACAATACTGGTGGAAATAACTTGTAAAACTTTATGTGGTTTTAAAATAGAAAAATAATATTGGGTGTTGCCAAAATAATCTTTTCGAGCATATAAATTTTGAGGATTAGGCTCTATTGTCAATTTAAAATCTTCACAATTTTGCCTTTCTGAACTTATCGGATGTAAACAAACAATACATTGATAGTTATGAATTGAATCTATGTAGGTATAGGTCGTTTTATGTACTAATTTATATTTCATCAGAATTATCTTTGTCTGTGGCTAAAAATGAAAGTTGCATCACTGAATGATTAAAATACAAACTAGACAAGCTACTAGTTACCGATGAAATTAATTCAGAAACGTTGTTGATAGTGCTATCTAATGTCTTTCTAAAATTATTTTCGTCAGCTTGTTCTAATTCCTCAGGGTCAATTAATTTAATTATTGTACTTGCTTCTAATACCTTCTTTTCAGTAATACTCAATTGGTTGAATTCTGATTTTTTTGGTAAATTAGAAATATTATATGAAAGCGTATCTAAAATATAAGCAAGCGTATAAGGCGAATTTTTCTCTAAAAACAACATGTTTAGAACTGTAACTAAATTTAATTGTGATTTATAATTACTCCGATACTGAGCTAATAAGTTATGATTTTCTAAAACAGATTCTAATAAAAGCTGTTCTACCTCTTCACTTCTTTTAAAACAAAATAAAGTTTGAATGACTGAAACAAGCGATAAAAATCGCTCAATATTCTTTCCAGCTTCAAACAGATAAAAACCATTTTCTCTTGGTAACGTTTCGTAAGTATTACCATAAAATGCCATTAGCCTTATATATAATTTATCAAGGCCGTGAGTAGTTTGACTAATGTTTTGTTCATTAGACGCTTTTAAACTAACTAAACTTTCTTCTATTAAATATATAATTCCTTTAGTATCGTTATTCCATTTTTCACTGATATGATTGATAGTATATAAAAGCGACTGCACATTATAAGTTAGCGACCCTTCCTTTTTGGAATCATTAATCAATGGAATCAATTCCGCTAGGGGTTTTTCAAAAACAGTCTCATCTTCCTCTCCATCTTCACCTACAAAGCCAGGATAAGTTTGTGTAAGATGTGTAACCGCTTTAAGCAAAACGACTAAAAATTCAGGTTGTTTTTTTCCATGACTACTTACATTTTCGTTTAATCGATTAAAAATTATTTTCAAGAAACTAGTTAACACCAATGTTCTTTCAGACAACCTTCCTACCCAAAATAAATTTTCAGCATTTCTACTCGTCAAAGCCGTACTAATAGAAATGGGATTATTTTTTTTAATTTCTATAATATCTTCTTGCCGCTCTTGCGGCTCTTCTAATTCTTCTAGATTATCAGAAATAATCCAGGTATCTTTTGAAATTCCTCCAAATTGATTCGAAATTTGAAACTTATCTTCGACAACTGAACTACGAGTAAGCCCACCTTTCATCACTTTATAATTGCTACCATCAGAAATTAAAAAAGCCCGAATTACAGCTAATCTAGGGAGAATTTTCCCGTCAATTAAAGAAGGCGTAGTTGATAAACTCACTTCCTCTTGAGCCACATATTCTTTTGGATTGCTCAAAATAGTAGCTTTGAGATCCTTCAATTGTTCTTTATTTAATTTTCTTCCGTAAACAGATTTAAAACCTAAATCTCTATTAGTTTTCTTAATAATTAATTTTGGTAAATTATTCAAAACATAAATTAATTCCTTAGTTTGCCCGCACCACCAAGTAGCCGTGGAGTTCATGATTAGCGGCTCTTTCAATAAAAATTTACAAGCATTTTGAATAAATGCCATCAATCCATGATTTTCTAAAACTGAAATTCCCGGAGGATTAATTACCGTAACATTTCCTAAACGCATTACTTGTAACAGTCCTGGAATTCCTAGTAGTGAATTTTTATTAAGTTCTAAAGGATCACACCACTGGTCATCAATACGCTTTATAATTACATCCACACGTTCTAATTGGTCAATCGTTTTTAACCAAACAAATCCTTCTCGAACTAGTAAATCGCTTCCTTCTACTAATTTAAATCCTAAATACGAAGAAAGATAAACATGTTCAAAATAAGTTTCGTTTCCTGCTCCAGGCGATAAAAAAACCACATTTGGATTTTCAACGTTAGTACTAAGTTTCCCAACTGTTTTTTGCAATTCACTAAAATACGGACCTAATTTACCACGGTGAATATTTTTATTAAGTTGCGGAAAAACATTTGCCATAACAATTCTATTCTCCAAAGCATATCCTGATCCTGAAGGGGATTGAACACGATTATCCAACAACCACATTTTACCGTCTGGCCCCCTAGCTATATCACATGCTAAAAGTGAAAGTTGGTGAAATTCCTTTTGTTGTATATCAAAACAAGGTCTTAAAAATCCTGAATTATTAAAAACTAACTCCGCTGGAATAATATTATTTTTAATTAATAGCTGCTCCCCATAAATATCCTTGTAAATCAAATCGAGTAAATTGGCTCTTTGAATAAGTCCCTTTTCAATTGCCGCCCATTCAGATTGATGAATTACAAAAGGAATAGGATCTAATTTCCATGGTCGAACTAATTCATTTTCTGAATCATACACATTATAAGTAACTCCATTCTCCTTGAGTTTATTAATGATTTCTCTATTTCTGACCCCTAATTCCTCCACACCTACAGCTTCTAAAGCCGCAAAAATAGTCGCCCAATAGGGTTTTACTTCTCCACTTTTATTAATAACCTCATCGTAGGAATTAATTGTTTTTTTATAGGAGTCTAAAAAAGATATAGGTGTATTCATGCACGATTTTTATAAGGCGCGAATTTACAGTTTTTTTTAACAAATTCATCATGTTATATTCTAATATACAGTACTTTTGTCCAATGAGATTTAGAATCAAAGCAGACCTTTTCTACGATGTATATACGTCAAGCACATGCATTTTTAACATTCAAGCTTTAGGAAATTCTTACAACCAAAAGATCATTTCAGAATCTCTTGAAATAGCACCTAATCTACCTTTTAAAGAATTCTCTTTACCGGATTCAAAAATTAGATTCATTACAGTTCAAGCCAATGAATTTGTACCATTTCAAGTATGTTATCAAGGGGAAATAGACGTTAAATATAAAACAGTAAGCAAAAAAACATTGTTTAAAAACACTTCTATTTTTGATTTAGATAATAAAATCGTGCCTTATTTATCTCCAAGTAGACTTTGCCCTTCTGATAAATTAATGAACTTGGCTTTTAAACTTTTTGGATATCTACAATCTGATATTGAAAAAGCAGTTGCGGTAAATGATTGGATATTTAATAATGTCGACTATGTACCAGGGACAACTGACGCAAGCACATCCGCTTATGACACATTGAACCAGCGAGAAGGTGTTTGTAAAGATTTTGCTCATCTTGGAATTGCTCTATGTAGAGCGTTAAACATTCCTGCAAGATATTTTACATGCTATGCAACAAATATTAATCCGCCAGATATTCATGCTTGTTTTGAGGTTTATATAGGTGGACAATGGATCATTTTTGATCCCACTCGCTTATCAAATTTAAGTAGTTTAGTTAAAATCGCTCATGGAAAAGACGGTTCAGAAGTTGCCGTTGCAAGTCTTTTTGGAAATGCTTCTTGTACATATATGAATATTGAATGTGAAAATTTAAATGGAGATTTAATTCCGATGTATGCCTCTGATGACTTTTTTATTTCTTATTAAAAAGGACTTAATTTATAGTATCCATAATTTTATAGTGTCTAAACTTTCATTTTCCTATATGTTTTTATATCTTATCCGAACCTATATTAATGACATATTTTTTTATTAAATTGTCAAAAACAAAATACTACTATTATGGCTGTTAAAATTGCCCTATCCCACAAAACAACTTACACTTTTGACCGAAGTGTTAAGTTGTTTCCACATGTTTTTAGACTTCGTCCTGCTGCACATTCAAGAACTGCTATTGAAGGCTATACTTTTAAAATATCTCCAGAAAACCATTTCATAAATTGGCAACAAGATCCTTTTGGAAATTACCAAGCCCGCATCGTTTTTCCTGAAAAAATTAAAGAGCTAACGGTAGAAGTGGAAGTAATTGCAAAACTGCAAGTTATTAACCCATTTGATTATTTTGTAGAAGAATATGCAGAGGAATTTCCTTTTACATATGACCCAATGCTTCAACAAGAATTAACCGCTTACCTAAATTTAACCGAAGAAAGTCCTATTTTCCTGAAATTTATGGAGGGTCTAAAGCTAAACAAATCAGTACCAACTAATGATTTTTTAGTCTCAATCAATCAAGCCGTTTACAAAGAACTTAGTTATAATTTACGAATGGAAGTTGGGGTGCAAACACCCGAAGAAACTTTGCGTATCAAGAGTGGATCTTGCAGAGATTTTGCTTGGTTATTGATTCATGTTTTACGCCACTTTGGATTAGCTGCACGATTTGTTTCTGGATACATTGTACAATTAGCTCCCGATGTTAAATCTCTAGACGGACCTTCTGGACCTGAAAAAGATTTTACAGATTTACATGCCTGGGTTGAAGTTTACCTACCAGGTGCTGGATGGATTGGACTTGATCCAACTTCTGGACTTTTTGCAAGCGAAGGACATATCCCATTGTGTTGCACACCACATTATGAAAGCGCAGCACCTGTAACTGGTGCCACAGAAAAATGCGAAGTTAGTTTTGACTTTGAAAATACGGTAACCAGAATTCATGAAGATCCACGCGTAACAAAACCCTATTCTGACAAGCAATGGGAAGATATTATGCAGGTAGGAAATGATGTTGAGAAAGATTTAATTGAAGGCGATGTGCGCCTAACAATGGGTGGAGAACCCACTTTCGTTTCTATTGATGATTTCGAGGGTGCTGAATGGAACACTGCCGCTGATGGTCCTTTGAAACGAAAATTAGCTTATGATTTAGCACTTCGTTTAAAACAGCGATTTGCTCACGGAGGATTTATCCATTTTGGACAAGGTAAATGGTATCCTGGCGAATTATTCCCTCGTTGGCAATATGCATTATACTGGAGAAAAGACGGTTTGCCATTATGGAAAAATGACGCTTTGGTAGCCAAAGAAGGAGAAACAAAATTCAACTTCCACGATGCTGAAAAATTTGCAACTGAACTTACCAAACATTTAGGAATTGATTCTAAAAACGTAACACCAACTTACGAAGACCCTATCTATTGGGCTTTAGAAGAAGGAAAGCTTCCTGTAAATTTAGATCCTTTAAAAGTAAATTTAAAAGATTCTGTAGAAAGACATAAGCTAGCGATGCTTTTAGAAAAAGGCTTGAACAATCCAGCAGGATTTGTTCTCCCAATACGAAAGGACCATGTTGCTGATAATTGGGAAAGCTGCGCTTGGGAATTTAGAAGAGGAAATTGTTTTTTAGTTCCTGGTAATTCCCCAATCGGATTACGTTTACCATTGGATTCACTTCCAAAAACTTCTAAAAACAAGAGAGAAATTGTTGTGGACAGAAGCTTATTTGAAGATTTACCTGCTTTAGGTGATTATGATGAAAAAGTAAAAAAACGTTACGGAACTATTTCGAAACTATTTGAAGCAGCAAAAAGGGTTTTATCCAAAAAAGAAGATAAGCAGAAAAAGAACGAGGAAAAAGACGAAACCTTATTTGAAGTTGATACTTTTATTACAGCAATGTGTATAGAAGAACGTGACGGAATGCTATATATCTTTTTACCTCCTACAGACTATCTGGAGGACTATATCGACTTAATTACCTCAATTGAAATTACGGCAGAAAAACTACAAATGCCTGTTAGAATTGAAGGTTACCAACCTAAAACTGATTACAGAGTTGAGAAAATGATGGTTACCCCAGATCCTGGTGTGATTGAAGTAAATGTGCATCCTGCAAAAACATGGCAAGAAATAGTTGATAACACTTCTGCATTATATGAAGAAGCCTTTTTATGCCGTTTAGGGACAGATAAATTTATGGTTGATGGTCGTCATACTGGAACTGGCGGAGGAAATCACGTAACTCTAGGAGCTGAAAAACCAGAAGACAGTCCACTATTAAGAAGACCTGATTTACTGCGAAGCTTAATAACTTATTGGCAACATCATCCCGTTTTAAGCTATTTATTTGCAGGCCCTTTTATTGGACCTACGAGTCAAGCGCCGAGAATAGATGAAGGAAGAGATGAGAAATTATACGAAATGGAAATTGCGTTTGAACAAATTCCAAAAGACAAAGAAGTTCCATTCTGGATGGTAGATAGAATTTTTAGAAACCTATTGACGGACATTACCGGAAACACACACAGGACTGAATTTTGTATTGATAAATTATATTCGCCAGATTCCTCAACAGGAAGGTTAGGTATTTTAGAGTTACGTGCTTTTGATATGCCGCCGCACAAGCATATGAATTTGGTTCAAAATTTATTAGTTCGTGCCTTAGTAGCTAAATTCTGGAAAGAACCTTATGAGAAAAAACTAATTCGTTGGGGAACTGAGTTGCATGATAAATTTTTACTACCTCATTTTGCCTATTTAGATATGATCGATGTAGTTAATGATTTAAAAGATTCTGGATATAACTTTGATATTTCTTGGTTTGATCCATTCTTTGAATTTAGATTTCCACATCATGGTAACGTTACTATTGATAACGTTCAATTAGAAATCCGATTAGGTATAGAGCCTTGGCACGTACTTGGAGAAGAGCTTTCTAGTACGGGAACTTCTCGTTTTGTAGATTCATCATTAGAACGTTTACAAGTAAAAGTTTCTGGAATTGTTCCAGACCGTCATATATTATTATGCAAAGGATGCAGAATTCCATTAAGAAGCACAGGAACAAAAGGAGAATACGTAGCTGGAATTCGTTACAAAGCCTGGAATCCACCATCCGCATTGCATCCAAACATTGGTATTGACGTACCTTTAGTTTTTGACTTAGTAGATACTTGGAACAATAAAGTTATTGGTGGTTGTACTTATTTTGTAAATCATCCTGGAGGAAGAAGTTTTGACACCTACCCTGTAAATAGCTTTGAAGCAGAATCAAGAAAAATGAGCCGTTTTTGGGATTTTGGTCACACTCCTTCTACGACTATTGCAGCAATAGGAACAGAAGCAATATCAAACCAGGCCGCAACTTCTCGATTTTTAGTAGAATCTAAATCAGAACTTAAACCTGACACTCCTATAGAGTTAATCAATCCTGAATATCCTTATACTCTAGATTTAAGGCATTACTGGAAAGCTAAGAACTAGGCAATCATAGCACACTAATTGTATTACAATCTGCAAATATTTTAAAAAATCTAACTTAAGATTCTTTAAAATATTTGCAGATTGTTAATTTAAAATAGTATCAGAAAACCTAATTATTTAGCTTCTGATAATAAAATGCAGGGATAAACAAAATCACAAAAATAGGTTGAATCAGAAATCGCCGTACATAAAAAAGCACCATGTCATTGTTAGCCCCGTACAAATAAATAATAGTATAGAATAAGGATACAAAAATAAGAAAGAAAAAAATATAAAGAAATGAAGCGAACTTAATCATTGTAACATCTCTAAAAAGCACATAAATCAACCCTAATGACAGCATAGAATTCAGTCCATAACGGAACAGCAATCCAATGAATAACCAAAAAGGGTTATAAGAAGGTAATGGCA
This sequence comes from uncultured Flavobacterium sp., assembly GCF_963974175.1. Taxonomy (GTDB): domain Bacteria; phylum Bacteroidota; class Bacteroidia; order Flavobacteriales; family Flavobacteriaceae; genus Flavobacterium. The sequence goes on from NZ_CAXBBR010000001.1 coordinate 350,188, forward strand.
AGACATTAAAGTCGCTTTTGAAATAATTCAAAAAAGGGTCATAAAACAATTGATTTTCATAAGCACGTACCGTAGCAAGTAATACTACAAACACTAATCCCAGAAAAATTCTTAACTTATGTGACAGCAGTGTTTTTAGCATATAATGAAAATTTACGTACCCAAATTACCCACAAAATGAAAACTACTCCATAAATGAATAGAGGAAATAATACTCCATGCAGCAAAGGCTCTTGCTTTGGAAAATGATACATCAAGACAGTTAGCAGCGCGATTCGCATCACATTTAATATATAAATCACGACACTCCCTCCAAAAATAAAAAGCAAGGTGGGCTTTAACTTTCCTGAAAATGACACAACAAATGAAATAAATAAGATGATGATGCTAATAGCGTTACATCCCTCAATCATCCGAGCAACATACTTCTGATTATAAAGCAACTTAATAAAAGTTTCTGCTTTATTTTCTTCTAACGCTACGTCCGTATGAAATAAACCCACTAACTGTTCTGTATTTCTGGCAACTAATTTGGTAATAGAATCAATCTTATTATCTTCGAACCTACCCAAAAAACCTTGATATAGTACCGTAAGAATAATAAAAGTCAAAAAAAACTTTGTCAAAAACAGTAAAAAAGGTTTATAACGAATAAAATATTTTTTCAAAATCTATTTTTTAACAAATTTATATAATTTTTGAAAGAGACTTTAAATACTTTTGTATAAAAATCAGAAAACATGACATTTCAGGAATTACAACCAAAGGTAACTGCAATTACATTAAATAATAGTCTTTCTAGAGACGAAAAACTTCTATCCGTTTGCCAACTATTACAAGACAATGTAGATTATTACAATTGGGTTGGATTTTATTTTGCAAATCAAGACACAAAAACCTTGCATCTAGGACCCTATGTAGGAGCAGAGACGGACCATACTGTTATTCCTTTTGGAAAAGGTATTTGTGGACAGGTAGCGGTTTCAAATGAAAACTTTGTTGTCCCTGATGTAGCAGCACAAGACAATTACATCGCCTGCAGCTTCACGGTAAAGTCTGAAGTAGTGGTTCCTCTTTTTGTAAACGGAGAAAACATTGGACAAATTGACATCGACAGTCATGTTTTAGATCCTTTTACAGAGGCTGACGAGAAATTTTTAGAATTTGTAAATCAGGAGATTGCAAAACTATACTAAGACTCTCTTTGAAATTAAATCATAAAAGAGCCAGCTCAAAAACGGGAATTGATTTAAACTTAAAATATTTATAAATTTAAATATTATTTCAAAAATAAATAGTACTTTTGCACCCGTCCTACAATAGCTGTATGACATACATAAAAATCATTAAACAAATATTGGAATGTATTTAACTAAAGAGATTAAAGAAGACATCTTCGCACAACACGGAGAAAAAACAAACACAGGTAAAGCAGAAGCTCAAATTGCTTTGTTCACTTTCAGAATTAGCCACCTAACAGAACATTTGAAAAAAAATCGTCACGATTATAACACAGAGCGTTCATTAGTATTGCTAGTAGGAAAAAGAAGATCTTTGTTAGATTACTTGAAAAAGAAAGAAATCAACAGATATCGTGAGATTATCAAAGTATTGGGTATCAGAAAATAATCAATATACTAAAGAGGCGCGAGAGTGCCTCTTTTTGTTTTTTACATAAGAATAAAAAAAGTTTGGTTTTTCATTGGGTTTTAGGCATTAACTACGCAAAACAACAACTACAACACAACTAGAACCCATGTTTAACTAAAAAAAATAAATTTATGATTCCACAATTATTTGTAGAAACTATCGATTTAGGTGATGGAAGAAACATCACAATCGAGACAGGTCGTTTAGCAAAACAAGCAGACGGATCTGTAGTAATCAGAATAGGAAAAACTGTTATTTTAGGAACAGTGGTATCTTCAAGAAAAGCAAGTCCAGGTATCGACTTTTTACCACTTACGGTAGATTATCGTGAAAAATTTGCTGCAGCTGGACGTTTTCCAGGTGGTTTTTTCAAAAGAGAAGCTAGACCAAGTGATAGTGAAGTATTAACAATGCGTCTTGTTGACCGTGTTTTACGTCCACTTTTCCCAAGTGACTACCATGCTGAAGTTCAGGTAATGATTCAATTAATGTCTTTTGACGAAGATGTAATGCCAGATGCATTAGCAGGTTTAGCAGCATCAGCAGCTTTAGCTTTATCTGACATTCCATTCGAAACATTAATCTCTGAAGCTAGAGTAGGTCGTATCGACGGAAAATTCATCATCAATCCAAGCCGTGCACAATTAGAATTATCAGATATTGATATGATGATTGGAGCTTCTATGGACTCTATCGCGATGGTAGAAGGTGAAATGAAAGAGATTTCAGAAGCAGAAATGCTTGAAGCAATTAAATTTGCTCACGAACATATCAAAAATCAAATTTCTGCACAAGAAAGATTAGTAGCTGCTTTTGGAAAAAAAGAAGTTCGTACTTACGAAGGAGAAAGAGAAGACGAAGCTATTTACGCTAAAGTAAAAGCAGCATCTTATGATAAAATATATGCAATTGCAAGTAAAGGTTCTTCTAAACAAGAACGTACAGCTGCATTTGACGAATTGAAAGAAGAAGTTAAAACTTTATTTACTGAAGAAGAATTGGCAGTAGATGGAGATTTAGTTTCTAAATATTTCAAAAAAACAAACAAAGAAGCAGTTCGTAACGTAACCCTAGATTTAGGAACACGTTTAGACGGAAGAAAAACTACAGAAATTAGAGATATCTGGTGTGAAGTAGATTACTTACCATCTGTACACGGATCTGCATTGTTTACACGTGGAGAAACTCAAGCATTGGCAACAGCAACTTTAGGAACATCTAGAGAAGCAAACCAAATTGACTCTCCATCTCAACAGGGAGAAGAAAAATTCTACTTGCATTATAACTTCCCTCCTTTCTCAACTGGTGAAGCTCGTCCTTTAAGAGGAACTTCAAGAAGAGAAGTTGGTCACGGAAACTTAGCGCAAAGAGCGTTAAAAAACATGATCCCTACTGATTGTCCTTACACCATCCGTGTGGTTTCTGAAGTATTAGAATCTAACGGTTCTTCTTCTATGGCAACAGTTTGTGCTGGAACATTATCATTGATGGATGCAGGTATCCAAATGATTCGTCCAGTTTCTGGAATTGCAATGGGATTGATTACTGATGGAGATCGTTATGCTGTATTGTCTGACATTCTTGGTGATGAAGATCACTTAGGAGATATGGACTTTAAAGTTACTGGAACTTCTGTAGGAATTACAGCTTGTCAAATGGACATCAAAATTGACGGTTTAAAATATGAGATTATGGAAGCAGCACTAGCGCAAGCTCGTGACGGACGTTTACATATCCTTGGAAAATTAATCGAAACTTTAGCAGCTCCTAAAGGAGATGTTAAAGCTTATGCTCCTAAAATTATTACAAGAAGAATTCCTAATGCTTTTATTGGAGCATTGATCGGACCTGGTGGAAAAGTGATTCAAGAATTACAAAAAACAACTGGAACAACAATTGTTATCAATGAAGATCCAACTACTGAAGAAGGAGTTATTGAAATCTTAGGAACAGATCCTGCTGGAATTGAAGCAGTATTGGCTAAAATTAAGTCAATCACTTTCAAACCACAAATGAATGAAGCATATGATGTTAAAGTAATCAAAATGCTTGACTTTGGTGCAGTTGTCGAATACCTAGAAGCTCCAGGAAATGAAGTGTTACTTCACGTATCTGAGCTAGCATGGGAACGCACAGAAAATGTTTCTGATGTTGTGAACATGGGCGATGTTTTCCAAGTGAAATACTTAGGTATGGATCCGAAAACAAGAAAAGAAAAAGTGTCAAGAAAAGCACTTATGCCAAGACCTCCACGTGAGGAAAGAAAAGAGTAATCAGATCTTAGTTTACTAAAGGTTTATTTATAAAAAACCCCATTTCATTCATTTGAAATGGGGTTTTTGTTTGGGTTTGACTGCAATACGGGATATGCAGCTGCGTGCTCTTATTGTGAAGAGTAACAATAAAGGGAGTGCTCGTATTAAACAGCAAAGACGACAAGAAACTAATTAGTTAAGAATACTACTATTTAATTATTTTGCAAAAAAAATCCCGTTTCAGTCTAGTACGAAGCGGGCTTTTGAATATATTAAATTATCGTTTTAACAGCTCGGATGTACCATGAATTCCATTCATTTTCACATTTGGGGTATTGTGTAAATACAATTTTGACTTTCCTTCAAGAAAAACTGCAATTTCTTTAGAACAATTTAAGGTAGCTTGAGAGCCATCATGTTGCATAACATCAGCATAGCGGGTCATTAATTTTGAAGCTCTTAAAATCGGCCTCCCAACAAGACTTAATCTTAAAGTCTCTGTATCACCTTTTGCACTTAGCTCCGCATCTTTGTACATTTGTAAATCGAGAAGATCTGTTTTAATAACTGCTTTTGCATCAATTTTATCACTCAAAATCATTTTAATTGACTGCGCTTGTAAATCTAGATCTGCATCCGCATTATTGTTTAGGCTAAAGTTAATATTTCTGGCGCTGATGTTCAGCTTCATTTTTGAATCATCGTTACCCATAATATCAAAATCATCGTTTACTACTAATGAACCTAATTGTTTTAGTTGAGAATCATTATAGAGTTTGATGGCATGAATAGTGGTCACATTCAATACGATTTCTAGTCGCTTACTGGAGGTGATTTTTTCAGAAGATGATATTCTAAGTACGCTATCTCTAACTTCAAACTTTACTACATCATGCAAATTTGCGTCGGCTTTAAGGAAATAATTACTACTTAAGTTTCCAGTCGTAAAAGTTACTTCAAGGTCATCATACAGCTCAATAGTATCAAATCCATTTAGAGAATATGTTTTTTCGATTACATTTTTGTCTCCTTTTACCTTTGCTTTTTTTTGTGCCTGTAACGAGGATAAAAACAGTAGTACAAAAAGAGTTAGTATTGTTTTCTTCATTTTTTTTTATTTTTTAATAATTATTTTCAAGTCTACTTATTCTAGACTTATTCCTTTACTTCAACAGTATTTTCAATAACTTGGAGTATAGGAATTATTACTTTTCCTGTTGCAGTTTTGAGTGTTAAACTTATATTGTCTATTGCGATAATTTCACCTTCGTTTCCGTTTACTTTTATTTTTTCGCCTACAGTATAATTTTTCCTAGCATAAAAAGTAAATAATAAATTAGTAATTACATCTTTAGAGCCTAAGCCAAATGCTAAAGCAAAAGTCAATAAAAAAGCTCCTAGAATTATCGTAATATTATTAGTAATTATTGTGGTATCTACCCCTGCTTGATTGAGCGCCGTGATAGTTACTAGAATTGCGATACCATAAAACACCATGCCACTAATTATTTTTGCACCACTCATATTCAAAGATGTAAATAAACCATGGATTGCTTTTCTAACAAAATTAGCAATGTAAATCCCAATCATGAACAGTGCTATTGCGCTGAATAAACGTGGTAAATAACGCAACAAATTACTTATTTCGACAGAGATAATTGTCCACTGCATAACATCGGCAGCAATTATCATAAATACCAAAATCAATATCCAGCGCACAAATCCTATGATAACTTCTGATATATTAATTTTAAAATCTGTTTTTCCGAACAAATCTGATTGATTTATTTTATCCCCTATTTTATCAATATTAGAAACGGTAAGGGCTTTACGTAGAATAAAAATAATCCCTTTTGAAATCGCCCAACCTATTATTAAAACAAGTAGAGCATAAATAAAGCTAATTAACCCCTCTCCTATTTTAAAGAAAAGCGTGTTTACGGTATTTAAAGTATCTGATCGTAACTGGTCTAAAACTTCCATGTTCTATTTATTTGTATCGTTATTATTGTTTTTATTTTTAGTCTTAAACATACTTTCTATCGTTGAAGCATAGTTTGACGAAAACAAGCTAGTTACTTCCATAATGAATTTTACTGCATTGACATCATCCATTACCTTTTGCTTTAATTCCTTAGGTACTTCTTGTGGTGGAAGGCCTATCTTTTTAAAAGGGTTCTCATTCTCCATTATATCTCTAGTTTATTATACACTTCGGCTATTCTTACTTTTGCTCTTGACAACCGCATTTTTACGGCGCTTTCTGATAATTCTAATACTTCCTGAAGCTCCTTTATAGGAACATCATCTTGGTATTTCATCTGCAGAATCATTCGATCCTCAGGAGGGATTAATGTTAAAGCTTTTTCTAGCTTATTGACTTGCATTTGATATAAACTAAAGTCATTAACTTCAATTGCTAAATCATACTGCGTTTCTACTTGACTAGAATGTGATGAAATCTTCCGTTCTTTATCGCGACTTAAGTAATTGACGCAGAAATTATAGGTAACGGAATACAACCAAGTTGAAAACTTAGATTTGCCATTAAAAGTAGCGATTTTTATATAAACATGTAAAAAAACATCCTGTGTCAAATCCTTAGCTTCATCAATAGACCGAACAAATCCATAACACTTATTATAAACCAAATGCTCGTATCTATCATATAAAACACCAAACAGAACTGTATCATTAGTTTTGCCAATTATTGATGCTAATTCTTCATCAGTCACACTACTGTATTTCTCCAATTTATATATACTTTATGCAGTTTAGACACCCAAAATCTCAAAAGGTCACTATTAAATTGAAAATAAATCAAATAATTTTGATTAGTCCTTTACATCGATGCTGACATCAACTCTACGAGCTGCAGCTTCATTTAAACTTTTTGAATCAACACCATGATGTTGAGAGAAGATTCTTTTTACTGAAACCCCGCGTTCTACTAGAAACTGTTTTACCGAATCATTACGTAACAAAGATAATTTGTTATTGTAATCAGAATTCCCTTTTTTACTCGTATAACCTTCCAAAAAAACTGATAAACTTTCATTCTCATTCAACACTTCAACAAGTTGCTGCAAACGTACTGTATCACCGCTATTTATTTGTGCCGAATTATTATCAAAAAATACTTGTGTATGCACTTCAGATATTTTTGTTTTCACTACATCCGGAACCACCACAGACCTAACCTCTGGTTTTATTTTAAGCTCAGTGGAATTACTAGGTAAAGAATCTTTTACAACAACTAAACTGGATACTGGATCAAACGTTGTTACAGCAGTAATGCTTTCATCCGGTTTTGTTTCCTTATTTAAAGCAACAGCAGGATTAACGACAACGATATTCTGTTTTTGACGCGCTAATAGCGCTTCTTGATTTCGTAATAAGGCATCGTATTTCCTATTCAACGTATTCAATTGATTTTCATAATTTTCATTGTCCTCTCTAACGACAGTTGATTTTTGATACCCATTTGAATCTACAATAGCTCTATATAGAGTATCTCTAATTACAATTGTTTTTGAAGAGGAGACAACAACAGTATCTCTCGCTCCAGGATCAATCTTAGCATTTAAAACTACTATCTGATTTTCTAAGACTCGTACTCTTTGTGTCAAACTATCGTTCTTTACTGTTTTATTAATAAACAATAGTTCCTTAGTCACTTCCTCTTTATCAAGTTTAATATCATCCTGCTGTTTAAATTTTTGTAAAAGCGAAATTAAATGTGTTTTGGAAATAATTATTTCACCTTCATTCTGATTTTGTCCTACAACCACAGCTGTGAAAAGTAAAACTATAAATGTTATTTTTATTTTCATAATATATTATTTATTGAATTTAATAAAAATAAAACCTAGGCCTTATATTCTACCTAACTTCATTTTCTTTTGCTATCCTTATTTATGAGTAACTTATAGTTAAGACACCTAATAAATACAAAAGTCACTTTATTCAAAAAAAAAAAAAAAGAATGTGACCTATCGATTATTCTTGTGTCTAAATATTAAACCACTTAAATAATCACAAGATGAAAAAAATAACTTTACTCGCCATTTGCTTAATTACATTTGCTTCATGTGTAAAAAAGCAAGATAATGAAAATCCAATTATCCAAAAAGAAATTGTTCAAACCAATTCCGAACTAAACAAAACACTTGTAGAGCAAGAAGAAATCAAGCAACAAATTGTAGCGCTTTCAAGAAAAAAAGATTCTTTACTAAACGTGCTAAAAAGCACAAAAGAATCTATGACCCGAATGAACGACTCTAAAATTGACAAAGGCATTCAAGGAGTAAATTTAAAACTAAATGAACTTAAAGGCCAAAAAGAAAACATTGAGGAGCAAGTTGCTTTACAAAAAAAAGAAATGGACTTAGCTGCTAAAAAAATTGATTTACTGAATCAAGAAAAAGTAGTTTATGATGCACAGCACAAAGCATTATATGACAAAGGTGCACCTCCAAAAGATTTTGCAAAAATAGATACGCTTCTAGGCACAATAAACAGTAAAATAAATGAGCAAAAAAGAAAAGTAAAGTCATTGAACAGAAACATTTCAGATGTAGAAGAACAAGTGATTTCTATTAATGATCAACGAGATTTTTTGAGTAAAAAAATCAGAGAAGATTACAACGCTCAAGATATTTTTGGAGAATTCGCAAAAGAAGAAGAATCAAAAATAGCAGAACAAATCAGCACAATTGATTCAAAAATATCAAGTCTAACTGGAAATGTTAACAACATAAACACATCTGTCGCTTCATTAAATGACAGCATTGCAGTCAAAACCGAGCAACATGATATTAATTCACAAAATCAAGAAGATGCAAACAAAACTCAAAACAGATTATATTATGCGTTTTTTGCAGTAGGAGCCGTAATAGTACTGTTTGCAGTATTCTATATCATAGGTAAAAGAAAAAAACAACAAAACAAAACTAAATAGTCATGGCAAATAAAAAAGCTTCAGATAAAAAATCAACTTCAGCTTTCGATTCAATAAAAAATTTCATTGAAAATGTAACCGAAAATGTAATAGAAGGAACCACTGTCGTTACTGACAAAATAAAAGATAGTAGTGCAAAAGCATACGTAGCAAGCGCAGAATTAGCAGAAGAAGCGAGCCAGCGCATCCATTTATACACAGATAAAGTGTCGCTTCAAAAAGAAGAAAAAAGCATCCTAGAAAGGCAAAAAGAAATTACAGTCGATTTTGGTGAAAAATCGTTGGCACATTACGTCAAAACAGACACCTTACACAAACCTTTCTTGAATACTGCCGAAATTGCTTCTTTGGTTGAAGAATATAAAGGGAATCAAAAAAATCTTATTTCTATAGAAAAAAAATTAAAGAAACTTAATAATTAAACCATGAGAAATATTCTATTAATGGGGTACATAATTATCTCAGTATTTTTATACACCCTTAATTTTGAACTTTTTCAAACCGGTAGAGATATTGACTTAGGATTTGGGATATTCACAACATTCCCTGTGATTATAGTCATGGCTATTGGACTGATATTTTGCTTGTTCTTTTTCCTCATAGACAAAAACAAACAAATGAAAAATGAAGCACTGATTGATAATTTAAAAAATGAAATAACAATTCATAAAAAAAATATCGAAATTGCAACACTTAAAATGAATTCTATGGTGATCGAATCACCAATTGTGGTTGCTCAAGAAATCAACTAAAAACAAAATTATGAAAAAAACGATAAACTTACTGCTATTAACCCTGTCAACGATAGGGTTTGCACAAGTCAAAGACATTAGCTTTACCGCTTCGCCTTTTGTTGACTATACTTTTTATGATAAACAATCCGGACTAGAAAACGCAACCTCTGTAGGTGGGAAAATTGGTTTTGGTTTTGGCGAATATGTAGAAATCCGCGCGGTTTATTTACAATCGCTAGGATTAAAAACTAGCTTTTCTGATTTTGGAATAGCTGGCTATAACGACGCTATGTTTCAGTCACAAGACATTAAATTGACGCGTTGGGGAGGTGAATTTAAGACCAATCTTGGTAGAGGACGTTTCATTCCTTATCTAACATTAGGTTCTGGAGTTCAAAATATAGCCATAAAAGACAGAAATGATTTTGACCAAATATACGCTAGCGCAGGTCTTGGATTTAAAACGAAGTTAACCGATCGAATTGTATTTACTATCGAGGGGAAATACAACCGTTACAACTTTAATGCAGGCGAAAATTTGCTTACCGAAGAGAACAAAACTGATTTTGGTGTTACCAACAGTGATTTTGAAACCAAAGCATTAACTAATTGGTCTGCCCAAGCTTCTTTACAATTTTACTTAGGCGGAAGAAAACCAGGTACTTTAAGCGAATTAGACAAAGCATATTATAGCAAGTTCAGCAATGGATTCAAAGGGATTCAATGGATTTTAGAACCAAGTGCTAATTACATCAAATTTGATGATAAATCTCTTTTTAAAGACACCTATTTGTTAGGACTTTACGCAGGATTTGACTTTAATCAATATATTGGAATCCGTGCATTCTATTTACAAGCTACCGAAAACGAACAAATTTCGACTTCTTTTGACAACTTATCTATGTATGGTTTAGAATTGAGAGCTAGATTAAATGACGGTAACGGTGTAACACCTTACTTAATATTAGGTGGTGGTTATTTAAATAGCCAAAACAGTTATCTAGGCAGAACAAATACGGCTGTAGATAGCGAAGAATTTGCATCTGCAGGTTTAGGATTGAACATTCCGTTAAGCAAAAACATTTTAATTACTGGTGGAGCAAGAGGAATGATCACATCTGCAGCTGATGTTGCCGATCTATCGAGTCCGGACAATTTACAGACGCACATCATGTATAATGCTGGAATTAAAGTAAGCTTTGGTGGTAAGAAAACGAATCCTGATGAAGTTTACAATGCAAAGTTAAACGAACAATTAGACATCAAAGACAAGGAAACTCAAGTATATCTTGATGAAAAAATTGCGCAAAACAACGCAGATAACAGCGAGAAAATTTTAGTCCTTAAACAAGAATACCAAAACAAACTTGAAGGACTGGAAACAGACTTAGAAAAAGCGAAGGCCGACAATGATATTGACAAAGCTGTGGTTATTCTTGAACAAAAGAAGACAGCTCAAAATTCATTAGAGGAAGTAAACTCAATTGAAAAAAAGGCTATCGAAAAGAAAGAGACTCAACAGCTAAAAGCGATCGCTACTAACAAAGAGACTAAAACGGTAGCAAAAGAAAGCATTGCTCCTGTTCCTGCAATCAAAACAGCAAAAGACAGCATTGCTCCTGCTCCTGCTCCTGCAATCAAAACGGCGAACGACAGTACAACTACAACTGTGGTTACTCCTATAGTTCCTGTAGTTAAAGTAAAAACTACCGAAAACGTTCCTGTTGAATATATTAAATTGTCACCAGCAGAGTTAGAAAGTTTGATAGATAAAGTTATGGAAACGAATAAAACCAACTATAATAACGCTCTTGAAAACGAAAAACTCAAAAAAAGAGTTGAAGTCCTAGAAAAAGCCTTGTTGGACAAAAACAAGCCAACTATTAAAAAATAATACTTCCTGTACGCAATAGGATAAAATGGAGTATGATATAGATTATACTCCATTTTTTTACACAAAAAGATAAAAATGAAATATCAAGTTACGATAAAGAACATTCAAACAATAGAAGAGTTAAGCACATACTGGTCAACTGAGGACTATGTAAACCTTCTTGCCTTATATGGATTTCCAGATGCAAAAAGCAGAGATAATAAAGAGTTGCGTGCACTACTTTCTATGGCTCTAAGTGATTATGAGCCTAATGAAGCAGCAGCTATCTTGTTATCTTACAAGTTGTCTGAAGAATTAACCGAGGGACAAATAGAACAAATTTCTAACGATATGCTTCTGGACAAGATTTGCGAAGAATATCCTGTAATCAAGTTACATGCTCCTTTGTTTCATTGCAACCAATTATTGCATCATGCATACAACGGAAAGTTCCCTAATGCAAAAGCAGTACTATTAAAATGTAAAATCACTTCTGAAGAAAATAATATCTTGACTAAAGAGCAGTTCTTAAAAATACTAAACAACGGACTTACGGAAGGCAACCTTATCAAACGCCTTTTTGAAGAACCGATGACTACTGCAGTAGAGTTTCCTGATGCTGATGGAATTCTTTGGGAACTGAATACTTCTGATAATGAAAACTACGAAATGATCACCTCTGAATATTGGTTAGACCGAAGCGATCTAATCGCATCTGAGTATGAAGGAGAAGTTATGGAAGAAGCTTAATATTTAAAACCGCTTAACAAAATAGACTAATTTAATTTTTAGCGATGAATTACACGACTAATTAACTGTTCAGTATAAAACGACTCGTGCCGCCCAATGGATCTTGCATTAGGGATGGGAGCAATTGTTTGAGCTCTTATTGTGGAGTGGAACGGAACAATAAAGCGAGTGCGGACAGCCCGACCGAAGGGAATGCCATAAAAACTAAGGTGTTCATTTGGTATTACACCCTTTTTATCAATAAAAAACCCATTTCAATAACTTTGAGATGGGTTTCTTATTATTATATGTCTTGTACTAAAATTTCGCGATACAAAACGAATTGTTTTTCTTTTTAATTATATCAAGCCTTTTCATCCATTTCATCTTGAGCTGAATTAAATGTCTCCATTCCTTTGGCAGGCATATAGACCTCATTCTCATATGCCGATGTCACTTCGACAATTTCACTATGAGAACCACTTAATGCTCCATTTAGTTTGCCTAAAAACTTCTCTAATTTAGCATTTGGAAAATTAAATAAATCAACTTGCAAATGCCCAATTTTTTGAATTAAACTCTCACATGAGTTTTTAATATCTTCAAGTTTGTGAAAGTTACTTTCTACTGCATCAATTTTTGATTGTTCCATAATGAATAATTTTAAGTTATATTATTTATACACAGCACATTAAAAAAAAGCCACTTATTTTATAATAGAATTTTAAAATTATAAACACATAATCAAACTGCACCTTTGATTATCTAAAATCAAAATCTCATCAGGTAGATTAATATGTGATTTGAATTTTTTAGTCCTTTTTTATAAATGACGTCTGTCTAAATTTACAAATAAATTTATTAAAACCCTAAAAATTAAAACATTACATATAAAATACAATTTAAAATTAAAATTATTTATCTCAATTGTAACTTTTTTACAACTTGATACGTATAACTACCAGTACACTTTAAAACTGAGGACACAAAAACATGAGACAACTTAAAATCACCAAGCAGGTAACTAATCGTGAAACTGCTTCATTAGACAAATATTTACAAGAAATTGGAAAAGTTGACCTTATTACCGCTGACGAAGAAGTAGAATTAGCACAAAAGATTAAAGCCGGGGATCAAAAAGCCCTTGAAAAATTAACAAAAGCAAATTTACGTTTCGTTGTTTCGGTAGCAAAACAATACCAAAATCAAGGATTAACACTTCCTGATTTAATTAACGAAGGAAATCTAGGTCTTATTAAAGCAGCTCAACGTTTTGATGAAACACGTGGTTTTAAATTCATCTCATACGCTGTATGGTGGATTCGTCAATCAATACTACAAGCTTTGGCAGAACAATCTCGTATCGTTCGTTTGCCTTTAAATAAAATTGGTTCTATCAATAAAATCAACAAAATGTATGCCTTATTAGAGCAATCTAACGAGCGTCCACCATCTGCTGAGGAAATTGCAAAAGAACTAGATATGACAGTAAATGATGTAAAGGAGTCTATGAAAAACTCTGGTCGTCACTTGTCAATGGATGCACCTCTTGTTGAAGGAGAAGATTCTAACCTTTACGATGTATTGCGTTCAGGTGAATCTCCAAACCCAGACAGAGAATTAATCCACGAATCTTTACGTACTGAAATCGAGCGTTCATTAGAAACATTAACTCCAAGAGAGGCTGATGTAGTTCGTTTGTACTTTGGACTTGGTGACCAACACCCAATGACTCTTGAAGAAATTGGAGAAACTTTCGACCTAACTCGTGAGCGTGTACGTCAAATCAAGGAAAAAGCAATCCGTAGATTGAAACATACTTCTAGAAGTAAAATACTTAAAACCTACCTAGGTTAAAAATATCCCCCAATTAAAATGGTTAAACTATTAAGCATTTTAATTCAAAATGAACAACAGTTTGATTGACTGTTCGTTTTTTGATTGATGATTGAAACTCCGGCTGATTACCGGAGTTTTGTTTTTTATCAAAAAAAACTCTCGGTCTGTTCGAGCGAAGCTCTCGGGTTTCCGGAGTTTTGTTTTTTTAGACTGAATTTGTTTCAGTCCCTCAAACTTCAAAATTGAATATTCTATGTCTATTGTTTACCAATCTCTAGGTTTGAATATCCAACCGGAAATTTTGAAATTTGAAATAATATGGGCGTTACCCTTCGTGAAAACTTCGGGTCGGGCTTTCCATTACAATCTTTTTTATTTATTATGCTATCGCTCCATAAATAAAAAAGGATTTCCATTGCAATCCCTTACGCACTAAACCCGCTTCTTCCTGAAGTTGTCCCAGCAAAAAAACTTTCGCATTTGTTTTAAATAACCTAATTTTGCAGAAACTACAACTAAAAAATCTGAAACAAACTCAGATTAAACAACAACACAATGAAAAATACACTTATTGCACCATCAGTATTGGCCGCCGATTTTGGAAATCTGCAACGCGACATCGAAATGATTAACAATAGTGAAGCAGACTGGTTTCATATTGACATCATGGATGGTGTTTTTGTTCCAAACATTTCATACGGAATGCCAGTATTGGAAGCGATTAACAAACATGCTAAGAAAACGATCGATGTACATTTAATGATTGTTGATCCAGACCGTTATATCAAAACTTTTGCTGAATTAGGCGCCAATATACTAAGCGTACACTATGAAGCCTGTACACATCTTCACAGAACGCTACAAGCCATCAAAGCGGAAGGAATGAAAGCTGGAGTAGCTATCAACCCACATACTAATATTGACTTGTTAGAAGACGTCATCAATGATATCGACTTGGTTTGTATCATGAGTGTGAATCCAGGATTTGGAGGACAGTCTTTTATTGAAAACACCTATGCAAAAGTTCAAAAACTAAAATCTTTGATCACTAGAAAAGGAGCAACAACATTAATTGAAGTAGATGGTGGTGTTACTAATAAAAACGCAAAGCAACTTGTAGAAGCAGGAGCAGATGTTCTGGTAGCAGGAAGCTATGTATTTAAAGCTACTGACCCAATCGCAACTATTGCCGATTTGAAAAAGTTGACAACAATATAAAAACAAAAAAGCCCTTTAAATGGAAATGCCCCATAAAGTTAGACACTATTTGGGGCATTTTTCATTTCGTTTATTGAGTTTTACTATATTAAATCATCATAAATTTCTTAATCTCTTTTTCACTAATCTTAGGATTAGCGCCTTCTTGACCTGCAACTAGAGCTCCCACCGCACAGGCATAATTTAGTGCCTTTTGTGGCGATTTCCCTCGAAGCAACCGTATAAGAAGGGAAGCTAAAAATGAATCTCCAGCACCTACTGTATCGACTACCTTCACAAAATAACCGCTATTGTAATAAAATTTATCATTACAATATAAAACTGCTCCAAATTCTCCTTTAGTTACACAGAGCTGTTTTGAATTCGTTTTCTCTGAAATAAATTTCATGTTTTGTTCAAATGAATTGTACGGCGACCCTAACTCTCTACTTATTTCACGTAATTCTTCATCATTCAGCTTAATAAAGTCAGCTTTTTGCATTAACTCGCTTAACACTTCTGTAGTATAGTATGGAGCTCTTAGATTCGCATCAAAAACCTTATACTTCGCCTTGTCCAATAGTGAAATCAAAGTTTCTCTAGAAACTTCATCTCTTGATGCTAGACTTCCAAAAACAAAAACATCAGCTTCAGAAATTACTTTATCCATAACTTCTGTTTCTACAATTTTATCCCAAGCTGAAGGATATAATATATCATAAGAAGCATTTCCCTTTTCATTTATCATTACATGAACGGCACCCGTTTTATATTCCTTAGTTACTTGAATTAAGTCAGTAGTAACTTCTTGAGCATTTAAAAAGGATAAAATATCTTCTCCATTTTCATCCTCACCTACGCGACTTATCATTGTCGTTTCAACCCCTAAAGAGTTCATCCGTAAAGCCACATTTAATGGAGCTCCTCCAATTTTTTTATGTGTTGGAAAAATATCCCATAGGACTTCCCCAAAACATACTGCACTCAAATTGTATTTTGCATTCATAATAAAAACTAATTAAAAATTAAAAATAAGTAAAAAAATGACCTATTCAACGAAACAGTTAAAAAGTTAAAGGCAAGAATACATCTTGCCTTTAACACATTTAAACAAACACCAAAACAAATTTTGACCTTAATAACCAGGATTTTGCTTGTATAAACCTGCCGTAAAATCAATTTCTCTTTGAGGTATTGGATAATACTCATCTCTACCTGCCGTAAACTTAGCATTAGTAAGAAAATCCCTTTTAGTCTTCTCTACATTAAGATAAGCATTCAAAACAGGCTCAGCAATTCCCCACCTTACCAAATCAAAGAATCGTGGTCCTTCCATACCAAATTCTAAACGTCTTTCAAACATAAGCGCTTTGATTGCATAATCTTTTGATGAGAAAGATGCATAAGGCTGTACTTTATATACATTTGATGCTCCTGCAGCTAACGGCATAGACCCACTTGCAGCTGCTCTAGCTCTAATTTGATTAATTATTGGCAATGCTTCTGTATATCTATTTAATTGAATTAATGCCTCTGCTTTGAATAATAAAACATCTGCATATCTGATAAAATCAACGTTTTTAGAAGTACCTATAAATGGTCCGTTTTTTACATAACAAGAACAGTCTGGAGATTGTTGCTCTTTCATATTACCAAAATACCCATAAACACCTGGATCTCTAGCCCAACTGAAATTATAAACCATATCGCCTGAAGTTTTTAATGTGTTTTTATATTTAAATGGTCTTCCAGGAACTCCTACTGTGTGGTCAATTCTTGGATCAACTGTAACTCCTGAGGCAAGAGGAGCATTTCCATTAGTAATTATATTGAAAACATCTGAATTATTAAAAGTATCCAATAATGGCAATCCATTGGCATCTGTTTTAAAAGCGTTTACCATATTTTGGCTAGCCATATGAAAACCACAACATCCATAAAGAGGAGTTCCGTGTGGTGAATTTAAGCCTGTAACAAAACTTACTCTTCCAGTATTTGTACCATCATTAATCGAAAACTGAACAGCCCAGATCGATTCAAGACCATTATCATGACCATCCAAAAAATTATTTCCATAATCGGCCTCTAAAGCACCAGTAACTTTATCAGCATAATCTATTACCTTTTGTAATTTTACTGCATCAATACTAGTTACTTTATGCGCGTCATTTTGCTTATATGCTTGATATAAATTTAATTTTGCAAGATAAGCAGCAGCTGCATTTTTACTGGCTCTACCCACCTGATCCTGTTTTTGTGGTAAATTATCGAATGCAAATTGAAAATCTTCTGCAATTTTGTCCCATAAAGCGTCACTTGTCAAATCATTTGACGTTTTTAAGATTTCCTCTTGAGTTAAATCTTCGGTTATAAAAGGAACTTTGTTAAACAGTAACTTTAGCATAAAATGAGAATGTGCTCTTAAAAAACGCAATTCCGCTTGTCTTACTTTTTTTAATGGGTAGTCTGCATCTGGAATCTCATTGATCACAGACAAAGCAAAGTTTGCTCTAGAAATTGCTTTATAATGATTTGTCCAAGTTCTAGGCAACATCCAATCACCATAATCTGCAATAGTTGTATTGTATTGTTCATAAGTATCAATTACATCAACATCGCCACGACCACCTCCACCTTTGTAGGCATCATCAGATCGGACACTTCCATACACCCATTGGTTCGTTATTGGCCCTACCATTTCATCATTACCAATTGCAGCATACGCTGCGGTAACAAGGGCATCAGCATTTCCAGCCGTTGCCACATTTCCAGAAGACAATACTCCTGTTGGTTCATAATCTAAAAAATCGGAGCTACAGGATGCCAAAAACAAGATTGACAGGCAGCTAATAACTATTTTATTGTATTTCTTCATGATAATTGCTTAAAAATTAATGTTTAGACCTAATGACAATGTCGTTGGTACTGGTATTCTGTTAACATCTGTTCGCTCTGGGTCCTGTCCTATATATCCTTTTGGTGTAAACCAAAATAAATTTTCTCCTTGAGCATATACTCTGCAACTAGTAATGAATCCAGATTTTTCAACTAGCTTATCTGAAAACGAATAACCAATTTGCATGTTTCTAACTTTGAAGTAGGAATTGTTTCTAAATAAATAATCAGAAACTTTATTGTCATTATTTGCTAATGAAAGAGAAGGCACGTCAGTATTAGTATTAGTAGGAGTCCAAGCATTTAAAGTACCTGGCCCTGCATTTTCTCTTCCCTGAACAAAATTATTCCAATAGATATATGGATCCTGTCCAATTCTTCCCGCTACACCAGAACCGAAAACGGAGAAATCAATATTTTTATACGCTAAGCTAATGTTAATACCATATTCTAGTTTTGGAAGAGTACTTCCGATAAAAGTTCTATCATCAGAATTAATCACTCCATCAGAATTGATATCAATATATTTAATACCTCCCAAACGAGAAGCGATTTGAGTAGCATGTGAATCAATGTCTTCTTGACTTTGAAACAAGCCATCAGTTTTATAACCAAAAATTTCAAATTGAGAATGACCAATTATCGAATTAGCTGCTGTTCCAGGGTATGCTGCTCTAACTTCTTCTGGTAAATCAGTTATTTTATTTTTAGTTGCACCAAAATTAGTGGTTACATTAAAATACAAACCATTAGATAAGGTTTCTGCATATCCTACTGTAAGCTCCCATCCTTTATTTGCGGTAGATGCTCCATTTACAAATCGTTGTTGCCCTTCACCTACTGCTGAAGCTACTGGTGGAACAATTAAGATTCCTTCGGTATTTCTAGAAAAATAATCAAATGAACCTGATAGTTTATCTCCAAAAAAACCAAAATCTAAACCTACGTTAATCTCTTTGGTCGTTTCCCATTTTAACCCTGAATTCGCTGCTTGTATGGATACAAATCCAGAAGGTAAATTCCCTGTATTATTCCCATTCAAATCATATGAAGTACCCACATTGTAATAAATATTGAAAAAATCTGGATAATATACATTTTGATTCGGTCCGTATCTAGCTTCATATAGTCCAAAACGAGCATTATCACCAATAGATTGATTCCCTACTTCTCCGTAACCAGCACGTAATTTCAGGTTTGAAACTGCCGTTACATTTTTAAGAAATTCTTCATTGTTTATCCTCCAACCTGCTGTAACAGCCGGGAAAATACCATATCTATTATCTTGACCAAATCTTGACGAACCATCTCTACGAATAGTAAATGAAGCTAAATATCTATCAGAAAAAGCATAATTAAATTTTCCAAACTGAGAAAGTAATCTGCTTCCTGTAGATGTACCGTTAGTCGTTCTTGACCCAGTTGCCGCAGCAAGCGTAAAATAAGATTCTGATTCAACAGCAAAACCTTCAGCACGGCCGTATAAAGAATTAAAATCAGTTTTAGTTGATTCCGTTCCAATAAGGAAACCAAATTTATGGTCTGATATTCTTAAACTATAATTTAAAGTATTAGAGATTGTTAAGCTTGAGTATTTATTAGTATCTAAAGCCAAGCTATTCACACTTCTGGTAATAAATCCATTATTAACAGTAGGTTCAATATTTTTATTCTTAAAATCATTAAAATCCATCCCAATACTATTTCTAAAAGTCAGTCCTTTTACAATGTCAATTTCAGTAAATACATTTCCGTACAACGACATTTTTCTAGTATTATCCCATCTATTCAAGTATTGCATTAACAATGGGTTATTTCTATCTGAATACCCAGAACCAATAGGCCCACCATACTCGCCAGTACTAGTAAAAACGGGAATGGTTGGAGCTAAAGATATAGCCAAACCCGGTGTAGGAGCATTTCCTACATCTCCAGCAGCACTTCTTTCATTCGATTGGGTAAATTGAGAGTTGACGCCAAATCTTACTTTGTCATTAAACAACTTGAAATTGGCATTCAATCTAGCAGAATACCTTTCATAATTAGTATATTTTAGCATCCCAGAATTATCTAGATATCCCAAATTCAAAACTGCATTTGCTTTTTCAGACCCTCCAGAAACAGATAGGTCATTATTTACAAGTAATCCGGTTTGATATACAGCATCTTGCCAATCCGTATCCCCTACAGGAACATTAGTATCTCCTCCTACAAATGGTTTTACACTTACGCTATTCAGTATTGGATTACTAAAATCGTTATTCCAATCAAAATTATAGATTTCACCATATCCACCAGATGGACTTGCACCGTCATTAACAGATGCTTGCCATAACACTTTTCCTCTATCTAAAGCATTAAGCATTTTGTATCGTTGTTTTTTCTCAGAAAGAACAGAAACATTTGTACTGAAAGAAACCGTCGTAACATCGCTCTTTCCTGCATTTTTAGTGGTAACAATGATTACCCCATTAGCAGCTCTAGATCCATAAATAGAAGAGGCCGAAGCATCTTTTAAGACTTGGATAGAAGCAATAGCACTTGGGCTCAAACTAGCGAACACCTCTGGTCTTACCGTAGGAACTCCATCAATAACATACAAAGGATCTGTATTCCCAAGTGTACTTACCCCCCTAATTAAAATTCTACTGTTTGCGCCACTCGGATCTCCTGACTTTTCAATTGTCAAACCAGCAACCCTTCCTTGTAAAGCTTGCATAGCATTTCCAGAACTCAAAGCCTGACCCGTTATAGGCTTCAACTCTACTACTGTAACAGCGCCCGTTAAATCAGCTTTTTTCTCTTTAGAATAACCTGTTACAACAACATCATCTAATTTTAATGACTCTGATTTCAATGAAACATTTAAGGTAGTTTGACCATTAAGCTTAATAGTTTGAGTAGCATAACCTGTATAGCTAAATATTAAACTTGCGTTTTTATCTACGTTGTTAATTGAAAACTGCCCATCTAGATCTGTAGAAGTTCCAATATTTGTACCAGAAACTAGTACCGATGCTCCAGGAAGAGACATCCCATCTTCAGAAGAAGTTACTACTCCTTTAATTCCTATATTTTGAGCCGATAAAGAAAAAAAGGACCCCATCAGGATTAAGTAGAGAATAATTTTGTGTTTCATAATTTAGTTAGTTTAGTTAAAATTTAGTTGGTTAATAATTACGTTTTCAATGGTATATTTAGTTTCTGCTTTAGAAACCGAAAAGTATTCCAGCGGTTTATCTGGAAAAAATATTTCGGTCATTACCGTTTTTCCATTATTATAAAAAATTTCTATTGAAGTTTTATCAACAATTATCCTTACATCCATTTGATCAAACTCTCCCTTAAAAGGAGCTTTTGAAATAGTATTTGCAAAAAGATCAGAGAAACCTACTTTTCCTGATTTTGATCTATCAATAAAAAAGTAATTCTCCTTTTTATTGATTCCAAATTGAATTGTATTGTTAGCATCATTCGACAATGAAAAGCTGTAAACATCCTTTTTAAGATTTTTTAAAGAAAAGCGAATATCTAGCTTTGACAAATCAACCAAGCCCTTATCAATTAAAATCGTTTCCTTATCTATTATAAGTGCGTCTTTTTTAATAGTCTTTGCAATGTAATTTTGTAATTCTTTCACAGGCTTAGAAGAAACAATATAATGACTACCCTCTTTTACGAGTACTAATTCTCTAGGAATCGTCATACTGCTTCTCCATGTTTCTGTTGGTACTTTTTGCGCATAATCCCAATTTGACATCCAACCTATAAATAACTTTCTTCCATCCACCTCAGATATGTTGGACCAAGTAACACCCGCATAATTATCTCTTCCATAGTCTAACCAAAGCCCTTTTTGCTGTTGTACATCTTTTGAAAAAGACTCGTCTATAACGAATGTATTTCCATCAAAATCACCTACGAAATATTGCGTAGCAGAACCTCCGTTAGGTCCTCCTGGATTAATACTTAATAGCATAACCCATTTGTAATCATCAGTACCCTCAACAAGCATAGGAAAAAAATCTGGACACTCCCAAACGCCACCATGAGCGCCAATATCCTTTCCAAAGTCCGAAAGAAGCTTCCAGTCTTTCAAATTTTTAGAACCATAAAACATTGTTCTGTCGCCTGCTGCCAATACCATTATCCATTGTTGATGAATGGCATCCCAAGTCATTTTAGGATCTCTAAAATCTTTAATATTTGGGTTTTTAATAATTGGATTCGCTTCATATTTAGTCCACGTCAAACCCTCATCTAAGGAATAGGCTATTCCTTGAGACTGAAAATTAGTCTCCCCCGCTTTTTCTTTTTTCATGTCATGATACGTAAACATGGCAACCATAGGAGGGTTTTTTAAGCTCCCAAATCCCGAAGTGTTTTTCACATCAACAACCGCACTTCCTGAAAAGATATAGCCTTTTTCATCTGGATAAAGCGCAATAGGCTTCTCTGTCCATGTTATGAGATCAGTACTTATGGCATGTCCCCAATGCATAGGTCCCCATACATTTGAATCTGGGTAATACTGATAAAAAAGGTGGTAGTAACCATTATAGTAAAACATCCCATTTGGATCATTCATCCACCCTTTTTTAGGAGTAAAATGAAAATTAGGTCTGTATAATTCTGATTCCGTGTAATCCTTCTTTTCATTAACTATAGATTGCTTGCACCCTACTGAGACAACTGTACCAATAATGCAACACAAGAGTCTGAAAAATTCCTTTTTAACTATTGTTTTCATAATTTCTATTTAATTAATTTTTTACTAAGTTCTTCTAAAGAGATTCCTTTTGTTTCCGGCATCATAAATGCAACAAATAAAAGTTGAAAAACCATCATCACTGCAAAAAACAAAAATACAACTCCCGGTCCTACTGTAGAAAATAGATACGGAATTAATGATGGAATAATAGCCGCCAGAACCCAATGTGTAGTACTACCAAAGGACTGCCCAGATGCCCTTAAATGATTTGGGAAAATTTCGGAAATAAAAACCCAAATTACAGCACCTTGTCCTATTGCATGTGCGGCAATAAATAGGAATAAGAAAACGGGAACAGCTATTCCACCCCAGTGAAAAAAGAAAGCCATTGCTACAAGTGAAAGTGAGATAATATATCCTACAGAACCAATGTACATTAATACTTTACGTCCTAATTTGTCAATTAAGAAAACTCCCAATAGAGTGAAAATCAAATTCACCACACCAATTCCAATACTACTAAGTAAAGCTGTACTTTCTCCAAGACCCGCTTCCTGAAAAATCCTGCTAGAATAATATAAAAAAGCATTAATTCCAGATAATTGATTGAAAAAGGCCATTAAAAAGGCCAACACTAGGGGTGTTCTGTATTTCTTCAAAAATATAGTGTCATTTGCAAGGGAGGCGTCGTTATTATCTTTATCTATCTCTTCTTTTATTTTTTCATAATCAGCTTCTTGCCCCATTATTCGCAATACTTTCCTAGCTTCCTCGTTCCTGAACTTAGACAAGAGCCATCTTGGACTTTTAGGAATAGAAATCATTAATAAAAGATAAATCACAGATGGAATTGCTTGTACTCCCATCATCCACCTCCATGAATTCTCACCCACATCATTTAAAAGGTAATTAGACAAAAAAGCCATAAGTATCCCTAAAACAATATTGAATTGATAAAAAGCAACTAGTTTTCCTCTATCTTTTGCAGGAGCAATTTCTGATATATATGCTGGTGCTGCAATTGTTGATGCACCAACACCCAAACCTCCAATAAATCTAAAAGCAGCGAATATAAATGGGTTGTTGGCAAAAGCTGATCCAATTGCGGAAAACAAGAATAATATTCCTATCCATAATAAAGTATTCTTTCTTCCAATCTTATTAGTAGGAATCCCACCAAATATTGCTCCAATAACGGTTCCCCATAATGCCATTCCCATAACAACTGTACCGTGGAATGTATCCGAGGAATTCCAAAGAACCTGAAGTTTTTTATCTGCTCCAGAAATAACGACTGTATCAAAACCAAATAAGAAACCTGCTAATGAGGCAATCAAAGCCCAAACAACTATTTTTTTCATTATGTATAATTATTATATTGAATTGCTAATTTATGCGCAAAAAAAAGATTGGTATTTTACAGATGTTACAAATAGATTCATACCTCTTAAAAAAAGTATAAAAAAGTCAAAACCTCATACATAGCAATAGCTAACAGCCGTACAACAAAAACAACTATCTCGTTATAGTTCTAATTATGTTACATAGAATACAATTATGTTACACATGTTATTTCTTGAAAATGGATATTCAGAAATAAAAAAAGTCACTTGATTAATTTTATTTAATTAATAAAATTTTAAATTTATTTTTACAGGAAGTTCAAAAATAATTTATAAAAAAAATGAATCTATTAATCAATTCTATATTATGAAGTATTCTAAAGCTTTTAGGAAAAATTAAACAGATGAAATGCAATGTGAGCTCAAGATTCAGTGCTGTTTTTATATCTGGCTATCGGAATTGCAACAAGAAAGACAACTTATATTTATAGAATTCCCAATGTATCTTCTGCTCCGTTTTATTATGCAAAAGGCACTCGAACCCAGATTCTCAATTTACATCCAGCACGGAAAGCAGCAGATTTATTCCATTGAAGTAGAGCCATAAAAAAACCATCAAAATTAGATTTTGATGGTTTTGATTTTAACATTACGCAGGTAAAAAAGTAAAAAACGAACAGAATTAATTTTAATTACTAAACCTGAACCTTTATAAAACTGGGGTTATAATAAAGATTAAAAAGACTAAAGTTATCCTTTTCTATACTCCTTATTATTTAAAAATTTTTAAGGCGGAAAAAGTGACTTCACCATTATCCGCAAAAATAGCCCACGGATTCTGATTCATTTTATAGATACGGTTTGTAAAAGCAATTTCGTCATTAATGTATATCACACAAACAGAATTTTCAGCAATGATTGTAATATCAAACTCTTTATTAGCCGGAACATTTAGCGGAAGCTTCGTTAGATTTAGCGAGGCCGCATTTTTTATAACTTTATCTAATCTTAATTGATTTTTGGCTAAATCAAATACAATGGCAAATACTTCATTTCGCGTTCCACAGGCTCCAAATTCAAAACCAAATTGAGTAGATGATGTCGCTTTTATATGTGTTTTAATTTTAAATGATCCAGTTTCTCTGTCAAACACTGAAAATGCTTTTTCAGATGCATTAGCCTTCAATGTATAGGCCTCTCCTTGCTTTGTAGTTCCTAAGCCTATTTTCGCATTTAAAGCTCTATTAACACTAAACTTGCTATCGACACCATTAGGTATCGCAATATCTAATGTTCCATTTGGATGCTGTACAAGTCGATGCGTTACAAGCGATCCAGCCCAATCAAAAATACCTGCATCACTATTTTTGTTTTTTGTAGGACACCATCCTGCTATATACCGATTCATGCCATCGGTAACTGTTTTTCCAGCGTAGAAAGCAATTCCATCTAACGCACTATTTACGGGAGTAATCCAAGTATTGGCTGTCAGTAAACGGTATTTATAGTGTACCATTCGATCATCAATATTTGAATAAATCAAATACTGATAATCACCCATCGTAAACACATCAGGACATTCAGTTATAAAGGTAGTTGTATCCTCATAAAATGGCTTTTCCAAAATCCAATCTCTTAAATTAGCAGAACTGTATTGCGCGATCACCGCTCGCCATGGCACAGTGCTGTTAGAAACTAAACCAACCTCAGAACGTGTCGCAATCAACATTTTATATGTTCCTGTACCTTTATCTTCTATGACGATTGGATCTCTAAATTCATTGCGATCGTATCCCCAAGAGGCCTGAAATAAAAAGGAAGGATCTTTGATCCAATTTTTTAAATCCGTAGAAGTTGCTAGCAGAATTTTTTCTTTAGGATCAAGATTTCCGTTATGACCTGTATAGAAAGCGTAATAAACACCATTCCTTTTAAAAACAGATCCGGTTCCCAATGCACCATCCTGCTGATTCGCAGTTCCTGTGGCTATCATTTCACTAGGATCGGTGAACGTTGCAAAATCAGATGTAGTTACTTTATGCCATGGGTGAAAAGTAGGCAATGTATTTCTAGCATCGTACAAATAGAAAAGATGGAAAATACCATTTTCATAAAATGGCATGGGATCACCAACCCAACCCACAGAAGGCTTAAAGAATGTGCGATACACATTATCCCCTTCATTAAGAGTTTGACACGCCGGGGCGTTTTTTTCTACAATAGAGGTTTCAGTTGGTTTATCCTCTTTAGTGCAACTATTAAATGATGCTAAACAAAATGGAAGGCACAAAAACTTAAGGCTTATTTTCATATTTTGATGATTTACGAGAATTACTAAGTACATAAAAAAGACTTTATACTCTCATATTAAATATTTCTATCAGAAAAAAGAAGCGATAAAAAAGAAATTAAAAACTTCCAAGACCTTTCGCAGCTGTAATTTCAAATCAAACAAAAAATTAATTATGTTTAGATCTTGAATTCAACAAACAAGATATTTAAAAAAAATCAGCTTTTATACCAAGAATGGTGCAGTTTCATACAATGCTTTATTAAATCATTAAAAAAAACTCAAGATATTGACTAACAATATATTATGCGTATAAAAAAAAGCAACTACTTCATTGTAGTTGCTCTTACGTTACATAAAGTACAATTATGTTACGCTATTTTTTTGTTAAGAAGAAAATGGTTCCGTCGAAAGTAATTTACTTTTTACTTTTATATTCTTTAGGCGTAACTCCAAATTTATTTTTAAAGGAAGTTGAAAAATAATTTGGCGAAGAAAACCCTAATGAATAGGCAATTTCCGAAATATTTTGATTAGAATTTAAAAGAAGTTCTTTTGCCTTTTCTAATCGAATATTGTTAATATAATCACTAACACTAATTCCCAAAATTGCTTTTACTTTACGATACAATTGTACGCGCGATATATTTAAGTCTTTGGCCAATTCCTCAACAGTATATAAAGATTTATCGATGTTTTTTTCTATCAAATCATTCAACTTTCTAAGAAAATCCTGTTCAGAAATGCCAAAATTAACATCTACATTAGTGACGATATTTTTAATGTTATTTGAATAATAAAAGCGTACCTTCTCTCTGTTAAAAAGCAAGCTCTTTATGGATTGTGATAATGATTTTATACTAAAAGGTTTCGATAGAAATAAATCTGCTCCACTCCCCAATGCTTTAGAATAAGATTCCAGATCATCAGAAGCCGTTAATATAATTACAGGAATGTGGGATGTTCTTAAATCTTTCTTAAGTAGCTCGCAAATTTCGAAGCCGTTTTTATCCGGTAAATTTAAATCACATATAATAACATCCGGGATTAACTCTAATGCGCGTTCAAAGGCATTGGTCCCGTCTGAGGTATAGATGGAGTATTCCATTGAAAGCTTAAGAGAAACAAAATCCAATAATTCTTTGTTGTCCTCTATGTAAAGAATGGAGTATTTATCTTCAGTGTTTTGGGGTTCTACCTTTTGAATATCCTCAGAATCTATATAATCTGGATGATCATCATAAACTAATACAGAATCTTTTATGATTTCTTTATCTTCTAGATGCTCTTTCCCTAATAGAATTGTAATTATAAATTCGGCGCCGTTTTTTGAATTAATTTCGATACGTCCTTTATGCAACTCTATAAAAGATTTTGAAAGATGAAGCCCAATTCCGGAACTATTTCTATAATTATTTGAACCTTGATAAAAAGCATTAAAAACTTCTTTAAATTCTTTGTCTGGAATCCCAATACCCGAATCTTTAAAATAAATTTTAACGATTTTATTGGGTTTGTCTTCTTTTATTACGATCGAAATCTTACCCTTTTCAGCAGTGAATTTGAAGGCATTTGACAATAAATTAAAATAGACTTTATCCATAAGATTTCGATCCATATAAACTTCTACTTCCGGATTGTTAGTTGTCAATGAAAAATCAATATTTCTCTTTTTAGCCTCCCGTTCAAAATCTGCAATAATATTCTTTGAAAAGTCTAAAATATTAGTTTTTGAAGCTCTTAACACAAACTTTTTATCTTCGGCTTTTCTATAATCTAATAATTGATT
Organism: uncultured Flavobacterium sp.; assembly: GCF_963974175.1. Classification (GTDB taxonomy): domain Bacteria; phylum Bacteroidota; class Bacteroidia; order Flavobacteriales; family Flavobacteriaceae; genus Flavobacterium. Next base: position 378,453 of record NZ_CAXBBR010000001.1, read on the forward strand.
GATTAAGCGGAGTAATCTCTTGGAATTACTATACATCAGGCTAATTTCATTATTTACAGAAATCCCTTTATTCTTAAGTTCAATACTCAAAGATTCGACAGAACTTAAAATTAAAGTCAAAGGCGTTTTAAATTCATGAGACAAACCTGTAAAAAAATTAACTCTTGCTTCATTACTTAGTTTTAATTCTTCAGAAAATTTTTCAATTTCATTTCTTTGACTAACAATTTTTTTATTTGTCTCTTCCAATTCTATCTTTTTACGGCTTATTGCTATACGAGAATAAATACTGAAGAAAACTAAACCTAGTGCCAACATAAATAGAAAAAACAAAAGCTTTAAAAGGTTACTTTGAGTAACATATTTCTCTTCTTGACTTCTAATAACACCCTGTTGTTGCTCAATGTCAGATTGTTGAATTGTTATCTTATCCAATTGATTGCTCATAATATCCGCATTAACTGAGTCAATTAATATGGTATTGAGTTTATTATTTTTAGGCACAATCTCTTTATTAGCTATTTTCAATGCTAATTTAATAGCTTCACTCCCTCCTGTAGGATATAAAACAGTGGATTCTAAAACTCCGTCTTTAACAAGTTGAATACCTCCATTTGGCCCATTAATTCCATCAACACCAATGAATTTTATTTGATTCGTTGCTATTTTTTCTTTTGCCACCTTCCATGCCTGGTACGCAATTACATCATTATAGGCATATACATAATTGATACTGGGAAACCTTTCTAAAGTTTTGACAAACGCATCCTCAGGCAACTCATCTTTTTGAGCATCTATAGAAATTACTTTGATGTTAGGATATTGACTTATAATTTGGCTAAACCCCATACTCCTTTCCAAACCAGGTGAAGCGTAGGAAGCCCCTTTAATTTGAATTACATTTGCTTTCCCCCTTGATAAAGAAACAATATGTCGCCCTGCAATTCGTCCTACTTCAACATTATCTGCTCCAATATAGGCCGTGTAATTCAGCGTATTTACTTTTCTATCAACAATAATTACGGGAATCCCTATTACATTTGCTCTTTCAATAACGGGGATTATAGAATCTGATTCAAAAGGAGAAACAATAATAACATCTACTTTTTTATCAATGAATTTCTGAATGTCTCTAATTTGCTTACTTGCTTTCCTATTTGCATTGTATATAGTAAGGTTAATTTCAGGATGAATTGCGGCCTCCACCTGCATAGCATGGTCCATTGATTTTCGCCAAATATCGTGATCAATACTTTGTGAGAATCCTATAGAAATTTTATGTTTGTCTTTGCTTGGTGAATTACAAGAGCTCTGTATTAAAACGAGACTTAAAAGCAGTATATATAAAGTGCTTCTTTTCATGGTTTGATTGGTTTATTATAGTATATCATTAGCCAACTAATACTAACAACTACGGCAAATGCTAAGTTAGTGCAGAAATAGTCCGCTTTTTTTTTGGATAGATTATTTAAGTATATGAAAAAGTTGAAGATAAATTTCTTTTAACAATGTTATCTGAAATTTATTAGAGAATTTGAAAAACAAATATATAAAAAAAATACTGTTATAATTTAAATTAGCTGGATGATCCTTTAACAATACAGCATAATTCAACCTACATATTATGCCAGTCGTGATTTATTTATGAGGTTCCAGTTTTCATTTCACGACGTTATATTGCTGCAGTAAATATCTCATTAAATCTGTTGTCGTAACCATACCTATTAACACCTCATTATCGCAAACGGGAAGAGCATGAAACTCATTATTAGCTAAAATTTCAGCAGCCTCCTTTATAGTGGTTTCGGAAGAAATCTCAATTATATCTTTTGCCATTACCTGTCCAACGGTAAACATATTAAACACTATGGATTCAACATCCTTAGCCTGATCATCGACTGCATCTGCATACGAAACCCTCAACAAATCAGTATAACTTAGCAACCCAATTATTTTGTGGTTATTCACAACTGGAATATGTCTGATTTTATGTTTTTTAAATAAGGCTTCGGCCTTTGTTAAATCATCCGAAAGATTAAGCTTAATTACATTCTTAGTCATAATTACGGACACTGGTACATTCTCTTTCATGACATCATCGTTTTTAATTGAACTTAAATTTACAACTAAAAAAGCAGATCATAGCAAACTGCTACAATTAATAACGCCGTAAGTACCTTTCTAAAAACTAAATTTAGAAATTTGAATCTTTTTCATCGAAATTGATCATGTCTCTAACATTATTATAAAGTTCCGGAAACTCCTTCTTAAAAATATGAGGTGTTTCGAAGAAATGTTCTAAAATTACGGCTAAAAATTCCACCTGATTTGTATAGGCATAAATCCTGAAATAATCAGATAAAACTATTTTTTCCAGTGTATTAGGTTGCACTAAATATTCTTGTATTTTAACATAAGTACTCGAAAAAACGACAGCACTTTGGTCCCTGCTCTTCAATCCATGAAAGTACAAAGCATGGCTAAATTCATGTATGCCTAGATTCAAATTATCATTGTCAAAAAGAAACCCCTCCTGAAAGTCTTTCCATGAGAAAACTACAGCTTTCAATCCCCGATTGAACTCGCCCTTATGATACTCATTACTTATAGTAGATAAATAGTGCTGTGGATAAATGATTATCTTATTAAAAATCCCAATCAGATAATGTCGCATCCCAAAGGTCATCATTACATATGTAGCAGTAATTAACACCTTACTCTGATCCGTAACAACAAAATTGCCTTTTCCAAAAAATTTATATCTAGCGATAAAAGTGGCCGTACGATGCTCAAAAAACAATTTCCTCTTATCTGATAAGCTGCGATAAAAAGCACATTCCTTTCTTAGAATATCTCGTTGTATATGACTAAGTTTTCTTCTAAATGGATACCAATGAATATAAAACGGTTTATTAAAAACAAACACATATATAGGTTCAACAATAATTACGGCTATACTAATGCCGAGTAATACAATTAGAAAAAATTGAATCGCAGTAATCATCTTTATTGTCGTTGCAGTATTGTTCCTTCAAAACTATCACATTTAAAAACAAAAAAAACAACAAAACGGCAAAATTATTTTGTCATTTTGTTGCTTCTATTTATGTGGCCGCGACAGGGTTCGAACCTGCAACCCTCAGAGTCGAAATCTGATATTCTATCCAGTTGAACTACGCAGCCAAAAATTATTATTGACTAACGATTTTAGATTTGTGATCTAAAATCGTTAATCAACTACTGTGTTTTTAAACTAAAAGTTTTTTTACAATTGCAGAGATTGTTTTCCCCTCTGCAGTTCCACCTAGCTGAGCCGAAGCTAATCCCATCACTTTACCCATTGACGCAATTCCTGAAGCACCTGTTTCTGCGATGATTTTTGCGATTACCACTTCTACTTCTGCTTCGCTTAATTGAGCGGGTAAGAATTTTTTAATTACAGCAATTTGCGCCAATTCTGGCTCAGCTAAATCCATACGGTTTTGCTCCGTAAAAATTTTAGCGCTGTCCTTACGGGTTTTTACTAATCTTTGAAGTAATTTAATCTCGTCTGCTGCAGTGATTTCCTCTTTTGAACCTGAAGCTGTTTGAGCTAAAAGGATTTCCGATTTAATTGCTCTTAAAGCTTCTAAAGCTACTGTATCTTTAGCTCTCATGGCCGTTTTAATATCGTCCATGATTTGTATTGATAAACTCATTTTTGTTTTTATTTAATTAAGCAATGCTGCTTAGTTTACTTATAAGTGATTTATGCAAAAGCATCTATTTTTTTGCCCCTGATGATAGTGAAAAGCCTTTTTTTTTTGAGAAATTGCATTTTTTCTTGAACTTAAAAAGCGACCAAAGGAAGCTCTTTTAAGGGCTTTGAAAAAAGCATTTTCGAGAAAAAGCTTGAAACGACAGCAGGATATGGGCCCATAAAATATAACCCCGTATTGTGTGTGCGAAGATAAAAAAAATAACCCGAAAATTAAATTCAATTTTCGGGTTAAATCATATTGGTTTATGAGAGTGTTAATCTACATTGTCATGTAAAAAAGAGTTATTAGAACGCAACTGTAAATCATTGTTACTATCAGTTCCAACAGATATTCTCGAATTTGTATTGTTTGACTGTGTATTTGAGATGTCTATTCCTAATCTTTTATAGGCAGGCTCTCTTTCGTACTCATCAATTTTAGAAACATTGTTATGAAACTTGTAATTGAATTCTTTTAGTTTCTTTCTTCTCTCATCAGCTCTAAGCTTCAAAGTCTCTTCAATTGTCATTTCCATAGGAGAAATTTCCTCAAACCTTGAAGGTGCCTCTGTTGTCTTATCAACTTGCTTCATCGTAATGTTTAACTCAGCAGGAATAACTTCTTCCACAACTTTTACAGCTGGTTTAGAAGTTGTAAAATTATCCTCAACCTCCATATACTCTTCAAGAGAATATTTAATAATTCCTTTGTCTGATAATTCAGTTACTGGTACAAATTGAACCGGTTGATTCACTTTGATCTCACGTGTTTCATTAGTTAATTCAAACAATACTTTATCTTCTTCCACTTTTTGTACTGGTTCCGGTTTGTGTATTGGTAAATCAAAAGAGAAAGTAGTTTGTTCTTGTCTTTCTAACGCTTTAGGCTGTTGTACTTCTTTTACTTCTGCAGCTTTTGGAGTAGTAAAAGTGAAATCAATATCCTTGATAGGGGAAACAATTTCGAAAGTAACATCTAAGTTCTTAATAAACTCTGACATTGCCATCAAGTCTTCGTTTCCTGCAACAGGAACTACAGCTTCTCTAGTTTCATCATCTTCTACTAGATCAAAAACAACTCTTTCATCAGAACTTGAAACCGTTTTCTCAGCATTTAAATCGAATGCTGCTACTGTATTTTGTGATAGATTATGAACACTTCTTTGCTCATCCTCTAATGTATGAATTATTTTTTTTGGCTCTGTATTTACAATTCCATTTTGCTGTTCAATATCAAAACCCGTTGCAATAATAGTAACTGCAATGGCATCACCCAATGTTTCGTCTTCACCAACACCCATAATAATATTGGCATTGTGACCCGCTTCATTTTGAATATGGTCGTTAATTTCCCCTATTTCATCTAAAGTGATTTCATTAGAACCTGAAACGATGAGCAACAATACGTTTTTGGCACCTGTGATTTTATTATCATTTAGTAAAGGAGAATCTAAAGCAGACACAATCGCCTCTTTAGCTCTGTTTTCACCTTCGGAAACAGCCGATCCCATTATCGCAGTTCCGCTATTAGACAAAACTGTCTTAGCATCACGTAAATCTATATTTTGAGTATAATGATGCGTTATAACTTCTGCAATTCCTCTAGACGCAGTAGCCAAAACTTCATCAGCTTTTGAAAACCCAGCTTTGAAACCAAGATTTCCATATACTTCTCTTAATTTATTGTTGTTAATAACAATTAAAGAATCTACCTGTTTACGTAGTTTTTCGATACCTATTTTAGCTTGCTCTTGACGAACTTTACCTTCAAATAAGAATGGAAGTGTTACAATACCTACAGTAAGAATTTCTCTTTCTTTAGCTAATTGTGCAATTACTGGTGCAGCACCTGTACCGGTACCACCACCCATTCCTGCAGTAATAAAAACCATCTTGGTATTGCGATCCAACATCTTTTCGATTTCAGCGATACTTTCTATAGCTGATTGTTGACCGACGTCAGGATTTGCTCCTGCACCAAGTCCTTCAGTTAAGTTCACACCAAGTTGAATTTTATTAGGAACTGAACTGCTTTGCAATGCCTGAGAATCAGTATTACAAACAATAAAGTCTACTCCTTTAATTCCTTGTTTAAACATGTGGTTTATTGCGTTACTTCCGCCTCCACCTACACCAATTACTTTGATTACATTTGATTGGTTTTTTGGTAAATCAAATGAAATACTTCCAAATTCTGAGTTGCTCATCATTTTATTTGGTTTTTGATATTAATTATTAATTGTTGTATTTTTAATTTGGGTCGATGCCCTTATTCTGCGTTATCTAAAAAATCTTTAATCTTGTCAACATAACGATCAAAAAATGATCTCTTTATCTTGTCTCCAGTAGATTCTTCTTTATTCGCTTTAGTCCTTGTCTCAACCTCTTCCTCTTCTTCCTCTCTTCTATCATAACTTTCAACAACAGGAGCGCGATAAACCGCTGCTTTTGGCGGAGCTATTTCATCCATTCTCACCGCACTTTGTGTTTTATTCTCAATGCTGTTCATTACTAATCCTACCGCTGTAGCATATAATGGACTAGAGAATTCTTCATCAGAGTCACCCGCTAAATGCTCGTTTGGATATCCTATTCTGGTATCCATTCCCGTGATGTACTCCACTAGCTGCTTAATATGTTTCAATTGTGCACCTCCACCTGTAAGAACGATTCCTGCAATTAATTTCTTGCGAGGGTCTTCATGTCCATACGCTTTGATTTCCGTAAAAACTTGCTCCACAATTTCCACAACACGTGCGTGAATTATTTTTGACAAGTTTTTCAAAGAAATTTCTTTTGGCTCTCTTCCTCTTAATCCTGGAATAGAAACAATTTCGTTATCTCTATTTTCTCCTGGCCAAGCTGAACCAAATTTTACTTTCAGTAATTCCGCTTGTTTTTCAATGATTGAACATCCTTCTTTTATATCATCAGAAATCACATTTCCTCCAAAAGGAATTACGGCAGTGTGGCGTATAATTCCATCTTTAAAAATAGCTAAATCTGTTGTTCCTCCTCCTATATCAATCAAGGCAACGCCAGCTTCTTTCTCTTCCTGACTCAATACAGCGTCAGATGATGCTAATGGTTCTAATGTCAATCCTGATAATTCAATTCCTGAACTTTGGATACAACGTCCCACATTTCTAATTGATGATGCTTGTCCCACTACAACGTGAAAACTAGATTCAAGTCTTCCGCCATACATTCCTATAGGCTCTTTGATTTCAGATTGACCATCAATTTTAAATTCTTGAGGTAAAACATGAATTATTTCTTCCCCTGGCAACATGGCCAATTTATTCACTTGATCAATCAGAAGTTGAATGTCATCGCCTCCTATTACTTCTTCAGGATTATTTCTACTGATATAATCCGTATGCTGAATACTACGTATGTGCTGACCTGCAATTCCTACAACAACGTCCTTAATTTTATAGCCTGAGTTATTCTCCGCTTCTTGAATTGCTTGTTGAATTGATTGAATGGTTTGTGTAATATTGTTTACCACTCCTCTAGCAACACCTAAACTTTTAGATTTACCAACTCCTAGAATTTCCAACTTACCATACTCATTCTTCTTGCCTATCATGGCAACAATTTTTGTAGTCCCAATATCTAGACCCACTGCAACATTCTCTTTTTCCATTATCTATTTATTTAGTGCAAACTACTTGTTTTGTAAATCTGAGATCTATTTTTTTATACTTATACAACGAACTATCTAAAACTGCTTTTTGAAAAAAGGCCTTATAATCTTTGAATTTTTGTTCCATATCTGTGACATTTCCAAAATCAATTTCATAATTATAATTCCTATTCAGCATTTTCAACCTTCCGTTGGGCATAATTTGAACAGCAATGATGTTTTTTTTCAAAAAATCATCGTCATAAATCACCCGAAATACTTGGGCATATTTTTCGCTATTTTTTCTATTAATCATCCCCGAAACAAGCGGAACTCTGGCCGTAAAATTAGTTGACAATGGCATCACACCTCCCTCGTAATCAATATAAAAAGAGCCATTCCCATCTAAAACCCGTGCCACCGGAGTCTTTTGTTTTACTACTGCTTTTAGAACACCATCTATACTCACAAACACATCTGATTTCTCAATCATCTCATTTGAATCCAGTCTTCTCTCTAGCTTATTCAAATCTAATTTATCTTTTCCAATGCTTGAAGCATTCTCTTTATTTTCTATTAACAATTTATTAACCGTTTCTCTTTTCACAAAAAGAGCATTATCTCCAACAAAAACGACCACCGATTTAGTAAGTTTTCTGTTTTCATTTCGATTTGAAGTAAATGAAAAAAGGAAAATCACAACCCCAATCATGAGCACTAATCTCGTATTTGTCCAGTTAAATATTTTCATTTAGCGCTTTTTTAATTGACCCTACTAATTCCCCAATATCTCCTGCTCCTATCGTCACGATTATTTGAGCATCACTTTCAAGAATACTTTCTATCACATTCTCTTTTGAGACTAATTTCTTATTTCGATTATCCACTTTATTCAATAGCCATTCCGACGTTACTCCTTCCATCGGTAATTCACGAGCTGGATAAATATCCATCAACAATAGCTCGTCAAATTGAGATAAACTTTTGGCAAAATCATCAGCAAAGTCTTTTGTTCTGCTGAACAAATGAGGCTGAAACAAAGCAAGAACTTTCTTAGTAGGATATAATTCCCTAACCGCCTGATAGACTGCATTAATCTCAGTTGGATGATGTGCATAGTCATCTATGTACACTAAATCATCCGTTTTTATCTGATAAGAAAATCGTCTTCTTATTCCTTTGAATGAAGCTAAGGCTATTGCAATGGCATCGGTTGGGGTGCCGAAATTTATTGCCATTGCGATAGCCATTAAAGCATTCATCAAATTATGCTTTCCAGGTAATCCAAAACGGAAATCTTTTAAAATTCCATTTGGAGTTTTTACATCAAAAATGTAACTCCCGTTATCTATTCTAACATTTATAGCACTATATACAGCATCTTCATTCACCGCCACAGTCACACCTTCTAAAGGCAGCTCCTTCGTTATAAACAATCTGCTTTTATCTTCTACTTTATTTGCAAATTCAACAAATGACTCTTCAATCGCATCACTCGTACCATAAATATCTAAATGATCGGCATCCATTGATGTGATACAAGCAATATTAGGATGTAAATGCAAAAAAGAACGATCAAATTCATCAGCCTCTACTACGGTAACTGTTTTTCCGTTACCTACTAAATTCGAATTATAATTTTCAACTATCCCTCCTATAAAAGCAGTAACATCAGCCCCACTTTCATACAAAATATGACCTAAAATACTGGAAGTTGTCGTTTTTCCGTGCGTTCCCGCAACTGCAAAACAAAACGTATCCTTTGTTATTATCCCTAAGACTTCAGCTCTTTTTTTAATATTGTATTCCCGCTCTACAAAATAGTTCCATTCAGAATGCGTTTTAGGAACAGCAGGTGTAATAATAACTAAGGTATTTTCGATGAAATAATCTTTAGGGATCATATCAATACTATCTTCAAAATGAATTGCAATACCACTCTCTATCAACTCCTTTGTCAAAGCTGTAGGCGTTTTATCATAACCAGAAACCTGTTTCCCGATATTTTTAAAATAGCGAGCCAAAGCACTCATTCCGATGCCACCGATACCGATGAAGTAGACGTTATGTATTTGGTTTAAGTTCATATTGATTTAAGTATGTTTTTATTTAGTTTTAATTAGTTTCACAATTTCGTCAGCAATTTGTTTTGTCGCCAGAGGCATTGCTAATTGTTTGATGTTTTCACTTAATTGATTTTGTTTTCCTTTATCTTTTAATAACGCTTCAAAAACCAAGCTAAACTCTGATTCAAGTTCCGATTCTTTCAATAAAAGCGCACCTTTTTTATCAACAATAGCTTTTGCGTTTTTAGTTTGATGATCTTCAGATACATTAGGAGAAGGAATGAAAATTACCGGCTTTCCCACAATACATAACTCTGACACTGATGACGCTCCCGCTCTAGAAATAATAATATCTGCCGCTGCATACACAAAGTCCATTCTTTCGATAAAAGAAACAACCTGAACAGCATTCGAATTGTATTTTTTATAATCCTCAAAATACAATTTTCCGCATTGCCAGATTACCTGCACATCTTGGTCTTGAATATTTCCTAATTCTTTTTCGATTAGCTGATTTACTCTTCTTGCTCCAAGACTTCCACCAAGAACCAATAATGTTTTTTTAGCAGCATCTAAATTAAAATACTCGATAGCTGCTGTTCTTTTACTATCAATGTCAATTAAATCCTGACGCACCGGATTCCCCGTTAAAACCATTTTATCTTTTGGAAAAAATCGTTCTAAATTTTCATATGCCACACAGATTGCATCTGCTTTTTTGCTTAATAATTTATTCGTAATTCCCGGAAATGAATTCTGTTCTTGAATCACCGTAGGGATTCCCATCATGCTGGCCATTTTCAATAATGGTCCGCTGGCAAAACCACCCGTTCCAATCACGACATCCGGTTTAAACTCTTTTATGATTTGTTTTGCTTTCCATAAACTATCGGCTAATTTTAATGGAAACATCATGTTCTGCAAAGTTATTTTCCTTTGCAAACCCGCAATCCACAATCCTTTAATCTGGAAACCAGCTTGAGGTACTTTTTGCATTTCCATTTTATCTTTGGCACCTACAAAAAGAAATTCGGCATCAGGAAAGCGTAATTTTAATTCATTTGCAATAGCAATCGCAGGATAGATATGTCCACCTGTCCCTCCACCACTTAATATGAATTTGTATTGCCTCATTATATAGAAATTTTTTAGTTTTAAAATTAATTTAACCCTTAAAAATATTATTTATTAAAAACTGCGTTCATTGGGTTTGTCGCCTTGTCAGTAATCGAATAATCCTCATCAACCTCTTTTTCAGAATCTAGTTCAGCGTCAATTAGTTTTTGAAGCGCTTCCTCACGTTTAGCAGCAGTCTTAAGCTCTTCTTCAATTTCTTCGTCCTTTTTAGTCACACTGATAATAATTCCAAGTGCAAAACAAGTCATCCAAATCGAACTACCTCCACTACTGATCAGTGGTAATGTCTGACCCGTTACCGGTAATAATTCTACTGCTACAGCCATATTGACCATCGCTTGAAATATCATTGGGAAACCGAGTCCAACGACGACCAACTTTCCAAAAAGGGTATTGGCCTTATGTGAAGCTACCACGAATCGAAACAGCAACAATAAATATAAAATTAGAACCCCAAAACCACCTATAAGACCGTATTCTTCAACTATAATTGCATAAATAAAATCAGAGGAGGATTGTGGTAAAAAGTTCTTCTGTACACTTTTTCCAGGTCCTAATCCATAAATTTTTCCAGATGCAATAGCAATTTTAGCCTTCTCAATTTGGTAATCATCTTCATCCGGTTTGTCCGTACTGAAATTTTCGATTCTACTTTCCCAAGTTGTTACCCTACTAAAAAACCTGGAATCAGGAAAAGCTTTGGCAACAAGTACAAAAAAAGCAAGAAATAGAATTCCAGAACCTACAATAGCTCCAATGTATTTTAATGGGTATTTCCCAATAAACACTAACATGAGTATCATTGCAAAAATTAATGCTGTAGTAGAGAAATTGGCAGGTAAAATAAGAATCAGAGTAACAAATACAGGCAGCCAAAGCTCCCAAAGTGAAGACTTAAAAGTAAGTGGTTCTTCTCTAGTTTTAGATAAATAACGTGCAACAAATATGAATAACACAACCGATGCCAATGTCGACGTCTGAAACGATATCCCAATAAAAGGGACCTGAATCCACCTACTGGCATTTGCTCCTGCAATTACAGTACCTTTAACTAATGTGTATAGCAACAATATCCAAACTACCGGTAATGCCACTTTAGATATTGCTCTAAAATAGTGATACGGCACTCTATGTACGCCATAAATAATTAGAAACCCAATACAGATATGCGCTAAATGTTTAACCAAATAACCCAACGTATTTCCGGTTCCATGACCCAAATAAGCCAAATTACTACTGGCGCTAAAAACAGGCATAAACGAAAACAACGCTAATAAAGCCACGAATGACCATATTACTTTATCTCCTTTTAACTTGCTTATTAGTTCCTTCATTTGTATTATTTAATTTTTAAAAAATATAGACTTCTGCTTAAAGATTGTGAACCGCTTGCTTAAATTGATTCCCTCTATCCTCATAGTTTTCAAACAAATCAAAACTCGCACATGCAGGTGACAATAAAACGGCATCCCCTTTTTCTGTTAATCGTTGCGCCATTCTAACAGCATCATTCATATTGTCAACTTCTACCATCATATCTACTACGTTACCAAAAGCATCGATTATTTTTTTATTATCAACTCCAAGGCAAATAATAGCTTTCACTTTTTCACGAACCAATGACATCAATTCATTGTAATCATTTCCTTTATCAACACCTCCAACAATCCATACTGTTGGCATATTCATACTATCCAATGCAAAAAAAGTAGCATTTACATTCGTCGCTTTGGAATCATTGATATATTGTACATTCTGAATCTTCAATACTTTCTCAAGACGGTGCTCCACTCCTTGAAAATTAGATAAACTTTCACGGATTGTTGCTTTTCTTATTTGCATCAATTTTGCCACAGAGGTTGCTGCCATTGCATTTTTCATATTATGTTTTCCTTCTAATGCAATAGATTCTGTTTCCATTAAAAATTCATCTTGATTGATTTTTACTTCCATTTTGTTGTTTTGTATAAAGGCTCCTTCGTTGAATGTTTTTGTCAAGGAAAAAGGGATTAATTTAGCTTTCGTTTTATTATTTTCTAACCATGCTGTAATGGCCTCGTCATCTGCATCATAAATGAGGTAATCATCCTCGGTTTGATTCATCGTAATTCTCATTTTAGAATTAATATAATTTTGATAATTATATTCATATCTATCTAAATGATCCGGACTTATATTCGTTATGATAGCGATGTGCGGTTTATAATCTACAATTCCGTCCAACTGGAAACTACTTAGTTCAAGCACGTAAGAATCGTATGTATCATCTGCAACCTGCTCTGCAAAACTTTTCCCGATGTTTCCTCCCAGTCCTACATTCAATCCTGCTGATTTAAGCAAGTGATAGGTTAACATAGTTGTTGTTGTCTTTCCGTTGCTTCCCGTTATTCCTATTGTGACTGCTTTTGTGAAAGGTGCTGCAAACTCTATTTCAGAAATCACCGGCACTCCCTTTTCAATCAGTTTCTTTACAATCTGAACTTTTTCTGGAATCCCTGGACTTTTCATGACTACATCAGCATTTAAAATCAAATCTTCTGTATGTCTTTCCTCTTCCCAATCAATACCGTTATTAGTAAGAACTTCCTTGTAATTGTTTTTTATTTTTCCGAAATCAGATACAAAAACGTCATATCCTTTTTTCTTACCCAAAATGGCAGTCCCTACTCCGCTTTCTCCTCCACCTAAAACTACTAGTCTCATACTATCTTAATTTTAGAGTTATAATCGAAAGTATCGCTAATAATATCGCTACAATCCAGAATCGGGTTACAATCTTACTTTCATGATATCCTTTCTTTTGATAATGATGATGCAACGGCGCCATCAGGAAAATTCTTCGGCCTTCGCCAAAGCGTTTTTTGGTATATTTAAAATAACTAACCTGTAATACCACAGATAAATTTTCGACTAAAAATACACCACACAATAGCGGTATTAATAATTCTTTACGAACTGCAATTGCAAGCACTGCGATGATCCCACCTATAGTCAAACTTCCAGTATCACCCATAAAAACAGATGCAGGATAAGAGTTGTACCAAAGAAACCCAATTAATGACCCCACAAATGCAGCTATAAACACCGTCATTTCCCCCGAATTAGGGATATACATGATATTTAAATAATTAGAGAAAATAATATTTCCAGAAACGAAGGTAAAAATCCCCAATGCTAATACTGATATCGCCGAGGTACCTGCCGCGAGTCCATCGATTCCATCTGTTAAGTTCGCTCCGTTTGAAACAGCTGTGATGATAAAAATAACAACTGGAATAAAAATCACCCAAGCCCACTTTTCATATCCTTCACCTGTCCAAGCCAATAGTTCAGCATAGTCGAATTCATTATTTTTAAAAAAAGGAATTGTAGTTGCTGTAGATTTTTCTTCCACTGGACTTTGAGTAATAACGTTCTCTGTTGTAACACTAAAAACATCTCCTTTTCCAGTATCCGTTCTCACGGTTACTGCTGGACTAAAATAAAGAACCGTCCCAACAATAAGACCTAATCCCACTTGTCCGAAAACTTTAAAAATCCCTTTTAACCCTTGTTTATCTTTTTTAAATATTTTAATATAGTCATCCACGAACCCGATTGTTCCCATCCATAAAGTCGTCACAATCAACAACACCACGTAAATATTGTGCAGTTTTGCAAACAACATAACAGGAACTAGCGTAGCAAATATGATAATCAAACCTCCCATGGTTGGCGTTCCCGCTTTTTCATTTTGGCCTGCTAACCCAAGCTCACGAACCGTTTCACCAACTTGTTGATTTTGCAAAAAACGAATAATTCTTTTCCCGTAAATTGTAGACAACAACAAAGAAAGAATAAAGGCTAATGCCGATCTAAATGTTATATATTGAAACACTCCCGTTCCCGAAATGTTTAATGTCTTGTTTAAGTATTCAAATAAATAATACAGCATATATTTACTATTTATGAAGTTGTTCTAATATCTCTTTCACTATTTTCATGTCATCAAAATCATGACGAACACCGTTGACTTCTTGATAGGTCTCATGCCCTTTTCCTGCAATCAAAATAATATCGTTTGGCTGAGCCAATTGACAAGCTGTTTTTATAGCTTGCTTTCTATCTGTTATCGCTAGCACTTTTTTATAATTCTCTGCCGCAACACCTACTTCCATCTCCTGGATAATAGTATCAGGGTCCTCATTTCTTGGATTATCAGAAGTTAGAACTACTTTATCACTCAATTCAGAGGCAATACTCGCCATAATTGGTCGTTTCGTTTTATCTCTGTTTCCACCGCAGCCTACAACAGTAATCAACTGTTCATTTTTAGTACGAATGTCATTGGTTGTTTTTAAAACATTTTCCAATGCGTCTGGAGTATGAGCATAATCAACAATAGCGGTGATATTTGTAGTAGAAACAATGAACTGGAATCTTCCCGAAACACTTTCTAGTTCGGATAACAATCGAAGTGTTTCTAAGCTATCCATTCCTAATTCAACTGCAGTACCATATATTGCCAAAACATTATAAGCATTGAAAGTCCCGATTAGCTTTACCCAAACTTCATTCCCTTCAATCTTTAACAATAATCCCGACAATTGATTCTCGAGAATTTGTGCTTTATAATCAGCATATGATTTTAAAGCATAGGTGCGTTTATTAGCCACTGTATTTTGTAACATTACAGCACCATTTTTATCATCAACATTAGTCAGTACAAAAGCATTTTTTGGAAGGTTGTCAAAAAAAGATTTCTTAACATCTCTATACTCTGCAAAAGTGGGATGGTAATCCAAATGATCATGAGATAAGTTGGTAAAAACGCCACCTACAAAATGCAATGCTTCTGTTCTTTTTTGATGAATACCATGAGAACTCACTTCCATAAAACAATATTCAACACCTGCATCTCTCATTTCTGCTAAGTAATGATTAATGGTAATTGAATCTGGTGTTGTATGTGTTGCTTTGTATTCGATATCGTCAACTAAAATTTTTACCGTAGAAATCAATCCTACTTTAAAACCTGCTTTTTTAAATAATTGATACAATAAAGAAGCGATGGTAGTCTTCCCGTTTGTTCCGGTAATACCAACCAACTTTAATTTTTCAGATGGGTTTCCAAAATAATTAGCGGACATGAAAGCCAATGCTTTATTCGTGTCTTTTACCTGAATGTAAGTAATTTCTTTTTCGAAATTCACAGGAAACGTATCGCAAACAATAGTTACAGCTCCTAATTCTATTGCTTTTTGAATATATTCATGCCCGTCTGAAACAGAACCACGAATAGCTACAAAAATATCGTTTTTTTCAATTTTTCTTGAATCAAATTCGATTTTACCTACAGCAACTTCCGTCGAACCATGTACGGCTTCGATTGCAACTTTATATAATATGTCTTTTAGTATAATCACAATAATTCTAATGTTATAGTTGTGTTTTTTATTATATCCTGACCCGCCTGAAGCGACTGTGTCTTAACTTTCCCCATTCCGACTGCTTTCACCTTTACTCCTAAATTTTCCAATAAAGCAATAGCATCCATTCCTGGCATACCTTTAACATTTGGAATTGAGTGTTGCTGTTTTTGCAACTTAGCAAAGTAGTTGTTATAATTTATCTCCTGTTTAGGGACTTTTCTGTTTATATTTTTTATCTCATTTGTCGAAGGAACATCTGTAAAAATCTTTTGTGCAATTCTTTTAAAAACAGGTCCCGCTACATCAGCACCATAATAATTATTATTCACCGTACTTGGCTTATGCACTACGACAATACAAGAATATTTAGGATGATCGGCCGGAAAATAACCCACAAATGATGAAGCATAATATTTACCTGACCCACCGTCTTTAGCATAATTCACTGCTGCCGTACCTGTCTTTCCTGCCATTGAAAAATCTTTTGAGTAGAGTTTTGACGCAGTACCTTTTTTTACTACATTTTTTAAAACTGCTTTCAACTTTAAAAGTGTCTCGGTAGAACATATTTTCGGATTGATAACTTCCTTTTCCATTTTTACAATGGTTTTGTTCCACTCTTTAATTTCTGATACAAACTGTGGTTTTACCATCACGCCATTATTGGCAACAGCATTATAGAATGCCAAAGTCTGCATTGGTGTTACCGAAACTCCATATCCAAATGCCATCCAAGGCAGCGAAATATTAGACCAGCTTTTATCGCTTGGCTGAGGAATAAAAGGCCTTCCTTCCCCTTGGAAATCCATATTCAACTTCTTATTGAATCCATAAGAATTTACATGATTGACAAATTTTGAAGGATTGTCTTTATAATTCTCGTAAACTGCCCGTACCATAACCGTATTTGAAGATAATTCAAATCCTCTGGCCAATGATATTTTTCCGTAGCCCCCTTTATGCGAATCCCTTACTGCTTTTCCTGAATATCTTATTTCTCCACCATTAGTATCATAAATTGTACTTGTGTCAGCTACTTTGTCTTCTAGTATCGCCATTAAATCCACTAATTTAAAAGTCGATCCCGGCTCATGAGATTCCGCAACAGCATAATTAGTTGTTTCATAATAAGTTCCGTCATTAGCTCTTCCTAAATTAGAAATAGCACGAACTTTTCCTGTTTCGGTTTCCATTACCACAACACATCCATGATCAGCCTCATACTCCTCTAATTGTTTCAATAAGGCATGATGTGCAATATCTTGTATGTAAACATCGATAGTTGATATAACATCATATCCATCTTGCGGATCCACTTCATTCACATCACGAATAGGTTTCCACTGCCCTTTTGCTATTTTTTGTTTAAGAATTTTACCGTCTTTCCCATTCAAATATTTTCTATACGCCCATTCGATACCTTTACCATCATAAGTACCGGATGGTGTTTTTCTTTCATAACCAATAGTACGTTCGGCTATTTTACCGATTGGATGTTCTCTAACCGTTTTTTGTTCGATAATAATCCCTCCTTTATAAGCACCTAACTTAAACAAAGGAAATCCTTTGATTTTTATATAATCTGTGTAGCTTAAATCACGCGCTATTAGGTAATATCGGTTATTGTTAGCTCTAGCCCTTCTAAGTTCATTTTGATAAAAACTACTTGGCTTACCCAAAACAAATGCCAACGAATCAGATAGTGACTGAACATTCTTTTCGAATATTTCCATTTTTGGTGCTAAAGCATCAAAGCGTATTTCATAATTAGGAATCGAAGTCGCTAACAAACTCCCGTCTGATGAATATATATTCCCTTTATTGGAAGGAATAACAAAATTCTTAACCGTTCTTTCTTTAGCTAATTTTCTATAATAATCCCCTTCAACCCACTGAATATTAGTTAATTTAACAGCAATAGCGATCGCTACCAAAAAGATAGCAAATGCAACGAGATAGATTCTATATGATATGTGTTTATCTTCTACTGCCATATTTTTTTAAGAAAAGTTTTCTCTTCTTCTTTTTTTACTTTTATTTTAATTGGAGGAACAGTCGATGGGAAAATTTGTTTTTCCACCATTTTTTGAGAAACAGTCGATTCCATTTTCAATTTCATCAACTGAGAACGTCTGTCAACAAATTCTGAGCGCAATTCTTTTACCTCAGTCGTTAATTTGGCAATTTGAAAAACTTTCTGCTCAAAACGTTGTGTATTAGCAATCATAACAATAGCTAAAAGAATAAGAAAAACGATAAAACGCCAATTTTTCATCGCGTCATCGTCGATAAGAAATCTCGCTTTTAATATGTTATAAACACCGTTTTTCATTCTGAATTATATCTTTTCTGCTATTCTTAATTTAGCACTTCGAGCTCTATTATTTAACTTTATCTCTTCTTTATCTGGCACTATTAATTTTCCGATTGTCTTAAACGGAACGGAAAAATTACCAAAAAAGTCACGCTCAGGCTCCCCTTCAAACATTCCGTTTTTCACAAATCGTTTTACTAATCTATCTTCTAACGAATGATATGAAATTACACTTAATCGTCCTCCCGGTTTTAACACTTCTAATGACTGCTCCAAGAATTCTTTTAGAACATCCATTTCTTGATTTACTTCAATTCGAATGGCTTGATAGATCTGAGCTAGTATTTTATTCCTTACTCTTTCTGGTAAATATTTTGCCAAAACTTCCTTCAATTCATCGGTAGTCTTAATAGGTTGTACTTCTCTAGCCTCTACAATGGTTCTTGCCAAAACAGCAGCGTTTTTCAATTCTCCGTAATCTAAAAAAACACGTTTTAAATCAGCCTCATCGTACTCATTTACTACTCTGTATGCATTTAAGTCATTTTTTTGACTCATTCTCATATCCAATCCAGCATCAAAACGAGTAGAAAAACCACGTTCAGCCACATCAAATTGATGAGAAGAAACTCCCAAATCAGCCAAAACCCCATCTACACTTTTCAATCCGTAAAAACGCAAAAAGCGCTTGATAAATCTAAAGTTCTCATTAATAAGCGTGAATCGCTCATCTGGCAAAGCATTAGCCAAAGCATCCTCGTCCTGATCAAAAGCAAACAATTTCCCGTTTGGCCCTAACCTGCTTAATATTTCTTTCGAATGCCCACCTCCACCGAAGGTTACATCTACATAAACGCCATCAGGCTTAATATTTAAACCATCTACTGATGCTTGAAGCAAAACCGGATTATGATATTCCATTGTCGTCGTCATTTATATTTCCCATTACTTCTTCTGCTAAATCTGCAAAATCTACGTCTTCCCCATTTATCGATGTCTCATATAAATCTTTATCCCAAATCTCCACTATGTTAACAGCGGAAGAAAAGACAACCTCCTTAGTAATACTCCCAAAAGACACTAAGTCTTTAGGAATCAATAGCCTCCCTAAAGAATCTATTTCTACCACTTTTACACCGGCGGTAAATCTTCGGATAAAATCATTATTCTTTTTTACGAACCGATTTAACTTATTAATTTTAGCCATCATCACATTCCATTCTTCCATAGGATACAACTCCAGACAAGGCTGAAAAACAGAACGCTTCAAAACGAAACCGCTTTGAAGAGAAAGCGTCAATTGCTTCTTCAAAGGCGCTGGCAACAGCACTCTTCCTTTAGCATCGACCTTACATTCATATGTCCCAACAATTGTATTCAAAAGAATAGTTTTAAAATGATATAGAGCAAAAATATGAAAAATATCACCACTATTTACCACTATCTACCACTTTGTTAATAAGTTTCACCACAATGAAGCAAAACGCCTCAGAGACAAGACTAACAGACTGTCAGACTATTAGCTGTTTTATAAGTTATTCAAAAGAAAGCTTAAAGTATCGAAATTCCCAGCTCTTTATTTTCAACATTTTAACTAAAATACCTTTTTACTTACAATAGAAAACCGCTTTAAAAGGACTGCTTTCACACAATAATCAGCTCCTGAAAAATAAATACGCCCAAAATGCATTAATATGCTCAAAAATCGTTTTCAAAAATTCTTTTTAATTTATTAAATCCTATATTTGTGAAAATTGAAAATCCGTATTCAAGAACATGGAAAAAAACTATAAGAAGGAAGGTAAATACAGCTATTATGAAGCTGGAGAAGGAACGCCAATTGTAATCTTACATGGGCTAATGGGAGGGTTAAGTAATTTTGATGCCGTAGCCAGTCATTTTTCTGAGAAAGGATACAAAATTGTAATCCCGGATTTACCTATCTATACCCAAAATATTTTAAAAACAAACGTAAAAAGTTTTGCTAAATACGTTAAGGACTTTATCACTTTTAAAGGATTTGATAGAGTTATTCTTCTAGGAAATTCACTAGGAGGTCATATTGCTTTATACCACACAAAAATGTACCCTGAAAAAGTTGCAGGACTTGTGATAACAGGGAGCTCAGGATTGTACGAAAGTGCCATGGGTGATAGTTATCCAAAAAGAGGCGATTATGAGTATATCAAGAAAAAAGCCGAAGACGTATTTTACGACCCTGCAATTGCGACACCAGAATTGATTGACGAAGTTTATGCTACAGTTAACGACAGAATAAAACTGATCAAAACATTAACAATTGCCAAAAGTGCCATTCGTCATAATATGGCGAAAGACCTTCCAAAGATGCATGTTCGAACTTGTATTATTTGGGGTAAAAACGACAAAGTAACCCCTCCGGATGTTGCTGAAGAATTTAATAAATTATTACCCAACTCAACCTTATATTGGATTGATAAATGTGGTCACGCGGCAATGATGGAACATCCAGAAGAGTTCAATCGCTTGCTTGAAGAATGGCTAACTAAATCCAATTTATAAGCACCTCACTTCCTAAGGAGAGGTTTTACACAAAAAAATATGAAAATTAATACCGCCGAATTTGTAATTAGCAACTCCGATGTAAGCAAATGTCCAAAAGACCGTTTGCCAGAATATGCTTTTATAGGCAGGTCTAATGTTGGAAAGTCCTCATTAATCAATATGTTGACCAACCAAAAAAAATTAGCTAAAACATCTGGAAGACCTGGAAAAACGCAGCTAATTAATCATTTCCTAATAAACAACAATTGGTTCTTAGTTGATTTACCTGGATATGGTTATGCTAAAGTATCCAAGAAAACAAAATCAGTTTTCCAACAGTTTATAACCGATTATTTCGAGACGAGAGAACAACTAGTTTGTGCTTTTGTTTTAATTGATATTCGTCATGACGCTCAAACAATAGATATTGAATTCATGTCCTATATGGGAGAGAGTGAAATTCCTTTTTGTATTGTTTTTACCAAAGCAGACAAGATCAGTAAAGTAAAAATTGATTCTCATATTGCAGCATACAAGAAAAGTATGTTTGCTAACAATTGGGCCGAAATGCCTCAATATTTCGTGACCTCTGCAACAGAATCTTTAGGAAAAGAAGATGTTCTAAGCTATATCGACGAAGTAAATCAAGAAATTTTTAAAGGCGGTGGTCAGTTCTAAAAACAAACTACATTCCGTACTTCATAAAAAAACATCCCAAAACTTAAAATTAAGCTTTGGGATGTTTTGTATTAGAAAAAAAATTAATCTTATTTCTTCAATTCTAATTTCTCTGCAAAATACTCGCAAAAATCCTTCATGGTATCTGCCATCTTCTCATCACCTGTGGCACGATGAAAAGTATCTGACATCGCTACCAATGTTTGATGAAAGAATATTTTCATTTCATCTACAGGCATCTCTTTTGTCCATAAATCAATACGCATACTTTCTTTGGCTTTACTATCCCACACAGACAGCATAATCGCCTTTGCTTCTTCTAATTCTACACCACCGTCTTTTGCGGTCCACAATAACTTTTCTGGAACACGGTTTTCATCTAACTCTACAAGGAATTTAATTTCCGATCTGTTTTTATCTGACATTACTTTTTAGGTTTGTATTTTGATTTTTCAAATATTTCTTTAGCATTTGTATCTAATAACTGTTGCAAAGATACTTCATTGTTTTTCATATACGAGCGAACAATTTGCCATCCTATCCAACCACCAACTTGACCAGGTGTCTCATTATCAATTTCCAAATAAAATTTAGAAAAAGGAGCAGCACTTATAAAACGTGGAACCAACTTTTGATCGTCACTGTAGAGCATTTCTTTTTCTATAAAATAACGCCACATATAACTCTCATTTTCATTACACCACTCGATCTGCTCATTTGTATACCCCATCTTATCCTCATCGCTATAATCAGGAAGTAATAGATCCTTAAGGTACAATTCCTTTCCAGCACTAATCATTTTAGACAACAAATTTTTATCCCCATCTGATGCTACTTTTCGTTTGTAAAAACTGGAAACGACATCAGGCATAATTTGGTTTTCCTCGAAATTCTGCTTGATATAATTAGGAAATTGATAAAACTTATGTTCCTTTCCTAAATACATTTCAAGAGAAATAATGACCAAACTATCTGCATAAATCACTTTGTTATTGTAATCCATTTCAGAAATTACAGTGATCACTTTTGGCGTCTTCGTTTCAGGAAAATAATACTTCACATGCTTAAAAAGCTCTTCTAGTTTCACTTTAACAGCGTCAAAGTTCGCGTACTTTTTCTGCACCTCAGTATACAATTCCCTCCAAAGTGGATTCTGCATTTTGTCCAACCAAACCGCATCGTCATTACCGGGAGGAAAGAAAAAAGGGAACTCCTTTTTTACTTTGTCAAGATCCTCAGGCTTAGTCTCAAAAAAGATTTTGTCGAAACGCTCCACCTTTATTTCCACAGGAATTTCTTCTACAGCTTTTTCTACTTTGCTTTTCTTACCACATGATAGAAAAAAGAGACATATGAGAAGCAGAATGTGATATAATTTCATTATTTTTTAATTAAATTTGCCGATATAGAATCAGAAAAACAAGCGTACCATTGAATGATTTTGCAAATATACATTCCTGCTCGTTAAAACGTAGACTATTATGATTAAAAAAAATACGCTTCAAGTTGAGAAAGTGAATACTCAGATTGTTAATTGGTTAAAAACCTATGCCGAAAACGCAAAAGTAAATGGGTTCGTGGTTGGAATTTCCGGCGGAGTAGACTCAGCAGTAACTTCAACATTGTGCGCCCAAACAGGACTAAAGGTTTTATGTGTTGAAATGCCCATTCATCAGCATGAAAGTCATGTCAGCCGTGGACGTGAGCATATTAATCAATTAAAAAGCAGGTACCCTAATGTTTCAGAAACCCTAGCAGATTTGACTTCTGTTTTTGAAACTTTCAAAACCGAGGTTCCTACGGACTTCGAAGAAAACAAACTCAATCTGACTCTTGCAAATACACGTGCTCGTTTACGAATGACCACTTTATATTATTTTGCTGGCGTGCATGGACTATTAGTCGCAGGGACAGGAAACAAGGTGGAAGATTTTGGCGTTGGCTTTTTTACAAAATACGGAGATGGTGGCGTAGACCTTAGTCCAATTGCTGACTTAATGAAATCAGAAGTATTTATGTTAGCGGCTTATTTAAAAGTTCCAGAATCTATTTTAAACGCGGCTCCATCTGACGGACTATTTGGTGATGAAAAAACAGATGAAGCACAATTAGGCGCCACCTATGACGAATTAGAGTGGGCTATGAATCAGGACCAAGCAGGAAAATCTAGTGCTGATTTCTCCGGAAGAGAAAAAACGGTATTTGACATATACAAACGCTTAAACAAAATTAACCAACACAAAATGAAAGAAATACCTGTTTGTTTACTTAATCGGGATTAATTGTCTTTTATCCGAATAATTAGAAAATAAACATAATTTTTCTTATATTTAATAATGAATTGTGAAAAAAAACTCTAAAAACCAAAAATCATGATAAAAGTTTGTTTAGCTGATAACTTCCCTGTAGTGCATTTTGGAGTGAAATCTTATTTTAAAGATCATGCCGAAATATCACTAGTAGCCAATGTTGGTAATTTTTTAATGATCCGTGATATTCTTCTTACTAAAGAAATTGATGTTTTAATTTTAGACTTAGAATTAGAAGGTCTTTCTAGTATTTTTGAAGTCAAATCAATTTTGAAAAACTTTCCAAAGACAAAAATTATTATATTCAGTGGTCTTTCTGAACAGATTTATGCGCCAAATGCTATTAAAGCAGGTGTTTCAGGATTCGTTCACAAGAAAGAAAAACTGGAGACATTAGGCCAATCAATTATAAAAGTGAGTCAAGGTAAGATAATTATGAACGAAACCGTGAAGAAAAACCTCGCCTTAATTGCAAAACAAAGCAAAAGCGAACGTTTGTATCGTAAGCTTTCCAATCGTGAGGTTGAAGTGTTGCGTTATTTAAGCGGAGGTAAAAAAAATCACGAGATTGCTGAAATTCTAGGCCTTAACGAGAAAACGATAAGCACCTACAAATTGCGTTTATTAACGAAATTGAATGTTACTAACCTAGTTGATTTAGTAAACAAAGCACAAAAATTAGAAATAGTTTAATTAAAAGCGAGACATTACCCGTCCTAATTTTTTCGAAAAAGCAAAAGTTAGACCAAGGTAGTCTCTAATCATTGTCATAGGCTCCGTATTATCTGATTCAGATGTTATGGAGCTTTTTATTTCTTCAATAATTTTACCTACTAAATACCAGCGCAGCGTTAAAATAGTCTCTGAAACATTTTGACCAATAGTGTCTTTTTTATATTTCGGAAAGATATTTTGTCCTTCCCAATTGTGTAAAATAACTCTTTCGTCTTCCATTAAAATATCAGTAACCTCTTGAGCAAACTCAGGCTGCAAATGCATCAGATATTGCTCTAAGCTGAAACCATCATTTTGAAGAAAACAATTAATCAGATCGTTGAATATGTCCCTAAAAAGAGGATTTGCTAATTCTACCTCATCTTCCTGCAAGCTCAAATAGATTCTGTGAAATACTTTGTATTCCTTTTTTTCAATTACATGCTCAATCTCCCCTTCTCCATTTGATTTTAAAAGTACATCTTCAAATTCTTCCGTTTTATCACCGTATAAAAGCAACATCTCAATAATTTTTCGTTCTAAACGATAAAGAATATCTACTTTTTCCGCGTCGGCAGGATTTTCATTTTTAACAACTTCTAATGCTTTGTATTCTTGCTTTTGTTTTTTACCAACCTCAGCAGTGTCTTTCTGAACTAACTGCGCCAAAGTACTAACCAATACCTGCTCAGAAATATCCATAATTCGCGAACATTCCTGAATGTATATTTCGCGCTGAATTCGATCTGGTATTTTAGAAATACTAACTACCATATCCCGAATCAAATCGGCTTTTTTTATAGGGTCATTCTTTGCTTCATTCATCAAAAGCGATGCTTTAAATTGAATGAAATCTTTTGCGTTATCTTCAAGGTACACTAGTAAATCATCATGAGATGTCTTTTTAGCAAAACTATCTGGATCTTCTCCATCAGGAAAAGTACAAACCTTTACGTTCATTCCTTCTTCCAGAATCAGATCGATTCCACGAATGGAAGCACGCAATCCGGCTGCATCACCGTCAAAAAGAACAGTAATGTTTTTTGTAAGTCTATTGATTAAACGAATTTGATCTGGCGTCAATGCTGTCCCTGAAGACGAAACTACGTTCTCAATTCCAGATTGATTAAACTGAATCACATCCGTATAACCTTCGACCAAAAAACAATTATTGAGTTTGGCAATAGACTGTTTTGCCTGAAATATCCCGTACAACACCTTACTTTTATGATAGATCTCGCTCTCCGGTGAGTTTAAATATTTTGCTGCCTTTTTATCATTGGTCAGTATTCGCCCTCCAAAACCAAGTATCCTTCCTGACATACTTTGTATCGGGAACATAACACGGCTTTTGAAACGGTCAAATGGCCTATCCTCTCTAGGAATAGTTAAACCTGTACTTTCCAGAAATTCTAATTTATAGCCTTTCCCAAGCGCTTCTTTTGTGAAAGCATCCCAAGTATCTGGAGAATATCCAAGGCTAAATTTTTCTATGGTTTCCGTGGTAAATCCTCTTTCTTTAAAATAAGAATGACCTATTGCTTTTCCTTCTTCTGTTTTTAAAAGTGTGCGATGAAAATAATCTTTTGCAAATTCAGAAACTAAGTACATACTCTCTCGAATGTCTGTATTTGCTTTTTCTTCATTTGTTTGCTCTGTTTCCTCTATTTCTATATTGTATTTCCTGGCTAAATAGCGAATGGCTTCAGGATAGGTAAAATGTTCGTGTTCCATCAAGAAAGCAACAGAATTCCCGCCTTTCCCAGAACTAAAATCTTTCCAAATCCCTTTAGCTGGTGATACCATAAAGGATGGGGAACGCTCATCAGAGAAAGGGCTCAATCCTTTAAAATTACTTCCAGCTCTCTTTAATTGGACGAAATCGCCAATAACCTCCTCTACACGAGCAGTTTCAAAAACAGTATCTATAGTCGCCTTTGTAATCATTGTTGTTTTGCAGTAAAAGGGCAAATATACAAAGTTTGTAATTTGAAAATCAGTTTTAAAGAATCTAAATTTTAAGTGAAAAAGAAGACTGACGAATAAAAATCTTCTTTGAAAATAAAACAGATTTAAGCAGCCAAAATATCTTTAAAATTGACAGATATATCGCTTTCTAATCTAAAAATTTGATAACTAAAATCTTTATAATTTAAAAGTAACTTACATGAATATTTAGTAACAAAAAGAGTCGAAA
The DNA here is from genome assembly GCF_963974175.1 of uncultured Flavobacterium sp. Lineage (GTDB taxonomy): Bacteria > Bacteroidota > Bacteroidia > Flavobacteriales > Flavobacteriaceae > Flavobacterium. Next base: position 405,169 of record NZ_CAXBBR010000001.1, read on the forward strand.
AACAAAGAATAACTGTACATATATTCAACAGAATAGTACTCAAATAATCAAGAAAAACTAGTCTCTTAATCATCATAAATAAACCAATTAAGAAAAACATCATCAAATAATTCAATACTAAACTTCTCCTTCTTATTATTCTAACATTTGAAACATTACTTATATCAACAGTAACCACGTTACCCTTCAATACTACAGAAAGCTTACTTTCAGTTATAATGTATTTACTATCATATTGCGCAATATATGAAAGTTTATCAAAATTCGATCTTATACTATATTCCATTTCATCAAAATACCACATTACGGCTATACTTACAAAAGCATCAAACGGTAATGTATTAAAAAATTTAAAAATGCCGAAATTATCGCTGTATCTCTGATTACATCTAGTTTTTATTATTAACTTAAAAACTATTCCGAAAGATTAAAAAACACACGTATTTCAGAAATAAAAATGATTTTTTTAAAAATAAAACAAAGCAAAAAATCTCCCTAAAAACATGTTAATCAACTCATTTACCTTATGATATAATAAAATTTTAAACTAATTTGCACCACAAATTGAAGGCTCAAATCTTAACCCGTAATTAAAATAATTAAATGCATACTTCACAGGAATTCAATGATTCAAATTCAGTTATATTAGACTTAACAGAAGTCGAACTTAAAAATGAATTTAGTACTATTTTAAAGTTTCTAACTGAGATTTGTAAAGTTTCAGGCGCATTTATTTCAATAAAAAAGAAGCAAGAAGACATTATCTTATTTAAAAAAGGCTTGAAGAATTTCAATACCCCAAATGAAATTGTACATTTTAATGACCTTACTAGTAGCAATGATATTTTAATTCTTTCTGGTGCAAATCAAAATTGCAACTATAAAATAAATGACTTTGAGGAAGTCTATACATTTTTTGCAGGGTTTCCAATCAACCTGACTAATAAATCAATCGTAGGTAATCTTTGTTTGTTAAACAATAAAAACAAAGTACTAAGTAAAACAGAATTAAAAATCATCGAACAATGTGTTTCCCAAATAGAATCTACACTAAATCTTAGATTAAAAAACTCTAATTTAAAAACGCAGCTCAGTGAAGTAAAGCTGCAATTTGAATACTTTATCGATAATTCAAACGAAATTATTTATGGATGCGCCTTAGATGGTATAATAACATACGTTTCTACAAATTCTAAATCATCAATAGGACTAAGCCCGAATGAAATTATTGGCACAAGCATTGATGCCTTTATTCATCCAGAAGATATTAAAATGTATTCTGATTTTATAGATACTATTAAATTAAATGAAAAAAATAATAAAAATCTTATTTATAGAGTAAAACATAAAGAAGGACATGACATTTGGTATTCTTCCAAAATTCAATTAACAGAAAAAAACAATCAACTCTTTTACATAGGAAATTGCACAGACATTACAAACTTTGTTGAAAGTCAGCAAGAACTCAAGCTACAAAAAGAATTCTACGAAACGATATTAGACCGTTTACCCACAGATGTTGCCGTATTTGATCCTAATCACAAGTATCTATATATAAATCCTATTGCTATTAAAAACAAAGAACTCAGAGAATATATTATAGGGAAAGACGATTTTGAATATGCTAAACATACTAACAGAACAACTGACTTTGCAATTGCAAGACGTGCCAAGTTCAACATAGCAGTTCAAACCAAAGAGATGCTATCATGGGAAGAAGAACTATATAATGCAGTAGGAGAGCAAAGTTTTCACAATAGAAAATTTAATCCCGTATTTAATGACGACGGGGCTCTTGCAATGATGATCGGCTTTAGCGTAGACATCACCGAAAACACAAAAATCCAAAATGAAATTCTTAGAAATCGTCAATTTATAAGAAGCGTTATTGAAAACGTTGCTGTTGGTATTTTAGTTCAAGGCCCCCAATCAGAAATTATAGAAAATAATAACGCTGCTTGCAAAATGCTGGGACTCACCCAAGATCAACTTTTAGGAAAAACCTCTTTTGACGAAGACTGGGAGGTAATCCATGAGGATGGCTCCTCCTTTACAGCTGAAGAACACCCTGTTCCTCAAGCCATAAAGAAATTAAAATCAATCAACAATATAGTAATGGGAGTCCGTCGTCCTATAACCAATGATTTAATTTGGTTATTAGTTGATGTAATTCCAGTTTTTGGAGACGCAAATCAACTGCTGTACGTAATCTGTTCTTTCAACGACATCACAGCACAGAAAAAAACAGAAGAAGAGCTAAAAATCAGCAATGAACGTTTTACATATGTCAACATGGCTACTTCTGATGTAATTTGGGATTGGGAAATAGCTTCTGAAAATTTCATAATGTCAGAAAATTACACAAAACTATTTGGTCACAAATTAAATAATGACAACAAATTTTTAAAGGTTCAAGATTTCGAAAACCTTATTCATCCTGATGATTTAAAAAGAGTTCAAGAAAACCTGAAAACAACACTTAAAAGCAAAGCGAGTACTTGGTATGATGAATTCCGTTTTTTAAAATCTGATGGTGCTTATGCCTATATAAAAGACAAAGCCTATATTATCCGCGACGAATCAGACAAATGGATGCGAATGATCGGTGCGCAAACTGATATAACAGAAATCAAAAAAATTGAACAACGAAACAAATTATTAGTAGAAGAAAACAACAAAAACAAAAACATCCAACTTAATAAAGCTGAAAGCTTATATCGCCTTTTAGCAGATAATACAATGCACTTAGTATGTTTACTTGATTTAAACATGACTTTTCAATATGTATCTCCTTCTATAGAAGCATTAGTTGGATTTACCCCAGAAAACCTGATTGGAAAAAAACCTATCGATTTTGCGCATCCAGAAGACATTAAAAGAATGACAATCGATTTTGACAATCTCAATTCAAACCATGAACCGATTCGAAATGAGTCCCGTTATTTAAATTCCACAGGAGGATACATCTGGCTAGAAACTGATGCTAAAATCGTTTTTGAAAACGCAGTTCCTATAAAAATTCAAACTAGTACAAGGGATATTTCAAAAAGAAAAGAAGCCGAATTTGCTATTGAAAAGACACTCCAACAGCAAATGGAATTAAATGACTTACGAACTAATCTAGTATCGACTATTTCTCATGAGTTTAGAACTCCAATGACTACGATTAGAGCTAGTGCAGAATTAATCGAAATGTATCTTGAACGCCAGAATCGCGAAGGCGACGAGCATTTAAAAAAACAAATAAACAGAATCACAAGCGAAATTGATCGAATAGTTGAATTGATGAATGCTGTCTTGATAATATCTAAAGATGACTCAGGAAAGACTAATTTCAATCCAAATAAATTAGATTTAAAAGAACTTTGTGATACTTTAATAAACAATAGTTTCAGCACAAATAAAGGAGGTCAAAAAGTAGATTTTCATTATGAAGGAAATCATTTTTTAATTTTTGCCGACAAAAATTTAATAGAGTACTCTATATTTAACTTATTACACAACGCCTTCAAATATTCTGAAAATTGCGAAAGTGTACAACTGAGATTGATTTCTAATAAATCAGAAATTAAACTTGAAATAATAGATTTTGGTATAGGGATACCCGAAAAAGATCAAGCGAAACTATTTAACACTTTTTTTAGAGCGAGTAATACTGATGGAATTCAAGGAACAGGTCTAGGGCTTTATATTGTTAAAACATTCATAGAAAAAAACTCAGGAAAGATACAATTAGAAAGTACACTTGGAAAAGGGACTAAAGTAACGCTACAGTTACCAAAAGCATAAAATACATTTTCTAGTAACAAAAAAACATGAGTGATAAAGCGTGAATGAGAACGACCATTTCTAAAATATTAACCTTATTTAATTTAAACTTAAACACAACAATTTTTAAAAGCTTGCACATTTTTTAAAAAGCACTAAAAAACTACGTCTCCAATGGACCCGTTTTGACTATAGATGTTAAAATTGAATTTTGGTTTTCATAAAGAAGGACTACTTATAATATTGACCTCTTTACCATAAAGAAATAATATCTTATTTTTAAAAACGCACGTTTACAGAGACACTATGATTGGTCTTCTAAACTAGATACTTTTATATTTTTAAAAATATTAAATCCTATCATAACAGCTTACATCAATAAATTGTAATTATTGAAATATCCCCCCGAATATAACATTAAGTAAGCTGCATGATAAGAGATAAACCTACATGCAAACTTAATAATCACGTAACAAAATCGATTGTTTCTAGTGATAACTAAAAACAAATTACTGTTAATTTAAAAACGAAATTACTAAAACCATAATTATCTAAAACTAGATTTAAACAAAAAGGATAACTGCGGTTATTAAAGTAAATACGCTAACGATAAGACAAAAATATAAAAGAAAGGTAATTCTTTTAATCTTGTGTGAATTTATAGAAATCTCTAAACTATCCCAAACTTCAACTGAAGGCCTAATTTTCATTATAATAGTGTTTCTAATTAACCAAAAAAATAATATTTGATTACTATATTACTAATTATACAATCAATAAGCATTAATGATCATCTCTACGTTAAAAAAAAGTACTAATGATTTAAAAAAGGAAAATTCTACTTATGAGTAGACTTAATATAATCTCTTAGGGTCACACCTACATATTTCTTGAAACTAGTTGAAAAATAAGACAAGGAATTAAAACCGGTCTCGTCCACTAAAAACTGCATATTCCGTTCTCCTAAATAGATTAATTTAAGGGCATAATCCAATTTAAATTCTCTTATATACTGACTTATATTTTTATTAGTCCGTTTTCTTATTTTCTTATCTAATGTTGATTTACTGATATAAAGCTGACTTGATAAATGGTCAATATCTATTTTATGTTTTATGTTTTTAGCCAAAATTGTATTGATGGACACAACAAAATCTTTTTCAGACAACTTTATTGTAACCTTTGAAAAAGGGTCAGGGCTATTCTTTTTCTCTATTTGAGCTTTTAAATTTAAAATGTTTTTAATCTTCAGTAGTAGTTCCCTTGTTTTGAATGGCTTCATAATATAATCGTTAACCCCATTCTCCAATTGCTTGAATTTAGTTTCATCATCCATATTGGCAGTAATTATTATGAAAGGAACAGCGTTGAATTTATTATTTTTTCTAATTTTTAAAAACAACTCATCCCCTCCCATAACAGGCATCATTAAGTCACTAATAATCACATCCGGAACATTATCACTCAGATACACAAATGCTTCATAGCCGTTTTTTAGCCATTTCAAATTAAAACCACTAAAAACTAGTACGTCATGAATAGACTCTCCTAAAGCAAGATTATCTTCAACTAATACTATATTTTTTTTTTCATTTTTCATACCTCTAAAATAGACATAAAAATATTAATTCATCAGTTAATTTTATTGACTTATTGATAATTTCCATTATTAAAAAAGACAAGTAAATTATATTTACAAGCATTTTATTTTGCTTTACGCATAACAGCAAGTGATTTTTAAAAAAATAATTGATTATGAAGCGAACATTATTTAACATTTAGAGTAATGTAATAATTGGCTAAACTAAAAAGAAGTTTTTAAAATCAATTATTACTCTCGTAGAAAGTAGTAAAAGAACTAACCGTTAATAGTAAGTAAAAACAATATCTAGTAATATAACAATTGATTATAATCATCAATCGTGAAGTGAAATGCCAGTTAGCGAGATTCACATGAATGAGTTTTTTATTTTATTTGACATAATTTCAAAAAAAGTAAATCTTACAATATGCTTTATAACGACGCAATAAGATGTCATTAAAGAAATCAGTACGATACAACATAATTAAATCTTATGCACTCGCGGTTACTTTCAACAAAAAATACAGGATGCGCAATAATATATTACAATTATGACTAATTAAAACATTACACAAGCATGAATATATCGTGCCAAAATCAAAACAACTAGACAAAAACAGAGTCTCGAGACGGATGAACCTCCAGCGATTCTTTTTATAAATAATAAAATTAGTCACAGTTGAAAACATTCTAAAAACCATGATTAAATTAAAGGTTTAATCAAATTAAAAAAAAGTAAATCAACCTTATACTTCCAAAATGAATCAACATAAAATACTAGTAATTGATGATGAGTTCTTTATTAGAGAAACGCTTAGTGAATTGTTAACTCTTCAAAATTATGAAATAAAAAATGCTGAAAATGGACAAATAGCGCTTGATATTTTAGACGACTGGATTCCTGACTTAATTATATGCGACATTATGATGCCTGTTATGGATGGACAGGCTTTTCAAAAAACCGTATATAGCAACAAACTATTAAGTACGATTCCCTTTATTTTTTTGACTGCTAAAGTCGAAGAAAATTTGATGCGAAACTGTTTTAACGAAGGAGCAGATGACTTTTTAACGAAACCATTTAAGGTGAAAGAGTTGTTAGCAACCGTACAATCGAAAATAGAAAGATTTAAAAAAATTAAAGATACTACTAATTTATATATCGGAGAATCAAAATACTTCTCTCACGAAATCAATACGCCGCTAAATGGTATTTTAGGTTCAATTGATTTGTTGATGGACGACACCCTTAATTTATCACAAGAGGATGTTATTATTTTTCAGGAAGGAATTAAAACATCTGGCGAACGCTTGAACAGAACGATGCAAAATATAATTCATTTTGAGAACATCAAAAACAATAAATTTACAGTATCAGAAGATGAATGCTCAGAAATTAAGAATGTTTTCAAGAATGTTTTAAATAAAATTTCGTTCCATTATAAAAAACAAAAAAATAGAGTTGTATCTGAACTTACAACTGCAGAATTAGCAATTAGTAAAGCTAATCTGAGTTTTATTTTATTTGAGCTACTAGACAATGGCTTAAAATTCTCTCCAAAAAACAAAAAAGTAGTTATTGAAGGAAGCGTATTTAGCGATGATTACTATGAAATAAATATATTTGATTACGGAGTTGGATTTAAAGAGGAAGAGCTAAAATTAATTGACGCTACAGTACAGTTTAATCGTGATGAAAGAGAGCAACAAGGACTAGGATTAGGACTTTTTATCACTAAATCTATCATAAAAAAATCTAATGGAATCATAAGTATTGTGTCGAAAGAAAATGAAGGTTCTAAAATTTCCATTTTACTTCCTATCCATAAGAAATAAACCCCTTTCCTGGTTCAATATGTTACATCAGTTAATTAAAGAAAATATCGACTTAAACTCGATTCCGTTTATTTTCATGACAGCTATGAATGAAGAAAATCAAATGAGAAAACACCTTACAAATGGTGGAGATGATTTTATCCCAAAGCCTTTTAAAGTAGACGAATTAATTGAAATTGTTAAAAACAAAATTGAACGATTTAATAAAATAAAAAATGTATGTAGTAACATTTACACAGGTAACAAAACATACTTTTTACATCAAATAAATACTCCCCTTAATGGAATTTTGCTTCCAATAGATCTTTTGATGGAAAATGAACACCTTGAGAAGGAAGACGTATTAAAATTTTATGAAACTATAAAAATATCTGGCGAACGATTGAATAGGGCTACGCAAAACATTATGTTTTAACAAAACGTAAAGAGCAACATATTAAAATTTGAAAATAATTCATACGCTGCAATATTTGATAGTTTTCTAAAAGTAAAAAATAAAATATTTGAAGTTTACCAATATCAAGAAAAAAGAATCACGTACGCGATTGGTAAAGCAGATGTGAAAATTTCCCAGAAGAACTTGTGTTTCATCCTTTTGAACTAATTGACAATGCTTTAAAATTTTCGCCTCACAATAAAATTGTAATGGTTTCTGGCGGTATATACAATCAAGAATTCTACGAATTAGGTATTAAAGATTTTGGCATTGGATTTAGTGAAAATGAATTAACTAGAATTGGAGCCACACAACAGTTCAATAGGGAGCGCCAAGAACAACAAGGATTGGGTTTAGGTCTTTTCCTTAGCAGAATCATTATAAATAAACAGAAAGGTGTTTTTAGTATTACTTCTAAAGAAAAAGAAGGGACCACGATAAAAATACTGCTACCATTAAACATATAGCTAGTAAATTATCTATACACAAAATTGAAATTAAAAACAAATATTCCATTAACACTAAAATAAACATCATGATAAAAGTTTGTTTAGCAGATAATTATCCCGTCATACATCAAGGGATAAAATCGTATTTCAAAAACCATCCAGAGATTAGAATCGTTGCTAATGTTGACAAATTTTCAATGATTACCGAGTTACTTAAAACGAAAGACATTGATGTCTTAATTTTGGATTTAGAATTAGAAGAACTTACAAGTATTTTTGAAATCAAAACAATTTTAAAAAAACATCCAAGAACAAAAATTATTATTTTCACTGGCCTTTCTGAGAAAATTTATGCGCCAAACGCGATTAAAGCAGGAGTCTCTGGATATGTTTCTCAAACAGAAAAACTAGAATATCTAAGAAATGTTATCGTTAAAGTTAATCAGGGAGAGATTATCATGAATGAAACTATAAAAGCAAATCTATCACTAATAGCGAAACAAAATAAAGGGGAACGACTACATCGAAAACTTTCCAATAGAGAAGTAGAAGTTTTACGGTATTTAAGTGCCGGTAAAAAGAATCATGAAATTGCAGCTATTTTAAGCCTAAACGAAAAAACGATAAGCGCCTTTAAGTTAAGATTATTAATAAAGCTAAACGTTACAAATGTAGTAGATCTAGTAAACAAAGCAAAAATAATAGAAGCAATATAAAAAGATCAAAAACCATAGCACATTACTCAATTTTACTAAAGTGGAGTAATGTACTTGGTAATCAACTATAATTCGTTTTTAATTAAAATCAAAATGAACACCTAATGAAACATTATTTTGTTTAACCGTATTAGACTTAAACAGTGGGTTTAGATCGTACTTGAAATAATTTTATAATTGTCTTTTTTTCTGGCTAACGAATTATTTTTTTCTTTCAATTACGTAATTCACCATCAAGATTAAGGCATCTTTAAAATCTGAAGTAGGATAATTTTCTAATAACAAAAGTGCTTCTTGTTGAAATTCAAGCATTTTATTTTCGGCATAAAGTAAACCGTCATTGTTTTTTACAAAAGCAATGACTTCTTTAACACGCCTTTTGTCTTTGTTGTGATTTTTAATCGAATTGATCAACCATGACTTTTCCTTAGAAGTGCAGGTATTTAGAACATGAATTAATGGTAAAGTCATTTTTTGCTCCTTGATATCGATACCTGTTGGTTTCCCAATCGCATCATCAGTATAATCAAACAAATCATCTTTAATTTGGAACGCCATTCCGATCAGCTCTCCAAACTTTCTCATATTCTCTACTTGAATCTCATCCTCAATAACTGATTTTGCGCCAAGAGCGCAACAGGCAGCAATAAGTGTTGCCGTTTTTTTTCGTATGATTTCGTAATATATATCTTCTGTGATATCAAGCCTTCTCGCTTTTTCTATTTGCAGTAATTCACCTTCGCTCATTTCACGAACTGCGATTGAAATTATTTTCAATAAATCAAAATCACCGTTGTCGATAGAAAGCAACAACCCTTTTGAAAGTAAATAATCCCCAACAAGTACTGCAATTTTATTTTTCCAAAGTGCATTGATAGAGAAAAAACCACGGCGACGATTACTATCATCCACTACGTCATCATGAACCAAAGTTGCGGTATGAATTAGCTCAATAACACAGGCTCCACGATAGGTTCTTTCATTCACAATTCCTGCAGAAACCATCTTAGCGGTCAGAAAAACGAACATGGGACGCATTTGCTTCCCTTTTCGATTCACTATATAATACGTGATTCTGTTCAACAAAGCCACTTGTGAAGTCATCGATTCGTAGAACTTTTTTTCAAAAAGTTCCATTTCTTTAAAGATGGGCTGTTTTATTTGCGAAGTGACATTCATTTAGAATTCAAAGTTACACCTTTTAACAAATATACATAGCCTTACTATTAATTTTAATCCAATCTGTGTTAAATAATTCACCGCTTCTAAAGAGTCCAAATCAGAAAATTTACACAGCTAACCTATTCTTAATTGTAATGAATACTTTGTTAAACTTAACTTAATCTAACCCGACAATCGGAATTTTAAGTTTGCCCAATAAAACAAAACAACAAAAAAATGAAGATTTCAAGAAAAAATTTACTCTTTCTTTTACTTTTATTCTGTGTGCATTTAACGAATGCACAAACAAAATCAATATCAGGAAAAGTAACAGATACGTCAGGTTTCCCACTTACCGGCACAACTATTATAGTCAAAGGCACTAAAAATGCGACCATTGCAGACGGAAATGGTAATTACAACATTAAAACTGAAAAAGGAAAAACATTAGTATTCTCATTTATGGGCTTTACTTCTAAAGAAGTTTTAATTAACAATGAAGAAAACCAAAATATAGTACTTGATGACAATTCAGTATCTCTAGGAGAAGTTGTTGTAACTGCTCTTGGAATTAAAAGAGATAAACGTGCGTTAGGATATGCGTCACAAGAATTAAAATCGGATGATATTAATAAAGTGAACTCAGCTAATTTTGTTTCAAATCTAACAGGTAAAATATCAGGGGTGCAAATTTCTGGCTCTGGTAATGGAATCGCGAGTTCGTCAAGAATTACGATTCGCGGGGACAAATCATTAAACATTAATAACAATGGCCCCTTATTTATTGTAGACGGAATTCCTATTAACAATAACGTCTATGGTGTGGGAGGCTCTTCAACAAGTCAAGCTGATTTACCTACAGATTATGGAAATGGTGCGTCAGAAATTAACCAAGAAAATATTGAAAGTGTAAATGTACTAAAAGGGGCAGCAGCATCTGCTTTATATGGTTCTCGCGCTGCTAACGGTGTTATTGTAATCACAACTAAATCTGGCAAGAGAAGTAAAGGTTTAGGAGTTTCAATTTCCTCTTCTTTTATGACAAGCGAAGCATTAAGATTACCTGAAATTCAAGGTGTGTATGGCGCGGGTTCTAAACAAATTTACGACGCAGGTGCAGATACAAATTTAGGCCCTCGTTTTGACTCTGGCATTTCATTATTACAAAACGGAAGTCCAGGATATTCTGTAGGACAAGGACAAGTATTACCTTTTGAATTTAGATACAACCTCAATGATTTTTTTAGAAAAGGAAGTTCTATTTCAAATTCGGTTTCGGTTTCGGGTTCTGATGAAAAAACGAATTTCAGATTGAGTTATGGAAAAACAACCAGCGAAGACATTGTTCCTAACTCTAATTTAAAAAGAGAAAACATCAGTTTGAATCTTAATTACACCATTTCAGATAAATGGAAACTGGCTACTGTTGCCACCTATACTAAAAGTTCCAGTGATAACACGCCGGTTACTGGCTACGGAAGCCAAGGTATCATGTATAATTTACTTTGGAACCATACCAATGTTGACTTAGACTGGCTGAAAGATTATTGGATTGTAAAAGATGTAAAACAAAATAGCATGTTTGGCTGGGGAGATAATCCATTCAAGATTGCTTATGAAAACATCAATGCCTTTAAAAAAGGGCGCATTTTTGGAAACATTTCCTCTACTTATGAAATTAGCAATGATTTCTCATTCATGGCGAGAATAGGTATGGATAATTCAAACGATTTTAGATGGTCACGCAGACCTATTGGATCTTCACGATACACACAAGGAATGTACCGCGAGCAAACCATTGCATTTACAGAATACAATGCTGATATGTTGCTTTCTTATGATCATACTTTTGGCGATTTCTCCATTAAAATTTCTTACGGAGCAAATAGCATGAATCAATACACGTCTGAAAGTAAAATTGAAGGACAAGGAATTAGTATTCCCGGAATCTACAATTTACAAAATATCAATGTGATGCCGATTCAATCTCGAAACATTTACAAAAAGCGCATCAATAGCATGTATAGTTTGGCGAATATAGGATACAACGATTACTTGTATTTAGACTTAACAGCTAGAAATGACTGGTCATCTACCCTACCTACAAACAACAACTCTTACTTTTATCCTTCTGCTTCATTAAGTTTTATTCCAACATCAATATTTGAAATGAATGAGAATATTGACTTCTTAAAATTAAGAGTAAATGCAGCCTCTGTAGGGAATGATACTGATCCGTATCGATTAGTAAAAACTTATGATAACGGTTCTTTGCCAGGAACATTAACTAATCCTAATACTATTTTAAACAGTAATCTAAAACCTGAAATTGCCACCTCATACGAAGCGGGAATTGAAGCACAATTTTTCAAAAAAAGAATATCATTAGATGCAAGTTACTATATCACCAACTCTAAAAACCAAATTGTAGGTTTAGATATTTCTCAGGCTGCAGGTTTTAATTCTAATGTGATTAATGCAGGTAAAATTCAAAACAAAGGAATCGAAATAGGCTTAGGACTTACTCCAGTTAGAACTAAAAATTTTGAATGGTCGCTTAACGCAAATTTCACTCAAAACCGAGGTACTGTAAAAGAACTAACTCCAGGAATTGATAATTATATTATCGCCCAAGGTCCCAATGGAGGTACTATTGAAGCCCGTGTAGGAGAACGAATGGGAGATTTATATGGTCGTGGTTATTTAAGAAGTCCAGACAACCAAATTGTGTATGACAATACAGGGTCACCAATATTAGATACTAAAATTAAAAAAATAGGAAACTATAATCCAGATTGGATGTTAGGACTTGCTACTAATTTAAGATATAAAAATATCAGTCTAAATGCGCTGTTTGACGTTAGACATGGCGGAAAAATCTATTCAATGACAAATGCTATAGGTATGGAAAGTGGCATCCTTGCCGTTTCATTACCAGGCAGAGAAACAGGAATAATAGGCGAAGGTGTTGTAAAAAATACCGATGGATCTTACAGTCCAAATACAACTTCAATAAGTGCTGAAAACTGGTATTACTCTAATGCGTTTCGTAGAGACAACATAGAGGCTAATTCATTTGATGCGTCTTATGTAAAATTAAGAGAAGTGAGTTTGAATTATAGATTTTCTGAGAAATGGACTAAATCAGTAAAAATGCAAAATGTAAGCATTGGTCTAGTGGGGAATAATCTGGCACTTTGGACAAAAGTCCCAAACATTGATCCAGAAACTCAAGCCATAAGCGGAGGAACTCTTTTACCAGGATTTGAAGTCTTGCAACTGCCTTCTTCTAGAAACTACGGAATCAAATTAAATGCTTCATTCTAAAAAAAATATCATGAAAAAATTAATATTACTACTACTCTTAAGCGGTCTAAGTATTTCTTGTACCGACGGATATGAAGAAATCAACACCAATAAAAATCAACCAACAGCTTCGCAACCCAAGCAATTGCTACCTAATGTTATTTTTAATCTAGCGAACAGCAACGTAAATAATTCGTTCAATTTTGGCGATATTCTTGCTCAATATGGCGGTAACTACGAGTACAACGAATTAGACGTTTACAACTGGGGCGCTGACAATCGTTTTTGGGGAATGTACAAATGGCTTAACGATATTTATGACATTAAAAAACAAGCAATCGCCTTAAACGACAAAAACTACGAAGCGATTAGTCTTGTTCTTGAAACGTACACGATGAGCGTTATCACTGATTCCTACGGTTCTGCACCTTATCTTGAAGCCTCCAAAGGAGAAGAGGGGGTTTTGAAACCAAAATACGATTCACAAGAAGCTATTTACACACAATTATTATTAAATTTAGATCATGCCAATGCTATCATTGACACTAAAACAAAGGTAGAAGGCGACTTATTGTTTGGCGGAGATATGCTGAAATGGAAAAAATTTGCTAATTCGCTACATCTAAGACTTTTGATGCGCATTTCTAATAAAATAAATGTGAGTACTAAACTAACCGAAATCATTTCTAAACCTTCTCAATACCCTCTATTTGCATCTAGTGCTGATAATGCCACTTATTTTTATTCAGGAAGCTATCCTAATATTTCTCCTATGAGTGATGGAATCAACAGATTATATGGTTATAATATTGTTATTCCTACCACGAATTTGGTAAACACATTGTTTGCAAATAATGACCCAAGACTTGACGAATGGATTGATCCAATTGTAGGAACTACAAATCAGTTAGGACTTCAGCCAGGACTTACTTTAGACCAAATAGGTGAACCAAAAAAATACTCAAGAAGAGCCGAAGATTATTTCTATACCAAAACAAAAATAACGGCAATATTCATGACGTATAGCGAACTGAATTTCTTGTTAGCAGAAGCAAGCCAGCGCAATCTTATTACAACGGGATCTGCTCAAGCGTATTACAATACTGCGGTAGAAGCTTCTTTTAAACAATGGAATGTGCTTATGCCTACAGATTACTTGACTACTACTGCTCCATATAACGCTACTACTGAAGTTTTATATATTCAAAAATGGTTAGCTTTATATCACACTGGAGTAGAATCATGGTTTGACTGGAAAAGGACTGGAAAACCTAGTTTTATTAAAGCGGGTCCTGGAGCAAAAAACAATGGTAAAGTTCCAAGACGCATTATGTATCCAAGCTTAGAACAATCTGTAAATGCAGAAAACAATAGTGAGGCTTTACAAAAAATGGGGGGCGATGATATTAACGCAAAAGTATGGTGGGATAATTTTTAATTTAAATAAAACAAACATGAAAAAAATATTTTTAATACTGATTCTTTTTAGTGCTATTATTACAAAAGCACAACAAGCTGAAAACATAATTATCATTACAACCGATGGTTTTAGATGGCAAGAGGCCTTCAAGGGAATGGATGAAACATTGGCTAGAGATAAAAAGTTTAATCAAAATGACAGCAGTTATATCTATAAAAAATACTGGGCTGAAAACATAAATGAACGCAGGGAAAAATTAATGCCTTTTATGTGGTCTGTATTAGCAAAAAAAGGACAAGTTTATGGCAATAGAACACTTGGAAACAAGGTTAATAACGCCAATCCGTACTGGTTTAGCTATCCTGGATACAACGAAATAATGACTGGTTATGCCGACACATTAATCAACTCTAATCACTATCCTGTAAATCCTAACGTTACTATTTTAGAATATTTAAACAAGCAACCCAAAATAAAAGGAAAAGTAGCTGCATTTGGAGCTTGGGATGCTTTTGACAATATTTTAAACGAAAAGAGAGCTGGTTTTCCTGTAATCTCAGCATTTGACAAAGTAGGTGGTAAAAATCCAACAGAGAAACAAAAACTAATTAATGCCATGCTCGCCGATTCTTTTAAGCCTTTCCACGAAGAAGAATGCCTAGATGTTTACACCCATTATGGTGCATTGGAAGAATTAAAAACAAACAAACCACGTGTCCTATATATTTCTTATGGAGAAACTGATGAATGGGCTCATGCCGGTTTTTACCGTTCCTATCTAGATGCGGCACATCAAGTGGATGCGTGGATAAGAGAAATTTGGAATTTTGTTCAAAATGACCCACAATACAAAGACAAAACTGCTTTAGTATTCACTACTGATCATGGTCGTGGTGATAAAGTAAAAGCAGAATGGACGAGTCATGGAAATAAGTTTGAAGGATCTTCTGAACTCTGGTTTGCAGCTATGGGACCAAAAATTGAAGCTAAAGGAGAAATGAAAACAGAATCTCAATTGTACCAAAATCAATTTGCACAAACAATGGCAAAAATTATGGGATATACCTTTGAAGCGGAGCACCCAATTGCAAAAGAGATTACGGGGATAGTTAACTAATACACATTTTATTTTCTACGAAAAAGGGTTTGACTGATCAGTCAAACCCTTTTTTATTCCGATTTTCATACTATATTTGATAAAACTAAGCTTGTTTATTTGCCAGTTGCCCGCAGGCCGCATCAATATCCTTTCCTCTACTTCGCCTTACTTTTACCACAATTCCACTTGCTTCTAATGCTTTTATATAAGCATTTGTCGCTTCCTCTGAAGCTTGCTGGAATTCGCCGTCATCAATAGGGTTATATTCTATCAGGTTTACTTTACAAGGAACATATTTACAGAATTTCACTAGTGCATCAATAGACTCTTTATTGTCATTGATATCTTTCCAAACAACATATTCGTAGGAAATTTTGCTTTTCGTTTTTCTGTACCAATATTCCAATGATTCTCGTAAATCAGCCAAAGGGAAGTTTTTACTGAAAGGCATAATTTTAGAACGAATCTCATCAATTGCAGAATGAAGCGATACTGCTAACTTGACTTTCACATCATCATCGGCTAGTTTTTTTATCATTTTAGGCACTCCTGATGTCGAAACCATAATTCGCTTAGGAGACATTCCTAAACCTTCTGATGAAGTAATCATTTCGATTGCTTTCATCATATTATTATAATTCATGAGCGGTTCTCCCATTCCCATAAAAACAATATTTGACAAAGGGTGATTGAAATACAAACGACTCTCCTTATCTATAGCCAATACCTGATCGTAAATCTCACCTGGCTCTAAATTTCTCATTCTTTTTAATCGTGCAGTAGCACAAAAATTACAATCTAGGCTACAACCCACCTGGCTAGAAACACAGGCTGTTGTTCTGGTATTAGTAGGGATCAAAACAGATTCTACTACTAAACCATCATGCAAACGAACTGCATTTTTAATGGTTCCATCGTCAGAGCGTTGAATCGTATCCACTTTAATGTGGTTGATGACGAAGTTGCTTTCTAACATCGCACGTGTTTCCTTAGAGATATTAGTCATATCCTCAAAACTGTGAGCACCCTTGCTCCATAGCCATTCGTATACTTGATTCCCGCGAAAAGCTTTATCCCCATGGGCAACAAAAAATTCACGTAATAATTCTTTAGATACGGCTCGTATGTCTTTTTTCTCAATTTGCATGCTGCAAATTTAATGACTATTTCTTGATTTGTTGTTTTGATAATTTAATAACTTTACACCAAATTGAAAAAACCCGTACAAATGCACTTCATTTCCCAAGAGTTAGAAGATTATATCGAGCAACACTCTGAAAAAGAACCTCAATTATTAGCGGCTTTAAATAAAGAAACCTACCAAAAAATTTTATTGCCTCGCATGTTAAGTGGGCATTTTCAAGGACGTGTTTTGAGTATGCTAGCCAAGTTGATTCGTCCAGTGAACATTCTCGAAATCGGAACGTATACGGGCTATTCTGCTTTGTGTTTGTGTGAAGGAATGCAAGAAAACGGAACACTGCACACTATTGACATTAAAGAAGAACTGGTTGACTTCCAAAGAAAGCATTTTGACAAGTCGCCTTGGGGACAACAAATCATACAACACCTAGGCGAAGCAGTAGATATTATACCAGCACTGGATGTAAAATTTGATTTGGTATTTATTGATGCTGATAAGGAAAACTACATTAACTATTTCAACATCATTTTGCCAAAAATGAATAAAGGAGGAATTATCCTTTCTGACAATGTCTTATGGAGCGGAAAGGTTTTAGAACCGTTACACCCAAACGACATAAGCACAAAAATACTGGTAGAATACAATGCATTATTAAAAAACGACCCAAGAGTTGAAACCGTTTTACTTCCCATTAGAGATGGCTTAACGGTAAGTAGAGTACTGTAGCTTTTGATTTTTAGCCCAGATGGAAATAAAAATCCTTGTGGATGAAAGTGAATTTTTTCTAAACAAAAAAGAGCGCCCAACGGAAGCTCCTTTATTGTTATTGAAAAAACCATTTTTCAGTCATAAGATTGAAATGAACAGCTGGAATTGCTCCTGAAAATTAAAGCGGAAAATACCTTTTTTGGACTGCTTGATACACTTTAAACACTGAATATCCTGAAAATATCCCGAATAAATATCCACATAAAATATCTATTGGATAATGTAAGCCCAAGTAAATTCTACTATAAGCGAAGACTAGTGGCCATAAAAATAATAAGTAGCCGTATTTGTAATGACGGTATATAACGCTATAAATAAATGTGGCAACTGCCATACTATTTGCAGCGTGACCTGAGAAAAAGCTAAAGGAAGTACGACTTTGAACTACTCGAATTATTGTATTGATATCTGGGTTACTGCAGGGGCGCAGTCTTTGAAATCCATTTTTAAACAAGTTAGTTACCTGGTCAGTGAATGTAATTAAAACGGCTATAGCCAAAATAAAATACAAGGTTTGCTTGGCTCCCAATTTTTTATAAATAAAAAATAACAACACCAGAAAGAAAGGAGTCCAGTAGAGCTGTTGGGTGATTATTAACCAAAGGCCATCATACCTTTCTGATCCTAACCCATTCAAGTATATGAGTAATTCAGTATCTAAAGAAAGAATTTTATCTAGCATTATTTACTGCGCTTTACCGGTCCTGTAATATCTTCTATATCCTCCTTAACTTTAGTAGCCTGAGTAATAGAATCACCCATAAGGTCATTCTTAACTTTATCAATCTGGGTATTAAAGTTACCCGTCATATCTGACAAAGATTTTGCATCAAGACCATTAGCCTCTACACCTTTTTGAATTTCACTTTTT
Organism: uncultured Flavobacterium sp.; assembly: GCF_963974175.1. GTDB lineage: Bacteria > Bacteroidota > Bacteroidia > Flavobacteriales > Flavobacteriaceae > Flavobacterium. Next base: position 423,725 of record NZ_CAXBBR010000001.1, read on the forward strand.
ATGTCGTTAGTCGCATGTTTTAATTGTGCCATCGCTTTACCCATAGTTCGAGCCATTTCTGGTACCTTATCCGAACCAAAAAGCATTAGTACTATAAACAATATAAAAACTAACTCTCCTCCTCCTATACCAAACATAATTATTAATTTTAATTGCTGCAAAGATACCAAATTTAGAATCCTTGTCTTTTAAATTTTTCATAAAAAAAAAGACTCAAAATTGAGTCTTTTTTTTATACTTATTACTTAGTCAAATTTACTTTTCACTTCTCCTTTTGGCCAAGTGTTATTAGTCACATCGATATCTGCTGTTTCTAATTTAGGGTCAATTTGAATTTTTTTGATTGCTTTCTCAGTAGCATATACCTTTTTAGCACTCTCGTTATTTTTTCTCCAAATTTGAGCTGGATATTTGAAATTCTCAATTGTACCATCCTCGTATGTGATTTCAACTAGTATAGGCATAATCATTCCGCCTGGTTTATTGAACTCTACTTCATAGAAGTATTTCGGAGATTTAAGACTTCCTTTTTCTTCAGCTGTAAGCGTACTTACATAATCTGAAAGCAATTTAACATCCTCTATTTTCAGTGCTTTCTTTTGATTTGATTTTAACTCTGCATTGTTCTCTGCAACTAAATAAACAAATGGCCCTTTATCTAAACCAAAACGACCTTTTCTAACCTTAGCGTCTTTTAAATCTTTTGTAGGAGTTTCAGAAACATAATATTGTTTCACTTCTTTAATACCAATATCTACAAAATCAGTAGAATAAAACCACCCTCTAAAAAACCAATCAAGATCAACAGCTGATGCATCTTCCATTGTTCTAAAAAAGTCTTCCGGAGTAGGATGCTTGAATTTCCAACGGTTTGCGTAAACTTTAAAAGCATAGTCAAACAATTCTCTACCCATTATCACTTCTCTAAGGATGTTCAATCCTGTCGCAGGTTTTCCGTATGCATTATTACCAAACTGTATGATACTCTCTGAATTTGACATGATAGGTTCCAAGAAATTTTGATCCCCACTCATATAAGGCACAATATTTTTTGCAGGACCTCGTCTTGAAGGAAAATTAGTCCCCAACTCATCTTCTGCCATGAATTCCATAAAAGAGTTTAATCCTTCATCCATCCATGTCCATTGACGTTCATCTGAATTCACAATCATAGGAAAAAAGTTATGTCCTACTTCGTGAATCACAACACCCATCATCCCGTTTTTAATTTGTTCGCTTGTCACTCCATTTTCATCAGGACGACCAAAATTCCAACAAATCATAGGGTATTCCATTCCTTGATCTTCTGCAGAAACGGAGACCGCCTTAGGATAAGGGTAATCAAAAGTATGAGAAGAATAACTTTTTAATGTATGCGCTACTGTTATTGTTGACGTTTCTCCCCAAAGCGGATTTGCTTCTTTAGGATAGATTGAAACTGCCATTGTCGTTTTAGTACTTAATTGAACAGCCATTGCGTCAAGAATGAATTTTCTTGAAGTCGCTATACCAAAATCTCTAACGTTTTTAGCGCTAAATTTCCATGTTTTTTTCTTGTCAGAAAATCCTTTTTCAGCAGCCTCTGCTTCAGCCTGAGTAACAATTACTACAGGTTTATCAAATGTTTTTTGAGCTAACTCATATCTCTTTACTTGAGCAGGCGTAAACACTTCGCTTCTGTTCATCAATTCTCCTGTTGCCTCCATAACGTGATCTGCAGGAACAGTTATGTTAACATCAAAATCTCCGAATGGGACAGCGAATTCACCACTTCCCCAAAACTGCATATTTTGCCAACCTTCGACATCATTATAAACTGCCATCCTAGGATAGAATTGAGCAATTACATAAATCTTGTTTCCTTCTTTTTCGAATAATTCATATCCAGAACGACCACCTTCTTTCTGGTAATTATTGATGTTATACCACCATTTAACTGAAAATGAAATTGAAGTACCTGGCTTCAATGGAGAAGCCAAGTCGATTCTCATCATCGTATGATTGATCGTATAAGTCATTGGAGCGCCTTTGACATCTTTAACATACTCAATATTAAACCCACGGTCTAAATCTTTCTTTAAAAATTTATCGGCAAAATTAGAAGCCGGAAAAGTTTGTGTAATTCTCTCACTTTCAGCTAGAGGAGATTCAGAATCTTTAGCCGCTTGATTTTGATCCAATTGTACCCATAAATAATCTAGATTATCTGGCGAATTGTTATAGTAAGTAACCGTTTCAGAACCACTTAATTTAGCGTTTTTATCATCTAACTCAATGTCGATTTTATAATCTGCTTGTTGTTGATAATAAGCTGGACCAGGAGCTCCTGCAGCGTTACGAAACATATTAGGTGTTGCCAATAAATCGTACATCTGACTGAACTTATTCGTATCGTACTTACCTGATTGCTTTGGAGTTACCGTTGCTGCTTTTTCTTGAGCAAATAACATTGCCGGAAGAATAAAAAATAATGTGATTTTTTTCATGGATAGAATTCGAATTATTTAAGTGCGTGAAAATACTGTTTTTTACCAAATAACGGTTATTTAATCAGAATTTTAACATTCGTTTAGTTGAGGAAGCGGTAAAAAGAAAACTCTGTTTCTTCCCTAAAATAGTGAAGTGAGTAATGTTTTGCTGCTCTGCATCCCAATCAACCAAGACAGCATTATAAACTTCTAAGGTTTTTAATTTAGAAACATCTTTTATACTTGAATAACAAATAAGAACATCCCCTTCTAATTCTTTGCTTAAGAAATTAATAGGCCTAGATTGTCCGTTGATTTTTACTGTAAAGTGTTCCGATAAATATTTTTTAAGTAAAACCAGATCTTCGGGAGATTCTTTGTCTGTTCCCAAATAAAGCTTCTTATTGTATTTTTTTTCTAAAGCTTTGTTCAAGTCATCCGCAAAAATTCTCGAGGTAATTTGTAACATTTCCTTTTCGGGCGCATAATTAATTTGATACACCGCTACATAAAATTTATGAAATCCAAAAGATGTTAAGCTCAGGAAGAAGATTCCAAATAAGAGATATAATATTGTTTTTTTCATATTGCAAAAATAGCAATTCTTTTTTACTCTTAGTTTACTGTAGCAAGAAAATCAAGAAGTTGAAATTAATTCCAGTTCTAAAAGCAAAATCCGCTTTGGAAGCAACCATAAAAAAAGTACACCTCTACTATCTATCTAAAAAGTGGTTATTTTCTTGTATTCTTTATTTTTTGTGATTAGAAAATCCATAAGTTGAAATTCCTCACTAGGCTGCATTAACATTCTTGATTTTGGATCGTTCTCACAAAAAACAAGAAAGAGTTTAATCTCATCATCTTTTAAATCCAACGTATTAGCAAAAAATGAATAATTAACTTTTTTCAAAACAAGCTCTGAGAAGCTTGTATCTTTATAAAAGTCGATTTTTTCAGGATTGTTTCTTCGCAATATTTTTACAACATCTTTGTATATCCTAACAAAGTCCGTCCCGTACTCAATACTTCCATCTCGCGGCATCGCTGTGTTTTTTAGCGCAGATTTCTCATCACCAAAATACATCAAATCGACATATTTTTGAGAGCCTCCGGCAACTGGATTAAGTTCTTTTTTAGCTGCGATTAACACTTCCTTCAATTCATTTGTAAACACTTCAAGTGTTACAACAAATTGAGGGGTAATAAAATCTTTTTCAGACAGTACAATTTTTTTAGATTTAAATGTCAAACTAGAAAAAACTAAAGTATCATTCACTTTAGCCATAACAGTAAAAAAACCGTATTGATTGACAACTGCACCAGTTTTTGAATTAGCATCAAAAACAATTACATTTTCAACTGGCGCCAAATCATTCCTAACCTGACCTCTGAACGCTTGTCTAGATTCTATTTGGCCAAAGCATAACTGACAAAACAACGATAATACTAATATTTTAATTTTCATTTGCTATAGTTTTATTGTATTTCTTGGCTAAGGTAATAATCAGAAACTGAGACAATGTTTTGTTTCTTGAATTTAAAGAGGCCACTAAATCGCTGTCCTCAACACAATAATATTGAAATCCTCGAACATACTCTTGAGGAATACTTAATGTTTCCGTATAATATTCAGGTGAAAAAAGATAGTCTAACCTCATCAACATTTGTTCTTTATACTCCACTGCAACTTCTTTTTTAAGCATGGCTTTTCGTCCTGAAATAGCATTCAAAAGTCCGTCGATACCTCCACCGGAGGTCGCAGTATAAAACTTCCTTTCGGCAGCAGTGTATTTCTTTTGTCCAAAAGGAATAATTCCTAAATTCTCTGCGCTTATCTGAGTATTTTCATCAATAACAACCTCCTTTAAATCAATACTTTCAGAAGTCATTTGAATTGAAACAATATCAGCCGACAAATCGTTTTTATCAACTCGTCTACGTAAAGTTACGAGATTTACCGCAGAAAAAACTAAAATATCCCCTTCTTTTGCAAAAAGAAAAAACAATCCATCTTTATCGGAAGCTGTCGACCGCTCTGTCGTTAAGTTTATAATATTCACACCTTCAACAGAAACTGAATCAAAACTTATTTTTCCATGAATTCTTTTAGAATCCACACTTTGCCCCGAAACAACTTGGAAAAGTAAAATTACAAACAAGATAAAAGTACTATTCGTTTTCACAGGCAATGATTTCGTTATATTTTATAGCTAATTCCCCTAATAAGAATTCAGTTGTCACTTTGTTTTGTGATTCTAAGATTACAGTGAATTTCTCATTATCAACAGCATAATATTCAAATCCTTTAACGTAGTCTGCGGGAATCTTCAGCTTATCTACGAAATGACTCCTGTCAAACATGGCGTCCAATTGTCTCAGGTAAAACTCCTTCTTCTCTATTTTAACTTCTTTTTTAAGCATGGCTGTTCTACCAGTCAGGAAATTAATCAAAGGATCTGCAGAAATTGATCCGCCTGCCATTCCGCCTGCACTAGCAGAAGCATTCAACCCAGTTGCAGTTTTTAATTTTCTTTCCGCAGGAGTGTACGCTTTTTGGTTCGCCGGAATAATCCCTAAGGAAACTGCATTAATGTTATCGTAACGTCGAATTACAATCTCATCCAACTGGTTCATGATCGGTTCCATTTTTACAAAAAAAAGTCCTTTTCCAAAATCTCCAGATGTCAAAACAATTCGCCTACTTTTATATTGCACTGCCGAAAACAGCAAAGTATCCCCAGCTACCCCATCTATCTCAAAGTAACCTTCATCATCTGTAATCACCGCTTTTTCAGTGGTTAAATTTATCACATATATTCCATCGACATTAAAGCCATCTGCATTAATTTTCCCTTTTAGTTCAGTAGAAAAAGATTCCTGAGCCAAAGCTGCAGTCGTAAAAAGCATTATAAAAAAAAATCTAAACCCTACCATCGCACTTATTTATGTAGCCAAATTATTGTCAAGCCGTAAATATATCCTAATCCCTTCCAAATTAATTACTAAGGACTTGATAAAAAAAAGTTAATAAAAAACGAAAAACACAAAAATAAGAAACCCGATTTTATACCTTTAGCCAGAATAAAACAATACAAAAAATGAAAAATATTATCATTGCAAGCACATCTACCCTGCACGGTAGTGACTACTTAGAATACCTATTACCCGAGTTAAAAATCCATTTTAAAAACTGCACAACGGTACTTTTTATTCCATACGCAAGACCTAGTGGCATTTCACATGAAGAATACACAGCAAAGGCTGCTTCGGCTTTCGCCAAAATAAATATAGCAGTAAAAGGAATTCATGAATTTGATGATGCTGTATCGGCCGTTGAAAACGCGGAAGGGATCTTCACAGGCGGAGGAAGTACTTTTGTATTGGTGTCCCAACTGTACAAAAATAACATCATGATCGCTCTTGCAGAAGCGGTAAAAAAAGGAACTCCTTACCTAGGAACAAGTGCAGGAAGCGTTATTTGCGGACTAAGTATGCAAACTACTAATGATATGCCTATTGTTTATCCGCCAAGTTTTAAAACCTTAGGACTAATTCCTTTCGACCTTAATGCACATTATCTAGACGCCGACTTACAATCAAAGCATATGGGCGAAACGCGCGATACCAGAATAAAAGAATTCCATGCCTATAATAGCATTCCTGTTTTAGGATTGCGAGAAGGAAGTTGGCTAAAAGTAGATGGCGATAAAATAATAGTTAAAGGAGAGCTATCCGCGAGACTTTTTATACAGAACCAGACGCCTGAAGAACTTGAAACCGGAACTGACATCAGTTATGTCAAATAAAAAAGCCGAAACAATTAAGTTTCGGCTTTAAAGAGCGAAAGACGAGGCTCGAACTCGCGACAACCAGCTTGGAAGGCTGGAGCTCTACCAACTGAGCTACTTTCGCATTAACAGGGTGCAAATATACAAACTAATTCGAACCAACGCAAGTTTTATTTAAAAAAAATTAAAAACCTTTATTTTGCGAAATTAAAAATGATCAAAGTACTATTTTCAACCCTCTTCGAAATGTATAAAAACAACTCTAATGTATCAATAAAAAAGCCGAAACAATTAAGTTTCGGCTTTGAAGAGCGAAAGACGAGGCTCGAACTCGCGACAACCAGCTTGGAAGGCTGGAGCTCTACCAACTGAGCTACTTTCGCATTACTGTGGTGCAAATATAAATAATAAGTTGGCTTTGAAACAAGTTTTTTGATGAAAATTTCATGAAAAAAATACAGTTTAATTATAACCGTTTTAAAATTAAATTGTTACACCTTTTATTATTTATTCAATAGGGTTCCTTTTTTCAAAAAAGTAACATTCACGGCGGTCTTTTTCATAAAACAAGCTATTGTCTTACTTAGTAAACTCATTATAAATTGTCAATTTGATGCTGCCGATTTAAAAAAACTTCCCTTTTTACTTATTTTTAAAGGAAATAGTAAGACACCTACTTGCCTTCTATATTGAATCCAACCCATAGTTTAAAGAAGCCAGTCAAACTTAAATACAAGAAATAAGCACTTTCGAAAAAGACCTTCGACATAGAAAATACAAGAGAACAGATCGATCTATTTCTAAAGACGCCCAGGGAAAGCATAGGAAATTATTATGCCTAACAAATCTCACATAAAAAAAAGACGCCGTTTGTAGCTTTACAAACGGCGTCTTTTTTTTGTGTATTGACTAAATTTATGAAACTAACTTAGAAGCTATTTTATAGCTATCTGAAGGATAATAAATAAACAAACAAGACTTATCTTTAATCGTTTGTATTATCTCACTCGATAGATTCATTGGAAGTGCGGGACAACCCAAACTTCTTCCTAGTCGTTTATTGTTTTGTATAAAAGAATTAGAAACATAATCTGCTCCATGAATAACAACTGCTCTTTCTCTGGCATTACTGTTAATACCTTGTTCTAAACCATCTAATCTAAGTGACTTCCCATGTTTCCCACTGTATATTTCACCGGTGGCATAAAATCCTAAACTACTTTTGAAAGATTCAGCTGAATTTGAAAAACTAGTAGCAAATTCATCTCCAGTATTTCTTCCGTGAGCAACTAAAGAATTATATAAAATTGTATTCGTAGTAAGATCAATAACCCAAAGTCTTTTAGCGTTAGACGACATACTAAAATCGATCAAGGTCAGTATATTTTTATTAACTAATCCTTTTTCTTTTAATAAGTAGAAACCCTTTAAGGCTTCTGTAAAACTTTCTAATTTAGGTAGTGCAAATTGATTTGAATGAAGACTGTTATAAACCGCTTCTTCATTACTTTCGGAAGTGGTTTTTATCACCTTAGCAACTTCTATTTTTTTCTCACTAGTATCAGAAAAAAATAAATTACTTGTAGAAATAGAAACAATCATTAAAAACAGGGCTGGAAATATTTTATAAATCATTGATTTTAATTATGTTAAATGATAGATTAAGGATTACAAAAGTATTAAAATTATTTGAAAAAGAAAACCAAAGTCTGTTTTTAAGGAATCTTTAACCATTATTAATCAAATACATGACACTTAAAAATATATCACAGAACTTGATAGTTATGTTAATTTTACTACTTTTGTTTTAACCAAATCACAATTCATGCCAAAGTTCTATTGTTATATTTTACTTTTTTCCGTTTTATTTAGCCTAGACACTTATTGTCAGAAAAAGACTCTTTTTGCAGAATCCACTACTGAAACCATTATTATTGACGGCAAAGCCAATGAACAAGCATGGATTACAAATGCTAACATCGCCACTGACTTCATCATGTTTGAGCCTGACAACGGTAAACCTATCAATGAAAACAAGAAGACAGAAGTAAAGGTTTTATACGACAATGATGCGATTTACATTTCGGCCATTTTATATGACAACGAACCTGACAAAATTCAAAAAGAAATAACGAATCGTGATGTATTTGGTGTATCTGATCACTTTTCTGTTTCCATAAACGGATTTAATGATGGTCAGCAAGATTTTAGATTTTTTGTCAGCGCAGCTAATGTTCAAATGGATTGTTTAGCAACTGAAGCTACTGAAGATTTCTCCTGGGATGCAATCTGGGAAAGCAAAGCCACTATCACAAATTTCGGATGGGTAGTTGAAATGAAAATTCCTTATGCTGCCTTACGCTTTAGCAATGCACCAAAACAAACTTGGGGATTGAACTTTATGCGCGAAATAAAACGTGACGTTCAAAAATATACGTGGAACCATGTCAACACTAAAATTGGCGCTGTTATTACTCAAGCAGGAAAACTCGAAGGCATAGAAAACATTAAACCTCCGATACGACTTTTCTTTATCCCTTATGTATCCGCATATTATCAAGAAGATGATTATACAGCCGATAGAACTTTAAAAGGAGGACTTGATATCAAATATGGTATTAACGATTCTTTTACGCTAGACGCTATTTTAATACCTGATTTTGGGCAAACTAAATTTGATAATGCCATATTAAACCTCGAACCATTCGAACAAAGACTGGATGAAAACAGACCGTTTTTTACAGAGGGAACTAATTTATTCAACATTGGTAACATATTTTATTCCCGAAGAATTGGTGGAGCGCCAAGCACCTACCCTAATGTAGCGGCAGATGAAGAAGTGACTAACTATACCAGCTCTGTAGATTTAATTAATGCCGTAAAAGTATCAGGGAGGACAGAGAAAGGCTTAGGTATTGGTTTCCTTAATGCTATTACAGAAAAAACATATGCAACAATAGAAAATACTGTTACTGAACAAAGACGCAAAGAGGTTATAGAACCACTAACTAATTATAATGTATTAGTATTAGACCAACGTTTTAATCAAAATTCGTCTGTGTCATTTGTTAATACCAATACAACCCGAAACGGAAGCTTTAGAGACGCAAATGTTTCCGCCTTATTATTTGACTTAAGTACCAAAGCAAATTCCTATAACCTATATGGTGATTTCAAATACAGTGCTATAAATACCACCGAAGATTATGATGGATTTAAATCATCTCTAAATTTCGCCAAAACAAGCGGTAAATACCGGTATTCCTTTTCAGGAAGGTATACCTCAAAAAGCTATGACAACAATGACTTAGGAATTAATTTTTATACTAATTTCTATAATCTGTATAGCAACCTAAGTTACAGAATAGTAAATCCTACAAAAAAATTCAACACCTTTAAATTTCAAAATGAATTCAGTGTCCTATATGACAATACTACAGGCAAACTTCAGGAGGGATATTACAAACCTACAATAAAGGCTACTTCAAAGCGCAATCACTATTTTGAGTTTGGTTTAGACATAAAACCATTTGAAGCATATGATTTTTATGAACCTAGAGTTGACGGCCGTTATTTACAATTACCGAAAAGTATAGGCGAGTATCTGGGTGTAGAATTCAATAGGAACAACGCTTTTACTTTTGATTTTACTCAAAGTATTGCAAAATACGACCAAGAAGGAAGAATTAATTACGGATTTGCAATTGGCCCAAAGTACAGAGTTAACGACAAGTTTTCAATCTATCTTGTGGCTGATTATTTGCACAAAACAAATGACTTGGGTTGGGTGGGTTTTGAAAATTCTAATATCATAATTGGTAAAAGAAACAGAGAAATATTGCAAAATGACCTGACTGGTAAATATGCTATCAACAATAAGATGACTCTTAATCTAACAGCTCGTTACTACTGGTCTTATTCAGATAATAAAGCCTTTTTTACTTTACAAGACAATGGTAAATTATCCCCAAATAGCACTTATATATTAAATAGAAACAGAAATTTCAACTCTTGGAATCTAGACTTCTCTTACTCATGGTGGTTTGCGCCCGGAAGTGAATTATCTATCTTATACCGCAACTACGCTCAAGAAGGCAGCAATAATGTTGAAAAAAGATTAAACACAAACCTTAAAAATGTGTTTGAAAGTAATATGACTAACATACTGTCTGTAAGCGTTCGTTATTTCATTGATTACAATGTCATTAAGCATAAAATTTAAAATTTATACAATTAAAGTGTAACAATCTGTTTTGAAACTTGTCTACTACCTGAAGTCTTTTTTTAGTTCTGCATTTTATAACATGCTAAACCTATAAAAAATGGCTTTCGATTGCTTTAGTTTCATTTACAGATAATTTTATGAAAAACCTTTTTTTGATCTTGTTCTTTTTAGCATACACTTTTGTCTACAGTCAAAAAAAAGTTTTACAGACTAAGTTCACTTCAGAGACTATAACTATTGACGGAAAATTAGATGAACCCATTTGGAAATCCGTTTCTATAGCGACAGATTTTATCATGTTTCAACCTGATAATGGCAAACCAATTCCAGAAAATAAAAAAACTGAAGTAAAAGTTCTATATGACAATGATGCAATCTATGTCGCAGCTGTGTTGTATGATAATGAACCTAATAAAATTCTAAAAGAAATTTCACAAAGAGATGATTTTGGAACCTCAGACGTTTTTGGCGTTTTCATAAATGGTTTTAATGATGGACAACAAGATTTTCAATTTTTTGTCAATGCTGCTGATGGGCAAGGTGATTGCATCACAACAGATTCTAATGGCGAAGATTATTCCTGGGATGCTGTTTGGAAAAGCAAAGCCGTCATTACTGATTTCGGCTGGGTTGTTGAGATGCGAATTCCCTACGCAGCGTTACGTTTTTCGAGTGAAAAAAAACAAACTTGGGGCTTGAATTTTTTTAGAGAAATTAGAAGAGACCGACAAAAATACACCTGGAATTTTATTGATTCAAAGATTGGATCTTTCACCCAACAAACAGGAACTCTTGAAGGAATTGAAAACATAAAACCCCCTACGAGATTATTTCTTTTACCTTACTCCTCCTTTTATGTAAATGCTAATGGTCATCAAAAAACAATAGGAACCCTTAAAGGCGGGATGGATATAAAATACGGAATCAATGATGCATTTACGTTGGATGCGATTTTGATTCCTGATTTCGGGCAAACAAAATTTGATGACCAGATACTTAATTTAGGGCCATTCGAACAACAATTTAATGAGAATAGATCGTTTTTTACTGAAGGTACCGACCTATTCAGTAAAGGAGACTTACTATACTCCCGAAGAATTGGCGGTAGACCCAATAATCAACCAACAGTTGCAGAAAATGAGACCATTATCGAAAATCCTTCCAGCGTAGATCTAATCAATGCATTAAAAGTATCTGGAAGAACAAAAGGTGGCCTAGGAATAGGTATTCTAAACGCGGTGACAAAAAGGACATTTGCGACAATTGAAAACAAAGACACTAAAGAAACAAGAAAAGAAGAGGTTGAACCTCTGGCAAATTACAATGTACTTGTTTTAGACCAGCGCTTTCACAAAAATTCATCAGTTTCATTTATCAACACAAATGTTACTAGAAACGGAAGCTTTCGTGATGGAAATGTATCTGCTTTAGTTTGGGATTTAAACACCATGAAGAACACTTACAACCTTTCTGGAAACTTTAAATACAGCTATGTAAATGACATTGCGGATAAAAAAGGAGTGTATACTTCTCTAAATTTTGGAGATACTAGCGGCCAGTACCGTTACAGCATCGGAGGGGATTTAGTAACGAAAGATTTCGACAATAATGACTTGGGAATCAACTTTCAAACAAACTACTATAGTCTATACGGTAATGTGAATTATAGAATTTTAAATCCGACGAAATTTTTTAATAGTTTTAGAATAAACTATAATCTCTACAGCCAGTTTCATAAAGAAACAGGGAAAGTTCAAGGAAATAATATTAATCTAAATGTAAATATTGACACTAAAAAGAATCACTACGTCGGTTTTGGTGTTAATATAGCTCCCGTTGAATCGTATGATTTTTACGAAGCAAGAGCAGAGAATAGATATGTAATTCTGCCTGAAAGCTATGGTGCCTGGCTGTACATATCTACAAATTATAATAATAAATTTGCATTTAATTTCAATCCAAGCTATTCTATTTTTAATGAAACAAAAAGGAGAACTTATGAACTCACATTAGGCCCCAGATACCGTTTTAACGATAAATTTTCCCTGAACTATAGCTTTGACTTCTCGAGAAGAAACAACAATAGAGGCTATGTAGACAGCGTAGATGAAGATTTAAACACATCAACTCCAGAGACTATTATTTTTGCAAACAGGAATGTCATTACTTATGCTAACAGCATTTCTGGAAAATACTCCATAAGCAGTAAAATGAATTTCAATGTGGCTGTTCGCCAATATTGGTCCTATGCGGAGAATAAGAATTTCTTATCTCTAAAACAAGACGGTAGACTAACTGATTATGAAAATTACAATACCAATAAAGATTCCAGTTTTTACTCCTGGAACTTTGACCTTTCCTATTCTTGGTGGTTTGCTCCGGGGAGCCAAGTTTCTGTTTTATATAGAAATAATGCCGCAGATTTTGACAGAACCATCAATAAAGACTTTGGAAAAAATGTTACAAATTTATTGAACAATGAGGCCTTGAATCACACGTTTTCAATAAGTGTGAAATATTTCATTGATTATAATAGCATAAAAAACAAAATCTAAGGTGCGTTAATTTTAAAAAAAGAGCCGTTCCGTAACAAAATTAACATTATTTGGGTACGTTCTTTCCTGAATACATAATAGTGATTTTGTTCGCTACTAAGATTTTAGAAATACTTTATCTTTGTTTAAAATAAATTATAATGAACAAAAAAGTAATACTTATGATATTAGATGGTTGGGGAAAATCCCCTGACCCTAAAGTATCTGCAATCGACAACGCAAATATTCCGTTTATAAATAGTCTTTATAAAAACTTCCCAAGCGCCCAACTTCGAACCGACGGTTTAAACGTAGGTTTGCCGGAAGGTCAAATGGGAAATAGTGAAGTAGGACACATGAATCTTGGTGCAGGACGAATAGTTTATCAAGATTTAGCCAAAATAAACCTGGCTGTCGCCAATAAAACTTTAGCCAAAGAGCAAGTACTTAAAGATGCCTTCCAATATGCTAAAGACAATAATAAAAAAGTGCATTTTTTAGGATTGGTTTCAGATGGAGGAGTCCACTCTCATACCTCACATTTAAGAGGTCTGATTGATGCAACCCAAGACTATGGATTGAACGAAGTTTTTGTACACGCCTTCACTGATGGTCGTGACGTTGATCCAAAATCAGGAAAAAAATACATTCAAGATCTTGAAAATTATATAGCAAACACTTCTGTGAAAATAGCTTCCATAATTGGTAGATATTATGCCATGGATCGTGATAAGCGCTGGGAAAGAGTAAAATTGGCCTACGACCTATTGGTAAACGGACAAGGAACACATTCACATAATCCAGTAGCAAGTATCGAAGAAAGTTATGCTAACAATGTGACAGATGAATTTATCCATCCTATTGTAATGACTGATGCTGCTGACAAACCACTGGCTACTATTGAAGATGATGATGTTGTTATTTTCTTTAATTTTAGAACTGACAGAGGTAGAGAATTGACCGAAGCCCTTTCTCAGCAAGACTTTCACGAAGAGAACATGCACAAATTGAATTTGTATTATGTAACTCTGACTAATTATGATGAATCATATAACAATGTAAAAGTCGTTTACAACAAGGATAACATTACAGAAACCTTAGGAGAAGTTATAGAAAAAGCTAATAAAACCCAAATTAGAATTGCCGAAACAGAGAAGTACCCTCACGTTACTTTTTTCTTTTCAGGTGGTAGAGAAATTCCATTTAGAGGTGAAAAAAGGATATTGAAAAATTCTCCAAAAGTGGCTACTTACGATTTACAACCGGAGATGAGTGCATTTGAATTAACTGATGCCTTAGTTCCAGAACTAGAAAAAGGAGATGTCGATTTTGTTTGCCTTAATTTTGCTAATGGCGACATGGTAGGTCATACCGGAATTATGAGTGCAGCAATCAAAGCATGTGAAGCAGTTGACAAATGTGTCGAAAAAGTAATTACAGCGGCATTAGCTAATGATTATACCACGATTGTAATTGCCGATCATGGAAACTGCGAAACGATGATTAACCCTGATGGAAGCCCAAATACGGCGCACACTACTAACCCTGTCCCTATTATTTTAGTAGACAAAGAATTGAAAGAAATTCACAATGGGGTTCTAGGTGATATTGCTCCAACTATTTTAGAATTAATGGGAATCGAAAAACCAGCGGTTATGACACAGCATTCTTTGCTTTAGAATAACTACATAACAACCTCATTTTAAAGGCTATTCAAATTGAATAGCCTTTTTTATAGAAATAACCTAGGTATTACTATTATTATTAATAGTAATACTATTATATTTGCAATTATTAACATCAAAAAAAAGTACTGTGAAAAATTTACTCTTTCAATGTTTGATTATAACGCTTCTATTTAATATCAATAGTAATGCTCAAAACACTACTTCACTCTCAAACCCTGAGACGATTATTCGTCTTGATTTAAGTAACAACAAAATTGATTTAGAAAAAGTAGACTTCTCTAAGTTTGTTAATTTAGAATATCTAAGTTTAAAGGATGATCATTTAAAAGAGCTACCTAAAGAATTGTTCTTACTGAAAAAATTAAAAACCTTAGATTTAAGTGGAAACGATTTTAAGGTGCTACCTAAAGACTTTTCAAAACTTAAAACCCTTGAGAATTTGTATCTAAATGATGAGAAAAACTTAGACTTACCTCAATCATTGGACATTTTAGCAAAGTTGCCAAATCTAAAATCGTTATATCTCGATAATGATCGAATCAATTATATGCCTAGTGAAATGTTAAAACTTCAAAATTTAGAGTATTTGAGTTTGCGTCAAAATGAATTAAAGGAATTCCCGAAAAACATTAATTCTTTATCTCACTTAAAGCATTTATATTTGAATGAAAATAGCGTACCCCTTGACAACGTAGAACTTAAAAATATTAATTTTGGTTTTGAAATCGATTTTTAAACGTAAAAAATTCAAATGCATAATTTAATCACAAATATAAAAATTCAAATTTCAGATAAAATCTTTGTAAAAGATCCTGAAACATCAGCTCTTGGAAAAAAGATAATTAAAGAAAGTATCATTTTAATAGATGAGATAGGGTTTGACAACTTTACTTTTAAAAAATTAGGCGAACGAATTGGCTCCAATGAAAGTTCGATTTACAGGTATTTTGAAAACAAGCACAAACTGCTGGTATATTTGTGTTCGTGGTATTGGAGTTGGATTGAATACAAAATGGTTTTCAAATTGACTAATATTGACGATCCTATGGAGCGCTTAAAACGAGCTATTGTTATTGTCACTGAAAAAATAGTTGATGATGAAAGAACAGAACATATCAACGAAAGGATTTTAAATAGAATTGTCATTATAGAATTCACTAAAACCTTGTATACTAAAGAGGTTGACGAAGAAAATAAAGTTGGTTATTTCATAATTTACAAAAGACTAATCAATAGAATGGTCGCTATAGTAAACGAGATCAACCCTGATTATCCTTTTGCAAAAAGTCTAATTTCGACCGTTGTAAAAGGTTCTTTGCACCAACATTTTTTGAAAGAACACCTATCGACTATTACCGATTGTAACGAACAAGTTTCCCCTACAAACTTTTTTATGGATTTAATCAATACCATATTAATAAAAGAATAAATAGAAAATGAACGTAGTACACCATGCAATAGTAGCCAATACAAATTATACAAAAGAAAAAAATTAACAAGCAGCATATATGAAACCATTAAAGCGATTTTATAATTTACTTGAATTAGATAAGAAAGATGTTTACCAATTGTTTTTCTACGGAATCCTCTCTGGAGTAATCAGTTTATCGCTACCTCTAGGAATACAAGCCATAACTAATTTTATTCAATCTGGAAGAGCGAGTGCTTCTTGGATTGTTTTAATTGTTTTGGTTGTTTTTGGTGTAGCACTAGTTGGGGTTCTTTCGTTGATGCAGTTGCGTATAATGGAAAACTTACAACAAAAAATATTTATTCGATCCTCCTTTGAATTTGCAGTTCGATTACCCAAAATAAAATTTGAAGAATATTACAATACCTATCCGCCAGAACTTGCCAATCGCTTTTTTGATACTTTAATGATTCAAAAAGGAACAGCCAAATTGTTAATCGATTTTTCAGCAGCCATACTACAGATTATTTTTGGAATCATACTATTGTCTTTGTACCACAATTATTTCATCATTTTTGGAATATTATTATTGTTATTACTATACTTTATATTTAAATTCTCATACAATACTGGATTAGAAACAAGTATGAAAGAATCAAAATACAAGTATAAAGTTGCTGGATGGCTACAAGAAATTGCTCGAAATAATTCTAGTTTTAGAAATAATTTACATCATGATTTTGCACTGAATAAAAATGACCTGTTAGTTTCAGATTATCTAAATTATAGAGAGAAACATTTCTCAGTAATTAAAACTCAATTTAGCCAACTGATCATTTTCAAAATAATAATAACTGCTAGTTTATTATCTATTGGAGGGTATTTAGTGTTGTCACAACAAATGAATATTGGCCAATTTGTTGCCGCAGAAATCATCATTCTATTAGTAATCACATCAGTAGAAAAAATAATAATAGGTCTTGAAACACTTTACGATGTTTTAACATCAGTTGAGAAAATAGGTTTAATAACAGATATGAAACTCGAAGAGGAGTTCACCGTAGATTATGATAATTGCTATACTTCTATCGCTTTAGAAGTTGAACATGTAAGCTTTAAATTTCCAGATTCAAAAAATAAAATTTTAAACAACATCAACTTAAATATTAATCAGGGCGAACGTATATTTGTAGATGGAGCAAACGGTTCTGGAAAAACAACCTTGATACGCATACTGTCAGGATTAATTCAGCCTAGCCATGGTTCAATCTCTATCAACGATAATAGCTTTAAGAAAATCAATCTCAACCAATTCCGATCTCAAATAGAAAGTATCACATTCGGAGAAACTCCATTTGAAGGGACTGTGATTGAAAATATCACCTTTAAAAACAACGCAGTATCAGAAGAAACTCTAAAATGGGCTATTGAAGGAATGCAGTTAAAAGAATTCATAAAATCTCTACCACAAGGATTAGACACGCCTCTTTTTCCAGAAGGAAAACAATTGTCATCGTCTAATGCTCAAAAAATATTACTAGCTAGAAGTATTATCAGTAAGCCTAAGATTTTGTTCTATGAAGACCCTACAGACAACATGGACGACAAAGTTGCAAATGCAATAATCGATTTCATTACTGCCAAAGAACACCAATGGACCATTATTGTATCGTCAAAAAATCAGTACTGGAAAACCAAGTGTAGCAGAAATCTCACCATGGAAAACGGACAAATTATCTTAGATTTAAAAAAATAACTGTATGTTAAATATATCAGACCACAATAAACATGTTGACGCCCATCTTGACCGTTTCAAAACGGTTAAAGGACTCGAAACAAGGCCACACTATAAAATTTTAAATCGACTTATAACGCTTGTTGCGATATTAGCGTTTATTACCTTATTCCTACCTTGGACCCAAAACATATCTGGTAAAGGAGCTGTAACTACTTTAAAACCAAACCAAAGACCACAATCAATCCAAAGTGTTATCTCAGGTCGAATTGAAAAATGGTATGTTCAAGAAGGTGATTTTGTAAAAAAAGGGGACACCATACTTTTTATCTCTGAGATAAAAGAAGATTATATGGACCCTAACTTAGTAGAAAACACTAAAAACCAATTGAATGCTAAAAGTCAAGCCCTAAACTCGTACAGTTCAAAGTACGGAGCGCTAGCTAGTCAAATTGTATCGATTCAAAGCGAAAAAAATCTGAAATTAGAGCAAGCTAAAAACAAACTAAAGCAAGCTAACTTTAAAATTAAAAGTGATTCGATTGATTTAGTCGCCGTAAAAACCCAACTTAAAATAGCCAACACTCAGTTCAACCGAGTAGTAACACTGAACAATGAAGGTTTAAAAGCAATGACTGATGTAGAAGAGAAACGTTTAAAACAGCAAGAAGTTGAAGCTAAAATAATCACTCAAGAAAACAAATTATTAACCACACAAAATGAGTTGCTAAATGCAAAGGTCGAGCTTAACCGTATTGAGGCGGAATATAATGAAAAGGTCGCGAAGGCAGAAAGCGACCAATTTACAGCATTAAGCAACCAATATGACACTGAAGCGCAAGTAAACAAACTTAAAAATCAATATGCTAATTACAGCATTCGTAATGGCATGTATTATATCAAAGCAGCGCAAAATGGATACATTAACCGTGCTTTGCAAGCTGGAATTGGCGAAACTATCAAAGAAGGAACACCAATTGCTACTGTAATGCCATCAGAGTACGATATTGCCGTAGAAACCTATGTAAACCCATTAGATTTACCTTTAATTTCCAAAGGTGCCAAAATAAGAATCTGGTTTGATGGTTGGCCTACCATTGTATTTTCAGGTTGGCCCGATATGTCGTACGGAACATTTGGTGGTAGAATTGTTGCAGTTGAAAAATTCATCAGCGATAATGGGAAATTCAGAGTGCTGATTGCCCCTGACCCTGAAGAAGATCCTTGGCCAAAACAATTAAGTATTGGCTCTGGAGCACAAACAATCGCCTTACTAAACACCGTTCCTGTTTGGTTTGAAATATGGCGTACCCTTAACGGATTCCCACCAGATTATTATGAAATGAATCAAAAAGGCGGAAAAACTAAAGAAAAAAAATAATGAGATATTCTATTTTATTTTTACTGCTATTCAGTTTGAGTCTTCAAGCTCAAAATACAGTAAGTGAAACGACATTACCTCAAAAAATGGAATTTACATTCAATGAGTATTTGGGATATGTCAAAAAATTTCATCCGCTGGTTAAAACAGCTAACTTAGAAATCAATAAAGCGCAGGCAACTTTAATGGCAGCAAGAGGTGCTTTCGATCCAAAAATAGAAGTTGACTTTGATAAAAAAAAATTCAAGGATACCGAATATTATTCGATTTTAAACAGCAGTTTCAAAATCCCAACTTGGTATGGCATCGAAATCAAAGCTGGTTTTGATCAAAACGAAGGATATTATCTAAACCCTGAAAACACAGTACCTAATGCTGGATTAACATCGTTAGGAATATCAGTTCCTTTAGGACAAGGTTTATTTATCAATCAGCGAATGGCCGATTTGCGTAAGGCTAAGATGCAAATGCAATTAGGTCAAGCCGAACGAAAATCACAAGCAATTGTAGTCTTGTATGATGCATCTGTTGCTTATTTTAATTGGAAAAAAAATTATGAAGAGTTTCAAATGTATTCGCAGTATAATACTAATGCGGAGACACGTTACAAAGCAGTTCAGTCATTAATTAAACAAGGTGACAAAAGAGCTATTGATAGTGTGGAAGCAGGAATTAGTTTCAAAAGTCGTCAATTAAGCTTAGAAAATTCTAAACTAAAATTACTAAAAGCAAAACTAGAATTATCTAATTTTTTATGGTTAGACAATTCGATTCCTATGGAACTATCTGAAGCGCTATTTCCGGAACTGCAAATTGAAAATACGATTCAAGAAACCTTAAAAACAAATGACCTATTAGCCGATAATTTCTCAATAGAAAATCATCCTAAAATTAGCGCATTGGAAACCAAAATTGATATGCTAGAGGTCGATAGAAAACTAAAGGCAAATGCCTTATTGCCAAAGATTGATCTATCCTACTCCTATTTATCAGAACCACAGTACATCGACAGTTACAAATTTGAAAACTACAAAGTAGGAATTAATTTTTCCTACCCTATATTTTTAAGAAAAGAAAGAGGTGGTTTAAAATTAACGCAGTACAAAATTCAAGAAACTACAAATAGCTTAAATCTTGAGCGTTTACAACTTTCGAATAAAATAAAAGCGCAGAAAGAAGTAATCACTTCTCTGGATAAACAACGACTTATGGCAAGCGATCTAGTGAACAACTACAAAACGATGTTACAATCAGAAGAGCGGTTGTTTACTTTTGGAGAAAGTTCCCTTTTTCTAATTAACAGTCGCGAAAGTAGTTTAATAACAGCCCAGTTGACAGCAATCGCCTTACGCAATGAGTTTTTTATATCAAACTCAGAATTATATAAAATTATGGCCAATCCTGATTAAATAATTTTAAAACCGTACTTTTGCCAACTGAAAATAGCAAATATGATTATAGTTAAATCCCGTGAAGAAATAGAATTAATGCGCGAAAGTGCTTTAATAGTATCGAAAACATTAGGAATGATTGCTTCTGAAATTAAGGAAGGAGTTACTACATTACATTTAGATAAATTAGCAGAAGAATTCATTCGTGACCATGGTGCTGTCCCTAGTTTCCTTGGTTTATATGGTTTCCCAAACTCATTATGTATGAGTCCGAATGCTCAAGTTGTGCACGGAATCCCAAACAATACGCCTCTTAAAAGTGGTGATGTTATATCAGTAGACTGTGGTGCTTACAAAAACGGATACCATGGAGATCATGCTTATTCATTTGAAATAGGCGAAGTAGATCCTGCAACTAAAAAATTATTACAAATTACCAAAGAATCATTGTACGTAGGTATCCGCGAATTTAAAGCTGGAAATCGTGTAGAAGATGTTGGGAATGCCATTCAAAAATATACAGAATCACACGGATACGGAGTAGTTCGCGAATTAGTAGGACATGGTCTTGGGCAAAAAATGCACGAAGATCCAGAAATGCCTAATTACGGAAAACGTGGTCGTGGAAAACTTTTTGTCGAAGGTATGGTAGTTGCAATTGAGCCTATGATCAACCTAGGAACAAGAAACATCAAACAGCATAAAGACGGCTGGACAATAACAACCGCTGATAATAAACCAAGTGCTCATTTTGAACACGACGTCGCTCTTATTGACGGAAAACCGGAAATATTATCCACATTTGCTTATGTATACCAAGCCTTAGGAATTGTGAGTACTGAAGAAGATGAATTTAGAAAAACACCTTTAGTATTGTAATGAAAAAACTGTTTAAATTAATACTCAATACCATCCCTCGCCCATTACTTATTCGTTTAAGTTATGTCGCTAGACCTGTTTTAGCTTTAGCTTTGAAAGGAGATAAATTTACCGATCCTATAGACGGAAAAAGTTTTAAATCGTTCTTGCCTTATGGCTACGGAACACAAAGAAACAACGTCCTATCACCAAGCACTCTTTCATTAGAAAGACACCGCTTGCTCTGGCTATTTCTAAATGAAGAATCTGATTTTTTCACTTCTAATGTAAAAAAGAAAGTACTTCACTTTGCCCCTGAACAGGCATTTTATAAATTATTCAGAAACCAGAAAAATCTGGATTACACAACTACCGATTTGTTTTCTCCACTGGCAGATGTAAAAGCAGATATTTGCGATTTACCTTTCGAAGACAATCAGTACGACGTTATTTTATGTAATCATGTTTTAGAACACATCCCAGATGACACTAAAGCAATGCAGGAATTGTATCGTGTTTTAAAACCCGGCGGAATGGCGATTTTGCAAATTCCTCAAGATCTATCAAGAGCGACTACTTTTTCTGACGACACTATTACAGACCAAAAAGAACGCGCGAAAATATTCGGACAATATGATCATGTTAGAATTTATGGTCGTGATTATTTTGACAAACTAAGAAGCATTGGCTTTAAAGTAATCGAAGAAGATTATACTAATAAAATTGCTCCAGAACTGGTAGAAAAGTATTGTTTAGCAAAAGGTGAAATCATACCTGTTTGTTTTAAATAGAACACATTTCATACGGCAAATAATTGGCATAATAATGGTATTGCTTAATTCGTTATATTTACATTTCAGCAAATTAATAATTATGCTTCATTCCTTTTTTCGAAAAATAATACTGCTACTCATCATCACTTCAGCTTCTGCACAAGTAGAAAATGAAATTGCCCCCCCATTTAACATCAAGACCGTTTCCTTTATTCAGAACAATCAAAATGTTGTTCCGATATTTCAATTAGGTAGCGGATTCCAATTACAATTTGATGATCTATATGGCAATGAAGCAGATTACTATTACGAAATTATTCATTGTGACTATAACTGGAAACATTCTGAAATTCCTAAAAATGAATACCTACAAGGTTTCGACAACCAAAGAATTCAGAACTACACCAACTCATTTAACACCTTACAGATTTATTCTCATTATACATTATCAATTCCAAATCAGTTTACGCAGCAGCTGCGCATCAGCGGGAATTACATTCTGAAGGTTTTAAATAATGACAAAGAGGTTGTATTCACACGAAAATTCATTCTATATGAAGATTTGGTGACTGTTCCTATTCAGGTAAAACGAGCTAGAACGGTAAGTAATGTAGAATACAAACACAATTTGGATTTTTCGATAAAATCGAATACCATTACTTTTCAAAACCCTTTAAAGAATGTAAAAGTGGTATTGCTGCAAAATGGAAAGTTCAATAGCGCAATAAAAAATATTCATCCGCAATATACCATTGGCAACGATTTAATCTACAAATACGACACGGAAACTCAATATTGGGCCGGTAACGAATTTTTGTATTTTGAAAACAAAGATGTTAGAGCCGCCAATAATAACATCTCTCGCGTTGACGCAAGTACAGAAGTCTATAACTCCTATTTATACACGAATAATGCTCGCGCAAATTTCCCCTATACCGTTTACGAAGATGTAAATGGTAATTTTGTCGTTCGCAATTTAAATGCTACAAACAGTGAAATTGAAGCTGATTATGCCTGGGTTTATTTCAGCCTCTCTGCTCCCACTTTTAATAACGACAACGAAATCTACATTAACGGGATGTTTAACAACTACAGTCTAACTTCTGAATTCAAGATGGATTATAATCCCAAAAAAGGGATTTATGAAAAAGCCCTTTTATTAAAACAAGGATTTACAAATTTTGAATACGTGAATGTTGACCGTAAAGGAGCAATCGATAATGAAAATGCAATAGACGGTAATTTTTATCAAACTGAAAATGATTATACAATTCTAGTATATTATCGTGCAAATACAGATCGCTATGATCGCGTCGTGGGCAAAGGAAATGCTAACTCCTTAAATATCATCAATTAAAAAAATAGTTACAAAAGCCTGAATACAAAATCAAATTTTTGTAAATTTGTTATCTATTAGACACTTAACTACTATTTTACAATGGTATCTCAAATCACAAGAGGCATAAAAATTTCGGTATTGACTAGTTTTGAAGGCACGTACTTCAAGAACTACAAGATTCACTTTGCCTTTAGTTATCAAGTAACAATTGAGAACCATAGTAAAGATTCTGTCCAACTGACTTCTCGTCATTGGGAAATTTATGATTCTTTAAATAACATTGAAATTGTAGATGGTGAAGGAATTATAGGAAAAAAACCAGTTCTAAAACCTGGTGAACTTCATACCTACAGTTCCGGATGTTTATTATCCTCGCCATACGGTGCAATGAAAGGTTATTTCAACATGATTAACTTTACGAGTACAAAAAACTTTAAAGTTTTTATCCCCACATTTAAATTATGTGCTCCATTTGCATTGAATTAATCTTTACTCTGCTGAATATATTTCACTTTCTTATAGTTTATTTATCATATTTTTAATTTATCCTTTGTACTTTTGCTATGAAATAAATTATTCGCAACATTTCGAATAATTTATTTGTTCAATTGTCTAATCTTATCTGTAAATTAACAGATTAACAAATTACAATATCATGCTAAAAGGATTTTTTCACGTACCAAAAGCGGTAAACGAACCAGTAAAAGGGTATGCACCAAATTCACCTGAAAAAGCAGCCGTTCAAGCAGCTTATACTAAAATGTGGAATTCTAAAATCGACGTACCTCTATATATCGGAAGCGAAGAAATTAGAACTGGAAATACAAAAAACATGTCGGCACCACACGACCATAAACATATTGTTGGAACCTATCATCTTGCTGAAAAATCTCATATTGAGAAAGCTATTGCAAATGCATTAGAATCAAGAACAGCATGGGCAAATATGGCTTGGGAGCAACGTGCAGCTATTTTCTTAAAAGCAGCTGAGCTTATCGCAGGACCATACAGAGCTAGAATCAATGCTGCAACAATGATTGCGCAGTCTAAAAATGTTCATCAAGCAGAAATTGATGCATCATGCGAGCTAATTGACTTTTTGCGTTTTAACGTAGAATTCATGACTCAAATATACGGAGACCAACCTACATCTACTTCAGATATGTGGAATCGTCTAGAGTACAGACCTCTTGAAGGATTTGTATATGCGATTACACCATTTAACTTTACAGCTATTGCTGCTAATCTTCCAGCAAGTGCTGCTATGATGGGTAACGTTGTTGTATGGAAACCAAGTGATAGCCAAGTATTCTCGGCACAAATTATTATTGAAG
This sequence comes from uncultured Flavobacterium sp., assembly GCF_963974175.1. Lineage (GTDB taxonomy): Bacteria > Bacteroidota > Bacteroidia > Flavobacteriales > Flavobacteriaceae > Flavobacterium. The sequence continues at coordinate 448,650 of NZ_CAXBBR010000001.1, forward strand.
TATTCAAAGAAGCAGGAGTTCCTGATGGAGTTATCAATGTAGTTTTTGGAGATGCTCAAATGATTACGGACACTGTTTTGGCAAGTCGTGATTTTGCAGGATTGCACTTTACAGGATCAACTCATGTATTTAAAGATATCTGGGCTAAAATTGGAACTAACATTCACCACTACAAAACATACCCAAGAATCGTAGGGGAAACTGGAGGGAAAGATTTCATTATCGCTCACTCAAGTGCGAACCCAAAACAAGTTTCTACAGGAATTGTTCGTGGAGCTTTCGAATTTCAAGGTCAAAAATGTTCAGCTGCCTCTAGAGCTTACGTACCACAAAGTATGTGGCCAGCTGTAAAAGAGCAAATTATCACTGATGTAAAATCAATGAAAATGGGGTCTCCCGAAGACTTTGGTAATTTTATTACTGCAGTAATTCACGAAGGTTCATTTGATAAATTAGCTAGTTTTATTGACCAAGCTAAAAAAGACACTGACGCTGAAATTATCGTTGGTGGAAACTACGACAAATCAGTAGGATACTTTATTGAGCCAACAGTTATTGTAACGACTAACCCTCATTACTCTACAATGGCAACCGAATTATTCGGACCTGTAATGACGATTTTCGTTTACGAAGATGCTAAATGGGAAGAAACTCTAGAATTAGTAGATACTACATCTGAATATGCATTAACAGGAGCTGTTTTCAGTCAAGATCGTTATGCTATTGAAGTAGCAACTGTAAAATTACAAAACGCTGCAGGTAACTTCTATATCAATGATAAACCAACAGGTGCTGTTGTAGGACAACAACCATTTGGTGGAGCAAGAGCTTCAGGGACAAACGACAAAGCAGGTTCTCCATTGAACTTATTGCGTTGGGCTTCACCTAGAACTATCAAAGAAACGTTTGTTACTCCAGTAGATTACAGATACCCATTTTTGGGAGAATAAATCCCCCTAACCCCAGAAGAGGGAACTAAAAATAAAAAACCCACAAAATTCAAATTCATTTGAGATTTTGTGGGTTTTTAAAATTTTACACCGAATGACATCGGCAAACTATCTTACATTCCAGTCATCATGAAATCGCTTCCTTCCTTGCAATGACCTTAAACTACATACTTCAACGGTACATGCACCACTTTCTTTGTCTCAAAAAATTCATCTTCAAAGAAATCTGCTAAATCATATTGTGTTGCTTTTGGGAAGTCTTTCAACTCTTCCGTCAAATCACCTCCTTTTAGATAGAGAATTCCATTTTTCAATTCGTGCTTGCTTTTCTTTTTGACTTTGTCTTTAATCCAAGACACAAAATCTGGCATATTAGTTACGGCACGACTCACGATAAAATCAAAATCACCTTTAACTAATTCTGCTCGTAATTGCTCTGCCTTAACATTTTCAAGTCCTAATCCATCAACAACAGCCTGAACTACTTTGATTTTCTTAGCTATAATATCAATCAGATGAAAACGCGTTTCCGGAAAAAGAATAGCTAATGGAATTCCAGGAAATCCACCACCAGTTCCCACGTCAAGAACATAAGTACCCGGAACAAAATCAATAATTTTAGCAATACCTAAAGAATGTAAAATATGCTTTGTGTACAAAGCATCAATGTCTTTTCTCGAAATAACATTTATTTTTTCGTTCCAATCGTGGTATAAAAAGTCCAACTTTTCGAATTGCTCCTTTTGGATATCGGTTAAATTAGGAAAATACTTAAGAATCTCGTCCATCGTTCAATTTTTTTAACAAAAGTACAGTTTTTAACTCTGAAATATTTAACTCAATTTGGCATAGTTAAAATTTATAATAATTATCTTTACAACTTATTACATTATTCTATGATCAAAACACCTCCTACATTTGCAAAGCAAGATAAATTAAAGTTCTTCAGAACACTTAACTCGCGGGTAAACAATTACTTCAAGGAAAATAATATCAAAAAAACTGGAAACTGGAAACTCCATTTGAAAACTATTATTCTGATTACTATTTTTCTTGCACCTTACTTTTTAATACTAACTCTTGATATGCCTTTCTGGGCTCATCTTTTGCTGACAATTGTTATGGGCATAGGTATGGCTGGAGTAGGGATGAATGTAATGCATGATGGAAATCACGGTTCGTATTCTAACAAAAACTGGGTTAACAAATTCATGGGCGGTACCATTTACATCCTTGCCGGAAATGTACACAACTGGCAGGTACAACATAATGTTTTGCACCACACCTACACAAATATCCCTGGTCATGATGAAGATCTAGATGCCGGACGAATCATACGATTTACAAAAGATGCAAAATGGCATTCTTTCCATCGCTTTCAACAATATTATTCTGTATTTTTATATGGTTTATTAACTTTCAATTGGGCTATCACTACTGATTTTAAGCAAATGAGAACCTACCTAAAAAGAAAATTATCCTATGGTGAAGCGAAGAGCCCAAAAACACTTTGGACGACTTTAATTATCACAAAAGTGATATACGTTTCCATTTGGATTGTATTACCAATAGTTATCGGTATCGCTTGGTGGAAAGTATTAATCGGTTTCTTTATCATGCACTACACTGCAGGATTGATTCTGAGTATCGTATTTCAATTGGCACACGTTGTCGAAGAGACAGATAACCCATCTCCAAACGAACTAGGCGAAATGGGCAACACCTGGGCAATTCACCAACTATTTACCACGACTAATTTTGCTCCAAAAAACAAAATAGTAAACTGGTACACCGGTGGTTTGAATCACCAAATTGAACATCATATTTTTCCAAATATCAGCCATATTCATTATGGTAATATTGCAAAAATCGTTAAGGAAACTGCAGCAGAATGTAATTTACCTTATTACGAATACAAAACAATGCGAAGTGCCGTTATTGCTCACTTCAAACATTTGAAAGAATTAGGAATGAAACCAGCAATGTAACAAAGCACATTATACAGATGCGATGCATCAATACATAATCAAATAAATAATTAACCTCCCTCATTTTCTATTAACAAATTAGGGCAATCAACACTTTTTTTAATGAATCATTTACTTTCAGACAGAATTAACAACCTTGCTACATCACAAACATTAGCAATGGCAGCTTTGGCTAGAGAACTAAAAGCACAAGGAAAAGACATTATCAGTTTAAGTTTAGGAGAACCTGATTTTAATACTCCTGACTTTATCAAAGAAGCGGCTAAAAAAGCGATCGATGAAAATTACAGCACCTACTCTCCAGTAGATGGATACGCTGAATTGAAAGAAGCAATCTGCAGAAAATTCAAAAGAGATAATGATTTAGATTACAAACCATCTCAAATTGTAGTTTCTACAGGAGCAAAACAATCTTTATACAACATTGCACAAGTAATGTTAAACGACGGTGATGAAGTTATTTTACCAGCACCATACTGGGTTTCTTATTTTGAAATCGTAAAGCTTTCAGGAGGAGTTCCAGTTGAAGTTCCTACTTCTATTGACACTGATTTTAAAATTACACCAGCACAATTAGAAGCAGCAATCACACCAAAAACAAAAATGATGTGGTTCAGCTCTCCTTGTAACCCAAGTGGATCTGTTTACAACAGAGAAGAACTAACAGCATTAGCTAAAGTATTAGAAAAATATCCTAACATAATTGTGGTTGCAGATGAAATCTACGAACACATCAATTTCTCAGGGACTTTTTGCAGCATTGCATCTATCCCAGGAATGTTAGAAAAAACAGTTACCGTAAACGGAGTTGCAAAAGCATTTGCAATGACAGGATGGAGAATTGGTTACATCGGAGCACCAGAATTCATCGCTAAAGCGTGTACAAAAATCCAAGGGCAAGTAACTAGTGGAGCTAACAGTATTGCACAACGCGCTACTATTACTGCTGTAGATGCTGATCCATCAGTACTAAACGAAATGGTTCAAGCTTTCCACAGCCGTAGAGATTTAGTAGTAGGATTAATCAAAGAAATTCCAGGAATGAAAATCAACGTTCCAGAAGGTGCATTTTATGTATTTCCTGACGTATCTTCTTTCTTCGGAAAAACACTAAGAGGAACCTTAATTAAAGACGCTAACGATTTCTCAATGTATCTTTTAGGAGAAGCAAATGTAGCAACTGTAACTGGTGACGCTTTTGGAAATCCAAATTGCATCCGTTTCTCTTACGCAACAAGCGAAGACATCTTGAAAGAAGCTTTAAAAAGAATAAAAGAAGCGGTTTCGTAATTCACAAACCTATTCCGTTTTTTAAAATAGTTTAAGGTTCAGAGTTCCATAACTTTGAATTTTAAACTATTTTTGTTTTAGGGTGTGACCACAAGGGTCGGGCTATATGTTGCAATCTTTTATTCATTCCGCTAACGCTACATGAAAAAAGGATTTCCACTTCACACGAGCGATAGCGAACTGGCGAAGCAATCCCTCACGAGAAAAACACCAAGTACATACAATCAAATTTATGGGCAGGTCGAAACTTGTCCCTACGAAAAACATAACAAATGAAAATACTACTTCTAGGCTCTGGCGAATTAGGAAAAGAATTTACAATTGCCGCACAGCGCATCGGGCAAACCATAATTGCGGTAGACAGTTATGACAATGCTCCAGCGATGCAAGTGGCCCATGATTTTGAAGTCATCAACATGCTTGACGGAGAAGCCTTAGACCGTATCGTAGCTAAACACAAACCTGATTTTATTGTCCCTGAGATAGAAGCCATTCGCACCGAACGTTTTTACGATTACGAAAAACAAGGAATTACCGTAGTTCCCTCAGCAAAAGCGGCAAACTTTACGATGAATAGAAAAGCAATCCGAGATTTGGCCGCCAAAGAACTGGGATTAAAAACGGCAGCTTATCGTTACGCCACCACTGCCAACGAATTACGAAAAGGAGTTGAAGCTGTAGGAATGCCTTGCGTAGTAAAACCCTTAATGAGTTCGTCCGGAAAAGGACAGTCGACAATAAAAACAGAAGTCGATATCGAGAAAGCATGGAACTATGCTGTAGAAGGATCAAGAGGTGATGTAGTAGAAGTGATTGTGGAAGCTTTTGTCAAATTCAATTCGGAAATCACGTTATTGACCGTTGTTCAAAATAACAACCCTACTTTATTTTGTGCTCCTATTGGTCACCGTCAAGAACGTGGCGATTACCAAGAAAGCTGGCAACCCGCCAGAATTTCAGACAAAGACTTATACGAAGCGCAAGATATGTCCGAAAAAGTTACCGAAGCCTTAGGTGGTGCTGGACTTTTTGGAGTCGAATTTTTCCTTGCTGATGATGGCGTTTATTTCTCAGAACTCTCCCCTCGCCCACATGATACCGGAATGGTAACGTTGGCAGGAACACAAAACTTCAACGAGTTTGAATTGCATTTGCGCGCTATTTTAAGCTTACCTATATTTGAAATTACTTTAGAAAAAGCAGGCGCCAGTGCTGTAATTTTAGCTTCTGAAAATAGTACCAACCCAACATTCACCGGCTCAGAAAAAATCGCCGCCTTACCCAAAACCGACTTCAGGATATTCGGGAAACCTTCTTCTCGGCCCTATAGAAGAATGGCAGTTGCCTTAACAAACGACACTTTAGAAACGCCAATCGAAGAAATTGTAGAAAGAGCAAAAGAAGCCGCTAAATTAATAAACGTTCATTCGTAATTATTTTTTAGAATCCCGAAACGTTTTCGGAGTCATTCCAGTATTTTTTTTAAACAGTCGCGCAAAATAAGAGTAATCATCATAGCCTAATTTTGTTGCGACTTCGTTTACCGTTAGGTTTTTGTTCATCAACATCCGTTTAGCCTCCAGAATAACTCGGTGAATAATAACTTCGGTTGTGGTCTTTTTTAAAATCTCATTGCATATTCTATTCAGATGCTTCAATGTAATATTGAGATGCGAAGCATAAAAAGAAGCTGTTTTTTCCGTTTTAAAGTTGCTTTCCAGAAACTGCTCAAAACTCTTAATTTTCACATTATAGGAATGCGCTTCATGGGTATGAGTTTCAATATATTTTCTGGCGAGATCAATATGAATAGAATCTAACAGATTCATGATTTTATCCTGCTTCAACATTTTATTTGACTGATTCTCTTCAATCAAACTATTGAAATAAGGTAAGATTGCTTTTGTTTCAGCGCTATCCAACAAAATCTCAGGACTATTGGTCACCGAAGAATAAAACGGATACTGATCAATTGATTTTTGCCCAAAATAGAGATTGTACATTTCATAGGAATAGAAAACCACAAACCCTTCAATATCGCCTGACAAATCCCAATGGTGTATTTGTCCCGGCTGCAATACAAAAACACTTCCCGGCTGGATGGTAAACCGGTCAAAATCGATTTCATGCGTTCCAGATCCGTTTGTGAAAAATACCAAAACATAAAAATTATGACGGTGCGGTTCTTCAACAAAGCTATGATTGATTAAATGATTACTGAATGTATTAATATACAAATCACTATTTACTGAATTACAATTAAATCGTTGGATATCATAAATAGGATATTTTTTCATAATTACAGTAATGTCTTTATTGTGCTATAACAAGCGAATATATAAAACATCTAGTTGAGAATGATAGAATACCTTTGACAAAAATTACAAAATGTCAAACTCACTTGTTCACATCCTTAACAATGATTGCCCAAACTGTTTAAAAGGCAAGGTTTTTAAAGAAAAAAGCATCTTTTTTAAATTCAGTTTTCCGAAAATGAATGAATATTGCCAACACTGTCATTTCAAATTTGAGAAAGAACCGGGTTACTTTTTTGGTGCTATGTATGTCAATTACGGACTATCAGTAGCACAAGGAATTGCCACTTATGTTATCGCACATTTTTTCTTTGAACAAACTTTTGACTTAAGAATGATCCCAATCATTATGACTGTAATGTTAGCGTTATCCACATTCAACATCAGGTTATCAAGACTACTATGGATTTATATGTTTAAGAATTATTCCAATTAAAAAGTATGTCGTGAGTTGAAAAAAATAACTATCTTGTCGTTATCAAATTTTAAAAAATGAGAAAACACATAACAGCGCTATTCCTATTTTCAATCTTGCTCGTCAATGCACAAGATAAAAAAGAACAATCAAAATCTCAAATAGTAGAGGCTGCTTGTGGACAATGCCAGTTTGAAATGGAAGGATACGGTTGCGAATTAGCTGTTCGTATTGACGGGAAACCTTATTTTGTTGACGGTACTTCCATTGATTCCCATGGTGATGCACATGCTAATGATGGTTTTTGCGCCGCTATTAGAAAAGCAGCAGTTGTAGGTGAAATAAAAAACAATCGTTTTGTAGTTTCATCATTCAAATTACTTCCTGAAGAAAAGGAAACAGAGCAGAAATAGTGTCACTAATCATTCAAAATATTAGCAAACACATTTCACTTACTCCAGAAGAACAACTATTGTTTCTATCTAAAACTGAAACGCATACTTTTAAAGCTAAAACTATTTTATTGAATTCTGGGCAAGTTTGCAAACATTCCTATTTTGTGAATACGGGGATTCTGAGAAGTTTTAATATCAATGATAACATAGTCGAGCATATTTTAACTTTCGCCTGCGAAGGTTGGTGGATTGGCGACATGTACAGCTTAATTTCGCAAAATCCAGGCAACCTATTCATTGAAGTTTTAGAAGATGCCGAAATCGTTATACTTTCGAAAGAAAACCAAGAATTCCTATACGCTGAAATTCCTAAACTGGAACGCTTTTTCAGAATCCTAACCGAAAATTCCTTGGTTGCCAACCAAGAACGCCTCATGGATAATCTAAGTTTATCAGCAGAAGAACGCTTTGAAAAATTTAGAACAAAATATCCTACGCTACTTCAAAAAATACCTCAAAAACAGATTGCTTCTTACATTGGTGTCACACCAGAATTTTTCAGTAAGATGAAATCGAAGTTACTTAGGAAGTAGTAATCAGTTTAAATTACTAATCAGAATTGTATTAACGCTCAAAAATACCGAAATCAACTACAAGTTCAATAGTATAACCCAAATTACACTGACTACTAAAAAACTGCAAACTGATCACTGAGTACTTTCTTAACCTACATTAAGTGCCCTCTTCATCCAATGGTTGTAAATTTGTATTATAATAATCACTAAATTTAATTCATCATGGAAAATACAGTATTACATAAAGCAGACACAAGAGGACACGCTGATCACGGATGGCTGAATGCATACCATAGTTTTAGTTTTGGAAGTTGGTACAATGCAGATCGTGTGCAGTTTGGAGCCTTACGAGTTTTAAATGACGATACGATTGCTGCAGGAATGGGTTTTGGTACACATCCACATGACAATATGGAAATTATCACCATTCCGCTTGAAGGAGATTTAGCTCACAAAGACAGCATGGGAAATACGGAGATCATCAAAAATGGCGATGTGCAAGTCATGAGCGCTGGAACTGGAGTAAAGCATAGCGAATTCAATCCAAACGACGACCAAAGAACGAAATTGTTGCAAATTTGGGTTTTTCCAAACAAACAAAATGTCGAACCTAGATACCAACAAGTCACTTTAAACCCCGAAGAAAGAAAAAACAAACTACAACAAATTCTTTCGCCAAATGCAGAAGATGAAGGTGTTTGGATTCATCAGGATGCTTGGTTTCATTTGGGTAAATTCGACAAAGGGATGACAGCAACTTACAATCTAAAAAAAGAGGGCAATGGTGTTTATGCATTTATACTTTCTGGCAGCATAACGATTAACGGACAAGAGTTAGGAACCAGAGACGGCTTCGGAATTTGGGATGTTACTGCTCTGGACATTGAAGCAACTTCAGATGCTGAGTTTTTATTAATGGAAATTCCAATGAAACATTAATAACGACCCAATTATGACTGAAATAATAGAATTAGAACACAATGATCAAAAGGGTACGTTTTATTTTAAACTAGATGACAAAACCGAAGCAAAAACGACATTTGTCTTTGCCGGTGCAAATAAAATCATCATCGACCACACTGAAGTAAACCCCAATAACAAAGGAAAAGGTTTTGGCAAAAAATTAGTACAGGAAGCAGTCAAATTTAGTCGCGATAAATGCATTACAATTCTTCCGCTTTGCCCGTTTGCCAAAAGCGTTTTTGACAAAACCCCTGAATTCAGAGATGTTTTGTAATCTAGCCCCAAAGGCATAATTTTAAAAATTAAAGTATGGAAAATGTATTAGAAAAAGATATCACGGGACATATAAGCACTCAAAAGTATTTGTGCACTATCACTTGGAGAAACGGCCAATTTATAATGGATGAACCCGAGAGTATTGAAGGAAAAGACCTTGGGCCAGATCCTTTTTCTACACTCCTAGCCTCTTTAGCCGCATGTACGTTATCGACTTTGAGAATGTATATTGATCGAAAAGGATGGGATATTCCTGAAATAAATATTTCGTTAAACTTTTACCAAGAAAGCGATCCTGAACTCACTACAACAATTTCGAGATCAATTAGTTTTCCAACAGAGATTGAAGACGACATAAAGAATCGATTATTAATTATTGCCGAAAAATGTCCGGTGTCGAAACTATTAAAAAACAATATTGTAATCAACACAACACTATAATTATGGACTCTAAAGACATTAAAAAGGAATATACCAATGGTGAAGTTACCGTGGTATGGCAATCTGCCAAATGCATTCATTCAGGAAACTGTGTTCGCAACAATCCTGAAGTGTTCCAACCCAGAGAAAAGCCTTGGATAAAAATTGATGCTTCTTCGACGGAGAAAATTATAGATACCGTAAATAAATGCCCTTCGGGAGCATTAACCTATTATAAAAATAAATAAAAATGAAAAAAATTATCGCTTTTGGTGCTTCATCGAGTAAAGACTCTATCAATAAACAACTAGCTACTTATGCCGCCGGACAATTTGAAAACGCATCAGTAGAAGTTTTAGATTTGAATGATTATGAAATGCCAATTTTCTCAACCGACAAAGAAACCGCAACTGGAATTCCAGCATTAGCCACTGATTTTTATGCTAAACTAGGAACCGCAGATTTACTTGTCATCTCTTTTGCAGAACATAACGGTGCTTATTCTACTGCTTTTAAAAATATTTTTGACTGGACTTCAAGAATTCATGCTAAAACATTCCAAGAAAAACAAACCCTCATATTAGCTACATCACCTGGGCCAAGAGGAGGAAGTTCTGTTTTAGAAATTGCGAAAAATCGTTTTCCTTTTCAAGGCGCTGTTGTCAAAGGAAGCTTTTCGTTGCCTAGCTTCAATGAAAATTTTGACACTAAAAATGGAATCACTAATGCCGATTTAAACAATCAGTTATTAGAAATCATCAATGCAATCGAATTGTAATTTACAACCATACACTCAGTAATTACTACTGTTTTATTGCAAAAGCGTTGTTATATAGACAACGCTTTTTTTCGTTTATTGAAACACTGCTCTTTCTCTATAGCCCTGATGGAAGTGAAAATCCTTTATCGTCTCGTCCTCGAACGAGACGATAAAGATTGCAGCGTACAGCAGGAGAATTGTTGATTAGAGGAACTAAAGTTGGTGCTCCTAAAAAAAATAGTATTTTTGCAGACGGTTTTATTTCAATCATCAGATAAACTTGAAACCTTAAACTTTAAACAACTTTTTATGAAAGCATATGTATTTCCAGGTCAAGGCGCGCAATTCACAGGAATGGGTAAAGACTTATACGAAAGCTCTGCATTAGCAAAGGACTTATTTGAAAAAGCAAACGAAATATTAGGTTTCCGTATCACAGACATTATGTTTGAAGGTACTGCCGAAGAATTGAAAGAAACCAAAGTAACGCAACCAGCGGTATTTTTACATTCGGTTATTTTAGCTAAAACTTTAGGTGCTGATTTTAAACCAGAAATGGTAGCGGGGCATTCATTAGGAGAGTTTTCGGCATTAGTTGCTAATGGCGCTTTGTCATTTGAAGACGGATTAAAATTAGTTTCGCAACGTGCTCTTGCAATGCAAAAAGCGTGCGAAATAACCCCTTCCACTATGGCGGCAGTTCTAGGACTTGCTGACAACATTGTAGAAGAAGTTTGTGCTTCTATCGACGGTGTTGTAGTAGCTGCAAACTATAACTGTCCTGGACAATTAGTGATTTCGGGAGAAACATCAGCTGTTGAAGCAGCTTGTACTGCTATGAAAGAAGCGGGCGCAAAACGCGCTTTATTACTACCAGTAGGTGGCGCATTCCACTCACCAATGATGGAACCTGCAAGAGAAGAACTAGCAGCGGCTATTGAAGCGACTACTTTCTCTACTCCCATTTGCCCAGTATATCAAAACGTAACGGCAACTGCAGTATCCTCTCCAGAAGAGATCAAAAAAAACTTAATCATCCAATTGACAGCTCCAGTAAAATGGACACAATCTGTGCAACAAATGATTGCTGATGGCGCTACTTTATTTACAGAAGTAGGTCCAGGAAAAGTATTGGCTGGATTGATTGGGAAAATCAATAGAGAAGCAGTTACGGCGAATGCATAATTAGCTACTAATTGTAAAAACATATAATCCTCACAACGAAAATTTGTGAGGATTTTTTATTTATCTTTATACAAGGAATGAATATACTCCCCTCAATAATTTATAAAACACACAAACATGAAAAAAACACTTTTAGGATTAGCAGTTGTTGCAACTTTAGCGATGGTTTCTTGTAAACAAGAAACTAAAGACCAAGTAGGTGAAGCTACTGATGCAATAGGTACAGAAATGGGTGACGCTGTAGACACAGCAGCCGTTAAAGTTGATGCAGCAATGGACTCCACCAAAGTAAAAATGGGCGAATCTCTAGAAAAAGGCGCTGAGAAAATGAATGCTGCAGGCGAGAAAATGAAAGAAGCTGCAAAAAAATAATATTCTTAGAATAGACTGTCAATTGGCAGTCTATTTTTTTATCTAAAAGCTTCTATTTCTTGCTTTTACGGCTGTATCAGTAAAGTCAGAGAAAACTCCATCGATTCCTAATTTATAAAAAGCTTGGTATTCTAAAATTGGGTCATTATTGTAATCGCGGAGCAAACGGTGACTTTCGTTTCTAAAAGTATAGGTATGCACTTGCAATCCTCTTTTATGCGCTTCTGATATTAAGTTTGTAGGTGACAATGCCGTTTTATCTGAATCATCTACTTTCCCGTCCTTATTGATATCGTCTGGCTTACCATCATGATCTGCGTCCATACCTTTATACGGAATAATAAAGGGTTTCCAAGGAGATATTCCCGTTGCATACGTTTTAGCAAAATCTAATCCCGCTGCTGTTCTAAAAAAACCAAAGTCTCGTTTATCGCCTTTTAAGTACCAATCATAAGGCATTCCGTCAGAAATAAATTCGCCTTCAGGAACAGTGAAAATCAAATCCCCGTTTAGCGACACATCATAACAACTCAATAACTGAATGGTTTTTACGGTAGATTTAGACCGGATGTGTTGCAAATTTGTAACCTCAAAAGACTGTATATAAACAGGCGCTTCTTGATTATTCCAGCCAGCCGCTGTTAATTCCTCTAATAACTTATCTGTAATGTGTAAATTTTGCGCTTCATGAAAAGAAGGATGCTTTGTTTCGGGGTAAATTCCAATGGTGCGTCCTAATTCTTTTGATTTTTGTTTTGCCAAAGCAATCACTTCTCCAAAAGTCACTATTGCGTATTGATTGTTGTATTGTTGTGGCCTTTCGGCAAAAGCCTGTTTGGCTCGCAACTGCTTTATTTCTGCCAAGGTAAAATCAGACACAAACCAATCAGTAACTGCTTTACCATCTAGATTTTTGGTTGTTTTTTTTGCCGCAAATTCGGGAATCTCAGAAACATTAGTGGTTCCAGACAACATAGGTTCGTGTCTTACTACTAGAAAACCATCTTTTGTCATCACCAAATCAGGTTCGATGAAATCAGCACCCATTTTTATGGCGTTAGTATATCCTTCAATAGTATGCTCAGGCAAATACCCTGGTGTACCGCGGTGTCCAATAATTAGGGCTTGCTCACCACTTAAAGTACGCTGTTTTTGAGTTGTAGTTATTGTTTTATTCCTATCATGACTTTTACACGATACTATTAAAATCAGACTCAAAAACAGCACACTTTTCTTTATCATTATTTTGCTTTTCTAACTTTTTGCTCCCATTTCCAGGCACTCGCCATAGCTTCTTCAAGTGTAGATTGCGCTTTCCAGCCTAGAACCATATTCGCTTTATCTGTATTAGCATAAGCCGAAGTAATATCTCCTTCTCTGCGGGCTACAATTTTATAGGGTAATTTTTGTCCGCTTACTTTTTCGAAAGCTTTGATCACTTCTAATACTGAACTCCCTGTTCCTGTGCCTAAGTTGAATGTTTCTACTTTAGCGACATTCTTTTTATTTAACAATCTTTGTAAAGCGATGACATGGGCTTTCGCCAAATCAACTACGTGAATATAATCACGTACAGCTGTTCCATCAGGCGTTGGATAATCATCTCCGTAAACAGAAAGTTCTGTACGTAATCCAAAACCGGTTTGCGTAATAAACGGCACCAAGTTTTGCGGTACTCCAATAGGTAATTCTCCAATTTCGGATGAAGGATGCGCTCCTATCGGGTTGAAATAACGCAATAAAATCGCGTTTATATTAGATACTTTAGCAACATCAGTGATGATTTCCTCCCCAATTTGCTTGGTATTTCCATAAGGAGACATCGCAGCTTGAATCGATGCATCTTCATTAATTGGCATTGTTTCAGCTTGACCGTAAACAGTGCAAGACGAACTGAAAATAATGTTAGCTTCGTTCATTTTCTGCAATTCCTGCAACACATAGACTAAGGCATTGATATTATTTTCATAATACAACAACGGATTCTCGACGCTTTCACCTACCGCTTTAGAAGCTGCAAAATGGATTACGCCTGAAATATCATGGTGCCTTTTGAAAAAATCCTGTACTTTATTCTTATCCCGTAAATCCAATTTTTCGAATGCCGGAATTTTTCCTGTAATGGCATCGATACCGTCTAATACTTTTAATGAGGTATTAGAAAGATCGTCTACAATTATAACATCGAAGCCTTCGTTTTGCAATTCGACAACGGTATGAGATCCTATAAAACCTAAACCTCCTGTTACTAGTATTTTCATTTTACTTCTTTATGGGTTGGGCTGGTTTAATAGCCCTGATTGAAACGACATCCTTTTTATCCTGAACTTGTTTCAAGATGCTGAAACAAGTTCAGAATAAAAAGATATAGTGGAAAGCAGGAAATAGCTCCTGAAAAAATTATTTAAAAAACTCCAAAACGCTACACGTTATGAATTCTATTTGTTCGTCATCTAATTCAGTATGCATTGGAAGCGAAATCACTTCTTTTACCAACTGATTCGTTACCGGAAAGTCTTCTTCTTTATATCTTGAATCCAAATATGCTTTTTGTGAGTGCAATGGAATTGGGTAATAAATCGCACATGGAATATCTTTGCTTAACAAATGTTTCATCAAACCGTCTCTGTCTGCATCTACAATACGTAAGGTATATTGATGAAAGACATGGCAGTCGCAGATGTCGCAAATATTTGGCGCTACAATATTTTTATGCCCTTCAAATGCAGCGGAATATTTACGAGCTGCATCTTGTCTGGCTTTGCCATATTGATCCAACAAAGGTAGTTTAGCGTTCAAAACTGCCGCTTGAATACTATCTAAACGAGAATTTACACCTACCACATCATGATGGTAACGTTCGTACATTCCATGATTTACAATTCCGCGAAGTTTGTGAGCTAATGCATCATCATTTGTAAAAATGGCTCCACCATCTCCATAACATCCTAAATTTTTAGATGGAAAAAAGGAAGTTGAAGCTACATGACCAATAGTTCCGGCTTTCTTCTTGGTTCCATCAGAAAATTTACAATTGGCTCCAATGGCTTGCGCATTATCTTCGATCACATATAAGTTATGCTCTTGGGCAATTGCCATAATCGCTTCCATATTAGCCGCACGACCAAATAAGTGAACGGGTACTATTGCTTTTGTTTTTGGCGTAATTGCTTTTCTAATTGCATCAATAGAAATATTCATGTTGTACAAATCTACATCGACCAAAACGGGAGTTAATTGCAATAAAGCAATTACCTCAACTGTTGCGGCAAAAGTGAAATCAGCAGTAATTACTTCGTCACCGGGTTTTAAATCTAATCCCATCATGGCAATTTGCAAGGCATCTGTTCCGTTTGCACAAGGAATTACATGCTTAACATCAAGATACTCTTCTAAAGATTTTTGGAATTGGTGAACCTGTGGCCCATTGATATACGTATTGGTATCTAAAACTTCTTGAATTGAAACATTAACTGTTTCTTTTATTTTTTCGTATTGACTTTTTAGGTCAACCATTTGGATTTTTTTCATTTATATTTAATTTAAACCAATTAACCTCTACGTTCAAAAAAGATCCAAAACCCCTAAAATATGCAGATTGCTATTTTACGATTCAGTTGCATCGCTTTTATAAATTGAAGTAATTCTTTTAGACTTTATTAAAACTCTTACTTGCAAAAATATGAATTTAAGCACTAAGATTTAAATGATAAACAAAAGAAACTGTATTTTAGCAAAATAAAAATTCCGGTATGCTTTTTCTTTATAACATAGTAATTCAAATTACTGGTTCATTACTCAACTTCATTGCACTGTTCAATTCAAAAATCAAGCTTTTTGTCGATGGCCGAAAAATTGTTTTCACCACTTTAGAACAAAAAATAAAGCCTTCAGATAAAACGATTTGGTTTCATGCTGCCTCATTAGGGGAATACGAGCAAGGTCTACCAGTAATAGAAAAAATCAAAGATAAATATCCGCTTCACAAAATAGTAATCACTTTTTTTTCACCGTCTGGATACGAAGTGCGCAAAAACAACACCGTAGCAGACGCAACAGTGTATTTACCGTTAGACTCCAAAAAAAATGCGCAACGATTCTTAGATCTCGTTCATCCCGACATGGTGTTTTTTATCAAATATGAATATTGGCTGAATTATTTAAATGAATTGAACGAACTAAATACGCCTACCTATCTAATCTCTGGAATTTTCAGAGAAGAACAAATGTTCTTTAAATGGTACGGAGGCTTTTACAGAAAAGCATTAGATACTTTCAGCTACTTTTTTGTACAAAATGAAGGATCAAAAAAATTACTACAGCAGTTAGGAAAAACTAATGTGGTCGTTTCAGGTGACACCCGCTTTGACCGCGTTGCCGCTATTTTAGAAAAAGACAATGATTTAGATTATATTTCACAATTCAAAAACAACACCCTGACAATAGTAGTAGGCAGCTCTTGGCCTAAAGACGAAGCCCTATTGTTGGATTTTATAAATTCCAATACACTGAATGTAAAATTCATAATCGCTCCTCACAACATCAAAGCAGACCAAATTGAACAGTTAAAAAATAGCATCACAAAAAAAACAGTGTTGTTCTCAGAAATGCAGGAGAAAAACCTAGAGGATTTTGATGTATTTATAATTGACACTATTGGTATTCTAACTAAAATCTATAGTTATGCCGACATCGCATTTGTAGGTGGTGGTTTTGGAAATCCTGGAGTCCACAACTTACTGGAGCCAGCTACTTTTGGAGTTCCAATCGTTATTGGTCCAAATTATTCTCATTTTGCGGAAGCAACTGCTTTGGTCAATATGGGCGGATGCATCTCTGTTTCCGACGAAACAGAATTAATTGCTGCTTTTAAAGATTTAATTGTAGACGATAGCTTCCGAAGTGAAAAAGGTCATATCTGTAGCACTTTTGTTCAAATGAATAAAGGGGCGACAAATCTAATCATGAAAAACATTGCGAAATAGCATTGAGATTTAGTCCCTATTCCTGGTTTAAAAGACCGAATAGTTCTTTGTAATTATAGAAAATGAGTTCCTAATTTATCCCAAAGATAATTTTGGTCAACCATCATCAAAATATCATTTTCAAAAAAAAGTAAACTAACCGTTAAAATACCTAGACTGACTTACCCGTATTTTCTTCTATAAAACCCTAATTTATTTACTCTCAATTAATTAAAAAACCTAGCGCTTCTATTTCCGAAAAAGAGTCTCTTTTATAATCACAAAAAACGGATCGTTACTAAATTGATGGCAGCCATCAAAACATTCTCCTCTACATTCCTCATCAATAGGGACTGTGGCTGTAAAAACGAGCAAATAAAAAAAAACAAAAATATTTTAAAAAAAAAACAAAAAAAAAATTTACATATCAAATATTTTATATCTTTGCGTCGAATTAATAATTAACCTTTATATTAAATTAAGATGAAAAAAGTATTTTTAAGTTTAGCTGTTGTTGCTGTTTTAACTGTTGTATCTTGTAAAAAATCTGACGCTGCTGCTGAAGAAACTATGGCTGCTGACACTACTGTTGTAGCTGTTGATTCTGTAGCTGTTGATACTGTTGCTGTAGCTGTTGATTCTGCTGCTGTTGAAGCACCTGCTGCTGAGTAATTTTAAATTACATCACAAAATTAAAGCCATCCGCGTAAGCGAGATGGCTTTTTTTATTTGTAACAATCCCTAAAGGAAAAGGGTCTCTGAAATAATTATTTCAGAGACCCTTTTCCTTTAGAACTATTAAAAACAACTTGCGTCAATCTTCAAAAACAAAATTATTATTCGAGAAATCTAATATCTCCGCTTTTGAGCCATATTTAGTTATTTCAAGGATCCCTTTTTGAACCATCAACTCCGTACTATACTTTCTACTTGTCGCCACTACCTCATTTTCAACCACTACCCTAAAGAAAAACTTTCCCTTAGTTGTTTTAAACTTCACATAAGAACAGGACTCTAAAACTGAACGTATATGTTCTGCCGCAGACTCACAGTCCATGCGTAACTCATATGCATTACTCGTAAAAATTGTCTTTCCTTTTCTGGAAGTAAATTCAAACTTATAATCACCGCTAAATCTTTTACTAATTACAATAGTCGCCATAAATAATTGTTGAAATAAAATATACCACCAGAAGCAAAGGCTAAACTTCCCTTTACGATAACAAACTAACCATAGAAAACTAACCCTCCGAAAATACAACCTTAAATTAACACCTGCCTAAAAAAGCTTCAGTTTTAAACAAAAAAAAAGCTCCAAACATAGTTTGAAGCTTTCTTAGTACTCAGAGCGGGACTTGAACCCGCACGAACATTGCTGTTCACTGGATTTTAAGTCCAGCGTGTCTACCAATTTCACCATCCGAGCATTATATGGTGTCGAGCGAAAAACGGGGCTCGAACCCGCGACCTCGACCTTGGCAAGGTCGCGCTCTACCAACTGAGCTATTTTCGCATTTTCAATCCTTAAAAAGAACCACGATACTTGTTCTGTATTGCGGATGCAAATTTAGGACATTTATTGAATTAAACAAGCCTTTTTTAGAAAAAAAATCAATAAAAAAGCTAACGTTTTGATAACCTAAACTTTAAAAACAAAAAAAATTATTTTCGAGTAAGCATTCTCTTAATTTCATTGAGTTTCATCAAAGCTTCAACAGGAGTTACGGTATTTATATCAAGATTTAAAATCTCTTCTTTGATTTCCTCCAATAAAGGATCGTCTAAATTAAAGAAACTCATCTGCATTTCGTCCTTTTCAGATTTGATTCCGTTCAACATATCACTAGAATGGTTCTTCTCTAATTTTTTCAAGAGCTTTTGCGCTTTCAAAATTACGATTTGAGGCATTCCAGCCATTTTTGCTACATGAATTCCGAAACTATGGGCACTTCCTCCTTTTACCAATTTTCTAACAAAAAGAACCGTGTCTTTTAACTCTTTTACTGCCACATTATAATTTTGAATTCGAGGCAATGACTCACTCATCTCATTTAACTCATGATAATGTGTGGCGAATAATGTTTTAGGTTTAGACGGATGCTCATGTAAGAATTCTGCAATTGCCCAAGCAATCGAGATTCCGTCATAAGTACTCGTCCCCCTTCCTATTTCATCTAGCAAGACCAAACTCCTGTCTGAAATATTATTCAAGATCGAAGCCGTTTCATTCATTTCCACCATAAAAGTAGATTCTCCCATCGAAATATTGTCGCTGGCACCCACTCTGGTGAATATTTTATCGACTACTCCCATTCTCACGCTGTCTGCAGGAACAAAACTTCCCATTTGAGCTAAGAGCACAATTAAAGCCGTTTGACGTAAAATAGCTGACTTTCCAGACATATTAGGACCAGTGATCATGATCAACTGCTGAGTTTCTCTATCAAGAAAGACATCATTAGCAATATATGGCATACCCACTGCTAATTGTTTTTCGATAACAGGATGTCTTCCGTTCTTAATTTCAAGCTCGAATGTTTCATCTAGTTCAGGGCAAACATATCTATTCTCAATTGCCAATTGAGTAAAAGAACACAAACAATCCAACTGAGCTACTAAATTAGCATTAAGTTGAACTGGTTTTATATACGTTGCAATCCAAGCAACCAATTGCTCAAACAACTCTGATTCTATTTTATGGATTTTTTCTTCGGCACCTAGAATTTTTGCTTCGTATTCCTTTAGTTCTTCAGTAATATAGCGCTCTGCATTCACTAAAGTTTGTTTTCTAATCCATTCGGTAGGCACTTTATCTTTATGCGTATTTCGAACTTCTATATAATAACCAAAAACATTATTAAACGAAATTTTCAACGAGGTAATCCCTGTTCTCTCCGACTCTCTTGCTTCGATTCCTTCTAAAAACTCTTTTCCTGAAGTAGAAATAGCACGCAGTTCATCTAATTCGGCATTAACACCTTTTGCAATAGCATTCCCTTTAGCAACAGCGACCGGTGCATCTTGATTTAAGGTAGTTTTTATTTTTTCCCTTAATAGGTCGCAACTATGCAAACTATCTCCAATAATTTTAACTGCTTCTTGCGAACTCTCTAAAGCCAATCCTTTGATAGGAATAATCGCGTCTAAGGATTCTTTCAAATAAACTACTTCACGTGGTGATACTTTTCCTGCCGCTATTTTAGAAATGAGACGCTCTAAGTCAGAAATTTGCTTAATTTGATATTGCATTTTTTGCAATACTTCCTGATTTTCCTGCAAATAAGAAACAACCTGATGGCGACTTCGTATTTTATTGCTGTCCTTTAAAGGCAGTGCCAACCAACGTTTCAGCAAGCGACCACCCATTGGCGAAAGCGTTTTGTCAATAACATCAAGTAGCGTGACTGCATTTGGGTTGTAGCTATGGTATAATTCCAGATTCCGAATCGTAAATCGATCCATCCACACATAAGCATCTTCGGCAATTCTTTGAATCGCTGTGATATGCTGTACTCTATTGTGTTGTGTTTCGGACAGGTAATATAAAATAGCTCCTGATGCTATAATTCCTTCCTTCAAATCCTCAATACCGAATCCCTTTAAAGACGCTGTTTGAAAATGCTTAGTTAGGATTTCGAATGCGTAGTCTTCTTTATAAATCCAATCCTCTAAATAAAAACAGTGATAGTCATGTCCAAAGTTTTCTTTGAAATCATTTTTATTATTTTTTTGAATCAAAACCTCGCTAGGGCTGAAGTTTTGCAATAGTTTGTCTATATATTCAGCATTTCCTTGAGCCGTAAGAAACTCCCCGGTTGAAACATCTAAAAAAGAAATTCCGATTGATTTATTAGCAAAAAAAACGGATGCCAAAAAATTATTTGTTTTAGATTGTAAAACCTCATCATTCATAGAGACTCCCGGAGTCACAAGCTCGGTCACCCCTCTTTTTACAATCGTCTTAGTCATTTTAGGATCTTCGAGTTGATCACAAATGGCGACACGAAGCCCTGCTTTTACTAATTTTGGTAAATAAGTATTTATGGAATGATGCGGAAAACCTGCTAATGCCGTCTCTGTTGCAGAACCTGCACCACGCTTTGTCAGGGTTATTCCCAATATTTTTGAAGCCCTGACAGCATCGTCTCCAAATGTCTCGTAAAAATCACCTACTCTGAACAATAAACAAGCATCGGGATACTTCCTTTTGATTTCGTTATATTGCTTCATTAACGGTGTTTCCTTAACCTCTTTATCTTTAGATGCCAACTTATATTGTATTTAATTAATGTAAAATGTGACAGCGAATTTAAATATTTTATAGTGAATAACTATCACTTCAAAAATTAAAACCATTTTTAAGGAAAAATTAAGCAATTGGCATGATTTTTTCTTTAAATTTGTTCTACTAATCATTAAAACGAATAAAAATGAAGAAAATATTTTTACTTGCGATGCTAACTGTTCTTGGAGCAGCTACTTCTTGTGCACAAGAAACTACAAAAAAAATAAAAGCAACAGCTGCTAAAGTTGCCAAAGTAGACGGAGCAGGGATGGTTTTTGTTTCTGAAACAATTGATTACGGAACAATTGCACACAATTCAGACGGAAAACGCGAATTTGTTTTCACTAATAACGGTACTAAACCTTTAATTATCACTAATACTCAAGGTTCATGTGGTTGTACTGTTCCTACGTCTCCAAAAGAACCAATTGCTCCAGGAGCAAAAGGAATTATTGGTGTAAAATATGCAACGGACAGAGTTGGAGCCTTCACTAAAACAGTGACAGTAACTTCAAATGCTGACGGACAAGCAACTAAGATCCTTACGATAAAAGGTGTTGTTTTAGGTGATGATGCTTCAAAAAGCTAAATTTTAATTACAATATTATAAAAAAGCTTCCATAGTTCCGGAAGCTTTTTTTATTTGAATAAACCCCAAAATAATGAGAAAGCTAGAAAACAGCGAATTAGAAAGAAAATCCGTTGAAGATTTTAAAAGTTCAGAAAAGACATCTATTATTATTGTCTTAGATGACATCCGCAGTTTACACAACATTGGCTCAGTATTTAGAACTGCCGATGCTTTTTTAATTGAAAAAATATATTTGTGCGGTATCACCGCAACACCTCCAAATAAAGAAATTCACAAAACAGCGCTTGGAGCAACCGAAACGGTAACCTGGGAACATAATGAAAGTGTTCTTGAAGTAATTGATAAATTAAAAAAAGAAGCCGTTACTACACTCGCCATTGAGCAAGTGGAAAGCGCTATTTTTCTTCAGGATTTTGAAGTGGAGAAAAACAAAAAATATGCTTTGGTCTTTGGGAATGAAGTCCATGGTGTCTCTCAAGAAGCAGTTGCATTATGTGACGGATGTATCGAAATTCCACAATTAGGGACTAAACATTCTTTAAATATCTCGGTAAGCGCCGGGATTGTAGTTTGGGATTTATTTCAAAAAATGAATTGGCCGAAGTGATTTTTGATTAAAAAATCAATACTTTTATCGCATGAGTAATTCTTTTTTTTCCAAAATAATTTTAGTGTCGTTGATTTTTATTTCAAATACGAATTATGCGGCAACTCCATATAGTTTCATAAAAAAAGACTATCCTTTTTCCAATCACTACTATAAGAATAAGTCAACCTCTTCATTTGCGAATATCGCACCTGAAATTGTAGCAACTGGGAATCAAGTCTACTGCCCGCAAACCAATATTAAAATCGTGACTGATGTCACAATAACAGATCCAGACGACAGCGGCACCGATGCAATCTATATCCAAATATCTTCTGGTTATATAAACGGACAGGACAATATAATACTTACGGGATCGCACCCTACCATTACTTGGAGTTGGGATGCAACTGCAGGAAAACTAAAATTATTCAGTCCAACAAACACACAAGTAACCTACACCGATTTTATCGCTGCTATAAAAGATATTGAATATTACAATTTGTCTATTTCTCCATCTGGAATACGAAATTTCTCCATCAGCATAGGGCAGGCTAACTATTTGCCATCAAACGGTCATTATTATGAATATGTTTCCAGTCCCGGAATATCTTGGACAAATGCAAAAAATGCTGCTGCTTTAAAAAGCTATTATGGGCTACAAGGTTATTTAGCCACAATCACAACTGCAGATGAAGCGCAGTTAACAGGAGCCCAAGCGGCCGGAAATGGTTGGATTGGTGGTAGTGACCAGCAAAGCGAGGGAGTATGGAAATGGATGACAGGCCCAGAAGTTGGTACTGTATTTTGGAATGGAGGAATAAACGGTTCAACCCCAACCTACGCAAATTGGAATATAGGAGAACCAAACAACAGTAATAATAACGAACATTATGCTCATGTGAAAGCACCAGGAGTTCGTGGGACACCAGGTTCTTGGAACGACCTTCAACTAAACGGAGATGCAACAGGCGATTATCAATCAAAAGGTTACATTGTTGAATATGGCGGAATGGCTGGAGATCCTATTTTAAAAATAGCAGCTAGTACTACAATAACAATTCCCAAAGTAACAAGTACAACTGCAAACTCTCGATGTGGATCAGGAACTGTCACTCTCCAGGCAACTTCTTCAGACGGTGCAATAAATTGGTACGCAAATGCAAGTGGAGGGACTTCTTTAGCAACAACTAACAGTTTTACAACTCCAATTTTACCAACGACAACTTCCTATTATGTTGATGCTACAAATGGAAATTGCCCAACTACACCTAGAATAGAAGTTATTGCTACCATAAAACCATCGCCTACAATTACAGCAACTACTCCAGGTTCAGTCTGCATTTCTGGAACTGCAACTTTAGGAGCAGTAGCCTCCGCGGGAACGATCAATTGGTATAACGTTTCCACTGGCGGAACAGCTTTGGCCACAGGAACAACGTTCATGACCCCTAGCATCTCCACCACAACAACCTATTACGTTGACGCCATTTCAAATGGTTGTACAACTCCATCACGAACTGCAATTAGCGCTACAGTTAATAATGCTCCCACGATTATAGCAACAGCTGCGGGATCTCGTTGTGGTTCTGGATCAGTAATTCTAGATGCAACTCCTTCGGCGGGAAATGTAAACTGGTATGATGTTGCCACTGGTAGCTCGCCATTATTTACTGGAAATTCATTTTCGAGCCCAAGTATCAACACCACAACCACCTATTACGCCGAAGCGATTTTAAACGGGTGTGCTGGCTCAAGAACCCCTGTAACAGCCTCAGTATATCCAATAAATGCTTCAACTGAAAAAATTATTTTATGTCAAGGTCAAACCACAATATTAGATGCTTCAATACCAAATATGCTCTATTTATGGTCACCAGGAGGAGAAACTACTCAAACTATTGCAGTTTCAACAATAGGTAATTTCAGCGTGACAATTAGTTCCCCTACAGTTATTTCTTGTGACTCGAAAACGAATATTAGTGTAATGGAGCATCCCCAACCTATCATCAACTCAATTACTGTAGACGAAAATTCAATCGTCATACAGCTCGAAAACCCCGAAAGCTATTTTGAATACTCGATAAACGGCGTAGATTTCCAAGCTTTAAATCAATTTTCATATATCCCTACTGGTCAATACACCGCTTTTGTAAGAGACAATAACGGTTGTAATATAGTAACGCAACAATTCACCATCTTTACTATTCCTAAATTTTTTACACCAAATAATGACGGTTTCAACGATGTATGGGAAATAAAAGAGATGGGCGACTACCCTAATTCAAGCACTCAAATTTTTGATCGATATGGTAAATTAATAATAGAATTAAACGCTGTTAATTATAGTTGGGATGGAAAATTCAATAGTGAAAATTTACCTGCAGATGATTATTGGTACCACTTAAAACTAGACAATACTAAGCCCGGAATAAAAGGCCATTTTACATTAAAGAGATAGTTAACTCGCAATTTTCTTTCTGATTTCTTCTAAAATATAAAGATAATCTTCTTGATTTTTTACGAAATCTTTGTCGGAAACATCAATAATCAAAACATTCAATTCCGTCTGTGATTTAATATAATCTAAGTAGCCGCTATTAATTTTGTCCAAATAATCCGCAGGGATTTTTTGTTCGTAGCTTCTGCCCCTTTTCTTTATATTTTGCAAAAGGCGTTCTGAGTTTTGATATAAATAAATATACAAATCCGGTTTAGGCATTTCTCTATAAACAATATCGAAAAGATTGCGATAGAGCCTGTATTCATCTTCTGCTAACGTTATTTTAGCAAAAATCAATGATTTAAAAATATGATAATCTGCAACTATAAAATCTTTAAACAAATCAAATTGCGCTAGATCATCTGACAACTGCTGATACCTATCGGCCAAAAAAGACATCTCAAGCGGAAAGGCATAACGATTTTGATCTTTATAGAACTTTGGTAGAAAGGGATTGTCTGCAAAGCGCTCTAGCACCGTTTTAGCATTAAAATCTTCAGCAATTTTAGTCGCTAAAGTTGTTTTTCCTGCTCCAATATTTCCTTCTAATGCAACATAATTGAATTGTTCCAATGCAATACTTTGCAATGGACTTTCTACTGTTTCTATCGCTTGACACACACTCTGATCTGAAGAAATATCCACCAATTCTGAAATACTCTTTTTCAAAACAGGATGCTTCCAATCCAAATTTAAGTCTTGAATCGGCAACAAAACAAATTTTCTATCTTGCATCAATGGATGTGGGACTTGGAGCTTTTCAGAATCTATTATTTCTTCATCATAAGCAATCAAGTCAATATCGATAAGTCGAGATTGGTATCCTTTTTCATCAGTGCGAATACGCCCCAATTTCTTTTCAATCTTTAAGGCTTGAGTAAGAATCTTATGTGCCGAAGTAAAAGTGTGTAAAACTAACGCACAATTATAAAACGCGTCACTATCGAAACCCCAAGATGGAGTTTCATATATTCTGGAGACTTTAATTACCGTACCAATTTCTTGATGTATCAATTCTATACAATGCTTCACGTTTTCAAGCCTATTCCCTTGATTACTGCCTATGGATAAAATAACTTGATGTTGTGATTTCATATTAGGCACAAATTAACTAAAAGAATTTTAGAATTAGCGATATATTTGTACAAAGTGTATATGCTAATTTCAGTTTTTGCAAATGTAAATCTGTAACGATTCTACATTTTTCGCTACTAATAAATAAAAATATAATTATGAAGTTTTTAGGAAATGTATTGGCGACCATTATCGGTCTATTTATTTTTTTTATGTTGTTCTTTTTTGGAATACTAATTATCGGAGCAGTCTTTGGTGGTGATTCCGAAACGATAAAAGTCAAAAATAATTCTGTAATCGAATTAAATCTCGAAGATATCAAGTATGATTACGCCGGGAAATATGAAGATCCTTGGATCACTATTTTTGCCGATAAAAAAAGCGTAGGACTAACTGATGTTATCAAAGCGATAGAAGAAGCCAAAACAGATGATGATATTAAAGGTATATCCATCTTGAACAACCAATCTTCCTTAGGAATGGCACAAAGCAAAGCCTTGAGGGATGAATTAGAAAGTTTTAAAAAATCAGGGAAATTTGTAATGGCTTATGCCAATTCCTACACCCAAAAAGAATATTACCTTAATTCAGTTGCTAGCCCTATCTATATAAATCCTGTAGGAGATATGGATTTCAAAGGATTATCTGCTGAACTTATGTTTTTTAAGGATTTTCAGGAAAAAACTGGAGTAAAAATGGAAGTGATACGCCACGGAAAATACAAAAGTGCTGTAGAACCTTTTCTTGAAAATGAAATGAGTGACGCCAACAGAGAACAAGTTACGGCACTGTTAAATTCCGTTTGGAATTCAGTTACTGCCGATATTTCGAAAAGTAGAAACATATCAGTTGATAAACTTAATGAAATTGCAAATGGCCTTCTTGCTCGAACTCCAGAAATGGCAAAAGAGCAAAAACTAGTCGATATTATAGCCTATGAAGATGTCTATCATGATGCTATCAAAAAAGCGTTAAAAGTGGAAAAAGACGAAGATTACAACAAAGTTAGCATCTTTGACTACACAAAAAAGATGACTACCACTGGAATAAGTACAGATTCAAAAAATCAAATTGCCGTTATCTATGCACAGGGAGAAATTCAAAGTGGTGAAGGCGATGTCAACACTATAGGAGAAGGTTCAATGCGTCGCTCTTTGCAGGAAGCAAGAAAAAACAAAGATGTAAAAGCGATTGTACTTCGTATTGACAGTCCTGGAGGAAGCGCACTTACATCAGATCTAATTTGGAGAGAAGTGGAACTAACTAAAAAAGTAAAACCTATAGTAGTTTCTATGGGTAATTATGCCGCTTCGGGAGGATATTATATCGCTTGTAATGCTAATACTATTTTTGCACAAAACAATACTATTACCGGCTCTATAGGTGTTTTTGGTATATTACCAAACTTTAGTCAGTTGACAACAAAACTTGGCATCCATACACAGCAGGTAAAAACACATGAGAATTCTGCTAGCTATAGCCCATTTGTTCCATTGGACGAAAAATTTAAAGCGGTAACTCTAGAAGGTGTAGAACATATTTACAAAACATTTGTAACTCATGTAGCTGAAGGACGAAAAATGACTTTTGCTCAAGTAGACTCCATTGGACAAGGAAGAGTTTGGGCAGGTTCAGAAGCTATTAAACTAGGTCTTGTAGACAAAATAGGAGGCCTTGATGATGCGATACATGAAGCAGCAGCTTTAGCAAAAATAAAAAGCTACAAAACACAGAACTATCCTGAATATAAAAAAGATTTAAATGATCTTTTTGCCGACTTCCCTTTTTCACAATCCAAAGAAACCTTTATAAAAGAGGAAATAGGAGAAGAAAACTATAAAATATTACAAGAAATAAAAAAGATAAAATCTCAAAAAGGAGTCCAAATGGCAATGCCATTTGAAATAAACATTCAATAAGTAAGATAGCTTTAAAAACTAAATCCGTTTGATCTCTTTTCAAACGGATTTTTTTATGCTTCTACAAATTAGTATTGTCATGTAATTTGTCAGTTCATATATAATGAAAAAGGAGCAATACATTATTTATGAAAACTTTAGAGTATCACTAATTCATAAAATGTTATTTTTGTAAATAAAGTACGGCAACATATTTGCTATATAACCTGAAAACAAAACATCTAAAAACATATGCTAAGTAAAATTTTAAAAATAATCGGAAGTATACTTATTCTCCTTGCGGTAACTTTATTTGCGGTTCCTTATTTTTTCAAGGATCAAATAAAAGCTAAAATTACAGAAGCGATAAATAAAAAAGTAGATGCAAAAGTCAGTTTTGAAGATGCTGATTTGAGTCTCTTTAAAAATTTCCCCAATGCTAATGTTACTTTATACAGATTGAATATTATTAACAAAGCGCCGTTTGAAGGCGACACATTAGCATCAATAGAAGAAATAGATTTAAAAATGTCTATTAAGGAACTTTTTAAAGGAAAAGACAAAGCCATGGATATTCAAGGAATAGCTACAAAAAATGGTATGATAAACATTTTATTCAACAAGGACGGAATTGGCAATTATGACATTGCCATAAAAAATGATGATACGAGTAATGCAAGTAAGCCTTTGACGCTAAACATTCAAAAGTATGAGCTTGAGAACTTCAAGTTCAAGTACTTTGACGAAAGCTCCAAAATAAAAATGGTGATTGACAGTATAAACCATGAAGGAACTGGTGACTTTGCAGCCTCAAAATTGGATTTGGTTACAAAATCTACCGCAAAAATAACCCTTGACATGGATAAGGTCAACTATATGCAAAATGTTCCTTTGACATTAGACGCCGTTTTAGGGATAGATTTAGAAAATAGCAAATATACTTTCAAAGAAAACAAAGCGCTAATCAATCAATTGCCCTTAGAATTTGACGGATTTATTCAACTCGTCGATGCTGGTCAGGAATATGATTTAAAATTTAAAACACCTACGTCCTCCTTTAAAAATTTCCTTGGAATTATCCCCGCAGTATACGCTGCAAATTTAGATAATGTAAAGACTACAGGTGATTTCACCGTGGTTGGTTTTGCAAAAGGATTGTATTCAGATACAACGGTACCAAAATTCAATATCGACATCGCTTCAAACAATGCTTCTGTTCAGTATCCTGATTTACCAAAATCAATTCAAAATATCATAATCGACAGTAAAATTATAAATGAAACTGGAATTTTAAACGACACCTATATCAATCTTGACAAACTGTCTTTTAGAATAGATCAAGATGTTTTTAATGCGAAAGCAAACATTAGAAATATTACTAAAAATGCAGTTGTTGATGCTGTATTAAAGGGAACAATCAATTTAGCAAATGTATCAAAAGCTTATCCTATAAAATTAGAAAAACCGTTAACCGGAATTTTAAAAGCGGACGTAACGACTAAGTTCGACATGCAGTCTGTGGAGAAAAGCCAATATGAGAATATCAGGAATGCTGGTAGCATGAGCTTATCCGATTTTAAATATGCAGATGAAAACGGTAAAACAATGAACATTAGCAAAGCCTTGATTCAGTTTAATCCTAGTCAGGTGAATTTAAAACAATTTGACGCTACAACTGGAAAAAGTGACTTAAGTGTTACTGGAATTTTAGAAAATTTTTATGGCTTTATTTTTAAGAACCAAGAATTGAAAGGAAATTTCAATCTGAATTCAAATCAATTAGACGTTAGCGATTTCATGACTACAGCAGAAGCCGGTAATACAGATACAAAAACAGAAGCGATGAAAATCCCTGCTTTTTTAAATGCTTCGCTTACCGCCAAAGCTAATACGGTATTGTATGATAATTTAACATTGAAAGACGTATCTGGAAAATTGATTGTAAAGGACGAGAAGCTAACAATGGAAAACATAAAAACGTCTATTTTCGATGGAGTTATCGGCTTAAATGGAGCTGTTTCCACAAAAGAAAAAGTACCTACTTTCAACATGGATCTTTCGCTGAAGCAAGTGGATATTGCAAAGTCATTTACCCAATTGGATATGTTAAAAAAATTGGCTCCTATAGCAGGAATTATCAATGGTAAATTAAATTCCACAATCAAACTGAACGGAAATCTTGACGCCACTGCCATGAGACCTGATTTAAAAACATTAACGGGGGATTTATTGGGACAACTACTTTCGACAACTCTAAATTCTACCAATTCCACTTTATTGACTGCATTAGGTTCTAATTTAAAGTTCATCGACGTAAGTAAAATCAATTTAAACGATCTAAAAGCGGCTATTACTTTTAAGGACGGAATGGTAAGCGTAAAACCTTTTAACATCAATTATAAAGATATTAAAGCAACTATAGGAGGAACGCATGGTTTTGACCAAACGATGAACTACAATATCAAATTTGATGTACCTGCTAAATATTTAGGGACAGAAGCCAATGCGTTAATCGCAAGACTGACTCCGGCAGAAGCAGCTAAATTAGAGAACTTTCCAGTTAATGCTTCATTGACCGGAAATTTTACGAATCCGAAAATATCCACAGATATTAAAACTGCAGTTACCAATCTGACCAATCAATTGGTACAGCAACAGAAAGAGCGATTATTAACTCAAGGGAATTCTGCTTTAAGTGATTTTATCACTAAAAACAAAAAGCCAACCGACACGACACAAGCGGTAATTCCAGCCACAAAGGAAGCTGTTAAAGTACAAGCCCAAGAACAAATTAAAACGAAAGCAACCAATTTGCTGAATGGCTTGTTAAAGCAACCTAAAAAAGCAGTAGACACCACAAAAGTGAATTAACAATTATAGAGACAGTTTGTCATTTTGACGAAGGAGAAAATTTTTTAACGAAATTCCTCCTTCGTCGGAAAGACAATATTACTCTCGTTTTTTTAACTATTAAATTGCCATTACTACTTTTCAGCTAAACCGAAATCGTTACTACATATCCCTCAGAACTACGGATATTAAAAACGGTTCCATCTTCAAATAAAAGATACTGCCCTTTTATTCCAGTTAATTTCCCCGTGAAATTGGGCGTCTTTTCTAGGCTTAAACTTTTTACTTTTGTTGGGTACTCCAACACTGGATAATGCATTTCGTATAAATCATTTTTATTCAAAAAGAAATACTCCTGCACTTCTGACGGAATTAAATTTTCAAGTTTTAATCTTTCGGCTACTAAATCAACGTGTTCTACGTTATTGGTTAACATCTTACGCCAGTTGGTTTTATCAGCATAATGATTTTTTAACGCTACCTCAGTGATTCCTGCTAAATAACGATTAGGCACTTCCACAATAGAGATAGCTTCATTTGCGCCTTGGTCAATCCATCGCGTAGGCACCTGTGTTTTTCGGGTCACTCCTACTTTTACCTCACTCGACAAGGCTAAATAAACAATATGCGGCTGCAGTTGCACTTTTTCCTCATAAGCTAAATCTCTATCCTGAATCCCGAGATGAGCAGTACTCAGCTCCGGTTTCATAATCCAATCCCCGACTGCCGCACTCGAATAAAAACAATCGTAACAAAATCCCTGACGGAATATTTTTTTCTTCTTTTTACAATTCAAACATTGGTATCCCACGAAATTGATTTCAAGGTTTTTATCCAATAATTGATTCACATTTAAAAAACTGTCTTCAAAAACTAAATAATATTGAATTGGGTTCCCGAATTCAGTTTGCATTTTAGTAAGTACTCCTTCGTATTGCATAGGTTTGATTGTGGATTATATTTTTTATCTTTAATAGATAGATTTTTTAGAACTGCCTATTTCATAGCTTGAAATGATAGGCAATCGTTAGGAATTCTATAATTTTTTACTATTTTTGATAACGTTGTAAAGTTAGTATTTGTTATTTGATATTC
Organism: uncultured Flavobacterium sp.; assembly: GCF_963974175.1. Taxonomy (GTDB): domain Bacteria; phylum Bacteroidota; class Bacteroidia; order Flavobacteriales; family Flavobacteriaceae; genus Flavobacterium. The sequence goes on from NZ_CAXBBR010000001.1 coordinate 480,401, forward strand.
AAATGCTAATTCTAAAAAGCCAATCCTAAAACCCAACCTTTAAAAATGCCAATTCAATTAATAAATTCATTTGCCTCTTGGGTTCTAAAACAACGAATCCATCAGATCGAACTTTTCCTGAAATACCCAAATGAGGTACAGGACGAGTTACTTATGAACTTAATTCAATCTGCAAAAAACACAGGGCTAGGCAAGGAATATGACTATGCTTCCATAAACTCTTACACTACTTTTGCCGAAAGGGTTCCTATCAGTACGTATGAAGAATTCCAACCCTTGATCGAACGCACCCGCAACGGGGAACAAAATCTATTTTGGGAAACCCCTATTAAATGGTTTGCAAAATCAAGCGGAACGACTAATGCCAAAAGCAAATTTATTCCAGTAAGCCCAGAGGCCTTAGAAGATTGTCATTATAAAGGAAGTAAAGATTTGTTGTGCATGTATTTGAACAACAATGAAAACTCTGAACTCTTTACTGGTAAAAGTCTTCGTTTGGGAGGTAGCTCTCAAATATACGAGGACAACAACACTTTCTTTGGTGATTTATCTGCGATTCTAATTGAGAACATGCCTATTTGGGCTGAATTCAGCAGCACACCGAGTAATAAGATTTCACTTATGAGTGAATGGGAATCAAAAATTGCCGCTATTATTAATGAAACCAAAAAAGAAAATGTAACCAGTTTTGCCGGAGTCCCTTCCTGGATGCTAGTTTTAATGAATAAAATGCTCGAGGAAACGGGAAAAGCAAACCTGCTTGAAATTTGGCCAAACCTCGAAGTTTATTTCCATGGCGGCGTGAATTTTGAACCTTACCGTGAACAATACCAAAAAATACTCCCTAAAAAGGATTTTAAATATTACGAAATATACAATGCTTCCGAAGGATTTTTCGCCATTCAGGATCTCAACAATTCAAGTGACCTATTGTTAATGCTCGATTACGGAATCTTCTATGAATTTATCCCAATGGATACTTTTGGAACACCGGATCAAAAAGCAATCCGTTTAGCTGATGTAGAAATTTTTAAAAATTATGCGATTGTCATCACGACTAATTCCGGATTATGGCGTTATCTGATTGGTGACACGGTTCGTTTCACTTCTTTAAGTCCTTACCGTATTCGAGTGACCGGAAGAACAAAGCACCACATCAACGTATTTGGAGAAGAGTTAATGGTCGAAAATACAGATCTAGCTATTGCCAAAGCCTGTAAAATGACCCAGAACGAAGTTGTAGATTACACCGTTGCTCCAGTTTTCATGATTGACAAAGAAAAAGGAGCGCATGAATGGATGATTGAATTTAAAGAGACTCCAAAATGCATTGACACGTTCCGAAACATATTAGACGAAACATTACAAAATCTAAATTCTGATTACGAGGCCAAACGAAGCAATAACATGACGTTAAATCCGTTAGTTATTAATGTAGCCCGCAAGAATTTGTTTTACGACTGGTTAAAGCAAAAAGATAAATTGGGAGGGCAACATAAAATTCCAAGATTATCTAACCAAAGAGATTATTTGGAACAATTAAAAAATATGCAGGTTAAAATATTATGCTAAAGAATGATTAGAAAATTATTTTACATCTTAACAGCACTACTTCTCCTCAGTTCCTGTGGACCGCACCGCATGGGTTGTGGAGCACGCGGAATTTGCAACAGTCCACAACAATTAGAATCGGTACAACCTGAAAAGAGTATACCTATTAAAAATGTCGGATAATAATACAAGTTAAAAACAGCAATAAAATATAAAAGTCCCGTGTCATTTTATAACGACACGGGACTTTTGATTTTACCCCACTTTCAGCGAGGGAATTCTGGCACCAAATTGCGTCCAAACACGCCAAATTGACAAACTAAATCGACCTACCATCATGCGTTTCTAAGCAATCGTAAAAAAGTAAAAAATAGACTAAGTTTGCAACTTCAATATCCCGTTGAAAAGATTTCTCTAAGTAGAAGAACTCTCAAATCTTATCTTTTAAATACTATAACAATGTCCAAAAAAATTATTGGTATTCACGAAAAACCTTCCATATTGGAAAGCATACCTCTCAGTTTTCAGCATCTTACCGCCATGTTTGGTGCAACTATATTAGTTCCGATCTTACTGGGTGTTGACCCCGCTATTGCCTTATTGATGAACGGAATTGGAACTTTAATCTATACCTGGGTAACCAAAGGTGGTATTCCAGCTTACTTGGGATCGAGTTTTGCCTTTATTGCTCCTGCTTCATTGATCATTAGCAGTTATGGCGGTTTTGGACAAGCACAATCTGGATTTATATTTTTCGGCTTGTTCTTTGTCGCAATCTCTTTTGTTGTAAAAAAATGGGGCATAAAATGGATCGACGTAGTAATGCCTCCGGCAGTAATGGGTGCAGTCGTTGCGATCATTGGATTGGAATTAGCTCCCGTTGCGGCGCAACAAGCGGGACTTGCACCATGGCCAACGGACATAGGTAGCGTTGTAGCTCCTTTTGTCACGGACAGTACTGTGATACTGGTTTCGATGTTTACTTTGGGTATCGGGATTATAGGAACTGTATTGTTCAGAGGCTTTATGCAAGTGATTCCAATTCTCTTTGCCGTGGTTGCAGGCTATTTTCTGGCGCTCTTCATGGGATTAGTGGATACTGCCAAAATCAGTGAAGCAGCCTGGTTTGCTCTACCTAAATTTCAAGCTCCAGTTTATGATATAAATGCCATCATTATTATTGCTCCTGCCTGTATTGTAGTGTTAGCCGAGCACATAAGTCATCTGATCGTCACGGGTAAAATCACCAATACTGATTTAATGGAAAACCCAGGTCTTCACCGCTCTTTACTCGGTGACGGAATCAGTAATGTTTTATCTGGTATGGTGGGTTCGCCTCCCAATACTACTTATGGTGAAAATATAGGCGTCATGGCTATTACTGGTGTGTATTCGGTTTGGGTAATCCGTGGAGCAGCACTTTTGGCAATCGCTTTTTCGGTTGTCGGGAAAATCTCTGCCGCTATATCTAGCATTCCAACTCCAGTAATGGGCGGAATAACCATGTTGCTGTATGGCGTAATTGCAGTACAAGGTTTCAGAATGTTTGTGGAACAAAAAGTAGATTTCAGCAAAAGTAGAAATATGGTGTTAGGTGCTATTACATTTATTATCGGTGTCAGCGGCGCCAGAATAACTCTTGGAACTGTTCAGCTAAAAGGGATGGCTTTTGCCGCTATTGTTGGTGTATTGCTGTCGTTAATTTTCTGGCTATTAGATAAGATTGGTGTAATGAACGAAGAAGCTTAACGAATTACTTGTTTTTTATGTTCTAGAAAGAGAAAATCCACGTACTTCGCTAGCTTGTTACTTTTGCATACAATCAACGTACATCACCAAATCTAATTAAACTAAAACAATAAAACCACTCGAGCTGAGTGGTTTTCTGTTTTTATAAAAGTATGTGATTATGATTGATTATATAGTTACATCTCCATCATATCAATATGTCTGTCGTGGTATCCTAATAAATATAAAACACCGTCTAAGCCTAAGCTAGAAATAGAACTTTCTGCGCTTTCTTTTACGGTCAACTTTGCATGAAAAGCAATTCCTAAACCTGCTAAATTCAACATCGGTAAATCGTTAGCTCCATCTCCAACGGCAATTGTTTGGTTGATGTGGATGCCTTCTTTTTCTGCAATTGCACTCAAATATTCGGCTTTCTTTGCACCATCTACGATTTCGCCCAGATACTTCCCCGTTAATTTACCATCTATAATTTCTAATTCATTGGCATGAACATAATCAATCCCCAATTCTTTTTGCAGGTATTTACCAAAGAAGGTAAACCCTCCTGATAAAATAGCCGTTTTATATCCGTAATATTTTAGAGCTTTCATTAAACGATGCGCTCCTTTTGTAATTGGCAAATTTTCAGCGACACCTTGTAGTACTTCTTCGCTTAAACCTTCTAAGAGAGCCATACGTTGTTTAAAGCTTTCTTTAAAATCAATTTCGCCATTCATCGCCGCTTCTGTAATGGCTCTTACTTGCTCTCCTACACCCGCCAAATCAGCGAGTTCATCAATAACTTCGGTTTGGATTAGTGTAGAGTCCATATCAAAACAAACCAAACGTCTGTTTCTTCTAAACATATTGTCTTCTTGAAAAGAAATATCCACATCCATAGTTCTGGAGATTTCCATAAAACTGGCCGTCAATAAAGCCTTGTTCTCCATAATACCTGACACAGATAACTGCACACAAGAACGAGGATATTCTTCTTTAACAACAATAGAAGCTCTACTGGTTAATCTTTTTATGGAGTCAATATTCAAATGTTGGTCGGACATTATTTTAGTCACCGCAGCAATTTGTTTAGCAGCCAATGTTTCTCCCAGAATATTAATGATATATCGTTGTTTGGATTGTGTTTTTACCCAGCTTTCATAATCCTCAATAGTAATGGGAACGAACTTTACTTTAATCCCTAATTCATATCCTTTAAACAACAAGTCTTTTAAAACGGGAGCAGAAGTAGAACCTGCTTCAATTTCGAATAAAATCCCTAAAGACAGTGTTTCATGAATATCAGCTTGGCCAATGTCTAAAACAATCGCATTATAGTTAGCTAATACTGCTGTTAAGCCAGCTGTAACACCTGGTTTATCCTGTCCAGAAACTTTTAATAAAATAATCTCTTTGTCTTCTGTTGCCATTTTATATCTCTATTGATTTAGAAGTAACAAAAATCGGTAATCTATTTGTTTATAAAAAAGAATCCCCTTCCTTTTTTCAAACAATAACAAATAGTTCAGATTACCCACAAAAAAACCCGCTCAATTGAATGAACGGGCTATTGTTTTTGAGAAAAATGCAATTTCTATGAAGCAATTTCTAATCGCTTCAATAAATTCTTATTTAAAGTTTCTATCGCATAGTTCTTATCAATTTCTAATACTTTAGTATCTGAACTTGGTAATTCATACATGGCATCTGTTAAGACCGCCTCACATAACGAACGCAATCCACGAGCTCCTAATTTGTATTCTAATGCTTTATCAACAATAAAATCTAACGCTTCGTCAGTGATTGAAAATTCAACCTCATCCATTAAAAACAATTTTTGATATTGTTTGATTAATGCATTTTTAGGTTGAGTCAAAATCGCACGTAGAGTTTCTCTGTCTAAAGGATCCATGTGTGTTAATACCGGCAAACGACCAATTATCTCAGGAATCAATCCGAAATCTTTAATGTCTTTAGGGATGATGTATTGTAGTAAATTCTCTTTATCAATATTATCTACATTTTTTGATGTAGAATATCCAACGGCTTGACGATTTAATCTTTTAGAAATAATTCTTTCGATTCCGTCAAAAGCACCACCGGCGATAAACAAGATATTTTGAGTATTTACCTCAACAAATTTTTGGTCTGGATGCTTACGTCCTCCTTTAGGCGGTACGTTTACAACTGTTCCTTCTAATAGTTTCAATAATGCTTGTTGCACTCCTTCACCAGAAACGTCACGGGTAATAGACGGGTTGTCGCTCTTACGGGCGATTTTGTCTATTTCATCGATAAATACGATTCCGCGCTCTGCTTTGGCAACATCATAATCCGCTGCTTGAAGTAAACGTGTCAAAATACTCTCTACGTCTTCTCCTACATAACCTGCTTCTGTCAATACAGTTGCATCAACAATAGCTAAAGGAACGTCAAGCATTTTAGCAATTGTTTTAGCCACTAATGTTTTACCAGTTCCGGTTTGTCCCACCATGATGATGTTACTTTTTTCAATCTCTACCTCATCGTCCAGTTGCTGTTGCATTAAACGTTTGTAGTGATTGTAAACCGCAACCGACATTACTTTTTTAGTTTGGTCTTGCCCGATTACATATTGATCTAAGAACGCTCTAATTTCCTTTGGTTTCTTTAAAATAAGATCCCCAACTAATTTTGAACTTCCGCTAGATTTCAATTCTTCTAAAACAATTCCATGTGCCTGCTCAATACATTTATCGCATATGTGCGCATCAATTCCAGCAATCAATAAATTGGTGTCTGGTTTTTTCCTTCCGCAAAATGAGCATTCTAATTTTTCTTTCGCCATCTTTTATTGTTTAAAGTTTAAGCGTTTAAAGTTTAAAGTTACCTTGGCAACCTTAAACCTTACGCTTTAAACTTGTAACTATTTTATTATCCTCTTCTTAAAACTTCATCAAGCATTCCGTATTCTTTTGCTTCGTCAGCAATCATCCAATAGTCACGTTCGCTATCGTTATGCACTTTTTCAAATGTTTGTCCTGAGTGGTGAGAGATAATTTTATACAACTCATCTTTCAGTTTCAACATTTCACGCAAGTTGATTTCCATATCAGTAGCAACACCTTGTGCTCCTCCAGATGGTTGGTGAATCATTACTCTTGAGTGTGGTAATGCGGAACGTTTTCCTTCGGCACCTGCACATAACAATACAGCTCCCATAGAAGCTGCCATTCCTGTACAAATTGTAGCAACGTCTGGCTTGATGTATTGCATCGTGTCATAAATCCCTAATCCTGCGTAAACACTTCCTCCAGGAGAATTCAAATAAATTTGAATGTCCTTAGAAGCATCAGCGCTTTCTAAGAATAACAATTGTGCTTGAACGATATTTGCAATTTGGTCATCAATTCCTGTTCCTAGGAAAATAATTCTGTCCATCATCAATCTCGAGAAAACATCTAATTGAGAGATGTTCAACTGGCGTTCTTCAATAATATAAGGAGTCATATTAGTTGGGTTCATTGCTGCAACGATTTTATCGTAATACATGGCATTTACCCCGTGATCCTTTGTAGCAAACTTTTTAAATTCTTTACCGTAGTTCATATTTTATTTGTTCTAAGTTTTACGTTATATCTAGTAGCCTTCTCTAATGCAAAGGTCATACCTCTTTATAAATGATGTCAAACTGTCTTATTTTTAGCCCAGGTAGCAGTGAAAAGCTTTTTGAATTCCGGTTTTTAGTTTTTTTATTCTTGTAAAGCGACCAAAGGAAGCTCTTGCTAGAATTTTAAAAACTAAAGCGGAAGAAAAAACTTGTAACGCATAACTGGATTAGCTCCCCAAATTAATTGAAATAAAAGAGCGCCAAAAAGAATTTTCCTTTGACGCTCAAATATACTTAATTTTTTAGAAATTATTCTCCGTAAGACGCAGCAATAAATTCGTCGTAAGTAACTTCTTTAGTTGTTGGATTTGCTTTTTCTTTAAACAATTCTAACAATTTTTCTGCTACAACTTGATCAGAAAGTCTTTTTACTTCGTCTTGGTTAGACAATACTCTCGCAACAATTCCTTGAACTTCTTCGTCCGTTGGGTTTGTTTGTCCGTATTGTGCCATTTGTTGACGGATATTTTTTGTAGTGAAAGTTTTCAAGTCTTCAAAAGTGATTTTGATGTCAGATTGAGCCATTGCTCTACCTTCGATCAATTGAAAACGCAATCCTTTTTCAGAACGCGCATATTCAACCTCAGCTTCTTCAGGAGACAATTTTTTCTCTCCTACAGTTTGCAACCATTTTTTAAGAAACTCTGAAGGCAAATCGAATTTTGTGCTTTCGATTAAAAATTCAGTAACATCTCCTAATAATTTTTGGTCTGCTTGAGTTGCAAATTGAGTTTCAGCATCTTCTTTGATCTTAGCTTTCAATTCGTCAAGAGAAGCTACTGCTCCTTCTCCGAAAAGTTTGTCAAACAACTCTTGGTTTAATTCAGCCAATTCAGTTGTATTGATCGCTTCGATTGTAAAATCTACATCCACAGCAAGTGTGTGAACGTCATCATGACTTACTTTCATCACGTCCATCAATTGATGTGCGTCTTCAAATAAACCGTTAGTATTTACAGTAACAACGTCACCTACTTTTTTCCCGATGAATTTATCAGCAGTCGCTTTGTCTTTGAAAATATCCAAAGAAACAGTCGTTCCACTATTGATTCCTTTTTCTTCGTTTAAGAAAGTTCCAGTTAAATCAGAACCTGCTACAACCACTTCTTGAGGAACTGCAGTACCAAATTGTTTTTGGATACGCTCAACTTGACCGTCGATTAATTTAGCATCAGCAGAAACTACATATTTCACGATGTCGTTTTTAGCCTCTAAGTCTAAAACGAAATCAGGAACTAGTCCAATTTCGTACTCAAAAACCAATTCTTCAGCATCCCAAGAAAAATCTTCGTTTACTTTAGGAAGCGGAGTCCCTAGAAGGTTTAATCTTTCAGCTTGTAAAAAACGCTCTAAAGCTAAATCAACCACTTTAGTAACTTCTTCTACTTTTATTGCTTTACCGTATTGTTTTTCAACAAGATCTTTAGGCACAGCCCCTTTTCTAAATCCTTTAACGGTAGCCAAAGGCATTTTTTCGTTTATTCTTTTTTGTACTTGACCTTTGTAATCCATGTGTACAACTGTTATTACAATCGTCTCGTTTACAGCGTCTATTGCTACTCTTTTGATATCCATCTTCTTCTTTACTTTACATTATAAATTCAGAGTGCAAAATTATAAAATTTTTTGAAGCCATCCAAGCTTTTTAATCCCGAACCTTCACCGTTGAATTCCAACCCATTCTAAGCCTAAAAATCAACGGCTTTTGCTTGTTTTGGGCGTGCCCCTTCCGCTTGCTTCGTCGTTCCTCCTTGCCGCTGCGGGTCAGGCTGTTCGTTCCCGCTTTTATTGTTTTGCCCTGCGGGACAAAACAATAAAGAGCTCCACTTCCATCCTTCACGCGAGACAAAGTAGTCATCAACAGAAACTCCTTCAAGAATTTATCAGATAATTAGTATATATTTGATGTGCTTAGCTATTTAACATCAGGAACATAAAAATCAACTACTTAATGAAGTACAGTAGAAAACAAATTTCAAAAGCTGGAGAAAAATTAGTTACATCTAAATCAGAAAATGATGTAGAAGAAGCGTTAAATTTAATTAATAACTGGAGAACAAATCATTTACATCCTTTAGTAGTGTTAAAAAACAGCTTATTAAGGCTGTTGACGAAAAATAGAATCGAGCCAAATTTGGTTTCACAGAGATTAAAACGGTTAACTTCCATAGAATATAAATTAGACTTGAATCCAAGTATGAGATTAGGAGGAATGCAAGATATTGGAGGATATCGAGCTGTACTAAAAGACGTTAAAGATTTAAGAAAATTAAATGATGCTTTAAGTTCTCAAAAGATGGCTCATAAACTTGAAAAAGTTATGGATTACGTTAAAAATCCTAAAAATACTGGATATCGCAGTATACATTTTATTTATACCTATTCTTCTACAAAAGATATATACGACGGCTTAAAACTTGAATTACAAATAAGGACAAAATTACAGCACAATTGGGCAACAGCAGTTGAAACAGCGGGTATAATTACAAAGACTTCTTTAAAGTCTAATCAAGGTCCTGATGAATGGCTTGATTTTTTCAAAATTGTTAGCTCACTATTTGCACTTAAAGAAAAACTTCCCTTAATGGATGATCATTCCGAATTTACAATGGAAGAGCTAATGATAAAGTGCTATAATTATTGTGAGGAACTTAATATTTTAACTAAACTGAAGGCTATTCGTGTTTCAACTAATAAGATTGAATCTGATAATTTTCCTGGTGACTACTATTTATTGAACATAAACATAATTGAAATGTTTGTAAATATTCAAATCTTCAATAAAAATCAGTTCGAGTATGCTACTAATGAATATTTAAAACTTGAAAAAACTATTAACGAGAATGAAAATGCTGTCGTTTTGGTTTCTGCAAACTCTATTAAAACATTAAAAAAAGCTTATCCTAGTTATTTTTTGGATACTTCAGAGTTTATACAAGCAATTGAAAAAATGAATTCTAACTGTAAAGAACGTAAATACGTATAAAAACGTTGGCTAACAGCACCCCTGATGACGCGAGCGTCTCGCTCGTGAACACAAAGCTTAAAAAAGAGGAACAAGAAATTTAATTAATTAATGAGTATGCTACTTTTAAAATAATTAGCAATTGAGTTTGATTATGGGCACGAGCGAGACGCTCGCGCCAGCTGCGATAGTAAATCTCATAAAGAAAATTCCCAATTGTCACTCGCAAATTAAAAAATAAAAACCCGATCGCTCGGATATGCACTAACGACTGTGGTAAAACTGCCCGATCGGATGTTTTTTTCAAAAATAAATTAAATCACTTTTATTTTCCTTACAACGATATTTTTCCTAAATTTATACTAATCAATACACTATATTATTATGGGAAAATTTGTAATTACTAAATCGGAAAATGGATCGTTCCATTTTAACTTGAAAGCAGGAAACGGCGAGATCATTCTGGCTAGCGAAGCATATAACTCTCGAGCAGCCTGCGAAAACGGAATGGAATCTGTGCGCAAAAACGCCTCGGAAGACGCGAACTACGACCGCAAAGAATCGTCCATCGGAAAGCCGTACTTCAACTTGAAAGCAGCTAATCATCAGGTCATCGGAACGAGTGAAATTTATTCAAGCGCGGCATCAAGAGACAAAGGAATTGAATCGGTTAAGAATAATGCTGCTGAGGCAACAATCGATGATCAGACAGCCTAAGTTGATTTTACAGACTTAAGTTCATAAAAAAACCGATCGCTCGAATATGCGCTAACGACTGTAGCAAAACTGCGCGATCGGAATTTAAAAAAAAAATAAAAATCCAGTAATTAACAAAGAGTTTCTTTTGTACTTTTGAAGTATAATTCGAATCAAATAAATTGACCAAATATTTAAAATATCTCTTTTCTCTCTTTCTGGCTTTTGGTCTGATGGTGAATGATGGTATTTTAGATTCTCGCTCAAATACAACCCCTTACGATCAGATTTCGTACCTCACGATTAGAAAGGATTTCAATAACTCTAAATCATACCTTTTCAATCAGATATTTTCATCTGAGAAAACTTCATTGCCAATTCCTTTGGCACAGCTGCAGTTGGAAGATATTTATAGTCTTCAAACTAAAGTGCTACTAAAATTGCGAATTGTCCTTTATCAAAGCATTAGTGCAATCAATGCACAACAGGTTTTTCTGAGTAAAATATATACTTCAAGCAATCCTTATTCCAGTTTATACATAGCCTAGAACAGATTTTATTTTCTAAGCATTTATGCAATTCAATGCATAACGATGATAAAAAAATGTCTAATCATTTATCATTTACACCATGTATAAACACAACAATACAACACGTTTAGAGTCCTCTAAACGACCTACTCTATGGATGAAAAGAAAACTAATGCTATTTATTACCGCCTTTATGATAGGAATGTCAAACGGCATGAACATCGGAGATGAATCTGTCCTCAGAAAGCAACACCACACGGAACAACAAGACAAAAAAGATTGACATTGAAATTTATAAATAGCTTGTGAAATACCTCGATATCTTTCTCTTACTGAGTAAAACGAAGCTTCGAATCAAAAAACTGCTTACTAAAATTAAAGAAACTGAACTTCTGTTTCTTGTTTTCCATAAATTAAAAAAGGGGAAATGTTTTATCATTTCCCCTTTTTAATAATCAAATATTCAATACTAACATTAATTTGTAATCGTAATCGTTCCAAACATAGAACCATGAAATTGACAGTTGTAATACAGCGTGTTTGGTGCATTCATAGGAACAGTAAACGTAATTGATCCTGATACCGCCCCATTATTTGTAACTCCAGAGTTGTATGCATTAGCAGTTCCCGTACCTTGAACAGAGTTCAAATAGAAAGGGTGCCCTGCAGCAGTCACATTAAAAGTATATGTACTTCCCCTTTTAAACGTAAAGTTTGGATTATTAGAGTTTGTAAGCCCTTCACCGTTAAAAACATAAGCCGTAGTTCCACTAGCCGTAACATTATATGTTTTTGCTTCCGCACTTCCCACGTTTGAACCTATATTTCCTTGAGCAACAATAGTGGACAAACCAGCACCATCATTTAAATGAACATTAACGTATGCGTTACGAGTTAAAAACTGAGTGTAGGTGATTGCAGCACCGCCCACTAAAGCTGATACTTGCGTTTTGCTAATTCCGGTAGTTCCATCTACAGGATTCAAACCTGCAATGATATTACCTGTTGTAGCAATATTATTCTCATGAATGTGCGCAGGATGACTTCCTCCTGCAGTAGTACCTACAAGTTTAATAGTTACTAAAGTAGTTTGATTAACTCGTTCAGCGAATTCAACAGTACCACTAATACCTGGAACGTCTTTTTGGGCTAAAACATAGCTCATTTTTTTACCAGTTAATTCATTTTGACCTATATCACCTTGAGCTACTAGGACACTCAATTCAGTCGCGCTTTTGTGAAAATTAATATATCCATTATAAGCAAGTACTTGATCGTATCCGAAAGCGCTACCGTTATCTAACTTAGCCACATTAGTTGTGCTAATTCCAGTGTCTCCATTCACTGCATTAAAGGTAAATGCAATTCCTCCTCCTTGCGCAGCTGTGTTTGCATGGATGTGACCTGGATGTAAACCGCCAGCAGGAGTATTACTCAACTTTACAACGGCCAAAGCTTCGCCATTCACTCGTTTGTAAAATGTCGCAGTACCAGATATTGCTGGAACAGCAACACTTCCCAAAGGAAAAACTTTAGAAACTCCAGTAAGGTCGTTTTGTCCAATGTCACCTTGCGCAACTAAAGTGCTTAATTTGTCGGCACTCAAATGAACATTTATATATCCGTCAAAAGCAAGTAACGCCTGGTAAGTAATGGCACTACCATCATTAAGTGTTTTAAAAGTGGTTGTACTTTTTCCAGTGGTTCCGTCCACTGCTTTCAAGGTTAATGCTATTGCGCCTCCCTCAGCAGCAGTGTTAAGGTGTATGTGTGCAGGATGAGAACCTCCTTGAGGAGTATTTTGTAATTCTAATTCTATACTTAAAGTCGCATCACTGTTTTCAATGAACTTAGCCGTTCCAGATATTCCTGAATTCCCAACTGCACCAAGATCGTAGACTTGTGAATTGACTATCGTTACCATGGGAGCATCATCCTTACTACAGCTACTAAAGAGGAAGGGAGTCACCATCACAATCGCTAAAATGCTTTTTCTAAAATTTCTCATTTGTTTAAGTTTTTCTTATTAATGTTAAACAAATATAAATAAACAAAAGCTTGATTTCCTAATTTATTTAATAAAAAAGGAAAGGAAAGGATTTAAAACAGAATGAAAGTAGGTAGCGATTTTAACCTCAGAACGCGACATCACACAGAACAACAAGGGAAAAAAGATTGATTTATATCTTTTTATAATAGCTTGTAAAACAAACAAATACCTTTCTCTTCACGAGGAAAAACGAAGCTTCGAATCGAAACACCGCTTAATAAACTTAAAGAAACTGACCTTTTGCTTCTTGCTCCCCATTAAAACAGAAAATCAATATTCTGTCTAAATAATTGTTATATTTGAGGGAATGAAAAAGGATGATACTTGTAAGACTAATCTGTATACATAAAAGTAGATCAGTCGTATTTGATCAGACATATCCACAAATTACACACAATGCTAGTATGAAAAAAATCCTCCAATTAACACTCCTGACTTTTATACTTGGATGTTCTCCAAAAATTAAATCAATAACGGAGTACACTAACAACGAAACCAATTCAACTATAAGTCGAGTTGTAGAATTTGATAAAAATGGAAATAAAATCTTAGAACGAAACTTTGGAAATGTAAGAAGCAATAGAATTGTCAGTATAGCGTATCAGAACGGGAAAAAAATTAAGGAAACCGACTGTGATTATTTCGAAAAACAAGATACTTGCGTAGTTAGACAATTTTCAGTTTACGAATACGATCTAAAAAATAAGATGAAGACACAGACCAGGTATGAATCGGATTCAGCGGTACGATTCATTCGAAAATATCATAAAACTGGAAATCTAGAAGTCATAACGACTAACAGTTGGGAAATGTTTCCAACTAATAATCCAAATCCAGAAAATGCAATGAAACTAACTGATTCTGTATTTTACGATTCAAAAGGAAGAGAAATTAAACGACTTCATTACAACGAAGACCTCAAAGAGCCTTGGACAGAAAAATTTCAGTATTCTACTAATGGTTACACAAAAGAAATAGCGGGAACTAGAATGGACACAGTACAATTTTATGAATATTCAAAACTTCAAAAGCTAGCCAATAAAAAACATATTGACTTCGAATTTAGAGATGCAACAAATTATAAATACGAATTTCAACGGTACTAAAATCGATTTCACTTTAAAGTACGATTAAACTAAAAGAATAACAAACTCATCCACTTTTTACATACATTTCCGTTAGACTTAATACCAACAAAACCGCTGGCAATCCTATAAAATAAATCTAATTAACGTAAATTGCGGTCTATCTAAAGATAAAATCATGAAAGACAATAAAATGCTAAATTATATAAAAGAAGTATTAAAAAATATGCCAGCTGGCTGGTTGAGTACAACAACGCATCGACTAGATATTTATGACGAAAAACTGGCTAAAACGCAATTCTTAGATCAGTTTGAAGCCTTATACAATAACAATAATTCGGAATCTTCAGCTTTAAATGCGTTACCCACTGCTTACGACTATATTCGGCTAGGACATCCTTTATCATGTGTACTTGAATGGTCAATTGCCAAGGTAAATAATCTAAAAGCAGAAAATGTCATCAGTTTTGAGTCAAAGACAGTCCCTGTTTTGGCAGTGCTAAGAAAAAATTTATTAGATAATAGAAATACCCAAGTCCTATATACTGGTGAACTACCTGATTTTTTTGATGTTGATGTAATAAAAAATATCTACGGTTATCATTTTGATTTAAAACATATTGAGAATACAGAAGCTATTCCAGTATTTAATGGCAGTACCGTTTTAATTTCGAAAGAAGAAAAATTTGGTGTAATTGACATTCCTAATGGTGTTGATTTTTTCATCAGTCTTCATGGTGACTTAGGAAGTGTTTTATTTGTAAATGGAGAGAAAAACGAAAGTTACATTTCAGATATTCAGCATGTAAGAAGAAGAGAAACCATTGCAATGACACCTGCTGATTCTCTTACGGCTTTGAAGTCATTAGTAGCACAATCTCTTATTGAAACTACAGAAAGTAATATTGAAGCAGATAAAAAAGCAGTCTTAGATTCGATTAAAACAATTACGAATTCGAGTACAAAGCCATTAGTTGCTTCTAGTGGATTATCTATTCAGTATGCGATTTTAATGGGGTTAATTCATGATGCCGTTGAAAAACATAAAGGAAAAGCGATTAAAATCATTGTCCCTCCAAATTGTTATGGAGGAACAAACGACCAAGCACGACGTGTTGCTGCTTGCATTGACAATGTTGAAATAGTGGATTTACTAGTGGATGGTGACAACGACATGGTGCAAAGTATTGATACTGTTTTAACCCAAATTGCTAATGAAGATGCAGTTCCTTATATCATTGCTGAGATTCCAACAAACCCAAGAGTTGAAGTGCCAAATCTTATAGATTTAAAAAATGTTTTAAGTCAAGAACGCAAAACGGCTGCCGGCACAATAGCGATAGATCCCGTTTTTATTTTAGATCAAACATTTTGCCCCAATGTTCACTTTTTAGGCGAAGAGGATATTCTTGCAACTGTTAGAACAATTTCATTTGCTAGTGGGTCAAAATTCCCTAGTGGTGGGCAATGTACTGCTGGCTACTGTGTAGGAAATAAAAAAACGGGTGCTTTGATGGGAAAAATAGCCTTGCATCTAGACCTATGCGATAATGAGGCTACAGCTTTGCAATATGAAATACTAGCCAAACAATTGCCTTCAATGAATCAAAGAATCGTTGATGCTTATAAAAACACACGTGATTTTGTAAACTTTATCAAAGCTACTTTACCCGAGGCAAAAATTAATTTTGTTTCAGAAGCATTAGCAGAGCAAGGGTTTACCCCTTCTGTTTTCTCGTTAGATCTTCCTACTAAGGGGAATACTAACGAAGAAAAAGAAGCACATAAAAGAGACTTGAATTTAAAATTAATCAATTTGATGATTACAGAAATCCCTAATGAAAGTAAGTTCTGCGTGAGCTACGGACAATTAAAAGGATGTTACTGGACCATACCTGCGACATCTACTCAAGGGACGACTAAAGAAGGTGACAAAGATTATATTGTGCGTGCCTCACTTTCTCCTAATATGGATCTTGAACTACATAAAAAAGTCTTTTTGAAATTTGTTAAAAGCATGTAAAACATGCTATAAGCCGTTCCGTCTTACCCAAAGACTTCTCATTCTAACCGCTAACATAGCGAAGGAAAAAGAGGAACCTTGAAGTCAAATATTTAAAAAACTTTAGAATTAAACTCAGCTGCTAAAAGCCTCCTGACTTGACCTTTTAAAAAATCATCTTATAAATTACAAACACCATTAGCTCTTATGATATAATGGTGTTTTTTTGTTAATTGTATTTCGTATTTTGCAACAGCATTTAATAGTAAAATAACAATATGAATACAACTCATACCGATATTATCATAATAGGAGCAGGCTTATCCGGTATAGGGGCTGCCTGTCACTTGTCTCGTAAAAACCCCAATAAAACCTATGTTATTTTAGAAGCAAGAACAGAACTTGGCGGTACCTGGAGTTTGTTTAAATACCCCGGTATTCGCTCTGATTCTGATATGTATACCTTTGGCTATTCCTTTAAAACGTGGGAAGACCAAAAGTCTTTCGCTGACGGACCTTCTATCTTGAAATATATAAATGAAGCCGCTGACGAATATAAGGTACGCGATCATATCATCTACCAGCAGCGTGCTCTTTCTTATAACTTCGATACAAAAGAGAAATTATGGACGGTAACTACTGTAAATACTGCAACAGCCGAAGAAACGGTTTACACCTGCCAGTTTATCTTTAGTTGCAGCGGTTACTATAATTATACCAAAGGGTACACCCCCGAATTTAAGGATCAAACCAGCTTTAAAGGAGAAATAATCCATCCTCAAAAATGGCCTAAAAACTTAGATGTTACTGACAAAAAGATCATTGTAATTGGTAGTGGAGCGACTGCTGTCACCATTGTCCCCGAGCTTGCCGCTGAAGCCGCACAGGTTACTATGCTGCAGAGATCGCCAACTTATATTGCTGCTTTGCCCAATAAAGACAAGATTGCCGCTCGATTGAAACGCCTATTCCCAAAAAAACTAGCGTATCGATTGATCCGCTATAAAAACATTTTATACACTATTGTCTTTTTCAATCTCTGTAAGTACTATCCTGAAAGAATGAAAAACTTCATTATAAAAGGTGCTAAAAAAGGTCTAGGTGACTTTCCTGTCGACCCCCATTTTATACCAAATTACAATCCATGGGAACAACGTTTTTGCATCGCCCCAAACGGAGATTTTTTTAGAGCTATCAGAAAAGGGAAAGCATCAGTAGTTACTGACCATATCGATCGTTTTCTAACAGATGGGATTTTATTAAAATCGGGGGAGACACTAGCTGCCGATATCATCATCACGGCAACAGGACTTGATTTAGTGGCGTTTGGAGGAGTGAAAATTCAATTAGATTCAAAGCCATTTGATGTTTCAAAATCTTTTGTCTACAAAGGCCTAATGTTAAGTGATCTTCCCAACTTCTTTATATTTGTTGGTTATACCAATGCTTCTTGGACTTTAAAAAGTGACCTTACCAGTGAATATATTTCTCGCGTATTGAAGTACTTGGACAAACATAATTACAAATCTTTACAGGCAAAAGTAACCGAGACTAATTTAAAACCAGTTCCATTACTCAACCTGAACTCTGGATACATTACAAGGGCAGCCAATATGCTTCCCAGTCAGGGAAATAAAGCCCCTTGGCGCATATACCAAAACTATATTCTGGATTATAAAATGCTTAGACTGGATGCCGTTAAAGACAAACGAATCAGCTTTTTTAAATAAAGGCTGTTAAAAAACCTTCGAATATCATATCAAAATAGTATCCTTAGTTAACGATAAGTAACTTTCTAAATGAACCGCATAAAAACCATACTACCTATAATTGTCGTTGCTCAGTTTTGCTGTACCTCTCTTTGGTTTGCAAGTAATGCTGTGATGAGCGACTTAGTAATCAATTTTGGTCTTACTGAATCTGCAATTGGTCACTTAACCTCATCCGTACAGTTTGGTTTTATATTAGGAACATTAGTTTTTGCAGTATTAGCAATAGCAGATCGCTTTTCTCCTTCCAAAGTATTTTTGATAAGTGCACTCCTTGGAGCGATATGCAATTTAGGCATACTATGGGAAGGCAACACTTTGACTACGATGCTCTCTATCCGCTTTCTAACTGGCTTTTTTCTTGCTGGAATCTACCCTGTTGGAATGAAGATAGCCGCTGACTATTTTGACAAAGGGCTTGGTAAATCGCTGGGGTTTTTAGTAGGCGCTTTAGTAATTGGTACCGCATTTCCACATTTATTAAAAGGGTTAACAAATTCATTCCCATGGAAACTAGTGATACTCACCACTTCTTCCCTTGCCGTTCTGGGTGGTTTGATGATTTCCCTTTTCGTTCCTGATGGCCCTTATCGAAAACAAAGCCAAGGCATTAACTTGTCTGCTTTCTTTGGTATATTTAGGAACCAAAACTTACGTTCTGCTGCCTTTGGGTATTTTGGTCACATGTGGGAGTTGTATGCTTTTTGGGCATTTACACCATTAATGCTTAAA
Source organism: uncultured Flavobacterium sp. (assembly GCF_963974175.1). Taxonomy (GTDB): domain Bacteria; phylum Bacteroidota; class Bacteroidia; order Flavobacteriales; family Flavobacteriaceae; genus Flavobacterium. The sequence goes on from NZ_CAXBBR010000001.1 coordinate 499,161, forward strand.
ACATATAGCGACTTACATCCAGAAACAACCTTTAATATTCCTATTTTGTCTTTCCTCATTATTAGTATTGGCGGACTTGCTTGCATACTTAGTGGCTATCTTTCTCAGACCTTCGGCGCAAAACGAATTGCATTTATATCACTACTACTGTCTTGTACTTGCTGTCTTGTTTTTCCTTTTCTATTTATAGTTCAATCAGCAACTCTCTTTATTACTTTCTTACTTTTTTGGGGAATGGTCGTCGTTGCTGACTCTCCACTTTTATCGACATTAGTCGCTCAAAATGCTCCTGCAGAAATAAAAGGAACCGCCCTTACAATTGTGAATAGTATTGGCTTTGCAATTACAATAATTAGTATTCAATTAATCAGTGGATTGAAAACAGTAACAGATACAAACTATATTTATATTTGTTTAGCTATTGGTCCTATTTTAGGATTATTGGCGTTAAGCAAAAAAATGGAATAGATAATTTAGTGGGATTTAAAAACACTTTCGCCATCAACAAAAAAGCCTCGAAAGGTTTAATTTTCGAGGCTTACTTTATGTTTTTAAGAGGTAAATTGAAATTAATTTACAAAATCAAATGGCGAAGTCAACTTTCAGAAGATCTGAATTGCAACCTGCAAATATTGTAGCCCGTAGCGGAATCGAACCGCTCTTACATGGATGAAAACCATGCGTCCTAACCGATAGACGAACGGGCCTTTATTCTCTATTCCAGGTGCAAAAATAGAACTATTTTTGAGATGTGCAAAACCAAATCCTACAACCAGTGATAATAAATCAGCATTTTTCTATTAGCAAATTGTAATTAATTCATAATTAGTACTTAGCACAAAAAAGCAATACGAAAAAAAAATCTATAAAAACAACAGCGAGACACAACGCAAAAAAGCTATGACATCACATCATAGCTTTTCTTATTTTTAAAACATGCGCAGCGCACTTGTTCCATTTGTCTGAAGTTTACTAATAACCATGACTTTAACCATTCATAGTCTTTTGACTTCTAATTATTAACAAATTCAAGCTACTTTTTATTAGCATCATTCATCATTGGCATTCCTTTGCTATCCATCATTTTCATGCTTGATTGCATACATTCTTTACTCATCATACCACCTTGTTGCATCATTTGCATCATGGCAGTCATGGTTTTGCCGTCCTTCATCATTTCACCCATCATGGATTGCATCATTTCTGGATTAGCCATCGTCCCGTGCATGAAATTTTTTGTCATCGTACTGTCTTTCATCATCATTTGCATATCGGTAGATCCCATCGAATTGCCCATCATCATTTTATTCCCTTGCATCATTTGCATAGCATGTGGATTATTTTGCATTTTCCCCATGAATTCTGTCATAAAATCATGATTATTAGCAATGGCGTCAAAAATTTCAGTCCTTGATTCCGAGTTTTCAAGAATTGCTTTACTGTCCGTTTTTTGGTTACAACTGCTTAATGCTACCAAACTGATTACCGAAAAAATAATTACTACTGTTCTCATACTATTTGAATTTAATTAAAGATTACTATTTATTAATTAGCCTACTAGTGAAACTCTTGTCTTTTTTTATTTCTTCCTCTGTTAGGTTGTTGTATCGCAGAGTACACTATTTCAAAATCCCTTCCACAACCAATGACCATAATCTGAAATAATTATTTCTATACTTTATATCCGGCTCGTAAATAAATCTACGCTTATCGATTTAAAATCTAACGGACAACCCGCCACCTGCACCGAAACGGTTATCATAGCTTCCCATTACTGAAAAGTTTTTTGAGAACATATACTCGACACCAGCGCTCCAAACAGTATCTGAGGTGTAGTCTTTCGCTACCGGAAGATCATTCACCAAGCCTAAATCCAGTTTGTATTCATAATATCCAAACACTGAAAATTTAGGGAATATCATTATACTTCTTCCTAATGCTATTCGCGGTCTCAATTCATTATCAATTCTCGCATCAAGATTAAATAAATAAGGAGTCAAATATCGAATCCCAACGACTGCCGTGGTCTTGAACGTATCAAAACTATCTTCCTTTTCATTTTCTATGTTTATACCACCAAAAACCCTCAAGTAATCATGTAAATATCTTTCGTAGGTAACTTCTCCCTCCAGGTTTTTGTTCCATCCATATTCCATGGACACGTTAAATTGGTTTCTCAGGTTGGAAGCCGTTAATTGTAAAGCCGTAAAATGAGATGCAGCATCTACCATACCCCAAGAATAATATCTGTTGGTTTCAGCTACTAACTTAGCTACAGGAAACCCTTTCATACGCGTATCTCTTGGTGTATCATAGCTAAAAACTCGTGCCATACCGCCCATCATATGATATAATATATGACAATGGAAAAACCAGTCTCCATATTCATTTCCGTAAAATTCTATTGTGACATTCCCCATTGGAGGCACATTTACGGTATGTTTTAAAGGCGAATATTCTCCGTTTTTATTGATAACTCTAAAGAAATGACCATGTAAGTGCATCGGGTGATGCATCATGGTTAGGTTATTCAATGTTATTCTTGTAACCTGCCCTCCTTCAATTTTTATTTTATCAGTTTCAGCTAGCGGCACACCATTCATACTCCAGATATAGCGCTGCATATTTCCCGTTAGGTTCAACAGGATTTCTTTCACAGGCGCATCAGCAGAATAGTTCGTTTTTACCGGTGATCTTAGGTAATCATAATTGTATTCTGAAAACAGATCCATTCCTTCCATTTTCATTTCGCTTCCCTTCTTAGAATCAGCTACTACCGCATGGTTTTCTTGCATACCATCCATTTTCATTTTCGAATGATCCATTTTCGAATGATCCATTTCCATTCCTTTCATTGTAGAATCTTTGGGCATATCCATTTGCTTGTGCTTCATGTCGTCCATCTTCATCCCTTTCATTTTAGAATGATCCATTTCCATTCCCTTCATTGTAGAATCTTTGGGCATATCCATTTGGTTGTGCTTCACGTCGTCCATTTTCATCCCTTCCATTTTAGAATGATCCATTTCCATTCCCTTCATTTTAGAATCCTTGGACATATCCATTTGCATGCCATATTCGTTCTTTATTTTGAAACGTTCGTCTTTTTTCGGACGGTACTTTATTGCATGAGCTCCCATTTTCATGTCCATCTTCGCCATCTTTTGCATCATGCCAATTTTATCTGGTCTTGGAACAACTGGAGCCGCTAAGGTTTTACCACTTCCTAGAAATGCCGAAGCGGTACCTGAACCATCCTGTGCCGTAATTCTATATTCAATTTTACCGTTTTGTGGAATGGTAACAATGAAATCATAGGCTTCTGCGATTCCAATAAATGTTTTGTTTTTTACAACTGGCACTACGTCTTGACCGTCTGCCGAAACCAGTATTGGATCTTCTCCGCCAAAAGTCATCCAAAAAGAAGTAGAAGCACCGCCATCAATAATGCGCACTCTTATCTTTTCTCCAGGTTTAAAATCGGGATAGTCAACGGACTGTTTTCCATTAATCAAAAATGCAGGATAGTAGATGTCGGCAATATCAGCACCTACCATACGCTGTCTCCAAAAGTTTAATTGCGCTCCGAAGGCACCTCTTGCAATAACTCTATTGAGCGGAGTTGCAGTACCTTTTTTTATTTGATACCACTCTGACCCCCTTTTTAAAGTTCGGAGTACGTTCAGTGGTTTTTCATTAGTCCAATCTGATAACATGAGTACCAATTCTTTATCGTACACTAATGTTTCTTTTTTGGGATGAATAACGATAGACCCATACACACCACTCTGCTCTTGCAGCATGGTATGCGAATGATACCAATAAGTTCCCGCTTGTTTTATAGCAAATTCGTACTTCAGCGTTTGTCCCGGCTTAATAGGCGGAGTAGTCAAATAGGGAACTCCGTCATAAAAATTAGGCAGTATTATACCATGCCAATGAACGGATGTTTCCATATTCATCTCATTCTTTACATAAATAACAGCATACTCTCCTTCCGTAAAATCCAATACCGGACCCGGTATGCTTCCATTTACAGTCATTCCTTTTACCGCCACTCCTGCTTTATTAACTACTTCCTCCCTAATGGTCAGTGTATATTCTTTCACAGGAAGATTATCAACGTTTCCTTCTACTGCCTGACCAAAAATAGATTGAGATACAATCAAAATTAACAATGCTATATATTTAAAAGTATTCATTTTATTATTTTTAATTATTAATCTTCAATGCTATTTTACTTGCGTGATACGTTTTACCGTTACAAAAAAAACGGTTACAAATTATTAATTATTTTTTTTAGGCTGTCTCTGATTTCTGTTGCGATTCCCACAAGTTCAGTATTTTCTACCGCTTGCATAGAAGCTGCCGGATCAACCGCCGAAACTTCTATCTGACCTTTTACTTTTTCCTGAACAATCACATTACATGGCAACATCGTTCCTATTTTATCTTCCGCCAATAATGCTTTGTACGCAAAAGGCGGATTGCAGGCACCCAGAATGGTGTAATTATAAAAGTCCACATCTAGTTTCTTCTTTAGTGTTGCTTTTAAGTCGATTTCTGTTAATATTCCAAATCCTTCCTCTTTAAGCGCTTCCGTAACTTTTACGATTGCATTTTCGAAACTGTCGTTAATTGTTTTACTGAAATAATATTCCATGCTTTTTTATTTTTAAAATTAAATTTATTTTCTTTTTCTATATCGGTGGGCTGTCACTAATAATATCAATGCAAAAATCAATATCGAGCCCCACCAAAACCAATGCATTCCCATAAATGAGTAGCCATCCATATGCATTCCTCCATGTCCTGTATTATCCATAATTTCAAGGTATTAGTGTTAAAAAATTAATGATGGGCTTTATGATCTTCTTTCTTTTCCATTTTTTTATCCATCGCTTTCATTTTACTCTTATCCATTTTTTCTGCCTTCATTTTCTCCATCATTTTCATCATTTCTGGATTATCCATCATTGATTTACACATATCGGACATCATAGCATCATCATTTTTAGCTTTTTCCATCATGCCCTTCATCATACCTTTCATCATATCTGGATTATCCTTCATCATTTTCATCATTTCAGGCATCATACTTTTCATCATTTCAGGATTTTCTTTCATCATCCCCATCATTTTAGCATGGCTTTCTTTCATCATTTCCGGATTATTTTTCATCATGTCTGCCATCATGCCTTTCATCATTTCAGGGTTACCCTTCATCATTTTCATCATTTCCGGCATCATACTTTTCATCATTTCAGGATTTTCTTTCATCTTCTCCATCATTACAACATGATGTTCTTTCATCATCATCATTTTACCGCTTTTGCTGCTCATCAACGCACCCATCATCTCTTTTGACATCATTTCGTCATTGGCGATAGTGTTCATGATTTCGGTTCTCTTCTCTGATTTTGAAAGTACCTGATTTGTTGACTGACAGGAATACAATAGTCCAATTAAACCGAATGCAAATGCAAATTTCTGTAGTGTTTTCATGGTGTTTTATTTAGAGATTAAAATTTTTATATTAAAAATGTACTTTAGAGTATTACAACTTCAAATTTCGCAGTCGCAGTGCATTTGCAATAACGGAAACCGAACTAAAGCTCATTGCCAAAGCAGCAATCATCGGCGAAAGCAAGAGGCCGAAAAAAGGATATAAAACCCCTGCTGCGATTGGAATTCCGAGTACATTATAAAAGAAAGCAAAAAATAAATTTTGATTGATGTTTTTCATCACGGCATGACTCAGTGCTTTAGCCTTTACAATCCCTTGCAAGTCTCCTTTAACCAAAGTTATTTTGGCACTTTCTATTGCTACATCGGTTCCAGTTCCCATCGCAATACCTATATCAGCTTGTGCTAATGCTGGAGCATCATTAATTCCATCTCCTGCCATAGCTACAATTTTACCTTGGTCTTGTAATCTTTTAATTTCCTTTAATTTATCCTCCGGCAGACAACCCGCTATAAACGAACTCAAATGTAATTCGTCAGCGACTGCTTTGGCGGTGTTCTCATTATCGCCCGTAAGCATAATCACTTCGACTCCTTGATTCATTAATTCCTTTATTGCCGCCACACTCGTACTTTTAATAGCATCTGTTATTGTTACATAACCCAAAACCTGAGTGTCTACAGAAATATAAGACACTGTTTTTCCAAGTTTCTGCTCGGCTACTATTTTTGCGGTTAAATCATCTGAAGTTTTCGAATTGTTTTGCTCCATCAATTTTGCATTTCCAAGTGCGACTTTTTTACCATTTACGGTTCCAACTACTCCTTTTCCTGTGATGGATTCAAAGTCTTTCGCTTCTAATAAAGTAACCTTTTTCGCTTTTGCAAAATTGACTACGGCTTCCGCCAAAGGATGTTCGCTATATTGATTCAACGAAGCAATCATTTGCAACAAATCTTCCTCTTTATTTTCAGTCGAAAATACTTTTTCTACAGAAGGTTTTCCTTCGGTAATTGTTCCCGTTTTATCAGTAATCAGAACATTTACCTTATTCATATTTTCTAAGGCTTCCGCATTTTTTATCAAGACTCCAGATTGCGCTCCTTTACCCACTCCTACCATCACTGACATGGGGGTTGCTAATCCTAAAGCACAAGGACAAGCGATAATCAAAACAGCAATTGCATTTATGAATCCGTAAACGATTGCTGGCTCAGGGCCAAATTTTGCCCAAACAAAAAAGGTGATTACTGAAACTGCCACTACTATTGGTACAAAATACTTAGCGATTCTGTCGGCCAGTTTTTGTATTGGCGCTCTAGAACGGCTGGCTGAATTTACCATTTGTACAATTTGCGAAAGCAAGGTTTCTGAACCAATTTTCTCGGCAACCATAACAAAAGATTTGTTCCCGTTAATTGTTCCTGCAATAACAGAATCGTCTGCTTTTTTATCCACGGGAATGGGTTCACCCGAAATCATAGATTCATCGATAGTAGTTTCGCCATCGGTAATTTTTCCGTCAACAGGAATTTTTTCACCTGGTTTCACCCGAAGTAAATCGTCTTTTTTGATATCATGAACAGAAATAACTTTATCGCTTCCGTCAATGACCAAAGTGGCCACCGTGGGCGCTAATTTCAATAATTCTTTTATAGCACCGCTGGTTCTGCTGTGTGCTTTAGCCTCTAACAGCTGACCTAGCAAAACCAAGGTTAGTATCACCGTTGTTGCTTCAAAATATAGATGTACCGTTCCGCTTTCTGTTTTGAATTCATTTGGAAAGAGTTCGGGAAAAAATAAGCCAAACAGGCTAAATAGAAAAGCCACACCGGAACCAATTCCGATCAGGGTAAACATATTTAAGTTCCATGTAATAACCGACTTCCAGGCACGTACAAAAAACATCCAAGTAGCATAAAAAACGACCGGAAGCGACAAGGCAAACTGCACCCAGTTCCAACTCGAGGTGTCCATTATCTTCAGCAACGGATTATTAGGTATCATTTCTGACATCGCTATAATAAAAATAGGCAGGGTAAAAACAACGGCTATTTTCATTTTACGTACTAAGTCAAGATACGTCTTGTTGTCTTCGCTTTCGCTAGGCTCCATAGGTACTAAATCCATTCCGCATATCGGGCAAGAACCCGGCCCTTCCTGGATTATTTCAGGGTGCATGGGACAAGTGTACATTGTTTTCGCGGGAATTAAATCGGGTGCTTTTACCAGATCCATTCCGCAAACGGGACAATCTCCCGCTTTGTCATATACTTTATCGCCTTCGCAATGCATGGGACAATAATATTTCCCTGCCGCATTCTCAGGAATTCCAGCTTCCTCTTTATGATGTTGATGACCGTCTTTGTCTTGTTGATCTTTTGTAGTACCGCAGCAAGATTTCGCAGTCGGCTCCTCTGTAGTTTTTTCTGCAGCAGCTACTGGCTTGCTCATCTCAATAGAATAATCCCCGGCAGCGGCTAAGGCTTCTTGCAATTGTGTAGTCGGAATGTGTTTATCCATTGTGATGGTAGCTACTGGGGGCTCTAACGAAACAATAGCCTCTACCCCTTCAATAGCATTTAGTATTTTCTCCACTTTGCCGCGACAACCATCGCAACTCATTCCGGTAATGGTATAGGTATGTTTCATTTCTTTGCAGTTTTAAATTAACATTACAAATATCCGAATGAGACTACTTTATTTTGTTACACAATTCTGGGTAAGCTTTGTATAATTTACAATTCATCAATCTGTGTTCTCTTTTTATCCTTCAATTGCTTGAAATGGGTCGGGGTAAAACCGGTAGTCTTTTTAAATTGATTGCTTAAATGTGCTACATTACTATAATTGAGCTGAAATGCGATTTCACTTAGCGTCATTTCGTTATAGATTAATAGTTCTTTTGCCCGTTCAATTTTTTGAGCAATAAAATAATGTTCAATTGTTGCTCCTTCTTTTTCTGAAAATAGCTTACTCAAAATACTGTAATCCTGCCTTAAATCGGCGGCTAAATAATTTGACAAATTACTTTTCAGTTGTTCCTTTTTATAATGTACTAAATCGATTATTAAATTTTTAATCCTTTCGACAGTCTTATTTTCCTTATCATCTAACAATTCAAAACCAAGCAAGCTCAGGTTTTTTGACAGCAGTTGTATTTGACTTTCGTCCAAATCAGTTGCAATTTCTACTTCCCCTAATTGTATCGCAAGAATAGAAATCCCCATTTTTTCCAATTCTGCCGAAACTGCCATTTCACAACGACCACAAACCATGTTTTTTATATAAATTTTCACTTTATTATTTTTTGCTTTCGAGACGAATAATCATTTCATTCATTTGCTTAATTTCTCTTTCTTGAGCCTCAATTATATCTTCAGCTAATTTTTTAGCCTCTGGATCTTTAAAATCGACATTACTACTAGTCATAATAGCTGATGAGTGATGAGGAATCATAGCTTTCATATATTGTACATCTCCAATAAAAGTTTGTGTCCTTAATAGAAAAAGTGTTCCAAGAAATGTAGTAGCAGCAAAGACTATTATCATTACATTGACTTTATTATTTGGATACATTTTCCACATCGATATTAACATTGTAATTGCCATTGTAGCAATCATTAAAGTAGTCATATAAAAGCGAGTTATACTATTATAAATGTGACTGAATTCAGCAACATTTAAAAACATGACTAAATACATAACGACAAATGAAACGGCCATTATTAAGGCAAATTTCACATAAGGATTAGTTTTTAAGTGTGTATTATTTTCTTCCATGATTCTATTTTAATTAGAGTTTTTGATTGCTAATCAATTTAACTTTCGGATAATGTCCTTTTTATAATAATTTTAATATCAAAAATACTTTCAAAGCTCATTATAACAGAACTAAGTTAGCTTATTTTAACATTTTAACCTATTAATAAACAGCCTATTATGCTTTGCTTCCTATTACATCTTCATCCCCGCCATGGGATCACTCCCTTTACGGAATATATATTCACTATTAATGGCATAAGCACCGGTAACAACGACTTTCTTCGTACTATCTAAATCCGATTTGATTTCGATCATTCCATTGGCTTCCACCCCGGTTTCAACCATTACATTTTCAAAAATGCCATGACTTTTTTCAACCCATATATACGTGGCATTTTCATCCCTAATAACAGCATCTGTTGGAATAAATAATCCTTTCTTATTCGATTGAGTTAATTTAGCCACTGCTTGCATTCCCGGTTTTAAAAACAAATTAGGGTTGGCAATTTCCATTCGAATCAATAGCAATCTAGAGTCTGGATTAATCTCAGGATTAATAAATGAAATTTTTGCCTGCATTTCTTTAGCGGGATAATCTGTAAAAGAAACCGTAGCACTTTGTCCAATTTTTAATGATTTTGCATAACTCACGTTTACTTGCGTTTCAAGCCAAAGCGTACTTAAGGCAGCCAACTTAATTATTGCGCCGCCTTCCATGATATAACTACCTTCTGTAGCCGCTATCTCCGAAATATATCCGCTATATGTACTATAAAAAGTAGTGTATGGTGAAATTTGGGCATTGCCTTTAATACTTTCAATTTGCGCATTGGATAAACCATAGAACAATAGTTTTTGTTTGGCAGCTTGAAGCATGCTTTTCGCATTTTTTCCAAAATCACCAGGCATAGCCAATTGCGAGTACGCAGCGTAATAATCCTGTTTGGCAATCGCTATATCTTCGCTGTATAATTGATAAATAGCTTGATTTTTTGTAACATAATCACCCGTAGTTTTAAAGTACAATTTCTCAATTCGCCCCATCGCTCTTGCTGAAATGGTTTTGATTTGTTCCTGATTAATTGTTAAAACACCTGTATAGTTTTCTTCCAGACTGCTATTGCTTTCTTCTATGTTTTGGGTAGTTATGTTTCCCAATTTTATTTGCTGGTCACTAAGTGCTATTTCATTAGAGGCAGAATTATCCTTTTTCATTGGGGTTAATTCCATATGGCAAATAGGACACTTTCCAGGCTTATCTTCCTTAATTTGGGGATCCATAGAGCAAGTGTAATACGTGCTTTCTCCGTCCTCATGTTCACTATGGTCTTCCTTGTTCTTATCATTACAGCCCATTAAGACAACAAATGCCACTAATAGTAAACTGATTTTTTTTACCTTTTGCATAATTATTCTGTTTTAATAAAGCTTTCGCTGTCCATTAAATATTGTGCATTGTCAGCTATTGCATCTTTTACAGACAGCCCTTCGATGACCTGAACAAAATCATTGATTTCAATTCCTGTTTTTATTTCTTTTGCTTTAAAACCATTCTCCATTTGAATAAAAACCACTTTTTTACTACCGATGCTAACTAATGCTTGCTTACGAACCCAAATTCCTTGTATAGGATTTGTTTCGACAATACCTTGAAGCCGCAAGCCTATTGGAAATTTCAGATTGTTATTATTTAAATATACTCGAATCCTATTCGTCTTATCGGTTTCGCTGAATTGAGTTTCTATAAAATTTACTTTGGCGTTTATAAAATCATTTTCATCTAATTCTGATGAAAACCGAATGGGTTGATTAATTTTTATCAAACTGCCTTGTCCTTGCATCACATTGAAAACACCCCATACTTTATCGGTATTTACTAATTTAAAGACAACTTCATTCTGTTTAATGTAATCCCCTTCTTTCAATGTTAAAGAAGTTGTTGTGGCGGCACTGTTTTGCATAGATCCTTCGGCAGCAGTCGTCATACTTTCGGTTCCTTGAACTATTCCATTGGTGGGACTATAAATAGTGATCACAGGATTTGTTTTTTTGGCTGCAGCCAATAAATTAATCTGATTTAAACTCATTCCATAAAGCAGTAATTTCTGTTTCGAAGCCTTTATTATAGATGTATTTTCAGAATCATTGGTAATTAAATAAATGAAATTTTGCTGTGCAGTCAATAATTCCGGACTATACAAATCAAAAAGTCTTTGTCCTTTATTTACTTTTTGGTATTTATAATTCACATACATTTTTTCGATTCGGCCACTTATCCTTGCCGCAATATTTACCGATGAATTAGGATCATAAGCTACAATTCCAGGTAGCTGTATTTCACTGCTAATAGCGGTGTCTTTTGGAGTTGTAGTTTGAAAGTCTCCCACCACAAAGCTATCAGTTGGCCTTAATAAATGGTCAATTGAGTGGCTTTCCGTCGGTTGCGCTTCGGTTACTTTTTTAATCAAAGTCATTCCGCAAATTGGGCAATTTCCCGGTTCGTCCCTAATAATTTCAGGATGCATCGAACAGGTATAAACCTCCGCCTTTTGCTCGTGATCTGCTTGACTATTGAATTTGCTTACGCCATAATAGACCCCAAATCCAACCACTAAAACGGCAATAGCCAGCAAACTATATTTTACATATTTGTTCATAATTATTTCGTTTCCAGTTGTTTTTCAATGGCTACCTGAGTACTCAATATGGCCTGCAGCTTGTCTAATTTTTCTATTTGCGCCATATTCAAGGCTTCCCAGGCATCCAACACCACAAACAGATCTCCCGTGTTATTTTGCCATTCGATTATAGACGTGTCATAATTTCTTCGCAATGCCGGAATAATGCTTTTGTCGGCAATTTCATATTGCTTCTTTAAGTTAGTCAGCTCCGCTTGCATACCTGAAATCATTCCTGTTGCCTCGTTCAGAATCATTTGTTTTTGCCAATCCAGACTTTCATTTTTTATTTTAAAACTACTGATGTTCGCTTTATTCATTTTTGATGACCAAGGCATGGGAATTGTAATCATTCCCATCAAGGAAAATTGTTGCGGACCATTTCCAAAGGCAAACATGTGATCGTACTTCACACCAAACTCGGGTAATAATTTTGCTTTCTCGGTTTCTATTTTCAACTGATTTAAGACAATTGTTTTTTCAATAGCTCTTACATCGCTTCGGCTTTCAGAAAGCGACACAGTATCCGATTTCATAAAATTATACTCCTTCAAAGCATAAGTGGGATCGATTTCAAAAACAGTGTCTTTGTCTCTTGCCATCAAAGTATTCAGCATAATTTTCTTTTGCGAAATCTCATTTTTCAGCATTACGACCATGCTTTCTAAAGCGCTATATTGTGACTTTGCTTTATAATAAGTAGGCAATTTGTCCATATTATACTGATAGCGTATCTCCATGCTTTTGATCATGTACTCTAAAAGCAATAAATTCTCATTAGCTATTTTTATTTTTTTATCCAATACGATCCATTGGTAATAATTCGTTTTTGCCAACGCATTCAACTGATTCACGGTATAATTTTTATTTTCTGCCTCTACCGAAGACATGGCATTCATGTAATTAGAATCGGCTTTTAGCCTTGAAGCGTTTGGTATCATTTGTGTAACGCCTATCATATAAGATCCCATACCAGGATTCATTTCGTCTCCCTTCCACATTTTAGTATTATAAGGAGTCATAAACAAGCCCGTGTTCACTTGAGGTGCCATCCAACTATTAGCCCCTTTTGCCGCTGCATCCATACTCTGTATGTCGGCATCGTACATTTTTAATTGCGGATTATTCGTTTTAACGGTAGTCAAAACAGCATCCAACGAAAGTGTTTGCGCTACTGTAGCATTGGTATTTAACAGCAAACAACTGATTATGATATAATATTTAATGTGTCGCATCGATAAGATCTATTTTGCCTTTTGTTTTTAATTCACGTTGTTTTGTCATTTCAAAAACAATAGGGGTTACTAATAATACATATATAACAGAGGTGATTGTTCCTCCGATAAGCGGAACTGTAATGGGAATCATCACATCAGCGCCCGTTCCTGTCGCCCAAAGAATGGGTACTAATCCAAATAGAGAAACCGATACCGTCATTAATTTTGGTCTCAGCCTTTTTGCCGAACCATCAATAATGTATTCTCTTAAAATATCGGTAGTGATTGCCTCACTGCTATTACCATATTTTGCAACCATTTTATTCATGGCCTCATTCAGGTAAATAGTCATTATCATCGCCGTTTCTATCGCCATCCCAAACAGCGCAATGAAACCTACTGCCACGGCAACGGATAAATTAATCCCATAAAAATAAACCATAAAAATCCCTCCTATTAAAGCAAAAGGAACCGTTATCATCGTTATCAAAGCTTCTTTCATTGAGTTGTATGTAAAATACAAAATCAGGAATATGATAAGAACAACGATAGGTAATATCAGTGATAATGTTTTATTGGCTCTAATTTGATTTTCCCATTGTCCGCTCCATTCGACATAATAGCCTTTTGGAAGTTTCGTCATCATGGTATTGAGTTTATCTTGTGCCTCCTCTACCGTACTTCCTAAATCGCGCTCCCTAACATTAAACAAAACACTCCCACGAAGCATCGCGTTTTCGCTGTTTATCATCGGAGGCCCATCACTTATTTTTATATCAGCGACAGCATCTAATGGTATTGGTCCGTATTCCATCGTTTGCACTTGCAATTTTTTTAAGGACTCAATACTATTTCTATATTCCTGTGCATATCTGGCATTCACAGAAAAGCGTTGTCTTCCTTCGATGGTGGTCGTCAATGTCATTCCGCCAATTGCCGCTTCAACAACATTATTCACATCATCAATCGTCAGACCGTATCTACCAATTGCTTCTCGTTTTGCTTCAATGTCGATATACTTCCCACCCGTTATTGGTTCGGCATACAAATCTTTCACTCCTTCGGTTCCTTCGAGCGCTTTTTTAATTTTTTGTGCCAAAGCTTCGATGGTATCCAGACTTGATCCATAAATTTTCACTCCAACGTCTGTTCTGATTCCCGTCGAAAGCATATTTATTCGATTAATAATAGGTTGTGTAAAACCATTGGTTACCCCAGGTATTTGCAGTTTATTATTTATTTCATCGATGATATCACTTTTCGTTTTACCCGCTCTCCATTCATTATGAGGTTTAAGCAAAATAATCGTTTCAATCATACTTATAGGGCTATTGTCCGTTGCCGTATTGGCTCTACCCGCTTTTCCCAAAACATGAGTGACCTCGGGAATTGATTTTATTATTTTGTCCTGAACCTGCAATATTCTTTTCACTTCAGAATTAGAAACATCGGGTAAGGTTACAGGCATAAACAAAATAGAGCCTTCATCTAAAGGTGGCATAAACTCTGAACCGAGACGCGTAAACATCAACCCTCCTATTAATAAAGCAATGCAGTTTACCACCAAAACACTTTTTCTCCATTTTAAACAAAAAACTAGAATTGGAGTATACCAACTTTCCAGTTTTCTATTGATTGGATTCTTATTCTCCGGACGAAGTTTACCCTTAAGCAAGTAACTAATTAGGACTGGCGTCAGTGTAATAGCTAAAAAAGCATCCACTATCAATATAAATGATTTTGTCCAAGCCAATGGACTGAATAGTTTTCCTTCCATTCCCGTTAGTAGAAAAACGGGCAAAAAAGAAGCAATTACAATAAGTGTCGAATAAAAAACTCCTGGACCAACGAGCTTAGAGGAAGATTCAATTAGCTTCATTCTTTCATCAGCCGACAACGGATCATGTTCTTTTTTAAATATTTTTTTAAATAACTTTTTCATCAGTTGATTATTGATTATTATCCATTTCTTCTTGTTTCTCAGAGATGGTTCTATAGGCATTTTCGACCATGACTATTCCATCATCAACCACAACACCAATAGCTAAGGCGATCCCGGTAAGTGACATAATATTGGATGAAATCCCAAAAGCTTGGAGCAAAATAAATCCTATAGCAACAGATATTGGTAACTGTATCAGAATAATCAATGCACTTCTCCAATGGAAAAGAAAAAGAAGAATCACTATTGACACCGCAATCATTTCTTCGATTAAAGTTCCTTTAACTGATTCAATCGCTTTTTCGATTAATTCACTTCGGTCATAAGACGTTTTGAAGGAGACCCCTTCCGGCAATCCTTTTTCAACTTCTTTCATTTTCAATTTTACGGCTTTTATTACCTTATCGGCATTTTCGCCGTAACGCATCACCACTATTCCTCCCACTACTTCACCTTCTCCATTTGCATCAAAAATACCCAGACGTAAATCTCCACCCATTTGAACGGAACCGATATCTTTTACTCTTACGGGAACCGAATTATAATTTTTGATGGCAATTTCTTCCACATCTTTGATGTTCTTTATATAGCCAAGCCCTCTTACGATATAGGCCATGTTGCTCATTTCAAATTTGCGCCCTCCAACATCATTATTGCTTGTCTTTACGGCTTTCATCACTTCCATCATACTAACATTATAGTACTGCATTTTCAAAGGATCTAAAACCAGTTGATATTGTTTCTCAAAACCTCCAAAGGATGCTACCTCAGCAACACCTGGAACCGTTTGTAAAGCAAATTTCACATACCAATCCTGCAACGCTCTTTGCTCACCTAGATCCATTCCATTGGTTTCCAGATGATACCAAAATATATGCCCTACACCGGTACCATCAGGCCCTAAAGTGGGAACTACATTTTGTGGCAACAATCGTTGTGCATAATTTAATCGCTCCAGCACTCGGGTTCTTGCCCAATAAGGATCTACCTTATCTTCAAAAATGATGTAGATAAAACTCATTCCAAACATGGAAGAAGCACGAATATTCTTGATTTTCGGGATTCCTTGTAAATTGGAAACCAAAGGATAGGTAACCTGATCTTCAATTACCTGCGGACTTCTTCCCATCCACTCTGTGAAAACAATAACCTGATTTTCTGATAAATCGGGAATAGCATCAATGGGGTTTTGCTGCACACTATAAATCCCCCAACCAAATAAGCAGGCGGAAACGAGCAAAACAATAACTCGATTTTTTAGTGAGAATGATATTAATTTTTCTACCATTAGTATTAATTATTTGCTGAAATACTGTCGCTCTTTTTTTCGATCCACTTTAATAATAACGCTTTGTTCTCGTTACTGAGTATAGCATTTTTATGTAGGATAGTATAAGAAGCCAAAGGCATTTCATCTGATTTTATTTGTTTGATCATTCGGTCCAGTTTAGTTCGTTGTTTCCGTTTTGAATACGTACCAAATTCACTGAAATTCAAATTTTCTTTCCCTTCGTTAATATGACTATCCATCAACATTCGTACAGGCTGAACATAGGAGTACCAAGGATAGTTGGTGTTATTACTGTGACAGTCAAAACAAGAAGTTTTTAGAATACCTTGAACTTTTGCAGGAACCGAAAATGTTTTAAAAAAGTGCAAAGGTGAAACCCGTACATAATCTAAATTACGTTCGGGCTGATACAGTTGCATCAGCAAAAAAATGGCAATACCCGAAAGGGCTATTTTTTTGATGATTGAGCTCATTTACAACTCTTTTACCATTCCACCACAAGTCAACATTTCTGATCCATAATATGGATTCTTGATCTCTTTAGATTCGCTTATCCAATACCCACTTTTACCTTGATCGTACATTGGACAATAGTCTTGATATAATTTTTTATTGGTCCCGAAAGTTTTTATCATATCATTCATGTCTCTGCTCAAAAGAGCAAAATGCTCTCTTTGATGAGCTATTTTTCCAGAGTTATCAGCAATATGCTCAGCATGTTCTTTGGCATCATCTGCAATATCTATGTATTCCTTTTTCAATTTCGCATCAATTGAAGTCGTATTTGCTGCATTAAAAGTTGCTAATAAAACCTTAGCTGCGGCTGCCGCACCATTTGAATCGTCTTTAACAAGTGCATTTTTAACTTTCAAATAATCATTTACAGTAGCGTCTACAGTAGCAGAAAATGGAGTTGCAGCAACTTTTTCTGTTTTTACTTCTTCAGAAACAGCTTCCGTTTGAGCTACTGGCTCCGTTAATTCCATTCCGCATTTAGAACATTCCTCTCCTTGTTTCCCAGTAACTTCAGGATGCATTGGACAGGAATACAATTGTGATGTGTTTTCAGTTGCTTCCGGATTTACGGACTCTTCTTGCTTATTTTTTTGATTACAGCCTACTACTACAATTGCCATCAGCACTGTTGAAAGAATTATTTTTTTCATTTTTATTAGATTTTTCATTTTTATTAGATTTTAAATTATTGTTAGATTTTAATTCCGGCTTTTCAACCTGATTATTTAGAGACGTTAAAAAAAGTGTATTCCAGATTCAAATAAACCCCATTGGGAGCTGACCGAAGCATGGAACTGTATAACTCATGTCGATAGGCGATATCAATTCGTGCCTGACTTTGGATAATGAATTGAACTGCAGGTACGGCATCTAAATATGATTTCCCATTTTCGTTAATCGTTTGACCTACAAATTCGACCATTAAGTTAATATTTGTTTGCTTATAATTAGTGTATTTTTTGGGATACATTAATTTCCCAAAAGATAAAGTATAGTTTGTTGCATTATCTCCTTGTGTGGACGGAAAAAGATAATTCGGCTTATTGTCCAGCGCTTTTTCAAAACTGATGGAGGAGCTAACGGCTACTTTCTTGATTAATTTTGTAGCAACAATTCCGGCTTCAAAACCAGTATTGTGCCCCACAATTTCAATTTGTTCCTGGTGAATGTCCGCGTTATTAAAACTGTATCTCCCAAAAGCAGCCAGACGAAAATGACTGTTCAAATCATCTGTTGAATAAATCCGATATTTGCTATAGAAACTTGCCCCTTCGGTTACTAGTTCGGTATTTCGATTACTTACAAATACCGATGCACGAAACATTAAATTTTTATTCATTCCCCAAGTGACTTCTGGCATAAAATGGTAATTGTATCCTTCTTCAAATTTCTCTTTGAATACGGATTGCCCTAAACGGATGCTTAAAGAACCTGTCGGAACGTTGCTCGCCGGATCTGTAACTACAAAAAGCTCCTGTGACTTTATGCTTTGGGATATTATAAATAAAACCAGAACTACAATAACCTTCTTCATTAGTTTACTACTTTAATGTGAAAATCTTCCTCATTACCCAAGGCAAAAGTTGCTGTTTTCGAATAGGCCTTCAACAACTTCTTGTGTTCTTTTTCAGTCATATATCCTTTGTCTAGAATTCTAACAACGACTTCTTCATTAGGTACTATCTCCTTAGAATCAACTAAAATGTAATTTGGATTTGATTTTAGCTGACCTGATGCCATGGTAACTTCTAGTGAGCCAACAAAGAAACCTGCCTTTTCAACGCTTTCTTTGAAAACCATAGGACTTAAAGCATTCTCTTTTTTGAGGTAGACTACAAAGGTGTTTGTGTTCAAGTCAGTAGCTACGCTATCCACTTCAGTCATTTTTTTTAGCTGTTTGTTAATTGCATTAGAACACATCGAACAAGTTAGTCCAGTTGCTCTAATTTCAGCTTTTGAGATTTGGGAATAGGACCTTGTGCTTGATATCAAAGCTAAAAGTACTATCATTAAAAATTTTATATTTAGTGTTTTCATTTGTCTATTTATTTATTTGAGCGATAATTTGTTCTTCCGTTGGATTAATCACAATTAGTTTTCCTGAGGCATCAAAAAGATAAGTAGAGGGCAATTCTTCTACTCCAAAAGCAACTGCCGTCTGAGCATCAAATCCTTTTGAGTCTATCACTTGCTGGTGACTCATTTTATCTTTCTCAATGGCGCTCAACCATTTTGCCTTATCCGTATCGATTGAAATCCCTATAATTTCAAATTCTTTACCTTTATAGGAATCATACAATTTCACCAATTTCCTATTGGCCAATCTGCAAGGTCCACACCATGAAGCCCAAAAGTCAATTAATACAGTTTTTCCGTTGAAAGAACCTAGCTCAACCTCTGTATTCTCATTGCTTTGAAGTTTAAGATCGGGTAAAGTATCCCCCAATTTTATTTGTCCATTTGCAACTGAAAAAACAAACAGTAAACTACAGCTCAGAATTATATTTCGTATTTTAAACATTAATCTATTTTGTTAAAACAGCATTTGCTGAATTATTTAATTGTTTCAACAGTTTTGCCGCAAGTCATCATCTGAGAACCGTAATATGGATTCTTAACCGCATTTTCCTTACTTAACCAGTTGGCACCTTTCCCACCGTTTGCCATAGGGCAAAATTGGTAATATACGGGAGCTTCATATTTAGCTATTTCTATCAAATCATGTATGTTTTTTGACAATGTCATAAATGAAGATCTTTGTTTTTTGACGTCTTGAGTTTCAGAGATTACATTTGAATCGGTCTTTAAATCTTTCATCACTTTCATCCAAACCATGTGAACATCCATTGACAGCTCCTTCATTTTTACATCATTTAACGAAACTAACAAATCTTTTGAAACAGCTGAAGCGCTTGCGCCATCTGACTTAACTAGTGCGTCTTTTAACAAAAAGTAATTATCAAAAACTGATTTTAATTGATTCACTTCTTGTTTGTCTAGTGTTGTAATTTCAGTATGATTAGAATGATCATCATGGCTCATTTCCGTTTTAGACACTTCTGTCGTTACCTCTAAGCTAGCCTCTCTATCATATTGACAACAGCCATGAAGATTGTCGTATACGTCGTCTGGGGCACTAAATTTCTCACTGTCATAACCCGCTAAAGCGATGCGTTTTAGGATTTCGTTTGAATTTGTTTTTTTGGAGTCGTAGGTAATTGTAGCCATTTTACTGTCTTTATTCCAATCAACCATTGCCACTTTGTTGAGGCTCCCTGCCTTCTCTATATTCGTTTCACACATACCGCAGTTTCCAAATATTTTTACGGTTTCAGTTTTAGTGTTTTTAATTTGCGCAGTAGCTGCTGTGACTGATAACAATAGAGCTATTGCCATCAATCCTGTTTTAATTGAGTTCATATAATAAATAAATTAGAAGTGAATACGCTAGACCAACAGGTAAACACAAGCATTAAAGCTATAGTTAACAATTAGTTTTAGCCTATAAATAAATGATTTAAAGCAAGATTTGCTTCGGATTTGACACACTAATGGCTGTCAATAAATAATTTAGCCTATTTTAGGAATAAGCCAAAGTGAAGAATATCCTGCAGAAGTAAAGGATATCGTTTGATAAAATTTTTGCTTTTCAGCTGAAAAATTAAAATTAGCACTCTGCATTTCAAATTGAAAAGCCGAGGGTATTGCTGTATTTACAGAAGGAGTGCTACATAAAGCCTTTCCACATTTTCCATTGCACCCGTTATGCTTGTTGTTTTTAGATTGAGAATCCTTACTGCAACAATCTTTGGTCTTCTTCTTAGAAGACATTTCCATGGTACAAGAACCACTATCTGAATTTCCACACGCAAAAGTCGTATTTGGCATCATAACGAAGCCAAACAAAACGATTAGTAAAATGTGGAATTTTTTCATTTTTTTGTGTAATAGATTTCAAAATTACTAAAAATATAGTAGCGCCTCATTAAAAATTTGTTAAAACAAGTAAAGTACTACTATATTTTCAATATTCTCCTTACTTATCCTCTCCTAATATTTTATACATGATAGATTGCAAGATGGACAATATAATACTAAAAAACAGTGCGGTCCAAAATGAATCTACACTAAACCTTCCTACAATATTATCACATAATATTATAATCAATGCGTTGATGACTAATAAAAAAAGCCCTAAAGTTATAAAAGTAATTGGCAATGTTAAAATAACTAAGATAGGTTTGATGAATATATTAAGTAGCCCAAGAACAACTGCTACAATTAAAGCCGTAGTAAAACCTGCCACATGAACTCCTTTCATTAAGTTCGCGATTAGTAATACCAAAGCCGATGTAATAAGAATTCTGATGATTAGTTTCATGTTTTTTATTTTAAATTTTTATTAAAAGTACTACTTTTTTTAAATTATCTAAATTCCTTTAAAAAAAGAAATTGTTAACTCATGAAACAAGGTCGGATTTTCGGCATGAAGCCAATGCCCCGCATTTGGTATTGTTTCTACCGTTGCTTTTGGAAAATGCGCTCTTATATTTTCAACATCACTGTCTAAAATATAATTGGAGTTCCCTCCACGGATAAAAAGGGTTGGTTTCTCAAAAACCGAAGTTGCCGGCAACGCCACTCCTATCTCGTCCATTTTTTTATTAAAGACAGCCAGGTTGAAGCGGAAGGCTAATTGTCCTGGCTCCTGCCAAAACAAGCTTTTCATTAAAAACTGTCTTGTCCCAAAATCCGTTATATACTCTGAAAGCGTATCTTCTACTTCAGATCGACTTGGTTTTTTAGCAAAATCGACTGCATTTAAACCTCCCAAAATAGATTGATGGTGTTGCGGATAGAATTTGGGTCCTATATCGGCGATAATAAGTTTGTCTATCATTTCCGGATACAAGGTCGCAAAAAGCATCGCCGTTTTGCCTCCCATAGAATGCCCTATCATATCGACATTAGTTAGATTATGACTATTGCAGTACTCCAGAATATCCTGAGCCATCAATTCATAGCTGAACTCCTCAGAATGAGGACTTCGCCCATGATTGCGAAGATCTAACATATGAACTTCAAATCCTTCTGTTGCAAACTGCACGCCAAGTGTTTTCCAATTATCTGACATTCCCAGAAATCCGTGCAGAATTAAAAGTGGTTTACCTGAACCTTCTATTTTTGAATATAACATATTGTATGGTTTCACGAGCGCGTGAGGGATAGCAGCGAAAATCCTTTATTAGTATGGAGCGATAGCGGAATACTAATAAAGATTGTAGCGCATAGCCCGACCTGCTTTTTAGCGGGTCACGCCCTAATTATCTTATTTTAATTTTTGCAAATACATGTTGACCACATTCTCTAAACCAAGATATAATGATTCAGCAATTAAGGCGTGGCCGATAGAAACCTCCAGTAATCCAGGAATGTTTTGTTTAAAAAACTGAATATTCTCCAAGCTCAAATCATGTCCTGCATTAATTCCTAATCCCAATTCATTAGCCAAAACGGCCGCTTTTACATAAGGATCTATTCCGTTTTTATTTCCTAAACCATACTCATGAGCAAAAGCTTCGGTATACAATTCTATTCGGTCCGTTCCAGTTTGTTTAGCACCTTCGATCATATCTAATCGTGGATCTACAAAAATAGAGGTACGAATGCCATTGCGTTGAAATTCTTGAATCATTTCAGTCAAATACGCTTGGTTTTTTACCGTATCCCAACCTGCAGACGAGGTTATAGCCCCGATAGCATCAGGTACTAAAGTCACTTGCTCGGGCTTACATTCTAAAACCAAATCGATAAAATTATGTTGTGGGTTTCCTTCTATATTAAATTCGGTATAAACGATTGCTTTTAGGTCACGGGCATCTTGATAACGGATGTGACGCTCATCTGGACGTGGATGTATGGTGATTCCCTGCGCGCCAAATTTTTGAATGTCAGTCGCCACTTTTAATAAGTTAGGCACATTTCCTCCGCGGGCATTACGTAAAGTAGCTATTTTGTTGATGTTTACACTTAACTTTGTCATTGGAATACTTTTTGATTATGAAATAACTATATAATGGATACAAAAATACAAAGTAAAAGGTAGGAGATTTTGCCTTTTTTTGATTATTTTGCATAAAAATTGAGGATTTACTTAAGATGGAAATTACAAACTACATAACCACTGACTTTAAAGCGATTGACAGCCAAGACACTATTGCGTCTGTTAAAGACTTTTTTGATGATTTGACTTTTTCACACTTTCCTGTTGTTGAAGAAGGCATTTACATTGGTAGTATCTCATCTGAAGACATTGAAACTTTTGATAATGACAAAAAGGTAATTGATTACAAATATACTCTCGCAAGTTTTTTCACGAGAACAAATTCAATCTGGCTCGAAGTATTGGAAGTTTTTGCAAAAAACCATACAAACCTTATTCCTGTATTGGATGAAAACAACAGCTATATAGGCTATTATGAAATAGACGACATTATGAGCTTTTTTCACCAAACTCCCTTTTTGAAAGAACAAGGAAGAATTATAAAAGTAAAAAAAGGCGTATTAGATTATTCCATGAGCCAGATTACACAAATCGTAGAGAGCAATAACGGGAAGCTTTTAGGCTTGTTTATTTCTGAATCTGATGTAGACAGCATTGAAGTGACGATGAAAATTAGCTTAGGTGCCATTAATGAGATAGTCCAAACTTTCAGAAGGTACAATTACGAAATAATATCAGAACACCAAGAAGACAATTATATCAGCAGTTTAAAAGAACGCTCAGACTACTTAGACAAATACCTTAATATATAACTATTTGCCAAGTTACCAATCTAAGCTTTCTCCCAAATCATCGATTTTACAAACAAACGATTCCACCAAATAATGAAAGTAGCCATATACGGTCAATATTATCAAAATAGTACAGAACCTATTATAAAAGACATCTTCATTTTTTTTAATAAAAACAATGTAGAATTAGTTATTGAAGCTTCTTTTTTAGAATTGCTTTACGAAAAGGAAATTGTACAAAAAGAATACAATACTTTTTCTTCTCACACAGAATTAGACCAAAGTTTTGACATGCTAATTAGCATAGGTGGTGACGGAACGATATTAAGAGCAGCGACGCTAGTAAGAGATTCCGGAATTCCTATCTTAGGCATTAATGCAGGAAGACTTGGTTTTCTGGCTACGGTTCAAAAAGAGAACATCGATGAATTTCTACAAATTGTTATTGAAGAAAAATATACGCTATCTAAAAGAACATTATTGAGCTTGTCCTGTACTCCTCCAAACGAGGCACTGCAAGACATTAATTTTGCCATGAATGAAATTTCGGTAAGCCGAAAGGACACTACTTCGATGATAACAATTGACACCTACCTTAATGGTGAGTTTTTAAATTCCTATTGGGCCGACGGTTTAATTGTATCAACACCTACAGGATCAACAGGATATTCCTTAAGTTGTGGAGGTCCTATATTGACTCCAGATGTAAAAAGTCTCGTAATAACGCCTATTGCTCCTCATAACCTCAATGCAAGACCGCTAGTTATTCCTGATGAAACTGAAATCAAATTAAAAGTTTCAGGAAGAGAAGAGCATTATCTGGTTTCATTAGACTCTAGAATCACTTCTGTGAAAAACGAATCAATACTAAGCATTAAAAAAACTCCCTTCGAAATAAACATGGTCGAAATCCCCGAAGAAACCTTTCTAAAAACACTGCGCACCAAATTATTATGGGGTGAAGACAAAAGAAATTAAATCTTTTTTACTTCCAAAACATACTATAGTATCCCATTTTTTCGTTTCGCTTTTAACAAATCCCTATCCGATATCGATAATAGTCCCTATTCTTTAAAAATGGGCACATTTAAGCTAATCGGTATTGATTCGAAACGATAATTATTATATTTGCACGCAATTTCAAACAAAATGAATAAAACTTTTGGCTTATTTATATGCTTATTCCTGAGTATGACGACGTATTCACAAATACATGAAGTGGGCGTTTTTCTGGGCGGAAGTAACTACATAGGAGACATTGGACCTACGACCTACATAGCCCCAAACGAACCTGCTTTTGGAATACTTTATAAATACAACAAAAGTCCAAGACATGCATATCGTTTTTCGTACACCCAATCAAAAATCACATCAAATGATCTTGATTCAAAAGAACCCAGCAGAAACCAAAGAGGCTATCGTTTTGAAAATAACATAAAAGAAGTATCTTTAGGCCTTGAATTCAATTTTTTTGATTTTAATCTTCATCAATTAGAGCGTAAAATCACGCCTTATGTATATTCTGGGATTAGTTATTTCAGATATGATGAGCTGTATATATTGTCAGGAGAAACAAAAAAAGATGAGGGCGCGAATTCATTTGCGATACCTATGATTGTAGGAATAAAATCAAACATTACCCCTAGTTTAATACTAGGTTTAGAAATGGGAGTGCGTTACACACTTACTGACAATCTAGACGGTAGTAATCCGAAGAATGAAAGTTTGAAACCATTACAATTTGGAAATATAAATAATAATGACTGGTACGTTTTTTCAGGGTTAACGTTAACGTATACCTTTGGAGAAAAACCATGCTACTGTGCAGACTAAGAAAATGGACTTACTAGAAAATATAGACAAGAATAATTTGCCCCAACATTTAGCCATAATAATGGACGGTAATGGACGATGGGCAAAACAACAAGGTTTACTTAGAGCTTTCGGGCATGAGAGCGGAACAAAATCCGTAAAAATCATCATAAAAACCTGTGCTAAATTAGGTGTCAAAAATTTAACCCTCTATGCCTTTTCGACGGAGAACTGGAACCGACCTAAACTGGAAGTGGATACTTTAATGAAGATTTTGATAAAGTCATTAAAAAAAGAACTCCCAACACTTCTGGAAAACAATATAAAATTGAATACGATAGGTAATTTAGAAAAATTACCCCAGTCAGCTCAAAAGGAACTCCTTGATGTAATAAACAAAACTAAGGATAATACTCACATGACATTAACATTAGCGTTGAGTTATGGTTCGAGAGAAGAAATCGTAAATGCGGTGAAAAACATCAGTAATAAAGTTAAAAATAATATAATTTCAATAGACTCTATTGACGATTCAATTATAAATGAGCATCTTTACACGCAAAATTTACCGGATGTAGATTTATTAATAAGAACAAGCGGAGAACATAGAATAAGTAATTTTCTACTATGGCAAATAGCCTATGCAGAATTATATTTTACTGATGTATTGTGGCCAGACTTTAAAGAACAGAATTTATATGAGGCTATCATTAGTTATCAAAAAAGAGAACGTAGATTTGGAAAAACAAGTGAACAAATTAAATAATTTTTTAGTGTTGAATAAAAGTATAAAAGCAGTCCTTACCCTAGTTTTACTAGGTAGTTTTTCACAAATTAAAGCTCAAGAAAGAGTTCCTTTTGATCAAGGTCAAAAATACATATTAGCCGATGTTGTCCTTACTAACAAAATCAGTTTCAATGACCAAACGGTTGTAACTTTTGCTGGACTTGAAAAAGGACAGGAAATTACAGTTCCTGGAGAAGAAATCAGTAGCGCTATTAAAAAGCTTGGGAAATTGGGTCTTTTTGACGAAATTTCATTTTACATTAACAGAATCGAAAATGACAGCATCTATCTTGATTTAGAAATCAAAGAATTGCCGAAATTAAATAACGTGAAGTTTGTTGGGATTAAGAAAAACAAAACGGAAGCTTTAATTAAAGACAACGGACTGACAAAAAGCAAAGTAGTTAACGAAAACTTAATCACCACGACAAAAAACTACATAGAAAACAAATACAAGAAAGACGGATACTACAATACCAAAGTTAACATTAACATTGTACCAGATACATCAACTGTTAACCAGGTAAATATGGTTGTAAATATTGACAAAGGTGAAAAAATAAAAATTGCTGAAATTGATTTTATTGGTAACGAAAAATTATCAGATAAAACTTTACGCAAAGCGATGAAAGACACCAAAGAGAAAAGTATCTTTCATGTATTGAAGGCTTCAAAATTCATAAAAGCAAAATACAAAACCGATTTAGAAAAAGTAATAGCTTCCTATAAAGAAAAAGGATATAGAGATGCTAGAATAATTTCTGATTCTATTACTTATCTTAAAGATAAAAACGCATTATCTATAAAAATTAATGTCGAAGAAGGAAATAAATATTATTTTGGAAACATTAAGTTTTTAGGGAATACCGTTTATCCAGATCAATTACTAAGCAGAATAGTTGGTGTCAAAAAAGGAGAAACTTATAATGGAGTACTTCTAGAAAAAAGAATAGCAGACAAGTCAAAACCAGACGGAGAAGACATTACAAATCTATATCAAAATAACGGATATTTATTTTCAAACATCAACGCAGTTGAAGTAAGAACTGTTAACGACACGATTGATTTTGAAATAAGAGTAAATGAAGGTCCACTAGCCTATTTTAATAAAATTACGGTAGTAGGAAATGACAAAACAAATGATCGCGTTATTTATAGAGAGTTAAGAACTAAACCTGGAGAAAAATACAGCAAAGAATTATTGGTTAGAACTATTCGTGAAATTGGGCAATTAGGATTTTTTGACCCAGAAGCAATCGACCCTAAATTTAAAAATGTAGATGCTTCAGCAGGAACGGTTGATATTGAATACAATCTTGTTGAAAAAGGATCAAGCCAGATAGAACTTCAAGGAGGTTATGGTGGCGGTGGTTTTATTGGTACTTTAGGACTATCTTTCAACAATTTCTCGGCTAGAAACCTACTTAATAAGGACGCATACAAACCTTTACCTATGGGTGACGGACAGAAAGTATCTTTAAGACTTCAGGCAAGTACGTATTTTCAAACCTATAGTGTTTCGTTTTCTGAACCATGGTTTGGACAAAAGAAACCGGTTTCATTTAGTTCTTCCATATCTTACAGTAAACAATTTTTAAACAATTATATTACTCAAAGTGTAGACAAAGATAAAAGTTTCAATATCCTTACACTATCTGTGGGATTAGCTAAAAGATTAACAGTGCCGGATGACTTTTTTGTATTATCACAATCTATTAGTTACCAACATTATGATTTGAACAATTATAACACGGGGTTATTTACATTTGGAAATGGAGCTTCAAGAAACTTAGCGTACACCATTGGATTATCTAGAAGTAACAAAGGGGTGAATCCGATATTCCCAACTTATGGTTCAGAATTTAGTATTTCGGCAAAACTAACTGCTCCATATTCTCTTTTAAACGGAATAGATTATGCAACATTAGGAGACAAAGAAGAATATAAATTAAAAAACACTACCGACAGATCAAATCAAGTAGATGCAAACGGAAATACAGTTAATATTGGTGATTACATTGATGCTTCTGGAAACAAAGTTTTCAACTACCAAGATGCAGCTGCTGACCCAGCATTAGTAGATCAAAAGAAATTTAATTGGTTAGAATATTACAAAATTAAGTTCAAAGCGGATTGGTATACGAAAGTTTATGGTAAATTAGTACTACGAACGTTAACTGAATTTGGATTCCTAGGCGCATACAATCAAGATAGAGGTGTTGTACCATTTGAAAGATTTTATGTAGGAGGAGATGGATTAGCTAATTACTCAATGGACGGAAGAGAAACGATTCAGCTGAGAGGATATCCTAACAACTCTTTGACACCTATAAATAGTGTAGGAGAACAAATTGGAGCAACGGTATACAATAAATTCTCTATGGAATTACGTTATCCAATTACCTTAAAATCATCTGCATCTATATATGCATTAGGATTTTTAGAAGCAGGTTCATCTTATGCAGATTTTAAAACATACAATCCATTTGATTTAAACCGTTCTGCGGGAGTTGGATTACGTGTATTTATGCCAGCATTTGGATTATTAGGTATCGATTTCGGACATGGTTTTGATGCTTTACCGGGGCTAAGTAAACCGAATGGATGGGAAACCCATTTCATTATTGGACAGCAATTTTAAAAAAAATTGAATCACGATTTTCTAATACTATAAAGTTATGAGAAAACATTTTTTAGTACTATTTTTAGCTTTGATTGTAGTAAATACAATTCATTCGCAAACCAGAGGAACAAAATTAGGCTACATTGATATGGAGTATATTCTACAGAATGTCCCCAATTATGCCGAAGCAACTGTCCAGCTGGAGCAAAAAGCACAAAAATGGAAACAAGAAATTGAGACCAAGAAAATCGAACTCAATAAAATAAAAGAGGCTCTTACTGCTGAAAAACCTTTGCTTACAAAAGGATTGATTGAGGAGAGAGAATTAGAAATTAAGTTCCTTGAAAATGAAATGCTGGATTTTCAGCAAAAAAGATTTGGCGCTAACGGAGATTTGATGATGCAAAAATCTGTTTTGGTTAAACCAATTCAAGACCAAGTATTCACCGCTGTTCAAGACATCGCAGAATCACTAAAATACGACTTTGTTTTCGACAAGTCTTCTGATTTAACAATGCTGTTTGCTGCAAAAAGATTTGACATAAGCGACCAAGTATTACGCGTACTGAACAGAGCAGAAAAAAGGGAACAGTTGACAAAAAAACAACTTGAAGCTCAAGAAGCGAAACAAAGCAAGGAAGACGCTATTGAAGACAATCCTTTCTTAGCTGAAAGACAAAAAATACTGGACGATAAAAAAGCCACAAGAGATTCAATTATTGCAGGTCGAAAGTTAGCTCAAGAACAAAAGAAAGCAGACTTTGAAGAAAAAAGACAAAAAATGCTTTCAGATAGAGAAGCGAAAAAAAATGGCACGGTTTCTGCCTTATCTAAAACAGAAGACGTAAAAGCAAACACATCAAATGTTGATGCTAATAAAGAAGCAGCAAAATCAGCAGCCGAAGATGCAAGACAAAAACAACTTGATGCAAGAACCAAAATATTGGAAGACCGAAAAAAAATAATTGAAGATCGCAAGAAAGCTGCAGAAGAAAGAAGAATACAAGTTCTGCAACAAAGAGACTCGATTAAGAAGGCCAGAGAAGAACAATTAAAACTAAAACAATAAATTAATTACTAAATATTTTAAAAACGATGAAACAGATTAAAACTTTATTAATTGCTGCAATATTCATTTTAGGAGCAAATCAAACAATTAGCGCACAAGCAAAAACGGCTCACGTAGACGTAAGTGAAATCATGGCTAAAATGCCAGCTATGTTAGATGCTCAAAAGCAATTAGAGAAATTAAGCGGAACTTATGATGCCGATTATAAAAAAATGGTTGAAGAATACCAAGCGAAATTAAAAAAATACGAAGCTGAGTCTGCTACTGTTTCTGACGCAATAAACGGAGATCGTTCTAAAGAAGTTCAGGACATGCAAAAAAGAATTGTTGATTTTAGAGATAATGCTCAAAAAGAATTACAACAAAAAGAATCTGATATTGTAAAACCATTAATGGAAAAAGTAAGAACTTCAATCCAAAAAGTTGGAAAAGCAAAAGGTTTCCAATACGTATTAGACGGTTCTACACTTTTACTTGCTGACGGTCCTAACTTGACTGCTGACGTGAAAAAAGATTTAGGTTTCTAGAAAATCAAAAACTCAATATAAAAATACCGCTCACCCTTTTTAGGATCGAGCGGTATTTTTTTTGTCATATGAATTATTTAGGATTATTAATCCATACCACTTAACTTTGTTTTGATGGATAACAACCAACCAATAGGTATTTTTGACTCAGGCATTGGCGGCACTTCAATATGGAAAGAGATTCACCAGCTGCTTCCCAATGAAAAAACCATATATCTTGCAGACAGCAAGAACGCTCCTTATGGCCAAAAATCGAAAGACGAGATTATCGCCTTGAGCATGAAAAACACTGATTTATTGCTAAAAATGAATTGCAAACTCATTGTCGTAGCCTGCAATACTGCTACAACAAATGCTATTAGAGAACTAAGAGAAAAATATGACATTCCTTTTATTGGTATCGAACCTGCAATAAAACCTGCTGCCACGAATTCAAAAACACAAACGATAGGCATTCTGGCTACACAGGGAACTCTTATCAGTGAACTTTTCAACAAAACGGCACAACAGTTCCAAAACACTAAAATAATTGACCAGGTAGGTCATGGATTAGTACCCCTTATCGAAAGTGGAAAAATGAATTCTCCAGAGATGACACAATTGCTTCACTCCTATTTGACCCCGATGATTGATGCGAATATTGATTATCTAGTATTAGGTTGTAGTCATTATCCCTATCTAATTCCGCAAATAAAAGCAATCCTCCCAAATCATATCCAAATAATTGATTCAGGAGAAGCGGTCGCTAAACAAACGCAGAACGTTTTAAAAGAAAAAGTGGGCTTCACAACAGAAAAAAATAGCACACCCATTTTCTACACCAATGCAAATCCAAAGGTATTAAGGGAAATTTTAGAAAATAAATATGAAGTTATAGAAAAGGACTTTTAATTAGTCGAATTTTCTTTTAACAAACCATATTGCATCTAAACTTAAATTGACAGATATTTTATGATAATTTTCTTTAATAAGACCATTACTTATACTCCCTTTTTGACCGTAAGAATAGGTCAGGTTTAGCGCAGAAAAAGTTCTATTCTCCACAGGTAAAGATACACCTACCGAAAAGGCTACATTGCTAATTCGTTTATTATCAATTTGTAGAAATCCTGTATCATAATTAAAACCAGTCGAATATTTTATTCGATCAAAATAAGTACGAATACCATTCGTTTTATTATAAGAAAAACCCATTGCAAATTTATCTTGATTAACATAAGTACCATACAAATCAGATTGGTTTGTGCTGTTCCACAAACTTTTTGAATAATCCATCGTTAAATTTAAGTTGTTTTTAAAAATTTTACTAAATCCTACTCCTACTTCTAAAGGCAAGTAATAATCATTAACATCATAATCTGCATCCGTTTCAACTGTTGTAGAAGTAAGCGTAGAGGCATTATATGAAACAACAGATTGGGTTTTTGAAGCTTTAACTTGACTTGGTGATTTAACATTAACACCAAATGCCAACGTAGAATCAATTTGCACCTGCCCCCCTAATGAAACTCTTGCTCCATTATAATACGAAGTTTTATTTATTGAAGTTACTGAATTTGCAACAGTATAACTTCTATCGTCAGTAATGTTACCAAAAAGAAAATTCGTTGAAAGACCTAAAGCTATTTTTTTTCCAATCTTATATCCATAGGAAAGACTAACATCATTTAAACCACCCGAACCTGCAGCGTCTAAAACATAGCTCTCAGTACTATTTTCAACAGGTAAAACTAAATTTGATATTTTATAGGTTGCGCTAGAATACGGTTTCAAAGCTAAACTAACAGCTGATTTAGATGTGACTGGAAAAGCCAAAGCAATATGTGAAAATTGAATATTATTTCGACTTTCCTTATTAGAACCATTTTCATAACTGGAAAAAATTGACTTACCACCCACATCAAATAAAAAATGATTTTGAGACATAAAACCCAAAGAAGCTGGGTTTAGGTTATTAATCGAACTTGACGAAGGCAATGCTATACCAGAAGATCCAATGGAAGCATTAGATCCAAAATCAGAATCATACAAACTACCCAGTCCATAAATTGAATACGGTGAACTAGATATACTTTGCGAAAATGCAGTCGTTACCAAAAAGATAAAGAAACCGGTAATTACTATTTTATTTTTCATTTAATAAGAAATATAATAAATTTTCAATTGAATTTTATTGTTACTATTTTTTTGATCTCCCAACATCACTCGATTTACTGATTTCAAAATATTAGGTATCGTTAATATTAATGATAACTTAGAATCAGAATTTTTAATCATTTCGTTCTGTAAAAAAGCTCCAATGGAAACCTTATAACCAATATATTCGTTAAACTCATCTGTTTGGGTATTTAAAACAGCGTAGGTAGCACTACCCGTGTTATTTAAAGTTCCGGTTACCCTATTGAGCTTATCAGCCACAAAAACCCTTAAAGAATCAGGTAAAGAATAGTTCTTATCTGAGTAGGTGTTTTTTATTGGCTTGATAATCAATTCAGCATCAACAATAGCGCCTTTTTCTGAAATGTACTTTAGCTGCTTTATATTAGGAAAATCAATCCTACAAGCAATACCCGTACCTGATTGAATATATGCTTTATTCCCTGTCTTAACACTTGACAGACTACTTGTAAAACCAGGTAAATCACTAATTTGTGTTCCAGCTCTATCTAAACTTATATTATTAAATTGCTTTGCCACATCCAGAATACCAAAATCCATACTTAAAGACTCTTCTGTATCGCCTAAATATTTTGAATAATACAACCGAAGTACGCTGGAACTACTAAACCCAACTACACTACTTGAATTAGTTGAAGTTGATTTAATAGTCAATCCTTTGAAGTACTCTGTAAATTCATCAAAATTAGTTATTTCACGTTTTTTTATTCTTTGGAAAAGAGCTTCTCCAAAAACATCACTAACTTTTACAACTACAGTATCCTTACTTATAGGCTTTGGTTTAAATGAAACTGATCCTAAACTTTCTTTGTCAAACGCAAGAGTTGAGCTATTGTAAAAATAATAATCATCATCAGCCACCTTCACTTTTTCAAGCAAACGATGTAAACTAATTGTTTGCACTGATGTGGTATCTCCATAATAATATTTATCTGGCCTCAAAATCATTCGAATTGAATCAAAAACATAATTTGGAGCATAAGTATCTGAACTACCTGTTTTCAAAGCATAAGACGAACCAGCTAACTGAAAATAACTTTCAGATTTTACCTTTCCAAAATAAGGATCAACATAATTTCCAACTAAAATTCTACTTTGACTAGAAGTGATTAAGGAATCCAAATTAATTGTTGAAACATCAACAGTTAAAGTGTCGACTAATACCACTTTATTACTTACCGACAAATAATCTGACCCTACTACAAACTCTCCTGTATCTACATCCGAATCACAAGAGGTTATCAAAGCTCCAAGAAAAAGCACTAACAATAACTTATACATAAAAGTTTTTTAACAAATATAGCAGAGCACTTTTTATACTACATTATAACATATACCATTCAAAGTTTTATGTCTATAAAAAGCTATAAAACATCTATAACTTCAATTACCGAACACTAATATTGATTCAGCCATGCAAATGACTCATTAGTCTATGGAATTAGGGAATACATATATCTTCTTTTTTTACATTAGATAATGCAACTACTTTTGAAACAATAAAAAAAAATATGAGAATAAAGATTTTTACAATCCTATTGTTTCTGTTTTCTATTCTAAAAACAAGTGCTCAAAACAGCTACTCTTTAGATTTAAATACAAAAACAGCACCAACCGAAAAAATAACAAGAAATGAAACTGAAGTTGGTTTTACAGTTTCGAAAAAAATCAATTCAAAAAACACCGTAACCAATACAGTACGATATACTAAAATAGGAGTGAATTATGAGTTAGAAAAATATGCTTTTCAAGACAATTTTACTGATTTCTTAAGTATAGCAAATGATTTAACAATCAACCACGATATCAACGAAAAAACGAGTTTTACTCTTGATATAAAACCAACAATCAATTTTGAAAAAAGCATGGAATTTTCAGATTTACAATTATTAGGAGCTTTAAAAATAAATTACAAATTCAATGAATCAAACTCTATATCCGCAGGGGTGCAGCGCAGTACGATTTTTGGAAAAACAAGTGTACTACCCACCTTTTCCTATACCCAGCAGATAAATCAAAATACAGTTGCAGTAATTGGATTTCCAAGCTCAATAGTTTCTTATTCGAATAATAATAGAAATACATTTTCAATAAAAAATGACTTTCAAGGAGCTATTTACAATTTAGACAGTAAAGACTTAGATGATAATTATAACAAGGCAACAAAAATGACCTACTCACAAATGGCCACAACATTTGAATATGTACGAAGTATAGACACTTACTGGTCTATCAACTTCAAAGGAGGATATGGATTCAACAACAAGTTTTATCTCACAGATAATGCCGGAAACCTAACCTACAATTTCAACAATAATAACGGATATATTTTCAACATAGGTATAAAATTCAAACATTAATAAAACAATAAACATATGAATATTTTAAGAAAAGGAATGATAATGTCTACTCTCATCATGGGATTAGTATTGGTTAGTTGCAGT
Organism: uncultured Flavobacterium sp.; assembly: GCF_963974175.1. Classification (GTDB taxonomy): domain Bacteria; phylum Bacteroidota; class Bacteroidia; order Flavobacteriales; family Flavobacteriaceae; genus Flavobacterium. The sequence continues at coordinate 534,272 of NZ_CAXBBR010000001.1, forward strand.
AACGATGAAGATCCTGACTTAGTAGGAAACTGGGTAAAAAAGTCATCTTTTGATGGACCAGCAAGATCAAGTGCTACAAGTTTCGTGATTGGTAGTTATGCTTATGTAGCGACGGGTTACACAGGTGATGAATATTTAAAAGACCTTTGGGCTTACAATTCTGACGGTGATTATTGGGAACAAAAAGCAGACTTCAACGGTGTAGGACGAAGCGCTGCTTCAGGGTTTGAACTGGATTCAAAAGGATACATCGGGCTAGGTTACGATGGAACTAATAAATTAAACGATTTCTACGAATACGATCCAATAAGTAATACTTGGACGCAAAAAGCTGATTTTGCTGGAACAGCTCGTTACTCTGCAGTAGGGTTTCAAGCCGGTGGAAAAGCCTATTTTGGAACTGGATATGATGGAAATTATCTAAAAGACTTTTATCAGTACAGCCCAACAGCTAATACTTGGACCTTAGTAAATGGTTTCAGCGGAAACAAAAGACGAGGAGCTAGCACATTTGTAATCGATAATAAAGTTTATTTAGGATTAGGAGTAAATAGTGGTACTTACCAAGTTGACTTTTGGATGTTTGATCCAGCAACAGATACCTGGACAAGAAAACGAGACATCGATCAAGACGATGACGATGATTACTCTTACAACGACGATTATGTAATTGTAAGATCTAATGCGACAGGATTTTCAATGAATGGATACGGCTACATAGGATGTGGAGAAAGTACAAGATCGATTTGGGAATACAACCCAACTGATGATATATAGGAAGAAAAAACTTCTCTTGAAGGTTCTGCAAGAACAGATGCAACAGGATTTGCAATCAACGAACGTGGTTTTATTTTATTAGGAAGAACTGGTTCTTCATATTTTGATGATTCATGGGAATTTAAACCATTTGACGAACAAAGTGATGATGATAATTAATTCAACTAAAAAATTCTTCTGGACAAAAATCCAGAAGAATTTATCCTTTCGATCAACAATAACAAAGCTACTTTTAGTATGTTTATTTTTATTTATATCTTGCAAAAAAAATGAGGACTTAAATCTAGCTTCCTTAAAAACGCAAAATGGATGGGGTTATGTCATCACATTAGAAGAAAAAATTATCATAAAACAGACTGTAATTCCTGTTATTTCTGAAAATAAAAGTTTCAAAACAGAGGAAGAAGCCCTTAAAGTAGGTCAATTAGTTTTAGAGAAATTGAATTCAAATTTATCACCTACAGTAACAAAAAAAGATTTACTTCTATTATCTATAAAAATCTAAATGACCTTAAACGAAATTAAAAGCACCGAAAAGAACAACATATTAATTCATTCTGTAGTATGGTGCTTTTTTATTTGTTCCTCACTGATTCAATTTTACGAAAGTCCTTTCTACATAACCCCTGATTTTTTTATTCAATGGGGAACAGGGATTGTATTATTTTATCTCAATTACTTCTATTTTGTTCCTAGATTACTTTTACAAAAGAAATATGGCTACTATTTAGCGATTGTGCTTTTAATTATTTTTGTATTTATGGCTTTTCGAGTGACCTATACAATTTCTGAATTTCGAGAAATGCCTCGCCCTAGAAACCTATTAACTATTGAAAACGAGTCAATGCGTTTAGCCCCACATTCTGGAGATAAACGTCCTTTTATTTTTAGGCTTTTACCAGCTGTCTTCTATATATTCATACTGGCCTGTAGTATCGTAATAAAAACATTATCTGAGATTTATACAAGTCAACAAAACAAACTAGTAGCGGAAACTCATAGAACTTCGGCCGAATTAAATTATTTAAGAAAACAAACAAATCCTCACTTTTTGTTTAATGCCCTAAATAGTATTTACTCCTTAGCTTATAAAAAATCAGATCTCGTTCCTGACGCCATTGTTACCCTATCAGAAATGATGCGATACATGCTCTATGAAACTGATAACAAATCCGTTTTTCTTGAAAAAGAATTAAACTACATTAAAAACTATATTGAGTTACAAAAGCTTCGATTGAGTAATATTGAAAATATTTTCATAAATATTCATGGAGACACAAAAAACAAGTATATCGAACCCTTATTATTAATTACATTTATAGAAAATGCTTTTAAATACGGAACGGATTACAAGGGCGTGACTTATGTGAAAATTAAAATTATAATAGAAGAGAACACATTAGACTTTTGGATTGAAAATAAGATTGAAAACTATATTAAAGACCCCAATAATTCAGGCATTGGCATGACCAATATGGAAAACCGTCTTAATCTTTTATACCCAAATGCGCACAAACTAACAATTATAGAAACAACTGATAAATACAGTCTGCATTTAAACTTAAAACTCGATCAAATAAAAGAATAAAAGCAATAATTAGAAGGGCTTATTCACCACTAAAATTGAAATAAATGAAATGTGTTATTATAGATGACGAACCATTAGCTGTTGATTTAATCAAAGAATTTGTTAGCAAGGTGGAAACACTCGAACTAGTAAATACCTTTAATAATGCTATTGATGCTTTAGCTGTGATTAATCACACAAACGTCGATTTGATTTTTTTAGACATAGAAATGCCTCATTTCTCTGGTATAGATTTTATAAATGCATTAGATAAAAAACCACTTATAATTTTCACTACTGCCTATTCTAATTACGCTGTAGAAGGATTTAACTTAGGTGCAGTTGACTACTTGGTAAAACCAATCCCGTTTCATAGATTCCTAAAATCCGTTTTACGAGCACAACAAATTTTTAGTCCACAAGCATTTTCTACTCCTGCAGCTCTAATTTCTACTCCAGAGATAGAGCAAGATTTTATGTTTGTACGAGCTGAATATGAAAATGTTAAAATTAATTTTGTTGATATTTTATATATCGAAGGACTTAAAGACTACGTCAAAATTTATACTACAGATAATAAATACACATTGACACTTATTAGCCTTATAAAACTCGAAAATTTACTTTCTTCAAAAGGATTTTCTAGGATTCACAGATCGTATATAATCAATATAAAACACATAAAGTCAATTCAGAAAAACAAGGTTCTAATTGCCGAAAAAAGGATTCCGATTAGTGAAAGCTACAAAAATTCATTCTTTGAAAAGATTAACTTATAATTCAATAACTACTCTTCTTTGAACCAACCCGAATACATTACATAATTATTCGAAATACGTTCAATCTCACCTGCAAAATCTGATTGATCGATGTCTTTCACTTTTCTGGCAGGAACGCCAGCCCATATTGATCCTGACTCGACCGTTGTATTTTGTGTTATAACAGCACCGGCAGCAACGATAGAATTACTCTCAATTAAACAGTTGTCCATTACTATCGCTCCCATTCCAATCAACACATTATCTTTAATCACACAACCATGAACTATTGCGTTGTGTCCAATTGACACATTATTACCTATGATTGTAGGATGCTTTTTATAGGTACAATGAATGACCGCTCCATCTTGGATATTCACCTTATTTCCTATTTTAATGAAATTTACATCTCCTCTAATAACGGCATTAAACCAAACACTACACGATTCTCCAAAACTCACATCACCTACAATAGTGGCGTTTTCAGCCACATAACAATCCTCAGGTATAAGAGGTGACTTTCCGTTGACAGATTTTATTAACATTAAGTATCTGAATTTAATTAATGGCAGGACATTTACATTCGTATTTAACGGGTTTGCAAAATAAATTGATACCCAATGTAATCTGGTGATAGCCTCCGTCATCAAATTTGACAGCGCCTGAAACATGTGAATACGTGTACGCAAACATGAAGTTATTGAAATTCACACCAACAATCGGCGTGATGTATTGTAATTTTTGCTTTGAGATACCATTGCCATCAGTGTATTGCGCACCATCAAAACTTCTGCGATAAGACAAACCTCCCCAAAGTGTTCCGAAATCCATATTTTTATAAGCCTTCATGTTTACATCAATGGACTTCTCTTGCGTTTTTTCAACAAGTTGGAATAGTATGGATGGCTCTAATAATATTCTGTCAAGATCTCCAAAAACGTAACCGGCACTCAATAAATATTTTCGTAAATTATCACTTTCGTACTCCGTATAAATATCTCTTCTCGTTTCGATAGCATTTTTCACTGTTCCGTGTGCATAAAAATCTAAATAATTGTAAGATACACCAATATCTACATTAAAATAAGAATCTTTTTGCACTATTGTTCCATCAATAATAGGATCAAAGTCTCCAGATTGTAAAAAACTAGTTTCATCTAGTTGACTCTGAATCAAACCACCGCTAATACCAAAGGACAATTGGTTCAAATCAATTTCATCTCTAGAAAACATAAGGTGATAAGCATAGGTAAGCTTCACTCCTTTTTGAGAGTGATATCCATTCTTGTCATTGAAAAGAATAATTCCTGCTCCCGCTTTTTCGCTAACCCTTCCATTAAAACTTAAAGTTTGAAGTTCCGGAGCATCCTCTTGACCAAACCACTGCTTTCGAGCTGTTAATCTTATTTTCGCGCAATTTGCCGCACCTGCCATAGAGGGATGGATCAAATAGTAATTATCTGATAAATAATCGGAATAGACTGCTATCCCTTCTTGCGAGAAAGTATATGATGATACAAAGAAAAGAACAATTAAAAATTTGATTTTTATATACATTGAAATACTATTAAATAATAAATGAATATTAATGCACTTAAAAAAATGACATAAACCCACCCAGACAATTAAAATAAAGTTAATTTATTCATTAATAAATCAAATATAGTTAATCGTAGAAAATAACTTTACTAAATTTGTAAAAATTTATAAATATCATGACAAAAGTTACCATAAAAGAAACACAAAACCCAACTATACTTAAATTTGAATTTGAAGATTTCATTACTCAAAATGAAAGTTTTGAATTTAAAAACATAGACGAGGCAAAATCATCTCCACTTGCACAGCAGCTGTTTTATTTGCCGTTTGTAAAAACAGTATACATCTCCGGAAACTTCATCGCCATAGAAAAATATAACATTGTAGAATGGGAAGATGTAAAAGATGCCGTAGCAGAGCAAATAGATACTTTTGTTAGCAATGGAGGGACAATTATAACAATCGACGAAAACAAAACAAAAAAACAACCTATAACCGTTTATGGAGAAACAACTCCTAATCCGGCTGCCCTTAAATTTGTTGTAAGTAGAATGTTGACTAAAAACGCTATTGAGTTTAAAAACATCGACGATACTGCTGCTTCTCCCTTAGCAAAAGAGTTGTTTAAATTTTCTTACGTAAAAGAAATTTTCATTGATGAAAACTATATTTCTGTTACTAAATATGAAATCAACAACTGGGAAGAAATAACATTAGAATTAAGAAGTTTTATTAAGCAATTTATCGAAAACGGAGGAGTCGTTCTTGATGAAACCATGCTTGGTGCTACTGAAAAAGAAGAGAAAACTAAAACACAGGAGTTTGACAATCTAGACGTCACTTCCCAACAAATCATCAATATTCTTGAAGAATATGTAAAACCTGCTGTTGCAGCTGATGGTGGAAACATTGTTTTTGATTCTTATAATGAAAATGATAAAATTGTAAAAGTAATACTTCAAGGTGCTTGTAGTGGCTGCCCATCTTCAACATTTACATTAAAATCCGGTATTGAAAACATGTTAAAAAGCATGCTTAATGATGAGCAAATTCAAGTAGAAGCAGTAAACGCATAAATAAGCCAGACAACAACAAGTAACGCAACCTACTGACATTGTATTATTTAAAAAAAAGTAACACGCTTTTTAGTACGTTTTTTCGAAAATAATTACTAAATTTAAGTTCACTTTAAAAAATAGAAATTATGTCAGTATTAAAAGTTATTGAATTACTTGCCAACTCAACGGTTAGTTGGGAAGATGCCTCGCAAAAAGCGATTACAAAAGCTTCAAAATCGTTAAAAAACATAAAGTCGGTCTACATTAAAGATCAAAGTGCCGCTGTAGTTGAAGGGAAGATCTCAGAATACAGAGTTACCCTTAAAGTGACCTTTGAACTTGAATAGTTAAAAGTAAAAAAAGCGTTTCGTCAGAGACGCTTTTTTTATTTCCAATAGTTTTTTAAAAAACGAAACAAAGACACCCAAAGTGCTTATCGTTTATTTTTAAATAAAAAAAAAGCTTTAGATACTGAATATCAACTACATATTAATAAATAATATCTTTTCGCATAAAAAAATTGATTATTATTGTAGTCTAATCTAACACTAACAACCATGGGAGTAACATCATTTTTTAAAAACTTATTTGGCTCTGCCAAAGAAACCACTAGTGAATTGGCCGACAAAGCAGAACTGACTTTAGAATATGCAAAAGAAAATGCAGCACCTTACATAGAGAAAGCAGATGCATTCGTAGAGGACTCAATAGAAAAAGCCAAAGAAGCTGCTACTCCGATAATTGAAAAAGCCCACGATTACGCCAATCAAACAAAAGAAGCCGTTAGCGAGTACGCTGAAGAAGCTGGCGATATTTTAGGGAACATTGTTAATACAGTAAAAGAAAGTACCGCTGAGGCCGTAAAGAAAACAGAAACTTTCATCAAAGAAAGCACAGAATCTCATTCTGATATACCAGAAATTGAAAGTTCTTTAAATAACGAAACCCCTTCAAAAGAATTTAGAAATAGAATTGAAGAAGATGCTGATTAGTCATTTAATAATAATTCGTATTTTTGCCACATAAACACAAACCTTCTCTTTAGAGAGGGTTTTTTATTAGCTTAAAAATGTATGTAGACTCAAAATACGTTACGGATTATGCCAGTAACTTCTTAAAAGTTTTTATTGAATATTCGCCAAATCTAATTTCTGCATTTCTTATATTATTTATAGGACTTTATGCTATCCGAATCATCAATAGACTGATACGAAAGATAATGATCAAGAGGGAACTGGACCCTACGCTGACAAAGTTTCTCGCCGATATTCTTCTTTGGGTTTTAAGAGTACTATTATTTGTGACGTTCATATCAAAATTAGGAATAGAGACTTCCTCTTTTGTGGCCATTCTTGGTGCAATGGGACTAGCTGTAGGATTGTCACTTCAGGGATCGCTTTCTAATTTCGCAGGAGGAATGCTAATTATTCTTTTTAAACCATTCAAGGTAGGACACACAATAGAAGGGCAGGGAATTTTTGGTACCGTTAGTGAAATCCAAATTTTTGTAACCAAATTAATTACCCCTAACAATCAAACCGTATTTATTCCAAACGGTGTTCTCTCTAACGGAACAATAACCAATTATTCTTTGGAAAAATTCAGAAGAGCTGATCTAACCTTTGCGATTTCTTATGATTCAGATATTAAAAAAGCGAAAGATTTAATTCTGTCAATTTTAGATAACAACCCAAAAGTACTTCAAACACCTAAACCGGAAGTTTTTGTAAAAAACCTAACCGATAGCGCTATTGAACTGGCAGTACGTCCTTGGGCAAACAGTGCAGATTTTGGTACTGTCTTCACTGAAACTTTAGAAAATTGTAAAACAGCTTTTGATGCTGCAGGAATAGCGATACAACCTTATGTAAAAGAAATATCTAAAGTTGCAGACTAACTGCTATACTTGTTTTTTTGCCGGACTTACCATAAAATCTTTCAGGTAAAAAGGTTCGAAATAAGCGACATCAACAGTGTCGCTTTTTTTATACTTCTCAAAACTAAGAAGACTCATTTCGTTTGCTGAAGGATATTTGATTTCTTCCAGAAAAGAAAAATTTTCTTTGGTCAAAACAGTCTGTGCTTTCTCAGCACAATCTCCAACAAAATAAACCGTACCTTCTAACTCTTCAAATGAATTTTCAGTTAAAATTTCGGCTTGAGTTTCTCTTTTTCTCTCTAATTCAGTAGTAAATATCGCGCTATACACTTCCATTCTTCTGGCATCAATCATCGGAATAATCAATCCATTAGAAACAGTCGCCTGAGCAGCTAATGTTTGTAAAGTATCTACTGCTATTAAAGGAACCCCTAACGCGTAACACAGGCCTTTAGCGGCAGAAACACCTATGCGGAGCCCGGTATAAGATCCCGGACCTTGACTTACCGCAATCGCAGATAAATCCTTATATACAATTCCCGCTTCTTTTAAACTTGCTTCAATAAACACATGCAATCGTTCGGCATGTGAGTACCCTTCTTCTGCAATTTCATTACAGACGACGGTTTCTCCATCTTTAGCGATTGTTACCGAGCAATTTTTAGTTGACGTTTCGATGTTAAGAATATAGGTCAATACTTTTCTATTTAAGATCCAAATTATTTATTGGCAAAAGTACAAATCTAAACTAAAACTATTTGCTTTTTTCTTTATCGTTTTCTGATTTCACATACACCATATCACCCGAATTCAAATCTTTTGAAACAGTCGTATACGGTCCCGTAATCACAACATCTCCTTTTTTAAGACCGCTCTTCACTTCAATATTAGTATCATCTTGAATTCCGGTTTTAATAACGCGTATTTTAGCTTTATCTCCAACTTTCACAAAAACACATTCGAATTTTTTGTCGCTCTTAGGGGCTTCTTTTTTATCATCCGAAGGCTCCATTGCTTTTACATCGCTAACCGCTGCGGTATCTGATTTCACAACCACAGCACTTATTGGCACTGCCAAAATATTCTTCTTTGTTTTAGTAATAATATCAACTGTCGCAGTCATTCCTGGTCTAAAAGGAGAATAAGCCGCAGGCTTTCCTTCTAATAAATCCATATACGATTCTTTAAGAATTCTTACTTTTACTTTAAAATTAGTTACTTGATCTGCTGTTAAAGCTGAACTAGCAGAATTAGAAATACTGGTAACGATACCTTTAAATTGTTTTTTCAAATAAGCATCAACTTCCACCTTAGCGGCATCTCCTACTTTTATTTTTACAATATCATTTTCGTTTACATCTACTTCAACTTCCATATTGTTCAAGTTAGCAACCCTCAAAATCTCAGTACCTGTCATTTGTTGCGTCCCTAATACTCTTTCTCCCAACTCTACATTAAGCATCGAAATAGTCCCGTCTGCAGGAGCATAAATTATAGTTCTCCCTAAGTTGTCCTGAGCTTCACTTACTGAAGCAGAAGCACTTTTTACACTAAAATAAGCAGACTCCTTCGTGGCTTTAGCTACTTCAAAAGACGCGATTGACTTATCCCAATCAGATTTAGAAATAATCCCTTTTTGAAATAACACTTTATTTCTTTCGTAGCTTGATTTAGCCTCTCTAAACTGAGCTTCTGCCTGAGTCAATCCTGCTTTTGATCCAGATAAACCTGCAATTGTTCTATTTAAACTAGACGTATATAAATCCGGATTGATCTTAACTAATAAATCTCCTTTTTTAACTACTTGTCCTTCGATAACTGGCAATGAAATAATTTCCCCAGAAACCATAGACGAAATTTTAACCTCAATTTCGGGTTGTATTTTACCGGTAGCCGAAACCGTTTCCACGATTGTTGTAGCATTGACTACAGCAGTTTCAACTTCCTTCCCTTTATCTTTATTTCCAATAACTCCAGTTTTTGAAAGTATAATTAATAAGGCGATAATACCAATAGCACCACCTATTAAGAGATAAATTGTTTTCTTTGACATAATGTATTAATTTTTAATGATAGGAATTCCAAAATAGAATTCTAATATTTTGATTTTGAAAATGTAATCGTATTTAGTCCTAAGCACATCAGATTGTGCTGTAGAAAGTAAAGTTTGAGACTGGTTTAAATCGAAAGAGTTCATCAAGCCAACATCAAATTTTTCTTTTGCATAATGGTACGCTTCCTGTCTGGACTCTAAAGCTACAATCGATGATTCATGAGCATTTAACGCCCCTTTTGCATCCGTAAATGCAGTATAAACATTTCTTTGCAAATCTAAATCTTGTTGCTCTACGGCAATTTTGGATTTCTCCAAGTTTACTTGAGAACGCTCTACATTATTCTTAGCTGCAAATCCATTAAACACAGGAATTGTTAATTGCGCTCCAAACGATTGTCCCTTATTATCTCCGAACTGACTAAAAAACGCAGGAGGAGCTTGAGTTCCTATCACATTTCCGCTATTATCACGCAAAGCAATATCCGCATATGAAATTCGAGTATTGAAGTTGTAGAACCCCCTTAAAGTGGGTTGCAAAGCTCCTTTTGCGATAGCTACATTTTTTTCGGCTATTTCTAAATTAGTTTGGGCTATTTTCAACTCTGTTCTTTGTTCCTTCGCTTTATCATAAATAGCAATTGGCGTCTGCAACAATATACTATTTTCATCTTTAGCCTCCGTATCATCTACAACATCAAAATCCTGAAAATTATCCAATTGTAATAACTGTGCTAAACTTAGCTTAGAAATCAACAATGAATTCTCAGCAGTAATCACTTTTTGATTGTCGGATGCCAAAGTAGCTTTAACATCTAATAAGTCTCCTTTAGGTATCGTCCCCGCGTTAACTAATTCTTGAGAACGAATTAATTGCTTTTGATTAATACTCATTTGATCTGCTTGCACTTTTAAATTTTCCTTGTTAAAAAGCACTTGTAAAAAAGCATTTGCAACATTGAGCGCAATATCCTCTTGCATTTTTAACAATTGATATTTAGCCGCAACTATAGAAAGATTTGCTCTTCTAAGAGTATTTTGGTTTTGTAAACCTTTATAAATATCAACTCCTACGTTTGCCCCAATTGAAGTAAACTGCGTCGTTTGATTTTGCAAAAGTCCCGTCGTAATATCTTGGTTTAAACCAATATTCCAAGAATGCGATGCGTTACCATTTAATGAAGGAAGAAAACTCCCAACTGCTCCTCTTTTATCAATGGTCGATGTTTTAATATCTAACTCCGTTTGTTTGATCGAAATATTATGCTCTAACGCATAATTTACGCACTCGCTTAATGTCCACTTTTTAGATTGGGCATTAGAAGGCAAGCAGTACAGCAGCAATAGAATTAAACTAAAATAGATTTTATTTGACATGTTTTTTTGAATAAATTTTAATGTAACGGCTACCCCAAAGCAACTTTTACGTTTCATGAATTTTGAATAAAAATACAAAATCTCAATGGGTTTAGCCTATCCTTTAAAATAGGTTAGACAATTAAAACATCCTTTTGTTACAAAAAAACAAAAAAATATATTTCTTTCACTAATTTTGCACCTTCAAATTAGAACAAATGCCAAAACCTGCTTCACTCCTACTTTTTGCGTTCACCTTTATGCTTTTTATTAGCTGCTCTCCCTCTCAAAAAATAACCTCATTAAAACCGGAACCAGATGACGCTAGTCCTTTGGTATATGAAAACACTCCTTCTTTTATTACATTACCGGTTACAGTGAAGCTAAAAGACATTGAAAACCAAACCAACGCACTTTTAAACGGACTAATCTACGAAGACAATACTATCGAAGATGATGATATAGAAATGCAAATATGGAAACTAGCCCCTATATCAATAGAAAATACCAATGAAAAGTCAGGAGACAGAATCAAAACTACCTTGCCTCTAAAAGTTCTCGTGAAATACAGGATAGGAACAAAAACACTAGGTACTGAATTTTACAAAACCCAGGAGTTTAACCTTAATGGAGTAGTAACACTAACAAGTGATGTTAGTTTGACTAATTGGAAATTAAATACCAAAACAGAACTGAGTTCTTTAGATTGGAATGAAAGTCCTACTACGACTGTTTTTGGCAAAAACATTCCAGTTACCTACTTGATCAACCCAGCGATAAGGTTATTCAAGTCCAAAATCGAGCGAAAAATTGATGAAGCAGTAAGTAAATCAATGAATTTTAAACCAAACGTACTAACCGCTTTAGAAAAAATATACGTCCCTTTTCAGATCAATGAGAACTACGAAAGCTGGTTAAGAATCGTTCCTTTAGAAATCTATACGACTGCATCAAAACTAAAGAAGGATGAATTTTCACTACAAATGGGAATGAAGTGCAACATGGAAACTCTGATAGGGCAACAACCCGAATCCAAATTTGATTTAAATAAAATCATCTTAAAACCAGTAACTAAAATTCAAAATCAAATTTCAGCTAATATCGTTGCTGTATCTACCTATAACGATGCTTCTAAAATAATGAAGAAAAATTTTGCTGGACAAGAGTTTGAGTCAGGAGGAAAAAAAGTAAAAGTACAAGATGTCGAAATTTGGCACAAAAACGGCAAAATGGTTATTGCCTTAGATCTATCAGGATCCTTAAACGGTAAAATTTATTTATCTGGATTTCCGCAATACGACGACAAGTCTAAAGAAATATATTTTGACGAATTAGATTATGTTTTAGACACTAAAAACAAATTAATGCGAACTGCAAACTGGCTCGCCCAAGGATTAGTTCTTCGAAAAATAAAAGAAAATTGTCGATATTCCATTCAAACTAATTTAGATGAAGGCAAAAAGACTATGATGGGCTATCTGAAAAATTATTCCCCTCTGCCAGGTGTTTATGTAAACGGAAAGATGGAAGACATACAGTTCCGGAAAGTACAATTAACAAATAACGCAATAATCGCTTTCATCAAAGTAAATGGAGAAATTAATATTTCCATTGATGGATTAAAATAAAAACGAATCGCTTTAATCCAATTTTTTATTTTTTCTTATTCGATACACACCATAACCAATTCCCGCAACCAGAATGTAAGGAATTGCCATTAGATAAACAATACCGTCATTAACCGCCTGCGCCTGTACATTATTCTCTTTACCTCCTAATGCTGCCCTACACATAGCGCATTGTGCTCCAACATTTAGAGAAAAAAATAAAGAAAGAATAAAAAATAATACTGTAATTCTCTTTTTCATAACCCTTTTTTCCAGTTTCTTATTTTCCATTATTCTATCTGACATAATAAGGAGAAATCATTAAATAGACGACAACACCAGTAACAGCAACATACAACCAGATTGGAAAAGTGATTTTAGCAATTTTCTTATGTTTATCAAATACTTGAGCTAAAGCACGAACATACGTTATCAGAACCAAAGGAATAATTATCACAGATAATATGATGTGTGTAAATAATATAAAATAATATACATATTTCACAACACCTTCTCCTCCAAACTTTGTTGAATCTGAAGTCATATGGTAGGACACATACATCCCTAAAAAAAGAATAGAACAACCAATAGCACCTTTCATTAAATTTTCGTGCAATTTTCGATTCCCTTTCTTAATTGCCATTACAGCAGACACTAATAAAACTGCGGTTATACCATTAATAGTGGCATAAATAGGAGGCAAAAAATTAAGAGGCTCTACTGCAAAACCCATTTTCTTTAAATTCACACTAAAAAGCAACACAACTACTAATGGAATCGAAACGGATAAAAGAATAATCCATTTATTATACTTCTGCTCTAAATTTTTCTCGTTCATCTTATTTATTCTTCTAATAAAATATTAATATCTTGTTGAATATCTCTAACTCCTTTTTTATCCAATCCATCGTAATACAAGATAGGATTTCCAAAATCATCTTTTCTACAACGGATATTTCCGTCTTTATCTATCAAAGCAAACAAACCGGAATGCTCAAAGCCACCGTTCACTTTACTATTCTCTCCTGCATAAAGATTAAAACCTTTATTGGCCAAGTCAAAGATGTATTCTCTATCGCCGGTTAAAAAATTCCAATTTGAGGATCTAACACCCAGCAACTCGGCATGCTCTTTTAATACTTTAGGAGTGTCGTGTTTGGGATCGATAGTAATGGATACAATTCCGAAATTAGGATTGCCAAAAAATTTCTTCTCAATCAATAACATGCTTTGATTCATTTTCGGGCAAATAGAAGGACAAGTCGTAAAGAAAAACTCTAGAACATATACTTTACCCTTATAGCTATCATTTGTAATCTTCAAACCGTCTTGATTGACTAAATCAAATTTTGGTGCCGGACCTATTTTGATTAATTTCTCATCTATAACCTTTGTGGCTTCAATCTTGTCTAAACGGTCTCCTTTTACAACTTCATTATTTTGAATTCGGGATATGATTTTAGGAACCGCGTATATTCCAAAAACCAGAATAATAAACGAAATCCCGATATAAGATTTATTTTTAAACATATATTCTAAATTTAAAGTTGCTTTGTAGCGTTGTGATTTTTCTTAAGTGCTGCACGATATTCATAAAGAATAACTTTAAAGTCATCTAACATTTCATTACTCAACTCAGAAGGATGGAAAGTATTATAACCTTCCTTATATTCCTTAACCTTTTTTCTTCCTCTAAGGTTTCTCGCTTTGTCCACAATATACACATCTGGAGTACCAGAATGACTGTCTAATTTACCCACTAATTTTAATTGGTCGTAATATGAGTTAATCTCTTGAGGAGTAGCAAACAAAAAGTGCCATTGAGAAACATCTGTAAATTCGTCTAAAGCGTCCAAAATGCTTTTGACATCATCTTCTGTACCTACAGGGCACAGCATAACAAACTGAAGATCTTTAAAGGTATGATAGCGTTGGTATATTTTTTCATTAAGATTGAAAAGGTTACCGCGGTTTTCTATAAGGTTAGACCCGCCAAAACCTAAAATAGTTATCTTATTGTCTAACGAAACTTTCTTTCCATCCAAAGACTGCCAATCTCCAAAATCATTAATCTTAGGCGTAATCACAGGTAATTTAGTAAAACCATTTACACCAGATGCAAAAAAAAGATAAGCCACTATAGGCAATATAAAAAGAACAAAAAGAACGATATTTTTTTTCATTATTATGGAGATGTCATTTAGGGTACAAAAATAAAATAAAAAAGGGCATCCGCCGCGACGGATACCCTTTTTTTGAATTAATATATTGTTAAAAATTCCATTTAATGGTCGAATCTTTAAAAACCCCATAAATATAATTACCTTCAGTCAAAAGAATAAAAAGTAAATATAAAATTAAAAATATTACCGGTAGCACAACTGCATATCTTAGAGCGCTTTTCTCACCCTCCATGTGCATAAATGCATAAACGATATAATATGCTTTATATATTGTCAGACCATAAAAGATCCAGTTAAGCAAACTCAATCCTAGAAAATGACTCAAGTGCAATGAGTCCGGTTTAAGAATACCTAAAATTACTTCTACGATAGTAACCATAGATAATATTCCGAAAACTTTCCAGATTCTACTGGTATTTGATACATATTCGTGCTCGTGTGACATAATAATAATTTTTGAAAATTAAACTAGATAGAAAACTGTAAATACAAATACCCAAACTAAATCGACAAAGTGCCAGTATAAACCAACTTTTTCGACCATTTCATAACTCCCTCTTTTCTCGTAAGTTCCAAGAAGTACATTAAAAAATATAATAATATTTATAATTACACCTGAAAAAACGTGAAACCCGTGAAATCCTGTTATAAAGAAAAAGAAATCAGCAAATAATTTACTACCGTATTCATTTCTAACCAAGTTAGCTCCTTCAACAACATAAGCCGCTTGAGCTAATCTTACCACAGACTCTTCTCTTGTTAAGACAGTCTTGTGTTTGAATTTACTTAATTCATGATTTATTTTGGCATCAACCTTAGTTTCGGGAGTTGCTTCATAAATAACTTCAGTTCTAATTAAAAGGTCTGGATGTGCTTCAAATCCTGCTTGAACTTCTGCAATAGAGTAAGTAGGCAAAGCATCTTCACCAACAAACCAACTTCCATTGCTTCTTGTGTGCTGTACTCTTTCTTCCTGCAAAGTTGCTGCAAAGTCTGCTAAAGCAACACGATTACCTTCCTTATCCACAAACTGAAGTAAACTACCTCCTTTTGTTTCAATAGCACCGTATTCTCCTTTAATGAAATTTTTCCATTCCCAAGCTTGTGACCCAACAAAGATCCCTCCACCTATGATGGTCAAAAACATATAAATAATAACCTTGTCTTTTTTCATTTGATGACCTGCATCAACAGCCAAAACCATTGTTACAGATGAAAAAATCAAAATAAAAGTCATTAAAGCGACATAATACATCGGCGCAGATACACCGTGCATAAACGGAAAGTGAGTAAACACTTCATCGGCCAAAGGCCATGTCTCAATAAATTTAAATCTAGAAAAACCATAAGCTGCTAAAAATCCAGAGAACGTTAAGGCATCTGATACGATAAAAAACCACATCATTAATTTACCATAACTTGCTCCCATTGGCTCATTGCCGCCTCCCCAAGTTTTTTCTTCGCTATTCCCAGTAGTAACTGTCGATCCCATAAAAGTTATTCGTTAAAAAGTTCCCAAATTTACGTTTTTTTCTTATTTAAAGAAATATAAAAATACAAATAAATAAATCCACAAGAAATCAAGAAAGTGCCAATACATTGCACCTAGTTCTATTCCAAGAGTTTGACTCGAATTGTATTTTTGTTTAAAATGATTATAAATTATAATTAGCAGTGAAATCAACCCACCTACAAGGTGAATTAAGTGCACAACGGTAACAACATAAAGAAATGTAGTTGTGATCGAACTCTCACTTCCTGTAAAATAATACCCTTGTTGCACTATCTGGTCAAAGCCCATAAACTGCAAAATCACAAACAATATTCCCAATGCTAAAGTAGCAAAAAGAAATGTAGTAGTCGCACTTTTATTGTCTTTTTGAATGGATTTTTTAGCCAAATGAAATGTAACACTACATGCAATTATCACTATAGAACTGTAATAAAAGGCTGTTGGTAATTCAAAATCTTTCAACCAATCTACTCTCGATTTACTTACCACAAATGCACTGGTAAGCCCTGCAAACATCATGGTCATACTAACCATAGCAAACAACAATATCAATTTGTATGATCTTGCCGTTCTCGCATTATGTTCGTCTGTTGTCATTGTAACTTCCATAATTATCTCAAAAATTTATCAATTATATACACGAATTGTAACAAAGTAATATACCCAACACTAACCAGCATCAACGTTTTAGCTGCTTTTGCGGTTCTTAACTTATAAAGTCTAACTGCATAAAACAACATCCAAATACCCAATAAAAAAACTGCCGCTGCCGCTACAGGAGATATAAATAACTTACCGGTATACCCTAAAGAAGGCAATAATGAAGCTATAACAAGCCATACCGTATATAAAATAACCTGCAAAGCAGTACCCTTATCTTTTTTTCCTGTTGGTAACATAAAAAACCCTGCTTTTTCATAATCCTCATACAAGAACCACCCAATCGCCCAAAAATGCGGAAATTGCCAAAAAAACTGAATCAAGAATAATGTACCCGCTTCTATTCCAAAATCACCTGTGGCAGCAACCCATCCTAGCATGAATGGAATAGCCCCAGGAAAAGCCCCCACAAAAACAGACAATGACGTCATAGTTTTCAATGGTGTATAAATACTTGTATATAAAAATATAGAAATCGCACCAAACATTGCTGTCTTAGGATTGATCATATATAGTAATGTAATACCTATTATAGTCAGTAAGCTCGCTACCACCAAAGCAGAAAAACTAGACATTCTTCCCGAAGGAACAGGACGGTTTTTAGTTCTGTCCATTAAAGCATCTAAATCCTTCTCAATCACCTGATTAAAAGCATTTGAAGCTCCCACCATACAATACCCTCCAACGGCAAGCATCAACAAAACAGACCACTGAAAAGGCTGCTCGTTATTAAAACCTAAAAAGTATCCTGCAATAGAGGAAAATAAAACACTTATAGCCAATCCCGCTTTCGTGATTTCTTTAAAATCCAGAAAAACTCTTTTAAGGGAAAATGTATTTAACGTACTATTCAATGCGGTTTTCATTAGGTTTTTTAAAACTGATGCAAAGGTACAACTTACAGATAGAAATTAGAATGAAGAATTTACATTTTTTTTAAACTAATCTTAACATAAAAAGATACTGAAGGTTAATTCCTAAATAAAAGGTCTTTTTCGAATTAACAAAAAGCTATTATAATCCTTTTTTAATAATCAAAATACCAATTAAAAACGTCAGCGCGTAATCCCAATGTAAACCAATTGGTACTCTCACTGAATGTAGTTGCAGTATACTTTGTAGGATCAAAACTTCTGTAAATATAACTACCAAAAATCTTTAGATTAGTAGTCGGATTTACTAAGTATCCTCCCTGAATATCTGCAATAAAAAGAGACGTTTTATTCCCCTGCCCCACTTTTACACCACTATCAAATGGTCGCTTTAAATCATAATCTTTATAAATATTCCCACCGTAATTAAAGCTATCTTCAGTAGTGTCAAAATCCAAGCCACGGGTACCCACGGTGATTTTCGCATCAGCAAAATATCTGCCTTTATGGTAGCGGGCGATGGCAATAAACTCCTTAAAGTTGCCACCCCATTGATGTCCTATACTTTGATTATTATGTCCGTAATTTGTAATAGGCACACTATGAGAATACATATAGGGACGCACATGGTTGTACTCTAACTGCAATAATAAATTATCAACCTGGAATGCATTATAATACTTAACACCCAATTGATACCCGTATTTATTTTTCCAACTGTTATCTCCACTTTTAATATCTCCCAAAGAAAATTCATCTAACAAAAATTGACCATAAACATTCACTTTATCGCTCCACTTATACTTGAATGTTAGTCCTAATAGCGCATTTCCAGTTCTCGCCGAAGAGGCAAACTCAACAGATCTGTAAAATATAATTGGATTGACGAAACTGGCATCAAACCCTCTATCATTTGTATTGGTCCAAATAACTGACTCAAAGAAACCAAGATTCAATCTATTGGAAATATTCCAACTCAAATAATGGTTTGCCATAAACTTAGTCGCATAAGTTCTCTCGAGAGTAACTTCGGGACGCACGTCCTTTAGCCACATGTATGTATTCGTATATTTTATTTTCCAAAAATTAGTATTAATTTTAAAATAAGGATACGGACTTGCACCGTCACTTTCCATCAATGAACGGTATCCATCTCCAATAAAATTCCTTCCATACCCTAATTGCAAATCAATATGCTTGCTTGCAGAAAATGTCAAATTAGCTTCCGCCAAAGGAAAATCATACGAATCAGTTTTAAAATCCTTAGCAATTCCTATCCCTGGAATGATCGCGGGATTCCCCCCTGCCGGTCTTATCGATTCAGCATACCGATTGAAATAATCAGCAAAACGTCCCTGACTTTCAAATACAGTGGTCGAAAAATTCAGTTTATCTCCAAGCCCTCCTCTAAAATTAATCGCGCGAGTATTGACATACGTGTAAGAAACATCACTGTTAGAAGCTTTACCTACCTGCAAATCCAATATTGGGTTTAAAGACAACCAATAGCCGTCTCCCTGAATTTCAACCGTGTTTTCATTCCACAACTTTTTAGCCCACCAACCGGAAACATTCTTTTTTAGCTTTTCATTTACCCCTTTAATATCATAATACTTTGATACCTCAGCATAAGTATACGGTTTTGAGGCTGTATGATTATTACTCCCCACATGATTTAACGCCCCATCAAATTGCGCATAATAACTATGTGAAAAAGGAATATTTAAATGACTATCATACTCCGGATTATTGTATTTCTTATAAACAATACTATCTAATTCTGTTAGTTGCTTTGTACTACTTTGTATTATTTCAGCACGAGCTAATGCCTCTGAAGCTCTTGTTTCAGCGCTTTTCAATGGAATTGATATCGTGATATTGTATTTTGAATAAACCGACTTACCATTATACGTTGATGCAGTAATTTTAGGAAACTTGGTAAAAACTCTCTTTGCTTCCTTTATTAACTCCTCATCAATTGCATTTACATAAATGACTTTAAAAACACCGGCTGCATCTACCTCAAAAAGGACTTTTACATTTCCTTCAAAATTGTTTTGCACAAGGTTTTCGGGGACGACAAAATTTTGAAAAACAAAATCCTGGACTTCATTATAAAAACAACTTTCCAATTCCTTATTTTCTAAATTTTCACAACGTGGAAAAACAGGAAATCGCTCAGGAGAAAAATTTGAATCTAATAAATCTCGGTCTTGCGAATAGGTAATAAAAGAAAGAAGTGATAAAAATAAAGTTAGCAAACCCTTTTTCATATTGATTTTGATTGTATAATTAGTATCCACTGTTTGTATTTTCTCCGTTTGCAATAGCTTTTGCCCCAGACGTTCCTATTCGTTTCACCCCTAACTTAATCATTGCCACCGCCTCTTCATATGTTCTAACTCCTCCAGCTGCTTTAACAGGAAGCGGTGTCGCATTTTCTAACATCAAAATAATTGACGGAATGGTAGCACCATTAGGCAAACCATCTTCAGTTATATAAAACCCAGTTGACGACTTCACAAATACAGAAGCAAAATTCAGCTCCTTAAAATTTGAAACTACAACATTTTTAATCAAAGCTGTCAATTGTATAATTTGTTTGTCATTCAGCGCGGCAACTTCAATAATCCATTTCACAACTTTATTGTTTTCGATACCAAGTTGCGTTCCTTTCAATATCTCTTCTTTAACCAAATCAATATTGTCATTTTTAAATGCCTCATAATTACAGACAAAGTCCAAATCATCAGCCCCGTCCTGAATTGCCTTTTCTGCTTCAACTAATTTATCAGCAATTACAGACCTCCCATTCGGAAAATCAATAACAGTTCCTATCTGTAAATTCGAACCAGCATCAGAAACCATTTGACTCGCTAACAAAACCATATTAGGACGAATCATAATCAATTTAAAATCCTCATCAATAGCTTCCTGAATAAAACCCTTAACTATTTTGACATTGCCCGCTTCATCAAGTCCTCCCTGCTCCGCAGTTTTCAAATATGTCGAATCTAAGTATTTTTTGACGTTCATCATTCTCTTGATTTAGCTTTAAGTGATAACCTAATAGATTACAAAAATACATATTAAATTGGCATTAGTTTTATAGAACCAGTTACTTTTAATAGTAAAACCGCCCGTTATTCCCCTGAATTTTAAGCTTCCAAAATCATTATCAAATAAAACTACTCAAATCTGATGAAAATTAAATTACAAAGCAAAAAGAATTACCGCTTTAAAATAGTATAATCCCACCGAAGTGGGATTATACTATTTGTATCAAATTTTACTTAGACGCCTATTTTTAAAATATAAAATAACTGAAAAGACAGCTAACGATGCTCCGACCATATTGGCTATAACATCCAGGGCATCCTCTTTTCTAGTTGTAGTATATTGTCCTTGTAAGATTTCAATTGTAACTCCAAAAAGGACAGAGAACAAAAACGAAATAATATAAGGCTTATAACTATCCGGATCTTTAATTTGTGTTTTAAAAAACAAAATCCAAAGCGCGGTGAATACAAAATGAAAGAAAGCATGAACGATTTTATCTAGATTTTCAATATTGACTGCCGGAATCTTGTCCGACTGAACTAAGCACAGAAAAAGAACCACGCCAGTCCACAATAAAGCAATCCAAAACACTATTCGTTTAAGCACCTATAAGTTCTTTGTAAGCATCACTTGAAAGCAAAGAATCGTAATCTGCAACATCTGAAACTTTAATTTTTATCATCCAACCAGCACCATAAGGATCAGCATTTACTGCTTCTGGAGTACTTTCTAAAGCATCATTGAATTCTACAATTTCTCCAGCTAATGGCAAGAATAAATCAGACACTGTTTTAACAGCCTCTACAGTACCAAAAACCTCATCTTTTTCTAAAGTCTGATCTAAAGTTTCCACTTCAACATAAACGATATCCCCTAATTCCTTTTGAGCAAAATGCGTGATTCCTACAGTTGCAACATCACCTTCTAAACTAACCCATTCGTGATCTTTAGTATACTTTAAATCTGCTGGTATATTCATAATAAATACGTATTGATAATTGATAATTGAATTATTGTTGCGCAAATGTAACAATCTTCTATTTAAATATAGTTTAGATTTTGATAAATTAATTCCCAAAATTATATCGAAGCGTAAATCCGGATCTAATATTTGTAAGAGGAAACGAAGTCGATATTACTGCTTTTGAAAAGGAATGGTCATAATAGAAAATAGCCGTCAGGTTTTTACTGAACGCATAATCTGCCGTCAATTTTAAAGACCAGATGTTTTGTCCTCCGGCTAATTGATTATTATCGTAATCTAAATACCTCACAATAGTTTGGTTATTACGATAAGAGAAGTCAGCTTTCATATTGATATCCCCTTTAATTATACCTGAAGGATTATCTGCCAATCTGGATGTGAAAATCACATCCTTAAATCGATACCCTAAACCAACTACGTATTCTATCCCTTTCACTTCTGTCAGTAAATTATTGTCAAAACTCATTGACAATGCTCTGTCTTTCTTGATCTCAGTAAGAATTTTTAATGAACTTTTTAGTTCAAAATCCATTCGAATTAGCGGACTGAATTGCTCTACTAAATTGACATTAGACATGATCGTTTTATTAAAAAAGTTACCGCTAGCATCAACACCGCCTGGTGTTTTATCATAATCAAAATTAGAACGATACTGATTAATGGTATAGGAAGCCCTGTAATTATGTTGCAGAGAGAAACGTTTAAAGTTTCTTTTGAACAAATCATAACGCATCAGCCCACTATATTTTACCGCCCAGTTAGGAATAGGCACACTTCTAAAAATACCTGTAGAAACACCTGAAGCATCACTTCCTGAATAAGCAGCCATAAAAGCAGGCAATAATACAGCCTGATTATTTTTACCATATCCTAGCGGGTACCCATCTGAATCAAGATTACCAGGATTAGTAACATCTATACCACGCTCAGTAGCCAATCTATTTGCTATTACAAGTCTGTTAGCCCTAAAGTCATCAAATGCTGCTGAAGAATTTTCATCGCTTGTTGAAAACGATGTTTTTATCAGCACCGTAGATATAGAAAAAAGTCCGTATGTATAAGGCGAAAGTGAATAATACTGACCATCTAATACATTATATTGTTCAGAGAAATTCTCTGAATAAGATCTATCAGCCGCTAAGTCAATTTTTAAATCTGGAAACAAATCCACATTTGCCGTTGCCTTAAACATCTTATTAGTTACCTGTGTGAAATTTTGATTGAACTCTTGATAACTAGTTAACCACCCATTTTTAGCAGCTTCAAAACGTACGTCATCCTGGCTTCCAAAGGTAAATCCTAGAGACGGTCTTGAAGACCCCAAAAACCCAACACTCGGCGTATACCCTGGTAAAACTGTACCACTATTTTCCGTGTAATTAATCTGAATATTTTTTACACTGGTCAAAACGCCCAGTAAACCATTAACAAATTCATTGTCTTTAGCTTGAGGTTTTGTATTTGTATTCACCACTTTCTGTCCTGGTTGCGGCGCAGGAGCTTTCTGTTTATTTGTTGATTTTGTAGAATTTTTCGTCAATCCCAAATACTTATAAAGCATGTCCATATTAAAACTCGTATTCAAGTTATTTGAACGTGCGTTCTGAACAGTATTACCTAAATCTGGAATACCAACATCCTCTAACTGAGAAAATGCATTTGATGATTTTTGCCAACTATAGTCACCCGTATAGGAATAATTAGCTTTTACAAAGCTAAATAATGGGATTTTATTAATTGGGATCTCATAATTTAAAACCAACTGTTGCATGTGTTGGTTTGGGCTTCCAATATCCCAGTAACTATCCCAAATCGTAAAACTATCGATAGGCTCATTGTCCTCATTTAAATAGTTTTTCACAATATTACTCGACGAAGCCGTATAGCTCAATTTTAAGGATTTTGTTAGATTAAAATTAAATCCATATTGGTAGTTGAAGCCAAAGTTTCTTCTATACAAAGGATCAAGACCTATTCCCGCAACATCAACCTGTCTAAATTGTTGACGGTTGTATTGGCGGTTAATATTGGTGTTAAACGATATATTAGAAGGCAAATAATTAAAATTAAAATCACTCAGCAGTTTCCAATAGCTGCTTTTTTTCATGAATTCCGTCTTCTTAAATAGCTCAATTGGTTTTGGCTGAAAGCTGTAAGCATAATCAACCGATGAGTTCACTTGCTGATCTATATAATCTTCAATCTCATAATCATGTCGCTCCACTTTGTTATACGATTGAGAAAAAGTAAAGTTTTCTGCATCATAGACATGTTGCTTTTGCTCTGCGCTTCTTTGCTTTCTAACTCCAATAAAGTTGATACTCATTCGTTTTGTATAATCTATCGCTCTACTTGAAATATTGTCTTTTTCAGCAGAATCAGTCGTATTATCCAATAACTGTTTTAGTTTTATATCCTGATTAAAAGGATCATATTCCGGAGTAATTGTCTCTTCGCCAATAGCGTAATTAAACGGTAAATTAACACCCCATTTTTGGGGTAATAATTTACCCAAATTAACATTTGTTACGATGTTGTATTGTTGAATATCTTCACGACTTCTTTCGTTTGGCCCTTGTTCCAAAGCGCCAAAACCAATTGTACTTTTCTTTCCTGTAGCAGAAATTGTGGCAAAATCAGCAAGATTAGAATCTACATTTAACACGGCTGCCATTCCGCCCTGATTATCCATATCTGCTAAGCGAAGCTCGTTGAACCAAACTTCTCCTTTAAGGTCCTGATGCGTTTCATTGCTTTTTACACCCACCATCAAAGTTCTAACTAATCCAAAATTAGGATTTCCTTTGATTCCTAATCTCAGCTTATTTGATTTATTTCCTAAAGCAGGATTTAGTTCATCCTCATTTTGATAATAAATCCCATCCAAAGGCAGCGTACTTAAATCAACACTCATCGCCATTATTTTCAATTGGGTCAATAATGCTAATGACAAGTCGATTTCATTTTCTTCTGGCCATACTTCCTCAGCACTCAAAGGAGAACAATTTGCCGTCGACGATGCGGAAGGCAGGGTCACTTTCAAAGGAATTTCGATTTGGTAAAAGTTCTGAGTAAAATCATTTCCAAAACGAATAAACCCTACCATTTGATCATCCCTAAGTCTGTTTTCATTTGGTAATGACTCTGCATGTAAAAACATTTTCAGTTTTTTGAATTGACGCATATCAATACTTACATTCTTAAAAACTGCTCTGGAATCTCCAAGTTCTAAACCGTCACCTGCAACTCTTAACGACAATGACTGTTCGTTTTGATTGATCAGCGTATTATTATTAAACAATTGCTCTCGCTGTACGCCAGGAGGCGTTATGTAATTAATAGGACATCTTTCATTATTTTCTTGAACATTTACGGCTGCTACATCAAACTCTGTATTATCATCTGCTACATTCGTATCGTTGAAATCAAGCGTATTCGTATACCTTCTCCATTCCCCTCTTACTAAATCTAACGCTCCAAAACGAACCGTTACTTCTTGATTAAAGCCAGTCATAAACATTCTCATAAAACGAATCGATCTGAAATCTGAAATGTTTCCTATTGTGTTTTGTGGTTGCGTAACAGGTATTTTAAACTGAATCCATCTTGAATCAGTTACCTCGCCATTAGCTAATGTTACCTGAGTATCTCTAATGTCCGTTATATAATTTTGGCCTACAACAGGATTTGGTTTTACATCGATGCTATATTCATAATAAGCATTGATAGTATTCATCGTATTATCTCTATTAATATCCTCAACATCAGGTACCGTAGACGACCCTCTGTTTGCGTTGTTAATATCTACCACAGAATTCCCTTCGACTCCGTTGTAATTTTTATATCGATTCACTATACCTCCTGAAGTATTCAAATAATAAGTATAATCATCTGCAGCTGGATCAGGTTCAGAAGCAAAGTTAGTATATACAGCACTTTCATTGGCATTAGCCAATCCATCCAATCCTACATCCTGATTGGCTCGATTATTTGCATTAGCATCAAAAGCATAAATCAATGACTGAGAGGCAGGAACATCTCCCCAAATCGGTCTTGGGTTCACCAATATTTGATCTGGCCCAAGTCCGTTCTCATATTGTTTTCTCCCATCTTTTAAAACATCCTCGGATATCTCACCTAAATTGAAATATAGTTTTCCTGAATTATTTTGAGGAATCGCCCCTTGTCCCACATAAGGATCCATAACCCAAAATTGAATGTATTCTACATTCCCCTGCTCAAAATTAGTAGAGTTTAACGATCTCATAATCCCTCCATAATTTTCTGAAGGATTTGCGGCAAAATTCACGTTATTATTATAAGGCCCTCTTTCAGAAGGATAGTAGCTTAAATCCAAAGTGTTTATCACTTGTGACTGGCCTTGAGCAATATCTGTTAAAGGATAAAGCTCTTCACTATAGATCCTCCTAGTGGTATTTGATGACAAGTCGTCATTTGAAATTCCAGAAGGTTTTTGAGTATAAAACACAGGATCAATTGAATACCACGCCAGTTTGGATCTTTTAAAACCATAACTCAAATCATTGGCATTGGCATTAAAATCGTAGGTACTTCGGGTGTTTCTGTCCGGAGTGGAAGATAAGCTCCAAGCGTATGCAGAACGCATATCGATCGTAGTTTGCGACCCTTCGAAATCATCTACATATATCGTAGACTCCCCTTCAAACTGATCTGCTTTTGGCGAATCTGGTTTTAAAAATGCTATTTCCCCCCTTACAGAAAGGTTTGACGGCACATCCGTATCGACGTTTGGCAACTTGTTCACTAATCTAGTCAAAAAAGGAACTTCTGTAGAGAAATTAGTATTGAATCCAAAAATAGTATTATTGACCGATTCCTGACCAAAACTTGATTTCTGAGTGAATGGTCTTTCAGACATTTTCAAGAAAGTACCACCAACCAAAAAATTATCTGAGATTTTATGCTCTACATTTACACCCATAAACCGTCTGGTTTGCTGACCGAAAATAGAATTATTCTCTAAGGAAACATTAATTGGCGTATTTGAAGCCTGTAGTGAAGCATCTAAAATTTGAACTCTCCCTAATTGATAATTCACACTGTAATCAATCCCTTCCACTAAAATTCTTCCGCCTGCAGTAACAACAACAGAACCCTGAGGCACATTGAATGCTCCAATAGGTATTCCATCACCTCCAGATGATTTATACTTTCCCCTTAAAAGGAATTTATTTTTATCACTATCCTGCAGTGCTCCCGATTGTGTGTTGCGGTACATGTTTCTAAAAACATATTTCTTTTGGTTTGCATTATAAGTACTGGCATCATCATAATTTTCTGCTGAACCCGTATTGGATAATTTCGAAAATAGTAATTCCCCAAATGGTTCTTTGGTTGTAAATATTAATCGTCCGTTTTGAGAATCAATCGTAATACCTTGCATAAAGTCAAAAAAACCATCACCACCAGTTTGCGGGTCATTGTTGTAATTCAATTTATCTAAATTGAATACTTTCAACAATGGAGTTTCTGCAACTCGATTGTTAGCTGTTGGAGTAGAAGGAAATGGCACTGGATTTCCGGCTGCATCTTTTGCTTCTGTAATATAATTTAACGGAGATGGGTCTGTATAAAGGATATTAAATCTAAAATCTTCTTGTTTTACCTGGTAAGCACCAGGAATCTGATAAATATTCTTCATCATCAAATTCCAAACCGGATTTTTAACATTGGTTAAATTGCTTTTCAGCATTTTTAAAATTAAACTTTGAGTAATAATGGCTTGATTTGAAGTAGTATTACCAGTTACAACTGTTGCGTCAATACCGTCACTTCCAAACTCCCCAACCTGGTATGCTTTGTCACCAATAGTATATTGATATGCTACCGCTAAAACCTCATCATTTGCCAACCTTTGTTGCAAGGAAATATATCCTAACTGGGCATTGTACGTATATTCATTAGGGTTCAGCTTTCTAGCATTTTCTAATTTCGAATAATCCTGCCCTTCACTTACAGTAACGTTAAACCCTGAACTTGAAGTCACGATTTCACGAATATTTTTGTTTAGCAAACCGGTTCCTGCAATAATTTGAGCAGGATCGTAATCATTATTTGCGTTATTTGAAGGGGTGTCGAAAGGACTATTGAACATCCCTGTTGAAGGATCTAAAACTACCACTTCATTATCAGGAATCCCAGATAATTGGCCTTCCCCTAAATCTTGAAGCGCAATAATATTTCTTAAATTATTAGAAGTTGTATTAACTCGGGTTTGTTTATTGGTAACCCAAATTTCTAGCCTTGATATTTGAACTCTACTATCAATAAACGGATAGTTTTTTAATGAGGCATCGTATTTATTTCTAAAGTATTGAGATAAGAAAAAGTGCCTATCACTATCATAGTCCAAAGCAAACACATCAAAATCTTGAATTGTACCACCACCCTGTGCTACCACGCTTTTTGTTTGCGATTTTTGTTCTGAAAAAACACCCGTAACGGTAGTTTTACCAAATTGTAGTTGAGTTTTTACCCCAAACAAACTTTGCGCTCCTCTAATTAACGAGCTATTCAAAGGCATACTTACATTTCCTACTTCAATTTTTTGAATAATGTCATCTTCAGAAGGGGCGTATTCTAATTTAATTAAATTTTGAAAGGCAAAAGTAGATTGAGTATCGTAATTAGCATTTACATTAAGCCTTGTACCTACTTTCCCCATTAAACTCATGCTTATCCTTTGATTAAAATCAAAAGATAAATTAGATCTATTTCTTGGTGAAAAGGACGGATTATCTTGTTTTGTATACCGCAAACCTAAATCCATTTCTACAGAACCGGTGGGTTTAACATCGATAGTATTACTTCCAAAAATAGATTCAAAAAGATTTGAATTCACATAATATTTTGGTAGCAAATCTTTTTTCGCAGCTTCACTTCCTTCTTTTTTACCATCAATAGCATCCGTTTTTTGCTTGAAATAATCTCTCATCGATTCTTTCAGCACTAAACTCTCGTACTCTTTTGGCGTTAATATAATAGGATAATTAATGGAAAAACCATCAACTGAATTGGTATAAATATATCTGTCCGTAACTGGGTCGTACGTATAAGCAGACAGGACACTTTGAGGATCTTTTATTTGGACTTTCCCTAGAGAATAACCTGTTTTTGTGGTGTCTTGATTTTGTTCATTTACCTGAGCCAGCGATACGGAACCACAAAATAAAACAATCAAAAAAGTACAAATTTTATGCATACAATTCGTGTTTTTTAGTTTGATTTTATAAGTTTTTTAAAGCTTTTTTAATAATAGATTCCACAGAAGCATCTGGATCTTCCTTTACTATTTTCTCTATAATTTTTTCTGAGGTTTTTCTAACAAAACCTAAAACCTCCAAAGCTGATAACGCTTCATCTCGATTTGTATTGCTTTGCGACATTGAAACTTCATCTAAATCATAGAGTTTCAATACTTTTTCTTTCAAATCAAGGATCACCCGTTGAGCAGTTTTACTTCCAATTCCCTTTATCGATTGTATCGTTACCACATCACCTGACGCAATTGCATTTGTAATTTGTTTTGGATCTAATGAAGACAACATTGTTCTGGCTATACTGGCGCCAATACCCGAAACCGAAAGTAACATTTTAAAAATCTCTCTTTCTGATTTTTCAACAAATCCAAATAAAGTATGCGCATCCTCTTTTATCTGAAGGTGCGTAAACAATTTTATAAAATCAGCATTTGGAAGCAAAGAATAGGTATGCAACGATATGTTCACGTGATACCCTACACCACCACAATCAATAACTACTTCTGTTGGTGTTTTTTCTACTAATTTGCCTTGTAAATGTGCTATCATTAAATTGTTTTGTATTTTAATATAAATATAGATTATTTCAAATTAAAAAAAGCACTCCGCAATGAATACGGAGTGCTTTTCAATATCTATTTGTTCTATTTGTTCTTTTTCTTCTGTTTTTCCTGAGCATCAATAACGGCAATTGTCGCCATATTAACCATTTCTTCGACACTTGCTCCCAATTGAAATATATGTACTGGTTTCCCCATACCTAACATAATTGGACCAATAGAATCTACCTTATTTAATTCTTTTAATAATTTATAAGTAATATTAGCAGAGTCAAGGTTCGGGAAAATTAAAGTATTAACTTTTTTACCAGCCAATTTAGAAAACGGAAATTTTTCTTTTAACATCTCAGGATTCAAAGCAAAATCAGCCTGAACTTCTCCGTCAATAACCATGTCAGGATGATTCTTATGTAAATAAGCTACAGCCTCTCTTACTTTTGCTGCACTTACATCTGTAGAAGACCCAAAGTTTGAAAACGAAACCATCGCGATAACAGGTTCAACACCAAACATTCTGGCAGTTTTAGCTGTCATGATAGCAATTTTTGCTAAATCATCTGCAGACGGATCTATATTTATCGCTGTATCTGACAAGAACATAGGTCCACGCTTTGTCATCATCATATTTGTAGTTGCTACAATAGATGCTCCCGGTGCTTTATCAATCAGTTGCAACATAGGCTTAACTACTGATGAATAACTTCTGGAATATCCAGTAACTAAACCGTCAGCTTCCCCCTCATTGACCATCATTGCTGCAAAATAATTCCTTTCACGCATTAGTTTTTGAGCATCCAACAAAGAGATGCCTCTTCTTTTTCTGGCTTCCCAATACGTATTTGCAAATCTATTTCGTCTTTCGTTTTCTTCATCAATTTTAGTATCGATAATTTCAACTTCGGTTTCAAAACCTAATTCTTTCTTTAGCTCTACTATTATTTCCATATTACCCAATAGAATCGGCTGACCAATTCCTTCTTCTAAAACAATTTGGGCTGCTTTTAGCACATCTAGATGATCCGCTTCTGCAAATATGATTTTTTTAGGATCCATTTTAGCTCTATTGGTAATCAATCGAACCATTTTATTATCATTCCCTAATCGGTCTAAAAGCTCCTCTTCATATTTATTCCAGTCCGTAATTGGATTTAAGGCAACTCCTGAGTCCATTGCTGCTTTTGCTACTGCTGGCGCAACAACACTTATCAGTCTTGGATCAAATGGAGAAGGAATAATATAATCACGTCCAAAAATTAATTTGGTCGCACCATAAGCAATATTCACTTGTTCAGGAACATGTTCTTTTGCCAAAGCTGCAAGCGCTCTAACAGCAGCCATTTTCATTGCTTCGTTTATTTTTGTAGCACGAACATCTAATGCACCACGGAAAATATAAGGAAACCCAAGTACATTATTCACTTGGTTAGGATAATCTGATCTTCCCGTAGCCATAATAATATCAGTACGAGTAGCTATCGCTAAATGATAATCGATTTCAGGAACTGGATTTGCCATTGCAAAAACAACAGGATTATCAGCCATTGTCAGCAACATCTCCGCTGAAAGAACATTTCCTGCAGAAAGTCCTAAGAAAACATCAGCTCCCTTTATAGCCTCTGTTAATGTAAATCCTTTTTTATCAGTTGCGTACCGTTGTTGTAATAGAGATAAGTCCGTTCTGTCTTTCGACAAAACTCCGTCTTTATCAAACATGGTAATATTAGCAGGGTTGACTCCCAATAGCACATATAAATTAGCACAAGCTAAAGCTGCAGAACCTGCACCTGAAACTACTACTTTTGCATCTTCAATTTTCTTATCTGCTAATTCAAGTGCATTTAATAAAGCTGCAGATGAAATAATTGCAGTACCATGCTGATCATCATGCATTACAGGGATATCAAGCTCTTCAACCAAACGTCTTTCAATTTCGAAAGATTCTGGAGCTTTAATATCTTCTAAATTTATTCCACCGAATGTAGGTGCTATTGCTTTTACTGTCTCAATGAATTTGTCAATGTCCTTAGCGTCTACTTCTATATCAAAAACGTCAATATCAGCAAAAATTTTAAACAATAAGGCTTTCCCTTCCATCACCGGTTTTGAAGCTTCAGGACCTATATCTCCAAGTCCTAAAACTGCCGTTCCATTGGTAATAACCGCAACTAAATTCCCTTTAGCTGTGTATTTATATACATTATTAACATCCTTCGCTATTTCCAAACAAGGCTCTGCTACACCAGGAGTATATGCCAAAGACAAGTCTCTTTGTGTTGCATATTTCTTCGTTGGAACTACTTGTATTTTACCTGGAGTTGGCTTAGCATGATATAATAATGCCTCTCTTCTCTTGCTATTCTTATTCATTTATTTAGATTTTATTCTAGCTTACAAAGATATAAGAGTTGCTTTAAAAAGCAGACTATTCTCCTATTCTTTTATAAAAAAACAACTATCTTTTTGTAGGAAAAAAAATAGCCGCACTAATTTGCAGCTATTTAGGTTGATAATATGTTTTTAATTATACATTGGCTCCACTAATATAAGAATCCAAATGTTGAATAGTTACTTTTTGAATTTCTATAATGGATTTCACAACATCTCCAATTGAAATCACACCTAAAACCTCATTACCTTCAACGACAGGCAAGTGCCTGATTCGTTTTGTACTCATCAATTCCATACAATAATCGAGATTATCTGCTGGTTTAACCGTAATAACATTTCGCTCCATGATTTCATGCACATGAGTATCTTTGGAAGCTTTGTTTTTCAAGACAATTTTTCTAGCATAATCTCTCTCAGACAATACTCCTTTTAGTAAATTATCTTCAATTACTAAAACAGCCCCAACGTTTTTCTCTCCCATAACTTTTAAAGCTTCATAAACCGTAATGGTTGAAACTATGGAGTGCACATCATTTCCTTTAACGCTTAATATTTGATTTACAGTCATATTGAAAAATTTTAGTTGACGATAAAGTTAAAAAAAATAGCATACAAATGACAGCTTACTTATAAAAAACTAAACTTTAAACAAATCATCAGGTAAAGTAAGGATATTCAATTCGGTTTTAAAATTATCATTCAAAATTTGCAAACCGTATTGGTACGATGCATTTACCCAACCAAATCCTTCTTTAGAAATATAATCGAATTCAGTCCCAACATTACCATATTCAGCAAAAACTTTATGCGAACTGGTTTCAAGATTGAATTTTTCAGGAATGGTTCCGTTATATTCTACTGCGTTTTTTGTAATCAACCACAGCCATCTATAGATCATTTCCTGAGCTTTATCAAGATACCCATAATTAATTAAACCTTCCCATAACAACATTTGATGAGGCGCCCAACCAAAAGGATAATCCCATTGTCGTTGTGGGACATCTTCAGGAATTCCAGCAACACTTGCTTTTGTACTTCCTGTAATTCCTCCGGATTGAATAAATTGAGGCAAGGCTATTTCTACTAATTTTTTAGCTTGATTCTCACTACACAATCCAGCCCATAATGGGAAAAAAGTGGTTGCCGCCTCAAACGGAAATTGTTTTTTATTTACAAAATCATAATCAAAGTACATACTCGCTGCTTCATCCCAACACAATTCATTGATTCTATTTTTACGAAAAGTCGCTTTATTCTCCCAGTTTTGCGATGTGTACGTTGTTCCGTCGACTTGAAAAGAATCGTCAAAATAG
The DNA here is from genome assembly GCF_963974175.1 of uncultured Flavobacterium sp. Taxonomy (GTDB): domain Bacteria; phylum Bacteroidota; class Bacteroidia; order Flavobacteriales; family Flavobacteriaceae; genus Flavobacterium. The sequence continues at coordinate 567,701 of NZ_CAXBBR010000001.1, forward strand.
TTTTTGATAAGGTAACTGACATCCTTTTCATATTTATAAAGAAAACTATTGATATCAACTGAATTCAGATTAGCACATGTGTTTATTAAGCGGTTTGTGGTATCGTGCCCGCTTTCCCTCATACTGCGATCATGTACAAAATACAGATCAAGCTCATCGTCAACTATAGATCTTTTTAAATATTGCATTTCAAACTCTCTAATAGGCAAATTATACTTTACGGCATAAGGCGCTAAGATATCGTCAAAATGACCAGGCTCCACCTCAAAAGGCATACCTACTCCATCTGCTTTATACCTATTCAAACCCGTAGGTGTTAATCGATTTCCCTGAACCATCCATACCGTATCGTATTCCATAATCACAGTCTCAAGATGCTTCTTTAGCCATTCCTGGCTTATTTTTTTATCTTGTGCAATCCCTAACAATAATGAAGAATATAATGGAGGCTGCGTTCTTGTCAAATAATAACTTCGGTTTGCATTTAATATTTTACCATAATGAATAATTTGATATCTGAAGTTTTCGGCAATAGCAATAGCCTTATCCAATTGGTTATCAATCAACAACCCAACGCCTATAAAGTAACTATCCCAACCATACATTTCATTAAATCTTCCACCAGGCACTACAAAAGGAACACCTTGTAGCGAGTCTGTATTTTGCTCTAATGCTAAAGCCAAAATCCCAGGTTTTGTATTCAAGGTATCCACATAATCCACACTGTAATTCTCTGGTAAAATGGCTACTTTAAAATTTTTAAAATCTTTTTCCAAGTCTTTAAAATAAGAAACCCCCACCTCGTCCTTAGCTGAAACATAAAGTGTAGGTACTTCATTAGCTGTTTTTTCATCTTCAAGAATTTGGGCAAGCCCTTTCTTGTCAATGGTACGTGTCAATTCATCCCAATAATCCTCACGGATTTTTCTAGAAATTCTCTCAACAGGAGCTTCTTCAACATGAGCTAAATCTAACTCATTAACCTCCTGCTCTCTAAGCAAAGCCAGTTCTTGAAGCAAATTTGACAAATGATACGTTCCTGAAATCACTTTTTCTACTTTAGTATTTTCATCAACCAGCACAAATCGCTTGGGACCTTTATCTTCTTTCGTGATTTTTTTATCTTGATCAGTATCTTCTTGAAGCAATAGCTCCTGAAAGACTTTTTCTATATTATTTAGAGTAATTTTCATGATTTAGAAGTAAGTTTTTTTAGAATAAAAAAGGAGACTAATAATAACGACATTGGAATCAATGTGTAATAGAAGGCATTTTCCGGTCCTTCATTTTTAAATAAATAACCAATAACTCTTGAGCCCAGCGTCCCACCAAGTGCCGAAAAAACAACTATCAATCCTGTCATCGAACTGTGTAATTTATTAGGTAATGCACTCAAAACTACGGAATTCAATAGTGGGTAAATAGGCGCTATAAACAATCCTACCAATGGAAATGCAAATCCCATCAAAGGAATATCGCTTAATGAATTAATATCTTTTACTTCTAAACCTACTGTTCTAGGAAGTACAAAAACTACCAATAGCATTGCCATGATTATACAAAAAGTCAATACCCAAATCCAATTTATAGATTTAGTAATCACACCAGCAAGAAGCCTTCCTGCAGCCAATGAAATTGCCAGAATACTCGCCATCATGATACTGATATTCTCTGGCAGATGAAGCACTTTATCATTAAACGTAGGCAACCATGTCATAATTCCTTGCTCAATCATTACAAATAGAAAAGCACTAATTACAAAAACGATTGTCAATAGTTTAGCAAACAGTTTGAACATTTGTTTAAAATCATCTAATAAGTCCACCCCAGGTATTTCTGTTTGCTTTTCGAATTTGGTGAAAAACAAAAAACTAAACGACAATAGCGAAATAGCAGCCAAAAGCCAGTATACATTAAGCCAAGCATTAGGATCGGTTTCAGAATTAAAAGCAGGAAATAAAAAATAAGCCAAGGCGATTCCTATCATAAAAACACCCTCAATACTACTCATTAAACTATTGTGCTCTTTTTGATTCTCCGTAACAGTTCCTATCAGAGAATATACCGACACTTTTATCAATGCAAAAGACACTCCAACGGTGGCAAAAAGCACTTTGGCAGCGCTAAATGAATTCCCAAAATACATGGTAACACAAGCTGCCGAAACTAATGCCAATCCAATTAACATTGCCTTTTTATACCCAATTCTAGGCAAAAAAGAGGCGATTAAAAAAGACACAATAGCTATAGGTAAATCCTTAAAAGCTTCCAAAATACTCGCTTGTAATTCATCAACTCCGTAATTTTTTTGCGCCTTTAAAATGACAATTCCCACACTGTTGAGTAGAATGGCAAAAACAAAGTAGTTCAGATACATCGCTAGTTTAATGGTACTTTTTTTCATTTTTATCTTTTTATGTATTAGGTATTCATGGATAACAATTCGTCCCGCAGTGTAACTGTATCTTACTATTTTATGACTGCAAATTTTTAGATTAATTTAATACCTCATTATTATTTCAATGTCTTTATCTATGTGATCTATTGTAAAACGATAGGTTTTAAGGTCCCCCTTTAAGTGCGCTACTGTATTATTGTTTACCCACTTAATATCTATTACATCGTCAAAGGCATCATTAATTTCTACTGTGCCTAAAAATGCATCTGAGGTATTTCTTAAACGAATTATCTCTAGCTGCTTCTGTACAACATCTGTTTTTAGTCCTTGTTCTATATCTTGCATGGTTAACGTTGTGCGGTTAATTTCCTTATGACCTGCACTACCACCGTTATCAGCTGCTTCATAATTATTTTTCCCAGCAAAAACATCTAAATACCAAACTTGAGGTATTCCAGGCATAAACATATGTATCGCTCTAGCTAAAAGTAACTTTTGCTCGTCTTCACCTAGTGCACTAAAAAAAGTAGCATTTACTTGATAATAAGAAATCTTTTTCCCTGAAGGATCATAAAGATTTTTCACGCGACCACCACGCTCCATGATTGTATTCATAATCCCTTCTATCTCGTCATCTTGTAACAAGCCCTGGTTATAAACCCCATTTACGTCTTTGCCTTTTAAATCTAAAACAGGTATTCCATCATGACAACCAAGCATGTTTACTGTTTTGTATCCTTTGGCGATAATTTCTTTTGCCCAACTTAATAAAGCGCTACTCGTTTTATTCTCAATAGTATGAATCGTTAAACCTGGCAAGAAAAAGTCATAAATAGTATACCCTTCGTTAGCTACTTCATCATGCAAATGCAAGCCATATTCTGCATGAATTTCAGGCAAAAGTATCAAATCGTTCTTTTGCGCTATTTGTTTAATACGTTCTAAATACTCCCAAGTACCCGGTTTATTGAAGAAATTTGATTCTCCAACCTGTTTATGTAAATAGGCAAAAGCATCTAAGCGAAGAATGTTGCATCCATAACTGCGTAGTTTTTTCAGTGTCTCTTCGTAGAAATCCCAAACTAAAGGCGATGCCGCATTGACATCCATCTGCCCTAAATAAGAACGCTTTTGTTCTACTACTTGTAGAATATCTGCTTTAAAAAGACTCACATCTTTAAAATCAATGGTTGTGAAATCTTGATCTTCAGCAATAGCTTCATTAATTTTTGCAGTTATAAACGAACCTTGATCTTCGGTTAGGCCTTTTATATGCTGTAGATCTATTTTTGTAATCGAATTATAAGTTATTTGCTGATAAAAGGTATTCCAATACGGTTGTTCTGTACCATCTGGAAAACGAACTTTCAGTACCGGTAAACCAGACTTTCTCATGAATAATTTATTGAGATATTCTGCTTTTGGACTTATAATACCATCTTCGTTTTTTACTCCGTTTCCTTCCCAGAATTCATTCCAATTTATAAAGAAATCTTTGTATTTAGACTTATTTCCGTTTTGAAGTAAATCTTTAAATTGTGGTGAAGCTACAGAAAGATGATTTAAGACAATATCAAATTTAAGTTTAACATTGAGCTCTTCTAAATCAAGTAAGTCTTTTGTGTCGACTAACTCTCTATTAAGATTATAATCAATAACAGAAAAACCTCTATCTAAGTCACTATTAAAAAAAGTAGGCAATACATATAACAAAGAAAAAACATCCTTAAATTCTGTCATTTTAAGCATATCTACTGTATCACTAAATTTTTCTCCAATACTATCTGGATACGCATTAAGCATTACACCATTACTAATATTTTTATCGTTTTCTTGCATAGTGTATTATAAAAGTTTAGATAGAATATTGATATTATCTGGTAAACGCCCAACATTTTGCAATTTTAAAGCTGCTAATTTTAAAGCAATATCCAAACACTCATCAATAGTCTTTTCCTTGATATAGGCAAATAAAAATCCCGACCAAAAAGCATCACCCGCTCCAGTAGAGTCCATTACTTTGTCAATTTTTATCGCTGGCATTTGTATGACTTCTTTTCCTTTTTGAGATAATTTCACTCCTTTGCTACCCAATGTCAAGCATACAGTTTCTACACCTTGATCATGAAAAAATTGAAATATATCTTCATGAGGTAGTTCTTTCTCAAAAAGACGCAGCATATCATCCTCACTTATTTTTATTAATGGATTAAACTGGCAATAGCTTTTGATCACCTTAAAAGCTTTCTTTTGACTTTTCCACAGTTTCTTAGCATAATTGACATCTATACTTAGTTTACATCCTAAATCATAAGCTTCTTGTGCCTTTTTTAAAATTGTTTTCTGTGCAGGTTTTTTGCTTAATGCAAAACAGGTCGTATGAAATATTTTAGTTTTAGATAATATTTCGCTTGAAATTTGTTCTTCATAAATACAACAGTCTGCTTCACGAAAGGGGATAAAATCAGGCGTACCTGATGACCTAGAAACAAAAATAACACTAGTTGATTTATTATCTAAAGTTTTAATATGACTCGTATTCACGCCAACTTCTGATAATTTCTCGAAAATATAGGATCCAAAACCATCATCGCCAACCGTAGCGACCATTGTAGCATTCAAACCTAGTCTTGTTGAGTTCATAGCAACATTAGTAGGAGAACCGCCTAAATACCTATGGTAATCTCTAGTTTCATTAATAAGAACACCTTCTTGATGCCCAATAAAATCTATAAGAACTTCACCAACACAAAGGATGTCTATATTATCCATCTTATTATCTACTGAATTATTCACTTAATTTTTTATTTTCTGTTTTTATAAATAAGGTACATATTGCACCAATGAGCAATAAAACTCCCGCAAAAGTTATAGCCAATCGAGGATCATTGTTTAAGAAATGTTTCAAAATAAATCCAAATGATACATTTTGAAAAATCATTGGAATAACAATCATCATATTAATGATTCCCATATACACTCCATAACGTTCTTTTGGGATATTGGCAACTACCATTAAATAAGGGATCCCCATCATACTTGCCCATGCGATTCCATATCCAATAATTACAACAAAAAATAAATATTGATTTTGTATTACAGGGAACAATAAAAGAGAAGCAGCTCCTAATAAAAGGCATCCAAAATGAACCATTTTAGCGCCGTGCTTTTGCGCTAACTTTGCCAAATAGAATGCTATCGAAAAAGTAACCACAAACCCAAATGCCCCGACTAATCCATTCCAGCGAACTGCTTCACCATATCCTATTTTGTCAGCAGGCGTTGTATCCCAAACAGACAAAGCGATACTTTTAGAATTGTTCTGCCAATAACACATCATGGCGTACCACTGGAATAAGTATACCAAAAATAGCTGCCACATTACCTTTGGCATTTCTAGAACAGCCTTATAAATATCTACAAAAGGGGAAATAATATTTAATGGATTGGCTTTTATATATTCAATTTCTTCAGCTGTTGGCGGGATTTCAGTAGTTTTACTCATACTCCACCAAATAGATGTGATGGACAAGATTGCCCCAATGAAGAAAGAGGCATACATCCAGTTGGGTAATTCGCCGGTGTAACCAACAATTATTAACGGGAAAATTCCAATGGATATATACGCTAAAAACTGACCGAAACCTGTAAAAAAACTTTGAGCTTGAAATCCTAAAGGTTGCTGTTCTTCATCAAGTGTATCTGCAATAAAAGCGCGATAAGGCTCCATAGCAGTGTTGTTCCCAACATCTAAAATCCATAGTAAACCAGCAGCCATCCATAGTGAACTACTAAACGGAAATAAAAATAAAGCAATACTGCAAACTATTGCTCCAACGAAAAAATAAGGCTTACGTCTTCCCCATCGTGGATGCCATGTTTTATCACTCATTGCTCCAATTATAGGTTGAATCAACAAACCTGTTAATGGTCCCGCAAGGTTTAATATAGGAATTTCATCAGGGCTTGCATGCAAAAAATCGTAAATAGGGTTGACAGCACTTTGTTGTAAACCAAAACTATACTGAATACCAAAAAAACCAACATTCATGTTGATGATTTGCCAAAAACTTAATTTTAATTTCATCGATTTCATTTATAATTTTTAAATATAATTGTAAAATCGCAAATTAATTAAGTAATAAAAACAAAAACGTTTTCGGAAGTACCGAAAACGTTTTCGAATTCTTAAAATAATCTTAATTTATCAATTACGGAATCACTCGAAAGGAATCACTATTTTAGTTTCCCAAGTAAGTTCGTCACCTCCATTAAAAGGGTTTGCCAAAAAGTGTTCGAGTGGCTTTTTCGATAATTTAATGTCGTGTCTATTCGCATAGTCCAATAAGGTAAACCAAGCTCTGTCTGAGGTCCTGAAATTACCGTAATAAGTTGCCTGCAATCCCTTAATCGTTTTTAAGGTTTTAAACTTCACAAATTCATTTTCAATAAACTTTGTATTCTTAGCAATAGGAAAGCAGTAATTAAAATCCAGCGTTTCTTTATCTAGATCCCAATTTTCAATTTCGACATACGGCTTACCAGTGATTTTAATGTTATTTTGCTGTAAATAGCCCGTAATAACTGCATCATTTGCAATCATCGTCTGCGCTTTTTCTTGCATGACACTTTTTAAATTGATATAAGCAACAAACGTCTCCTCAGAAGTAACAATCCCATCAATTTTAATTTTAAAATTTTCCAGATGTTTATTTAACCCATTTCTAAAATTAGTTATTTTTTCTATTTGTTGTTTTTTAAAATCAGTTTCAAAAAAAGGAACGGTCAATCTATTATAAATACTATTATCTAAATCGGTAATACATGCATTAACAGTAGTAACAGAATCATTTAGGGTATTAATTTCCCAAGTATACTCCATTTTTATCGTCCCTTTTGTCATCGATTGCTTGATGAAACTAAAGTTTTTCTTTTCTAGTGTATGATATTCTTCTTTTTCCGTAGACTGTCGCAAAGCTGACCATTCCTGAACTCCTTGAAATACGGTCCCGGTTGCTGCTTTTACCTTAAATGAAATACAGTAATCACTTTTTTTTATAAAAAGATACCATACTATAAAAAGCGAAATCAAAACACTAAAAAACAATACTTTTTTTTTATTAGTCTTCATTTACTTCGTCATTTTCAATTTATTCACAACAAAACCAGCGATCTCATTCCCTTGTACAATTCCGTTTTCAATTGCTGCTCTGTAATGAATACCTCCATAAAAACGACTCATGGCAGCCTCTTTTGAAGCAGCGTTAAAAGACTTAAAGGACCTGTTTGGTAGACCAAAAGGTAACTCTGAATTATCCACAAAAGCAAAATTGTCTCCAAATATCGAAGTTAAAATTGCAGCCGAAACAGTAGAAACCACAGAATGTCCACTAGTGTATTCTGGAAATGGAGGGGTTTGTAAAGCGGGCTTCCAGTTTTCATCAATTTCCTGATTGATTACCGTTTCTGGTCTTATGACATTACTTCTGAACTTTTCATCCCAACAACTTATAAATGCTTCAAACATTCCAATAGAAGTTTCAGTATATGCAAAAACTGTTTTCTCAAAATTAGCATTTGATTTTTTACAAGCAATTTTGGTAATTCCCATCCAATGCGCGCCTGGAGTTATTTTCTTTTTGGCAAACATCATATGCCCTTGACTCACAGAAACGTAAGGATTACAATCCCAAAATTGAGCCATTTTCACTTCATCACATTCATCTCCCCTTTTTTTCATATCCAAGCTTATGTCATACACTTCTTGTACTTCTTTGAAAAAAGCAGAGTTTTTATCTAATGAAAAAGGAAGTGCTGGTATGGGTTTAAACTGAGAGGCTGAGTCCAATACTAGTGTTCTAATTTCACCCCAATGTGGTTCTATTGCATCCATATAAGCTGGTGGAGTTGGTTGCCATCTACCGGCAATATTAGGCAAAACAGAAAACTTAGACATCGTTCGCGTTTGCTTGTAATTGTCTTTATCCATCCATTTCTTAATATGATCCGCTACTTTAAGTCCATATTCTTTAGAAGCCTTAAATTCTTTTTCATTAGTCTCGCTCCATTTTTTATATAGGCTATCTCTGAACTTTTCTACCAAATCTTCTGAAAAAACCAATTGCTTGCTCACTTCCATATGCGCAACCAAAGCCGCAACCTCAACATTTACTCCGCTTTTAGGGTCTAATTTAGGAGTAGTTCCTAATCCTTTTAACTGATTCCCTAGAGTGGAATAGGTCTTACTATTCTGAGCAATAACTTCATACGCAGCAATGTTAGGATAAACAAAAATCCTACTAGCAACTGGCGGTGAAAAAATATCATGAATCATAATTTCTGTCACATTTTCTATCGCAGCATGATATTCATCTGTTGTAACTTCAATGGTCTTGTCCTTTTGACATGATATCAATAGCGCTGTTACTACTACTATAAAATATTTTTGTAATCTCATTTCTCTTTCTATTTAAATTTAAATATACTTTTAACCTATTGCTTATTTTCCTTGATCATAGGTAACTCATATACCTCCGCTTTGCTGTTGTTTACAGTCACAAGTAAATATTTTTTCCCTTTTAGGGTAATCATATCTAAATGTCTTACTGCTTTTTGAGACAAGTCAATTCCTAACGTACTACCTAATACAATTGTTTTTGCATCTTTGATTAAAGCTCCTGAAAAACCATCAAATCGACTGTGATAAGGAGACACTCCAAAATAATTACCCGCGGCAAAAACAGCTTCTTTTTTATTGGAATCAAAATTAGATTTCACAAAACAATTAATTGGAGCGACTTGTAAATCACTTGAAAAAGCAACAAAAGTGAATTTTCCGTCCTGATTTTTCAGGTATCCTGATTTTAAATTATGTACTTCAAAATGCTTTGCCTCCGAAAGCATCTTTGGACTAAAGACTTCTTCAACCGTTTTTCCTGCAAATACATTATAGCTTTTGAACTTCTTTTTTAACATCCCACTAAACTGCTCTGCTAAATCATCTAGGCCCAAAGTAGTATAATAGCTTCCTTTTTTTTCAATTGCAACAATTGTTTCATAGGATCCGTTTTTGTCAAAATCATCATAATACATTCTCATCGGAAATTCCTGCGACGCTTTGAACTTGGAGTTCATCCCCCAATTCCCAACAATATAATCAAGGTCTCCATCATTATCAATATCAAAAGGTATTATAGCCTGCCACAAACCATTGCTTTTCTCTGGTAACACAGTAGCCGTTACATCTTTAAATTTTCCGTTTGTATTTGCAAAAAAAGTAGGTTTCATCCATTCCCCTATTACAATTAAATCGATTGTACCGTCCTTGTTGAAATCTGAAAACACAGCATCCGTCACCATTCCAATTTTTGAAAAGGTTTTATTCTGAACAATAGAGAAAACACCGTCTGCATTATTTAATAAGTAGGAATCTGGAATGCTTCCGAAACGGTTATTAACCGAATTATTTCCAACAAAAACATCTAAATCTCCGTCATTGTCATAATCAAACATTTTAACTACAGAAGCATTTTTTATCAACTCCACTAAGTTTGATTTTACTAATTGTTTGTTTTCTGATAAATACAAACGGTCTTGTAAATCAGAGGCGTTTTCACCACCTCCAGAAGCTACAAACAAATCATTGACTTTATCATTATTAAAATCTCCAATAACAGCCCCTGCATCTTCATATACGGAATCATTGGCTATAGTTGTAAAAGATTTTTTCGAAAATCCATTTCCATTTTGAACATATACCGTTGCCTTTTTATTCTTGGATCCACCAAAGAAAATATCTTCTTTACCATCATTATTTAAATCTCCTATGGCAGTTGCTGGTCCACGATCTGAACGTTGGTACGGAATTAATTTTTGAAAGATAAAATCAACGTAGTCATTTTCCTGATGCGTGAAGTCTATTCCTAAATTACCTTCTACCTTTTTAAATACCGGTACAATAGAAGGATGTAATTTTTGGTAATTAAATGCTTTTCTTCTTTTCGCAGCTTTTACTACAATTGTCTGATTGGCCTTTATATTCTTTAAAGTTTGATATGTTTTGTCGGGCCAAATAACTACTAAGGAGTCGATCATTTTTATCTTTCCATATCCAAAATGTAGCATTGGCTCAGAAGAAGATTGAAATCCTCTTGTAGTTTGTAATTCCTTAAACTGTCTTTTTCCTTTTGCATAAGAAATAACTTTAGCTCCTATTCCGAAACTGTTTTTCCCCTGAAACTGTAGTTTCAACTTTAAGTAATTAGAAGCAGTATCTGTCCTATTGATGTAAAGAGATGCAACACTATTCAAATTATTAGTAATGATATCAAGATCTCCATCATTGTCGATATCGGCATAACCACTTCCGTTAGAAATTATAGAGTCATTTTCTATCCAGTCCTTAGATCTATTTTTAAAGTGTAAATCTGCAGCTCCCTGAAACATATAATTAGTACAATTCCCTTTAGGCATTTTGTTTAAAGCCTCTTTGTCTAATAATTTAGTAGTCGTTATTTTCGTTTTAATCTGGTCATTAGAATAATATTTCACGTAGTCGAGATCGTTGGGGCGCTTTGGGATTCCATTACCTACAAAAATATCCTGCTCGCCATCCTGATCATAATCAGCAAATAAAGCGCTCCAACTCCAGTCAGTAGCAGCAACTCCATTAAGAAGCGCTGTTTCAGTAAAATTATTTCCTGCATTATTTAATTGCAACATATTTCTCGTGTACTGATAATGATACCCCAATTTTTCGGTTCTCATTTTTAGCATCTGTACATTATCATCTCCTAATGACGATTTTAAAACCTTTTCATTCTCAGGAAGCATGTCAAGCGTTAGAATATCTGGGAATCCATCGTGATTGATATCCGCAACATCAACACCCATAGAAAATCGGCTGGTATGTCCAAAATGTTGTTTTAAGCTTTCTGTAAAAGTACCGTCTCCATTATTTAAGTAATAATAATCGTCTTCATGAAAATCATTACCTACATAAATATCGGGATAACCATCTAAATTAAAATCAGAAACAGCAAGTCCTAACCCATATCCATTGGCTCCGCCAAAAATACCTGCTTGCTCACTTACATCAACAAATTTACCATTGTCATTTCTAAATAATTTATCACCACATTCATAGCTTCTTTTATTTCTTACATCGGCATTCCCAAACGATTCTTCTGAATGTACCGCATGATTCAATAAATACATATCTAAATCACCATCTAAATCATAATCGAAAAATGCCGCTGAAGAGCTGTAATTATCCAAATCCAAACCATATTCTGCCGCTCTTTCTGTAAAAGTATTATCCTTATTATTAATGAATAATTCATTATGTCCTTCAAAACCATTTATCCCTACTACAGCACAAACATAAATATCTAAATATCCATCCCCATTGACATCTGCCATAACCGTTCCTGCAGTCCAATCACTTTGACCCTCAACCCCTGCCTTAGTGCTTATGTCTTCAAATTTATTATTGCCTTTATTCAGGTATAATTTATTTTTACCTTGGTTTGAAGTAAAGTAGATATCAACCAAACCATCATTATTGATATCTCCTAATGCTACTCCACCTCCATTGTAATAATAGAGGTAATCTAAAATAGAAATATTTTTAGAAGGGTCTAGTTGGTTATTGAAAGTAATATTACTTTTATCTGAGGCTAGTTTTTCAAATAAATAATGTTCTTTTTTTGAGCAACTTACCATTAGCACAGAAAGCAGTGCTATTCGAAAAAAATTATTCATTGCTTTTAAATATTTTAGGTGCATTATCATTAATAACTGCAATTATTGAAACTGAATTATTCTTACCTTTTATTGCTTTTAGATGCTTTACTTCCCCTTTCATGAAAAAACCTGATTGAGCGTATGGCACCCATGTATAGCTGCCGTTCTTACTTCCTAAAAGAACACTTCCATAATTAGAATCAAGTCTTGAAAATTGTGGTTTAAACTCATATTGATTTCCTCCTAAAACAAGATCGAGAATTCCATCTTTATTAATATCTAGCACGCAAATGGTGTTCACACAAGAAAACTGCACTTCTTTTGGCAAAGCTTTTATTTCAAATTTTCCATTTCCTTTATTCATGGCAACCACGCTTTCCTGAATGTTAGCCGTTCTTTGAATTGAATTATTTGTGACATCGGCTGAGAAGAGTTCCTGAAAGCTTTTCTTAGCGTAAGCTGCATAACTTAAATTCTTCTTCTTAATCAATGGTATTTGTTTACCAACGTCCTGTTTTAAGTTCAAAGGCATGTCTTTCCCATCTATAGAACGCGTTGCGATTTGTTCAATAGTGCCATTATTGTCAAAATCATTTACAAACAATCGCATCGGATTTTTTGTAGAAGCTTTGTAAGTGGTGTTTGTTCCTTTATTCCCTAGAACCAAATCTTTTTTCCCGTCATTATTTAAATCTACGCAACTTACTGCATTCCAGAATCCTGAAAACTCAGTTAGATTCGATTTGTATTCAACTAGCCTTCTTCCTGTGTTTTTAAATATTCTTGGAGCCATCCAGTCCCCTACGATTATCAAATCTTTTTTAGAATCATTATCTATATCTTCCCATACAGCATCAGTAATCATACCTACTGTATTGAGTTTAAAAGCTTTTTTATCAGTGGCGTTAGTAAAATTACCTTTACCATCATTCTCTAACAATAAATGTTTAGGATCAATTCCGTAAACTCCTGGAACAGATCGGCTTCCTATAAAAACATCAACATCGCCATCATTATCAAAATCACTTGATACAATCACGGCAACATTATTATTTGTAGTTGGTATAGCAGTTGTACTTTTTACAAACACGCCTTTACCATTGTTTAAATACAAACGGTTTTTATAATTGTTTTGATCTGCTTTTTCATTACCTCCTGAACCTACTAATAAATCAATATCGCCATCATTATCAGCATCAAAGAAATCTGCAGCGGTATCTTCATAATTAGCATCTGAATCAAGGCTGATTTGATTAGTCAAACTATAATTATTGTTTCCTTTATTCAAGTAAATTTTTCCAGAAACTCCTTTTGCTCCACCAATAAAAACATCGTCATTACCATCTCCATTAATATCTGCAACTGCTAGCGCAGGTCCTTCTTGAGAGAGTTCTTTTGAAATTAACCCTTCATAGTCAAAATCGATATAATCATTTTCTTTATGGGCAAAAAATCCAGATTTAGTTTCAACAAAAAGTGGTTTAGCTTTATTTACTTTAGAAATATAATCCGTTTTCGCATCTGCAATCTTCAAATTAATTGTGCTGTTATTAGTGATTTTTTTAAGCGTTTGAAACTTACCATTAGGCCAAATAACCTGTAAAGAATCTATTTTTTTTGTTCCAATACCAAAAGTCATCACATAATCGATAGAGGATTGAAAACCTCTAGAAGGAATTAGTTCTTGTCTCAAAATTTCTGCCCCTGAGAACAATTCAACAACACTTCCTACTCCAAAAGTATTTTGATTATCCCCTTTTAACTTGACTTTAATAAAATGATTGTCTTTCTTTTTTTCTGAATTATTTTGATAAACAAAGACCTCCATATTCACATTATTAACGATCAGGTCTAAATCGCCATCGTTATCTAAATCGCCATATGCTGCACCATTTGAAAAACTAGGAGTAGCTAAACCCCAGTTTTGAGCTTCATTCGTAAAAGTCAGGTTTTTATTATTTTTAAAGGCGTAATTAGGAATAGGGGAACTTGGCATACGATTTATTATCGTTTCAATTTGTTCTTTCTTTCCTGTTACGACCATTTTTTGCATAAACTCGTTCGCAAAAAAGTCAACAAAATCTTGATTAGTCAAATCGTGATAAATTCCATTACAAACATAAATATCCTTGTAGCCATCATTATCCATGTCAAAAAGTAAGGCACCCCAACTCCAATCTGTTTTAGCAACGCCAGCGTAATTAGCAATTTCAGAAAACTGATTGCTTCCGTTGTTAACTTGTAATGTGTTTTGCATGTATTGATTGAAAAAATCGAGATTTATTTTTCGTAGAAATAAATCGTAATTTTCAAAACTAGTTGTGTTTTTCAGTCGTTCATCACCTTCTGGCAACATATCTGTAACAAATACATCTGCTTTTCCGTCATTGTTGACGTCGGCCATATCTGCTCCCATAGAAGACTGACTGATATGCGATGCCCAGCCTTGAATTTGTTCTGTAAATGTTCCGTTTTTATTATTTATATATAGATAATCTCGTTCATAAAAGTCATTAGAAACATAGATGTCAGGATATAAATCCCCATTGACATCTCCTACAGTCACTCCTAAACCAAAACCGATTAAACTACCATAAATTCCTGCTTCCTTACTTACATCAACGAATTTTCCATTATCATTACGAAGCAATCGGTCTCCGCCACCTTTTAAAATATCAGCTACGTCCCAATCTTTGTCTCTCAGTTCTCTTTTATTGGAATAATTAAGACTACTCACCGGTATAAAACTATTATTTAAAATATAAGCGTCTAAATCTCCGTCTTTATCATAATCAAAAAATGCAGTATGAGTGGTTATTCCTGTATCTGCTAGGTTATAATCCGCAGCTTTTTCGGTAAAAGTAAGGTCGCCATTATTGATGAAAAGTTCATTCTTTTGATTATCGCCTTGTATATTTCCAGCATTACAAACATAGATATCCAGCAATCCATCTGCATTAATATCAACCATAACAACTCCGGTAGACCAGGACTTAGAGCCTTCTACTCCTGCTTTTTTAGAAATATCTTCAAATTGAAAATTTCCTTTATTTAAATACAATTTATTCGCCCCCAGGTTTGAGGTAAAATAAATATCTGAAAGCCCATCATTATTAATATCTGCAATAGCCACTCCACCACCATTATAAAAATTTCTATATTTAAAAATATTCATATCAGCACCATTTTTCACATCATTAACAAAGTTAATTCCGGTTGCTGATGCATCTAATTTAGTAAATAAGGCATCTTTATTTTCAGTGTTTTCTTTAGAACAATTGGTAAAAAGAAGAATGAGAATTGGAAAGAAAAAATAACGATTAAACATATTTTATGTAGTATTTGGTAATGATATTTCAAAAGAAAAGAAAGGTCTAATTTATATAATATTCAGTAAATAAAACAATGAATAGCGTTAAAATTAAAAAAATAAAGAGGGCAATACGATTGCCCTCTTTATAACTAACTCAAAACATAATAATTGTAAATAACTCTTAGTAACCAGGGTTTTGCTTTAAGTTTGCATTAAACAAAGCATCTGCTGGAATTGGGAATAATATATATTTATTATCCGAAACATAAGGCTTCAACTCTCTTTTTTCTAAGAATTTACCAAAACGTACCATGTCATTTCTTCTCCATCCTTCCCACCATAACTCTTTACCTCTTTCAAGATAAATTCCGTCTAATGTTGTAGGAAAAGGTGTGATGTCATTAGTATTAGTTCTAGTGTGAATTTTTAAAAGTTTAACTACATCATTAGTACCAGAACCTCCTCTAGCGATCGCTTCCGCTTTCATCATTAAAGCATCAGAATATCTCATAAATACATAATCATTATCAGGAGCACCTAGATTCTGAGAATCAGGAATGTACTTTTGTCCCCTAACACCTGCTGATTCTAATGTAGAACCACTTGTGATTAGCGTCAATTCTTTTGTGAATTTCAGCGGTTGTCCAAGCGGATTTGCATCATTTTTAATTCTATCACGAACTATTTCCGTTCCTCCTGGTTTGTAAATTTGACCAATTTGAAATCCAGTTGGATTACCAAACGCAGTAATAATAGCAGCATCATTGTTTTTTATACGTCTATCATTAGGGTTAAATTTATTATAATATTCTGCCACTGTAGCAAACCCATTCCATCCATCAGGCGTTTGGTTGTAATGCATACCCATTCTCCAAAAGAACTGTATTCCACCTCCAGCACCACCTCTAACGTTTTTAGAAGACAATAATATCTCATTAGAAGTATTATTGCTAGGCTTGAAATTGTCCCAGTAATCATCCGCTAATGAACTGTTTATTGCATTTACATGAGTCACAACTTTTGTCATATCTGCAGCTTCAAAAGTATAAGGTCCTGCAGGAGCTGCAGCTTTAAAAACACCTTTATTTAAATACAGTTTAGCTAATAAAAAATGGGCTGCATCAGCATTAGCGAAATCCGTATTTGCACTAGTTCTCGCCGGTAATTGAGGCATTACAGCTTCCAATTCGCTAATTACGAAATCTGTTGCTTCTGCTCTTGTCCACACTTTTGGATCGTCTTCTACTGCGGTTCCAGCTTCTCTATAAGGCACTTGACCAAATAAATCAATTACATTATAATAGTAAAATGCTCTTAAAAAACGGGCTTGAGTTACTTCAGCAGCTGAACCGTTTTCTATAACCAAGTTACAGCTATATACTTGTGATAATAAAGCATTCCATGCGTTTCTTACCTCAACATGATCTGGAGCCCAAGTATGTACGTGAATTTGTCTCCATGTTGCATTATCATCCCAGTCCCCACCACGTGTAGGTCCTACTAACGCGTCTGTTGACATTTCATCCAAGGCGAACATTTGTCCTTGCGTCTCGAAACCTCTTAATCCCTCATAAGCACTAGTTAATAATGAAGAAGTATTTACTGTTCCTCCTCCCGTTGTGGAAACAATTACTCCGTCTAATACTTCTTCGTCTAGATTTGTACAACTTACCCCCAGTATAACTGTACTAGTTAATAAGATGCCTTTTATTATATTTATTCTTTTCATCGTTTTTTTAATTAAAATGTTACATTAAGACCGACAGATACACTTTTGTCTCTTGGATAAGATAAATATTCTATACCAGCTGAAGGCACTCCGTTCAACTGTTTGTCAGTATCAACCTCTGGATCAGTTCCTGAATAGCTTGTAATTATAAATAAATTAGAGGCATTTACATAAAATCGAGCCGATTTAACTTTAAATCTTTCCAATGCATCTCCTTTAAGTGTGTACCCAAAAGTAAGGTTACCCATTCTTAAGAAATCACCTTTTTCAAGATATTTAGTAGATGGTGAGTTTGGATCTCCTGCTGCTTGTGCAGATGTTGCCGCCTCCTCAGTTACGTTTCTACCACCAAGGAATGCTCCTTTAAAGAAATAAGCATTAGTCGTATTATTGTAAATGTAGTGTCCAAAAGCACCATAGAAAGAAGCACTAGCATCAAATCCTTTGTAGCTTAAACCCGTCGAGAAACCAACATTGATTTTTGGCAAAGGCTGTTTGTCCAACAATTTTTTTGCTGCAGTACCTAAACCCGTATCGTTACCAGCCGCATCAGCATAAATGGAATTACCCGCTGAGTCATATCCTCTCCATTCATACATGTAATAAGAATAGATTGGTTTATTATTAGTAACAACTTGCGCATAAGCACCCGATAAACCTTGACCATTTAATCCTCCTGTAGATAAGAATCCAGCAAAATTTTTCATTTCATTTTTCAAGAAGGATGCGTTACCAGAAATATCCCAAGTAAGATTCTCATTATCAATAATCTTATAACTCAAAGCTACCTCAACCCCTTTATTGATTAAGTTACCTGGTAAGTTTTTGAAACGTGGAGACGGAGGCCCTGGTTGTGGTGAGGCAGTAGGCAATGGAAAAATTAAATCTTTTGTATCTCTTTGGAAATAATCTAATGATCCTGACAATCTATTATTAAGAAATTCAAAATCAGCTCCTATTCCATATGATTTAGTAGTTTCCCATCTTAAATTAGCATTAGAACTATTATCTAAATTTAAAGTATTGTTAGTATAAGCTCCTCTTGAAACGGCAGAGTTTGGTGAGAATTCTTGATTACCCGTTATACCATAATTTCCTCTAATTTTAAAATCATTAACCAAGCCATCTTTATTATCAACCACCTTATAAGCTACACCAACAGATGGAAAATAATCGTATTTATTATTTACTCCAAGTTTAGTGGAACCATCAGCACGTATAGTACCAGTAAGAATTAATTTTTTGAATAATGTAGCATTGACTCTTCCAAAATACGATTGAAGTTCAACTCTATTTCTAAAAGAAGAAACTCTAAACTCATTTTGAAGACCACCTTCGATATTATCAATCAAATTAGTTTGAGCGCTGTTATATCCAATTCCTGAAGATTGATTCCCATCTGCAGTATAATCATAATAAGAGTATCCAACTAAAGCATCTAAATTAAAGTTGTCGCTCATGTCCTTGTTAAAATTCAAGGTGTGTTCGAACGTTTTATTGAATTTATTTTGACTAGCAATCGCCGCCTGACCATATTTAGTTGTATTATCTCTAGGGTCAACAGCTTGTGCTGTATTCAAAATCTGAATAGAAGGCAACAACTGCGTTTTTCTAGTTGAAGTTGAACTCTCTATACCAAATAAGAATTGGTATTTCAAGTGACTATTAATTTTCCAAGTAGTATTAATACTTCCTAATAATTTATTAGTGTTAGTGAAGTCTTTATAAGAATCCAATAATTGAACTGGATTCAAATAAGAAGTACTCTCTACATGATATGTTCCATCTGTATTATAAATTGGCAATGTTGGGTTCCAATATAAAGCTGTACCAATTAAGTTACCAATATAACCAGCATTATTAGATAACAATGTAGTTTCATCTTTCAAAGCAGTATAGATAATTCTTGACTCTATCTTAACAGCCCCACCAAAGAAATCATTTGAATTGTAAAAAGATGCGGAGTATTTATCTAAACCAGAATTTTTTACAATACCATCAGTATTAGAAGCGCCAAATGACAATCTTGTATTTGAATTTTCACTGCTTTTATTAAAAGATAAATCGTGATTCATAGAAAATCCGTTTCTCATCACTGCATCTTCCCAATTGTAAGATCTTGATCCTTTATCGTCACCACCTGCTGCAACAAACTGATCTGCGCTCATTACGCCAAAGTCTCCTGATTTTTTACTAAAAGTAACCGAAGTACTGTATGTTAATTGTGGTTCAGAAGATTTTCCTTTTTTGGTCGTAATTACAATTACCCCATTAGCTCCACGAGAACCATAGATAGCAGTAGAAGAAGCATCTTTCAATACACTAATGCTTTCTATATCATTTTGATTGATAAAGTTTAATGGATTTCTTGCAGAAGAAGATCCTAAATCTTGAGCTCCGTTATTTGCTGTAAGTCCACCACCTGCAGATACATTCCCGCCATCCAATGGCACACCATCAATAACATAAAGCGGACCATTTCCTGAACGAATAGAAGAGTTACCACGAACTCTAACTGAAATTCCTGCTCCAGGTTCACCACTAGATTGTGTAACTTGTACACCTGCAACTTTCCCTCTTAATAACTGAGCTGGCGAAGGTGCCGCTACATTATCAAAATCTTTAGCTCCAATTTGATCAACCGCACCAGTTGCATCTTTCTTTCTAACTGTTCCGTAACCGATAACGACTACTTCTCTTAATTCAGCCGAATCTTCTTTTAAAACAATATTCACCGTTGTTTTTCCAGCGACATTTACTTCTTGTGTTTTAAGACCAATGTAACTGAATACTAAAACTGCATTTGGACCAACATTGCCGATGGTAAATTTTCCATCGAAATCTGTTTGTGCTCCATTTGTTGTTCCCTTAACTAATATTGAAGCCCCTGGAAGCGGACCGCTGGAGTCAGATACTGTACCAGATACACTCTGAGAATGTATCAAACTCGTACATAGCATCGTTAGAAACACCATCAAGCCCTTAAGTAGACTATTTTTCATACGTAATAAATAAGTTGGTTAATAATTTGTTTAAATGGTTTTGTTTAATTAGAGTCAAACTTAGCTAAAATTTTATGATAATTTTAAGAAAGACACTAACTATAACGTTTTCGGAGCACCGAAAACGTTTTCGATTTCACAATTAATCCTTTAAAAAATTAATACTAAAATTATATAAAATGTAAAAAAAATATAAAATTTAAAGAATTGTGCTAATAAATCACGAATCAAGCGGTAAAAAGAGTACGTTTTTGTCAAAAAAAGTTGCACACACCAAAATTACCTGATAAAAATGCAATTTAAAAGCCGTTTTTACAAACATTCAATAATGCACGCCAATCCCTCTTTATAGAATCTGAATTTTTGCATCCTATATAAAACAAAATTACCTCAATTACATTCTGCAGAATATAATTGAGGCAATTAGTAAAAAAAAGATAAATACTATTTCTCGATAGTGATTGTCTTATTGTCTAGACCAAGTCCAATTATTTTTAGTGACTTCCATTGCTTTGGTAAAAGGCCTTTATTGTATTTCAAACCATCATCTGTTAGCTCTACACCACCAAATCCATAAATAACCGCTTGAAGCATAGCGCCCGCTCCAGTTGCAAAATAAGGGTTGTTGCTATTTGCTGACTCAGAGAAAACACCAAAAGGCGGTCTGCTGTTTGGCAAATACGATTTGACAAAATAATCATAAGCTTTATCCCTATCACCCATACGCGCATACAATACAGACAACACTCCTGAAGCCATTGCGGGCCCATCTTTGGGGTCTATCTTTGCCGAATAATAATCCAAATCTTTTTCAATTTGTTTTTTATCTGTAATCACATGTAAGGGGTAGGCCAATAAATTAACATCTGCTTGTTTTATCATCTCTCCGTTATACCCTTTGTAATTTTGGGTGATTCCATTTTTAGAATGTATCACTAACCTTTCAGATAGTGCTACCCACTTTGGGTCAACAGGCTCATTTAAAATAGTAGCCGCTTTAATAGTGTTTTTCAATGATTCAATAGCCGAAGCATTTGTAAAAGCATTGTCATCTACATGCTGAGCATACTCATCTGCTCCTACAACATTAAGAATAGAATAACTGCCATCTTTATTTTCAACAACTCTACTTACCCAGAAATCTGCAGTTTCTTTCAATACGTTCCATTCTTTTTTAAGCCAAGACTTATCTTGCGTATAGGCATAATAATTCCAGAATGCTATCGAAACATCAGCCGTGATATGTTGTTCAAAAATCCCCGTCAAAGCCCATGTTGGCGTTGCTTCTTCTCCTGTATCATCTGACTCCCACGGAAACATTGCTCCTTTATACCCATATACAGTTGCTTTCTGTTTTGCTTTTCCAAGACGATCCGAACGATAATCCAAACAAGATTTAGCCATAGCAGGCTGTAATGCTAAAAGTGATGGATACATCCATAATTCAGAATCCCAAAAAATATGTCCATTATATCCTTGAGAGGACAAACCCATTGGAGCAATACTCTGTCTGGTTTCCGGGCGTATATAAGAGTACAAATTATACAAGGCAAATCGAACTCTCTGTTGTGCATCTAAATCCCCTTCGATTTGTATGTCACCAGTTCGCCATAGCTCAGCCCATGCTTTTTTATGTCGGTTCAGTAAATTATCAATCCCTTCTTGTAATGCGAAGATGGGCTGTCTTTCGGATTCATTTAGAGGATCCGTAAAATCTTTGGATGTACAAATTCCGCCCGCAATAGCAAATCGGTATTTTAGACCTTTTTTTAATTTTTTTGAAAAACCCACCTCATTACCAGTTTGCTTTAATGTTTCACTTTGACCGTCAAAAAGAAAAGTAGTTGAAGCTGATATAGTATGTTTACCATTTAATGTTTTTGCTGTGGTTCCAAAAACTGGCATCAAGTATTGATTGTCTTTTAATACTCTAAATTGCCTTTTGGCCTCTTTAAGTTCGTCAGGCACAACCATATAATTGTTAGCGTTAATTTCAATATCCTTTTTTGGAGTAATTTCTACAATTGCCATAGCTGAATATGGTATGGCTCTATTGGCCAAAATAGTATAGTCAATAACCGCAAGATCTTTAAAGCTAAAAGAAGTTGTGCTAGTTCCTTCTTTCATTGAAACTACCTGACTCCAATTATCAATATTAGAAGAGCTTATTTCTTGATTATTTATATTCAAATGAAGGTTAAGAAACTCAATCCCTCTAACAATTCTACTAATCCCATTTTCTGGACTTGCTTCATAGACTCCATTTAAAATAATTTCCTTAGTTTTTAATGGTGTATCATCAGTAACAATTCCAATTTGCCCATTCGCCATAGCCACACCAAAGTAGTTTTCCCTTGAAGATGCATGTAGATTCCATTCATCTGACTTTGTTTGACTAAACACGGATGTAGTAAACAAAATCAGTATTACAAGGTGAGTTAAATTTGAATTCATAATTTTAATTTTGATTAATAATTTCAAACTTAAATCATTTATTTCTTAAAAATTTAAATATTCCTTTAAGATCCTTAATTTTAGTATCGATAACGTTTTCGATATTTCGATAACGTTATCGATTAATAAGAAAGCCAAAATATAGAAATAAATACAGAAATTGCTCTACTCAATAGCAGTCAATTACAACCGATAAAACGGAAACCGACCTTAAAAGCCACTTTAAAATTACAATTAAATCATTACTGTATGAAACCAAAAAAAACCTTACTTGCTTTATTATTACTGTTTACTTGCTTACTATATGAATCAACAATGGCCCAGCAAAAAGAAGCTACTATTGAAAAAAAATGGTGGAAAGAAGCCGTCGTATATCAAATTTACCCTCGCAGCTTTAAAGATACTGACGGTGATGGTGTTGGTGATTTGAAAGGAATTATATCCAAATTGGATTATATTAAAAGTTTGGGGGTAGATGTTGTTTGGTTGAATCCCATTTATGGCTCCCCAAATACTGACAACGGCTACGACATCTCAGACTATCAATCCATTATGAAGGAATTTGGCACAATGGAGGACTTTGACACCTTGTTAAAAGGAATGCACGAAAGAGGCTTGAAGTTAGTAATGGATTTAGTAGTCAATCATAGCAGTGACGAGCACAAATGGTTTCAAGAAAGTAAAAAATCCAGAGACAATCCTTATAGAGATTATTACCACTGGTGGCCGGCAGAGAAAGGTACACCTGCATTTCGTCCCGGAAGTTTTGAAGCAGATGGTAGCGGCTGGAGATATGACAAAACAACGGATTCTTATTACTTACATTATTTTAGCAATAAGCAACCAGATTTGAATTGGGAAAACCCAAAATTGCGTCAAGAAATCTACAGTATGATGAATTGGTGGTTTAAAAAAGGCATCGATGGCTTTCGAATGGATGTAATCCCCTTCATTGCAAAAGACACTACTTTCCCAGTAATTACTCAAGAAGAACTAAATAAAAACTACGCAGGCAGATGGGATGTATATATGGCTAGCGGTCCGCATTTACATGATTACTTACAGGAAATGAATAAAGAAGTCTTAAGTAAGTATGATGTCATGTCACTGGCTGAAGGTGCAGGGATGCTAAAATCAACCGCTTTAAATTTTGTTGATCCAGCAAGAAATGAATTAAATATGGGCTATCACTTTGACGGTGCAAGCTTAGGATATATCCCTGGGTATTTCAAAAAAATGGATCCAAACTGGAGTTTAGTAGATTTCAAGAAAATCTATTCAGACTGGGATGCAGTTTATGACAAAAAAGGTTGGGGAACAATTTATTTAGGAAATCATGATCAACCTAGAATGACTTCTCGCTGGGGAAATGATTCTCCTCAATACAGAGAATTATCATCTAAAATGTTATCTACCTTTCTGCTATCAATGAGAGGAACGCCTTATTACTATAATGGTGATGAGATAGGAATGGTTAATGCTAAATTTAATACAATCGACGATTACCGAGATATTGAAACATTAGCCGAGTATGAAAAAGTAAAAAATGCTGGAGGCGATCTGAAACAATTCATTGAGGACCAAAAAACTGGGGGAGCAAGAGACAATGGCCGTACTCCTTTTCAATGGAATGACTCTAAGAACGGAGGCTTTACAACTGGCGAACCTTGGTTAAAAGTAAATGACAATCACCGTTCTATAAATGCAACAGCCCAAGAAAAAGATCCAAATTCTGTCTTAAATTATTTCAGGAAAATGGTAAAATTACGAAAAGACAATCACGTCTTAGTTTATGGAAAATACACTTTAATTGATGCCAAAAACCCTAATATCTATGCTTACACGAGAGAGCTGGATGGTAAGAAATTATTAGTAATGTTGAACTTTAGAAGTGAAAAGGCAAAATTAGACACGAAAATAAACCTTAAAACAGCAAAGTTACTGATCGGGAATTACACAACATCTTCTAAAGGTCTAGAATTACAACCTTATGAAGCTGTTATTTTCGAAATAAAATGAAAATGAAAATTACTTCTTAAAATGTATAAAATGAAAAAAAGCATAGTAACAATAACATTCATTTTTTTAGCAACAAATTTAATCACCTCGCAAAAAGTGGAACCAACTACAGAAGCATTACAGAAAAAATGGTGGAAAGAAGCTACCGTTTACCAAATTTACCCTCGATCATTTAAGGATACTGATGGCGATGGCGTAGGAGATTTAAAAGGAATAACATCTAAATTAGATTATATAAAAAGTCTAGGTATAGATGCCGTTTGGCTAAATCCAATTTACGAATCCCCTAACGACGACAATGGTTACGATATAAGTAACTATCGAGCAATCATGAAGGATTTTGGTACTATGAAAGATTTCGATTTATTGCTAAAAGGTATGCATGAACGGGGTATTAAACTCATCATGGATTTGGTCGTTAATCATAGCAGTGACGAACATGAATGGTTCAAGCAAGCACGTAGTTCCAGAGACAATCCATATAGAAACTACTACCATTGGTGGCCTGCCGAAAAAGGAAAACCGCCTTATAGATGGAGCTTTTTTGATGTAAATAATGATGCTTGGAAATATGACGCACAAACAAATTCCTACTATCTACACTATTTTTCACAAAAACAACCTGATTTAAACTGGGAAAACCCAAAACTTAGAGAAGAAGTCTATGAAATCATGCGATTTTGGTTAGACAAAGGCATTGACGGGTTTAGAATGGATGCTTTTCAATTTGCATCAAAAGACACCACATGGCCAGAGTTACCTAAAGGATTTGAAAAAAATATTATAAAATACTACGGAGTCGGCCCTCATTTACATGACTATTTGCAAGAAATGAATAAAGAGGTTTTTAGCAAATATGATATTATGACTGTAGCCGAAGGCGCCGGAAGTACGCCAGAAGATGCCTTGCAATTTGTTGATCCAGACCGAAAAGAACTCAACATGGCCTATCACTTTGAAAGTGTAGACATTGGAAAACACATTAGTGATTTTGGACTTGAAAAATACAAAGCTATTTTTTCCAGATATGATGAGGCCTTCAAAGACAAAGGCTGGCTTTCGATATTTCTGGCTAATCACGATCAACCCAGAATGGTAAGTAAGTTTGGGAATGAAACTCCAGAATTTAGAGAACTATCTTCTAAGATGCTAACTACATTTATATATACTATGAGAGGCACTCCTTACTATTACATGGGAGACGAAATAGGCATGACAAACATCCGTTTTGAATCTATCAACGATTACAATGACGTTGACACCCGTAACAAGTACACCAATCTTAAAAATAAAGGAGGAGATACACTTGCTTTTTTAGAAGAGCAAAAGCAAGTATCCAGAGAGAACGGACGTACTCCTATGCAGTGGGATAACACTGAAAATAGTGGGTTCACAACTGGAATGCCGTGGCTGAAAGTAAACCCAAATTATAATGAAATAAATGTCAAAAAACAGGAACAAGACCCAGAATCTATTTTAAACTACTTTAGAAAAACGGTACAACTTCGTAAAAACAATCTAGTTTTGGTATATGGGAAATATTCTCTTTTAGACAAAGAAAATCCTGATGTTTTTGCGTACCTACGAGAATTAGACGGAAAAAGAGTTTTGGTTTTATTAAACTTTACAGATAAGAACACTTCTTATAATCTAAATTTAAAATTAGGAAAATATGAGGTCTTACTAAATAATTACAACGATACAACTAAAATAAAAAATAACACATTGCGTCCTTATGAATCATTAGTGATAGCAATCGAATAAGCTAGTACCAATTTATAACTAATTGGAACCATACTACCAGAAAATTAATTATTAGAAAAAAACTGCTTTTTTTGAAAATTGACTTACAATAAATAAATTGTATGTTTGTTTTCAAAAAGCAGTTTTTTTTTATTTTTAAAACAGGGTAATCCTACTATGAAAGATGCAACATTAAAACAAATTGCTACTCAGCTAGGAGTCTCTATAACGACCGTTTCCAAGGCCCTAAAAGACTATCCTGATGTTAGTAAAAAAACTAAAAATGCGGTAATTGACTTAGCAAAAAAACTAAACTACACCCCCAATAGTTTTGCCGTAAACCTAAGAACGAAAGAGTCTAAAACTATAGGACTAATAGTCCCTACCGTAGATTATAATTTCTTTTCAAAAGTTTTTGAAGGAGTCCTCGAGGAAGCCGAGAAAAGAAAATACTTAGTTATTATTTTACGCTCTAATGAAAAATTAGAAGTTGAAAAAAAGCAAATTGAACTTCTACTAAACAAAAGAGTTGATGGTATTTTAATGTCCCTTTCGAATGAAACAGGTGATTTTGATCACATTAATAATATTATCGCCCATAAAACTCCCCTAGTGCTTTTTGATAAAATTGCTAAATTAGTGAACTGTTCAAAAGTAATGATCAATGATCGAAAAGCAGCTTATGATGCTGTTACCTATCTTATAAGTAAAGGGCATAAAAAAATCGCACATTTTAGAGGTTCGTATATGCCGCAAAACTCCATCGATCGTTTTTTAGGGTATAAAAAAGCGTTAGAAGACAATAACATTCCATATGATTCTAGTCTGGTGTACCTGTGTGACAACAACACTGATTTTGAGGACGGCTACAACAATGCTCAAAAAATAGTTATTGATCATCCGGATATAGACGCCATTTTTGCCATCACTGACTTGGTCGCTGTTGGCGCCATTAAATACTTAAACGACATTGGTATTCAAATACCACAACAAATAGCGGTATTTGGATTTTGCAACTCCTTTATGTCTGAAATAATCACTCCTAAACTAACTACCATTGATCAACCAGGATTCGAAATAGGGAAAAAAGCGGCTTCGATATTATTTGATGAAATTGAATTAATCAAAAGTAACAAAGCTTTTAATTTTCAATCTGTAGAATTAGAAACTAGTATTATAGAACGAGGATCTGCATAAAAGAAACTGATTTATCAATTATTTTTAAAAAAAAGCACTACATTACCCTAATTTGATAAATATTGTAAATCCATCATTATTACGGTAAAAATTAATACCTTGCTACTTATTATTTAAAGGTATAAGCTACATTTCACACTTATTAAGAACAATAAATTGCTCTTGAAAAATTGTAACGAAACGTATTTCAAACCAAAAAACTCAATAATCATAGTGCATGAAAGACATTACACTTAAAGAAATTGCTCTCAAATTAGGTATTTCGATAACTACGGTATCTAAAGCACTAAAGAACTATCCTGATGTTAGCCAGAAAACAAAAAATGCGGTAATTGAACTTGCCCAATCATTACACTATACTCCAAATAGTTTTGCAGTAAATCTAAGAACTAAAGAATCAAAAACAATTGGTCTAATAATTCCAGAAGTGATGCATCATTTTTTTTCTAATGTCATTAACGCAATCATTGACGAAGCAGAGAAAAACGGTTATCTAGTAATCATCTTACAGTCAAATGAATCATTAGATTTAGAAAAAAAACAAGTTGAGTTACTAATCAATAAAAGAGTAGATGGAATTTTAATGTCTCTTTCTAATGAGTCCAACAACGATGATCACATACAACAAATTGTAGATAGAAACATACCCTTTGTTATGTTTGACAAAATTTCCAAACTTTGCAAATGTTCGAAAGTTATTATTGATGATCAAAAAGCAGCGTTTAATGCAGTACAGCATCTGATAGATAATGGATGCAAAAAAATTGCTCATATACGAGGCCCTTTAAACCCCCAAAATGCTATTGACCGTTACATTGGTTACAAAAAAGCACTAGAAAAAAACAATATACCATTTGACTCAAAACTAGTTTACACTTGTGAAAATGTCACTTTTCAAGAAGGAATTGATTTTGCAAAGCAAATAATTGAAGAACATCCTGATGTAGATGGAATATTTGCAATTACAGATCTTGTTGCTGTAGGAGTACTTTCCTATTTTAACGATATCGGAATTAAAATCCCAGAGCAAGTAGCAGTAATTGGTTTCAGCAATTGGTTTATGTCTCAGGTACTCACGCCAAAATTGAGCACTGTAGATCAGCCTAGTCATCAAATGGGCGTAGAATCATTTAATCTGCTGTTAGAAGAAATGAATTGTCATAAACTAGACACACCCTTTGTACCGAGAACAATTTTACTAGAAACAACTGTTATTGCGAGAGAGTCTTCTCTAAAATAATGCAACAACGCTTTACTTTAGAAACTCTATATTTCGATTCAACCCAGAAAATTTGGTCCTTTTTAAAGACGAATCTTTGAATACAGCCCTAAAAGTATCTTCGGTGATTTCTTCCCAATCTTTCTTAGACATAGATAGCAATTCTGGATTAGGATTAAATAAAGGCTCATTGTGTGGTTTAGAGAATTTGTTCCAGGGGCAAACATCTTGACATATATCACAACCAAAAGCCCAATCATCAAACTTCCCCTTCATCTCCTGCGGGATATTCTCTTTAAGTTCTATTGTAAAGTACGATATGCATTTACTACCGTCCACTATATAAGGCGCAACTATAGCTTGTGTAGGGCAGGAATCAATACATGCAGTACAAGTTCCACAATGATCAGTTGTTGCATTATCATAGTCCAAATCTAAATCGATAATCAATTCGGCTATAAAATAGAATGAACCTACTTTTTGAGTTAATAGGTTACTATTTTTTCCTATCCAACCCAAACCACTTTTAGCGGCCCACGCTTTATCTAAAACTGGAGCAGAATCTACAAAAGCACGACCTGAAACCTCTCCAATCTTATCTTGAATAGAAAACAACAGCTCTTGAAGTTTATCCTTAATTACAAAATGGTAATCAGTACCATAAGCATATTTCGAAATCTTATACGAATCTACAACTTGTGTATTTTCAGGATAATAATTCAACAACAAAGAAATGACACTTTTAGCGCCATCAACCAATAGAGTTGGATTTAAACGCTTATCAAAATTATTTTCCATGTAGGACATCTGTCCATTCTGATTATTATTCAACCAGTTTTCAAGCCTTGGTGCCTCTTGCTCAAGAAACCCAGCTTGTGATATACCACAAGACAAAAATCCGAGGCGTTTCGCTTCGGATTTAATAAATTGTGTGTATTTTGATTTCGAATTAATAGTACTTTATTTAAAAAAGAGAATGTCTTTTAATGCTAAAATAATCCTCCTTGAATATTAGTATTAAGTTTCCCTAAATGCTTGTACGCTTTATCAGTTACTTCCCTACCTCTAGGTGTTCTCATAATAAAGCCTTCCTGAATCAGGAATGGCTCATATACCTCTTCAATAGTTTCACTACTTTCTGATACGGCTGTAGCCAAAGTAGACAAACCAACAGGCCCACCTTTGAATTTATCAATAATGGTAGTCAATATTTTATTATCCATTTCATCAAGACCATGAGCATCTACATTCAATGCCTTTAAAGCATATCTTGAAATCTCAATATCAATTGTACCATTACCTTTTATTTGGGCAAAATCTCGCACGCGGCGCAGTAAAGCATTCGCTATACGAGGCGTTCCCCTGCTTCTTCCAGCGATTTCAATTGCTGCCTCTAGCGAAATTGGCATTTTAAGTATGGAAGCACTTCTTTCAACAATAGTAGTCAACAATTCTGTAGTATAGTACTGCAGTCTCGATGCAATCCCAAAACGAGCACGCATCGGTGCTGTAAGAAGCCCCGAACGTGTCGTTGCTCCAATTAAGGTGAATGGATTAAGATTGATTTGCACCGTCCTTGCATTTGGCCCTGATTCAATCATGATATCAATCTTGAAGTCTTCCATTGCAGAATACAAGTACTCTTCAACAATAGGGCTTAAACGATGAATTTCGTCTATAAATAAAACATCTCTTTCTTCTAAATTTGTTAATAGACCTGCTAAATCACCAGGTTTATCTAAAACAGGACCCGAAGTAATTTTAATCCCTACTTGCAGCTCATTAGCCAAAATATTTGCCAAAGTAGTTTTACCTAATCCTGGAGGACCATGAAACAAAGTATGATCTAAAGCTTCATTTCTCTGATTTGCTGCTTCAACAAAAACTTTAAGGTTTTCCAATATTTGATCTTGACCCGCAAAATCATCAAAAGATAATGGTCTAAGTTTTTTTTCGAGATCAAATTCTTCTGAATTATACCCGTTAGTTGTTGGATCTAAATTTTCATTCATGTAACAAAGATAAAATAAACTATCAGTAAAATACAGCACTGATAAAAGAGTTTAGAAAAATAGATTACAAATCACTATGCGAGTAAATTCACATAAGATCCGTTATCCAAAATACATAAAAAAAGCCCTTACTTTCGTAAAGGCTTCTTAATTTTTTAATGATGTAAAACTTCTTCTCCTGGTTTCATTGGAACATTTTGAGGAACAAAATCTTCGTCGTGATTAGGGTTACTATAGTCATACGGCCAACGGTGAACTTCTGGGATTTCTCCAGGCCAGTTACCATGAATATGCTCCATAGGCGCTGTCCATTCAAGAGTATTTGATTTCCAAGGATTCATAACAGATTTCTTTCCGTAAAAAATACTACTAAAGAAATTATATAAAAATACCAATTGAAAAGCTCCACCAACTAAAGCGAAAGTTGTTATAAGAACATTTACGTTTTGTAAATCATCAAATAATGGAAAGTTTGTGTTTGTGTAATAACGTCTAGGCAATCCTGCTAATCCGATAAAGTGCATTGGAAAAAACACACCATAAGCACATATTGCAGTTACCCAGAAGTGAACATAACCTAAATTTTTATTAAGCATTCTTCCAAACATTCTAGGGAACCAGTGATAAATACCAGCAAACATTCCGTAAAGTGCAGATATACCCATCACCAAGTGAAAGTGAGCAACTACAAAATAAGTATCGTGAACGTTAATATCAAGTGTACTATCTCCAAGAATAATTCCTGTTAAACCTCCTGTTATGAAAGTAGAAACTAATCCAATAGAAAACAACATTGCTGGATTTAACTGTAAGTTACCTTTCCAAAGTGTCGTTATGTAATTAAATGCTTTTACCGCTGAAGGTATCGCAATTAATAATGTTGTAAAAGTAAATACCGAACCTAGAAATGGATTCATTCCTGAGATAAACATATGGTGTCCCCAAACAATTGTAGATAAAAATGCAATCGCTATAATTGACATAATCATCGCTCTGTAACCAAAAATTGGTTTACGAGAATTCGTTGCAATTATTTCTGAAGTTATCCCTAAAGCAGGTAATATAACAATATAAACTTCTGGATGGCCTAAGAACCAAAACAAGTGCTCAAAAAGAACTGGAGAACCACCTTGATAATGTAAAACCTCACCAGCGATATAGATATCAGAAAGGAAGAACGATGTTCCAAAACTTCTGTCAAAAATCAATAATAAAGCAGCAGACAATAAAACTGGAAATGAAACAACTCCAATAATTGCTGTAACAAAGAAAGCCCATATTGTAAGAGGCAATCTAGTCATTGACATTCCTTTAGTTCTTAAATTAATTACAGTAACTATATAATTTAAAGACCCCATTAATGAAGAAGCAATAAATATAGCCATGGAAACCAACCAAAGTGTCATACCCATTCCTGATCCACCTATAGCTTGCGGTAATGCGCTTAAAGGAGGATATATAGTCCAACCGGCATTCGCAGGTCCTGATTCAACAAATAAAGATGAAATCATGATTATACTTGATAAAAAGAATAACCAATAAGAAACCATATTCATAAATCCGGAAGCCATGTCTCGTGCTCCAATTTGAAGTGGTATCAATAAATTACTAAACGTACCGGATAAAGCTGCTGTTAAAACAAAGAAAACCATTATGGTACCGTGTATCGTGACAAGAGACAAATAAATATCATTCGTCATAATTCCATTTGGAGCCCATTTATCACCAAGTAGAACGTTAAAAATCTTAAATGACTCCTCTGGCCATGCCAATTGCATTCTAAAAAGCAAAGACATCGTCACTCCTATGATACCCATCACAATACCTGAGATTAGGTATTGCTTAGCAATCATTTTGTGATCAATACTAAAGATATATTTAGTAATGAAAGTATCTTTATGATGATGTTCGTGTTCGTGATCGTGTCCGTGATCGTGACCTTCTGCTGACATATATGTGTACTTTAAATATTCTTAATAATTATTTCATAGCTATTTTAGAAACAGCTGCCGTATCTTTTGCTTTCAAACTATCATTACCCATAACACCTTCAACTGGAGCAGGAGCAATAGAAGCTTTAACTTGCGTAACTAAATTAGTTTGTTCTTTCA
Organism: uncultured Flavobacterium sp.; assembly: GCF_963974175.1. GTDB lineage: Bacteria > Bacteroidota > Bacteroidia > Flavobacteriales > Flavobacteriaceae > Flavobacterium. Next base: position 600,642 of record NZ_CAXBBR010000001.1, read on the forward strand.
ACCAAGCTTTATAATCTTCTGGTGTATCTACGATAATTTTCATTTGCATATTATAATGAGAAGCCCCACATATCTTATTACAAAGAAGTAAATAATCAAAAGTATAAGGATCTAAAACAGTACCGCCTTTAGCCACTAAATCAATAGATTTCTTAGCTCGAATAGCATTAATATTCGCTACTTTTTCAATCATATAAGGCAACTCTCTATATTCCGAAGTGGTATAAATTGGCTCAAAAGCAAATTCAGTAACCATTCCAGGTACACAGTTCATTTGTGCTCTAAAATATGGCATGTAAGCTGAGTGCAATACATCCTGAGATCTCATCTTAAAATGAATTTTCTTTCCCTTTGGAATATGCAATTCTGAAACAACAATATCATCTTGTGCATAAGGATCAGACATATCTACACCTAAAGTATTAACTCCTTCGATATACCTAACATTTGCTTTACCTAAAACATTGTCATCTCCTGCTACTCTTGCAGTCCATTTAAACTGTTGAGCATATAATTCCACTACAATAGTATCCTCATCCTCATCAATAAACATAATGTTTGTCCAAGCGTACAAACCGTAAAGAATCAAACCTGCCAAAACAACCGCAGGAATTACACTCCATATTGCTTCTAACTTATTGTTATCAGCAAAATATAAAGCCTTTTGATCTTTTTTACCTCTATATTTAAAAGCAAAATAATGTAATAATACTTGTGTTATTGCTTGAACAATAAAAATTAAGACCCATGTAATATTCATTAAGTTATCGACTTGACCTCCGTGCGCAGACGCAGGGGTATGAAGAACAAGAGGTCCCCAAGTAAACAAACCATATATTGAAAATATATATATGAAAGCTAAAAATCCAAACATTAAATAACCTTGTACATTGTTATCATCATCAGAAGCTACTTGAGAGCTATCTGAATCAGAACCTACTTGAGTAAGGTCAAATATTTTAGTCAATTGCCATAAAGCAACAGCTAATAAAACTAAAACTATAATTACCAACAAACTTGTCATCTGTTTCTTTCTTTAAATATTAATAATGAAAATGTTTACTCTCTTCGATGTAAGGATTTCTTTTTGGTAACAAAGGTGATTTAGCCAATGCTGTAAAAACAACAAATATAAACAACCCAAGGAAGAAAAGCACAGAAGCAATTTCCGATATCCCAATAAACCATCTGTCTCCAACTGTACCAGGCATAATCATATTAAAGAAATCAATATAATGACCAGCTAATATTACAACACCTGCCATAACCAGTATCCAAGTGATTCTTTTGAAATCAGTATTTACTAGAATCAATATAGGGAATAAAAAGTTCATAACTATTGCACCAAAAAACGGCAAATTATACAACTCTATTCTTGTAATGAAATAAGTAATCTCTTCAGGTATATTTGCATACCATATCAACATGAATTGCGAAAACCAAAGATAGGTCCAGAAAACACTAAAACCAAACATAAATTTTGCTAAATCATGAATATGACTTGTATTAACATGTTCTAAATACCCTCTTGATTTCAAGTATAAAGTAACCATTGCAATCATAGTAATTCCACTTACAAAGAAACTTGCAAATACATACCACCCAAATAATGTACTGAACCAGTGAGGATCTATAGACATAATCCAGTCCCAAGACATAATTGATTCTGTAACAATAAAGAAAACTAAGAATCCAGCAGAAATATTAAAGTTCTTCTTGTAGAAACTATCATCCTTAGATTCATCTTGTGCCAAACAGTTTTTAGCAGAGTAATATCTATATAAATTCCATCCAATTAAGAATATCGCGGCTCTTGCAATCCAAAAAGGAAAGTTCAAGTACCCTGATTTAGTAGCTATAAGTTTATCATGAGCAACTACTTCAGGATCTAACCAAATAAACAAATGATTAAAATGAAGACCACAAAGCACTAAAAATATAAAGAATAGTACCGAACCAACTGGAAGGTAAGCCGTAATTCCTTGCATAACGCGGAACAATACTGGTGACCAACCTGCTTGTGCAACTTGTTGGATAGCATAAAACGCTAAAACCCCCATTGAAATAAGCATAAAGAAAATACACGCTACATATAATGCCGCCCATGGTTTATTTTGCAATTGATGCAAAACATGAGTTAAATGCTCTTCATGTTCAGCAGCTTCGCTAACTTCACTGTGATTCTCTACTGCAGCATGTGCTTCAGTAGGCTCAACAGCCGCAGCAACTTCATTATGACCTTCTACTACTGCATGAACTTCAGTAGCCTCAACTACTTTATGATCCGCCACTACTGCATGAGCTTCTTCAGACTCAGTAGCAACTTCATGCTTAACTTCCCCATGTCCTCCATGGCTTTCAGAAGCAAGAATTTTTTCAACTTCTTGAATATCTTTTGGTGCAGTTAAAAAACCGTATCCAATTCCTAAAAGACCCACGGCCATTAAGATGATAGAAAAAGTTTTTAATTTACTTGAAAATGTATACATATCTATTACGATCAGTTTGTTCAACAATTATAATTGGCTTTTCAGTTTTAGAACATAGTCAGCAACTAACCAACGTTCATGGGCACTTAATTGATTAGCATGAGATCCCATTGCATTTAAACCATAAGTCACAACGTGAAAAACACTTCCTTCAGTGATAACTCTGTCTTTATAGCTAGGAACTCCAAGAAATTTCTCTCTTTCTACTAATCTTCCTTTTCCATTACCAGTACCTCCGTGACAACTAATACAATAAATCTCATATAGTGCTTGTCCTTTATCAGAACTTCTATCCAACGAATCGATAGGAGATTTAAGATTAGCTTTTGCTAGTTCGTATCCTTCCGGAGTGTTCTCATATTCATAAGGCACAAAACCTCTGTTTATGGTTCCATCGACTGGAAGTTGACCTTCTTTACCATTTTTGAATGCATTAGACTCTGAATAGGTTTCATAGCCAATTGATTCATACATATTAGGAAAGTACTGATAATTCGGTGCTGAATTATTATGGCAAGATGCTACTAAAATAGTAATGCCAAATAATAGTGTTATTTTGTATACCCTTTTCATATCTAAATTAATGCTTTTCTATTACTTTAACTTCTACGGCTCCCGTATTCTTGAAAAAAGAAACTAATTCTTCTTCGTTATTATTTACGGCTACTTCCATTAAGAAGTGATCATCTGTTGTTCTTACATCAGGATTTTCAGCTTGTTTAAAAGGCCATAATTTACTTCTCATATAAAAAGTAATTACCATTAAATGCGCTGCAAAAAATACAGTCATCTCAAACATAATAGGCACAAATGCCGGCATGTTTTCAATGTAACTGAAACTTGGTTTTCCACCAATATCTTGTGGCCAATCCTGAATCATTACAAAGTTCATCATCCATGTGGCAAACGAAATACCTATACAACCGTATATGAATGCACAAATAGCTAATCTCGTAGGCGCAAGTCCCATTGCTTTATCCAAACCGTGAACCGGAAATGGAGTAAAAACTTCTTCAATATGATGATGAGCTGCTCTGGTTTGTTTAACCGCATCCATCAATATATCATCGTCATTATAAATGGCGTATATTACTTTATTACTCATGATGTGAATCTTTATTTGCTGCTCTTTCTCTTATGTAATTATCTCCTGTTCCTTTCAATATCGTTTTAACCTCTGCTTGTGCAATTACAGGAAAAGTTCTAGAGTATAATAAAAACAATACAAAGAAGAAACCAATTGTTCCTATAAAAATTCCTATGTCGACAAACGTTGGTGAAAACATTGTCCATGATGAAGGTAAATAATCTCTATGTAAAGAAGTAACGATAATTACAAATCTTTCAAACCACATTCCAATATTTACTACAATCGATATAATAAATGAGAACATAATACTAGTTCTTAATTTTTTAAACCACATGAACTGAGGAGAAAATACATTACAAGTCATCATTGACCAGTAAGCCCACCAGTAAGGTCCAGTTGCTCTATTCAAGAAAGCATATTGCTCATACTCTACTCCTGAATACCAAGCGATAAATAACTCAGTAATATAAGCAACACCTACAATAGAACCAGTAATCATGATTACTATATTCATCAATTCGATGTGCTGAAGCGTAATGTAAGCCTCAAGATTAGATACTTTTCTCATAATGATAAGCAACGTATTTACCATCGCAAATCCAGAGAATACAGCACCCGCCACAAAATACGGAGGAAAAATCGTAGTATGCCATCCTGGTATTACGGAGGTAGCAAAATCCATCGATACAATAGTATGCACAGAAAGTACAAGAGGAGTTGCTAATCCAGCAAGAACTAAAGATACTTCTTCAAAACGTTGCCAGTCTTTTGCTCTACCACTCCATCCAAAACTTAGAATAGAATAAACTCTTTTATTAAAAGGAGTTATTGCTCTATCTCTTAGCATAGCAAAATCAGGTAGTAATCCAGTCCACCAGAAAACTAATGATACTGATAAGTAAGTAGAAATTGCAAATACATCCCAAAGTAAAGGTGAATTGAAATTTACCCATAAAGATCCAAATTGATTCGGTATTGGTAAAACCCAAAACGCTAACCATGGACGACCCATATGTATAATTGGAAATAAACCCGCTTGGATAACGGAGAAAATTGTCATTGCTTCTGCAGAACGGTTAATAGCCATCCTCCATCGTTGACGGAATAATAATAATACCGCGGAAATTAATGTTCCTGCATGACCAATACCAACCCACCAAACGAAGTTTGTGATATCCCATGCCCAACCAACTGTTTTATTTAATCCCCATGTTCCAATTCCTGTAGATACGGTGTAAATTATACAGCCTATTCCCCAAAGGAAAGCTGTTAATGCGATTGAAAATACAATCCACCAATGTTTGTTTGCTTTACCTTCAACAGGTGCAGCTACATCAACTGTTACGTCGTGATAAGATTTATCACCTATAACTAAAGGTTTTCTAATGGTTGCTTCGTAGTGAGACGACATAATCCTTTATCTTGTTTCTTAATTAATAATTTTTTGTACTAAGTATTTCTAACTTTAACGTGATAAATCACATTAGGCTTTGTTCCAACATGCTCTAGCAAATGATACATTCTTTCATCTTCTGCTAATTTAGTAATTTGACTTTCTTTATCATTAACATCTCCAAAAGCCATTGCCCCGTTAGAACAAGCATTTGAACATGCAGTTTGAAATTCTCCATCAACTACTTCTCTTCCTTCTCTTTTCGCATTTAAAATAGTCGCTTGTGTCATTTGAATACACATTGAACATTTTTCCATAACTCCACGAGAACGAACATTCACGTCAGGATTTAAAACCATACGTCCTAAATCATCATTCATATGATAATCAAATTCACTGTTTTTGTTATACAAGAACCAGTTAAAACGACGTACTTTATAAGGACAGTTGTTAGCACAGTAACGAGTACCAACACATCTGTTATAAGCCATATGATTTTGACCTTGACGACTATGTGATGTTGCCGCTACCGGACAAACTGTTTCACAAGGCGCATGATTACAATGCTGACACATTACAGGTTGGAATGAAACTTGAGGATTATCTCCTGCTTTCTCCATCTCGTTAAATGTAGACAATGAACTTGATAAACCAGAAATACTTTCTTTTCTTTCGTTATCACCTTCAAATGTACTTTCAGAAGAATAATATCTGTCGATACGCAACCAGTGCATATCACGACTTCTTCTAATTTCAGACTTTCCTACTACAGGAACATTGTTTTCTGCATGACAAGCAATTACACAAGCTCCACAACCAGTACAAGCATTTAAGTCAATAGAAAGATTAAAGTGATGCCCAACTGAGCGATCAAATGACGTCCATAAATCAACTGTAGTAGCTTCTACTTCTTCATGGTTCAAAGATACCATTGGAACTTCGTTCCAAACCTTAGCATCCTTAGTATTAAATATCTCCAAAGTAGTTTCTTTGATGATATCCCCTCTACCCATTAATGTTTTTTGACCTTGAACACAAGCAAACTCGTGATCTCCGCCAGCCTTTTCTAATGTTACAGATTGTACATCATTAAAGTCTTTATATATAGAGTAAGCATTTATACCTACTTGCATTTCTTCTTTCAAAGCCGCTTTACGACCATATCCTAAAGCTAATCCAATAGTTCCAACAGCCTGACCTGGTTGAACGATTACTGGAACATTTTCTAATTTCAAACCATCAGCTGTAGTAATCGTAGCATAACTTCCGTTAAGACCACCATTAGCAACAATTTCATTAGACATCGTTAACGCTTTAGCATCTGCATTTGAAACAGTAACATAATTATCCCAAGAAACTCTTGTGATAGGATCTGGAAACTCTTGCAACCAAGGGTTGTTAGCTTGTTGTCCATCACCCATACCAGTCTTAGTATATAAAACTAATTCAAAACCTGCAGCAGCCTTAGATTTCGCTAATGCACTCGCAGCAGCACTAAAATCAGCAGAACCTCCAGATACTGACTGAGCAGCACCAACATAAACACCATCATGTAATATTTTATTCCAAGTAGCACCCGAAACAATTGAAGATGAATTTGCTTTTATATAATCGTAATATGTTCCAGACATTCCATTTAAAGACATTAACACATCTTGAAATTGTTTTGTATCGAACAAAGGACGAATTGTAGGCTGAGTTAAACTATACGTTCCTTTAGTAAGACTTAAATCACCCCAAGCTTCCAAATAATGAGGCACTGGCGCAGCAATCGTACTAAGTAAAGCTGTTTCATCTTCTTTTAAAGTTAAAGAAACAGATGTAGTAACTTTTTTAAGCCCTTCAGCAAAAGAAGCTGAATCCGCTAAAGTATAAACTGGATTAACACCACTCATTACCAAAGTATGAACGCTTCCAGCCTTCATATCCTTCACTAATTGAGCCACTTTTTCGTTTGATGCTTTTCTTATTTGTCTTGTACCAGTAGTACTAAAAGCCTCACTAGCCAAAACTTGGTTAATAGCCAAAACTAATAACTGAGCATTTTTATCCTGAATCCCAGAAACCAATACCCCTTTTGAACCAGCTGATTTTAATTGCTGCGCCGCTTTTGTTACTTCAGATTTAAACTTATCTTCTAAACTAACAGCAACAGCAGAACCAGTTACTATATTATATATATGTACTAAAGCCTGTTTTTGATTTGCAGTAGACATCGGTAAACGTTTATCAGCAGCAGCACCAGACAAAGTCATATTTGCTTCTAATTGAAAGTGACGTGACATTTTTCCATTTTTAGGAACTCTACCTTGAGTATAACCCGAATCATACCCACCACCTTGCCAATCTCCAAGGATATCTGCTCCTACAGAAACTATTAGCGAAGCTTTTGAAAAATCATAATCAACTAAAGCTCTTTCACCATAAACAGTTTCAAAAGCATCTAAAGCTTCAGATGAAGAAACAGCATCATAAACGATATGTTTCGCATTTGGATTTGAAGCAATAAATTGACCGATTAACTTCTCAGTAGACGGACTAGCCAAAGTATTAGTCAACAACACTACTTGTCCTCCTTTAGCTTTAGCATCAACTATACTTGATTTAATTTTTGAATCTACAGCTGACCACGTTGAATCTTTACCACCAATTTTTGGCTCTTTCAAACGCATGTTATCATACAACGACAATATCGACGCATGAATTCTTGCATTAGCAGTAAATTTAGCTCCTGAAATAGTATTGTTGTCTATTTTAATAGGACGCCCTTCACGAGTTTTAACAAGTAGATTTGCAAAATCAAAACCATCAAAAACAGAAGTAGCATAATAATCCGCTACTCCAGGAATGATTTGTTCTGGCTGCAATACATAAGGAATCGACTTGTTAACCGGACCTTCACATGCAGCAAGCGTAGCCGCTGCAGTACTGAATCCAACGTACTTTAAAAAGTCACGACGTGATGTTGAAGAAGACATTGCCTCTTTACTTCCTAAAAATTCATCAGTAGGAATTGCTTCAACAAATTCGTTATTTCTAAGCGCCTCAACAATAGAACCGTTTTCTAGTTCTTCAACACTTTTCCAGTATTTTTTGTTTGATGACATTGTATATAAATATTAAAATCTTAATAATTTGATTAATAGTGACATTTACCACATTCTAACCCACCCATTTGTGCCGCAGTCAATTTGTCAACACCGTATTTTTTAGAAAGTTCTTCATGAATTTTTGTATAATATTCATTCCCTTCCATCTTAACATCGGTTTTTCTATGACAATTAATACACCAGCCCATTGTTAATGGAGCAAATTGCTTTTGAATCTCATATGTTTCAACCGGACCGTGACATGTCTGACATTCAATTCCAGCAACAGTTACGTGCTGAGAGTGATTGAAATAAACAAAATCAGGTAAATTATGAATACGAACCCATTTTACAGGCTGTGATTTTCCAGTATAAGACTGAGTAGATTTATCCCAACCCACTGCTGTATATAATTTTTGGATTTGCTCATCGTAGAATGCCTTGCTGTATTCTGGAGTAGCAGTACTTTCAGCAACTTCAGCAATGTTTTTATGACAGTTCATACAAACATTCAAAGAAGGAATTCCTGCATTTTTACTAACTCTAGCCGCAGAGTGACAATATTTACAATTAATCTCATTATCACCAGCGTGAATTCTATGAGAATAATGGATTGGCTGAATTGGCTCGTAGTTTTGATCAACACCCACTTGCATTAAGAACCCATAAACAAAATAGGCACTAGCCAACAATAAAAATATTGCAGTAACCAACACTAGGAACTGATTTTTAGCAAATGCTTTCCAAATTGGAGTAGTAGCAGCTTTTGGAGCAACCTCTATACCGTTTGCTTTAGCTACTTTTCTTAAAACATTATTCACTAAGAACAACATAACAACTAACATAGCCATAACAAGAGCAAGAGCACCTAAAATGACACTATTAGATATTCCTCCTTGATCAGAAGCACCGGCAACAGGAGCGCCTGGAACAGCAGCCGGAGCGACAGCTTTCTCTTCAGAAGTATAAGCAATGATGTTATCAATATCACCTTCCGATAGCGTAGGAAAGGCAGTCATAGCGACCTTGTTATTCTCTTCATAGACTTTTACAGCTGCTGCATCTCCTGATTTTATCAGTTCAGCACTGTTATGAATCCACTTATAAAGCCATGGCATATCATGCTTACCAGCAATACCTCTAAGCATTGGACCAGTCGATTTAGCATCAAGCTTATGACATGCAGCACAATTTGCATTAAAAAGTTCTTTACCCTTAACCGGGTCACCACCTTGAGTAGCTGCTGGAGCCTCAGTTGCGGCTGCTGGAGTAGCATCTTGCGCAACAGAAGTTAAGGAAACAGCCAGCATTAAAGCTAAGCTTAAAAATAGTTTCCTTGAGTTCGAATTATGGTTACCCACCTTTTTCATAAAATATAATGATTATCTACTAAAAATTGGCACAGTTTTCTCTATAAACACTTATATAAAAACTGTTCCTTTATTATAAACTTCGACAAAAATACGACTTATGAACTATTCTCAAAACCTTAAAATAATCTTAATTTCAATTTATAACTATTCTAAATAATAATTATGCTTTACATTCATTCATTAAATACTATTTTTGCCTAAAAACCACTACGTTATGAAAATATTAACAATAAAAAATATCTTTTATTACTCCCTTATACTGAGTATACTATCCCATAATTTAAAAGCACAAGATCGCAACTTAACTATTACACAAGATCCAAAATTTGAGCAACTTCTAAACGAAAAACGAAAAACAAACGCCTCACTAACTGTAAATGAGCGCTATAAAATTCAACTTTTCAGCGGAGACAGCGAAAAAGCTAAAAAGATACTAAACGATTGCAAACAAGATTTTACAGATCTTGACGGCACTATAGTATTCAACACTCCAAACTATAAAGTCTGGGTTGGTAATTTCAGAACTAAAATCGAAGCGGAACGCAATTTAATAGATATTCGTCGAAAGTACGAAAACGCCTATTTAATAAAGCCACAAAAATAAAAGGATGATAAACCTATCTCCTTAAAAAGGTTTAAGCGATTCTAAAAAACAACAAAACCACTCGATTAGAGTGGTTTTGTTGTTTTAAGTATATCTCCTTTATTTATTGTTACGGGCGAAAAGTCGGGAAAAATTACACAACTCTCATATCAACACTAAACTCCTCGTAACGGACACAGAAGAAAACTACAGATTAAAGCTATATGCGCATATAAGAGCGATTATGACATAAGTTGACGACGAACGCCTGCTTGTAGGCAACGCAATAGTTATTTAAACAATTAGTTCGTCCAGGCCACTATCTTCACTTTGGTTTGTATGTGTTATAATCAATATTTCATAGACTTCCGTATCATCAGTGTTATACCAACTCTATCGTAAATCTTACCGAATAAGACTTTTCAATAGAATCTCTCTCCTACATTTTGTTACTCTTTCTTTAAAAAAGAAAGAGTAACAAAACTAAGACAACAACTAATAAAATTAAAGAAAACAATAATCCATTCTATTGTATTTAATACCATACCATTCTGCTAAAAGACTGTAACGGCTACCCACTTACTTAAAATCCTCTAAAGGCGTTTATATTACAGCTAAACAAACGCCCCGAATAGTCTAGACACTCGAAAAGTTGATATAACCCCCTAGTCATTTTATTATCTTAGTACAAACCCAATTACCAAAATTAATAAAGGCGCAAACAAAGAAGTGAAAAAATAAAGAAAAAAGCAATTTCCTTTTTCACTTTTATATTTTTCAATCAACGATAAATATTTATTATTTTTAAAAATCAGGATGTAATTAATTATTAATAGTGGCAAAAAAAACAATATAAATCCTGCAATCAAATTATTTAAAATTCTACTCGAAAATAAATTAATATCAAGGTCATAAAAAGTGTTGTGCAATATATTCCTTTGAAGGATCGCAAATAAGAACATTAAATTTAATGCCATTGCTATTGCCATATATACTTGAACCAGCCACTTCCAATCTTCCCTTCTTATAGAATTTCTTTTAATTTTGACAATAGCACCTATCCAAATTTTATAGTACAAACTCATACTGTAGATTATTATTTATATCTGAACTAATATCACTCCCAACTTCCTTAACAAAAAGAGAGTACATCACATAATATCCGGTAACAACTTCTATTTAACTTTTACATCAACGACCCATTAAATGCAGCAATCATGTTGCATGGAAATGAACCACCTAACAAAATAAAACATCTCCTAATATTTTATAACAAACCTGCCCTAACCAATTCTCTAAAAACAATCTTAACATTTTTAAATAATATTAAAATACTTTTTATAAAAGCGTTTTTTATCAACTACTGTCCTTTCTGTTTTTCTGTACTCCTTTAGCAATTCTTGATCAGAGGAAAGCATATTAACCATATACTTATTAGTCAAAAAAATTGGAGCACCTGTAACCCTATCAAGAAGTAATGGAACGGATAATTCAGATGCATCAGGAGTTAACAACATCCCTAACAATCCAAAAGAACTTCTTATTGCAGAAAAATCAATTGCATTACAACGAACTTCATTAACAAAATAATAGTCTCCCACTATTTCCGTCCTAAAATAATACCTTACCGTTGAATACCTCGATGAATTTATATAAAAACTAAGTCCGTTGCTGAAACCAAAGAATTTAGTTTCAACCCTTCCGCTATTGTTATTCAAAAGACAATTCCCTTCCTGATATTTAGTTACACTATAATCATTAAAATCTAAAGCCCTCCCATTACTGACGTCCATATAATTTAAATAAACACCTTTTCTAACTATGCCCAAGACTTTAGTCGAATCAAGGACTTCTTTTGAATTGAACTCCATGGCAGTTTTATAACCTACTCCTGATTTTTTATAATCATCAAAACAGTTTTCGATAGCCAAAATTAATCGTTCATCATGTTTTGCAGTAACATCACCACTTACACCTGAAACTACTGAAGTATAAGTTCCAATTATATAATCTTTACCCTTTCTGCTATCAATTATATCCAAAACAACCGTTGCGAACCCAGTCTCTTTATTAGATGTAGTTACCTCAGAAACATAAAGTTCATTTATACGAATAGATATTCCTTTCTTCCCCTCTTTTTTTGGATAAACAACTGCTAAAAAACTTTCAAGCTCATCTACAAAAGCACTCTTAAAACTTACCGGAGTTTTTGAATTTCCAATGGATTTTTGCGCAATACCAATGTCTTCTTTAAATTGTCTGCCATCATAAATTTTATTAATATAGAAATCACTTTCAATTTCTATGTTGCTATCGTTCTCTAGCGAGATTAGATAATGCCTATCATTTTGCGCACTTACTGCTAAACAAAATAAAAGACAAAGAGCCGTCAAAAGTGCTTTCATAAATAAATATTTTAAATCTAAAATACAAAAAATCCCGACGAATCGGGATTTTTATATATCTAAATTGTAATAAAAATACTATTTCAATTTCTTCTTAATTGCTACTTCATGGTAAGCTTCAATAACATCTCTTTCTTCTATGTCATTATAACCTTTGATTTGAATACCACAATCATATCCTTTAGCTACTTCTTTAACATCATCCTTGAAACGTTTCAAAGCACTAAGTTCACCTGCATGAACAACAACACCATCACGAATAATTCTGATTTTAGCATTTCTAGCTATTTTACCATCCATAACCATACAACCTGCAATTGATCCAACTTTAGAGATTTTAAATATCTCTCTAATTTCAGCTGTACCCAGAACTTCTTCTTTCATCTCAGGAGCAAGCATTCCTTCCATTGCATCTTTCAAGTCATCGATTGCTGCATAGATAATAGAATAGTAACGGATATCGATTTCTTCCTTATCAGCAAGCTGTCTTGCATTACCTGCAGGACGAACGTTAAATCCAATAATGATTGCATCTGAAGCAGAAGCCAACATAACGTCAGTTTCTGTAATCGCTCCAACACCTTTATGTATAATATTAATTTGAATTTCTTCAGTAGATAATTTAGAGAACGAATCAGATAATGCTTCAACAGAACCATCAACATCTCCTTTAAGGATTACGTTTAATTCTTTAAACTGACCTAATGCTATTCTACGTCCAATTTCATCTAATGTAATATGACGTTGTGTACGAACAGATTGTTCACGCATTAATTGAGAACGTTTTGATGCAATTTGTTTTGCTTCTTTTTCGTCTTCAAAAATGTTGAACTTGTCTCCTGCTGTTGCTGCACCGTCAAGACCTAACACCGATACCGGAGTAGAAGGACCTGCTACAGTAACAATATTTCCTCTTTCATCATGCATGGCTTTAATCTTACCATGATGCTTTCCAGCTAACATATAATCACCAACCTTAAGGGTACCGTGTTGTACCAATATAGTAGAAACATATCCTTTACCTTTATCTAAAAAGGCTTCAACAACAGTTCCTTGAGCCGCTTTGTTTGGATTCGATTTTAAATCTAAAACTTCCGCTTCTAATAAAACTTTTTCTAATAATTCTTTTACACCTGTTCCCACTTTTGCAGAGATATCATGAGATTGGAATTTACCACCCCAGTCTTCTACAAGTAAATTCATACCTGCTAATTTCTCTTTAATTTTCTCAGGATTAGCATTCTGCTTATCTACTTTATTGATAGCAAAAATAATCGGAACACCTGCTGCTTGAGCATGGCTTATCGCTTCTTTTGTTTGTGGCATGATATCATCATCCGCAGCAATTACAATAATAGCAATATCTGTTACTTGAGCTCCACGTGCACGCATGGCAGTAAACGCCTCGTGACCCGGTGTATCTAAGAAAGCAATTTTTTGACCATTATCTAAAGTTACTCCGTACGCACCAATATGTTGTGTAATACCTCCAGATTCACCAGCGATAACATTTTCCTTACGGATATAATCCAGTAACGATGTTTTACCGTGATCGACGTGACCCATTACAGTAACGATAGGCGCTCTGAAAACTAAATCTTCTTCTTTATCTTCAACAACTGCTATAGCTTCTTCAATATCAACAGTTATGAATTCAACTTCATAACCAAATTCATCAGCTACAATTGTCAATGTCTCTGCATCAAGACGCTGATTCATGGTTACCATGATTCCAAGTGACATACAAGTACCAATAACTTTAGTAATTGGCACATCCATCATAATCGCAATTTCACCAACAGTTACGAACTCAGTAACCTTAATGGTTTTACTTCCTTCATCAATTGCTCTTTGCTCTTCATCAGATTTTTGACGGTGCGTATCCCTTTTGTCTCTTCTGTATTTAGCCGCTTTAGATTTCCCTCCTTTTTTACCTTGAAGTTTTTCTAAAGTTTCACGAATTTGGTTTTTTACTTCCTCTTCTGTAGGCTCAACTTTTGCTACAATAGCTGGTCTGTTTCCTCTTACGAATCCAGGTCTTGAACTTCTATTCGCATTAAAACCACCACCACCAACATTTGGCGTAATCTTATTAGGATTTGGTGCACCAGGAACTCCAGGAGGCCTTGGCGTGCCCGGTTTAGGAGCAATTCTTTTACGTTTATTTTTATTAGCCGCTCCAGCAGCACCGGCAGCGCCTGGCTTATTTGGAGTGATTTTAGGCTCTTCTTTTTTCTTTTTCGGTTTATTAAACTGAGACAAGTCAATAGTTTGTCCAGTCAATTTTGTCCCCGATAATTTCTGATATTGAGTTGTAATAGCTTCCTCAGCCGGAGCTTCGTCCGTTTTTGGAGCCGTTTTTTCTTCCGACACAACAACTTTTTTCTCTTCTTTTACTGGTTCCTTAACCGGTTCCTTAGTTTCAACAACAGGTTTTACCTCTTTTTTGTCTACAACTACTTTTTCCTTAACCACTTCTTTTTCAACTGGTTTTTCTGTCGAAGTTTTAGCTTTAGGTGCTTCAATTTTCTCAGCAACAACAGGAGGAGCCGGAGGAGTTGGCGTAACTGGAGCTGGAACAGCGGCAGCAGCTTTTTTAGGATTAAGATCAATTTTCCCTACTTGAACAGGTCCTGCTATAACAGCTCTCGCTTTTATAACTTCTTGTTGTTGTTTAAGGATCTCTTCATCATGCTTACGCTTATCTTCGATTTCTTTCTCTCTCTCAACACGTAAAGCCTCTTTCTCTTTCCTTTTCTCTTCTCCTACTTCTTTTGAAGCCTCTTTTTTACCTCTGTCACCCGCAAATTGACCGCACAAGACATTGTATACATCATCAGAAATTTTTGTGTTTGGATTTGCTTCAATAGCAATCCCTTTATCTTTTAGATAATCCACAGCTCTTTCCAAAGAAATATTCAATTCCCTTAAAACTTTGTTTATTCTAATAATTCTCTCTTCAGACATAAAACCTTTTTATTATTACCTTTTTTGTTATTCCTCGCTTTACTCCCAACTCGATATCTACCGAGTAAGAATCAATTGTAAAGCGGCATGTTTATCGTTGAAGATTCATTGACTAACTGTCAAACTCTTCTTTCAATATTCTCATTACATCTAGAATCGTTTCCTCTTCTAGGTCTGTTCTTCTTACTAAATCCTCTACATCTTGCTTCAAGATACTTTTTGCTGTATCCAAACCAATTTTTGCAAATTCTTCAATAACCCAGCTTTCGATTTCATCTGAAAATTCTGTTAATTCAACATCATCTTCATCAGCAGTTGCGCCAGCAACATCGCCTTCACGTATAACATCTAACTCATAACCAGTCAAAAGACCAGCTAATCTAATGTTGTGTCCACCTCTACCAATCGCTTTTGAAACTTCTTCTAATTTCAAGAAAACCTCTGCTCTTTTAGTTTCTTCATTTATCTTAATTGAAGATACTTTTGCAGGACTTAGCGCTCTTGTAATATATAATTGAATGTTACTTGTGAAATTAATAACATCTATATTTTCATTTCCTAATTCACGAACAATTCCATGAATACGTGATCCTTTCATACCTACACAAGCACCTACAGGGTCAATTCTATCGTCGTAAGTTTCTACAGCTACTTTTGCTTTTTCACCTGGAATTCTTACTACATTTTTAACCATAATCAAACCGTCAAAAACTTCAGGAATTTCTTGTTCAAACAATTTTTCTAAAAACTTCTCAGAAGTTCTAGACATAATAATTTGAGGCTTGTTCCCTTTTAATTCAACGCTTTCAATAATTCCACGAACATTATCTCCTTTGCGGAAAAAATCAGATGGGATTTGTTTCTCTTTTGGCAAAACAATTTCATTCCCTTCATCATCCACTAAAATAACAACTCTAGGTCTTACATGATGTACTTCGGCAGTATAAATCTCTCCAATTAAATCTTTAAATTGCTTATAAAGATTTGTATTGTCGTGTTCATGTATTTTAGAAATAAGGTTTTGGCGTAAAGCCAAAATAGCTCTTCTTCCTAAGTCTATTAATTTCACCTCTTCAGAAACTTCTTCACCAATTTCAAAGTCAGCTTCGATTCTTCTAGCCTCCGTTAAAGTAATTTCTTCGTTTTCAAAATCTAAATCTTCGTCCGCAACAATAACTCTTCGTCTCCAAATTTCCATATCTCCTTTATCAGGATTTATAATGATATCGAAATTATCGTCTGAACCATACTTTTTCTTCAATGCATTTCTAAATACATCTTCCAAAATTGCCATAAGCGTTACACGATCAATAAGTTTATCATCTTTAAACTCTGAGAATGAATCGATTAATGCTAAATTTTCCATGCGAATTCTTTAATTAAAATGTTACTGTAACAATTGCTTCTTTTATATCTGCGTAAGGGATTTGTAGCGTCTTTTCAACAGTCTCTTTACCTTTACCTATCTTTTTAGGTTCTCTTGCTTTCCACGACAAAATTACAAAATCATCATTAGCTTCCACTAATTCCGCTTCGATATTTTCTGTATTAGTTTTCACAATCAACGTTCTACCTATATTTTTCTTGTATTGTCTAATCTTCTTCAATGGCAAAGAAACCCCTGCTGAGGCTACCTCCATAGAATAATCCTGTTCTTCTCTGTCTAAACTTGCGTCTATTGCGCGACTGATATCAATACAGTCCTGCAACACCACACCATTGTCGTCGTCTAAAGTTATAATAACTTTAAAAGCATCAGTGATGGTAAGGTCTATCAAGAAAAGCGATGGCTTTTCTACAAGAGCTTCAGTCAACAATAAATTTACTTTTTCTTTAAATGTCATATTTTTTATAAAAAGAGGGGACATTTAGTCCCCTCATTATCTAGATTTTAATAAATAACGGTGCAAATATAGTGTTTTTTTTATAAATCGAATTGATTGCGTGCCGTAAAAATATTTCTTATCTTTATAGAAGCATTAAAATACCGAATTTTCCCATAATTTAATCCATCTAATTATGAAACGAATTTTAGTTCCAACCGATTTCTCAGCACATGCCGAGAACGCATTAAAAGTCGCTGCACAAATTGCAAAAAAGAGCAATTCTGAAATACTTCTTCTCCATATGTTGGAAATTCCAACTCAAATGAACGATGCCATAACTGGAGCCACAAGCATCCCTGAAGTGATGCTATTTATCAAAAAAGCAAACGAAACACTTCAAAAATTAAAACAAAAAGACTACCTAAAAGGAATACAAGTAACTGAACAAGTGAAATTTGAAAGAGCATTTGACGGGATTCTATCCTTTAGCAAGGAAAACAAAACCGATTTAATAGTTATGGGATCACATGGTGTTTCCGGAATCGAAGAAGTACTCATCGGATCCAACACCGAAAAAGTAGTCCGACTATCAGAAGTTCCAGTCTTGGTAATTAAAAAAGGCACAACCGAATTGAAAGGAGCAAACTTCGTTTTCGCATCTGATTTTTCGAAAGAAATAAAAAAACCATTCAAAAAAATGATTGAGTTTAGCAAAATATTTGACGCAAAATTGAACTTAGTGATGATTTGCACCCCTAATAGTTTCAAACCGACTGCTCTTTCAGAACAAATAATGAATGATTTCATCGCTGATTTCAAAATCACTAACTATTCCGCCCACATCTACAATGACGTAAATATTGAAAAAGGAATCATTAATTTTTCTAATTCGATAAATGCTGATTTGATAGGACTATGTACGCACGGGAGAACCGGCTTGGCTCATTTTTTTACAGGAAGCATAAGTGAAGACTTAGTAAATCACGCAGTAAAACCAATAATAACCTTTAAGATATAAAGTCGTTATTGTCTAATTACACCACCTTAAAAGAACGAATTTAAAACAGAACTTAAATGAATTTTTACCGTTTTAAATTTACTTCAAAAAAAAAGCCTCTCAAATTGAGAGGCTTTTGTTGGTCTACAAGGACTCGAACCTTGAACGACTGCACCAAAAACAGTTGTGTTACCATTACACCATAGACCATCATTGCTGCTAAGCGAGTGCAAATTTATAATAAAATTCAGTTTGCGCAAACTTTTTTGGACTTTTTATTGAAAAAAAACGCAAAAAAAATCAATCAACATCTTCGCAATCTCGAAAATTACTAAAAACCAATATGTTACCGAAATAAATAGTTTGACAGAAATTTTCGCTAATCTTTCCTACCTTAAATAAAAAAACATTTTCTTTGTAACTTAAAATATAACTAAATTTCAATACATGAATAAGGCGCCATTCAATTTCAATAAATGGAATACGATTATAGGTTGGTTTACATTTGTAATAGCATTAATAACTTATACCCTTACTGTTGAACCCACAATGAGTTTTTGGGATTGTGGAGAATATATTGCCACAGCAGCAAAGCTTGAAGTTGGTCATCCGCCCGGAGCACCTTTGTTTCAAATGATTGGTGCATTCTTCGCCATGTTTGCCTCAGATAACGAACATATCGCCTTAATGGTCAATATGACTTCTGTTGTTTCTAGTGCCTTCACAATATTATTCCTATTTTGGTCTTCATCTATGATTTTAAAGAAATTAATTTCAAGGATCGTAGAACCAAATCTAAAAGAAGACGACACAACACAATTAAATACAAACAATGCTATTGTAATTCTAGGGAGTTCCTTCGTTGGAGCTTTAGCTTATACTTTTTCTGATAGTTTTTGGTTCAACGCTGTAGAAGCTGAAGTTTATGCCATGGCTTCTTTGTTTATTTCCTTACTTTTTTGGCTAGGGTTGCGCTGGGAGCAAGACATGGACTCACCAAGAGGAAATCGATGGTTGTTGATCATTTCACTAGTTATCGGATTATCTTTTGGAGTTCACTTTATGGCTCTTTTAACGATTCCTTCAATTGGTCTACTGTACTTTTTTAAGCATTACAAAACAGTAACAGTCAAAAATTTCATCATTGCTAATGTTGTAGTTATTTCAATTTTATTGTTTATTTTCAAATTACTACTGCCTTTAACCATGTCGTTTTTTGCTGGAACAGAGGTTTTTACAGTTAATTCTCTAGGAATGCCTTTTGACTCTGGAACCATTCTGGTTACAGTACTTCTTTCGGCCGCATTTTATTTTGGTTTAAAATACACCACCAACAAAGGTCTTGTAACTTACAACACTTTAATTTTATGTATTCTATTCGTTCTAATTGGATTTTCAACTTGGACAATGTTGCCTGTTCGTGCCAATGCCAATGTAATTATCAATGAGAACAAACCTTCTGATGCGCGTGAGGTACTTGCTTATTACAATAGAGAACAATACGGCTCTAACCCTTTGTTTTATGGCCCTCAGTACACTGAAGTTTTTGCCGGTTTAGACAAGGACAACCCTTATCTTGACAAAGCTCCTAACTATGAGAGAAACTATAAAACCGGAAAATATGAGATTGTAAATAATTTCAAAAACGCCGTGCAGAATAGTGACGACAATCACAAAACTATTTTACCCCGAATGTGGAGTACCGATCATGTAGCCAATTATATGAACTTTACAAATGCTCCTGAGTTTGAACTAAACCCTGATTATCCTTATGAAGAGGATCTCGCTAAATACGGAATTGACGCCAGTAAATTAACCGAGGAGGACTACAACAGAGCTATTGGACAATTAAAAAATGAAATCCGAAAAACAGTAGGAGAATTCAGAACTGCTTACGCACAAAAACAAATTGACAATGATGGTTATGTAAAATTCCTAAAAAGTTATGGTGATTACCTAATCATTGAAAAACCATCAACGGTAGATAATTTAAGTTTCATGTTCGAATATCAGTTTGGCTACATGTACGTGAGGTACTTGATGTGGAACTTTGTTGGGCGTCAAAATGACATACAAGGAAGATACGACAGTCAGGATGGAAACTGGATGAGTGGAATAAAATTCATGGATGAGTTACACTTGGGCTCTCAAGATAATTTACCCGCCGATGTATTAAAAAACAAGGGACGTAACACCTATTATTTCCTTCCATTCCTTCTAGGACTTATAGGACTAATGTATCATGCCAATAAAGATCGAAAAAGTTTCTATGTCTTGTTGACTTTGTTCTTATTCACTGGTATTGCCTTAAAAATTTACCTGAATGAAAGACCTTTTGAACCTAGAGAACGCGATTATGCCTTAGTGGGATCTTTTTATGTTTTTGCTATATGGATTGGATTTGGAGTTTACGCACTGTACGAAAGTGCCCAAAAATATTTAGCTCCAAAATTAGCGGGACCAATAATTATTGCCGCAAGTATATTAGCAGCTCCAGTGCTTATGGCATCTCAAAACTGGGATGATCACGACCGTTCTGGTAAGTATACAGCAACTGCAATGGCGAAAGCATATCTTAACTCATGTGATCCTAATGCAATTCTATTTACAATAGGTGACAATGACACTTTCCCGTTATGGTATGCACAGGAAATAGAACATGTCAGGACCGATGTTAAGATTGTAAATACTAGTCTTTTCATGACGGATTGGTATATCGACCAAATGAAAACGAAAACTTACGAAGCTGATCCATTGCCAATCTCTTTCACACACGATCAGTACGTAGGAGACAAATTGGATTACGTTGCCCACATTCCGAAAACAGAAAGCAGATGGGAGATTAAAGATTTCATGGACTTCATTAAAAATCCAAAATCTACGGTTGGCCTACAGAACGGACAGACCATTCATTTTTATCCAACCAATAAAGTCAGAATCCCTGTTGACAAAGATGCTATCATAAAAAACAAGGTCGTTTCGCCTAAATACTATGACTCTATTGTTCCGTACATAGATATAGACATCAAAGGAAACGCTTTGTATAAAAATCGATTAATGATGCTTGACATCGTAGCAAACAACAATTGGAAAAGACCTATTTTCTTCAGCCCTGGTGCTTTTGACGATGAAGATTACCTTTGGATGAAAGATTACCTTCAACTTGATGGAATGGTTTATAAATTAGTGCCTGTAAAAACTGCAATCCCTAAAGATGGTAGTCCATTAGACATGGGGCAAATTGATTCTGAGAAAATGTATACCAATGTAATGAAATGGGATTGGGGTAATAGTGACAGCGACAAAATATACCATGACCCAGAAACCAGAAGAGAGAGCATCACTTACAGAACAAATCTTGCTCGATTAATGGATCAATTGATTGTGGAGAAAAAATTCGATAAGGCAAAAAAGATTATCGATTTGGCGATGACAAAAATGCCTTTGGATAAATTCGGCTATTACTCTTTAGTAGAGCCTTACACAAAAGGATATTATGAAGTGGGAGAGAAAGCCAAAGCACAAGATTTATTGAATAAATTGACGGCAAAATACAAAGACAATCTTAATTACTACAGTAAATTAAAGTCTTCAGAACAATCAAGCTTAGCAGTTGATATCATTACGGATCTTGAACGTTACAGAAGCTTATTGCAAGTAATGAAAGAAAATGGAGATTTAAACTTCTATAATAAAAACAGAACTGTATTCAATACTTATATCGAAATGTTCGAACGTTTCGGACGAGAAAAAGAATAAAGTAACACTATAAATATCTTTTAAAAAAATGCAGTAAAACTTCTAACTTTTACTGCATTTTTTTTTAATTTTGATACAAACAAATACCACAATGAGCTTTTACTGGGTTAAAACAAATTCACTTATCAAGAAGCTATTCTCTCAATATATATGGGACTTACCAAATACTGAAAAGAAAGTTTACTTGACATTCGATGATGGCCCTACTCCCGAAATCACAGAATGGGTTCTAGAACAGCTGGAACTACACAATGCCAAAGCTACTTTTTTTTGTATTGGAAAG
This sequence comes from uncultured Flavobacterium sp., assembly GCF_963974175.1. GTDB lineage: Bacteria > Bacteroidota > Bacteroidia > Flavobacteriales > Flavobacteriaceae > Flavobacterium. The sequence goes on from NZ_CAXBBR010000001.1 coordinate 622,896, forward strand.
AATATTGAAGCACACCCTTCTATTTTCGAAAAATTAACACAGAGAAAGCATTCGATAGGAAACCACACCTTTAATCATTTAAACGGATGGAAAACTACCGCTGAAGACTACAGCACAAATATTTCTCTTTGCGCTGCTTCGATTAAAAGTAATTCAACTGAAATCAATAATCCAGAATCTAAACTCTTTCGACCTCCCTACGGAAAAATTAAATCCATACAAGCAAAAAGATTGAAGAGTCAAGGGTACGAAATTATTATGTGGGATGTTCTAAGTGCTGATTTTGATCAAACAATCACAAAAGAAAGATGTTTGAAAAATGTGGTTTCAAATATAAAACCGGGAAGTATAATTGTATTTCATGACAGCGTTAAAGCATTCAAAAACTTAGAATACACATTACCAAAAGTCTTGAAATATTTAGATGAAAACAACTTTCAATGTGAAGCCTTTTAATACAGAATAAAAATTAAAAGCACTACAATTGCTCTTGTACTATACCGATAAGAGTATTGGCGTCTAATTCACCTGATTGTCTCCAAATCATTTGCCCTTCCTTATAAATCATTAAAGTAGGAAGTCCTTTAATTCTTAAAGCATCTGCTAATTCCTGGTTTTTATCCACATCAATCTTAATGACTTTTGCTTTATCTCCAAGCGCTGCTGCCACATCTCTAATTACAGGATGCATAGAAACAGACGACTCATTCCAATCTGTGTAAAAATCTATCAACACAGGCACTCGTGCACTTATAAGTTCTCCAAATTTTGACATAAAACCAACGAATTTAATTTTTAAATCTACTTAAAAAAACAGACATTAATCTACAAATGTAGCACTTTTAACTAATTATGCGACATTCTTACCTTTTTTTAGTTCAATGACTGTGATTTCAGGCATAATTCCAACCCTACCAGGGTAAGCGTGATACCCAAACCCTCTATTAACATAAACATATCTTCCTAGGTTTTCGTATAAACCAGCCCATTGTGCATAAACATATTGAGCCAGACTCCACTTAAAGTAACCCGGAATTTCAATCCCAAATTGCATGCCATGCGTGTGACCTGACAATGTTAGGTGAAAATTCTTATCATGGTTTTTGATTTCATAATCCCAATGACTTGGGTCATGACTCATCAAGATCTTAAAATCCTCTTGATTCACCCCTAGCGAAGCCTTATTAATATCACCTGCCTTCTTGAAATTTTGACCCCAATTCTCCACGCCTATTAATGCAATTTTATCTTCTCCTTTTTCTATATATGTATGCTCATTCAACAATAGCTTGAAATCAATTTCTCCATAAAGATTCTTTATAGCCTGAAAGTTCTCTTCTTTAGCTACTTCCGTTGGCCAGGTGACATATTCTCCATAATCATGGTTCCCAAGAACAGAATACTTCCCATACTCGTGTTTTTTAATTCTATTGAACGTTTCAATCCAAGGATGCATCTCCTTGGCATCCGTATTAACAATATCACCTGTAAACAGAATCATATCTGAATTTTGTTCGTTTACTAAATCAATTGCATAATTAATCTTATCCGGGTTATCAAAACTACCGCTATGAACATCTGATATTTGCGTAATGGTAAAACCATCAAAGGCATCTGGTAAATCCGGAAAAAAAATGCGTTGCTTTATTACTTTGTAGTTGTATCTCCCAATCGTAATTCCATAGATCAAAGACATAAATGGAATTGCAGCTAACCCAAGCCCCACCTGACTTACAAATTTTCTTCTCGAGGAAAAAAAGGCTGTATTATCATCATTTTCTATAAAAAAATTAATCGAACCTGCGCCTAATCTAAACAAATCTTCTCCAAGTAATACCAGAGTCAATATCAGTTTAGGTACATAAACTAAAAGCACTAAACCCATTGTAAACATCGTCTGCTTAGTTTGCCCTATAGAACGGTCAAATTGCATAAAAGAATAAACAATAAATATCAAAACTAATACACTAATGATCTGATAAGAAACCAAAACCCACTTTAGCTTTATTAATGTTCTTAATGCTTGAAATGCATAAAGCTCTATGATAATAAGGACAACACTTAAAAAAACGATACGAAAAATCATTACAATTATATTTATTGACAAAATAACAAATTAAGAAAACACTATGTGTAGTTATTAATCAATATTTAACTAAAATTACACAAATCTTCGTCTCTCATAGTGTTGTCATTAAAAAATATAAATATTTAATCTCTATAGCATTAGAAAGGCTTTCTAATTTATTGATAAATTTAATGAAACAGTTAGCATATTTCCACTCCCAGAATATCTTTCTGCAAACACTTCAATATAATCAGTTGGACTTAATTCAAGGGTTGTACCAATAGGAATAGCAAGAATATCATTTGTAGTAGTTGAATTAATATATACTTTAGATTGATTAACGACAGTACCGTTTTTTGCAATATACACAATATAAGTCGTTGTACTTGCTGAAGATTGAAAAGATAGTGAGCCCCTAACAGTAAAATAACGTTTTTTATTACCCAAATACTTTAGTCTATTATTTGTGACATCTGTTGAAAATCGAAATAAATTATTTGACGTTGTTGTCCCTAACAATTTTGTTTTAGTACTTCCCGAAAAAGTTGTTGATGCTCCAGAACCAACTGCATAATCAAAATTAACATCACCTGTAGATACCAAATCACTTTCAACAGGAATTCCGGGACAGTTAACTGCCCATTTATTATCAAAATTAAATCCAGAATAACTTCCAGTTGTATACCCATTAATGAATTTACCTGAAGTAATGGCTCCCGTGAAAATAACTTCTCTCAATACAGCATCATTTGTAATTACTGGATTAGACGAAACACTAAATCCTGTGTTATTTCCTACGACCTCAGTAAAGCCCCCTATTTTCCCTACTAGACCAAAAGTCCCCTGTAGCGTCTCATAAGTCCCGCTATTGTTACCAAACCAGCCCGCATTATTTATAAGTAGCTTACTGATGTCCTTATAAACAATTCCTGTTGCATTTCCAGCATATTGTATAATACTAATAAATACCAATGCGAAATTTTCTATTTTACCAACACTAGATGAACCTACAATAATACCATCTCTCAAAATTAAATTTTGAGTCTGCGTTCCTGCTCCAATTGAACCAGTACCAATAATATTAAAAACATTTCCAGCAGAAGCGACCAAAGTCAATACCCTTATAGATCCTCCAGTTGTACCAACAAAAAGATCTCCTGTAGCTTTTACTAATTTATCATCAGAAGAATCTAAGCCTATAACATAAGCATTGTTTAATTCAATAGGCAAATCAAGATTTACCGTTCCGTTTATTTCATATAGTGTTTGAGAATCCAAAAGATATTTTGCATCTCCACCAGCGGCTTTTTCTGAAGCTAAAACCGTTGCCAAGACATCTGTCGATTTAATCCTCTTAAACTTCGATCTCCCCTGCGCACTATTTACCCATGTTGTTGCAGTTAAATCATAGTAAGAGAAAAGTTTTAAATCAGTATCATAAACCATTAATCCATTAGCAGGAGAAACAATTGCAATTTTCTGCGCCGTTGTCATCCTAGGTGCCAACATTCCTTGTGTCGTTGACGACACATCTAAAACCGAACTCCCATGAGGAGTAATTGTTCCAATTCCAACCTGAGCAAACATGTTTGTGGTTATTATCATGAAAAATAACATAGAGACCTGTAACACCTTTTTAGCAGAGTAGTTTTTTTTCATAACATGCGAATTAAAATTTATATATAAGAACAAAGCGTGGCATAGAACCACTCCGCTAAAATATGCAAAACATCGACAAACCGTAATTTATATCGACAAACTACATGATTATTTAACTTAAAACACCAAATAAGTTGTTTTTATAGCCTAAGTATTACATAGTCTTAACTAACTGATTTTTAAACCTAAGTTATCACTCTAGACTATACCTAAAAAACACCATGGAATTCGCTTTCTTTATACACAAAAACCATAAAGAGTGAAATCTGAGCGTCGATTTTTAGAAATATTAAAATCCATTCCATCTTTATCTTTTAAGTTTTGTACTTTTGAAATCTTTACAAAATCACAATCATGTCAGAACAAAAACGTCTCTTTCTCCTCGATGCTTACGCTTTAATCTTTAGAGGATATTACGCCTTTATAAAAAACCCAAGAATCAATTCCAAAGGAATGGACACTTCGGCCATTATGGGTTTCATGAATTCATTGATGGATGTTATCAAAAGAGAGAAACCAGATCATTTAGCCGTTGCTTTTGATAATGGTGGGAGCCAATTAAGGAATGAGATATTTCCAGAATACAAAGCAAATCGTGACGCCACTCCCGAAGCTATTAAGATTGCCGTTCCATACATTCAATCTTTGTTGAAAGCCATGCACATTCCTATTATCGAAGTCAAAGGCTACGAAGCTGATGATTTGATAGGAACGATTGCAAAACAAGCTGAAAAAGAAAACTACAAAGTCTTTATGGTCACACCCGATAAGGATTTTGCGCAGTTGGTTTCTGAAAATATATTCATGTACAAACCAGCACGAATGGGTAATGGTATAGAAATATGGGGAGTTCCAGAAGTATTGGAAAAATTCCAAATTGAGAGACCAGAACAAGTAATTGACTTTCTAGGAATGATGGGCGATGCAGCTGACAATATTCCGGGACTTCCCGGCGTAGGAGAAGTTACCGCTAAGAAATTCTTAAAAGAATACGGATCTATGGAAAACCTTTTGGCAAATACAGACAAGCTAAAAGGAAAGATGAAAGAAAACATCGAAGCCAATAAAGAAAAAGGTATCCTATCTAAAACTTTAGCAACTATCCTACTCGATTGTCCAGTAGTTTTTGACGAAAAGGATTATGAATTATCAACTCCAGATGTCGAAAAAACAGATGCTCTTTTTAATGAGCTAGAATTTAGACGAATGGCAGAACAGTTTGACGCCATATTTAAAAAAGGAGGAACAGCAACCGCAAGCAAGCCTGTTGATGATGCTAACTCAACTAAAAAAACTCCACAAAAAAACGAAGATCAGTTTGATCTTTTTGGAAGTGGAATTTCAGATGCATCTTCTGAAGAGACTCACCATAAATATTACAACACCTTAGAAGATACCGAACATTCCTATCAAATCATTCAGGGAGATTTAGGGCTAAAACTATTATTGCAAAATCTATTAAAGCAAACTTCTGTTTGTTTCGACACAGAAACTACTGGCTTAGATGCCTTGCATGCTGAATTAGTGGGGATTTCTTTCTCTTATGAAAAAGGAAAAGGATTTTACGTGCCCTTTCCAGAAAACCAGGAAGAGGCAAAAGCACTCATTGAAAAGTTTGTTCCTTTTTTCGAAAATGAAGAAATTGAGAAAATTGGACAAAATTTAAAATACGATTTAAAAATACTTTCCAACTATGATATTAATGTAGAAGGAAAACTATTCGATACCATGATTGCCCATTATCTAATCAATCCAGATATGCGTCACAATATGGATATCCTAGCAGAAACTTATTTGAAATATTCCCCGAAATCCATTGAAGACTTAATTGGAAAAAAAGGTAAAAACCAAAAGTCAATGCGTGATGTCGAATTAGAAGAAATCAAAGAATACGCTGCTGAAGATGCTGATATAACATTCCAATTAAAAGAAATATTTACCGCTGAGTTAGATAAAACAGAAACCAAAAAGCTTTTTGACGAAATTGAAATTCCGTTAGTAAAAGTATTGGCTGACATGGAAAAAGAAGGCATCCGTGTAGACGTGGATTTTCTGAAATCACTTTCAAAGGAATTAGACAATGATATTAAATCATTAGAAAAAAATATTTATGAAACTGCCGGTCATTCCTTTAATTTAGCATCACCCAAACAACTGGGCGAAGTTTTATTTGACAAACTAAAAATTGGCGGAGCCAAACAAAAGAAAACCAAAACTGGGCAATATGCCACAGGTGAAGAAGTGTTGAGTTATTTAGCCAACGACAATCCAATTGTAAAAGACATTTTGAATTGGCGCCAACTTATTAAACTTCAAAACACTTATGTGGACGCTTTACCAAACCAAGTCGATCTAATCACTGGTCGCATTCATACGGATTATATGCAAACAGTAGCCGCAACGGGTCGTTTGAGTTCGAATAATCCAAACCTACAAAATATCCCGATTCGTACAGAAAGAGGAAGGCAAATTAGAAAAGCATTTGTAGCCAGAGACGAAAACTACACTTTAATCTCTGCCGATTACTCCCAAATTGAATTGCGCATCATTGCGGCCTTGAGTGGCGAGGAAAATATGATAAAAGCGTTTCTAAATAACGAAGACATTCATAAATCAACTGCTTCAAAAGTATTTGATGTTTCTTTGGAAGAAGTGACCCGCGAACAAAGAAGTCACGCAAAAACAGTAAACTTCGGAATTATATACGGGGTTTCTGCTTTCGGACTGAGCAATCAAACTTCATTGTCAAGAAGCGAAAGTGCCGCTTTAATAGAAGCGTATTACAAAACCTATCCACGACTGAAGTCGTACATCCAAGAGCAAATTGAATTTGCACGCGAGAATGGTTACGTACAAACGATACTTGGACGTCGTCGCTATTTAAAAGACATTAATTCTCAAAACGCAATGGTACGCGGTGGCGCAGAACGAAATGCCGTAAACGCCCCAATACAAGGAAGCGCGGCAGACATTATTAAAATTGCGATGATCAACATTCATAAAAAACTAACTTCAGAAAACTGGAAAAGCAAGATGCTGCTACAGGTTCATGATGAGCTTGTATTTGATGTCCACAATAGTGAATTAGAAAAAATCCAACCGATGATTAAGCACGAAATGGAAAATGCATTTAAACTTGACGTACCTTTAACTGTAGAATTAGGAATGGGTAAAGACTGGCTGGAAGCGCATTAGAAATTTCTTATTATATAACCATTGTCAATGTTCAGTACTTTGACAATGGTTCAAAAAAAAATCCATCTGCCTAGCCGATGGATTTTTTAGTTTTATGTATTCGTAATTATAATTATGCTTTTCTACTGGACTCTCTCTCTTTTAATTTTGTTTTAATGACGACTGTTTCATAAGGAATATTTTCCTCTTTAGATTCTAATCTGTCAATAAGTAACTTGGCTGCTACTTCACCAATTTCGACTCCATGTTGACTTATAGTAGTCAAACTTGGCGTCAATCTCCTTGAAGCTAAAATCCCGTCAGCAAAACCAATTATCGAAAGTTCCTCAGGAATTTTATATCCTTTTTTTAATCCAATTTTTAAAGCCGCAACAGAATCATTTTCATCCAAAGCAAAAACACCATCAATGGCATTATTATCAAATATAGCCTCAATTCTACTTTTTAAGTCATCTTCTGAATCCGTGCGAAGAATTATATTTTCATTTATTGGAATATTATTATCCTTTAAAGCTTTCAAATACCCATCAGCTCTTAATTTCCCAACACTCAAATTATCCACAGAAGATAACAAGGCAATGTTTTTACATCCTAAATCAATTAATCGCTGGGTAGAATTTAATGCGGAATCAAAGTCATCAACAACCACTTTGTCACACTCAATACCGTCTGCAATTCGATCAAACATAACTATAGGTGTACCATCATAAATTATTTCCTTAAAATGAGAATAATCCTGAAGCTTTTGCGCTTCTTCAGAAACTGATAAAATAAAACCATCTATCGTACCATTACTCAACATTTCTAACGTATGCGCTTCCTTATCCATAGATTCATTAGAAATACACATGATAACGTTATATCCTTTTTCATCGGCTACTTTTTCTATACCACTAAATACTTTGGCAAAAAAAGAATTAAGAATATTCGGTATAATAACCCCTATTGTCTTAGTTTTTCGGTTTTTAAGGTTTAAACCAATTACATTGGGCTTATAGTTTTTAAGCTTTGCATATTCCTTAATTTTAATTTTTGTTAAATCACTAATTTCAGGACTATCGTTGAGTGCTTTAGAAACTGTAGACACAGAAACGTTAAGTTCCTTGGCTATTTGTTTAAGGGTTGCTTTGACTTTCATAATTTAAATAGGTGTTGACTTTATAAGCAATTTTAGAGAAATCCTTAATAATCTGCTAAATATAAGTTTCTATATAGACCCCTTTTAGCTACTAAACCTTTATTGCTACCACGCAATATAAAACTTTTATTTTGATAACAAAAGTAATATAAAAATAGAAAGTCGACACAATCTATAATTGTAAAAGATACCTAATGTATAGCACATCAAATATACAATTGATAATCAGGGTTAAAACGACAAAAAATTATTCTTTTAAGGTATTTGTATTTAAAATAATAAATTGTACTTTTGCATCCCCTTTAATGGGGATGGAATGTTTAATTAAAAATATATTATGGACGCATTAAGCTACAAGACTCAATCAGCAAGCAAAGCCACCGTTACAAAGGAGTGGATTGTTGTAGATGCAGATGGGCATAACTTAGGTCGTCTTGCTTCAAAAGTCGCTATGATTTTAAGAGGTAAGTACAAACCAAGTTACACACCGCACGTTGACTGTGGAGATAACGTAATTGTTATCAACTCAGAAAAAATCAACCTTACAGGTAACAAAATGGACGAGAAGATTTACATGCGTCACACAGGTTACCCAGGAGGTCAAAGAACTTTAACTGCTAAAGTATTGCAATCTAAAAACCCTGCATTATTAGTAGAAAAAGCTGTAAAAGGAATGTTACCAAAAAACAAAATTGGTGCTGAACTTTTTAGAAATTTAAATGTTGTTGTAGGTTCTGAGCACAAACAAGGTGCACAAAAACCGAGAACAGTTAACCTTAACGATCTTAAGTAATGGGAGTTATTCACAAAATTGGTAGAAGAAAAACCGCTGTTGCACGTGTTTATGTTTCGGAAGGAACAGGAGTAATCACTGTAAACAAAAAAGAATTCGCAACCTATTTCCCTACTGCTACTTTACAGTACAAAGTAATGCAACCAATGTCTATGACAGAAAATGCAACTAACTTTGATGTAAAAGTAAATGTTTATGGAGGTGGTTCAACTGGACAAGCAGAAGCTGTAAGAATGGCATTAGCACGCGTTATGTGTGAAGTAAATGCTGAAAACAGACTTATCTTGAAGCCAGAAGGTTTATTGACAAGAGATCCAAGAATGGTTGAACGTAAGAAATTCGGTCAGAAGAAAGCTCGTAAGAAATTTCAATTCTCGAAACGTTAATATTGCCTGTCTTGAATACATTTATTCAAGACTTATTGAGTTTATTATTGAATTTAAAACAATGTTGTTGTTGCCTACCGAGGTAGGAATTAGTTTAGCATCTAAATGTATTTAGCCGAGAAATCGCCATTCATACATTGCTAATCAACAGAACGTAAACTAGTACAAAAAATGTCAAACAAAGTAGAAGTAAAAGAATTACTAGAAGCAGGTGTCCACTTCGGTCACATGACTAGAAAATGGGATCCAAACATGGCTCCTTACATTTATATGGAGCGTAATGGTATTCACATTATCAATCTATATAAAACTGCAGCAAAAATTGAAGAAGCTAATGAAGCTTTGAAAAAAATCGCTGCATCAGGTAGAAAAATATTATTCGTTGCTACCAAAAAACAAGCAAAAGACATCGTTGCTGAAAAAGCAAAAGCTGCAAACATGCCTTACATCACTGAAAGATGGCCTGGTGGAATGCTAACTAACTTCGTAACTATCCGTAAAGCTGTTAAAAAAATGGCTACTATTGATAAAATGAAGAAAGATGGTACATTCATGACCCTTTCTAAAAAAGAGCGTTTACAAGTTGATCGTCTTCGTGCTAAATTAGAGAAAAATTTAGGTTCAATTTCTGATATGTCAAGATTACCAGCTGCATTATTTGTAGTAGATATCAAAGCTGAACACATCGCAATAAAAGAAGCTCAAAAATTAAACATTCCAGTTTTTGCAATGGTTGATACTAACTCTGATCCTCGTGAAGTAGAGTTCGTAATTCCATCAAATGATGATGCTTCTAAATCAATCGATAAAATTTTAACTTTAGTAACAGCTGCAATTGTTGAAGGACTTTCTGATAGAGGTTCTGATAAAGACGCAGATGCAACTGAAAAAGCGGCTCCAGCAGCTGAAAAAGTAGCTCCAGTAGCAACTGAAACAGCCGCTCCAGCAGCAACTGAGACTGCAGCTCCGGCTGCCGAAACAGCGGCTCCAGCAACTGAAGAATAAAACAATATTTAAATTCCAACTTTTAAATTCCAAATTCCCGAATAAAAATTAGAAACAATAAGTTGATAATTTGATAAAATTGGAATTTGGGATTTAGGAATTGGAATTTTTACTTTTAACCTTATAAAAAAATACAACATGGCAACAATAACTGCTGCAGACGTAAATAAATTAAGAACAGCTACAGGTGCTGGAATGATGGATTGTAAAAAAGCATTAGTAGAAGCTGATGGTGATTTTGAATTAGCAATCGAAAACCTACGTAAAAAAGGACAAAAAGTAGCTGCAAACCGTTCAGATAGAGAATCTACTGAAGGTGCTGCAATTGCTGTTGTAAATGCTGACAAAACTGCTGGTGTTGTTATCACTTTAAACTGTGAGACTGACTTCGTAGGTATGAATGAGAGCTTTGTGAAAATGGCTACTGATATGGCTAATCAAGCATTGAACTTTGATTCTAAAGAAGCATTTTTAGCTTCAGATTTCAACGGAATTTCTATTGCAGAGAAACTTATTGAGCAAACTGGAGTTATCGGTGAAAAATTAGAAATTAGAACTTTCGAAAAATTAGAAGGTGCATTTGTAGGTTCTTACATCCACTCTGGAAACAAGATTGCTACTTTAGTAGCTTTATCTGCTGCTCCTGCTGGTGCTGAAGAAGTTTCAAGAAACGTTGCTATGCAAGCTGCTGCTATGTCTCCTATCGCGTTAAACGAAGAAGGTGTAGATGCTGCAATTATCGAAAAAGAAATTGAAATCGCAAAAGATCTTTTGCGTCAAGAAGGTAAACCAGAAGCAATGTTAGACAATATCGCTAAAGGTAAATTGGCTCGTTTCTTTAAAGATAATACTTTAGTAAACCAAGATTACATTAAAGACAACAAATTGAGCGTTGCTAACTACGTAAAATCTTTAGATAAAGATCTTATCGTTACAGGTTTCAAAAGAGCTGCTTTAGGATAATTTATTCTAAACTATATATTAAATCCCATTTCGAAGCAATTTGAAATGGGATTTTTCTTTTATATTTGAATTTCTAAACTTTTAATTATGGAAACTAAAACAAGATGTGGCTGGTGTTTATCAAGTGACTTATACAAAGAATACCACGATCAAGAGTGGGGAACTGCAGTTTATGATGACGCTACTTTATTTGAGTTTTTAATTCTAGAAACCTTTCAAGCAGGATTGAGTTGGATTACCATTCTAAACAAAAGAGAAAATTTCCGTAAGGCTTTTGATAATTTCGATTACAAAAAAATAGCACAATACCCCGAAGATAAAATCGAAGAGCTCTTACTGGATGCGGGAATCATTCGAAACAAACTAAAAGTGCGTTCAGCCGTTTCTAACGCGCAAGCCTTTATCAAAATCCAGGAAGAATTTGGCAGCTTCTCTACATATATTTGGACCTTCACTGATGGAAAACCAATCATCAACAATCCAAAAACATTGAAAGACGTCCCAGCCACTACTCCACTTTCGGACGAAATTAGCAAAGATTTAAAAAAACGTGGCTTTAAGTTTGTGGGTTCTACCGTTATTTACGCCCACATGCAAGCAACGGGAATGGTAGACGACCACGTTGCTGACTGTTGGAAACGAAAATAGCTTGCAGTGTACAGTATTAGTTCGCAGTTTAAATACTTTATGACAAAGTCTAATACGGCAACTTTCAAAACTGAATACTAAAAAATTAGTCTGTATACCAAAAAAATTACTACATTTACAACTAACTTTAGGGGTGTCTACAACATTGTAGGCTGAGAATTACCCTCTGAACCTGATCTAGTTCATACTAGCGTAGGGAAAAGTAAGATGACTTCCGTGGTCCCATTTTGGGCACTTTGTAGCCATTCCTAAAGTATAACTATATACTAAATTCAACAGGAATGGAACTAAAAATCAACAACCAAATCAAACAATTTCAAGCAAATGCTCTAAGCATTCAAGATCTGCTCGATATTGAATTTCCCCAAAAACAATCTGGCATTGCCATCGCAATCAACAATACCGTTATTCCAAAATCCAACTGGAACGACCACCCCATATCCCAATCTGACGAAATTTTAATTATTTCAGCAACCCAAGGAGGCTAATTAGGCTGCTCGGACGGGCTATCCATTTCAAGTCCGCAGTTATAAACTGTAAAAACACAGTCGCAACAAGAGCTTCCTACGGTCGCTTTCTTGCTCCTTGTTTCTATCAGCTTATCACTTTACAGGCTTTCCATAGCTATCCCTAGCAGGAAAAAGAAGATAGAATATAGAGAAAATCACAAACTCTGCAAACTAGAAAATTCGTGCAAATTCGTGTTTTCGCTTTTACGAATCCGTTTCATCCGCGTTCCATTAAACACAAGTAACAACACAATCAAAAATAGACTTTAAGACATTCAACTTTATAACTTTAAGATTCATAAAATGACAAACGAAGAAAAAATATCTAGAACCCCATTCCCCAACTCAAGAAAAATTTACGTAAACGGAGAAATTCACCCTATAAAAGTAGCCATGCGCGAAATATCACTTGCCGACACAAAAATGTCTAATGGACGAATAGAGAAAAATCCGCCGGTAACAATCTATGATACTTCTGGGCCCTTTACTGATCCTGATATCGAAATCGACATTCGAAAAGGATTGCCTCGTATCCGCGAACAATGGATCTTAGACCGCAACGATGTGGAGGAACTAATCGAAATATCATCTGATTACGGAAAAGAACGCCTGAACAACAAAAAACTAGATGAATTGCGATTTGAGTATTTGCACAAACCCATGCGCGCCAAAAAAGGTGCTAATGTTTCGCAATTATTCTACGCAAAACAAGGCATCATCACTCCCGAAATGGAATACATTGCAATTCGTGAAAACCAACGGATTGAGCAATTAGACACCCAAACTAAAGAAATGTCATGCCAACATCCAGGACACAGCTGGGGCGCAAATACTCCTAAAAGCAAAATTACGCCAGAATTTGTGCGCTCTGAAGTAGCCATCGGCCGAGCCATAATACCCAACAACATCAACCATCCCGAGAGCGAACCCATGATCGTAGGACGTAATTTCTTGGTAAAAATAAATGCGAATATCGGGAACAGTGCAGTTACCTCAACAATAGAAGAAGAGGTCGAAAAATCAGTTTGGGCTTGCCGTTGGGGAGCCGACACGATTATGGATTTATCAACCGGAAAAAACATTCACGAAACTAGAGAATGGATTATCCGTAACTCGCCAGTACCTATTGGAACAGTGCCTATTTATCAGGCTTTAGAAAAAGTAAACGGAGTAGCCGAAGACCTAACTTGGGAAGTTTTTCGTGATACTTTAATCGAACAAGCAGAACAAGGGGTTTCCTATTTTACTATTCACGCTGGAGTTTTATTGCGCTACATTCACTTAACTGCGGAACGTGTAACGGGAATCGTATCTCGTGGAGGTTCTATCATGGCCAAATGGTGTTTGTTTCACCACAAAGAAAACTTTCTCTACACCCATTTTGAAGATATTTGCGAAATCATGAAACAGTACGACGTGGCTTTTTCCCTTGGAGATGGTTTACGCCCGGGTTCTATTGCCGATGCTAATGATGCAGCACAGTTCGCTGAACTAGAAACCCTAGGTGAACTAGCAAAAATTGCTTGGAAACACGACGTACAAGTTTTCATAGAAGGTCCTGGGCATGTACCGATGCACATGATTAAGGAAAATATGGAGAAACAATTAGAGCATTGCAACGAAGCACCTTTTTATACTCTTGGCCCGTTAACTACAGATATTGCTCCAGGTTATGATCATATCACCTCCGCTATTGGTGCTGCCATGATTGGTTGGTACGGTTGTGCTATGCTATGCTATGTAACGCCAAAAGAACATCTTGGCTTACCCAACAAAAAAGATGTAAAAGATGGTGTAATCACTTATAAAATTGCTGCTCATGCTGCCGATTTAGCCAAAGGGCATCCTGGTTCACAATACCGTGATAATGCTTTGAGTAAAGCGCGTTTTGAATTCCGTTGGAATGACCAATTTAATCTATCATTAGACCCAGATACTGCTCGAGAATTTCATGATGAAACACTTCCGGCAGAAGGTGCCAAAGTAGCTCATTTTTGTTCTATGTGCGGACCAAAATTCTGTTCGATGAAAATATCACAAGAAATTCGTGATGTCGCCGAAGCAGAAAAAGGAATGAAAGAAAAATCAGAAGAGTTTATTGAGCAAGGAAAAGAGATTTATAGTTAATACGAAAATAGTACAAAGAGTAAAGAGAATAGACTTCATGAATTGATAGCATCTATATTCTCTCTTTTCTCAAACTCAAAAATATGATAATTATATCCAGTCCAATATCGGTACCAAATGAAATTAACCTTATTCATTCTCTTTTTGAAGAAGGAATGGAACTGCTTCATGTTCGAAAGCCAGATTTTACTACAGAAGAAATACAGGCTTTTGTAACTGCTATTGGATTGGAATATAGAAAACGATTGGTTTTACAAAGTCACCATCATTTAGCGAAAGCCTTAGAAATTAATCGCATTCATTTTATAGAAAGTAGTAGAATTACTCATACAGAATCTGAATTAAAAAGATATAAAGAATCGGGATTGATCTTATCGACTTCGACACATTGTATTGAAGATTTTAATGAATTAGATTCCAATTATGCTTATGCTTTTTTAAGCCCTGTTCATCCCTCTATTTCAAAAATGAATTATGTTTCAAAAATCGATTTATTCGAAGCAATAAAAAAGAGAAACAATTTCAAAACTAAAGTCATTGCTTTAGGTGGAATTTTAGCTGAAAACATAAAATTCACGTTAACAAATGGCTTTGAAGATGTAGCGCTTTTAGGAACAATTTGGAATCAAAATAACCCAATAGAAAATTTTAAAATATGTCAAAAAATCGCCCTTTCGTTTTAAGTATTGCAGGTTTTGATCCTTCTGGCGGGGCAGGAGTTTTAGCTGATTGCAAAACCTTTGAGCAACATCAGGTGTATGGTTTAGCTATCATCACGGCAAACACAATACAAACAGAAAATGAGTTCTATAAATTAGAATGGATTGACCTCAACTTTGTTTTAGAATCCGTAGAAAAACTATTTGCAAATCATACAATAAAGGCAGTGAAAATCGGAATTGTTCCTTCTTTACACTACTTAAATGAAATTGTTTGTAGGATAAAAAGTCTTTCGCCAGAAACAACGATTATTTGGGACACTGTTTTGAAATCCTCAACTGGGTTTGATTTTCTAGCTACCGAAAACCAAGTTCTTTTAACTGAAATCCTCCAACAAGTAGATTTGATTACACCTAATTATAATGAGATTGTAAAATTTGCCACGTCATCAGCAACTGCTGATAAAATTGCAGAAACGCTTTCGCAATATTGTGATGTATTACTAAAAGGAGGGCATAATCCCGAAGCACTTGGCGTAGATTATTTATATGTACAAGATCGCTTTTTTAGACTTGAACCAACAAATGCTTTGACCACTGAAAAACATGGGTCTGGCTGTGTTTTATCGGCTTCAATAGTTGCTAAAATGGCTTTAGATCAAAATGTACTTACCGCTTGTAGAAATGCTAAAATTTATATCGAAAACTACTTATCATCAAACACTACAAAATTAGGATACCATCATGTATAACAAACTACAATACATTTCACAAGGCAACACCGTTGAAGAGCAATTAAAAAATATTCATCAAGCATTAGACAACGGATGCAAATGGGTTCAGGTTCGGTTTAAAAATCATTTTTCAGATGATGCTTTTACTTTGGCAGAAGCCGTAAAAATACTATGCGAAGAATATTTGGCCAATTTTATTATGAACGATAATGTCTATCTCGCACAGCAAATAGCAGCCGATGGTGTACACCTTGGTCTAGACGATATGTCAATTAGTGAAGCACGTAGCATTCTAGGAGATACAAAAATTATTGGAGCGACCGCAAACACATTCGAGGACATTCAAAATCACATTCAAAATGGTTGTGATTATATTGGTCTCGGACCGCTTAAATTCACGACCACCAAGGAAAACTTAAGTCCGATATTAGGTCTTAAAGGCTATCATAACATTATAACTAAAATGCAAGAAAACGGATTAACAACACCCGTCTACGCAATTGGCGGAATCACACTGGAAGATATCGAACCGCTAATGCAAACCGGAATTTACGGGGTTGCTATTTCAGGATTAATCACTCAAGCAACAAATAAGAAAAAAATAATCAAACAACTAAAAAATAACTTACATGGAAACATCATTGTTTAAAATAGGCGATAAGATATTAAGCTCCCGTTTGTTTTTAGGAACAGGGAAATTTGGTTCTAATCTACAAATGGAAGAGGCGATTTTAGCTTCCGAAACTGAATTAGTGACTGTCGCTCTCAAGCGCATTGACCTTGAAACAGACACTGATGCTATTCTATCACATTTACAGCATCCGAACATCAATCTATTACCCAATACTTCAGGAGCTAGAAATGCTAAAGAAGCTATTTTTGCAGCCCAACTCGCTAGAGAAGCTTTGGAAACCAATTGGTTGAAACTTGAAATACATCCCGATCCAAGATACTTAATGCCAGATGCGATTGAAACCTTAAGAGCTACTGAAGAGTTGGCTAAACTTGGCTTTATTGTTTTGCCCTACGTTCATGCTGATCCCGTTTTGTGTAAACGACTAGAAGATGCGGGAACGACTGCGGTGATGCCTTTGGGTTCACCAATAGGCAGCAACAAAGGTTTAAAAACGATTGATTTTCTTGAAATTATTATTGAACAGAGCAAAGTCCCTGTAATCATCGATGCGGGAATTGGAGCTCCTTCAGACGCAGCCAAAGCGATGGAATTAGGAGCAGATGCCGTATTGGTAAATACCGCTATTGCAGTTGCTGGAAATCCGAAACTAATGGCAGAGGCTTTTGCAGCAGCAGTAATTGCAGGTCGAAAAGCGTATGAAGCAAAATTGGGACAACAATATAAATACGCAGTGGCATCGAGTCCGTTGACGGCATTTTTATATGAGTAATCCTCTCCCAACCCCTCCAAAGGAGGAGAGCCTTTATCAATAAAAATTGCTAAAAAAATATTAACAGGTCGATAACCTTACACGCTTTGCGTTTAAGGTTATTAGTAAAGAATATAAATCTAACCTCAAATCTCACAAGGAAAGAACGCTAAGCACGCCAGGCTTTGCGAACCTTGCGAAAAAAAAATAGCGCACTTTGCGTTTAAGCTTATGAAAACATTCAAATCTATTTTTGAACAATACAATTGGGATGAAATCCAAACCAAAATTTACGCTAGTACCTCGAAGCAAGTTGAGCAAGCTCTTTCTAAATCCAAGAGAGATCTAGATGATTTTTTAGCGTTGATTTCTCCTGCGGCGCAACCCTATTTAGAACAAATGGCACAAGAATGCCATGAATTGACTAAGAAGCGATTTGGAAAAACCATCCAGATGTATGCGCCTTTGTACTTGAGCAACGAATGCCAAAATATTTGTACCTATTGCGGTTTTAGTTTGGATAACAAAATCAAACGCAAAACTTTGATGGACTCGGAGATTAAGCAAGAGGTGGAAGTTTTGAAAAAACTAGGTTTTGATCATGTTTTGTTAGTCGCTGGAGAAGCTAATTATACGGTGAATATTAATTATTTCCTGAATGCGATTGAGGTCATTAAAAACGACTTTTCGACTATATCTATTGAAGTGCAACCGCTTTCACAAGAAGAATACGAACGTCTGCATGAAGCGGGTGTTTATTCAGTATTAGTATATCAAGAAACCTATCATCAAGAAGTGTATAAAAAGTACCATACTAAGGGGAAGAAATCCAATTTTAATTTCCGTTTAGATACTCCAGATCGTATTGGGAAAGCAGGTATTCATAAAATAGGATTGGGTGTTTTACTTGGATTAGAAGACTGGCGCACGGATAGTTTTTTTAATGCGTTGCATCTAGATTACTTACAAAAAACATACTGGCAAACTAAGTACTCGGTTTCGTTCCCGAGATTACGTCCTGCCGAAGGAACAGTTCCTCCTAACTTTATTATGGATGATAAAGATTTAACCCAACTCATTTGTGCATACCGATTGTGGAATGAAGATTTGGAGATTTCGATTTCGACTCGGGAAAACGAGAAGTTCAGAAACAACATTATTCCTATTGGAACGACGAGCATGAGTGCGGGTTCTAAAACTAATCCTGGTGGTTATGTGGTCGATCCACAATCGCTGGAACAATTTGAAATTAGTGACGAGCGCTCTGTAGCCGAAATCACCGAGATTATTACGTTTAGAGGTTATGAACCGGTTTGGAAAGATTGGGACAGAAGCTACAAATGATTGTAGATTTTTAATTAACGAATTTTGATTGCAGATTGTTGGTGACAACGGACGTATTGACATATGATTCAATGAAACCACGATAACAAAACTAAAAAATACACTAATTACTTAAGTCCATTCACTAAGAACTATACACTTAAGGACTTTTTCACTAAGGAATAACCAACTATTTACTAAGAACTAAAATGAGCGTTATACAAGATTTTTTACGTTACAACAGACAAGTTATTTTAGCCGAAATTGGTGATGAAGGACAAGCAAAATTAAAAAAAGCAAAGGTTCTCGTTATTGGTGCTGGTGGTTTAGGCTGTCCTATTTTGCAATATATTGCCACGGCCGGCGTGGGGACTATTGGAATAGTTGACTTTGACATAATCGAAATTCACAACCTACATCGTCAAATTTTATACAACGAAGACCAAGTAGGATTACCAAAGACTACTACTGCAAAAGCTACAGTTGAAAAACTGAATCCGTTAATTAAAGTTTTGCCTTTTGAAGAGAAGATGACCATTAATAATGCGTCGCTAATCATTTCTAAATTTGATATTGTGGTCGATGGTTCCGATAATTTTAGCACACGGTATTTGGTCAATGATACTTGTGTGGCTTTGGGCAAAACTTTAGTATATGGAAGTATCCTAGGTTTTGAAGGGCAGCTAGCTGTTTTCAACCATCAAGGAAGTAAAAATTTACGCGATTTATTCCCTGAACCACCAAATCCTAAAGACGTGCCTAATTGTAGTTTTAATGGCGTGCTAGGGACCTTACCGGGAATAATCGGCACGATGATGGCGCATGAAACATTGAAATTAATCATCGGGTTGCCGAGTTTAAGAAATGAACTGGTTTTATTTAAAACTTTAGATTGGAGTTTTACTAAACTGAATTTCTAAAACTCTAAAACATCTCCCACAGTTATTACCCCTGAATTTTGACAAACAATATTTACACCAAACAATATGGAATTATTTACTGTTCTATAGGTGTTTAAAGTGCGCAAAGGTTCTTTTGTGACGCGACCTGTTTCTGGGTTATTATTTACCATGATACATCGACCACAAGGCTTTACATTTTGAAACTTCACTTTTCCAATTTGAAATTGATCAAAAGAATCCTCTTCATGAGCAGTTGTACTTGAAATTACAATATTAGGTCGGAATCTTTCTATACCTATTTTGTCTTTCAGTTTTTCATTTAAATTATTTAAACTTTCACTTCCCACTAATAAATACGGATAACCATCCGCTAAACTTACATTAAACGTAGTATTGAGTTTTGTGCTTTTATGTTTTCTATCGCCGTTATTTATAATTTTTACAAGTTTACATTTAAAACCTAGTTGGTTACTAAACCATTCAGATGATAATTTATTTACTTCAACCACTCTGGACTCATCATCCCAAACATTAACAGAAATAGGCTTTTCAAAACTTTCATCTATACAAAAGGAATGTGTTTTTCCAAGATTTGTAATTTCAATTTTACCATCAATTATTTTCGGATAAAACTGACTTAAATCAGGGTGCTCCCGTTGCGTTATAAACTGATTTTCTTCGTCAATGAGCATCCATCTTCGGTCATATTCAAACCCCATTTCTTGCGCTTTTGCACTTTGGATGCTTATTCCAGCAAGGCTTTTTATTGGATAAACAAACAATTCCTTTACAATATGGGTACTTTTCATAATTGGTCTTTTTTCAATAATTCCATAAAATCGATTCTATCAATTTCGCGGCATCCTAAACTTTCTAGATGCGGGTTATAGACTTGGCAATCTAACAGTTTGTAATCATTTTGCTGCAAGTGTTTTACTAAGGTAATAAATGCAACTTTAGAAGCATTCGAAACTTTAGAAAACATACTTTCGCCGCAGAAAACATGACCTAAGTCAATCCCGTACAATCCGGCAACAAGTTCATTATTTTGCCAAACTTCGACTGACTTTGCTATTCCTAATTCGTTGAGTTTACAATACGCCTCAATCATATCATTAGTAATCCAAGTTCCATTTTGTCCGTCACGTTTTATTTGCTGACAATTAGCCATTACGTCTCTAAAATTTTGATTGAAAGTAATTGTGAAAATATTTCGATTCAGGACGTTTCGCATACTTTTAGAAACTACTAACTCATCTAGAAACAAAATCATTCTGGGATCAGGTGACCACCAAGTAATAGGCTCCCCATCTTCAAACCACGGGAAAATACCGCTTTTATAAGCTAATTGAAGACGCTCTGAAGACAAATCTCCTCCCAGGGCAACGATACCATGCGACTTAGTTTCAGAAACTGGAGGAAAAAACAACTCTTGAGATAAATAAAACATGATTTTAAACTTAAATATAAAACTAACTACTAAATTTGAAACAACTTATTTATTTTGAATATTTTAAAAATGAAAAAATTATCAACCCTTTTTCTTTTAGTACTGTTTATTTCACAAATGTACGGTCAAAAAATTGATAGTTTAGCAATCAATAAAAAACTATCTTACAAGAACTTTATTGTGCCAGCAGCTGTTTTGACCGGTGGTATATTTCTATTAAATTCTAGTCAAAATAATAGCATCCAAGAAAAATCTAATGCTTTTTTTGGAATTGGGTTTAATTCTAAAATAGACAACTTTACGCCTTTGGTACCAGTAGCTCAAATATACGCTGGAAGATACATTGGGTTCAAACCTAAAAATACAGTTTTACACCAAACAGTCGATATTGTTATTGCTAATTCTTTAACATTAGCCGTTGTACAGATCACTAAAAATTTAGTAAAAGAGGAAAGACCGGATGCCTCAAACAATCTTAGTTTTCCTTCGGGTCATACTGCCATTGCCTTTACCAATGCAGCGTTGTTATTTCAAGAATATAAAGACTCCAATTTTTGGTATGCTAGTAGTGGTTTTATATTTGCAACAACTACCGGTATCTTACGAATTGCAAATAATAGGCATTATTCATCTGATGTATTAGCAGGAGCCGGAATTGGATTACTTTCTGGAATTATAGTCTCTAATTACAATCCTTTCCAGGCAATTAAATTTGGCCGAAAGAAAAGTACCTCGGCATTTGTATATCCTCAATTCGGAAAAACTAACGGTTTAGGAATTCTTATACAACCCAATTTCTAAACTTATATAAAACAAAAAAGCCCTGATAAATCAGGGCCTTTTCTATACTGTACTATAAATTAAAAAGGCAAATCATCTGGTTCGTCTTCATTTAAGTTTGTTGCCGGAGCAAAAGTTTGAGCAGTAGGCATAGGTGCTGAAGGCGCTTGTGGCTCAACTCCTGCTTTCTCAATTCTCCATCCTTGTATGCTATTGAAATATTTAGTTTCTCCTTGTGGATTAACCCATTCTCTACCTCTTAAATTGATTGAAACCTTTACTGGCTCACCAACTGCATAATTGTTTAATAAATCACATTTATCTTGAGTAAACTCAATCATAATATGTTGAGGATATTGTTCTTCTGTTGTAACAACTAATTCTCTCTTTTTAAACGCGGCACTAATTTGTTGTTCTGGATTAACAACTTTAATTTTTCCTGTAACTTCCATCTTCGTTATTTTAATTGTTATTTACTCTTGTTTTTGGGCCAGAAGTACTTTCCATGCGGTAAGAACATCGTCTTCATCTAGATATTTTTTAGCCTCTAAATGCAGCTTATCCTGATCATCAGAGCTTAAAACTCCTTTCACAGAAAAATTCTGTTTTACAAATATACTAACTTCTTCTGGGGTAGGCAAGGCTTCTATGTTTCCTAATTTACCTAAATCATTTCCATCAAAAATATGGCTTTCCTTAACGTGACGCGGAATAACATCTACTCCAATTCCAAGCGTCGATAAAGGCTTAGGCACCTCAAACAAACCTTGATTTGATCGTGAATACCAATTACCTCCTAACCTGGAAACTAGATCAATTTTATACTGATCAATCGCCCCGTTAGCATCTAAAACTGCTTCATTAATATGAATTCGCACAACTTCACAAAGGATTAAATTTCCAGCTCCACCTTCACTTCCTAATGGAATTATCTGATTCACTTTACACTCAAATTGTACAGGCGACTCTTTTACTCGAAATGGCTTTACGATATCAGAAGGAACTTGCGTTAATCCTGATTTTAAAAACTCATTTACACCATCAGCATATTCTGTGCTTGCAAGAGACGTTTGCTGTACCATGTCAAAATTTACGACATTAATAACCACTTCTCCTGTCGCTTCACAATTAATTAAAGTGTGTTTAACCGAATTATCGCGCACGCGTCTTGCTGGAGAGAAAACAAGAATAGGCGGATTCGCGCTAAAAACATTAAAAAAGCTGAAAGGAGATACATTTGGATTTCCATTTTTATCGATGGTGCTCGCAAAAGCAATGGGCCTAGGTCCTACAGAACCTTGAAGATATCCTTGCAACTTAGCTGTTTCTATACTTTTTGGATCAATGCTAATCATACTATTTTATTTTCACTTAATTAGTTCCTCGATTTACAAAAGTAAGTAAATGGTTTAAGTTTAAAAAGAGAGCGTCCTCTTATTTAATCCCAAAAAACATTCCCACAAAATATTTTTTTTCCTTTGTATTGAGAACTAAAATAATAGTGTTTATATTTCGTTATATTTATACCTCAAAATCTCGTTTATGCAGTTTTCTGAAAGAAAAAACACGACTCGTTGGATTATTATTTTTGTTTCATTTTTGATAATTTCACTGATTCTTTGGAATACCTATACCTTTTTTCAAATATTCAAAAATGAAGAACGTTTAAAAATGAACCTTTGGGCAAAAGCTCAAAAAACACTGATTAATGCGGGTGAAAACACTGATGTTGAACTCCCTCTTCAAATTTTCAGTAACAACACTTCAATCCCCATTATCCTTACCGAAAATGACAGCATCATCAATACCGTTAATATCGACGAAGTAATTGTAGAGGACAATACGAGAGCGACTGCGTTTTTATCAGATTTAAAAAATGAAAATGACCCTATTGTAATTGAATATGATCCTGGAAAATTTCAAAAGTTGTATTACGGAAATTCGGCATTATTGAATAAACTGAAATATTACCCCATCGCCTTATTACTCATTATTGTTTTATTTTCTGCCTTAGTCTATTATTTTTATCGAAGTACGAAAATAGCAACTCAAAACAAACTTTGGGCGGGAATGGCAAAAGAAACTGCACACCAAATTGGGACACCACTTTCTTCACTGATAGGCTGGGTTGAAATTCTAAAGGCTGACAACGTCGAAGAATCCACAACTATGGAAATCGAAAAAGACATAGAGCGATTACAAACTATTACGGAACGTTTCTCGAAAATAGGATCGGAACCGGTATTAGAAAATAGAGATATTGTCGAAGAGACATTACAATCCTATAACTACTTGCAATCTCGTTTTTCTAAACAAATTGAATTTACTTTCGAAGGTCCTTCGGAACCTATTTACACCATGCTCAACCCAACATTACACAGCTGGACGATTGAAAATTTAGTCAAAAATGCCATTGATGCGATGAAAGGAAGGGGAAAGCTATCATTAAAAATAGAGCAGGATCATGATTCAGTAAAAATAACCGTTAAAGACAGCGGTAACGGCATTCAGAAAAAGCAATTTAAAACCGTATTCGAGCCTGGTTTCACAACCAAAAAGCGAGGCTGGGGTTTAGGACTTTCTTTAACAAAAAGAATTGTCGAAGAATACCATAAAGGGTCCATAAAAGTATTAAGTTCAGAAATAGGAAAAGGGACAACGATGCAGATTACCTTAAAAAAAGCATCTTAAATTCAGATCAACTTTAATCTATGTTTGCTTGAAGAATAACGTTTCCCGTACATTTCTGGATTTCGACAAATATTGCATCACAAAAGATTTATGCTCATTTGTCATTCGTAAAGCGGCATCTAATGACTTTTTTAAAGAGTTTATATTTGCTCGATTTTTTTCACTGCCATTATCCAACTTTCTCAAAGATTCCTTACAAATCAGCAACTTATTATACGGACTGAGAATCATTCTTTGTAGTTCATCATCTGAATTTAGCGGTCTGAATTGTCTATTTCTGTAGGCTATAAATTTATTTAATTCCGTCACCCCTTCTTGATATAATTCGAAAACGGAAGTTAACTCGTTGACTTCTTTCTTTTGATTTAAGTATTCGATCTTCTTTTTATTGTATAACAAACTATTTAAAATCATCTTGTTACCTATTCCGCTCTCCTCTATTCGTTTTGAGGAAGAGATTAGTCTATCGTACTCCGGTAGCGATTCCCATTTTAAAATCTGATACTTATAATCGAAAGGTTTTTGTGATTTATTGGTTTGCGCATTACCCTCATAGAAATCTTTATTGTTAATAGGATAATTAAGAAATTGCCACATATAATCATATGGCATATGCGATTTTATGATTTTTTCTGGCTCAACTTTATAATAATTATCATCTATTTTTTTTACAAATCGTCCTTTGTCTATATATCCTGCTCCCCATGTTGGGTCAAAAACAAACCATTTACCATTAATTTCAGAGGCGCACCAAGCATGTGAAAGAGAACTAATTTTCCCTCCTTGCTTTGTGTAGCCGCTAACAATCACTGTATTTACACCCACTTTAATAGCAATGTCGTTAAATATCTCAGTGTAGTTACTACAAATGCCTTTTCGGGTTCTAAGTGTATTTATTATTCTATCCTCGGATGATTCAATATGACTTTGGGTAAACATATTGTCTATATCATAAACGATGTTCGATGCAGTCCAATAAAAAACAGCCCGAATTTTATCGTCGGCTGTTTTAAAATTAGAATTTATATAATGAGCAATGTTATCAGTGGAATTGCTGTAACGGACTGGCATTTTTGAGATTTGCTCGTCAATTAGAAGATATTGTGGTTTGCTCTGGGCAAAACTTACCAATGATAATAGTAAAATCGTAAATAAATAACAGTTTTTCATTGGGTTGGAATATTCTAAAATTAAAATTTGCTTAAGCTCCTTCTATTTATACGAAAACCATACCAATTTATTGTGTCTTACCTTTTCATAAAACTAAAAATTAGCTTTAATGTTATTCGCCAGCGTTTCAAATTCATCGGTAGTTAATGACACTTTATTTTGAAAACGCATTTCATCCATTTCATTAAGTGGGATCAAATGAACATGTGCATGCGGAACTTCAAGACCCACAACTGCCA
Organism: uncultured Flavobacterium sp.; assembly: GCF_963974175.1. Lineage (GTDB taxonomy): Bacteria > Bacteroidota > Bacteroidia > Flavobacteriales > Flavobacteriaceae > Flavobacterium. The sequence goes on from NZ_CAXBBR010000001.1 coordinate 648,720, forward strand.
TACCAACTCTTTTGCAAGGAACTGTTTTTTCTAATGCTATAGCCACTTTTCTTGCAAAATGCATCAATCCTAAATAGTGTGCTTCGTCCATATCAAAAATCTTATCAATTTCAAATTTTGGAATGCACAACGTATGACCTTTTGCATTTGGATTTACATCCAAAAAAGCCAAATAATTATCATCTTCAGCAATTTTGTAACATGGAATTTCTCCGTTTACGATTTTAGTGAATATTGAACTCATTTTTTAAGAATTTAGATTAATCCTCTTCCCGCCCGATAACTATCAGAACCCTCCAAAGGAGAGGTTCAAATGGGAAAGTAGATTGCTTATTATTATGTATGAATGTATATTAATGAATGCAGACTGCGACTGAACACTCAAAACTAAATACTTAGCTAGTCACGAGAGATTTCCATGATTTCAAATTGCAGCACACCATTTGGCACTGTAATTTCGGCTATATCACCTACTTTTTTACCAAGCAATCCTTTTCCAATAGGAGAAGTAACTGATATTTTTCCAGTTTTTAAATCTGCTTCACTTTCAGCAACAAGTCTATATTTCAATTCCATTCCGTTAGATTGGTTCTTGATTGTAACGTTAGATAAAACCAACACCTTAGACACATCAAGATGTGTTTCATCAATCAGTCGCGCATTAGAATGTACTTCTTCTAGCTTAGCAATTCTCATTTCAAGCATTCCTTGTGCTTCTTTTGCCGCATCGTACTCTGCATTTTCAGACAAATCGCCTTTATCTCTTGCCTCAGCTATATCTGCGGATGCTTTTGGACGCATCACACTTTTCAAATAATCTAATTCTTCTCTCAATTTTTTTAATCCTTCTGCCGTATAGTAAGATATTGCGCTCATAGTTTCATCGTTTATGTAAATAGAAAAAATCCCATCAGGACGGGATTTCTTTCCACAAAGATACTTTTATTTTTTGTAGTCTATAATTATATGTTAATCATATTTAATTCAAAGTTAAATAAATTAAATTTGTTTCGCTAATACTTTCAAATTATTTTAAATAATGAAAAAATACCTTATTCTACTCGTACTATTACCCCTCTTCTTTGCCTGCAGCGACAGTGGTTTTAACAATAAAAACCCATATCTGCCTAACTATACATTTACCATAGATATCAACATGAATTTGCCTGCCTATTCTAACCTTCAATACCCTAGTAATGCCGTGTATTATGCTGGTGTTGGCGCAAAGGGGATTTATATTTTCAACACCGGAAGTGGCTACAATGCATTCGACGCTGCTTGTCCTAATCAAGCTTTAAGCTCTTGTTCTAATATGACCCTAAAAGGCATTAACGTGGCTTGTCCATGCGACAGCACAGAATACAGTCTGTTTACTGGTTTAAGTCAAACTGGATTGCAATATCCTTTAAAACAATATCGTGTGGAAGTTAACGGAAATGTCCTAAGGATTTATAATTAAAGACTATAACTTATAACTTACTGAAAACATAACTACTCTCGGTAGTATAAATGTTTTTCTCTCACTGATTAAGTAATCTGAAAAAGAATAATCGTTTTTGACTTTATTGTCGAATAGATTATTAATCGAAAGTTCAAAACCGAACGGGCTATTTTTCTTTTGATAGCGCAATGAAGTATTAGCTATATCATAAAAATTACTTTGATTGTTGTTATTTGTATTTTTCAAATTTTCATATTCAAATTTATAAGTCCAGAATTTGAAAAAAGTGATGTCGGCATCAGCCGTTAAGGCATCTGTTTGAAAGTTCGATTTTGTTAAACCTGAAAACTGGCTAAATCCTTTGGTGTAACCAATACTGAAACCTGGCCATTTTTTATGCGCTGTTTTCAATAATATCCCGATTTTTTGATTGTTTCTGTCACTAGAAGTTGTGGCATTATTCAATGTTTGAAAATAATTAAACCAACTCAAACGTGTATTTAATTTCAGACGAAATCGGTATATTTTTTTTGTGAAAGACCCGTTAACATTGTAATTGGTTTCAGGATTATCACTTAGTATAGGCGTATTGAACTGGTTGATGCCTTCTAATTCAATTTCGTTCCGAATTGTGTTGACTTTTTTGTTAAAACTAGCCATTCCGTCCCAAGTAATTCCGCGGTAAAAATTCATTTTTGAATACCTCAAACTCGAAGAATGGTATTGTTCATTTTGCAAAAGCGCATTTCCTTTATAAACTAAATTATAATTTTGCAAGCTAAATTGATTTGCTAATTGACTTACTTCAGGAAAACTGTTTTCTAACTTATACACGAAATTTAAAGACTCTGACTTACTAAATTCATAATCACTGTTCCACTGTGGTTGAAACAGAGTTTTTGAAAACGACCTCTCCTCCATTTTTTGTTCTGTCGTTAAATCATACCAATGCAAATACAATCCGGGCTTATTGGTCCATTTCCCAATTTTAAACTTATACTCTAGACCTACAAAAGCATCGTTTAAACGATATCTCAGGTTATTACCAAAGCCAGCTTTGGCAAAATCATTCTCATTCCCATTAGTTAGCAGTTGCTTAGTGGAAGTATCAAATCGAGAAGTGCCAAAATTATTCCCTATATTGGTATAGAGATGATTAACATCATTAATAATCCAATAATGCTTGAACAAGGCATCGACACTATTTGTTTTTACCTTCTTTATTTGAGTTATGGTATAGGTCAAATCATCTTGTAGGGGAATTAATCCTGACAAAAATGGCTGATCCGAAAACCAATTTTTTTGTGGTCTATTGTTATCGTAGGCGTGATTGACGACAAAAGTAGTCGTATGGTTCAAATTGTATTTTTTATGCCACTCCACAAATTGCTTGGCTGAAGTATTGTCTGCTTTGCTAATCGTTTCAAAAAGACTGGAATTAACAGACGTGATGGAGTTTATGGTGCTTATTAAATCATTAGTACTCGATTGGTATTGCGCATTGTAATACCATTTTTCTTTTTTATTGGGCGAATAATCTAACTTCACATTCCCAAGTCCTAATACAGATTCATTACTACCGCTTTGTAGTTTATTTTCGAAAGCAATGCTGTTGTTATTCAAATATTCGTTGTTGCTCTCGGTTCTTGAAGCGGTAAAAACTTTAGAAAAAATACCAAAACCGGAAACGGCTAACTTTGTTGAGGCATCATAACTGAAATTTACGGCTCCAAATTGCGATTTATTTTGCACTACATTCGTATTGTCATTCGCAAACGAGTACAAATTAGTCAATGATTTTCTGCCCGAAAGAAACGAACTCATTCCTCCTCCAAAACGCATTAAATCACTAAACGTAAAGGTTCGCTTCCCTATATTGTTCACATCAGCTATAACACTCAAATTGGTTTTTGGCGCATAATAAAATAAGGCGGCATGCCCCAGATAAAAACCATTATCGGCATTCCCAACCTCTGCGCCAGCCTCAAGATCTCCAAAAACAAATTTCTTTTTATCTTCTTTCAGCTTTACATTTATCGCCAAGTCGTCACTATCTGAAACTTGCTTCATAAAACCCACTTCGTTAAAGTTGTCTATGACCTCAATTTTATCAAGTGCATTTGCCGGAATATTCTCAACCGCTAACTTGGTACCTCCTCCAAAAAAAGATTTGCCTTCTACCAGCATTTTGGTTACTTTTTTTCCTTGCACTGTCACTCCCCCGTTTTTATCAACTTCAACTCCTGGCAGTTTTTCTAGGATTTCTTTCATTTTGCGTTCGTTACCGTTGGCAAAACTTTTTACATCAAAAATCAAGGTGTCTTTTTTTATGATAATGGGCTTGAACTCATGCTTGATTACAATTTCTTTGAGTTGCTCGCCAGTTGCCTTAAGTTTAAAATCGTGCGTGATTATATTTGAGTTGGGTTCTAATACAAACATTTCCTCAACAAAACTTATATAAGAAACCGTGATTTCATATTTGACTTCTTTGTCGAGTTCTAAACGATATCGACCTTTGTTATCTGCAATGGCAAATTTAAGACTCGCTTTTTGCCGCAAAGGTTTCGCAATGACATTAGCTGATTCTAGCGGTTTATTGATATCATCAGAAACCACACCGGTTATGGTATGGGTTTGAGAAAAGGATAATGTTGAAAAAAAAAGCAAAAAGAGGTGAATTCTATGCATTTATTTTAAGTTGATTTTACTTTTTTTATTATCTCCTTGGGTATTTTTTTTATGTAATGGTAATTAAAAAAATTATCATGTTTGGTTACAGTAGTGTAGCGATTATCAAAAATAAAAACTATTTACTTTTAATAATAAATGCAGCTGCTCTCTCGTTATACTGCTCCTCAGTAATTGTTTTTCCTTTCGGAAACTCAATCGACAAATGTTTTTCTTCCCCAATTTTTATCTCACTAGCTAAAAAGACACCGTATAACTCATGCAGTTCTAAAATTAATCCAGGTAAACCATAATATTGTTTGGGACCATACCTGTAGGGTAAACTCGGGGCAAACCACGCCGTAATGGGCAATGTTTTCATATTACCATCTCTTCCCATATATTTTTTAAGATATACCGCTTTATAACATAAATAGTCCCCTATTTTTTTACTTTCAGTAGATATATCCCATTCTTTTTCTGTGACCTGTTGTGTAACAAGTGTACCGTCTCTACTATATTTAAACATTCCTACGCCTGCACTATTATCCAAATAATAATCATAAGAACTTGAATAGTAGCTCGTAGCCATTTTATCATAAAGCTGTTCTCCTTTATCGTCATTAATAGACAAGCTGTTATTACGAACGAATTTTGATTTTGAAGCAATAAATTCTAATAAAAATGTTTGCTTAGCAAGACTAGCCAGTCTTCCTTCCACCATTTTTTTTCCTCTTTCATCGTTTTCCGCGTTGTCGTAAGGACTTTCCGAAACGACTTTGTAAACAACTATTCCTGATAAGTTTTGCGAATATCCACTATAAAACGAGAACATATATAAACAAAAAAACGCAATTTTATTTCTCATAATTAAACTTATATTAAAAAAAAGCAGCTGCTAAATGATTTTGTTTAAATCCACATCTGCTATTTTAAATTTTTATTACTACGTGTTTCTATCACAATTCTCTACCAATGATCTGTAATTATCGTGAGCCTCTTCAGGTGGCAATTGGTCCCCTGGATCTTGAAGTGCCATTTGGTCCATTGCCCAATCTTCACACTCAGTGAACAAAATTTCATCTACTTTAACTTCTCGAGTTTCTGCAAAACTTGTTGCACTAAACGCTACCACTGCCAGAGCGGTAAATACTAATTTTTTCATTTTTAATTCTGGTTTAAATTTACAAATAGTTTTTTTGGTTAACCATTACAAATATAAATGAAAAAAAAAAAAAAAATATAAAGAACTACCTTACTTTTTTAACAATTATTTAACAAGTGTATTCCGTTTATTGACTTGCTGAATCAAAAAAAATCCTGACAGCTATACCGTCAGGATTTTTTGCAATAAAAAGAATTAAAAATTTAAAACTTCAACGTTAAGCCGATAAGGAAATTAATTCCCGCTTGTGGATAATAACCAGCTCCTTCAATTGTTGTTACTGCCGGTGGATTAGAATAATCATCGTCATAGGTATAAAAATAACCATTAGAAATATATTTATAATCAAAAATATTATTTACTAACACAGACAACACTATAGCTTTGAAAACTGACTTAGGTTTAATTTCATAGGAAGCATTCAAATCATTCACAAAGTATGATTTCAATTTAGATCCTTCAGAATCTATGTTTCCCATGTATTGCTCACCAACAAACTTAGACAAAAACGATATTTGGAAATTAGTTACCGGTAAAAAAGTAATGGCATTCCCAACAATAATATCTGGAGAATAAGCAATATTTGTATTCCCTAAAGCGGTCAAAACTCCATCTCTTGTAAAGTAGAAATCTTTGTTTTTATTAGTGCTTAGAGTTACATTAGGTCTGACAAGCAAGTTATCCAATACTGCAATCGTAGCATCAAGCTCAAGACCTAAACGATAACTATCACCGCTATTTTTACGAACAGGGGCACCTACGTCATCTAATGCTCCTGTAAGAATCAATTGATCTTTGTAGGCCATATAATACACATTAGCATTGAATTTTACTTTCTCAGTAGTATGGCGCAATCCCAATTCAAAATCATTTAACTTCTCTGGTCTTGGACTACCATTTTCATAATCGGTTCTGTTAGGCTCACGATTGGCTCTAGCATAAGAAAAATACAAAGCATTGTTAGTATTGATTTCAAAATTCAAACCTGCCTTGGGGTTAAAGAAGTTGAAATTATCATTAACAATTCCAGTTTCAGCTCCATTAGCTTTATACTGTACGTTTCTCAATTGTAAATCGCCAAATAAACTTAGTTTATCAGTAATTTGATAATTGGCTTTCGCAAAAATGTTTCCATCTGTTTTAGTTGCATCATCACTATAATAGCGATCTCCTAATTCGCTTGTTGAAGCATAACGTGCCCAAATTACTTTACCAAAATGAATTCCTTCGTATTTGTTGTAGCCACCACCAAGAATCACATCCAACTTCTCATTTTTATAATTAGCCGAAAATGTAGTTCCGTAGAAATCATTATCCAACCATTTTTGACGAACCAAATCTGTTCTGTTAATTGTAGCTCCATTTATCACAACAGGAGTAAATCCATAAGCCGTGAATTTTGCGTTCTCTTTATAATTCTCATAATAACCTTTCCCTTTGGTATAATAAAAAGCTAAATTTGTGCTCCAGTTTGTGGATACCTTTTCATTCCAATGCAGTTGATAATGGTCTTGTTGGTAATTATCTGTTTCATTATCATAAAACCGAGTTTTTCCAACCTCATCTGTATACATTCCAGCAGTATTGAAAGTCCGGTCGTTTTTTAGCAAATCCAAATCTTCTAAACCATTCCAAGACTGATAGGTTTTTTCGGTGCCTCCAAAAGCCAATGCTTTAATCAAGGTCGTTTTCCCCACATAAGTTCCTTGTAAAAAATAAGATTTCAAATCAGAAGAGGCTCTGTCAATATAACCATCTGATTTTAAAACAGAAAGACGTCCTGCCACTTCAAAATGATTGTCAATTAAACCCGTACTAAATTTAACCGTGTGCTTTCTGGTATTAAAACTCCCAGCAGAATTAGAGATTTCGCCATTACTTTCTTTAGCATAACTATCCGTAAGCATGTTTAGGCTTGCGCCAAAAGCACCAGATCCATTTGTCGATGTTCCAACACCGCGTTGCAGCTGCAAACTCTCTATCGAAGAAGCAAAGTCAGGCATATTTACCCAATACGTTCCATGACTTTCAGAATCATTATAAGGAATTCCGTTGATTGTTACATTCACACGAGTAGCATCGCTACCACGAACACGAATACCAGTATAGCCTACTCCATTTCCAGCATCAGAAGTAGTAACAACTGAAGGCAAATAATTCATCAAAATAGGAATGTCTTGTCCTAAATTTCGAGATTTAATATCCTTCTTGTCTAAATTGCTAAAACTAACCGGTGTTTTTGTCGTTACTCGAACAGCCGAAACCAATACCTCATCCAGCTGATTAACGGAGGTAGTGTCTTTAACTTGTGCAAAAGAGAGAAAAGAAAAGAGAGAGAAGAAAAGAGACATCAAAAAAGGTATACTTTGCGTCTTTGTGCCTTTGTGGCGAGAAAAAATAAAAATAGTATTCATCCGTAAAAAAGATTACGAATAAAAGGGGGAATTATTCTTTTTGTTAAATTAATAAATGATTGTTTCCTACGGCAAAATAATAGCGTGCACTCTATAATTGTGTCGTTTTTTCCCTTAGCAACATTACTTGCTCAGGTTCGTTGGGTATGATCTCAGCTCGTTATTTAGAGCACCCCTTTGAGACGATGCAAATATAATCTTAAAAATTTCATAAATCAAACATGAAATTATAATTTAATACTGCCTCCTTTAAAAAACATTCTTTTATGCTAGCTAACTACTGATTTCTAAATATTTGCAAGTATTCTTTTCAATTCCAAACCTTTAAGTGGCTTATTAATATAGCCCTGCACAAAAGAATAGTCCATGGCTTTTTCCCTGTCTTCATCAGACATTGAACTTGTAACAATAATTACTTTTAATTTATGCGAAACACTTTTTAAATTTTCTAATACTTGGAAACCGTCCATAACTGGCATATTTAAGTCCAATAAAACTACCGTATCTTTTAACTCATTATGGTGATCATGAATAAAATTAAAAGCGACATCAGACCTCACATAACTAGCTATTGCGCTGCTATCGAAATGTTTTTTAATTTCAAACTCAATTAAAAACAACATGATTTTATCGTCATCAATCAATATAAAATTTGGGTTCCCCTATTTAAAAATCTATTTTCACTGTTGTTCCTTTGCCTATTTCACTTTCAATTTGGATTTTACCATTATAATTTTCAATAATTAGCTTCGTTAAATACAACCCAATTCCACTCCCTGCCTTCTCATGATGGAAACGTTTAAAAGGTTTAAAAAGTTTTTCTTTCTGAAAATTAGAGTCAAACCCAATGCCATTATCTTTAATTACAATTGACCTAGTTTCTGAATCTATTTTGGTAGTAATCTCAATAAAACTTGTTATCTCTGGATCCTCTGAAGCATACTTAATAGCATTACTTACAATATTTAACAAAATACTCTTTAAATGAATATGAGCAATTAAAAAAGTAGGACACTCTGAAAAATCAGACTTTATCACTATCTGCTTTTCATCGATAAGATATTTCAGTTGCAAAATCACATTATTGAATACAGATTCAATACTTTGCTCTGCTATACTTTCCTGTAAAAAGCTTTCTTTTTGTCTAATAATAGTTGTCAAACTATCTATTGTGTTTTTCATCAATTCGACACTAGAACTGGCATTCTCAATTAGTAAAGACTTAAACTCAGGACCATCATCACCATTTTGTAAAAGATCCAGCAACCCCTCCAGATTAGTTAAAGGACTCCTCAAATCATGAGAAGCAATTAATGTCAATTGTTTTAATTCATTATTGTTTTCAATCAACTTTTTATCAGCTATCACCCTTCTTTTTAATTCTAAAATCAATTTTTGATTTTTATCGAATAAGTTTTTACTAACTTTATTAAGAATACGATTAAAAATTAATGACAAAACCATTATCATCAAGACCGAAATCAAAATTAAATTGACAGTACTTTTCTTCAAATCATCAAAATGAATTGAATTGTCATGTAAAACAAAAACGTTACCAAACTCTGCTTCATCAAAATCAATCAATGGTAATGATTTTGATAGATAATCAATACCATTCAATTTTATAGAAGTTATTGCATTTGATTTTATTTTTGTTTCAATTATATCCTTAGAAATTTTCGTGTTTTTAGGAAGAGTTGACCATTCTAAAAATAAATTATCTTTCCCTTTTTTAAAGGAACCAAAATTTTCAATTTTATTTATATTTAGTTTTAAATTTAATGGATTTACTTTAGAAAAAAAAAGGAAATCCATATGGGTCTGCTTAGCAACCTGTTCCAATATTTTATAAAAATCTTTCCCTACAACTATATAGCCTACCACTTTTTGAGTAGTATCACGCACCGGTACAATTACTTTTAAACTAACATTGGAATAAACTCCTGAACCGATATGAAAAAAACTCGTTCCGGTACTAAGTGCTTTTTTATATATAAATTGTTGGGTTACTTTTTGTCCATATTCATTAGGGAGATGGCTTCTAAACCTAACAATTCCATCATTTGAAATGAAATTTAGCAAATCAGGCTTTAAGTCGAAGTCCGTTGTTTTGAAATACGACTTTGAAACTTTTTGAAATAAATCACGGTCATTCATTTTAAATGCCCGAACCAAAGAATCATTTACACTTAACCGATCAATATACAATCCTAGACTTAATGCTTCAGATTGAATTTTATCCTTAAGCATAGTGTCAATATTTTCATATTCAAACGAGACTTCTTTTTGTATTACTTTTTTATGCAATACATAAATACTTATTAGAGATACAGATATAAATACAAAAGCAAACAAAAAAAAGGGGATAAAAATCGAGGTTTTAAGTGTCTTAATCTTTAACAATTTATTAAATATTTGCTTCAACTTTCTTTTCATTTCTTTGTTTTAACGCTACGAATATAATTAAACTGTTCATTTTTAAATTACTAATTACACTGTAAAAATAAAAACTACCTCTTTTTCTTTTCTGGTTTTTCTAATCTAAGTTCGACTTGATAACCTTAGCCATACTGACCTTAGTTAATCTAAATCTGGTTTTCGGCGATTTTGTTTAATTTGTGACACGTTTTTCTTGTTTTTAATCCTTTTTCGTATCGCAGATTTAGGAATTTTTGTTGCTTTTCTAATTTTCGGAACCTCCAAGCCTTTTTTGATGATTTCCAAAAAACGTTTAGTAACTATATCTTTGTTTCTGAGTTGGCTGCGATCTTCATCACAATTTAAAATCAAACTAAAATCCGTGGTTAATCTCGAAGACAAATTCACTTTTAGCAATTCTTTCTCTTCCTCGCTTAATCCTTGTGAATGTTCCACATCAAAAGTCAAGACAACCTTGGAAGAGACTTTGTTTACATTTTGTCCCCCAGCTCCACTACTGCGAACCGCTTTATAATTAACTTCACTTATAATTTTCTGAATATCCATCTGGGTTTAATTTACATATTGAGCAGCATTACTCTTGATGGGCATTTTTCAACAAATCATTTACCGTTTTAACTGGATTAAAAGTAAGCAAAGGAACTTCTATAAAAATAGTTAACCAATTAGCCATCGCACCATTCCATAGTCCTGGCAATTCATACCCTCTAATATTTATTCCAGAAGTAGTCTTTTTTACCAAAAAACCACTATTGTTGTTAATGAATTTAGTCAAATCGAATTTTTCATTCTTATAGTTCTTGATCCCGCATACTAAATCAACCGGATTAAAATGAGTCGCACTATTCAAAATACTACTTTGATTGCTATCGTTTAAATCTATCTGAGATGTTTCTACTATTTGCAATGACACTTTATCATTTTCGTCTTTTACCCAGAATGGTCCTCCGCCAGCTTCTCCTTCATTTTTAACCATTCCGCATACTCGTATCGGTCTATCTAAGGTGTTTTTAATAGCTGTAATTTGATTTTCAAATGTAAAAGAACCAAAATTTTCAGGCAATTTTACATTTAATTTATCATCTAAAAAAGCAGCTATTTCAGCCACTTTATTAGCATCTATTTCACCAGAGTCTATTATGTTTAAATAGTCAAAAACTTGACTTTGCACTTCTAATAAAACCCCTGCTAACCCCTTTTTATACAAGGCTATTGCATCATTATTATGCAAGATTACATTATCAATATTCTTGATAAAAATAATATCTGCGTCTAGCGCATTAAGATTTTCAATTAAAGCACCGTGTCCACCTGGTCTAAAAACTAAATCCCCTTTATTGTTTCTAAAAACAGCATTCGTTTCTTCTACAGCAATAGTATCAGTACTTTTTTTCTGATAGGAGTATGAAATATCTACTGAGTTTTTTGTCTCTGTCTCAACTCTTTCTAAAGTCTTTTTAATGATTTCTTGAAAGTCAGACTGATGCTCTTTTGAAACTGTAAAATGAAGATTTGATTTTCCGTTTGAACTAGCGTAATAACCGCACTCATACAAATGTTCTTCTATAGGAGAAGCGATATTTGCATAATATTTATGAAAAGGCAAAATCCCTTTTGGTTTATTAGCGAAATCAAAATATTGAGGATCTAATATCATTTTTATAAAACAATAATTTTTATAATCTCTATCTAGCCTGTCAAAACCTGGGTAAACTTTCTTTAACTGTTCATCAATCGTCTTAAAAAAAGCAAACTTATTCATACCCACAATAAACACTGCCAGATCAGTGTCTTTTTTTCTATTGATGTAGGCGTTTATTGTCTCTTCTCCAATTTTAAAATCAGACAAAAAGACCGACAAAAATTTAAACATTCTACTAGCAGCACCTGAGGCAGGAACAAACTTTAGTAATTTGAACTTCGATTTCTCTTGATCAAAAAAAGCGGCTTTTTCTGAAAATTCTTTTTCTGAAAATTTTACGATTCCCTTATTGAATGTAGCAGCTGAAATTAGTTGCATTTTAGGAATTCCGTTTTTAAAAATCGCTAATTGCCTTTTGATATTTTCGACTGGTATTCCATGCTGATAAATTTGAACAAAATCAAGCGAAGACAGACCCATTTCTTTGACCTTTGTCAAATCATCAATAATTGAAATTGCTTTTTCCAGTCGGAGATTCTTATCACCAGAAAGTGTTATAAATGGTTTGTTGTTTTCAATCAATGATTTTTTAAACAACCCAAAAACAGCATCTCGCCCTTCGGCCCTATCTCTTAAATCATCTTTTTCCCATGGCACATCAATGTCCGTAAGAAAAAACAAATCATATTTATGTTCTTGGGCAGCTTTATCTAATGCAGGGTCACAGTAGTTGTAATATACTTCTGAGAAAACCTTAGTCACCATTAAATTTGTATCGCAAAACAAATACTTATCAGCAACTGACTGGCCGTGATTTTCTAATTTAGTTTGACCGTAAGCAATGGGCAGCATATCATCAATATCGCAAATTTGCTGCTTTTCATCCCATTTTTCTTGCAAATAGTCCCTTGCAAATTCGGGAACCCAAGCCGTTTTATAATGATCGGCAAGTTGAATCGCTAAAGTTGTTTTCCCAGTACTTTCTGGTCCAAACATGGCAATTTTTATAATTGCAGATTGCTCTTGTTTAAGATTTTTCTCCATTCTAAATAGGCTGAAATAGCTAAAATTGTAAAAATTAAATATTGTAACGATAACATCCCCAATCCGCGATAAGCATACAAAGGTGTTACTATTAGATCCCCAATAATCCAAAGGGTCCAGTTTTCTATTTTTTTATTAGCCATGTACCACATCGCGGTAAAAAATATTCCGGAGGCGATAATATCAATATAATTGTCTGTGTTTATTTGATAATCAAAAACCTTATAAATACCGAAAACTACAAAAATTGTAATAAAAAACAATCCTATACCTATTATTTTTTCTTTGGTATTGGTTCTTGTAATTGGTAGATTGTCGCTGTCTTCTGTTTTTCGAGACCATTTATACCAGCCATAAATACTCATTATGGTAAAATACCCATTAATCATCATATCCCCTAGATAACCCGCAATAAAAAGAAGGTATACTGAAATTATTGTCGCAACTAATCCGGTGGGATATACTAAAATATTTTCCTGTCTGGCGTACCACACACTTAAAATCCCGAATACAAAGGCGATGAACTCCAATATAATGTGGGCTGTAGAAACATCTTTGTATGCGTTTAGAAAAAACTCAATCATTCTTTATTTTCGATTAGGTGTTGTTTAGCCGCTTCAAAGAAATCAAAATCTCTTTCAAAAGCAGTTCCTATGACTACTACATCAGCTCCAGAATCATAGGCATTTTTAATTCCGAGTAAATCTACAATTCCGCCACCAACAATTAAAGGTATTTCAGTGTTTTTAGAGATTAAATCAATCATTTCAAGAGGAACTGCCTGTTTTGCACCGCTTCCTGCTTCAAGATAAATTAATTTACTACCTAGCATCTCGCCCGCCTGGGCCGTTGCAAGTACCAAATCTAAATTGTTTCTATCCAAGGGTTTCGTTTGACTTACTCGTTCTACTGCAGTTTCGTTTCCACCATCTACTAAAATATACCCTGTTGAAATAATCTCGAGCTGAGTTTGTTTTAGAATTGGCGCTGCTTTTACCTGATGTCCTATTAAATAATCTGAATTCCTTCCTGATATCAAGGACAAGAACAAAATCGCATCGGCTTCTTTTGAAATCTGTGATGGATTACCCGGAAAAAGTACCATCGGCAAATTGATTTTATGTTTTAATCGAATAATTAATTCATCAATTCTATTAGTTTCTACAAGGCTTCCGCCAATAAAAACATGGGTTGCCGGAGATTGATTGATTTTCGAAATTAGATTGTCTAAATTTTCCCAAACGATCTTGTCTGGATCAAGAAGAATAGCCAGTAACTTACGTTTTTCTGACTTCGCCTGACGCATCTGATCATATATAGTACTATCTTTATTTCTCATAATGAACGTAAAAGTAAAAGTTTTTTGAAAACGAGTACTACTTTGACAAAGTATTTCTTTGTTTTAGAACTCTAAAATGCAACATAAACAAAACCATGATTGAAATAGAATTACTTGAAAAATATGATGCAGTACGAAAGCGATACAAAAAGTCGGAAATTATTTTTGAGATAGACCATCTGGCTACGCACTACTATCAAATTACTTCAGGAGCCGTAAAAATGAATAATTATAATGATGAAGGTCGGGAGTTTATTCAAGGTATTTTTTATGCCAATCAGAGTTTTGGCGAACCTCCTTTATTCTTAGACCGAACGTATCCTGCTAATGCCGAAGCAGTAGAAGATTCTGAATTGCTCTGCATCTCAAAAAACAATTTTCTGAAATTAATCAATGAAAACCCCTCGGTTTCTATTAAAATAATTGAGGTTTTAGCACAACGTCTGCATTACAAATCGGTTATGGCAGCCGAGATTTCGACTCATGATTCTGAACACCGACTCCTGCAATTATTTGATTATTCGATTTCATATCTTAATTTCAAAAAAGATGAAAACGGATATGCTATTGATTTGACGCGACAACAAATTGGGGACTTAACAGGCCTTCGAGTAGAGACTGTTATCCGAACTATTAAAACATTAGAAAAAAAAGGAGAATTGAAAATCATCAATCGAAAAGTATATCGCTAATTGTGCCCTTATGACCTATGTCATAAATAATTGAAGTGAAGTGGTGGTAAATTTGTCACAACAAAAAATTCAATTATCATGACACTATACAAAAACACATTAGCAGATTTTAACACCAATTTTATTGGTTTCGCAACATTAATTATTATTGGACAAAGTTGTCTCGGCGCTATTGCCGCCATGAATATTCTTAAAAACGGAACAAGCGTGCTACAAATGGTGCAGTTAGCGGTTGTTGTATTGATTTGCATGCTTGTAAACACATCAATTCTAGCACAAATGACTCATAAAACCATCCTAAACCTTACTATTAGCAGTGTATTTTTAAGTGTTATATTAATTTTTCTTAACGTTATTATTTTCTAATGAAAAAACTAATTGAAAACCGAGAAGACCTCTCACTATTAGTTCATACTTTTTACAATAAAATAAGAGCTGATGAAGAAATTGCTTTTTATTTTAACGATATGATTCAAGACTGGGACGAACATCTAGAAAAACTAACTGATTTTTGGGAGATGAATCTTTTTGGCGGTAAAATGTACAAAGGCGATCCGTTGAAAGCTCACGTAAAAGTTGACGAACATTTTGGAGGAAAAATAGGCCCGAACGAATTTGGAATCTGGTTGAACTATTGGGCGCAAACTTTAGATGAACTTTTTGAAGGCGAAAATGTTGACATTCTGAAACGTAGAGCCAGAAAAATGGGGACTTTTATCTATATGGGAATGTTTAAAAGCAGAAGTTAGGGCGGTTTTTATTTAATAAAGCCATATAAGTTTATTTGCTTTACGTGGCTTTTTTACTTTATTGATGTTTAAAGTAATTTAAACATTTAAGAAATATAAGATCATATAAGTTTTGTGGAAATTAGAATTTTGAAAAGCGTAGCTACACTCTCTTAGTTCTTTTTTCTAACCTCTATTCCCCACTCTCTTTCTGAAAAGCATAAACAAGTCCAAAACCTTCAATTTCTTCATAAAACAATTCAAAATCGATAACTATACCATCAAAATGAAGTTCAGCCTTCGCTTTAATATCATCTAAACGAAAAGCTTGTACTTTAATATGGTCTTTAAAACTGATTCCTTTTTCGTTTCGGATTTTAAAAATGGCTTCTTTAGCTCCCCAAATGACAGTAAGTTTTTTAACGTAGGCGTCTAAATCATTTTTATCCAAATAGACAAACTCTTCATCGACGAACTTATCGGCAATACGGATTATTTTATCTCGTTGCAATTCGATATCGATTCCTACTGTTTCATCACTCACAATAATGGCCGAAAAATTATGGGAATGGGTAATGGAAATGTATTTGTCATCTTTGAGGTGCGGTTTCCCCAATTCATCATAGTACAAATCAAAATCAGTATAACCGGCTGTTTGCAATAGTTTGCGAACACTTAGAAAACCACGTTGATGCATTTCTGACTTCATTCCTTCAAGGCGAATACAGTTTTTCTCGTTTAGTTGCACTTCGTTGTTTAATTGCTCAAAGGACTCAGTGATTTCCCAAACGAAAATTTGTGTTGTGGAACTAAAGTGTATCGTTTTGTGTAAAGGCATGGTATTTACTTGATTTCATAGCCCCGATGGAAACAGCATCCTTTTTATCTTGCAAATAGTTTCTGGTTACCAAAACAAGTTCCAGATAAAAAGATATAGTGAACAGCGGGATTAGCTCCTGAAAATGAAGCTAAAGGGTATTTTAATTATTATTTTACTGATTTTTAAAAGATTACACTATTAAACAATTCATAAATATAAGCGAATCCTTTTTAAATCATAAGTTATTCCGTAAATTTGCAAAAAAATACAATACAAATATACTATAAATGAGTACTACAACTATGCCTTTTGTGGCTTTCAAAGTAAAAGATATCTCTCTAGCGGCCTGGGGAAGAAAAGAAATTGAATTAGCAGAAGCTGAAATGCCAGGTTTAATGGCAC
>NZ_CAXBBR010000002.1:0-544489 GCF_963974175.1 uncultured Flavobacterium sp.
GTTACCGTAGCACAGGTTTTTGGTGTGAGTTTATCACATAACTCGTAAGCAACTGCATAGACACCAGGAGCTGTTCCTGCTGCAACACTTATCGCTCCAGTTGTCGTGTTTAAACTAATTCCCGTTGGCCATGTTCCGCTTTGGGCTATTGTGGAGTTTGCTGTTGTACTAGCAACACCATTGGTGGTGTCATTCGATAATACATTAGTGATCGCGATTCCGCCTGTTGCAGCGATGCTTCCACTTTCTGTTATCGGTGTTACTACCGATGTTACCGTTACATTGTCCGTTACCGTAGCACAGGTTTTTGGTGTGAGTTTATCACATAACTCGTAAGCAACTGCATAGACACCAGGAGCTGTTCCTGCTGCAACACTTATCGCTCCAGTTGTCGTGTTTAAACTAATTCCCGTTGGCCATGTTCCGCTTTGGGCTATTGTGGAGTTTGCTGTTGTACTAGCAACACCATTGGTTGTGTCATTCGATAATACATTAGTGATCGCGATTCCGCCCGTTGCAGCGATGCTTCCACTTTCTGTTATCGGACAAACAACGTTACCTATTTCTACTACTGATCCATTCGAAGTACAACTTCCTAAAGTTGCCGTTACTGTATAAGTCCCCGCAGGTGCAGTAATTATACTCCCTGATCGAGTAACTCCTACTGACGGAGTTATGCCATAAGTATAAGCAGCATCATAATTAGAAATTGCAATACTTCCTGTAGTTTTTATACATGTTGGTTTCGTTACAAGACCAAATGTTGGAACAGGTGGGCATGGTACCGGTGTATTGGTTGATGTGTTATTTCCTGGCGTAGGATCTATTGTGGTACTGCTTACCGTTGCTGTATTCACATAACTACCTGTTGCTTTTACTGTCGCTACGATATTCAAGGTTGTAATACCTGAATTAGCAAGGTTGCCTATAGTCCATACTCCTGTGCCTGAAACATAAGCTCCGGATCCATTATCGGATACATAAGTATAACCGCTAGGTAACAGATCTGTTACTGATACGCCCGTCGCTGCACTTGGTCCGTTATTCGTTACTTTCAAAGTGAAGGTTACATTGCTTCCTACAATTGGCGTAGCATTGCTTACCGTCTTAACGATTGCCAAATCTGCTTTTTTAAAAGTAATAGTAATAGTTGCCCGATTAGATATATAATTTTTCACATCTTTAATACTATAACTTACCGGAGTTGGGTCACTTCTAAAGGTATCTAAAGGAGTAAAAGTTACAACACCCAAAGAATTAACAGTCCAGGTTCCTTGCCCTTGAACAATTAATTGATCTAATGTACCGTTAGCATCTGTATCCGTACCTCCTACAAAACTAACAGAACTATAATTTATATCATTATTAGAATCAGTGTCGTTTGTTGTTACATTTAAACTTACTGGCCCGAAATTATTTAATAAACTTTCATCGTTATTTGCTATAGGAGCATTATCAAATTTTACTTCTCCAAAACTGATTGAACTTTGCCTATTTGAACCAACTATTCTTCGTCCTATTCTAAAAGCAGCAACATTTACATTAGTAAAACTCACAGTGACTATATATGGAGTATCTGTCAATCTAATAGGGTCTACTGAACTAGAAGGACCTTGAAATCTTGTATAAGAACCAACGCTTGAAGCAACTAATAGTGTTGGACTGTTTAAGGTGTAGTAATTTGGAGACGTTATAACCGTATCAAAAAACTCATCACCATCGATATCTAACGCTTCTAACACAAAAGAATTTAAGGTAATTAACTCACCTGTCAATGTCGTTAAGTTATAAGTGCCCGCTTTAAAAAACTCAATTTTCCATTCTACATATCCCCATGCAGACGTTGTGTTTTGTACAGGCTGAAATCGGTCTATCAAACCGCCGCCTCCATTAGTAGGATTATCAACATCTACAATTACTGCATTAAGGATTGAAACAATAGTCACTACTGCATCTACACTAAAACCATTGCCATTTGTTACATTGTAATATATATATTTGGCCCCAGCAGTTTTATTCGCAGCGCTTGCTGGAATATGAGTTGGATTACTAAATATAGGAGTTTGAGATTGAATAGTAGAGCTATTAAGCAAGAATGAAAACAACAAAATCATTAAATAAATGACATTATTATTTTTACATCCCTTTCTAATAAAGAGAGGAGTAAAGTTTAGTCCCATGGATAATAATTTAAGTAATAAATGGTGGAATTTTGATAAGGAAAGGAAGAAATTGTTTTTCATGAAATAACATAAGAAATTTACATTGATACTTGTTTTTAGAATAATTTAGTATCAATCAAAACTGAATATTCTTATTAAAAAACTCTTAAATAATGCTCAAAAGTAATTTTAATTACGCCCAAATGAAAATTTATCCGATGAAACACCTCTTTTAACCGACTAAAACCAACTGTTTTAAAAAATCAATTAAACTTAGCCCACGATTAGTACAAAGTGAAATTTGAAAACTTAAAACAATTAATAGCACTAAACTTCAGTTATGGGCCTAATTTTAATTCAAATTAATAATTTAAAGGTTTGGTAATACAAAGTATTTCTTTCCAAAACCTTAGTTTGTGTACCTTTCCCAAAAAAAGCAACCATGTCAATACAGAAGGAGATTAACAATACCCCGAAAACTATTTTGGTTGCGCCATTAAACTGGGGCTTGGGACATGCAACCCGCTGCATCCCTATAATAAAGGCATTACAAGAAAGCAATCATATACCCATAATTGCATCTGACGGAATAGCTCTTGCCATGTTACGCAAAGAGTTCCCTTACTTACAAACAATCGAATTGCCTTCTTACCAAATAGAGTATGCTAAAAATGGTAAGAATTTCAAATGGAAACTATTAAAAAACACTCCTAAGATGTTAAAAGCCATTTGGTATGAAAAAAAACTGGTAGCTTCATGGATTAAACAATACGATATCGACGGAATTATATCAGACAACCGCCTAGGAGTTTTTAATAAAAATGTACCCTGTGTATTCATAACGCATCAGCTCAATGTGATGACCGGAAATACAACTTGGTTAACGAGCAAACTACATCAAAATATAATTAAAAAATATACAGAGTGCTGGGTTCCTGACGTTCCCGGCCAGCCGAATCTGGCAGGACAATTAAGCCATTCGAACAACTTATCCTTTACTCCTAAATACATCGGCCCATTAAGTCGTATGCATAAAAAAGAAACCCCAAAACAATACGATCTAATGGTTATTCTCTCCGGCCCTGAACCGCAACGAGGACTATTGGAAACTATCCTAAAAACCGAATTAAAACGTTATAGAGGCGATGTAGTATTCATCAAAGGAATTGTAGAAAAGGAACAAAAAAAAGAACAACTAAAAAACATTACCTATTTTAACTTTATGACTAGCCGTCAACTCGAGCAAACTTTTAATGAAAGTGAAATTGTTCTGGCACGTTCGGGCTACACAACGATTATGGATCTGGCAAAACTGGGTAAGAAAGCCTTTTTCATTCCCACTCCTGGGCAATATGAGCAACTATATTTAGCCAAAAAATTAAAAGAAGACGGTATGGTTCCTTACGCCGAACAAGATGATTTTAAAATAGACAACTTACCAGAGGTGAAAAAATATAGCGGCTTACAATGCTTTAACAACACTCCCGATTGGAAAAAAATATTTGGTATCTTCGAAATTTAAAAACAATACTGCATTAAAAAAGCTGATTTTTATATCGTTAATTGATATAAAAACCAGCTTTAAAATTTAATTATTTCTTATCTGTAAATTTTTCGTGCTTGATAGTCTTCGCATTGATCATAAAATAAACAGATTCTGCAACGTTTGTGCTGTGATCTGCAATTCTTTCGAAGTGTTTCAATGCAATAATTAAATTGGTACCAGAAACAACCGTTTTAGAATTGTTTTTCATTTCTCCAATGATATTATCAATTGCATCGCTGCTTTTACTTTTAATATCAGTGTTTAACGTAAAAATCTCTTCAATAGTATTTTCATCCATATTAAGAAAACACTCATTTGTTTTAACGGTAATATCTTCTACACCTCTTACAATATCAGTAATATCAAATTTTAATATTAACTCATGTTTTTCCTTAATGCTTTTCGAAAGTTTGATGATACTCATAGATAAATCACCAATCCTTTCGATCTCTCTGCTAATTTGCATTGCCGATATGATAAATCGCAAATCGGACGCAACAGGTTGTTGTAAAGCAAAAACACTCTGACAGATATCATCAATTTTCACATCAAGTTTATCAATTTTGTTTTCTGTTTTCTTTACTTCTTTACTCTCTAAAACGGGTTCTGAAAGTACTGCCTTAACAGCTTCAGCAACCTGACTTTCAGCCAGGCCCCCTATTTTTATAATTATACTTCTAAGCTTACCAAGTTCTGTTTCTAAGTGTGATGCCATTTTTTTCTAAAGATTTGAAGATTTAAAGTTAGTAGATTCTGAATTCATATCAAAATCATTTTTATCCGAATCTTCCTGTTATATAATCTTCCGTTTGCTTGATCGCCGGTTTTGTAAAAATAGTTTTTGTTTTATCGTACTCAATCAACTCACCCATATAGAAAAAAGCAGTCGTATCACTCACACGACCAGCCTGTTGCATATTATGTGTAACGATAACGATGGTGTATTTGTTTTTTAGCTCATAAATAAGCTCTTCAATTTTTGAAGTGGAAATTGGATCCAAAGCCGATGTTGGCTCATCCATCAATAATATAGAAGGCTTTATTGCTAGAGCACGAGCGATACATAACCTTTGTTGCTGACCTCCAGAAAGTTCAAAAGCTGATTTTTTTAGTTTGTCTTTTACCTCATCCCAAAGCGCCACTTGTTCAATAGTGGTAACCACACGCTCTTCAATTTCATTTTTATCTGTAATCCCGTTAACTCGCAATCCATAAGCTACATTTTCAAAAATAGTCTTTGGAAAAGGATTTGGTTTTTGAAAAACCATCCCAACATTTTTACGCAAATTATCCACATTAGTGTTTTTTCCGTAAATATCTGTCCCATCAATAACTATACTTCCGGTCATTTTAGTACCGTCGATAAGGTCATTCATTCTATTTAACAAACGCAGATAAGTTGATTTACCACATCCTGATGGTCCAATTAAAGCTGTAACCGTATTTTCTTTCATTGATAAAGAAATATCACGCAAAGCATGATTTTCTCCGTAGTAAAAATTTACGTTGTTTGATTCTATTTTATGCATGTTAATTCATTTTTACTTTTTTTCCATAATATTTACGAAGTGCATTCGCCAATAAATTAGAAATTAATACAATAATAATTAATATAAGTGCCGTACCGTAAGCCATAGCTCTTGATTTTTCAATATCAGTTCCACTCGTTGCGATCACATATAAGTGATAAGGTAATGCCATCGCTTGATCAAAAATGGATGTAGGCAATTTAGGTAAAAAATAGGCAGCAACGGTAAATAAAATAGGTGCCGTCTCTCCAGAAACCCTTCCTATGGATAATATTAATCCTGTAATAATATTAGGAAATGCTATTGGAAATACAATTTTGCTTGTCGTTTCCCACTTACTTGCTCCTAATCCTAAACTTGCTTGTCTGAAGGTGTCATCTACCGCTTTCAATGATTCCTCTGTTGTTCTAATAATAACTGGAAGCACTAATAACCCTAATGTTAATCCACCTGCTAAAATCGAATCTCCAAATTCCAACTTATTCACAAATAACGACATCCCGAAAAGTCCAAATACAATTGATGGAACTCCTGCAAGATTATTTGTCATTTGTTTAATTATTTTTTTAGGCCAGCCATCTTTCACATATTCATTCATATAAATTGCCGCTAGCACACCTACAGGAAACGCAAATATCATACTTGCTAAAACCAAACAAAGTGTTCCAACAATAGCAGGAAAAACCCCTCCTTCAGTCATTCCATTTTTTGGCATTTCACTAATAAATTCCCAGCTGATAACACCAATACCTTTTACTACAATAAAAGCTAATATTACAAATAGAAGTGCTACAATAGCATAGCTTGTTGCTGTAAAAATACCGAAGGCAATATTTTGACTTCTTCTTTTTTTCTTTGCTAAATTATTTTCAGTACTCATCTTAGTGTTTTTTATGGGAATTTCTATTGGTAACTAATTCTACTAACATATTGATCCCAAAAGTGATTATGAATAGAATACAACCCAATGCAAATAAGGCTTCATAGTGTAAACCTCCGTTTGGAGCCTCACCTAATTCTGCCGCAATAGTGGCTGGAATTGTTCGAATAGGTGCTAGAAAAGAATGAGGTATTACAGCAGCATTTCCAGTTACCATTAATACGGCCATAGTTTCACCAATAGCGCGACCTATACCTAAAATAGCACCGGCTGTTATCCCAGATGCAGAATATGGAATTACCACTTTATAAATCGTTTGCCAATGCGATGCTCCTAAAGCCAAACTCGCTTCTTTCATAGCACGTGGCGTGTTGCGCATTGCATCCTCTGAAATAGTGATAATTGTAGGCAAAGCCATGATTGCAAGCACGACACTTCCCGCTAAAGCAGTTTCACCCACAGGTAAATTAAAAACACTTTGAATTAAAGGTACAATAACCACCAATCCAAAAAAACCATAAACAACGGACGGAATTCCCGCCAGAAGTTCGATAAGCGGTTTTAATAAATTACGAGTTCTTTTCTTTGCAATTTCACTTAAATAGATGGCTGCCGCTAAAGCGATAGGCAAAGCCAAGAGAATAGCTCCTAAACTCACCCATAGTGTACCATAAATTAATGGCTTAACTCCCATTTGGGCAACGGGTTCAGCAGTAGGAAACCATTCTTCACCAGATAAGAAACTATAAACAGTAATTTTATTTATATCTACTTCTTTTCCTTTAAATTCATTATTTACATACTTATCTGAGAAAAATGCAATGATCCCAGGCGTTTTAGCCATAAGTTCATTTATTTTGTCAGGGAAGTTAACAAAGTTCTCCCCAAGCTCTTCTTCAGTATAATAATCTGTTATATCACCAGTTCTGAACAAAACGATAGGCTCATCCTTTCCTCCTAGTTCTTTCCAGTTTGTGATTTTTTGATCAAAAATATCTTTAATCTGTGATGGCTCTAATTTACCTACGGGATTTGACTCATTTACTGCCAATAAAAACCCCTTGTCTATTGGTTTTTTGGTAAAAACTCCAGCACCTTCTATAAATAGAAAAAAGACAATTAAAATTACTGTAATACTAGTAGCGGCGCTACTTAACATCAAAATAAATTCAATTACCTTCTCTTTAATCTGTTTAAAATTTGTTTTCAAAAGAGTATTTTTTATTTTTAGCAAAATTACGTCAGCCCAAGGCGTTGAATGTGTTCGCACCGTTAACCTTAGGTTAACTTAATGTTAAGAGATTATTTGAAATCTAAAATTACAACAAATTTACAAATAAAAAAGGTTGCTCCTAATAGAGCAACCTTTTTAAGTATCTAAAAAATTAACCTTTATTAATTCAATGGAATGTAACCAACTTCAGAAACAATTTTTTGTCCTTCAGCAGAAAGCGCATAGTCAACAATAGTTTTTACTTTCGCAGCATTTACCTTGTTGAACATATAGAACAATGGTCTAGAGATAGGATATGATTTATCTTTAGCGCTAGCTACAGATGGCTCAACAAAAGTTTTTCCTTGGTCATAAGATATAGCCAATTGTTTTACTTCTTTCGTTTCATATGCCAATCCGATATATCCAATAGCTCCTTTAGTTTGACCTACTGCCTGAACGATTGCACCAGTTGCAGGTAAGTTCAAAATATCTGTTGCATAATTTTTCTTATCCATAACCTCATCTTTAAAGAACTCATAAGTTCCAGAAGAAGACTCTCTTGAATAAGCAACTATTTTTTCGTCAGCACCACCAACTTCTTTCCAGTTTTTGATTGCTCCTGTAAAGATACCCTCTAATTGCTCACGAGTTAATTTAGAAACCTTGTTTGCTGGATTAACAATTACTGTTAATGCATCATATGCTATTATAACTTCTTCGATTTCCACTTTTTTATCAGCAAATTTCATTTTTTCTTCAGTCTTCAAATCTCTTGAAGCCATTGCGATATCAGTAGTACCATCAATCATTGCCGTTATACCTACACCTGATCCACCACCTACAACAGTAACACTTACATCAGAATTTGTTTTCATCAATTCTTCAGCTTCTTTTTGTGCCAATGGCAAAACGGTATCACTACCTTTGATAGTTACAGATACAGCAGTTGATTGCGCTTCTGTTCCTTTATCTTCTGTTTTTGCTTTACCACAACTCAACATACCTATTAAAGGTAAGATTAAAAATAATTTTGATGTTTTCATTTTATTTTTTTATTAGGTTTTTTTTTAATTTTTTACAAAAGTAACACTTCAATGTTAACTCTGTGTTAAGCCAATATTATCCAATATTTACCCTTTTAGAGCGCCATTAAATTTTCACAAACAAAAACCCGCAATTCTACGGTTTCTCGTTCTGATTTTATATTCCTATTTCTACCTGAAAACGTACAAACCAATTGTTATCCGTACTTCCGCTATAGTTCTTTACGGTATCGTAAGAAAACTCTGTTTGTAATTTTACCTTATGACCGTATAAATATTTAGACAAACCTATAGTATACTCATCCATATCAGGACTGATAGTCTGAATTTCATCGTCAACTTTTTGAGTAGAAAACCTTCCTATTATTTGATAATTTGAAGGAAAAAGGTAGCTTAATTGTGCATCAATACCATTTCCTACAAAAACCGCCTGTTGTTTAGTTGCGTCTGTTGCACTTACTGTTATTGGATTATCAGCCATTCTTGACATATAAGCTCCAGTAGCTGACCAACCATTGTATTTTAAAATCGCATCAAAAAACACCGACTTTAAAGTTCTTGCCTCATACAAACTACTCCCTAATTGACCTTGCGATCTTAAAGCGTTATTATTTTGACTAAATGCCCCAGACACCATTAACTTAGGTGTTTTTTCTCTCATTAAGTCAGCCTCAAAATTTGACCCGTTTTTGGTAAAAGATCCTAGAGGAAATAATTCTACTTTACCAGTCAAAGCGATTCCGTCATCTTTAGTTTTAACCCAGTTTCTTCCTTCTCCCTTAGAAATTGCACCTTTTAATGAGTAGGCAAAATGCTCTTTACTTTCTTTCGAATAATCTAAAAACAATCCAAAATCACGGTCGATATTAAACTTTGAATTATTGATACTACGATCCGTAAGCTCTAATGAATTTGAAGAAATTACACGTTGGTTATTTCCAGGTAGTTTAGTCTGTCCAAAACCAATTGTGAAATCAGATGTTGGTTTATAAAAGAATACTCCGTCTAAAATTACATTTCCACTATTTCCAACAACAACTGTCCCGATATCTCTTGCCGAAAAGCCTAGCTCTACTTTATAACCAAATTTTGGATTGTATACAAAACCATCCAACTTTAGCCTCATTCTTCTTATTTCACCTTCTACAACTCCAGATTTACCCTCTTCTTTTCCGTAACCCACTCTGCTTTGAACTCGGAATCCAATATTCACTTGAAATAAACTATCTTTTTCAGTAAATCCAAGTTTTTTACTTGAATTAAGGTATTGTGATAATTCTGTTTTTTTAACAACTTCCTTTTTCTCTATTTTATCTTCCTGGGCTGATACACATAGTGTAAACATTAGCACGATACTTAATAAAAATATTTTCATTTTAATAATTTGTTATTATTTTATTATTTCGGTGCAAAATTAATGTTAATAAAGCTGTTTAGTATTAAGACAAGGTTACCAAAACAATAATTTAAGGTAATCCAAAAACACTAATTAACTGCTATTTAATAACTTACACCTAATTTACGGTTTTTTCAAATACTAAATAGGATTAAATTTAAATTCTATCTACTAGAGATAAAAAAAAAACATCAGCTACTCATTAAGAGTCTCTGATGTTTTTTAAATTCTTGAATTATATATCTCTAAAAATTAAACTGAGCTTGTAATCTCAATAAATTTCCTTGCTGCCTGTTGTTCTTAAGGACACTGTCTTCAAAAGTTCTGTCCGCGATAACCCAAGTTGCAGTTAACTCAAATGCTTTATAAGGCTGCCATTCTAAACCCAACTCATAATCTCTAACCGTGTAACTTCTAGCATCTTTTTCAAATTTCTTTCCACCGTCATAGTATTGGAATTTAGCAAACGGATATAGTAATTGATTTTTTGGTAAATCCCACTTATAGTTTAAGGTAACGTAACCACCTTCTAAACTAGAAACATCTACAGAATTTGTAATTTTATTGTATCTAGGCCCTTTTCCAATATTATATTCCGCTTGAACACCAAATGGTTTTGGATACAATACAAAAGAAGCAGCTACTCTTTGATCAAGAGTATATTGTTTGTCCTTTACAGAAACACCCGAAGAAATTTCGCTTCCAAAAGCCCATTTACCAGTATACGCTTGAAGACCTGGCTCAATGATCTGGCTTCCTATCACAAACGGATAACTTACTCTAGTTACTACGTGCAAGTTTCTATTCCCTTCTGACTTATTAGATGTTTGACCGTTGTATGCTCCAAATGCAAACACCCCATAATCTCCTGAACCTTTATATCCATCTTTAATAAGCATAGCGAAACGCTCTCTTATTTTACTTGGTGCCCAATAGAAGAATGCACCTAGATCTCTTTCATTTGCAACAGCACTATTTAAAGCGTCATTACGGTCTAAGGTCAATCTATTTTGACTTGATTGCATGTTTTCAAAACCAAAAGGAACTTTGCTCTGCCCTACTCTTACACGAAATTCTTTTTTGGCATCAAATGACAAATCGAAATAAGCATCTCGTATCTGTAAAAAATTATTAACCCCAGTACTCGGAGAACTTGCAATATCTGGTTGAATGTAGAAATATACGTTTGGATGTATTTGACCAGAAAACACAATACGAGCTCTTCTAATAAAAAAACCGTTATTTGATTTCACATCATCTCCAGTCGTCGTCGTTCCCCATGATTTATCACATTGCTCACACGATACTTTATCATTAGTCGATAACAATCCGTTATACCTAACTTGCGCATATCCTCTAATGCTGATTTTATCATACCATTGCGAATCTTTTTTCGGCTTTGCTTTCTCTTCGGCTGTCTTTACTTTGTTTATGGAATCTAAAACACGGACAACTTCTTTAGAAATTGCGTCTTTGTTAACGTCTTGCGCTTGAAGTACTGCTGTACTAATTATAAAAAGTGCAATTAAAAGTTTTTTCATGGTTAAATGGGTTGCTAAATTTTCGGCAAAGATGAAACCGTAATGTTAAGTTAACGTTAGCAAACCATTAAAAAATTAACCTTTGTTTTACATTTTTTTAACAATATAAAAACCAAAAAATAACTTACAAAACTATAACGTATGCTATATAATACAGGCTCTTTGAGATTAACAAAAAATACGGCGAAATCATTTTCAACTAAAACACCCATAGTACCTTCCCTTTTTCATGCATATATACTTGAATTATATTTTATTAAACACAAGCAATGGAATTTTCGCATTGAAAGAATAGTTTACTGATTTACTGGGGTGAAATATCTTAGTAAAAAAACTTCTGTTTTGTTCCGTGAACATAATCAACATCGAAGGTTTTGATTTCTTAATTTCACTACGTATATTCAAAATCAAACTTTCAGTCTGATCGATTTTCTCGATATTCAGTTTAAATTTAGTACCTGAATTTGCCTTAATTAGTTCATCTAAAGCAATACTATTTATTGCATCGTCTGTTGGGTATTCGAAATGAAGAACTTCAACAATTGCATTTAATGGTTTTGCAAATTCATTCACTTTAACTAATTCATCCTCAAGGTTCAAAAGGTCAGACGCATAAATAATTTTGTTTATTTCACTCCTGCGATAATTGAAGGGCACAGCAATAACTGGAACTGCTGAATGGGTTATTAGATTAGAAGTGTTTGACCCAAATATTTTTTTTAGTTTTCCAGAACCTCTGGTACTAATGCATATAAACCTAAAATTGTTTTCTTGTGCGTACTCTCTGATACTGCTGTCAGTGAGAACAGCACTTTTTATTACACACTTTTTATTTGACCGACTCGCATCGATGCCTTTATAAAGCACTTCTACAAATTTGTTAAGCTTTTTTTGAATTTTATCCGTTTCTTTATTTTCGAAAGCAATAAGTGCTTCACCACTCATCGAACCAAGATTTGCTATATAATAGGAATGAAAAAAAGTCAACTCACACTTATGTTGCGATGCCAATTGAATAGCAAAACGACAAGCTGCTTTTGAATTAGAAGAAAAATCGGTGGTAACAAGAATTTTATCCATCTTAGTTATAAATTTTAACTTTAATACATCAAAACCTTTTTATATCTTAGTGAGTGACCGCGGTATTATATTTTCTTAATAGCAGTTAATGATGTTACTACACTCAAGATTAAAATGACAATAATTACCAACAATGCTATTTCTATTGGTAGCTTATAAAAATCAACCAACGACATTTTTAGTCCTACGAAAATTAGAATCAAAGCAAGTCCCTTAGACAAATACTGGAATTTACCCATCATTCCTGCTAATGCAAAATACAAAGAACGCAGTCCGAGTATAGCAAACACGTTTGAAGTATAAACAATAAAATGGTCTTGAGTAATGGCCAATATTGCTGGAATGCTATCTGCTGCAAAAATCAAATCAGTGACTTCGATTAATATCAGTACTAAAAATAAAGGAGTTGCAAATAATTTTCCATTTTGTTTCATAAAAAAATCTCCGCCATGATATTCATTTGTTACGGGAATAATTTTCCTAATAATCTTAATTAATGGATTTTTTTCTGGTTCAATTACTTTCTCTTTTTTAGTGAGCATTTTATATCCTGTATAAATCAATATCGCTCCAAAAACATATATCGTCCAATGAAACTTTTCGAGTAAGGCCACCCCGGCAAAAATAAAGGCAGCTCTCATTATCAACGCTCCTATAATCCCCCAAAACAAAATTTTATGCTGATGAATAGTTGGCGTTTTGAAATAAGAAAAAATTAAAACGAACACAAAAATATTGTCTACACTTAATGCTTTTTCAATAACATAACCTGCAAGAAACTCTAATGCCTTTACCTCACCTTGCCAATAATAAACAATCACATTAAAACACATTGCCAACGATATCCAGACTGCCGTCCAAATCAAAGCTTCCTTAATCGTTATTTCATGTGCTTTTCGATTAAAAACCCCTAAATCCAAAGCAAGCATAAACAATACAAATACATTAAAACCAATCCAGAAACTTAAATCCGTCTGCATAGCGCGTATTGTTTAATTTAGTATTCGAACATAAATATACGATTTTTTTCGATACTGAAATACCATAAATTATTCAATATCAACACTAAACAACAACGAAGTGAACATGCACTTTTTACTAGTGAAAAATATCTAAGGGTAAGAAGACTTCTAACGAAATCCATTAGTAGCATTAATTGTTTTACTATATAAAACCTATTTATACAGAATGTTTTTTTACAACAACAATAAAACTCTGTTTAAATTCCCGACCTGAATATGTATAGTAAACACAAAAAGTGCAGTCGATTGACAACTGTACTTTCATGTATTTCATTTTAAAACTCAAAGCATTTTAAAAATTGATGTCATTATATATAATAATGTTACCTAATAAATTTGATCACAATTGAAAAAACACTATTCCCTTTTTTTCTTAGACAGGCCAAAATTGACTACCGTGTTAACAATAAATCCATCGTTGTTCAAGCATAAAACGCTGACTAAAATCGAGAGTTGAAACTTTATTACTTACAGTTACCATTTGAAAAACTTGATGTTTAGCAAAGTCCTTTCCAAGTGAATTGATTGGATAATCACCGTAAGGAAAAGTTTCTATCCTTGCGTACCCCAATCTAAATTGAACATATGGATGCAGCTGATAATTTATCCCTGTACGAAAAAGTCCTTGCTGCCATTTTTCAACGACATCATCTCTTCGTCACTGATACTCGGCATGAACACCCCATTTTGAATCTAATATAAAGGCGCCTGTAAAAACAGACCAACCAATTGAGTTATTGTCAGTAATTCTAGTGTTTTGCGAATAGGAAAACACACCGCTAAGACCTATAAAAAGTTTTTTTTCAATTTGAGGAGTTGTAATTTATTTTCGATTGCAACTTAAAAAAAGACTTACTTTGATGTAGATCTCATTTTATTTTTAAGCTCTAAGATTTCCAATTTCAATTTTTCAATTTCAGCTTGCTGCTCTTTAAATGCAGCTACTAAAACGGGAATAAGAGCTGATTCATCAATTGTTTTAATTGTAGCGGTTCGATACGTATTTTTACTAAACAAATAAGAAATAGATTTCTCTCCTACCACACTCGGAAAAACCTCCTCCATATTATCAGCCATAAATCCGTATTGCGCCCCTTTATCTAGGCGTAATTGTTTGAAATTTTGTGTGTCATATTCAAACATTCTTGGCTCCAGCCGAAGGATACTTTCTAAAGGATTCTGTATTAACTGTGTATTTATTTTTATAGTTTTATCTGGGTAGCTTTGTGAATATGTAAGAGCTGTTGTGGCTAAAAATGTAATCACAAGACCTGTTTTATTAATTCCTATTATTAAATGCTTCATGAGTTATATTTTTTGATGTCATTGTAAAAATCGTCAAATTATTTTTTCCCTTTTACTATCTTCTTCCATTCTCGTATATTTATTAAAAGTTACAAGCCCAGTCCCGATATAGTGTGTTACTTCCACCATTTAGGCTTACCTAAATTAAAATTTACGCTACAAAATAGTCAGTGTTGTTTAGATAAGATAAAATTAAAAAAAATACGGAAATATTGTTTATACTAATTGCTTTTTCAATATTATAATCTGCCAAACCCTATTCTAATAATTCATATAATAGATTCTATAATGTAACAATAGCAACATAAATATACAATTCTACATCGACAGCGTTACAATCCAACAAACTCATCATCCATATGAAAACTAGAAGTTAGGCTTGGCAATTCTTCTTCACTACTTGCATAAAGTATCATGAGCTCTTTTCGATTTACAATAAATATTTGAATCAAATCAACAATTAACTGTTATCTAAAATTTCATAGTTTAATTTTCTATTTTTCGATAACTGTATTTTTATCCTTAATCCATTTAAAAGAAGCGTCAATAATTCTTTCTTTTTCATTTTGAATAAAGTCCAAATAAGCCGCTGCTACCGGCGAAAACTTCTTTCCTTTTAACCAAATTAAATTCCAATTTGATTTAATTGGCAAACCTTTTACTGGAACAATCTGCAAACTACCATTGTTAAGCTCGTTCTTTACTCCTATTAAAGGCATAATAGAGCAACCTAATCCAGCCAAAACAGCCTGCTTAACCGCTTCATTTCCAGTAAGCTCTACCTTTTTAGGGACATTCAAATTATTGTTTTCGATAAATTTCTCCATTATATAACGTGTTCCCGAACCTTCCTCACGATAAATAACCGCTAATTCCTCTAAAATAGAAACCTTATAAATATTTTTTTCGAAAGCTTGCTCTGCATTTACCATCATATAGAGCTCATTGCGCAACAATTCTACTGTATTAATTTGCATGGATTCTGGCAATACCGAAACTAAAGAAAAGTCAACCTCATTATGCTCTAAACTTTCTAAAACTTGTTTCTTATTAGTCACATCCAAAATCAAATCTACTCCCGGATTCTGTTTTAAAAAATCAGCCAGAAAATAAGGCATCACGTATTTACCGGTAGACACAATGGAAATCTTTAAGCGCCCACTTAATTCTCCTTTGTAAGCTAAGGTCTTATAGTTAATCGCCTCAACCTCATTTAAAACTTTTTCGGCAGCGATGGCAATTTCCTCTCCAAAATCAGTCACATACAGTTTTCTACCGATAACCTCCGTCAACGGAAACTCAAATTGATCTTGAAAATTCTTTAACTGTATAGAAACTGCAGGTTGCGTAAGGTGCAACTCTACAGCAGCTTTAGTAATACTCTTATTTTGAGCCACTTTAAGAAAAACGTACAATTGATGCAAAGTATAGTTCATAAATTATTTTTATGTATTCCATTACAAATATAAATAAAAACATATAGGTTAGCAGTACTACATTTGCAAAAAAATAAAAAAAATGAAAAAAGAAAAAGACTACCAGTTCAAATTAGTAGAAGGGCAATACACACCGCTAGAAGCTAAAAAAATTCTATTAGGATTAATAAACAGCAAAATTAACTTCCATCAATTAGAGAATTTCAGTAACGAGATTCGCTTTAGCGAGAATACTGCACATTCAAAAATCAGAATTGAGTTGCTTACTGATGCCTCTGAAAACATTACAGACTTGCTCGATTATTCACTTCTAAATGACATGCATTTTAAAATAGACGGAACTATTCAAATCTCGTTAGTCCCAGCAAAAAAATTAGAACCCATAGTTTAAAAATTAAAAAAATGGCTTTAATCAGCACCTCATCTCACGATGCCGCAGCACTTTTAAATAAAAATGATATTGTCGCCATTCCTACAGAAACAGTATACGGATTAGCCGGAAATGCTTTCAGTGAAAAAGCGATTAAAAAAATTTTCGAATTAAAAAAAAGACCTTTTTATAATCCGCTTATTGTTCATATCAAATCGGTTGCTGATTTGAATCAGATTGCCACTGAAATCCCAGCAAAAGCAATGTTATTAGCGGATGCATTTTGGCCAGGTCCACTGACCTTAGTATTAAAAAGACAAAGCACAATTCCAGATTTAGTTACTGCAGGAAAAAACACAGTTGCAGTTAGAGTTCCTAATCATCCAATAACATTAGCACTTTTAGAACAATTAGATTTCCCACTGGCTGCTCCAAGCGCAAATCCATTTGGTTCCATTAGTCCTACGAAAGCGCAACATGTAGCGGACTATTTTACTGAATCTTCACTAACCGTTTTAGAAGGCGGCGAATGCCGAAGCGGAATAGAATCTACGATAATAGGTTTTGAGGATGGGTCAGCTGTTTTATATCGATTAGGCTCCATAACCATTGAAGAAATTGAAAATGTTATTGGTCCGCTAAAAATAAAAACAAACAATGAAAAAACACCATCTGCACCAGGTATGCTTTCAAAACACTATGCGCCAAAAACCAAAACCATATTAACAGAAACCGTTACCGAAGAACTGAAGCTATTTGACACAAAAAGAATTGGATTACTAACCTATCAAAATCATTTTGAGCATAAAAACATAGTGACAAATGAAGTTCTATCAGCAACAGGAGATTTAGCTGAAGCAGCATCCCGTCTGTACAATGCCTTACACAAATTAGATCAATTAAAACTTGATGTAATTATCGCCGAAAAATTTCCTGATCATGGATTAGGAAGAACAATTAATGACAGATTGGAAAGAGCAACAAAAAAACAAACCCATCCTAAAAAACAAACTACCCAGCAATGAACTTCGATTTACTACTTGAAAACATCACAAATCCAGCCTTACTATTTTTCTTACTCGGTATCATCGCTGTTCGTCTAAAAAGTGATTTAGAAATCCCCAAAAACTCCTCTAAATTTATCTCCCTTTATCTTCTTTTTTCAATTGGTTTTAAAGGAGGGCAAGAATTATCACACAGTCATTTCACACTTGACATCATTTGGTCAGTTGCATTTGGAATTTTAATCGCACTCATCATCCCTCTTTATAGTTTTTTTATACTGAAAAAACATTTTAGCATCGAAAACTCAGGTGCCATTGCTGCGGCTTATGGCTCTGTTAGTGCCGTTACGTTTGTAACCGCTATTACTTTTTTAGAAATGCAAAACTATACTTTTAGTGGTCATATGGTCGCAGTTATGGCGCTTATGGAAGCTCCAGCCATTATAGTTGGTGTGATTTTAATTCGATTATTCAGTAAAAACGATGTGCATAGCACCAAAATGAGTTCCCTTATCAAACACTCTTTTACTAATGGTAGCGTACTATTAATCACAGGAAGTTTAATTATAGGTTTCTTAGCGAGTGATCAACAAGCCTTAGGTATCAAGCCTTTTACTACAGATATGTTTAAAGGATTTCTAGCCATCTTTTTACTTGATATGGGAATTGTAAGCGGTAGAAAATTAAATGACTTTTTTAAAAGTGGGTGGTTCAGCTTCTTTTTTGCAATCATCATCCCATTAATAAACGGAATTGCCGTTGCTTACGCCTCCCATTTTATAACAGATGATATTGGTAACCGATTTATTTTTGCAGTTCTAGCTTCAAGCGCGTCCTACATCGCAGTTCCTGCGGCCATGAAAATTGCAGTTCCAAAGGCAAATCCTGGAATTTTCCTGCCGATGGCCTTAGCCATTACCTTTCCTTTTAATATAACATTTGGAATGCCTATTTATCTTTCCATAGTCTTATGTTCTTAAAATGCAGGGACATTTAAAAAGATAACTCATCACCTAAAGTTCAAAGGCTGTTTCTATAACACTAGAAACAGTCTTTTTTTCCTTATTCCAAGTTTGTTTTTCAAGTGTGAATGAAAATTCTGAGCCAATACCAAATTCGCTCTCCACATATATTTTTTCTTTATGAGCTTCTATAATATGCTTGACAATTGCCAATCCTAATCCAGAGCCTCCTTCAGAGCGAGACCCACTTTTATTGACACGATAAAAACGTTCAAAAAGCCTTGGGATATTTTGTTTTTCTATTCCTTCGCCATTGTCACTAATACGAACCAGAACTTTTTTCTTAGTTAAATTCACCACAGCAACTTCGGTTGTCCCGCCAGTTTTACCGTATTTTATTGAATTCACTATTAAGTTTTCAATAACTTGTTGAATCCGGTCTCTGTCGGCTCTTACATAATTAGGCAAGATGTGGTAGTTTTCAAACGCAAGGGTGATATTCTTTTTTTCCGCTTTCATTTCCAATAAGTCGAAGACATTCTGAATCAATTCTACAATATCAAACTCTGAATAATCTAAGTTTAAATCCCCAACTTCAAGCTTGGTAATCATATCTAAATCTTCAACAATATAGATCAATCGCTCCACTCCTTTTTCGGCACGCTTTAAGTATTTTTTTCGAATCACTTTATCATCCATTGCCCCATCTAACAAAGTAGATATGTAGCCTTGTACGGTAAACAAAGGAGTTTTTAATTCATGCGAAACATTACCTAAAAATTCTCTACGGTACTCTTCTCGCACTTGTAACATTTCAATTTCTAGTTTTTTATCGGTCGCAAACTTCTTTACTTCCCTAGTCAGCGTTTCCATGTCTGTAGTAATGGGCTGATTTATGAATGTACTGGACTCTAATAATGAAACATCATCATAGATTTTTTTTACGCGTCTGTAAATGAACCGCTCAACTCGATATTGCAATACAATAAATGAAAATATATATACGATTAACATGAAAACAAAACCAAATAAAAACAGACTGCGGGATGGCAACTTGAACATATTGGATGCCAATAGCATCACAAATCCCGTTGAAAAAAGACTGATATATAATGCTGATTTTACCGCAAACTTATAGGTTTTTTTGAAACTTATTTTCATTTTTAAGTACGTACGTTACTTACATAATCTAGCCTTTTGAAGATGGCCTTACATTCCATAAATAACTTTTATTATATCTAATTTAAACCTCAAATTTATAACCAACCCCTTTAATAGTTTTAAAAAGATCTTCTCCTATCTTTTCTCGTAGTTTTCTAATGTGAACATCAATTGTTCTTCCACCTACAACTACTTCATTCCCCCAAACTTTATCAAGAATTTCATCACGTTTGAATACTTTTCCTGGTTTAGATGCTAATAAATAAAACAGCTCAAACTCTTTTCTAGGTAATGAAATTTCGATATTATCCTTTACTATTTTATATTCTTCGCGATTTATTTCTATACCACCTACGTTCAAGGTTTCACTGTCTTGCTCACTTTCTTTTAGGCGGCGCAACAATGCTTTTACTTTACTTACCAATAATTTTGGCTTTATCGGCTTTGTGATATAGTCATCAGCTCCGGCATCAAATCCTGCAACTTGCGAATAATCTTCACTTCTGGCAGTCAAGAAAGTAATAATCACATTACTCAACTCCGGAATTTTTCTAATGTTTTCACACGCTTCCATTCCATCCATTTCAGGCATCATCACATCCATGATTATCAAATCTGGCAATTCCTTTTTAGCTTTAGCAACCGCTTCTTTTCCATTGGCCGCTGTAAAAATTTGATATCCTTCCTGTGTAAGATTATAACCTACAATTTCTAAAATATCCGGTTCGTCATCGACTAATAAAATCTTGGTGTGTTTCTTTTTCATATTTGGCAAATTTACGTTTGCTTTTGTAAATATAAGAATAAATGAACAGCAAAAAAGTAGTATTAACCGTAAATTAATTTGGTAACCATTTAGTAATATTCAACGAACCTAATGGTAACCTCGCAATAACGCAAACTTTACAAAGACACCATTACTTTGCAAAAAATTAAACAAACTATGAAACTTAAATTATTCATTTTAACGCTTTTTATCAGTACCCTTGCTTTTTCTCAAACAAAAGGTACTATTACTGGAGTACTAACTGATAAGGATTCAAACAACGAAACGTTACCTTTTGCAAACGTATTATTAAAAGGAACACAAATAAACGGCACGACAGATATTGACGGTAAATATGCACTTAATGCTCCCGCAGGAAATTATATAATACAGTATAGTTTTATTGGTTACGAATCGATAGAGGTTCCTGTTACAGTAAAAACTGGAGAAACAATAACACTTAGCAAAGCATTAGGATCATCAAGTTACAAACTAGATGATGTAGTTATCACTACAACCGTAAACAAGCAAAAAGAAACCGCCTTATTAATGGATCAAAAAAATGCAGTTGAAATCAAACAAAGCATCGGTTCACAGGAATTATCTAGAAAAGGGGTTAGCGATGTTGCAACTGCGGTTACTAAAACGAGTGGTATTACAAAACAAGAAGGTTCAGGAAATATATTTGTAAGAGGTCTTGGTGACCGATACAACTCTACCACTATGAATGGATTACCCATTCCTTCAAATGATCCAGAAAAGAAAAACTTAAATCTTGAAATTTTCTCGACAGACATCGTTGAATACATATCCATTGACAAGGTATATAGCGGAAACATTTATGGTGACTTTGCAGGAGGAAATGTTGATATTATTTCGAAAGACTACAAAGGAAAAGGATTTTTAAAAATTGACATTGGTTCTAAAGTGAACACAAATGCAATTGCCGAAGATAACTTTAAATTGCAAAAAGGGTTTGACGGGTTTGGTTTTACAAAAAAATCAATTCCAAATAATCCTCTTACACAATTCAATTATAGCTCTCTTCAAATGAAAGACTATACTCCAATAGCTTCTTCTTTTGGTATCTCTGGAGGAAAATCATTTGACGTAGGTTCAGAGGGTAAACTTAGCTTTTTTGCTACTGCTTCATTCAATAACGATTTCTCAGCTAAAAGTAATGGAACTGCAAAAGCAAGTGTTAATGGTAACGGAATTGCAAATAAAAACTTCGACAACTATAGCGAACTAAAATATGAAACTAATACTACCGGAATGGCTAATATTGGTTACAAAATAAACAACAACAATAAAGTAAGTTTCAATTCACTTTATATCAATACCTCAACACAATCGAAAGAAGAATACTCAGGATATATTGTTGATATTGCTAATGAGGGTAACGGTTTAATTCGTCGTTTTAACTATGAAAAAAATAGTTTATGGATTAATCAAATATTAGGAGAAAGTAAAATTGGAGACCGTTCTAAATTGAATTGGGGAGTTTCATACAACATCATTGATGGAAGTATGCCAGACAGAGTCCAAAACATTTTTAGAAAAGAAGCTACTGGTTACCAATTGTCAAGCATCTCAGCTCCTGACAACCACAGATACTTTCAAAAACTGAAAGAAGACGAACTAGCTGGTAATGCTTCATATGATTACAAATTCAATAAAAATGAAGATGGTGATTACAATGGGAAAATTACTGTAGGTTACAACGGAAGAATCAAATCAAGAGGATTTCAAGCGACACAATTCAATATTAAAGCAACAAGTGGTAACACAAACACTATTGTTGATCCTAATAACTTAGATTTATTCTACAACCAAGACAACTTCAACAACGGTAATTTCTCGATTGCTACTTTCCGTGGAAATTCTCAAGTATACAATGCTTTAGACCCACAAACTTATGGAGGAGATCAAACGATACATGCTGCTTTTGCTAATACAGAATACAAATTCAATAAATTAACTGCTGTATTAGGTCTTAGAGGAGAACAAATATCTCAAAAAGTAAGTTGGTACACACAATTAGGCGGGACTGGAAATGACAAATTAGAAAAAACTGCTTTCTTGCCAAGTTTAATTATGAAATATGAATTGAACGACAAACAAAATTTACGTGTAGGATTAAGCAAAACTTATACTTTACCTCAATTTAAAGAAAGAGCTTTATTCGTATATGAAGAAGTACTACAAGTAAAAGTTGGTAATCCATTTTTATACGAATCTGACGATTATAATTTAGACCTTAAATGGGAAATGTTCCCGAAAAGTGACGAGCTAATTTCGGTAACTGCTTTTGGAAAATACATTTTAAACCCAATGAACGAAGTAACAATATCTTCCTCCTCTAATGACATCTCTTATATCAACACAGGAGATTACGGTTATGTAGCTGGTGCCGAAGTAGAATACAGAAAACAACTTTTTGATTTCGATTCTAATAATGCTAAGAAACTATCTGCAGGGATTAATGCTTCTTATTTATACAGCAACCAAGAATTGAATGCTGAAAAAGTAAATAGTGAAACAAATTATCAAGTGGATTTCACTAACTCAAAAAGTAAATTTACCGGAGCTTCTGATTTATTGTTAAATGCCGATTTAACTTTATTTAATGAGTGGAATAACAGAAATAGCAATCTTACAACGACTGTAGCTTACACTTATTTTTCAGACAGAGTGAATGCAATTGGAACAAGTAACAAGGGAGATTTAGTTGATAAAGCCTTTGGCTCACTAGATTTCATTGCAAAATCTAAACTAACTGAAAAATTAGGATTAGGATTAGTTGCGAAAAACTTATTAAATCCAGCAATCAATAGAGTACAAGCAAATGCAACTGGTGACGTAAATGTACTTTCATACAAAAAAGGAGCAACAATAAGTCTAAGTTTGAATTACCAATTTTAATCAAACAACACCTTTCAAAATATCTTCTAAAAGAGCAGCTAAATGGCTGCTCTTTTTAATTATACCCCTAAATGAAAAAGATTATTATGAGGTTTGTTAACCTTCCCGAAACCAAATATAGGCTTAGCCCTCTAGACGAAACGAGTTAACATTAAATTGATATTGAAATAGCCTTTTAGTAAACAAACATTCATGTTTAGATAACATCAAAAAAAAGTACTTAACGCATCTTTGTATCAGAAAATAAATAAAAATTTTATTAAACAATCATGAAAAAATCAACTGTAAAATTATTCGGGATTTTAACATTAGCTGCAGGTTTAATCACTAGCTGTTCTTCTAACGACAACCCTACACCAACGACTACTCCTTCATCTACTTTTACTGCAGATGCAACCAATTTTCAAGGGACTATCAATGATGGTATCGTTACTC
Source organism: uncultured Flavobacterium sp. (assembly GCF_963974175.1). GTDB lineage: Bacteria > Bacteroidota > Bacteroidia > Flavobacteriales > Flavobacteriaceae > Flavobacterium. Next base: position 23,780 of record NZ_CAXBBR010000002.1, read on the forward strand.
TAGACGCTACTAAAACGTACAAATTAACTGGAAAAATCCAGGTAAACAATGGAGCTACATTAACTATCCCAGCTGGGACAATTATTCAAGGAACAGGTGGAACATCTGCTTACATCGCAATTGCTCAAGGTGGAAAATTAAATGTAGAAGGTACTGCTGCTAAACCTGTTGTAATGACAAGTGGATTAGCTACAAAAGCTGCTGGTGACTGGGGCGGATTAGTAATCTGTGGTAAAGCACCTATCAACCGTGTATCTGGTGGTACAGGAACTGCTCAATCAGAAGTTGCTGATTTAACTTATGGTGGAACCATTTCTAATGATAATTCAGGTTCAATCAAATATTTAAGAATTGAGTATGCTGGAGCTGCTTTCAACAGTGAAAAAGAATTTAACGGACTTTCATTATTTGGAGTTGGTTCAGGAACTACAATTGATTACGTAGAATTTTTCCACGGAGCTGATGACGGAGTTGAATTCTTCGGAGGAACCGTAAATACTTCTAACTTAATTTCTATTGGAAATGAAGATGATCAATTTGACTGGACTGAAGGATGGTCTGGAACAAATACTAACTGGTACGGAAAATTAGGTTTCGAAAAAGGAAACAGAGGAATTGAAGCAGATAACTTTGAATTAGGATATGCTAATACTCCAATTGCTAACCCTTCTATTACTAACTTAACTTTAGTAGGACCTGGAAGCGCACCAACAACTGGAACATGGTTAGAAAATGATGCAATGAAACTAAGAAGAGGAACTAAAGGTATCTTCACAAACGTAGTGTTTAGTGGATGGGCTGTAGGTTTCAATGTTGAAAACAACGAGACGATCGCTTTCATACCTACTGCATTAAAAGCTGTAAATGTTAACTTTATTGCTGATGTTACGACAAAAACTAAAGGTAAATTAAATGCTGTTGCTCCTGCAACAAGTGGAGTAAGTGCTGATGTATCTGCAATCATTACGTCAGAAGGTGCTGCGACTGGTGCTGGAAACGGAGCTGGAATGCCATCATGGGCTGCTGGTTGGTCAGTTGGATTCTAATCAAAAGTATATCATAAAAAATACCCAAAACACCCTTTTAAAAAAGGGTGTTTTTTATTTTGGTACAGTATTTGATTTTTTTTGTATATTTACTAAACAAAATCAAGCTAATGGCAAAAAATTACTTTTATATTGCAATCTTACTGGTTTTTTTCTTTTCTGTGAGTCTTAGTGCTCAAGATACAAAGCAACAACCAAAACTACAGGAAACTTCAGTAATTGAAGGTTTGAACCTGTATCCGAATCCCGTGACTAATGGGAAAGTATATATTTCCACAAAAAATGATTCAAATAAAGAAATAATTATATTTGATCTTTTAGGAAAAAAAGTACTCCAAACATTAATTAGTTCAAAAGAACTAAATGTCTCAAGTCTAAATCCTGGTGTTTACATTATTAAGATTAATGAAGAAAACGCAAGTGCTACCCGAAAACTCATTGTAAGGTAAAAATTACTTTCGAAAAATAACTTAAAAAGCTCCAACTTCAATTGGGGCTTTTTTTAATTCAAATTCGAATATCTTTAAATATCTGAAAGAGCTATTAAAATTTATACCTTTGCAAAAAAAATTCTTGATTACAGCTACTGATATATTTGCCATTTCGAGCCAAAAGCAATTTGAAAAAATCGCCTTAAAAGTATTTCGATACCAACACGAAAACAACTTGGTATATAGGGAGTTTTGTGATCTCATGAAAGTGGAACCTCAAAAAGTAAAAACACTACAACAGATTCCGTTTTTACCCATTCAATTTTTTAAAAGTCATGCGGTGGTTTCTAATACTAACCCCGTTCAAAATACATTTACCAGTAGCGGAACAACAGGAATGGTAACGAGTAAACACATGGTAACCGACACTTCTATTTATGAAGAAAGTTACCGCAAAGGGTTTTCTCAGTTTTATGGAAACATCGAAGATTATGTAGTTTTAGCTTTACTACCATCTTACTTAGAAAGAGATGGCTCTTCTTTGATTTATATGGTCGAAGATTTGATTCATCTATCCAATCATGACGACAGCGGTTTTTATTTGCACAATCACGACGAACTGATAAATAAACTAACCACATTAGACCAGTCCGGTCAAAATGTAATTCTGATCGGAGTTACTTTTGCCTTATTGGATCTAATCGAAAAACATCAGTTTCAATTGCAAAATACTATCATCATGGAAACAGGTGGTATGAAAGGCAGAAGAAAAGAAATGATTCGAGAAGAACTGCATCAACAACTTTGCGAAGGCTTTGGCGTGACGGCGATTCATTCTGAATACGGAATGACTGAATTACTCTCTCAAGCCTATTCCTTAGGAGAAGGCGTATTTGAGTGTCCTACTTGGATACAAATTCTAGTTCGCGATACAGAAGATGCCCTAACTTATATTCCGCAAGGAAAAACAGGTGGAATCAACGTAATCGATTTGGCCAACATTAATTCCTGTTCTTTTATCGCCACTCAGGATTTGGGCAAAAAAAATCCCAACAACTCTTTCGAGGTATTGGGACGTTTTGATAATTCTGATATTCGAGGTTGCAACCTGATGGTGCTTTAAAAAATAAATTCGTTTATTTTTTAAAGCGTTAACCGGATTTTAATTAAACTACTCTTACCACAAAATAATTTTTCTTTCCGCTTTGCAATAATACAAATTGATCGTTGATTAAATCTTTAGAAGAAAGAACAAAATCTTCGTTTACTTTCTCTTTATTAACCGAAATTGAATTTGCTGTTAACGCACGTCTTGCCTCTCCATTTGATTTAAAAAACCCTGTTTTTTCATTCAAAAGAGCAATAACATCAATTCCAGACTCCATTTCCGCTCTAGGAACCTCCGCTTGAGGAACACCGTCAAAAACTTCTAAAAAAGTAGCTTCATCTAGTTCTTTCAAATCATCGGCAGTAGCATTCCCAAAAAGAATGTTAGAAGCCTTGATTGCTTTTTCTAATTCTTCTTTCGAATGAACAAAAGTCGTTAGCTCTTCGGCTAATTTGCGTTGCAACACTCTTAAATGAGGCGCTATTTTATGTTCTTCAATTAAAGCTTCGATTGTCTCTTTATCTAAAAAAGTAAAAATCTTGATGTACTTCTCAGCATCAACATCAGTAGTATTCAACCAAAATTGGTAAAATTTATAAACCGAAGTTTTATCTGCTGTTAACCACACGTTTCCACCTTCAGATTTACCAAATTTAGAACCATCCGCTTTTGTAATCAATGGACAAGTCATTGCATATGCTTTTGCCTCTTCGCCTACATTCATACGACGAACTAATTCCGTTCCAGTAGTGATATTTCCCCATTGGTCTGAACCACCCATTTGCAATAAGCAATTGTATTCTTTATGTAAATGATAAAAATCGTATCCTTGAATCAATTGGTAAGTAAACTCAGTAAAAGACATTCCCTCTCCTTCACCCGCTAACCTTTTCTTTACAGAATCCTTAGCCATCATATAATTTACAGTGATGCGTTTACCCACATCACGCGCAAAGTTGATAAAGGACAACTCTTTCATCCAGTCGTAATTATTAACTAAAACTGGTGCATTAACTTCGTTTGAATTAAAATCTAAGAAACGAGACAACACTCCTTTAATTCCTTCTACATTGTGATTTAAAGTTTCTTCATCAAGAAGATTTCTTTCATCTGACTTTCCTGAAGGATCACCAATCATTCCTGTCGCACCACCTACTAAAGCAATGGGTTTATGTCCAAAGTTTTTTAAGTGTACCAAAAGGACAATAGGAACTAAACTCCCAATATGCAAAGAATCAGAGGTAGGGTCAAACCCTATATAAGTAGTGGTCATTTCTTTTAAAAGTTGTTCTTCGGTTCCTGGCATAATGTCGTGAACCAATCCGCGCCACTGTAATTCGGAAATAATATTTTTCATTTTCTAAAAATCAATTTTCACAAAGATAGTTTTAATTGGATAATTTGAAAATCAATCGGTCTAAAAATCCAACAATCTAATTATCTTTACGAAATGATTTTAGTAACAGGAGGAACCGGTTTAGTAGGAGCGCATTTATTGCTGTATTTAATAGAATCCGAAAATACCGGACCTAGAAAAATACGGGCTATCTATCGCAATTCGGAAACTATCAAAAAAACAGAATCACTGTTTCAACTTTATAATAAATCGACTTTATTTAACGCCATAGAATGGGTGGAGGGTGACATTATCGACATTCCTACATTAGAGCATGCATTTAAAGGAATTGATTATGTATACCATAGCGCTGCCTTAATTTCATTTGATCCAAAAGACGAAAGCGTGGTACGCAAAACCAATATTGAAGGAACAGCAAATATTGTGAATTTTTGTCTTGCCAAAGGAGTTAAAAAATTATGTTACATTAGTTCAACTGCAGCATTAGGTGATTTAACAAGTACGGCAACAATTATTACGGAAGAAACAGAATGGAATCCGGAAAAACCGCACAGTGATTATGCTATTTCTAAATATGGTGCCGAAATGGAAATTTGGAGAGGTCAACAAGAAGGCTTAGATGTTATAATTGTAAATCCGGGAGTTATTATTGGCCCTGGCTTTCAAGAACAGGGAAGCGGCCTACTTTTTAAAGCAGTTGCAAAGGGATTACGGTATTATACGCTTGGAAAAACTGGATTCGTAGCCGTTAGTGATGTGGTAAGAATGGCGGTTGAATTGATGAAAAGCGAAATTAGAAACAAACGTTTTGTTCTTATTGGGCAAAACATATCCTTTAGAGACATTCTAAACACCATTGCTGATGCATTAAATGTAAAAAAACCTTCTCGTCACATGCAACCATACTTAATGGAAATTGGCTGGAGAGTGGATTGGATCTTAGCGAACATTTTTAATAAAAAAAGGAAATTAACGCGAGCTACTGCTAAAGCATCCTATTCTAAACATGACTATTCCAATGAAAAAATTAAAACGACATTAAAAACTGATTTCACAGATGTTCATCAGTATATTAAGGAAATTTCAAGCTTGTAAAATGGAGAGTTTATTGAATTCGCAAAGTATCGTTCTTCTTTTTCCTGGCAATACTTGCCTTTTTTAATGCTAAAGAATCTGTTTTTAAGGAGGTAACTTTGATTCGTTTTAAGGAGTCTGCTGTTGCTTTTGCTTCCTTTTTCTCTTGTTTTTTCACCAATGAATCCAAGACTGTTTTTTTCGAGTCAATTCTTTTGATAATCTCATCATACATCTCTTTGTAATCTATATAAGTAGAAGCATAATAAATATTGCTTTGCGCAAATTGAACACTGTCAATTTTATACTTTTTATAAATATACTGAGAAGGATTAATTTTAAAAGTATCTACAGATGCTGGATTTTGATATTTTACAGCATCCAAAATCGATAAATCATACATTACATCAATCATCTTATCTCTTGCTATAAGATTATCGGGCTTATTTACTGCTTCTTCTTTACAGCTTATAAACCCGACTAAAACGGTCAAAAGTAATAGTGTTTTTTTCATCTATTTCGTCTATTAGCGATCAAACAAGAGTCTTTTTCCTGCACGAATATTTTTTACTTTAAATGCATTATAAACTAATTGCCCATTTACAAAAGTATGTGTAATTCTAGATTTAAATGTAAAGCCTTCAAATGGTGACCATCCACATTTAGCGAAGATATTCTCTTTCTTTACACTCCAAGGCAAACCTGAATTTACAATTACCAAGTCAGCATAATAGCCTTCTTTGATAAAACCACGTTTTTCAATTTTGAAAATCTTGGCCGGATTATGGCACATTTTTTCAACAATTTTCTCCACGCTTATTTTTCCTTGATGAAAAGCTTCAAACATAGCCACTACAGCATGTTGAACTAAAGGTCCTCCAGAAGGAGCCTGTAAATAAGGTAGTTTTTTCTCTTCTGATGTATGTGGCGCGTGGTCTGTTGCAATCACATCAATTCTACCATCTAACAAGGCTTCCCAAAGCACTTTTTGGTCATTTGCTGTTTTTACTGCCGGATTCCATTTTATAAGATTCCCTTTGGTAGCATAATCATCATTGGTAAACCATAAATGATGTATACAAACCTCAGCAGTAATTTTCTTTTGTTCCAATGGAATTTTGTTTGTGAACAAATCCATTTCTTTAGCAGTAGAAAGATGAAAAACATGCAAACGGGCACCTGTTTTTTTAGCAAGAGCAATCGCATTTGAAGAAGAAATATAACAGGCTTCTTCACTTCGAATCAAATGATGCGCAGTAATAGGCACGTCTTCACCAAATTCTTCTTTATATTTTTCTAAATTGTTTTTTATTGTAGTTTCATCCTCGCAGTGAACCGCAATAAGTAACGGTGTACTTGAGAATATTTTTTCTAGTGTCACTTGATTATCAACCAACATATTTCCGGTCGAAGAACCTAAAAATATTTTTATACCTGCAACATTTTTCGGATTTGTTTTTAGCACTTCCTCCAAGTTATCATTAGTTGCTCCCATCATAAACGAATAATTCGCATACGATTTCTCAGCAGCAAGCTGGTATTTTTCTTCTAGAATTTCTTGAGTAACCGCATTAGGAATAGTATTAGGCTGCTCGATAAAAGAGGTGATTCCACCGGCAACTGCCGCTCTGGACTCAGACTCTATATCCCCTTTATAAGTAAGGCCCGGCTCTCTAAAATGTACTTGGTCATCAATAGCACCTGGCATCAAATAATTTCCCTCGGCATCAATGATGACACAATTTGATGATTTGGCACTTATGCTTTCTGAAACCTCAACAATTAAGTCATTTTCAATTAAAACATCGCCCTCAAAAATCACCCCTTCATTTACTATTTTGGCATTCTTAATTAAAACACTATTCATTGTACTTATTATTATAAACTATTAACTAATTTTTTTAATCGTAAAGCAATTACTCCAAAAACAGCTTCAACAATTATTGAATTACTCATTTTTGATTCTCCTTTTGTCCTGTCTGTAAAAATTATTGGCACTTCGACAATATTGAATTTTTTACAAAAGGTTCTGTATTTCATTTCAATCTGAAACGCATAACCAACAAATTTTATTTTATTGAGGTTGATTTCTTCAAGCACTTCCCGCTTATAACAGATAAAACCTGCGGTAGCATCATGAATTTTCATTCCTGTAATAATTCGAACATATACCGATGCAAAATAAGACATCAGTACCCGGTTTAATGGCCAATTGACCACATTTACCCCTGTAACATATCGTGAACCGATTGCTAAATCAGCATTCCCAAAATGACAGGCATTGTATAACTTCTCTAAGTCATTTGGATTATGAGAAAAATCAGCATCCATTTCGAAAATAAAATCATACTTATTCTCTAATGCCCATTTGAACCCGTGAACATAGGCTGTTCCCAAACCTGACTTCTTTTCTCTGTTTTCCAAAAATAAACGACCACCAAATTCCGTTTGAAGCAATCTGACTTTATCTGCAGTGTGATCCGGAGAATTGTCGTCAACAATAAGAATATGAAATGGTTTATGTTGAGAAAGCACCGACCTGATTATGCTTTCGATATTTTCAATTTCGTTATAGGTAGGAATTATAACAATACAGTCGTTCATATTTCTAGTAATTTCACGGCAAAAGTAACGTTTTTATGGCATTTCATTCATAATAAAATTATAATAAAAAGATTGATATAAAAAATTAGTAATTTTGTCGCGCTATGATTGAACACCTACTTCATCCAAGAATAACAGAAAGCAAAGATTGGGCAACCATTTTATTTGTTCTGGCATTTGCTATTATTGCAATTACTAAATCCGTTTATGAAAATCGATTTGGTGATTTCATGAATTTAATATTTTCAGATAAATACTCTAAGGTGTATCGTGACGGAATTCATCTGAAAGGTAGTTTTACCATTTCACTATTTTTTGTACAAGTAATTTCGTTTGCCTTTTTTATTCAGCTTTCCCTAAGTTTTTTTGGGTATGGCTCAAAGACGGACTTGATACTTTACATTCAGATTATTACTGTTTTAATGTTTTTCGTTTTATCTAAATATTTAATAGAAAAAATCATCGCTACCGCATTCAATATTGAGGAGTTTATGGAACAATTTAACCTTCAAAAAGTTACTTACAGAACCTATATCGGCCTAATTATCCTACCTATCAACATTATATTGTTTTATTACGACACAATATCAAGAAATATTCCAATAATAATTATTTCTATTATTTTGATAATCAATATAATAACATATTTGATTTCAATAAAAAGATATCAAAATCTAATATTCAGCAAGATGTTTTATTTTATTTTATATCTTTGCGCTCTCGAAATAGCCCCCTATTTTTTTATGTTTTTTATGTTTAAAAAAGGGGGCGCTTAGAAAACGTTAAAATATGAAAGTGAAAACAATTTTGGTGTCACAGCCCGAGCCTAAAGTAGAGAATTCTCCTTACTTTGAACTCCAACAGAAGCATAAAGTTAAAATTGATTTCAGACCTTTTATTCATATAGAAGGAGTTAATGCCAAAGAAGTTAGACTTCAAAAAATCGACCTCAATCAGTATACTGCAATTATATTGACGAGTAGAAATGCTGTAGATCACTTCTTTAGAGTAGCGGATGAAATGCGTTTCAAAGTACCTGAAGGATTGAAATATTTCTGCCAATCTGAAGCAGTAGCCTTTTATTTGCAAAAATACGTTGTTTACAGAAAACGTAAAATTTATGTAGGTCCTAAGGATTTTGCAGATTTATCTCCATTGATAAAAAAATACAAAGACGAGAAATTCCTTTTGCCTGCCTCAGACCAGTTAAATGCTGATGCAACAATCACCCTGAATGGATTAAAAGTAGACTGGACTCCAGGTATTTTTTACAAAACAGTGATGAGTGATCTTTCTGATCTAGCAGATGTATACTATGACGTATTGGCTTTCTTTAGTCCAACTGGAATTAAATCATTATTTAAAAACTTCCCGGACTTTAAACAAAACGATACTAGAATAGCCGTTTTTGGAAGTACTACTCAAAAGGAAGCTTTGGACAATGGTTTAAGAGTTGATATTTTGGCTCCATCACCAAATACACCTTCGATGACAATGGCCTTAGAAAAATATATTATTGAAGCTAATAAAGGAAAATAATTCCTGACTCGACTTCAAATAAAAGTTACAAAAAACCATCTGGACAACAGATGGTTTTTTTATGCTCAATTCCCTCCTAAACTAAATTCCGCTTTCCTATTAAAAGTTTACGTTGATATATAAATTATTTTAAACATATTTCTAAATAATACACAAACACCCTAATATTAGTTGTTTTTGTTTAATTTTGATTTTCAATTACAACTAAACACCTTGGTTTTAGTTCTAAAATAAAACTTATGAAAATAAACTCCATGGTAGTAGAAATAGATGGAATCGATAAAGAAATTTTAAGATTCCTAATGGAAGATGCACGAAAACCAATCCTTCAAATCGCAAACAAAATTGGAATTTCAGGAGCTGCAATTCATCAGCGATTGAGAAAACTAGAGCAATCTGGTGTAATCTCAGGATCAAAATTTGTAGTAAATCACAAAGTTCTTGGTTACAATACCATGGCTTTTGTTGGAGTATATCTAGACAAAGCAGCGCGAAACCTCGAGGCAGTTAAAGAACTGAAAAAAATCCCAGAAGTACTAGAGTGCCATTACACCACTGGAAACTGGTCTATCTTGATTAAAATTATCTGTAGAGACAACCAACATTTAATGAATTTACTAAACACCAAAATCCAAACAATAGAAGGCGTTTCTAGAACAGAAACGTTCATTTCCTTAGACCAACAAATAGATAGACAAATACAGCTTTAATAAAAAAATACGATAATTAAAAAAGCCCTCTCATTCATAGAACGGGAGGGCTTCTATCTCTAGAAATAATTTTTTAGTCTCTTCGACTACCGCCACCCATATAAATGGAAACGTAATATAACAAAGTAGCAATAGATCCCAATGCGGCCACTACATAAGTTCTGGCAGCCCATTTCAAAGCATCTTTGGCTCCATCATGCTCTTGTGACGTAAGCATTCTTTTATTCTCTAACCAAGCCAAAGCACGATGGCTAGCATCATACTCTACCGGTAAAGTTACTATTGAAAAAATAGTGGTTGCTGCAAACAGCACAATTCCAAAAAGCAATAGCTGCGGAAAACTATTCATCAATAAAATTCCACCTATTAGAATCCATTGCATGTACGACGATGCCACATTTACAAACGGAACTAATTTAGAACGCATCGTTAACCATTGATAACCCACGGCATGTTGTACCGCATGACCGCACTCATGAGCCGCTACAGCCGCAGCAGCCGCATTGCGCTGATTGTACACCGCCTCACTTAGATTCACCGTTTTATTAACCGGATTGTAATGATCAGTCAATTGCCCCGCCACCGAAATCACGCGTACATCGCGAATACCATTATCGGCCAGCATCTTCTCAGCAATTTCGGCACCGCTCATTCCGTTTTGCAGTTGCATTTTAGAATAATGTTCAAATTTGCTTTTAAGCCTTGAACTTACTGCCCAGCTTGCCAGCATAATTGCACCGGCAAGAATTAAATAACTCATTCCCATATATTTTGTTTTTTGTTCGCTTCTTGTTTAAAGTTACAAATTACAATGCAAATTCTACACCAAATTTTAATAATGTCAATTTGACACTCTAGAAATCAATTGTCAAATAGAAAAATTCCAAATTCTAACATTGCAGCCCGTACTATTTATGCAAAAAAAATCCAAACCCCAGCAATTGGGATTTGGATTTTCAACTATCGAATTTTTAAAAAAATCTAGCCAACCAAATTAATAATCTTACCAGGTACGATAATCACTTTGTTTGGCGTTCTACCTTCTAATTGCTTTATCGTTCTTTCGTCTTTCATAATGATTTCCTCGATTTGATCCTTGGTTAAATCCAAAGGCAATTCGATAGTAAAACGCATTTTTCCGTTAAAAGAAACTGGATACTCTTTACTACTTTCGATTAAATGTTTTGGTTCGAAAACAGGAAAAGGAACCGTTGCAATAGAACCTTTATTTCCTAATAACGACCATAACTCTTCGGCAATGTGTGGCGCGTATGGCGAAATCACGATTGCTAATGGTTCTAGAATAGCGCGAGAATGACAACCTTGAGTTGACAATTCATTCACACAAATCATAAATTGTGAAACCGAAGTATTGAAAGAGAAATTCTCAATATCATCAGCCACTTTTTTAATGGTTTTGTGTAATGTTTTTAAGTTGTCTTTTGTTGGCACTTCATCAGTAACAATCAAATTGTGTTCGTCAAAATACAAACGACACAATTTTTTCAAGAATCCAAAAACTCCCGAAATACCTGCCGTGTTCCAAGGTTTTGCTTGTTCTAATGGCCCTAAGAACATTTCGTACAAACGCAACGTATCTGCTCCGTATTCATTACAAATGTCATCCGGAGTAACTACATTGTATTTGGATTTCGACATTTTTTCTACTTCGCGACCAACGATATATTTACCGTTTTCATCACAAATGAATTCAGCGTCCTTATAATCTTCTCTCCATTTTTTGAAAGCTTCAATATCTAATTCATCAGATGAATTTACCATTGAAACATCAGAATGAATTGGCTGTACATTTCTTCCGTCAATTTTATTTTTAGAAACAAATGTATTCGTTCCTTCTAATCGATATACAAAAGCACTAGTCCCCAAGATCATTCCTTGATTGATCAATTTCTTGAAAGGCTCTTCCGTTGGTGCAAAACCTTTGTCTTTTAGAAATTTATTCCAAAAACGAGAGTACAACAAGTGACCAGTCGCATGTTCGTTACCACCAATGTATAAATCAACGCTTTCCCAATACGTCAAAGCTTCTTTGCTTGCGAATTCGTTTTCATTCGTTGGATCCATATAACGCATCCAGTAAAAGGAACTTCCTGCCCAACCTGGCATCGTGTTCAATTCCAAAGGAAAAATCGTTTTGTGATCTACTAAATCAGTATTAACCACTTCCTTTTTAGTCGTGTCCCACGCCCAAACCTCAGCATTTCCTAAAGGTGGCAAACCATCTTCCGTAGGTAAATATTTTTCTACTTCTGGTAGCACAATTGGTAAATGCGTTGCATCAATCATTTGCGGCAAGCCATTTACATAATAGACCGGAAACGGTTCTCCCCAATATCTTTGGCGAGAGAAAACAGCATCACGCAAACGGTAATTCGTTTTTCCTTTTCCTTGATTTATTTCCTCTAATGCTTCAATTGCTTTGTATGTTCCTTCTTTATAACCTAATCCGTTTAAGAAATCAGAATCTACTAATTTGAAACCGTCTTTAGACCCAAACGCAGCTTCTGAAATGTCTTTATCAAAAATATTTTTGATTGCTGGCATTCCGCTTTGTCCTTTGAAGAAATTAGCAAAAGCATAATCTCTTTCATCTCCACAAGGAACGGCCATAACAGCACCTGTTCCATAACCTGCCAAAACATAGTCTCCTATCCAAACTGGAATGGGTTCTTTAGTAAAAGGGTGCTCAGCATACGCTCCTGTAAACACTCCTGAAATAGTTTTTACATCAGCCATACGCTCTCTTTCAGAACGTTTTGACGATGCTAAAATATAATCGTTTATTTTATCTAAATATTCTGGAGTGGTGATTTCTTGAACCAAAGGATGCTCTGGCGCTAAAGTCATAAAGGTAACGCCAAAAATAGTGTCGGGTCTTGTGGTAAATACTCCAATTTTATGAGCTTTCGCAGTATCACTCGTAATGACATCGAACGAAACCATCGCTCCAACACTTTTCCCGATCCAGTTTCTCTGACTTTCTTTGATGCTTTCGCTCCAATCAATATCATTTAGTCCTTGCAACAAACGTTCCGCATAAGCAGAAATACGCATGCTCCATTGTGTCATTTTTTTACGAACCACGGTAAATCCACCACGTTCCGAAACTCCGTTTACAATTTCGTCATTTGCCAAAACCGTACCTAATCCTGGACACCAGTTCACTTCAGTTTCTGCTAAATAAGTCAATCTGTATTGCAACAAAATTTTCTCCTGTTGCTCTTTTGCGAAAGCATTCCATTCACTTGACGTAAAAGGCGCTATAGCATCATCACAAACTGCATTGACTGTGGCATTTCCTAATTTCTCAAAAACAGCAACCAATGTTGAAATATCTTCCGCTTTATCGTTGTCTTTGTTGTACCAAGAATTAAATAATTGGATAAAAATCCATTGTGTATGTTTGTAATAATCTGGATTAGACGTACGCACTTCCCTACTCCAATCGAATGAAAATCCAATTTTGTCGAGTTGTTTTCTATATCCAGCAATTTTATTTCCTTCTTTATCATAACCCCCATCAATATTTACTGAAGTGGTATCTTCCGGACGTTGCCCAGTTTGAATCGCATATTGTTCAGCCGGCAATCCAAAACTGTCATAACCCATTGGGTGTAAAACATTAAAACCTTGATGTCTTTTATATCTTGCATACACATCTGAAGCAATATACCCCAAAGGATGACCTACATGCAGTCCCGCACCAGAAGGGTAAGGAAACATGTCTAATACATAATGTTTTGGTTTCTCAGAGTTGTTTATAGCGGCAAAAGTTTGATTTTCTGCCCAATATTTTTGCCATTTGGCCTCTATCTCGTTCGGATTATATTTCATTCCCTTTTTCTATTTTTTTTTAACGGAGTCATGCTGTCGCTAAAGCTCAAGTCATTCCCCTTTTCTATTTTTATAATAACTGATTCACGCTTTCACTTACTCCAGTCATTATATACGGCTTGCAAAATTTCAAAGTGACAAAGTTTATCACCATGCATATTTTTAGGTGGCAAATTTACGTTTATTGTACGAAAGTTGAAACTTTGGACGTTATTAACTTCAAATAAAGAAATTCTTTATTATTTTTACCCCATAATTAAAGTAAACTATGAGTTCTTCATTTGATAGGTTTCAAAAACGCAGGTTAATTTCCTCTTATTTTTCGGTTGTTCTAAGTGTATTCTTAGTACTATTCCTATTGGGAATATTAGGCCTTTTTATTATAAATTCTAAAAAACTAGCTGACGACTTTAAAGAAAAGATTGCCATGACGGTATTTTTCAAAAACGAAGCTAATGACAGTATTTTAAAAGCTTTTGCAAAGGAATTAAAAGTTGCTCCCTACGCAAAATCTACTGTTTATGTAACTAAAGAGCAGGCTGCAAAACAACATACAGACATAATAGGAGAAGACTTTATGACATTTTTGGGCGAAAATCCATTGCAAAACTCATTTGACATTCACTTAAAAGCAGATTATGTTGAAAAGGATTCCATCGCTAAAGTGGAGAAAAAATTACGACTAAACCCTATGATTTCTGATATTGTTTATGACAAGCAATTAGTAAATTTAGTGAACGATAATATTAAAAAAGTGAGTATGTGGATTCTAATAATCAGCGGATTCCTGACATTCATAGCTGTTTTATTAATCAACAGTTCTTTGCGACTGTCGATTCACTCTAACCGATTTATCATTAAAACCATGCAAATGGTGGGTGCAACAAAATCATTTATCAGAAAACCGTTTGTAATGCGTAGCATCAAACTAGGGATGCTAGGTGCTACTCTAGCCATACTCGCTTTGATTGGTGTATTAATTTATGTTGAAACTAGCTTTCCTGATTTAGGAATTCTTGACAACAAAGTTCTTATCGCAGGCGTTTTATTAGCCGTCTTAGGAATTGGAATTTTGATTACTTGGTTAAGTACTCATTTTGCAACACAAAAATTCTTGAATTTAAGAACCGACGATTTGTATTAATTTTGATTTCAGAATTTAAAAAGTAAAAAAGCATAAATGAACGATAAAGACACAAAACAAGATTTTCTTTTTGGAAAAATAAACTATACAATTTTACTAATTGGTATTGGAGTAATTGCTCTCGGATTCATTCTAATGTCTGGAGGAGGAAGTGATGACCCTAATGTATATAGCGATGCTATTTTTAATTTTAGAAGAATTCGTCTCGCTCCAACAACCGTTTTAATTGGTTTTGGAATTACAGTTTACGCCATACTAAAAAAACCAAAGAAAGCATAAATGAATACATTACAAGCTATTGTCCTTGCTATTATTGAAGGAATTACTGAATTTTTACCTGTTTCTTCTACTGGACATATGATTATTGCTTCTTCCTTTTTTGGGATTGCAAGTGATGACTTTACAAAACTTTTCACCATTGTAATTCAACTTGGAGCTATTCTCTCGGTTGTTGTTCTATATTTCAAACGTTTCTTTCAGACTTGGGATTTCTATTTCAAACTGTTTGTTGCTTTTATTCCTGCAGTAGTTTTAGGATTATTATTCAGCGACATGATAGATGAATTACTAGAAAGCCCTGTCACGGTTGCCGTTTCTCTTTTACTTGGAGGTATCGTTTTATTAAAAGTAGACGATTGGTTCAATCATTCAGAGGACACTAAAGTCACTTACCTAAAAGCATTTAAAATTGGTTTATACCAATGCCTAGCAATGGTTCCCGGAGTTTCTCGAAGTGGCGCAAGCATCGTGGGTGGAATGTCCCAAAAATTAGCACGTACATCAGCAGCTGAATTTTCATTCTTTCTTGCCGTTCCTACTATGTTTGGTGCAACTGCAAAAAAATGTTACGACTATTATAAAGATGGTTTTGTCTTGACTCATGACCAAATTAACTTATTGATTATTGGTAATGTTATCGCTTTTATAGTGGCGCTTTTAGCCATTAAAAGTTTTATCGGATTTTTGAGTAAAAAAGGTTTTAAAGTATTTGGTTATTACCGAATTGCTGCCGGAATTATTTTACTGATTATTCATTTTTTCATTCATCCCCTGACTATCATTTAATGACAGACGAAGACTACTTAAACGGACAAATTTTATTGATTGACAAGCCTTTGAATTGGACTTCCTTTCAGGCGGTAAATAAATTAAAATATGCGCTGATTAATAAACTGGGACTTCCTAAAAAATTTAAAATTGGCCATGCAGGAACTTTAGATCCGCTAGCTACAGGATTACTTTTAGTTTGTACCGGAAAATTCACCAAGCGAATTACAGAACTTCAAGGTCAAGCCAAAGAATATACCGGAACTTTTTTTATTGGAGCCACAACTCCGTCCTACGATTTAGAAACTGAAATAGACGAGACATTCCCTACTTCACATATAGACGAAGTATTAATTCATGAAACTGTAAAGCAATTTTTAGGAGAAATAGACCAAATACCCCCTATTTACTCAGCTATAAAAAAAGAAGGTGTTAGACTATACGAGCACGCTCGTGCAGGTAAAACGGTAGAAATCGCATCCAGAAAAACTACAATTCACGAATTTGAAATCACCAGAATAGCACTTCCTGAAATTGATTTCAGAGTGGTTTGCAGCAAAGGTACTTACATACGCTCTTTAGCTTTTGATTTTGGAAAGGCAATGAATTCAGGATCCCATTTGACAGCCTTGCGACGTACAAAAATCGGAGACTACGACGTAAAAGATGCTGTCGATGCTGTGGTATTCGAAGACAATTTAGAATCAAAATAATTCTATTTTGAAACGTCTAAAAACGCTATTATTC
This sequence comes from uncultured Flavobacterium sp., assembly GCF_963974175.1. Lineage (GTDB taxonomy): Bacteria > Bacteroidota > Bacteroidia > Flavobacteriales > Flavobacteriaceae > Flavobacterium. The sequence continues at coordinate 40,442 of NZ_CAXBBR010000002.1, forward strand.
GCACTATTTTTTTGCGGAAGTCTTTTTGCACAAGACAAGAAAATCACTTATACTCAATTTGACGTAACAATAGCCTTCACCGGAAACCCTAAAAGCGGAGAAGTTGACCAGTATACAAACGAAAAAGAACCTTGGCTTATTCCAGACGGTATTGGATCAAAATTAGGCTATGGCCTTCGCTATAAAAAATGGGTTGGATTAGGAATTCATGGAGGATTGAACTGGGATTGGTCAAATAAATTAGTGGTCGTCCCTATTTATGCCAATTTTAGATTAAGTCCAAAAATAGGCGAAGAAACCAGAATTACACTCCAACTTGGACTTGGAAAAGCGATCGCATTGGGTCGCGGCAACTTAACTGGGGACTATAAAAAAATCAGCATAGGAATACAAAACGACAATGATATTTTACTTTTTATTGAAGTAAATCACTATGCATTTCCTATTAATAATCAAAGAGATTCAGGAAATATAAGTTTAGGGATTTCCTCAATCAGCTTCTAAAATACAGCTATTCTTCTTCTTTGTCTAAGTCAAGCATCATCCAAATAATTTCTTCTTGGGAAGACAAGCCTTTATCATGTAAGTACCACAATTGCAAATCGGCTTTTGCCGTTTCATCAATAGCGCCGTGTTCTTTTTTATAGTTCGCAATTAAATCAGTCGCTCCTTTAGGTCTCGGTCCCCAATGCGCCAGTCCGCCACCTGTTTCTCTGCTAATAACGATAAGTTTTGGAATCGCTTTGCCTTTGTTAGTCAAAAACAAATTCATTAACTCTTCATTTTCATCACGCAAAACAATTTCCATCTCTATTTTTCCATCAGAGGCGGTGACCATTTTATCAAATACAGGAAGTAGTTGCGCTGCATCACCACACCAGCCTTCAGAAATAACCAACCAAATGTAATCGTTTTTTAAGGATTCCAATTTTTGAACATTCTCTTCCGATATCTTTAATGTCTTTTCTAAACGATTCATACGAGTCTCATTTAAATGACTGTAATTAGTTAAAGCAGCAGACTGCTCATTACCGGTAGATTTATCGTCCTTTAATAAGTCTGAAACTAATTTTCTATATTCGGAATAGGAATGACTGTTGAATAATGCTTTAGCTATCGATTTTCTCATGATTTCTCTTTATTTATGTAAAGTTAAAACAATTTAATAATTTTTAACATGACAAAAGTCACTTAAAAAGAAGCAAAATAGTAATTTTAGAACAAATAACTAAGGAAATGGATTTCAATTCAAAATCAATTGGGCTTGTACTTTCAGGAGGAGGTTCTAAAGGCATTGCTCATGCAGGTGCGATTAAATTTTTAGAAGAGCAAAACATTCAACCCAATCGAATTGCCGGAACAAGCGCAGGTGCAATCGTAGGCGCAATGTATGCCTGGGGAAAGACTCCTGATGAAATTTTAGATTTTTTCAAGTCGGTATATCTGTTTCAGTGGAGGCATTTCACTTTTAAAAAAGCGGGCTTGATAGATTCTGAATCCTTTAAAGAATATTTTCACACTATTTTTAAAGATGCTACGCTTGCAGAATTAAGAATACCTACACAAATAACTGCAACAGATATGGTTAGAGGAAGGTTAAAAATATTTGAGTCGGAAACCAAAATTAGTGATGCCCTTTTAGCGTCTTCTGCATTTCCTGGAATAATATCGCCTTTTGGAATTAACGGAGATCTCTATAGTGATGGTGGAATTTTGAATCATTTCCCAACGGACGTATTACAAGGTCAATGTGACAATATCATTGGTGTTTATGTCAGTCCTATTCAAAAAATAGAAGCCAAAGATTTAAATTCAATAAGAGCAGTAACCACCAGAGCTTTTGATATTCTTTCTGCCAATTCGAATATGCAAAAATTTAATATCTGCGAATGGGTAATCGAACCTAAAGAACTTAGCAATTACAGCACTTTTGAAATGAATAAAGCAAAAATGGATACAATTTTTAAGATTGGTTATCAAGCAGCAAAGAGCTCTTTTGAAAAACTAAATTTATAAAAACTTAGCGACGCTATTTCAAAAAAAAAGAATATCACTATATTTGCAGCAAACAACTCAACATACACATGAAATATAAAAGAATTCTTCTGAAATTAAGTGGTGAAGCTTTAATGGGCGACAGACAATACGGTATTGACCCAGTAAGATTAGCTGAATATGCCGAAGAAATCAAAAAAATTCACGACAAAGGGATAGAAATTGCCATTGTAATAGGTGGTGGAAATATTTTTAGAGGAGTTGCAGGGGCCAGTAATGGAATGGATCGCGTTCAAGGAGATTACATGGGAATGCTAGCCACAGTTATCAACGGAATGGCTTTGCAAGGTGCTTTAGAAGATAAAGGAATGCTTACACGTTTACAAACTGCTTTAAAAATCGAAGCAATTGCAGAACCTTATATCAAAAGAAGAGCAGTACGTCACCTTGAGAAAGGTAGAATTGTGATTTTTGGCGCCGGAACTGGAAACCCATATTTCACAACAGATACCGCAGCAGTTTTACGTGGCGTAGAAATTCACGCTGATGTAATCCTCAAAGGAACACGCGTTGATGGAGTTTATGATTCAGATCCTGAAAAAAATGCAGCCGCTGTGAAATTTGATTTTATTTCTTTTGACGACGTAATTAGCAAAGGATTGAATGTAATGGATTCCACTGCATTTACATTAAGCCAAGAAAATAAATTGCCTATCGTAATTTTCGACATGAACAAACAAGGCAATTTATTGAAAATCTGTGAAGGAGAAAACATAGGAACAGTAGTAAATATATAATCCCCTAAATCCCCGAAGGGGACTTAAAAACTGGAAATAATGACTGAAGAAATTGAATTTATATTAGATAGTACTAAAGAATCGATGATCGGTTCTATTGTCCACTTAGAAAAAGAGTTTCTAAATATTCGTGCAGGAAAAGCGTCTCCAGCAATGCTAGGAAGTGTTTTTGTTGATTATTATGGCTCAGCTACACCACTTTCACAAGTGGCAAAACTAAGCGTTCCTGACGCTAGAACCATCACGCTTCAGCCGTTTGAAAGAAACATGCTTCATGCTATTGAAAAAGCAATTATGGTAGCAAACATTGGATTTAACCCAATGAATAACGGTGACTTGATTATTATCAGCGTTCCGCCATTAACCGAAGAAAGAAGACGCGATCTTGCTAAACAAGCAAAAGTCGAAGCAGAAGATGCAAAAATAGGGGTTCGTAACGCTCGTAAAGATGCCAATTCTGATATCAAAAAATTAGAAAAAGAAGGAACGTCTGAAGACATTTGTAAAAGTGCTGAAGAAGAAGTCCAAACCTTAACTAATAGTTATATCAAAAAAGTAGATGAACTTCTTGTTCATAAAGAAGCTGAAATCATGAAAGTGTAACTTTCAATAAAACAATAGTACAATCCGTCCCGTTTACATAGCGAGACGGATTTTCTTATTCTTATTAAATTCATACCATAATGTGATTGTGTCCGTTTTGTAATAAACCTTATTTATGAAGCATTTTTGTCTACTGTTGTTCTTTTTTACTATTTCAATTCAGGCTCAATTTCAGCTAAACGGAATTGTAAAAGAATCCACAGCAAACAAACCTCTTGCTTTTGCCACAATTACCGCTGCTGATGGCGCCACTACCATTTCTGATGTAGACGGAAAATTTAGCATTTTCTCTAAAAACAGCATTGCCTTTTTTGACGTTTCCTACATTGGACATTTTAAAACTACGATTCCTGTTTTAAAAGAAAAGAATTTTTATGCCGTTTTCCTGACACCTAAAAGGGATGACTTAAAGGAAGTTTTTATTTCGAATAAAAATCCTGCCTTGGCCATTATAAAACAGGCCATTGAAAATAAAAACAAGAACAATCCGCAGTTAAGGCTAAAAACTTTCGAATTCAAATCTTATAACAAGCTAATTGTTTCCGCTAATCCTGACTCGTTAAAAGGAGATATTGATTCGGTATTTATTGAAAAATCGATTGGTAAAACCTTCTCTAAAATCGATTCCTCTGCTTATAAATTTAAAGAGATTGTAAGCAAGCAACATCTATTTCAAACGGAGAAAGTGTCGCAGTATCAGTTTGGCAACCAAAAATTAAAAGAAACGATTTTAGGAACAAAAATGGCCGGTTTCAAGCAACCTATTTATGAAATTTTAGCCTTCAATCTACAATCTTTTTCAGTCTACGATTCCCGCTACGAGCTTTTTGAAACAAAGTACAACAGTCCGATTGCTAATGACGCCTTGAACGATTACAATTATAAATTACTTGACACTATAGCGATAGATGGTAGGCGATCGTACATGATTTATTTTAAAAATAAAAAGAAAAGTAAAGCCTCAGGACTGGAAGGAGTACTATATATAGACCAAAGTAATTTTGCCGTTTCTAAGGCTATTATGCGAATAAAAGGAGTTCTTGATATCAGTGGAATACATGAATTTCAGTACATTCCTCAAGAAGAAATTTGGTTCCCCATTCGCAAAACCTTTAAAATTGTAAAAGGAAAAAATGACGATGATATAAAAATTCTTGGAGGAACCGTTCAATTTGACGGTGACGTTGAAAAAGATTTCAAAACGAGAAAAAAAACAGCTTCCGATTTTACATATTTACTGTCTAAAACCGATAATTTTGACATCCAATATAATACGCCACTCAAAATAAAACAAAGCTATATTTCTGTCGAAATAAAAGGAGATGCTATTAACAAACCAGAACGTTTTTGGGATTCCTACCGGAAGGATAGTTTGGACATTCGAAGCCAAAAAACCTACTTAGGATTAGACAGTATCGCCGTTAAAAGAAGAATAGCAAGTCGAATTCGTTTTGGCAGAAAAATCATCAACGGGTTTTTACCTTTAGGTTTTTTTGATATGGACTTACGTAAAATTATAAGTTACAATAACTACGAAGGGTTTCGATTAGGTTTTGGAGGCATTACGAATGACCAGTTTTTAAAAAATTTCAGAATAGAAGGCTATTCTGCTTACGGTACAAAAGACGGGAATTTCAAATATAATGCAGGCTTGTCCGCACGTGTGGGTAAATTATCTGATTCCTGGATTGGCTTATCTTATACTGACGATGTTAGAGAGATAGCTAACACATTATATACTATCGAAAAAAGACCCTTTAAACTATACGACCCAAGACCTATAAACATTAGTACCTTTTATAATTACGTGAGTTGGAAAGCCTCTTTGAAAACCCAAATTATTCCTAAAACAGAAAGTATTTGGACGCTCAATCGCTCTGAAATCGAACCCAAATTCAACTATGTCTATAATTTAAACGGAAAATTATACTCGAATTACATCATGACAACGGCTATGGCTTCCCTGCAGTGGAGCCCTTTCAGTGACTATATGCAAACCCCAACTGGCAGAGTTGAAGTGGAAAAACGTTTTCCAAAATTCACTTTTCAGTTTACACAGTCCTTACCAAAAGTCATGGACAATGATTTTGAATTCAGCAAAATAGATTTTAAAACAGAATTTGAGAAGAAATATTTAAATGGCCAAAAAACAAATTTGCTTTTCGAAGCAGGCTATGCCATAGGTGATGTTCCTTTAACCCATTTGTACAACACCTCTCCAAATAACATTACGAAAGAAACCATCATTCAAAGAATCACCTTTGCGGGGAAAAATAGTTTTGAAACGATGTACTTCAATGAGTTTTTCTCGAATGAGTTCGTCTATTTCCAATTTAAACATGGCTTCAACAGAGTTACTATTTTCAAAAAAGTAAAGCCGTCTTTAGTTCTGGTATCCAGAATGGCGTGGGGAAATTTACAAAAACCAGAACAACATGCAGGATTAAATTACAAAACCCTAAATGAGGGTTACTTTGAATCTGGGATAGAACTTAACCAAATTTTTAAAGGACTGGGACTTACCGCATTTTACCGTTATGGTCCTAATCAATTACCTCAATTTGAAGACAATATTGCCGTAAAACTAAGTTACGTTCTTAACCTAGGACTTTAGTGACTGGAAACAAACTTTAAGCCAATAATAGAAGCTATTAAAGTCGTCAAAAAGAATATTCTCCAAAAAGTAGCTGGCTCCTTGAATACAAGAATCCCTACCAAAACAGTTCCTACTGCTCCTATACCAGTCCATACCGCATAAGCAGTCCCTATAGGTAATTCTTGTGTTGCCTTATACAGCAAAAGCATGCTTATACTTAGGCAAACTAAAAAACCCAACATCCAATAAGTAGATTCAATACCTTTTGTTTCATTGGCTTTGCCTAAACAAGAAGCAAAACCTACTTCGAATAAACCTCCAATGATTAATAAAATCCAATTCATAAATTACGGCTTAATAATTAAAACAGAGGGAACGCCAATCAACCAATCGCTATCTGAGTCAAGTACTGACTTCCAACTTTCAAGGCTAATAAGCATTAAGTCCTGCTTTTCTAGGAAAGGCAAACTTACTACCTTATCAGTAACTATCGATAAATTATCAGGGTGAATTTGTTCTAAGGACGTCACGGCACTTTGAATAACAAAATTATTCTTTACATGCCCGTTTACATCCAAAATGGTAATCTTTGAATTATTATTGTAAATTAATTTTTGTGCATAGTCAATTAAAAAAGAATCATCTGATTTGAAAATTGGAATAAATACATGATCTATATCTTGAAATTCTTTATCAATCAAAATCCCCAAAGGCATTTTTGTTTTGGCAACAATTTGTCGGGTTCTTTCGTCAAAAGGAGAGTTTTCAAATAAGCCTTCCTTACCTGTAAATTTGTCAATCAAGCGGTCCGGATTAATGATCCTAGTGGTAAAACCAATTACTTTACCCAGAATAGTTCCTTCAAAAATAGATTTTCCTAAACCTACAAGCAACAAGTCATAGTCACCTTGATTAGCCACATCGGCAATCTCAGATTCGATATCAATAGTTGCTTTAAAAATAGTATCGATTTCAATATTCAACAGCTCTGATTCTTCAAAAATAGGTAAAAAACTGTCTTTTTCTTTCTCGCCCATATTGAACGTATGCAGTTCATCGCTCAGCGAAAGATGCATTGCGGTCACAATAGAATTGTTTTTTTGTTTTTTTGTCAAGCTATTCGCTAATCGCAATAGTGATTTCCCTTTCTCGTTATTTCCAAATGAAAATAGTATTCTGTATTTACTATGATTGATTATTTCTTCGGCATCAGGCAAACTCTTGTCTTTAAATAAATAATTAATTAAGTCTAACGCGGGACCGGTCATGAAAGTGGTTACCAGCGCCATAATAACCATCATGGTAAAAACTTCAGGAGTTAAAACCTTAAGCTCTAACCCTATATTTAATACAATTAATTCCATCAACCCTCTGGTGTTCATTAAAGCACCAATAGTTAAGCTATCTTTCCAGTTTTGCCCCACAAATTTTGCTGCCAGTGCACTTCCTAAGAACTTACCCACGACAGCAACCATAATAATCGCTCCAGTAACTTTCCATAAATACGGATCATTGATAAGTCCGATTTCTGTCTTCAATCCCGTGAAAACAAAAAACAATGGCAACAAAAGAATTACCGCAACATCTTCTACTTTCTCGATAAATATCATTCGGAATTTAGTAACGTCGGGCATAATGGACCCCATCATAAAAGCTCCAAAGAGGGCATGAATTCCAATTACTTCTGTAGCATATGAGGAAAGAATTAGAAAAAGAAAGAAAATAGCCATTACTGGCTTTCCAATACTGTCTTTAGTGCCATACAAATCGCCTATTCTTTTCAAGAAAGGTTTCACGATAAAAATCATTGCCACAACATAAATAACGGCAAGCGAAATAACATATAGTGAACTGATAAAATCACCCGCTTTCACTATTGCGATTACCACTGCAAGCAAACACCAAGCTGTGATATCGTCAGCCGCTGCGCAAGTAATTACAATAGCTCCAAGTTTAGTTTTGTGAATTTCTCTTTCCTGAACGATTCTTGCTAGAACCGGAAAGGCCGTTATACTCATGGCAATTCCCATAAACAAACTGAAAGAGAGAAATTGAACACCTTCTGGAGCAAATTGGTTAAATACAAAATAAGACAAACCAATACCCAATGCAAAAGGAATGACAATACTGGCATGACTTATAACAATTGCTTCACTGGCTTTGTTTTTTAGCACTTTAATATCGAGTTCCATACCAATAACGAACATGAAAAGAATAAGTCCTATCTGACTAAGAAACTTTAAATTCCCTAAAGATTCAACAGGAAACAAAGCCGCCGAAAAATCAGGAAAATACATTCCCAATAATGAGGGCCCAAGAACAATTCCGGCTATAATTTCACCAATAACAGTTGGCTGCCCGATCTTTTTGAAAATCCAGCCAAAAAGACGGGCCATTAGGATAATCATTACAATTTGAGCTAATAGTATTGCCAAAGGATCTTCAAAATTATGTTCCATGGAAGATATGAAATCATTCCACGAACCATTTCCCGTCTCCCAAACCGCTAGATTTTTTCTTCTTTCCAGCAATTCCCCCTTAGTAATAATCCAATAAATCAACGCCGTAAAACCACCGGTCACCCCTATATAAAACAAGGTATTTTTATATTTTTTCAAATCCATTTTACAGTAGTGTATTAATTTAAAAAATCATACAAAGATGTAAAATTCTATAATACGTTTTACAAGGCGAAAATTAATTTTTAAGCGAAATTAAAACGCGAAATTAAACCGTTAAAAATCAAGTCTAAACCAGCTAAAAAGATTTCCTTAATTTATAGCTTTTATGGTGGCATTCACTACCTTTGCACCCATTTTTAACACACTTATGAAAAAGAAATTAAAAGTAGGGTTTTGGGAATTTGTTGCCAGAATCGTACTTAAAAACAGAATCGTTATCCTTGGTGTTATTGTTTTTATAACACTTTTTTTAGCACTGCAATGGAAAAACATACAGTTTTCATTTACGGAGGCTAACCTACTTCCAGACAACCACATCATCAATAAAGAGTACAATGCCTTTCTAGAAAAGTTTGGGGAAGAGGGAAATCTAATTGTTGTAGGTGTTAAAGACGATGCTTTTTTTACTCCAAAAGCCTTTGCTGCTTGGACTAAATTAATGAGCGAACTAAAAGCACAAAAGGAAGTGGATCTGATTATTTCAATCAGTGATTTGAAGAAATTGCAAAAAAACGAATCCCTTCAAACTTTTGAATTAGTACCGTTTGTTGACCAAAGCCAAACAGTCAACAAAGCTTACCTAGATACTATCAAAAAAGATTTGTTCCAAAACATGCCTTTTTACGAAGGTTTACTTTTCAATAAGAAAAATGGAACGATTCGCTCAGCTATTTATTTGGATAAAAAAATCGTCAACACAGCGCACCGTAAAGATTACATAGTCAATGATTTTATCCCAAAAATAAAAGCTTTTGAAGAAGAGACCGGTATAGACTTACGTGTTTCCGGAATGCCTTACATCAGAACACTTAATGCGATGAGCATTATGAACGAAATTAGTTTATTCATAGGAGTTTCATTATTGCTGACTTCGATGATATTCTTTTTCTTTTTCCGCTCTTACAGAGCGACCTTAATTGCAATTATAATTGTAATCATAGGTGTTATGTGGACTTTTGGACTTCTTGGATTATTCCATTATCAAATTACGGTTCTTACTGCTCTAGTGCCTACACTAGTTATCGTAATTGGAATACCAAACTGTATTTTTCTTACCAATAAATACCAACAAGAATACGTTGCTCATGGAAATAAAGCCCGTGCTTTACAGCGTGTAATTACTAAAGTAGGAACAGCGACTTTGATGACCAACTTAACCACAGCTGCCGGTTTTGCTACTTTCATCATTACAAATAGTGAGTTATTGAAAGAGTTTGGTATAATCTCCTCGCTAAGTATTGTTGCCCTATTCTTTTTATGTCTTATCATCATACCAATTTATTATAGCTACCAACCTGTTCCAAAAGAAAAGCACCTGAGACACTTGAGTCGTAATTACACAAAAGTATTCATGGCTTGGATCGAAAAAATGGTAAAATACAATAGACGACATGTCTATCTTGTGGCTATATTTTTATTTCTAGTAAGCAGCATTGGTGCTTTAAAAATTAAAACGTCAGGAAGTTTAATTGAAGACATGCCAAAAAATACTGGCTTTTATCAAGACATTCTTTTTTTCGAACAAGAATTTGATGGAATTATGCCTTTGGAAATTACGATTGACACCAAAAGAAAAAAAGGAGTAATGAAACTCTCTACCTTGAGAAAGATGGATGAACTTCAGGAGACTATTGAAGAAATTCCCGAACTTTCAAAACCAATCTCCATTCTGAATTTAGTTAAATATTCTAAGCAGGCATACTATAATGGTAATCCTGAATATTATGACTTACCTACTTCTCAGGAGCAAAGTTTCATCCTGGGTTATGCCAAAAACGCAACTAAAAACACCCAAAATAACATCATGAAAAGCTATGTGGACAGCACGGGTCAAGTGGCTCGTATAACGACTTTCATGAGAGATATTGGAACTGGAAACATGGCAAAAATCGAAAATAAGCTTTGGACCAAAATCAATAAAATCTTCCCTTCTGATCGCTACAAAGTGGTGATGACCGGAAAAGCATTAGTTTTTGAAAAAGGAACGAAGTACTTACTTGACAATTTACTGATGTCACTACTTTTTGCAGTCTTTCTGATTTCTTTGTTGATGGTATTCATGTTTCGCTCTTTCAAAATGGTGGTCGTTTCCTTAATTCCTAATCTGTTACCGTTAATGATTACCGCCGGATTAATGGGTTATTTTGGCATTCCGCTAAAACCATCCACTATATTAGTTTTTAGTATTGCTTTTGGACTTTCAGTCGATGACACTATCCACTTCTTGGCACAATACCGTCAGGAGTTAACTCGAAATAACTGGAAGATAAAAAAATCAGTTTTTGCTACCATAAGAGAATCAGGATTGAGTATGTTCTATACCTCGGTCGTTTTATTTTCAGGATTTTCTGTGTTTATGCTTTCAGATTTTGGTGGTACCGTTGCCCTTGGTGGATTAATCGCCATTACACTGGCTTTCGGAATGCTGTCTAACTTGATGTTATTGCCTTGTTTAGTATTAACTTTAAACAAATCGTTAACCAACAAACAGGAGTTTATCGAACCAAAAATTGATGTTTTGAGCAAGCCTGAAAAAGAGACCGAAGATTCCGATAAATAATCGGTACGCTTTTTTTAAAACATACCTTATAAAACTCAAAAAGCTTCCCTCTTTCCAGACGGGAAGCTTTTTTTTAAACCTGAAACCCGTGTTTATTATGAGTTACTTTTTAAAATATGTATATTTGGAAATCATGACAATTCAAGTGAAAAAGAGCTAACTGTATCAATTAGACGAACTAATTTTTACCAAAAAGACTACGAAAACAACCAATTAAACGTTAGTTTTAAAAAAACAGCAAATAAAATATAGACCACTCACTCACGTGATGTTAATGTTAAAGTGGAGTCCAGTGACCACTAAAAAAACGGGGCGAAATCGAAAAGCCTAATGAGTAGAAAAACAAAAAATAAATACAATGGAACAACAAGCTACAGTTGTAAACAATTACCTTGACAAGATAATCGACTTCGGTTTTGAATACGCACCTAAATTGATCGGCGGCATACTAGTCCTATTTATCGGTTTATGGGTTACCAATTTAATTACTAAAGCGGTTGGAAAATCATTGCAAAAGTCGAACATTGATCAGTCTCTTGTCCCATTTTTAAGAAGTATTACAAACATGTTACTGAAAGTTTTAGTGGCTATTACCGTAATGGGAATGATAGGTATCCAAATGACTTCATTTGTTGCAATTATTGGTGCTGCAGGTCTAGCTGTTGGACTGGCCCTATCGGGAACGCTTCAGAATTTTGCCGGAGGTGTCGTTATTTTAATTTTAAAACCCTTTAAAGTAGGAGACTTTATTGAAGCGCAAGGGTACACCGGAACTGTGAAGGAAATTAGCATTTTTTCAACGATGTTGAATACACCAGATAAGAAATTAGTAATAATTCCTAATGGACCGCTCTCAACAGACGCACTTACCAATTATTCTGCTGAACCACTGCGAAGAGTAGACTGGACATTTGGAATAGCCTACGGTGATGATGTTGAGAATTTCAAAAAGGCACTTAACGACTTCATCGCTGAAGACAGCCGAATTTTAAAGGACCCTGCTCCTTTTATGGGTCTTTCTGAACTTGCTGATAGTTCTGTTAATTTCACTGTTAGAGTATGGGTTGACGGTCCTGATTATTGGGGAGTGTTTTTTGATATGAATGAGAAAGTATACACCCGTTTTGGCGATTACAAACTCAACATCCCCTTCCCGCAAATGGATGTTCACGTCCAAAGTAATAAATAATAACGAACTTACATTCCTTAATTTTTATAAAACAACTAAAACTTCCGTCATTCTAACGGGAGTTTTTTTTGGGGTTAATCGAAAAAAATACAATGTCAGTTCATCAATAAACAATACTAATTTTTACGAGATAACAAAAGAACCTCAACAATCTTAGACAATTAAGCAATAGTAACCAGTTGCTTAAGCAGTAATTAAAAATAAACCTTATTTTTACCAACTCACTTTAAAGAAAAGAGACTTTATTAAAATCTTTTCGCTTTTGGTAGATCGTTTTACAACAAAGACTTTATTTTTATTTTAAGCCTAAAAAAATAACTATTACACCTCAAAATATGACTCATAATCTTTCTGAAGCAGAAAAATTAGCCGTTTCTGATAGCTATAGAAATTGGAAAAAATGGGGCCCTTACTTAGCCGAAAGACAATGGGGAACTGTTCGTGAAGATTACAGCGACAATGGAGACGCTTGGGAATTTATTAACCACGACAAAGCGCGAAGTAATGCATATCGATGGGGAGAAGAAGGAATTGGTGGTTTTTGCGATTCTCGTGAAATCCTATGTTTAGCTCCCGCCTTTTGGAATGGAAAAGACCCTATTTTAAAAGAGCGTTTATTTGGTCTCACTAACAATCAAGGAAACCACGGAGAAGATGTTAAAGAACTTTATTTTCACCAAGTTTCAACGCCTACACATTCCTACAACAAATACCTTTATAAATATCCTCAAAACGAATTTCCTTATGATGATTTGGTGTCAAAAAACCATCGCAGTCGTGAAGAAACAGAATTCGAATTATTAGATACTGATAGTTTTAAAGACAATGCCTATTTTGATTGTTTTATCGAATATGCAAAAGCAGGTATTGATGATATTTTAATGAAAGTTACCGTAGTCAATAGAGGAAAAGATACAGCCGAAATCCATGTACTTCCCCACCTATGGTTCCGTAATTTTTGGAAACACAATAACAGGCATCCACGTCCTAGTGTGGAATCTGTTACAGACAACACCATTCTTTCAAAAAGTAGTCGAAATGACGACTATTATCTTTATCATAATGAGGGGGTACAATTATTTTGTGAAAACGAAACTAACAACAAGCGTATTTATAACTCAGCTAACGAATACGAGTACGTTAAAGATGGAATTAACAACCATGTTGTAAGCGGAGAACCTACTGTAAATCCAGAGAAATTCGGGACCAAAGCTGCTGTTTGGCATCAATTTAATTTAAAAGCAGGCGAAGAAAAAAGCATCAAAATTCGCTTGAGCAATGTCGCACTTGAAAACCCTTGGCTCGACTTCGACACGATATTTGAATTCAGAAAAAAAGAATGTGAAACTTTTTATGACGAAATTATAAGTAAAAACATACCCAAAGCACAACAAGCCATTGCAAGAAGTGCTTTTTCAGGTTTGTTATGGACAAAGCAGTTTTACTATTACGATGTACATAAATGGCTGTTTGGAGGTGTTGACGAAAAATCAACAACTCACAGGAGAACAGATTCACGTAATTTTAGTTGGCAACACCTTAATAACCGACATGTCATTTCTATGCCCGATAAATGGGAATATCCTTGGTATGCTGCTTGGGATCTTGCTTTTCACATGGCATCCTTTGTAGAAATCGATCCTTATTTTGCTAAACAGCAACTTTTATTAGTCTTACAAGAAAGCTATATGCATCCTAACGGTCAAATTCCAGCTTATGAATGGAACTTTAGCGATGTAAATCCGCCTGTTCATTCTTGGGCAGTTTGGAATGTTTACGAAAAAGACAAAAAACGAACTGGCAAAGGAGATACCCCATTTTTAGAAAAAGCTTTCCAAAAACTCCTAATCAACTTTACTTGGTGGGTTAACCAAAAAGATAAGAGTGGTACCGATTTATTTGAAGGAGGGTTTTTAGGTTTAGACAACATTGGTGTTTTTGACCGAAACCACATGCCAGAGGGAATTAAAAAAATGCAACAGGCAGATGCAACGAGCTGGATGGCGATGTTTTCTTTGAATATGTTGCGCATGTCACTCGAATTAGCAAAAACTAATGAAATTTATGAAGAAATATCAGCTAAGTTTTTTAGGCATTTTTTAAATATTGCTTGGGCAATGCATCATATTGGAAAGAAAGACCTTTCGCTTTGGGATGATAAAGACAATTTCTATTATGACGTTGTTGAAATGTCTGATGGAACTAATGAACGTCTAAAAGTACGCTCCTTGGTTGGTGTTATTCCAATGTTTGCTGTTGAAATTATGAATATAGATTTATTCAAAGAACTAAAAGAATTTCAAAAAAGAGCAAACGAAATCATTAGAACACGCCCCGATCTAGCTTCATTAATTTCAAATTTAGAGAACGCTAATAAAGATGGTAATTTTCTTTTCTCGATTATGCGCGGTTTTAGATTAGAACATCTTTTAAAACGCTTGTTGGATGAGAATGAATTTCTTTCAGATTACGGAATTCGTTCCCTTTCTAAATATCATAAAGACCATCCCTTTGTTTTTGGTAACGAAGGACATCACAAAATTCAGTACGAACCTGGTGAAAGCCGTTCCGGCATGTTTGGAGGAAACTCTAACTGGCGTGGCCCTATCTGGATGCCATTGAACTATATGATTATTCAGTCATTGCGTAAGTATTATACTTTTTACGGACCTACTTATGTCTATGAATTCCCTACTGGTTCTGGCACTAAACTGAACTTAAACGAAATTGCCAACGAGTTAACAAAAAGATTAATTAAACTTTTTGAACCAGATGAAAATGGCAAATTCGTGTACCACTCTGATGATCCAAACCATGTTTTCGCCAAAGAAGAACATTTTAAAAAACAGCATTTCTTTTATGAATTTTTTGATGGTGATACTGGTAAAGGACTTGGCGCTTCGCATCAAACAGGATGGACTGCTCTTATTGCCAATTTAATTATGGAAATGGAAAACAATCAATAAATTTACAGATCATATTCCCGCCAAGAATGGCGGGAATATTTTTTTTACCCAATAATTTGAGGATTTGTATACCCGTTTAATTCTCCAGCTATTATTAATCCTTACTTGCTTTCGCTAAAGCAACTTCAAGACTTTTACTATCTGAAAGCACTTTTACTATAAGTCCTTCTTTATTAATGATAAAATGGGTAGGGAACGCATTGAGTTGCAATGTCAAATTCATATACGTCTTCATATTGGGAACAACCGAATAAGAAAGCGGTTTTCTAACTAAAAACGGCTTCAATTGCTCTGGAGAATCTTCGGCTAGACTTATGAAAACGATGTCTTTTCTATTTTTATACTTTTCAACTAATTGATTGACTTCAGGAAATTCTTTGACACAAGCTGCACAATGAATGTACCAGCATTTTACAACAACAATCTTCCCTTTCAGATTTTCATTTGTAATCAAATTGTTGTTTAAATCTTTGAATGAAAATTCTGGAAATGGTTCGCCTTGTTTTTTATGATTTTGAATCTCATTGAATGCCACTTCAGAAATGGAAGCCTTAATACTTGTATCTGATGTTGCTTCAATTTTAAAAAGCTTGTAATAAAAAACGTCCTTATCTGATTCTAAGCGAATCGGAATATTATTTCCTTCACTTAACACTTTTAGAAAAGTCTCTTTAGTAATTTCTTTTGAATTTGAATCTAATGCTACAAAATCTCTAGAGAGCATGATCCCATTGTATTGATATGTCCACCAATCCATAAACTTTCTCTGGATTTCAGATGGATTTACCTCTGGGTTTCCTAATTTGGTTTGACTTGTACAAGAAGTGAATATCACAACTAACGAAAGGGCATAAAATATTTTTTTCATTACAGATAATTGAGCAAGTAAATTAGGTGTTTTTTGCTACAAAGAAGAACTTAGCTTTATAATTATAAAATTGTCCGCTAAAATTACTAATTTTAATAAGCACCACATACTCAGGTTAATCAAAATTTATAAGTCAACTATTTTATTTCAATAAACTACGCAAAGATGAATACTAATAATTTACAAAATAACTTTCATTTTTTACTTTTGGGAATTGCATTTATCCTATTTCTATTTGGTGTTGTGACGCCGCTATTCTATGATTATTTTATAATAAATAAATTCTTTGAACTATATATTTTAATCATCTATGTATTTCTTTTCACGGGATTTACTTTACCAATTGGAATCGTCTTTATTGCAAAAAAAGAGTGTCAGGCGCTTAAACCTATTTCAATAATTTATTTGCTGATTATTGTGTTTTCATATCTTGGCTTAACCATTTCGCTAATAGCTTTACCTTTCTTTTTAATTTATGGCGCTTATTTCAATTTCAGTACTTTTATAAAAAGAAGTAAATCTACAAGCACTTCGATTTGAAGTACTGCTACACTTTTTAAAACCTTTCTTTAAAAACCATAATTCCACCATTTCCTAGCCCCGATAGCAGCGGTATCCTTTTACTTTTTTCCTTAAAAAGTAAAAGATATAGCGAATAGCGGGAAAAAGCTCCATATTGACACATTCCCTATAATGACAATTAAAACAAATCAATTATATTTGCATTTACTATTCTTCGATACCCTTTGATATCATCAATGGTATAGTTAAAAATCTAAAATTAAAATGAGACATACAAAAGTTAAAGACTTACTAAACAGTACAACGGCGCTTCATGAAGTAAATGCAAAAGGATGGGTACGAACTTTTAGAAACAATCAATTTATCGCTTTAAATGATGGATCAACCATCAATAATATACAATGTGTTGTCGATTTTGAGAACACTCCTGATGAAACTTTAAAAAGAATTACTACTGGTGCTGCTATTTCTGTAACAGGAACTTTGGTCGAAAGTAAAGGTGCTGGACAAAAATTTGAGATCCAAGTTGCAAAACTAGAAATCCTTGGAGATTCCGATGCTGAGAAATTCCCAATACAACCAAAGAACAAACCAAGTTTAGATTACTTGCGTGAAAATGCACATTTACGTGTTCGTACGAATATGTTTGGTGCGATTATGCGTGTGCGTTCGGTTTTGTCATATGCAGTTCATAGTTATTTCCAGGAAAAAGGTTTTGTGTATGTTAATACGCCTATCGTAACTGGATCTGATGCTGAAGGTGCAGGTGAAATGTTTAAAGTAACCGCTTTGCCATTTGACGGTACTCCAAGAACCGAAGATGGAAAAGTAAATTATAAAGAAGACTTCTTTGGAAAAGAAACCAACTTGACGGTTTCGGGACAACTAGAAGCTGAAACATATGCTATGGCTTTGGGTCAGGTATATACTTTTGGACCTACATTTAGAGCCGAAAACTCTAATACTTCTCGTCACCTTGCTGAGTTTTGGATGATTGAGCCAGAAGTGGCATTCAATGATTTGAATGACAATATGGATTTGGCCGAAGATTTCATCCAATACGTTATCAAGTACACGATGGAGAAATGTCCAGAGGATTTGAAATTTCTAGAAACACGTTTATTAGACGAAGAAAAATCAAAACCACAGGCAGAAAGAAGCGAAATGGCTTTGCTTGACAAATTGAACTTTGTTTTGGAAAATAATTTCAAACGCGTATCTTACACTGAAGCAATTGACATTTTAAGAGATTGTACTCCTAACAAAAAGAAAAAATTTAACTATATCATTAACGAATGGGGTGCTGATTTACAATCAGAACACGAACGTTACTTAGTAGAGAAACATTTTAAATGTCCGGTAATCTTGTTTGATTACCCAGCAAATATCAAAGCGTTTTACATGCGTTTGAACGAGGACGGAAAAACAGTTCGTGCGATGGATATCTTATTCCCTGGAATTGGAGAAATCGTGGGAGGATCACAAAGAGAGGAACGTTTTGATGTTTTGGTCGAAAAAATGAAAGCCTTAGGAATTGACGAAGAAGAATTGTGGTGGTATTTAGATACACGTAGATTTGGTTCAGCTGTTCACTCGGGTTTTGGACTAGGATTCGAAAGATTGGTATTATTTGTTACTGGTATGACAAACATACGTGACGTAATTCCTTTTCCAAGAACACCATTAAACGCGGAATTTTAATACAATTTTGTTTCAAGTTTAAGGTTTAACGTTGTTTGAAAGTTCTGCAACCTTAAACCTTAAACCTTACACTTTCAAACAAAAAATAAATGCTAAAGCAATTTTTAAATTTAAAGTTATCCCAGAAATTATCTCCTCAGCAAATTCAGCTGATGAAGTTAATTCAATTGCCTACGCAAGCATTTGAACAACGTTTGTTGGAAGAAATGAATGAAAATCCCGCTTTGGAAGCTGGGAAAGAGGAGGATGAATACGAAAAAGACGAGTTTGAAAACGAGGATTATGACGACTACGATGATTCTGAATCCGATAGAGTGGACGCAGAAGACATCAATATCGACGAATATCTAAGCAGTGACGACACACCTGATTATAAAACCCAAACGAATAATTATAGTGATGATGATGAAGATCGCGAATCTCCATTAGCAGCACCTGTTAGTTTTCATCAAGATCTAATCAATCAGTTGAATACGTTTATCCTGGATGATGACGAACGAGATATTGCTGAATTTTTAGTAGGTAGCATCGACGACATGGGCTATATCCGTCGCAGTATCCCAGATATTGTTGATGACATGGCGTTTACGCAAGGGCTTTACACTGATGAAGCTACTGTAGAAAGAATGCTACATGTAATTCATGAATTAGAACCTTCAGGAGTGGGCGCACGTGATTTGCAAGAATGTTTATTGTTGCAATTAAAACACAAAACACCTACTGAATCAGTAGAATTGGCTACTGATATTATCGAAAACCAATTTGATGCCTTTACAAAAAAGCATTACGAGAAATTAATCCAAAAATATAATGTTTCGAATGAACAGCTTAAAAAGGCAATTCACGAAATAGAAAAGCTCAACCCAAAGCCGGGCGGTGCTTTTACAGGAAATAATAAAATTACAGAAAATGTGGTTCCAGATTTTGCCATTAGAATCGTTGATGGCGAACTGGAATTAACTTTAAACGGAAGGAATGCTCCTAGCCTGCACGTTTCGAAAGATTATCAAGAAATGATGCAGACGTATAAAGAATCTACTGATAAATCAGGCCCTCAAAAAGATGCTGTTCAATTTATCAAACAAAAACTAGATTCGGCTAAGTGGTTTATTGACGCGATCAGACAACGTCAGGAAACGCTTTTTGTAACCATGAATGCGATTATGCATTATCAGGAAGAATTTTTTCTTGAAGGAGATGAAACTAAGTTAAAACCAATGATTCTGAAAGACATTGCTGACATGGTAGGTCTTGACATTTCGACTATTTCCCGAGTAGCAAATAGCAAGTATGTTGAGACTCCTTATGGAACTAAACTGATTAAGGAGTTTTTCTCAGAATCGATGAAAAATGATCAGGGAGAAGATGTTTCGACTTTGGAAATCAAAAAAATTCTACAGAATATCATTGAGGAAGAAGATAAGAAAAAACCATACCCAGACGATCAACTAGCAGAATTATTAAAAGAAAAAGGCTATCCTATTGCGAGAAGGACTATTGCAAAATATAGGGAACAACTAGATATCCCAGTGGCTAGAATGAGGAAAAAGATATAAGAGTGTTGATCTTTGATTTCTGATTTATTTAAAAAAAAACCTTTCTGACACTCAGAAAGGTTTTTTGTTATCTAGACTTTTTTGATTCCAATTAAATTCTGCCTCCCTCTCCTTTGGAGAGGGCTGGGGAGAGGATTTTATTTCTCCTCCTGATCTTTCCTCATCGCATGATAATAAGCGGCACGACTCAAAGGCTCGTATTCTTCTGTTTCTCCAAGCATAACTAATTTCTCATTGTCTGTTTTACGAAAACTATAATTAGCCAAATTTCCAGTGCGCGTACATACCGCATGAACTTTGGTGACATATTCAGCAGTAGCCATTAGCGCCGGCATGGGTCCAAAAGGATTCCCTTTAAAGTCCATATCTAATCCTGCTACAATAACACGAATTCCCTGGTTAGCTAAATCATTACATACCCGTACGATTTCATCATCAAAAAATTGTGCTTCATCGATCCCTACAACATCACAGCCTTGTGCTAAAATTGCAATATTTGCAGCTGCGGGCACCGGCGTAGAACGAATTTCATTAGCATTATGGGAAACAACCATTTCATCATGATACCTAGTATCAATTGATGGTTTAAATATTTCTACTTTTTGTTTGGCGAATTGCGCTCTTTTTAGACGTCGAATAAGCTCTTCGGTTTTACCCGAAAACATCGAACCGCAGATAACTTCGATCCAACCAAATTGTTCTTTATGATTTACTGTATTTTCGAGAAACATTTTGTATTTTTCTAACTTAAAAAATGAATAGTTTTTATTACTTTGCAATGTAATAAACCGACTTAAGATTTTATACTTTTACGTAGTCTCAAAAGTAGAAAAATTTTATCAATTCAATGATTTGTGAACGCTTAATTAAAAATTAAATGTTCCCTATTAAAGGGCTTATTTCTTTAGTAGGATAAAAATTATAGAAAATTATAAACACATACGCCATATATACCATAATTCAAACGTCATGAAAAAAAGATTGGAAGCCGATTTAGTAAGCATTGCACACAGAATATTAAAACTTAAGAATAAGTCTGACATCAATCAATTGTTTTTGGAGACACAAAAACTATATGAAAAACTAGCGGTTTTACGATTTATTGATGAGCAATATGGCACTGTTAGACCTACAATAGGCCATGCTGAAATTGAAAAGGAAATTGAAGCTTTTTATGACAAAAGTGACGAACTGCCAGTTGAGACCATGATTGAAATGACTGAATTTGTTCCAGTAGAAGAAGTTCCTGAAGAAGAAGAGGTTGAGACAGAAGAAGTGATTTTCGAATACGCTCCTATAGAAGAAATTCCTGCCGAAGAAGCAAACATACAGGAACCTATCGCAACGGAAGAACCTATCGAAGAGAAAAGCACTACTGAAGAAGAGGAAGAAGAACTTACTGCAGAAGACGTAAATGATTTAGGTGATTTTGCAGCAGATATAGCAGAACAACCAGTAGAAGAAATCGAAGCTATCGAAGAAGAAGCCTTGAGTGACGAAATGGAAACGGAAGATACAGCGGAAGAAGAAGAAATAGTTGAAAATGAAGAGCCAGCAACTGAAGAAGAACCTGTAGCTGACTTTAAGGCTGCTTTTGAATTAACGGAAGAGACCGAAGTTGAAACCTCTAAGAAAGAGCAAACCATGCAAATTTCTTTTGAAGATCTACTAGGAGGCCATTATAGCGAACCCGATTTTGTAAAAGTCGATGAAATAGAAGCGTTACCGCAGGAAACTGTGTTTGAAGCTGTAGAAAAAACAGAAGAAAAAGAAACGCCTCCGCCAACTAAACCAGTTGAAAAAAATGCTGAATCAAAAACAGTTTCACTGAATGACAAATTTTCAAAAGGAATCGACATCGATCTGAATGACCGAATCGCATTTGTAAAACATCTTTTTGGCAACAGCAACGAAGACTACAACCGTGTGCTAAGTCAATTAATCACCTTTGACAATTTCTATGAAACGCGTAATTTCATTGAAGAAATGGTAAAACCTGATTATAATAATTGGACAGGAAAAGATGATTATGCAGAACGTTTTATGGATATCATAGAAAAAAAATTCCTTTAAATAAGTTTCGAAATACTAATAAAATTCCCGCATAACTGTTTATGTCAAAATTATATATAGTTCCCACACCAATCGGTAATCTTGAAGATATGACCTTTAGAGCCATCAGGATTCTAAAAGAGGTAGACTTGATTCTCGCCGAAGATACCCGCACCAGCGGAAAACTCCTGAAGCATTTTGAGATTGGCACACACATGTACAGTCATCACATGCACAATGAGCATAAAACCATCGAGAATTTAATCTCACGATTAAAGGCTGGCGAAAATATTGCACTGATATCTGATGCCGGAACTCCTGCTATTTCAGACCCAGGATTTTTATTGACACGCGCATGTGTGGAGAACGGCATAGCCGTGGAATGCCTGCCGGGCGCTACCGCTTTTGTCCCTGCGTTAGTCAACAGTGGATTACCAAATGATAAATTTGTTTTCGAAGGTTTTTTGCCTGACAAAAAAGGAAAACAAACCCGTTATTTGGCTTTAGCCGAAGAAACACGAACCATGATTTTATATGTTTCTCCCCATAAATTATTGAAAACATTAGCTGAATTCATAACTTATTTTGGAGAGGACAGACCCATTTGTGTTTGTAGAGAATTATCTAAACTACACGAAGAAAATGTTCGTGGAACTGTAAGAGAAGTTTTAACGCATTTTGAAAAAATAGCACCACGAGGCGAAATTGTAGTGGTTGTAGGTGGAAAACCAATCACTAAAGAAGTGAAAAAAAGTAAATTCCAGAAAGACGAATAAAACATGAATAACGCAAAAATCATAATCATCGGTGCCGGTCTATCGGGTTTAATGATCGCTTATTTGTTACAAAAAAAAGGGTTTGAAGTTATTATATTAGAAGCTCACACCCGCATTGGTGGCCGCATAGAAACAGTCACCGGTACAACTGGAGCCACAATGGAATTAGGCGCTACCTGGTTCAGCAAACCGCATAAGCACCTTATTGCCTTATTAGATGAACTCAAAATATCTTATTTTAGGCAACACACTAAAGGCATCTCTTTTTTTGAAACTATGTCCTTTGTGCCCCCACAAAAATTTGAAATTTCAGATTCCGAAGAACCCTCCTTTCGAATAGTTGGCGGAACGACAACATTAATTGAAAAATTAGTCGAAAAAATTGGAATTGAAAACATAAAAACACAAACTAAAGTAACAACAATAAAAGAAGTTGACAACTACTTAGAGGTTACCACTTCTGACGGAATCACATACAAAGGTGCTAAAGTAATCACCACTTTGCCCCCGCATTTGTTAGTTCAAACTATAACATTCGAGCCCTACTTACCTGATTCTATTCAGCAATTAGCGCGAAAAACGCATACTTGGATGGGAGAATCCATAAAATTTGCAATGGAATATGCTAGCCCTTTTTGGCGAGAAAACAATTATTCAGGCACACTGTTCAGTCAAGCCAATATCATTCAGGAAATGTACGACCATAGCACTGCTGACAACAAGGGATATGCATTAAAAGGTTTTCTAAACGGCGGTACACATACGCTGTCAGAAGAAGAACGGAAAGCGAAAGTAATCCTTCAGCTTACAAAACTTTTTGGTGCTGAAGCTGAAAATTATGTAGCCTATCATGAAAAAGTATGGAGAAACGAACCACTTACCTTTTTCCCGTACGAGCATCTGCTCATGGGGCATGAAAACAACGGACATCCCGACTATAAAAAACCATTATTAAACGATAAATTATATATTTCTGGTTCAGAAACTGCCTCCGAAAATCCAGGATACATGGAAGGAGCGGTAGTTGCTGCCAAAAGTATTGCCTCTCAATTTTAACAAATTAAGCACATGAATCTAAAATCCTTTTTAGAAAAATTAAAACAAACTCCGCAAAATATCACATTCACAGAAACGATTGCGGTAATTGAGGAAAATTATGTTTTTTCACCAACAGCATTCGAAAACGGAATACTCCACAATGCAGCTGGAGAAAACTCTGGTTCTTGTAAATTGTTCGCTTTCGCCGAATTGCAAAACTTGTCTGAAGCAACAACATTATCTTGTTTTGGCGCTTATTATCAAGAAGAAGTTTTAGGAGAACCGGAAGGAACGAGTCACCAAAACATTCGCAACTTCATGAAAACGGGTTGGGACGGAATTGCATTTTACGGTGAAGCTTTAGAATTAAAGAAGACTATTTAATAATTATGATAAACGAAATTTAACTATTGAAGACAAAATCTCATATTAAAAATCGTTAATCTTCAATCAAAAATCAACATGCGTTGGACTATTAAACCAAAACCTTCCGAAGATAAAATCAAGCATTTGGCACAAGCCCTAAATGTGGAAGATTTTGTGGCTACCTTATTAGTACAGCGCGGGATTGAAACTTTCGAAGACGCTAAGAACTTCTTTCGTCCTTCCTTAGACCACTTGCACGATCCGTACCTGATGAAAGATATGGAAAAAGCGGTGGCTCGCATTGAATTAGCCATCGAAAACCAAGAAAATATTCTTGTTTTTGGTGATTATGATGTCGATGGAACGACCGCTGTCTCGCTAGTGTCGTCCTACTTAAAAACCTATTATCCTAATGTTGCCACCTATATTCCAGATCGCTACGATGAGGGATATGGGATTTCTTTTAAAGGGATTGACTTTGCTGATGACAATGGCATGTCCTTGATAATTGCCTTAGATTGCGGTATAAAATCAATCGATCATGTGGGGTACGCCAAAGAAAGAAATATCGATTTTATCATCTGTGATCACCACAGACCCGGAAAAGACCTGCCCGAAGCTGTTGCCATTTTGGATCCCAAAAGAGACGACTGCAGTTATCCTTATGATGAATTGTGCGGATGTGGAATAGGGTTTAAATTAATTCAGGCGTTAGGATTAAACCGAGGCCAAACAATAGAAGACCTAGCCTCCTATCTCGATTTAGTTGCCGCTGCAATCGCCGCTGATATCGTTCCGATGACTGGAGAAAACCGCGTACTCGCCTACTTTGGTTTGCAAGTAATTAATAGCGATCCAAGACCGGGTATCAAAGCTTTAGTTCATCAAGTCAAAAAACAAACCCTAGATATCACCGATGTTGTTTTTATCATCGCACCAAGAATTAATGCTGCGGGACGAATTAAACACGGAAATCATGCCGTAGAACTATTAACAGAATTTGATTTTGAACAAGCACAGCAATTTGCTTCAGAAATAGAACAATACAATTCAGACCGTAAAGATTTAGACAAGCAAATTACCAAAGAAGCCCTGTTACAAATTGAAGTAAACGAAGAAAAAGACCGCTTTACCTCAGTTGTCTATCAGGAAAACTGGCACAAAGGCGTAATTGGAATTGTCGCTTCCCGCTTAATAGAAAACTATTACAGGCCTACTTTGGTTTTTACCAAAAGTGGTGATAAATATGCCGCCTCGGCACGATCGGTCAAAGGTTTTGACGTCTATAATGCACTCGAAGCCTGCTCGCAACATTTAGAGCAATTTGGCGGACACATGTATGCCGCCGGAATGACATTGAAAGAAGAGAATTATTCCATTTTCAAAGAAGCCTTTGAAAAACAAGTGCAAGAAACGATTCATCCGGATATGTTGATTCCTGAAATAGAGATTGATGCCGAAATAGATTTTGCAGATATTACCCCTAAACTCACCCGAATACTAAAACAGTTTGAACCTTTTGGTCCGCTAAACATGACTCCTGTATTTCTAACAAAGAATGTAAAAGATACTGGCTACGCCAAAAAACTAGGCGAAGACAATGCTCATTTAAAACTGTTTGTAAAACAAAATAATTCTGAAGGCATTCCAGCTATTGGTTTCGGACTAGGAAATAAAATGGAATTAACTACAAACCAAAAGCCCTTTGAAGCAGTGTATTGTATAGATGAAAATGAATGGAACGGTAAGATTTCGATTCAACTGAGATTAAAAAACATTAAGTAATGACTACACCCAAAATAAAAAAAGACCCCTACGCAGCATTGCGTTATAAAGAGTTCAATACTTTTTTGTTATTGCGTTTCGCTATGGTTTTTGCCTGGTCTATGCAATTTATCGTGATTGAATGGCAAGTTTACAGCATAACCAAAGACCCACTTTCATTAGGAATAATTGGATTGATGGAAGTAATACCTGCTATCTCCATGGCGTTGTTTGCTGGTCACATTGTAGACCAGAAAGAAAAGAAAGGACTGTTAGTCAAATGTATTTTGGCTTTTTCAGTAATCAGTTTCGGGCTGTTTTTATTAACCTGGCCCGCAGTAGTACAAGATTATGCATTAAAAACGATTTTGTATTCCATCTACTTTTTAGTTTTTCTTGGTGGATTAGTTCGAGCCTTCTTAGGACCAACTATCTTTTCGTTATTATCCTTGCTTGTACCTAAAAAAGTATATCCCAATGCGGCGACTTGGAGTAGTTCTGTCTGGCAAATAGCATCCGTTGTAGGTCCTGCCGTTGCCGGTTTCTCTATTACGTTGATTGGTGTGCATTGGTCGATGTGTTCTGTTTTCGCTTGTTCTGTTTTTGCATTGTTAGCTTTATCGCAAATAGAAAAAAAACCAATTTTGAATCCAAAAATCGGAGAACCCGTGATGCAAAGTTTGACCGAAGGAATAAAATTCGTATTCAATAACAAAACTATTTTAGGCGCGATTACTCTTGATATGGTATCCGTTCTTTTTGGCGGAGCCATAGCGCTATTGCCCATCTTTGCACAAGACATACTAAAAGTGGGTCCGGAAGGATTTGGTTTTTTGAGAGCAGCCCCAGCTGTAGGAGCCTTTTTGACCATGATAATTACAGCCTATGTTCCCTTGAGTAAAAATGCAGGAATGAAGCTATTAGGAGCAATATTTGCTTTTGGAATTTGTATTATAGTATTTGGGCTTTCGACGATTTTCTGGGTATCGCTTTTGGCTTTGTTCTTTAGTGGTGTATTCGATGGTATCTCAGTTGTAATCCGTCAAACGATTCTACAACTTAAAACTCCAGATCATATGCGCGGTAGAGTTTCGGCTGTAAACTCAATGTTTGTAGGTTCTTCAAATGAATTGGGTGCTTTTGAAAGTGGTGTTACTGCTAAATTAATGGGAACGGTTACCGCAGTTGTTTTTGGCGGAAGCATGACACTTATTATAGTGGCATTTACAGGAATCATTTCTCCCTCTTTTAGAAAATTAGATTTGAGAAAAGATTTAGAGGAACATGAAAATCAGGATTGATTTTTAATGGGTTTTTAGCTCTCTAAATATCACTAAAACTGGGTATTTGATTCATAGTAAATTAGCTGTAAGTTTGAAAACGATGTTTTTTACTCGAAAAAACACTAATTTTAAATCATACTATGAAAGTAAAATTATTTACCCCCCCCATTTTTTTTGGAATATTCTTGGTCCTGCTGCTCTTTTCTTGTACTAACGACTAATTTAGAAAACAGCTCGACGAATCCCGTCATAAATCAACTTAAAAATGATTTAAAATTAGAACAATTTACGAACAAAAACATTTCTGAAAATTTAGTTGTAAATTGGGAAACGCTATCCAGAATCGAGAAAGACGGTTTTGAGATTTATCAGATTGGGATTACTGAAACGAATGAAGTTAAAATTAGCTCCAAGATATTTCAAGAAAGCTTAAAATATGAGCTGATTGCGATAAAAAAAGACAGTACTGTTTACTCGTATTTCATAGAGGCATTTTCTAGTGTCCACAATGATTTATTTACGGGAACTATTCAAGAATTAGATAATTATTCAGGAACACTAAATGTTTTTAATTTGGATGGTAAACCATTAGGTCAATTGTTAGCTCAAAATGGAGTCGCAAAGAATCATGCAAATAGTTCTGAATTAGAACCTCTAAAGTTAGCAATCAATCTATTTTCCAAATTAAACAACAGTGGGTTGACTAACAAATTACCATCTTGTAGCACCACCTATACCGTTCCGGTTTTAAGGGAATTTTATGAGGATCGTTATGAAATATGGAAAAATGCCATTACTAATGAAGTGTATACGATTAAATTCCTAGGTAGTATATATATTAAAACTGAAGTCTCTTTTATGGCTGTTGCTTATCCTTGTGAATCTGAATACACCAACGATGCGATACATGTTCCTTATATAACAAAAAGCTATAAAACCGTATATTATGAAATCGCGGATGTGCTTGAGGAAAAGATAGATTATACCCTACTTGACACTTGCCCAAAAGCTATTATGGATAAATTAAAAAACGCAGCTAATAACGATATTAAAGTTATTTATGAAAAACTGGGTGTTGGTGACGTATATGCTATAACAATGACAACCGGTACTATGAAAGATGTTAATAATATTGCAGAAACTATTAAGAATTCTAAAAATAGTTATAATATAACCATCAGTTCAAATTACTTAAATGGTGTTCGAAGTTGGGGTACGGACTCACCACCCACTGATTTATCAATAGCAACTACTATAACTCATGAGATTATACATGCATATTTATTAAGTGTAGTTGATGGATATAATGTAGATAGCACAAATGAAAACACACCCTTCCCCGCACTGTATGATGCCTATGAAAAAAAGAAAACCACCGCTGGATCACAAGCTGATGTGTATGCTCAACATGAAATAATTGCCAATAAATTTGTTAATATAATAGCGTCAACAGTTCAAGAATTTCACACTGGTGAGTCTATTAATTCAGGTTACCCTATGCAGGCTTACTTAGATTTGGCATGGGCAGGCTTAGTGGGTACATCTATTTATAAAAGAAATTATCCAAATGATCAAAACCACAAAAATTATGCTGCTCGAGGAAGAATTGAGAATAGAATTGTTGCAGAAACATATAATAGCTCTAGAGGAGACCAAAATCCCTTAGGAAAACCCTGTAAATAAATAAATCATGAAAAATTACCTATTATTTTCTCTAATTGGCTTTTTACTAATATCCTGTTCTACTACAAAATTAGAAAACGAAATCATTGAAAATTTTTTGAATGAAAAACATAAGAATGATACAGAAAAGGTTTTTCTAATTAATAAAGCACTTTCTAAAAAATCAGCGTTGTCAATTTACGAATATGCATATAACAGGAGGGACTTGACTTACTACTTAAGCCATCCTTTAAAAGATAAGAATAATTGGCTACTTAATACCACTACTTTGATTCGCTTAAAAAAATTATATAATAAGGACACGATTACCTATTATTGGAAAAAAACAGATTTCGAAAACTTAAATGTTCCAATCATGGAATATCCTATGAATTTCACTGACAGTGAGGTGACAGAACACTTACAAGGATCTAGTAAAGGGTATATAATTAGCAGACCAGTATTGTTTTCAAATAATAAAAACGCTCTTCTGTGTTTTAGTTCCTATTCGATTATTCTTGGTGGCTCATCTGGGAGACAGATATATATATTAAAGAAAATAAAAGGGAACTGGATTGTTGTAGGCGAATATTTTGATGGTGTTTATAACTAGACTTCAACCCCGTAAAATAGATTTACAAAAAGACATAGACGAGTCATAATTTCGTTTAAAATAAAAAGTCGGTAATGAATCCTGAGATTCATTACCGACTTTTTATTTTACTTTTATTTAGATTAAATATAAATAATTATTATATTTGTTTCAAACGATTGACTCATGCAAGAAATGAAACAGATATATTATAATGATGCCGGTACTTCTTTCTACTGGAGAAAAGAGGACGAAGTATTAACAGATAAAGTCCAATTGATTTTTAGAGAAACTGGTTTTTATTTTAGCCGACATGAACTGAAATTGTTTCAGTGTTGCATTCAAGAAAGTTATATTATTAATAACTGTTGCGACGATTGCGAACTGAAAAATCAATGCCACAAATTTTTATTAAAAACACCTTGTTCTCAAATTGACTTAGCAGTTTCAATGAAAGAATTGACCGCAGTAAAAGACTTGGTCGAGGGGACTTTGTTTAAAATTAATCTAGATGATTATTTATATGGCGAAGGAATGAATTAATACTTTTTTATCTCGAAAGTTTCTCCATCGAAAACTCCATAAGTAAAATAGCTGATCCAGTCGCCCAGATTCACGTATTCTGAATTTTCTCCTACATTCACTTTCATCGGTAAATGGCGGTGTCCAAAAACAAGGTAATTGTAATGTTTCCTTTCCAATTTTCTTTTGGAATATAGAATTAACCATTCATTGTCTTCTCCCAAAAAGGTTACATCTTCATCTCCAGATATCAATTTGTTTTTTACTGACAGGTATTGTGCCAAACGTACTCCTATATCAGGATGAAGCCATCTGAAGAGCCATTTTGAAAAAGGATTGGTAAACACTTTTTTCATACGTTTGTACCCCATATCGCCGGGCCCTTTGCCGTCTCCGTGACCAATGAGGAATGTTTTATCTCCAAAAGTAAATTCTTGATTATCGTGATAAACAGGAATATTTAATTCTTTTTGGAAATAATCTTCCATCCATAAATCGTGATTCCCCACGAAGAAATAAATGGGAATTCCACTGTCTCTAATTTCAGCTAATTTCCCTAAAACACGAACAAATCCCTTTGGAACAACAGCTTTATATTCGAACCAAAAATCAAACAAATCTCCTAACAGAAAAATCGCTTCGGCATCTTCTTTTACTTCATCAAGCCAAGCAACAAATCGCTTTTCTCTCGGTAAACTAAGTTCTGCTGTTGGTGCACCAAAATGTTGATCGGAGGCGAAGTATATTTTTCTATTGTTGGTTAATTGCATGAAGCTAAAGTATGAATTTTGAATTACAAATTATCGCTGGCGTACCATTCAGCAAAAGACGAATCTGTTTCTTGTAATTTTAAAGAAAAAAGTTTAATATCTGCTGGTAATCTACCAATTATTCTTTGGGCAAAATCAATAACCATGTTTTCGCTAGTAGGCTGGTAATCTACCAAAATAACATGATGTCCACGGTTTTTTAATTCGTGTGCCAATTCCACATGAGGAGTGGTTTCATTAAAAACGGTAGCATGATCAAACTGATCTACAATCTCTTCTTTTACAATTTTTTTCAAGTCGGTAAAGTCAATCACCATTCCAAACTTTACGTCATTACGGTTCTCAATAGGACTCCCGATAACGGTTACAGACAATTTATAACTATGTCCGTGAACATTTTTACATTTGCCATCATACCCATAAAGTGCATGACCGGTTTCGAAACTAAATTTTTTTGTAATTCTGATATTGCTCATTTCCGTATAATTTTGGTTGCAAATTTAGTGAAAAATTAACCGTTTTTGTCTCTTTTTTTTGCAGAAGCATACATCCAATAAGCTAGTCCCACCAAAACAACAAATGGAATAAAGGAACCAATAATCACTCCTATCTGATAACTGCTGTCAGTCGCATCTTTTATTTTTTCGGCTATATTTACTTGTTGTACAAGAGCTGTAATTCTCATTTCCTATTATTTTTTAAATTGATTCAGCGCATTTTTAGTAAAATCAGACAAGACTAATTCACCTGAAATAGCAGCTCTCTCAAGCAGTAATACATCCCAGTCTTCTGTTCCTTCCCAAATTATCTTCTTCATTTGCGTCAAAGCTTCTGGATTATAAGAAGCTAACTTTGCGGTAAAATGAGCGATGTCAATATCTAATTCAACCTGATTTCCCAATACTTTGGCGTAAAGCCCTTTATCTTGAGCCCAATCTGTATTTTTCCACTCGGTAGCCGCAAGTGTCATCTCTGTCATTGCTGTTTTACCAATTTTTCGACTTACCGCAGGCTCAATCACAAATGGACCAATCCCGATAGCAAGTTCAGAAAGCTTGATACTACTATCAATGGTCGCAAAAGCGTAATCACAGGCCGCGGCAATACCTACACCTCCTCCAACTGCTTTCCCGTGAATGCGCCCTACTATTATTTTAGAACACTTGCGCATGGCATTTATTAAATTAGCAAACCCAGAGAAAAACTGCGTTCCTTCCTCCTGATTGGATACTGCCACAAGTTCGTCAAAAGAAGCTCCAGCGCAAAAAGCACCTGCACCTTCGCTTCGCAGAACAATTACAGAAACACTGGAATTAGTACTCAGCTGGTTCAACTCTGCAGTTAATTCGTTTAACAATTTCCTTGGAAAAGAATTACTTGCCGGATGACCAAATTGCACCGTTGCAATATTATCTTTAATTATCGTAGTGAGTGAACCGGAGTTATTTGATGCAGTCATTTTTATTTTTTTATTGTAAAGTTAAATTATTATGAAGAAAGTCACCCTTTTATCAGAACAGAAAGTTGTTTTTTTATTTGTCTATTGAATCTAAAATAATGTTATATTTGCGAAAGAATTGGGGGATTAGCTCATTTGGCTAGAGTGCTTGCCTGGCAGGCAAGAGGTGATCGGTTCGAATCCGATATTCTCCACATTACAAAACCGTAAATCTTAATTATTAAGAATTTACGGTTTTTTTATTTGATTTAATTAACTAAGAACTAATGGAATAGTGCCACTTTGGTTCGAATGTATCCATAAAGTAAAAAAAGGCTGCCTCAAAAAATTGAGACAGCCTTTTTATTTATGAATTAACAATATTTTCTAATTAAAAGAATCCAACTGGTTCTTTATCGTAAGAAATCAACATGTTTTTTACAACACGATAATGATCTAATGCCATTTTATGGTTTTCACGACCAAATCCAGATTCCTTCACTCCACCAAACGGAGCGTGAGCAGGATACGTATTGTATTGGTTTACCCAAACTCTACCCGCTTGAATAGCACGTGGAACTTGGAATAATTCGTGAGCATCACGAGACCAAACACCCGCACCTAAACCATAAGGCGTATCGTTTGCGATTGCAATAGCTTCTTCAGTAGAACTAAATGTTGTTAAAGCTACAACCGGTCCAAAAATTTCTTCTTGGAATACACGCATATTGTTTGTTCCTTTTAATACCGTTGGTTGAACATAGTATCCTCCAGCGAGATCGCCTTCGTAATTACCAGCTTCTCCACCGGCTAATACAACCGCACCTTCTTCTTTACCAATATTGATATAGTTAAGTATTTTTTCGCATTGTGCCTTTGAAACTTGAGAGCCAATCATTGTTTCTGGATCAAGTGGATTTCCTTTTTTAATTAGTTTTAAGCGTTCTTGCATTCTTTCGATAAAAAGATCAGCAATATCTTCATGAACTAGAATACGTGATGGAGTCGTACAAATTTCCCCTTGATTAAGCGCAAACATTAACGCGCCTTCTACAGCTTTACTGAAGAATTTGTCGTCTTGAGCCGCTACAGATGGGAAGAAAATATTTGGAGATTTTCCTCCCAATTCCATTGTTACTGGAATAATGTTTTCTGCTGCATTGTGGTACACTTTACGACCAGTTTCAGTAGAACCAGTGAATGAAAGTTTAGCGATACGTTTTGAAGTCGCTAAAGCTTGCCCAGCTTCAGCACCAAAACCAGTTACGATGTTTAAGACTCCCGCAGGTAAAATATCACCTATCAATTCCATCAACATGATTACACTTGTTGGTGTTTGTTCAGCTGGCTTTACAACTGCGGTACAACCAGTTGCTAAAGCCGGAGCGATTTTCCAAGCTAGCATTAACATTGGGAAGTTCCAAGGAATGATTTCTCCAACAACTCCAATAGGCTCGTGTAAAACGATACTTAAAGTATTTTTGTCATGTTCAGAAACACTTCCTTCGTCTGCACGGATAACACCTGCGAAATAACGAAAGTGATCAATACAGTAAGGGATATCTGCTGCACGTGACTCTCGGATTGGTTTACCGTTGTCAATTGTTTCTAAAGTTGCCAAGTATTCGAAGTTGTCTTCCATTACTTGTGCAATTTTTAATAACATATTGCTACGCTCTGTTGCAGATGAAGTACTCCAAGATGGGAATGCTTCGTGTGCAGCGTCTAAAGCTAAGTCTATATCTTCTTGTGTAGAACGAGCTGCTTGAGTAAATACTTTTCCATCAACTGGAGATACGTTATCGAAGTACTGTCCTTTTACAGGAGCTACGAATTTACCGCCAATAAAATTCCCGTATCTTTCTTTGAATACAGGTTTAGTTACATTTGCCATAATTTTTTATTTAAATTTTTAGATGTAATTCTTAGAAATTGCTTCTTATTAATTACACTGCAAATTTACGGCAGCAGTTCTCTTATCAAGTTATTGATACGGTTCAAAAACTTATGAAAAAAGGTCAATGTGATTATTTCGATATAAAAAAAACATAATTAAAGCGTTAAAACTCATTAAGTCAGTTAGTTGCGCTTGTTGTTGTTTAATCCGAAACATCTGTCGGACTAATTCCAAACTTATTTTTAAAGGCTATACTAAAGTTAGACAGGTTGTTATATCCAATATCTAAATATATATCTGAAGCTTTTAATTCACCATCTTGTAACAGTTCTTTTGCTTTTTGAAGGCGCTTATCTTGTAGCCATTTCCCGGGAGCTTCATTATACTCCGAAGTAAAATGCCGTTTGAAGGTAGACAAGCTCATATTGCATAAAAAGGCAATCTCCTCCAACTTTAAATTAGAATGCACATTGCTCTCTACTACATTTCTAAAGGGCGAAACCTCTTTTGAGATTAAGGAATGTAAATAATATTCAAATTCATCACCATATTTATTTAGCAAATACAGCATAATTTCTTCAAATTTTAAAGCCAACAAAGCCTCACCATAACTGTGATTTAAAAAGGTGTCAGACGAAAGAGAGCTAATAAAGGAAGCGATATAATCATCATTTTCAATCACAAAGTACGGAACCTCCTCCTTATAAGGCTTCGCATCATTGGTGTGTTTGCTTAAAAATTCGGTTAGTTTTTTCTCTGAAAAAAAGAAAAGCTTACAAAAATAAACAGCTTCCGTATCCAGTAATTCTGTCCATAACCAATTTCCTTTTTTAAGTAGCAAAGATTGCCTACTGTTGACCGCCATAGAGGTATTGGCAAAATGAACTTGCTTCTTACCCACTTGTAAAAAGCTAAACATATTCATGCTCAAATTAACTTTGCTTTTTACTACATCACTTGTCATTTTAAAATCATAAACAAATATGTCTCGCGCTGTATCCTTGTTTTGGAAATAAATCTCTGGTATGTTTTCTATTGGCATTTGATATTTCTTAAAAGGATTACTGTACTATATACTTGACTTTTATTTTTCTAAATTAACAGAACTCGATACGAACGATAGCATGAGGACGTTATCTCAACAAATAAGAAACTCCTATCGCTCCATAAAAATATCCTGTATTGATTTCATTATGTAATTCTTTACTTCTGTACACAAAGGCATAGGATAAATTAAGATTATTTTTTCGGTATTTAAAACCAGCCTCTCCATTGAAACGAACGGGAATTAAATCAAAAATTATTGGGCTATTATCATTGAAAAGACTTCCTTGTATTGTAGCATCATAGACCTGATATTTGATACTGGGAGCAATATAAAAATAAAACTCTTGCTCTAATTTCCCAGGTTTACGAGAAACTGAGGCTCCGTATAAATTAGAATCATAAATAGGTGCTAATTTTTTAAATCCAATACGAGTCAAAAACCCAGCAGATATACTTGTGAAAATAGTCCCCAAATTGGCTTCTGATTGAAAATGAAAATCGATTATATCACTATCTAGTTTAGGAAGTAATTTACTGGAAAACAAAAAATGACTCTGTATTGCTAGCGCATTACTAACTTGGGTCTCCCAGCCGTAGACTCCTTTATAACTGAAAAATTTATGAAATCTTTTTTGTGTTTCTTCTGCAAAAGAATTTGGCCCCACAAAACCCAATTCAATTCCACCTTTAAAAACCGTTTCATTATGAAAAAACAATCCTTTTTCAAACCCTGCAAAAAGATAGCCTGCAAAAGGCCGGTCAATTACTGCTACAGCTCCCTTATTTATGAATTTCGGATTAAAAATGTATTGACCAATTCTAATTTCGACAATCTTTTTATTTACTTTATCATCGTCATTCTTTGTTAAAAAGCGATAAAAAATCTCGATCCCATTAGTGTAATACTTATCGTTCTTAGAAGAGGTATACAAATCGTTTTCCGTTATCAGACCTATTTCTCTTGTCCTACTTTGTCCTAGAACAATAGCAGTTGCCATAAATAAGAAAATAATATAAGTCTTTTTTGGCACGTTCTAGTATTTGATTTTCCCTACCGTTCGCATCACTCGCATAATTTTTGTCTTTCTATTATTAATGTATGATGACGAACTAGTTGCTGTGAACTTTCTGGGATTAGGTAAAATCGCCGCTATTCCAGCAGCTTGAATGGGTGTCAAATCTTTGGCATCTTTTCTATACCAATGTTCAGCCGCTGCTTGAGCGCCATACACGCCATTCCCCATTTCGATACTATTTAGATACACTTCCATGATGCGCTCTTTACCCCAGATAAATTCTATAAGAACCGTGAAATAAGCTTCCAACCCCTTCCTGAAATAACTACGCCCCTGCCATAGAAATACGTTTTTGGCCGTTTGTTGCGATATGGTACTTCCTCCTTTTATTTTTCGACCTCGCTCATTACCCTTGTACGCTTTTTGCATCGCCTTGAAGTCAAATCCATTATGAACAAGAAAACTTCCATCTTCACTGGCGATAACAGCTTTCTGCAAATTCACAGAAATATTCTCGATAGGTTCCCAATCGTGACTAAATGAGTTTTCTTTTTTATCAGAGATGTTTTCAATAGTACGTATCAGCATCAAAGGAGTAAACGGAACGGGAACAAATTTATAAAGCACGACAAAAAACAAGGAGATTCCAAAGAACCACAAGGCTGCTCTAAACAAAAAACGACTTAGTGTACTCATAAAACTGCTGTGTTCTTTTTTTACCGGTTTTTTTATTGGTTTCTTTCGAGTTATTTTTGTTGCCATTATACTAAATCTGCTAATTCTGTCCCTATTAAACTTCCAATTGCTACTCCCATTCCTCCAAGTCTCACGCCACAATAAACATTTTCAGACAATTGTGAAACAATAGGATTCTTGCTATTACCAATACCCATGATTCCGCTCCAACGATGGGCAATCTCAAATTTATGATTGGGTAAAATTACTTCTTTTAATAATTGCTCCAACTTATTTTGCACAATTTCTGTTTGTGCAAACTCTGTAGTGTTTTCGGCATCAAAATCTAAGTTCCTACCGCCACCTAACAATATTCGGTCTCCAATGTTTCTAAAATAATAATAGCCCCGATCCAAATGAAAAGTTCCTTTAATATCAAGACTTTCAATTGGCTCCGTTATTAACACCTGAGCTCTCGCAGGTTTTACTGCTCCCCCAGTTAATCTATTTGCAAAACCGTTTGTAGCAAATAATACTTTCTTTGATCTAAAACTAAAATCATTCAAGACCACTTCAACATCGCTTTCTTTTTCTAAAAACGCAGTAACCGTCTGCTGATTCAAAATCAATATATTATTTGACACCGCTTGTTTTAACAACTCCTGCATCATATTTCCAGTATCAATTTGAGCTTCAAACGGATTGAAAATCAAATGTTCTCGAATACCATTAAACCCAAAACGATCTATTTCTTTAGCAAACACATCCGATCTAAAAAGAGGTTTTAAAATCTCATTTATGAAAGGTAATTTATTCATGCAGTCTGCATAGCAACTTTCATCTTCCTTTAAAAACAACTCATACCCTCCGAAAGGTTTAAAATCAATCGCTTCATCGCCAAGACGCTTGCGTAACAATCGAAGTCCTTCCCACCTTTTTGTAACCAGTTGAAAAACTTCCTCTTCCGAATGGGATTTCAAATCATCTATAATTTCAGAAATACTTCCAAAGCAGGCAAAACCAGCATTCTTAGTGCTCGCTCCATGAGGTAACATTCCTTTTTCTAGTACTAGTATTTTACTCTCAGGATACTTTTCGCGTAAGCGCAAAGCAGCATGTAGCCCAACAATTCCACTACCTACTACTGTATAATCTACCTTAGTAAACCAGTTTTTTAATTCCCAATAACTTAGTTGCATCTGAAAAATTTTTATAAAAATAATATTTTTAGTTTTGTAAATGGGTATGAAGTACCCTTTTTTAATCTAATAATTATTGAAAAGACTTAACATAATCCTCTGATTGTTTTTAGATTATTGTCGTAATTTAGAAGTCTAAATTATACCGTTCTTTTTATGAAAAAAATACTTCTTACAACCTTAACAATGATGAGTTTAAGCGCAATGGCCCAAAACGTTATGTCACCGGAAACCCTATGGAAATTAGGACGAGTGAGCTCCTTAGGTATTTCCAAGGACAGTAAAAACATAGTTTACAAAGTAACTACACCTTCAGTTGAAGAAAATAAGTCTAACTCAAAATTCTATATTATTCCTATTAACGGAGGAACTCCAACCGAAATTAAGGAAACAAAGGACCTAGTAAAAGACAAAAATATTTCGCCTGACGGGAAGTACCTTGTCTATAATGAAGAGGTGAAAATCAGTAATATTCTTGGGAAAGATTTCTATCCTGACCTAGAAAAATCTGAAGTGCAAATCTACGATGGCCTAGACTACCGCCACTGGGACACTTGGAACGAAGGAAAATTTAACCACGTCCTTTACAAAGAAAACACAGAAGGCGCAGTAGGAACTGACATCATGGGTAAAGAAAATTTTGACAGTCCACAAAAGCCTTTTGGCGGAGATGAAGATTACATCTGGTCACCCGACAGTAAAAAAATTCTTTATGTAAGTAAAAAAAAGGCAGGTACTCAGTATGCTATTTCTACAAATACCAATATTTATGAATATAGCTTAGAGACTGGATTGACTACAAACAGAACAGAAGATAATCCCGGTTATGATGTAGCTCCTCAATTTTCTCCTTCTGGAAACCTGACTTGGTTGCAAATGAAACGCGAAGGCTACGAAGCCGATAAAAATGACATCATTGTTGATTTTAAAGGTATAAAAATGAATCTTACCGCTAATTGGGACGGTACAGTTGATAGTTTTCTTTGGAGCAAAGATGGTAGCAAAGTCTATTTTACTGCTGCAATTGATGGAACAAAACAACTATTTGAAGTGAATTTTCCTGGCATGACTAGAATTGCAATAAATGTGCAACAGATTACAAAAGGAGATTTTGATATAAACGACTTAATCGGATTTTCGGGTAACAGCATTATTGTTACTAGAGCAGATATGAACCATGCTTCGGAGATTTTTTCTTTCGATCTAAAGAAAAACACTTGGAAACAAATCACCAATGTAAATTCAGCAACTTACGATTCATTGGCGTTAAGCAAAACAGAAAGAAGATATGTAACCACAACAGATGGTAAGAAAATGTTAGTTTGGGTAATTCTACCTCCAAATTTTGACGCTACAAAAAAATACCCAACACTTTTATATTGTCAAGGAGGACCACAAAGTGCGTTGACACAATTCTATTCTTTCCGTTGGAATTTTCAATTGATGGCTGCCAATGGTTATATTGTTGTGGCACCTAATCGTCGTGGAATGCCAGGACATGGAGTAGAATGGAATGAGCAAATTAGCAAAGACTGGGGCGGACAAGTAATGGACGATTACCTTTCGGCTATTGATGATGTATCTAAAGAAAGCTATGTAGACAAAACTCGTTTAGGTTGTGTTGGGGCAAGCTATGGTGGATATTCGGCATTTTATTTAGCTGGAATACACAACAACCGCTTTAAAACGTTCATAGCTCATGATGGTGTTTTCAATACCCAAAGCATGTTTGGCACAACCGAAGAAGTTTTCTTCAGCAACTGGGATTTTGGCGGACCCTATTGGGAAAAAGACAATGCTACAGCTCAAAAAACCTATACTACGTTCAACCCTATTAA
Source organism: uncultured Flavobacterium sp. (assembly GCF_963974175.1). GTDB lineage: Bacteria > Bacteroidota > Bacteroidia > Flavobacteriales > Flavobacteriaceae > Flavobacterium. Next base: position 80,411 of record NZ_CAXBBR010000002.1, read on the forward strand.
TTTAGTAGAAAAATGGAATACTCCAATTTTAATTATTCAAGGCGGAAAAGACTTTAGAGTTCCAATAGGACAAGGCCAAGAAGCTTTTCAAGCTGCGCAACTTCGCGGTATAAAAAGTAGGTTTCTGTATTTCCCCGAAGAAAACCACTGGGTTCTGAAACCACAAAATGCCCAAGTTTGGCAAAAAGAATTCTTCAAATGGCTGAAAGAAACCTTATAGATTTACAAGCGGACATAAAAAAACCTCACTGAAAAGTGAGGTTTTTTGCTTTTATATATGCTTTTTATTCTGGAGCGATCATTTTGAACGTATCCATAAAAGCAGTAGTATAATCCCCTGCAATATAACGAGGATCATCCATTAATTGTCTGTGAAAAGGTATTGTAGTTTTTATCCCTTCAATTACAAATTCATCTAATGCTCTTCTCATTTTACTAATTGCTTCCTCGCGAGATTGGGCAGTAGTAATCAGTTTTGCAATCATGGAATCGTAATTTGGCGGAATAGTATAGCCTGAATACACATGAGTATCTAATCGAACTCCGTGTCCTCCTGGCATATGAAGTGTCGTTATTTTCCCTGGAGACGGTCTAAAATCATTATAAGGGTCTTCAGCATTAATACGACATTCGATAGCGTGCAACTGAGGCAAATAGTTTTTACCTGAAATAGGCACTCCAGCAGCTACTAAAATTTGCTCACGAATCAAGTCATAATCAATAACCTGTTCTGTAATTGGGTGCTCCACCTGAATACGAGTATTCATTTCCATGAAATAGAAATTACGGTGTTTATCAACCAAAAACTCTACCGTTCCCGCACCTTCATACTTGATGTATTCAGCTGCTTTTACTGCCGCTTCACCCATTTTCAAACGCAATTCGTCTGTCATAAATGGAGAAGGAGTTTCTTCGGTCAATTTTTGATGGCGTCTTTGTACTGAGCAGTCTCTTTCAGAAAGGTGACATGCTTTTCCATATGAATCACCAATAACTTGGATTTCGATATGACGAGGCTCTTCAATTAGTTTTTCAAGATACATTCCGTCATTCCCAAAAGCAGCGGCAGATTCCTGACGGGCACCGTCCCATGCTTTAAGTAATTCTTCTTCTTTCCAAACTGCACGCATTCCCTTTCCACCACCACCAGCGGTTGCTTTCAGCATTACTGGGTAACCAAAAGATCGTGCTAATTCCTGCGCTTGTTCGAATGACTCTAGAATACCTACTGAACCGGGAACAACTGGCACTCCCGCTTCAATCATTGTGGCTTTTGCAGATGCTTTATCACCCATTCTATCAATCATTTCTGGAGAAGCTCCAATAAATTTAATCCCGTGTTCCTGACATATTTTTGAAAATTTTGAATTTTCAGAAAGAAACCCGTATCCCGGATGTATTGCATCTGCATTTGTAATTTCTGCAGCGGCAATAATATTTGACATTTTCAAATAGGACAAATTACTTGGAGGTGGTCCTATGCAAACAGCTTCATCAGCAAACCTTACATGTAAACTTTCTACATCAGCAGTAGAATAAACAGCCACAGTTTTAATGCCCATTTCTTTACAAGTTCGAATTACGCGAAGCGCAATTTCCCCTCTATTTGCAATTAATATTTTTTTAAACATCTTTTATAAATTTAAAATTTAAATAACATACTTAAAATTCCAAATCTCCTGAACCGGAATTTGGAATTTAAAATATTGGGATTTAAAAATGTTATGATGGATCTACTAAGAATAAAGGTTGGTCAAACTCTACTGGTGACATATCATCAACCAATATTTTTACAATTTTACCAGAAACTTCAGATTCAATTTCGTTAAATAATTTCATTGCTTCAATTACACAAAGAACATCTCCTTTTCCAATAGTAGTACCAACTTCCACAAACATAGGTTTATCTGGAGATGGTTTTCTATAAAAAGTCCCAATAATTGGAGATTTTATAGTGATATACTTGTTTTCTTCTACAACGGGAGCTTCTACAACAGCTGCAACTGGCGCAACATTTTGAATAGGCATTCCTTGGTGAAGTTGATTGTGAGCAGGTAATTGTTGTACATACGTAGTCTCAGTTGCACTGCCTTCTATAGTTGTTCTAATGGTGATTTTAACATCATCCATTTCCAATTTAACTTCTGCAACTCCCGAATTTGCTACAAATTTGATTAGGTTCTGAATTTCTTTTAAATCCATAATTATTTGTTTTTAGTTTAAATTTATTTTTTGTCGTATGCCCATTTTAAATAAACAGAGCCCCATGTGAATCCTCCACCAAAAGCAGCAAAGATCACTGTATCTCCTTTTTTGAATTTATCTTCAAAGTCACTTAGGACTAAAGGCAATGTAGCTGAAGTAGTATTGCCATATCTTTCAATATTCATCAATACCTTAGACTCTTCTAAGTTCATTCTACTTGCAGTAGCGTCAATAATTCTTTTATTAGCTTGATGCGGCACTAACCAGTCAACATCTTCATTCGTTAAATTATTTCTTTTCAAAATTAATTCACTAGCGTCAGCCATGTTAGTCACTGCATATTTAAAAACAGTTTTCCCGTCTTGTACAATATTGTGTCTATTCTCTTCTATTGTTTTAAGAGAAGTAGGATGTAAAGATCCTCCAGCATCAATCTTTAAAAAATCACGACCTACACCGTCACTTCTTAAGTACTCATCCTGTAATCCTAATCCTTCGTAATTTGGTTCGAATAATACAGCACCTGCACCATCTCCAAAAATTATACAAGTAGATCGGTCTGTATAGTCTACAATAGAAGACATTTTATCAGCACCGATTAACAGTACTTTTTTATATTTTCCAGATTGAATGTATGCTGACGCAACAGACATTCCGTATAGAAAACTGGAACACGCTGCTTGTAGATCAAAACCAAAAGCGTTTGTAGCCCCAATTTCAGTTGCAACATAAGCCCCTGTAGATGCCACTGGCATATCAGGCGTAGCAGTTGCCATAATCAATAAATCTATTTCTAAAGGATCAATATTTGCCTTGGCAATTAAATCTTGCGCTGCTTTTATGGCTAAATACGATGTTCCTTTGTCTGCGTCTTTTAGAATTCTTCTTTCTTTAATTCCTGTTCGAGAAGTGATCCACTCGTCATTTGTATCGACCATAGTTTCCAGAACTTTGTTTGAAAGTACAAAGTCAGGAACATAAGCTCCAACAGCGGTTATTGCGGCTGTAATTGTATTCATGGTATTTGAATATTTTTTTTCAAATAATGACATCTGAAAAAACGATTAAAAGAGTTGAAAATTACAAAAAAATATCTAAACCTCTTGTTTTAGGACTTCTTATTTAATGAAAATTATAAACAACAAAAAAACTCTCACGATGTGAGAGTTCCAATATCATTTAAAAAAAAATGCATTAAGCAACAGCTACAGACTTATCTATAACAACTTGCCCTCTGTAATACATTTTCCCCTCATGCCAGTAGGCTCTGTGGTATAAATGCGCTTCACCCGTAATTGGGCAAGTAGCGATTTGTGCTACAGTAGCTTTATAATGTGTTCTTCTCTTATCTCTTCTTGTTTTGGAGATTTTTCTCTTAGGATGTGCCATTTTACTATATTATTTATCCGTTAATAGTTGCTTTAATTTGTCCCAACGCGGGTCAATATTCTCTTCTTTATCTTGTATTGTATCTTCTTCAACCTGTTCTTCATTCTCTTCCTTATGTTCTTCCAGAACTAATTCCTTTAGTCTTTCAAGAGCTTCTGTTTTTAAACTTCCGTCTTGTACACCTGGATGAACCCGTCTTAAAGGTACAGAAAGCGCAATCATTTCATATATATACTGAGCAACATCTATCTCAAATTCTCCAAATGGTAGAATCAGCAATTCCTCATTATCATTGTTATATACATCACCAAAACGAACTATTAATTTCATCTGCCCTTCTATTGGCAAATCAAAATCCTCACTCGTTAGATCACAAGGTACATTTACTGTCCCTTCGTGCTTGAAAATCAATTCTAGCATCGTGCTTTTCTTCTCTAAAACTACATTTACTTTGATGTTTGAATTTTCAAATTCATCATAATCAAAGATTTCAAAGAACGCATTACTTATTTGATATTCAAAATGATGTTTTCCTAGCTTTAATCCCACAAATGGAATTAAATATTGTTTAGTCTTATTCATTTCAACAAAATTTTGCCCCAAACTTCGGGAGTGCAAAGATATAAAATTATTACAAATCTAATAACGTTATTTATCTTTTTTTATTTAGTGTTGTTTTTCCCTAACCTTTAGTGGTTTTTCACTGATTTCTGCATATTGAATTCTGGAACGATAAATATCTAAAGCAAGATAAACCGCTTCCTTAAAAGAGTTATAATCCGCAACCCCTTTTCCCGCAATATCGTAAGCCGTACCATGGTCCGGAGAAGTTCTGATTTTATTCAAACCCGCGGTATAATTAACTCCTTTACCAAAAGACAATGTTTTAAAAGGTATCAACCCTTGATCATGATACGTTGCGATTATCGCATCATATTTCTCGTACTGCCCACTTCCAAAAAATCCATCTGCCGCAAAAGGACCAAATACCAACGTTCCTTTATCGAATATTTTTTTTAATGTTGGTTTCAACACCGCATCATCTTCTTTACCTATCACACCACCGTCACCACAGTGAGGATTTAATCCTAAAACAGCAATCTTTGGCTTATTGATACTAAAATCTTGAATCAACGATTTTCTAACCGTTTCAATTTTTTCTTTAATCAGATCTTCGGTAAGCCTTGATGCCACTTCGCTAACCGGAATATGATCCGTTAACAAACCTACTCTTAAACTACCCTGAACCATCAGCATCAACGCATTTCCTTCCAACTCTTGATTTAAATAATCTGTATGACCAGGAAACTTAAACTCCTCTGATTGAATGTTGTATTTATTTATTGGCGCCGTCACTAAAACATCTACCAACCCTTCTTTTAAAGCATTTGTAGCCGCGATAAATGATTTTACAGCATATTCACCAACTTTATCATCGTTAACACCAAGATTCAAATCTACCCCTTCTTTCCAAAGATTCAAAACATTAATCTTCCCGGGAAGAATTTGATCTAATTTATCAATTCCATGAAGCGGAACCGTTGAATCTAAATTCTTTTTTATGAATGACATTATCTTCACATTGGCAAAAATAACAGGAGTACACAGCTCTAACATTCGAGAATCCTCAAAAGTTTTAAGAACAACCTCGCTTCCAATACCGTTTAAATCTCCTATTGAAATTCCAACAATTATATTTTCTGCTTTTTTCATCATTACCTCTAGTTATTTATTACTAATTTTGAAGTGCAAATTTAGTAAAATAAAACAAGAAATGTTTACAGGAATCATAGAAACCCTTGGTACTATCCAAGAAATAAAAAAAGAGAAAGACAACATTCACATTACAGTGGACTCTTCAATTACAGCAGAACTCAAAATTGACCAAAGCGTTGCACACAATGGAGTCTGCCTAACCGTAGTCGCACTAAAAGACACCTCATATACCGTTACCGCTATTGACGAAACAATCAAAAAAACAAACTTAGGAGACTGGGCAATTGGCGACCGCGTAAACCTGGAGAGAGCGATGAAGTTAGGAGACCGACTTGATGGCCACATTGTACAAGGACACGTAGACCAAACAGCAATATGCATAGAAGCCGAGGAAACAAATGGTAGTTGGCATTATACATTTGAATATGATGAAACACTAAACAACCTTACCATCGAAAAAGGTTCAATTACCGTAAACGGAGTAAGTCTGACTGTAGTAAACTCAAAAAAAAATCAATTTAGCGTAGCGATAATACCCTACACATACGAACACACTAATTTCAACAGCTTCAAAATAGGGACGAAAATCAACCTCGAGTTTGATGTGATTGGAAAATACGTTTCCAAACTTTACAGTAACAAACTATAATCACACTTCTACATGTGTAAAAAGAAAAGACCTCAATCTAGATTGAGGTCTTTTCTTTTTACACTGTGTTTATAAATAATATACATTCCAAATAGCAGTGCAATCACCACTAAAATCATGATATTCTCATCAATAGGTAATCCGGGAGGAGGAGGCGGTTTTTTTCCAGTAGGACTCGGAGCGGGAGGACCGCCAGCATTACCAGCAAAGGCATACATGGTCCCAAAAAGGAAAACAAGTAAAAGGAAAAATTTATCTGACACTACCTTCATAATTTCCAAAAATAGTAAATCAATTGATTAAAAAAAGCTATCTAAGCTATTTATTATTAATATTCAACGCAAATCACTGCCACATCCGCTAAAATATACTTTCATAAAAATAGCTATCACTACATAAAGATACCTTTTTTTGAATGAAAACCCATTCATTACCTAAAACAAAACCCCTTAAAATCAAAGATTTTAAGGGGTTTATTGTGGTCCCACCTGGGCTCGAACCAGGGACCACCTGATTATGAGTCAGGTGCTCTAACCAGCTGAGCTATAGGACCGGTTTAGAGTTTGCAATATTACTACTATTTTTCGTTTGCTCCAAATATTTTTTACCAAGTTTTAGGCTAAACTCAATAAATAAAAAAATAAAAACAGAAAACTCCTGATTATTAGATTTATAAAAACAATTTATATTTGAATTATTTTATCTCTTGACACAATTCGATCAAAACCCCATTGGTACTTTTGGGATGCAAGAAGACTACCAACTTATTATCGGCTCCTTTTTTAGGGATTTCATTTAACACAACAAAACCTTCTTTTTTTAGTCTGATAATTTCTTCCTCTATATTTCCTACATCAAAAGCGATGTGATGAATGCCTTCCCCTTTCTTTTCTAAAAACTTTGCGATAGGGCTGTCTGGACTTGTCGCCGCTAAAAGTTCAATTTTATTGGGTCCATTTTGAAAAAAAGAAGTCGTAACACCTTCACTTTCGACTTCCTCAAATTTATAAGCTGGAGCTCCAAAAAGCTTTTCGAACAATAAATTTGAAACTTCTAAATCCTTAACCGCTATTCCTATGTGTTCTATTTTTCTCATTGTCTAAATCTTCTATATCTTGTTAGCCGAAAAACCATACTAACTGCAAATCATTTGCAATTGCATCAATCAACAGTAAGTAAAATTAAACATTAAAAACTAAAAAGTATCGGAAGAGCAATAAAAGTATCCGAATTAGACAACCATAATAATTTTATAAAAAACATCAATTCCATTAATTATAATTGTTATTTTGTATCTTCTAATACTAATTTGATATGTTGAAAAACAATTTAAAATATATTTCCCTGCTGTTGCTTGTTATTATCGTAAGTTGTGCAAAAAGAGGGTCGATTACTGGCGGCTTAAAAGACACGATTGCACCAGTATTAAAAGGGAGCTTCCCTGAAAATTTCAGCACGAACTTTAAGGGAAATGAAATTAAATTAGTCTTTGATGAAAACATCAAACTCAAGAACCTAAACAAGCAATTGGTTATTTCACCACCCATGAAGTACGAACCAATAATTTCGCCTACTTCAGCAACTAAAACCCTTTCGATAAAAATAAAAGACACCTTACAACCCAACACAACTTACAGCTTCAACTTTGGCCAAAGCATCGCTGACAACAACGAGGGGAATCCATTCAATCAGTTTAAATATGTTTTTTCAACTGGTGCCTATATTGATTCACTGGCTATAGGTGGCAGAGTAAAAGATGCATACACTATAGAAGCTGAACCTTTTGTTTCCGTAATGCTTTATGAGGTTAATGACTCCTATAAAGATTCCATTATCTATACTGATAATCCACGATATATCACAAATACATTGGACAGTTTAAAAACGTTCCGTTTGGAAAATTTAAAAGCTGGAAAATACCTGCTAGTAGCATTGAAAGACAAAAACAACAATAATAAGTTTGACCCAAAGAATGAAAAGGTTGGATTTATCAAGCACTTTATAACCGTTCCCAACGACACCGTTTACGAATTGGAGTTATTCAAAGAGACACTCCCCTTCAAAGCTTTAAAACCTATACAGGTATCCGGAAATCGACTGTTAATGGGTTACGAAGGAAATATGGAATCAATCAGTTCAAGACCAAAAATAACATTGAAAGACAAAGCCAATATCATTTCAACGATTGTAACTCAGTTTCCTAAAAAAGACTCGCTTCAGATTTGGTACAAACCTATCAAAACAGACTCTTTAACACTAGTTGTCACCAAAGATAACTACAAAAAAGATTTCGCATTAAAAATTAAGGAACAGAAAAAAGATACGTTAATTATTACTTCACTTCAAAACGGCACTTTAAATTTTAGAGACCGTTTTACCTTAGAAGCTACAACTCCACTAGTTCATTTTGACAATTCAAAAATAAAATTAGTCAACAAAGATTCTGTCGCAATAGCTTTCACAACTGAGTACGACGATTTTAACCAGAAACTCTATTTTGACTTCAAGAAAGAACCTTCAGAAAATTATAATTTAACGCTTTTACCAGGCGCGCTATCTGACTTTTTTGAGATGTCAAATGATTCTTTATCCTTTAAACTGAACACGAAAAGTACGGCAGATTACGGTAATCTTAGGGTACAACTCCAAAATGTAAAAAGCTTTCCTGTTATCGTCGAATTGACCAACAGCAAAGGAAATATCATCGCTTCACAATATAGCGAAAATACCACCACAGTTGACTTTAATTTATTAGAACCTGCATTATTTACACTTCGTATTATTTACGATGAGAATAAAAATAAAGTGTATGATTCCGGAAACTTTTTAGAGAAAAAATATTCTGAAGAGGTTGTTTATTTTTCTAAAGATATTGATATTCGCGCGAACTGGGATGTAGACCAAGCATTTGATGTTAGCCTACCCTACAGTCCCGAACCAAAGACAAAAGACAAAGGAAAATCTCAAGGTGAAAAACCTAAAAGCAGACCTTAACTTATTTACCCTTTTTTGATTTCAAATAACTAAAATCAAAAAAGGGTAAATTACAGTAGTATTATTTTATTTCAAACAAATCTTTATCGTTCAAAAAATTCAATTTTTCACGAACTTTTGCTAAATACGATTTATCAAGAATAGCTATAAAAACCCCCTCCAATTCTTCTGGAGCTATTAAACAGTCCCCTAAAATGTCTAAAACTTGTGAGTGCCCTATGTAGGCATAATCATTAGCATCAGCACCTATTCTGTTAACACCTATAACATAACTCATGTTTTCTATAGCGCGTGCTGCAAGTAAAGTATCCCAAGCTTTAATTCGGGTTTTGGGCCAGCTAGCAACGTAAATTAATAAGTCGTAGTTCTCGACGTTACGAGAGAAAACTGGGAAACGCAAGTCATAACACACAAGAGGACAGATTTTCCAACCTAAATAATCAACAATTAATTTTTGATTTCCCATTGTATAGACTTTGTCTTCCCCTGCGAGTGTAAACAAATGTCTTTTGTCATAATGTTGTATTTCACCTGACGGAAATACAAATAACATTCGGTTATAAAAGTTGAAATTATCTTCAATTACCACGCTCCCTGTTATTGCTGCGTTTTTGGCTTTCGCCAAAGTCTGCATCCACGATACCGTTTCGCCTTGCATAGTCTCCGCAACTTTTGCGGGATCCATTGTAAAGCCAGTAGTAAACATTTCAGGAAGCACAATTAATTTTACATCTTCAGCAATTGCATTGATTTTTTCTTCGAAATAGACTCTGTTTGCTACTGGGTTTTCCCATACAATGGATGATTGAATTAACGCTACCTTCATGACGTAAAATATATTTTTCTTAGGAATTCAAATAATTAAAACTAATACTATTGTAATTTATTTTTAATTTACAATTTTGTACTCCCACTTTTCCCTTTTATGTTTATTGGATAGCACGGGAATTAAAACCATCGCTAACCCAATAGGAGCCAACGGGCTTACAATAAAACCATAACCCCCTGCAATAATACCTGCAGCACCCACTACAGTAAAAAGTGACCCTACTGCGATACCAGCAGTAGCAGTGATAGCTGAATAGGTAGAATATTTTTTGATTGCCACAACCGAACTCAACGAAATCAATTGATTCTTAATCAAAATGGAATTATCATCTACTATGGTGTAATTTCCGGCCAACTTTCTTCCTTCAGAAGTTGTGATTTTTATCTTTTTATTTTGAGGCAGGAAAATGGTTTTGTTCTTACTCCTATTTTCCAACGAAATTCCCTTTTCTTGCGCTGTTAGAAACGAACATGTCAACAACAAAAGCATTGTGAAAAAAATTAATTCTACTCCCAAATCCTGTATTCTAAAACAAAATTGCTTGATCATTTTTTTGTTTAAATTTACAAAAAAATGTAGTACAAAAAAAACGCATCCAAATAAATGGATGCGTTTTTGATATATAAGAAATGTCTATTTACAGAATTATCCTTTCATGCTTGCTGACATGTACTCTCTGTTCATACGAGCGATGTTCTCTAAAGAAATTCCTTTAGGACATTCAACCTCACATGCTCCAGTGTTAGTACAGTTACCAAAACCTTCAGCATCCATTTGGCTAACCATGTTTAATACACGATCCGTTGCTTCAATTCTACCTTGAGGCAATAATGCATATTGAGAAACCTTGGCTGCTACGAATAACATAGCCGACGAGTTTTTACAACTTGCTACACAAGCTCCGCAACCAATACACGTTGCCGCATCAAATGCTTCATCAGCATCTTTCTTGTTGATAGGAATTGTATTTGCATCGATAGTATTTCCAGAAGTATTTACAGATATAAATCCTCCTGCATGTTGGATTCTATCAAAAGCGCTACGGTTAACAACTAAATCTTTTACAACTGGAAAAGCAGCTGCACGGAAAGGTTCAATTGTAATAGTATCACCATCCTTGAACATACGCATGTGCAATTGACAAGTGGTTACTCCTCTATCTGGTCCGTGTGCTTCACCATTGATGTACAAAGAACACATTCCGCAAATTCCTTCGCGACAATCGTGATCAAATGCAACTGGCTCGCCACCTTTACTCATTAAATCTTCATTAAATACGTCAAGCATTTCAAGGAATGACATATCCGGCTCAATTCCGTCGATTTGATAATCAACCATTGCTCCTTTATCTTGGGCGTTTTTCTGACGCCATATTTTTAATGTAAGTTTCATACTGTTTTAGTTTGAAAGTCATATAAGTCTAACGTGAAAAGCCTACAACTTTGAGACTTTGGACTTTTGACTTTGGACCAATTTCTATTTGTAATTTCTTTGAACAAGTTTAACGGCATCAAATACCAAGTCTTCTTTATGTAAAACAGCGTCACTTGGTTTTCCTTTGTATTCCCAAGCGGCAACGTATGCGAAATTTTCGTCATCACGTTTTGCTTCACCATCTTCAGTTTGATATTCTTCTCTGAAGTGACCTCCACAAGATTCGTTACGGTGCAAAGCATCTTTAGCAAACAATTCTCCTAGTTCTAAGAAATCGGCAACACGAGTCGCTTTTTCTAATTCTTGATTGAATCCTTTATCTGTTCCTGGTACTTTAACATCTTTGTAAAACTCTTCACGTAGCGCCGCTATTTCATTAATTGCTTCGTTCAATCCTTGAGCATTACGAGCCATACCAACTTTATCCCACATAATTTTTCCTAATTTCCTGTGGAAATAGTCAACAGAATGTGTTCCGTTATTGTTCATGAATTTCTCAATTTGGTCTTTCACTCCTTTTTCTGCAGCTTCAAATTCTGGAGAATCAGTAGGTATAGTTCCCATTTTAATATCTGGAGACAAGTAATCACCAATTGTGTATGGCAATACAAAGTATCCATCAGCTAAACCTTGCATCAATGCAGAAGCCCCAAGCCTGTTTGCTCCGTGATCTGAGAAGTTTGATTCTCCAATAGAGAAACATCCTGGAATTGTAGTCATTAAGTTATAATCAACCCATGTTCCACCCATTGTGTAATGTACCGCTGGGTAAATCATCATAGGAGAAGTATAAGGATCTTCATCTACAATTTTATAATACATTTGGAATAAATTCCCGTATTTATTTTTTACAACTTCAGTTCCTAATTTAGTTACTGCTTGTTTGTCAGTAGCATCAATTCCTTTTAAAAAGGCTTGCTCTTTTCCGTAACGTTGTATCGCAGCCGCAAAATCTAAATAAACTGCTTCACCTGTTTTGTTTACTCCAAAACCAGCATCGCATCTTTCTTTAGCAGCACGAGAAGCTACATCGCGAGGTACTAAGTTACCAAAAGCAGGGTATCTTCTTTCTAGATAATAATCTCTTTCAGCTTCAGATAAATCTATTGCTTTTTTCTTTCCTTCACGAATCGCTACAGCATCTTCGATTTTTGCAGGAACCCAGATACGTCCGTCATTTCTTAAAGATTCCGACATCAAAGTTAATTTTGATTGGTGATCTCCAGAAACCGGAATACATGTTGGGTGAATTTGTGTGTAACAAGGATTCGCAAAAAACGCTCCTTTTTTATGGATTTTCCAAGCTGCAGTAGCATTAGAACCCATTGCATTTGTTGACAAGAAGAAAACGTTTCCGTATCCACCAGAAGCAATAACTACTGCGTGAGCAGAATGTCTTTCGATTTCACCAGTAATTAAATTACGAGCGATAATTCCTCTTGCTTTCCCGTTTACGATTACTAGATCTAGCATCTCGTGACGGTTGTGCATTTTTATTTTTCCACGACCTATTTGACGGTTCATGGCAGAGTAAGCACCTAACAATAATTGTTGTCCTGTTTGCCCTCTAGCATAAAAAGTTCTAGAAACTAAAGCACCTCCAAAAGAACGATTGTCTAATAAACCTCCGTATTCACGTGCCAATGGTACCCCTTGAGCCACACACTGGTCGATAATGTTTGTAGAAACTTCTGCAAGGCGATGTACGTTTGCTTCACGAGCGCGGTAATCTCCACCTTTTACAGTATCGTAAAACAATCTAAAAACAGAATCTCCGTCTCCTTGATAATTTTTTGCTGCGTTGATTCCTCCTTGTGCCGCAATAGAGTGCGCACGACGAGGTGAATCTTGAAAACAAAAAGCTTTTACGTTATATCCTAATTCTGCTAATGTTGCAGCAGCTGAACCTCCAGCTAATCCTGTTCCAACAACGATAACATCTAAGTTACGTTTGTTTGCAGGGTTCACTAAATTAATATGATCTTTATAATTTGTCCATTTGTCCGAAACCGAACCGCTTGGAATTTTTGAATCTAATGCCATTATAATTGAATATTAATGATTGAAATGATGAAATAATGCAATAAAAATAAATCCGAAAGGAACAACGAAAGCAAATGCTAATCCGAAATTTTTCAATCCTTTTGAATATTTATTATTGAAACCAACCGATTGAAAAGAAGAACTGAATCCGTGCTTCAAGTGTAGCGATAACAATACAAATGAAATACTATACAATGCTGTGCGCACTGGACTTTCAAACTTCTCTGCTAATTCATGAAAATATCTTGTTTCATCCAATGGATTAAAAGCTACATATTTATAAACCATTTCCGGAAACCAGAAGTCATAAAAGTGTAAACCTAAAAAAGCCAAAATAACTGAACCTGTAATAATCATGTTTCTAGATGCCCAAGAAGAGTTTGCAGCACCATTGTTTTTTGCATAAGCAATTGGTCTTGCGCTTCTATTTTTGAAATCTAAAACAAACCCCATAATAAAGTGAAAGATCACTCCTACTATTAAAATTGGCTGAATTACAAATTGTACTAAAGGATTATTTCCCATAAAATGAGAAATCGAATTGAATGTGTCCGGACTAAACACCGAAGTCATATTGATGAAAAAGTGCTGTGCTAGAAACAGCATTAAAAAAATTCCTGAAAGCGCCATAGCCACTTTTTTAGCTATCGACGACTTCAATAATGCAGATTTTGCCATAAGATTTAATAATTTGTTTTAAGAATATCACAAAAATAATGCAAATTGACTGCAACTACAACCTTTTCGCTCTTATTTATAATGATTTTAAAGTGTGCTTTTTCCCTACGTTCCATCCACTCTAAAACCTATTACTCGCTGTACATCAGAGCGTTATATCGTTTGCTTTTCCATTCTAATTATTTTACAATTATCAGAATATAACAAAAATATAATTTTTCTAATTTTTCCTGAATCACACACATGACAATCCACCCAAAATCAAAGCTTACTTAATTACCAATAATCAAAATCAGAAGTCATTTTGATGCCAACTAACTAAATTTAGCCATGTATTTTTGAACAATCAAATCCGTATTTTCATTTCGAGTTTTAAGCTCTAATTGAATTGGAGCCGAAGCCCTTACTTCACAGTTTTTCACAGCACAAGTTTCACAAGTCACTCCCACAATTTGTTTTTTGATAGACTTATTATCCATGAACTTGATTTTCTTCTTCATGCTTGCCGTAATCAAAATTCCGACAGATATACTTCTCAAACAGTCCTTTTTGAAAGGATCTTCCGTGGCAGATGAGAAAACGAAAAACTCATTACCGCTGTTTTCATAACGCGAAATTTGCGCATCAAAATAGTGACTATTATTCTGCGCTATGGCTTTCTCGATTGTTTTGACAGAAATCCACCTGCGGCAATAATGCTCATTCATTTCATTGGCATGCGGTTCCTGCTGATTAGTAATATGTAGCTCTTTTTTAATCTGATAGGTGTCTGCTCCTCTTTTGTGAGATAATCGAAGGAAAAATATGTTTTTTAACTGAAAGTCTTTTGGCAAAATATTAGTTAATCGCTGATAGAACGACTCTGGAGACACATTAAATTTACCCATCAACTCTATCATTTCCTGAGGCTTCGGATCTGTTTTAGCCAAGAACAAATTTAATTCATTTACCAGTTGTTTTCTTGGTATTAAAAGCGCACCTGCAAAATAAGAAGCATAGAAATTATTCAAAACCTGATCAAAATTATCAAATTTAATCCAACTGAACGTAAACAGCCTTTCGGTTATTTCTAGATAATTATAAGCAATCTCTTTGGCTAAAATAAACGCCTTTTGTTGTTCATCGATATCCAATGAAAGTAATAAAGTTTTGCTTTTTGGAACATATATAGACCGCAAATCTCCCAACTCTTCTTGTTCTGAAAAAATAATTTCCTGAATCGTATAGCCATACTCTTCAGTCAACACAGCGGTCAGGTCTTCTATAGCAATTTTACTATCTATATTTATTTGAAATGCTTTTGAGAAATCTAATACTTTCTGTTCTAAATCCTCAAAATAATTATTATGTGCTTCTTGGTACGAACGCAAAGCAGCTAGGAAAAAACTCTCCCTAGTTAAATTATAGTGCTGTGCAATCTCGATAATTGTACTGATAAAGGCATTAACTTTTGCCGGAGCATTAGCAATGATATCAATAAGATCGTTTTCTTGGATACCGAAAATATCCAATGGAATTTCTTTTAGAATCCCTGATTTTAAGATTTCACCAATAGGAGCCAGATTATTATCCAACTTCAACGAAACCATATTGTCATACGAAATATCCAGTTTTTCTGCTAAAAGAATAATCTTATCTGTCTTCGGGTATTTCTTGCCCTTTTCAATTTCGTTCAAATACGATTTTGAAAGGTCTGTAATTTTGGCTAAGCCAAACAAAGACAAATTCTTATTAGTACGAGCCTGCTTGAGTTTAAGCCCAAAAATCAACTTTATATATTCTTTTTCTACAGTCATATCAAAATTCTATTTATTCTTGCAAACGAGCATTTAATTCGAAAAAAATGATCGAAAATAACAGTGCTTTTCCCTTACCTTCCTTTCATTTTTTCAAAGATACGCTAAAAAACAAAAAAGCCATAAAAAAAGCTTTTTACACCTTTCCCGAACGTTCGCTTGTTTTACGATCCTGTTTTTTCAACATATTAATTTAAAATGAATTAACTATAAAAATTTTATTGAAACACCTTATTTTAATCTAACCCAAAATACCGCTATTACCGGAAAATCAAATCCAACTACAATGAAAGATTCTAAAGAAATAAAGTAGTTGTAATTAAAACGATTCTTTACTGAATTGATAACACATCGATCTAAAAACATACTTAATTAAGACAATGTGTTTTTGTTGTTTTTTACATAAAATTATTGAATTCGTAACCAGAAACAATTTAATCTTAGTATTTTTGAGTAATTATAAAGATTAAATAGAAAGAACATGAAGTACCATCAAATTGACCGTGACTTATTTATAAAAAACCGCTCAAAATTTATGGCTCAAATGAAGCCTAAAAGCGTTGCCATTTTTAACTCTAATGATATTTATCCAATAAGTGCTGACAGTACTATGCCATTTGCACAACACCGCGATATTTTTTATTTAAGCGGCGTGGATCAGGAAGAAAGTATCTTACTATTATTTCCAGACGCTCCTTATGAGCATCAAAGAGAAATGTTATTTCTAAAAGAAACCAATGATCATATTGCGGTTTGGGAAGGCGAAAAACTGACTAAAGAACGTGCTTTAGCCGTTTCCGGAATTAAAACGGTGTATTGGCTACAGGAATTCGAAAAAGTATTATTTGAACTAATGACACATTCAGATACCATCTATATCAACACCAATGAACATTACAGAGCAACCGTGGAAACAGAAACTCGCGAAGCCCGTTTTGTAAAATGGTGGAAAGAGAAATATCCAGCACACACAGTCGCAAAAAGCAACCCAATTTTACAACGCATTCGCTCCGTAAAAGAAAGTGAAGAAATTGACTTGATTCAACAAGCTTGTAATATCACCGAAAAAGGATTCCGCAGAGTGCTATCTTTCGTTAAACCAAATATAATGGAATACGAAATCGAAGCTGAATTCATTCATGAATTCGTTCGCAATCGCTCAAAAGGTTTTGCTTACACGCCAATTATTGGTTCAGGAAACAATGCTAATGTATTGCATTACATCGAAAACAACCAGCAATGTAAAGCAGGTGATTTGATTTTAATTGATGCTGGTGCAGAGTACGCAAATTACTCCAGCGACATGACCCGTACCATTCCGGTCTCAGGAAAATACAACGATCGCCAAAAAGCGGTTTACAACGCCGTTTTACGCGTTAAAAACGAAGCAACTAAAATGTTACTTCCAGGAACAATCTGGAAACAATACCATATTGAAGTGGGAAAATTAATGACTTCTGAATTACTTGGTTTAGGACTTATCGACAAAGCCGATGTGCAAAATGAAAACCCAGACTGGCCTGCTTACAAAAAATATTTCATGCACGGAACATCACACCACATGGGATTAGACACGCACGATTACGGGATTTTGACAGAACCTATGCAAGCTAATATGGTTTTCACCG
The DNA here is from genome assembly GCF_963974175.1 of uncultured Flavobacterium sp. Classification (GTDB taxonomy): domain Bacteria; phylum Bacteroidota; class Bacteroidia; order Flavobacteriales; family Flavobacteriaceae; genus Flavobacterium. Next base: position 97,772 of record NZ_CAXBBR010000002.1, read on the forward strand.
TAGAGCCCGGAATTTATATTCCTGCTGAAGGTTTCGGAATTCGTCTTGAGGATGATGTCGTAATTCAAGAAAGCGGCGAACCATTCAACTTGATGCGCAATATTCCGATTGAAGTGGATGAAATTGAAAGTTTAATGAACAACTAAAATTTGCTTCAAGTTTAAAGTAAACAGTCTAGAGCAATCTAGGCTGTTTTTTTTTGGAGCAGAGATTTCTATTTTTCTATCTACGTCTCCTCCTGCTGTCCGTTATATCTCTTGTTTCGTTATCACTCCACAAGAGGATACCACTGCCATCAGGGCTAGCCATAACGTCTATTTTTCATAGGAACTCAAAATGTTAAATCAATTATAAAATCAAAAAAAGGTGTAACATTTAGTCCTTAAATCCAACCTATTAATTCAATCAAAAAACTAAAAATCATGCAAGCACACGAAATAGATTACCAGATATTTGGCGAAGAAATGCAATATGTAGAGATTGAACTAGATCCGCAAGAAATCGTCATTGCCGAAGCAGGAAGCTTTATGATGATGGACAATAACATCCAAATGGAAACGATTTTTGGAAATGGTTCAGAACAAAAATCCGGAATCTTTGGCCAACTTCTAAATGCCGGTAAAAGAGTTCTTACAGGCGAAAGCTTATTCATGACCGCCTTTATCAATCAAGCTAACTCCAAAGGTAAAGTGTCTTTTGCATCGCCTTACCCCGGAAAAATTTTACCAATTGACTTAACCGAATTTCAAGGAAAATTCATCTGTCAAAAAAGCTCCTTTCTTTGCGCTGCCAAAGGTGTATCAGTAGGAATTGAATTCTCTAAAAAACTAGGCCGTGGATTCTTTGGTGGTGAAGGTTTCATCATGCAAAAAATTGAAGGCGACGGAATGGCATTTGTACATTCAGGAGGAACCTTAGCCAAAAAAGAACTAAGAGCGGGCGAAGTGCTAAAAGTTGACACGGGCTGCATCGTTGGGTTCACTAAAGAGGTAGATTACGATATTGAATTCATTGGCGGAATCAAGAACTCTATCTTTGGAGGAGAAGGTTTGTTCTATGCGACCCTTCGCGGTCCCGGAACTGTTTATGTACAATCATTGCCTTTCAGCAGACTAGCAGATAGAATCATTGCTTCAGCTCCAAAAGCGGGTGGAAACAGCCGTGACGAAGGAAGCCTATTGGGTGGATTAGGAAATTTATTAGATGGAGATAATCGTTTTTAACAGATAAACCTTTTCCCGCACTTGTCATCCCGACAGAGGAGAGAACATAATAGTTTCTCCGGTTATGTGCTTTCTCCTTCGTCGAAATGACAAAAAAAAGAGCTTTCAGGAATGGAAGTCGTCTTGCTATTATTAAATATAAATACCACTATATCCTATATAAGTTTTCAGATTGAATTGATCATCTATATTTTTAATGTTTAATTCAGCAAAATAAAGTCTACCAGTCTTATTCATTTCGATAATTACATTCTTGACGATTACATTAAATAAGTTTTTTAATGTATCATGAGCACTATGATAAAAAACACTGCTATTCTAAAAACTTATATGACTTATATGTTACAAGAAAATTAAATAACTAATTTTGCATTCGCTCAAAACTGAAACAAAAAAAGTGAATCACATACAATTCAAAAATACAAGCATTGCTTACACGGACACAGGTAAAGGTACCGCTATTGTTCTACTACACGGTTTCCTAGAAAACCAAAGCATGTGGGATAATTACATTGCTACTTTCTCTAAGAAAAACCGAATTATCACCATTGATTTATTGGGTCATGGAGAAACAGAATGTTTGGGTTATGTTAATTCCATGGAAGACAACGCAGATGCCGTTCACGCCGTCTTGGCTGAATTGCGCATCCGTAAAGCAATTCTCGTTGGTCATTCGATGGGTGGTTATGTCGCTTTGGCTTTCGCCGAATTGTATCCTGAAAATGTAAAAGGCTTGGTTTTACTGAATTCGACGGCAAGAGCAGATAGCGAAGAACGAAAAGTGAATCGAGATCGTGCGATTAGAGCAGTGAAACAATCTTTTGTAAATTTCATATCACTCTCTATTGCCAATTTATTTAGTGAAGGAAATCGCGAACGATTAGTCGACGAAATTGAAAATGTAAAAAACAAAGCCCTAAAAACACCACTACAAGGCATCGTAGCTTCGCTTGAAGGTATGAAAATCAGAAATGATCGTGAGGTATTATTACACCTTACCGCTTTTCCAAAATTACTGGTTCTTGGAGAAAAAGACCCCGTTTTACCACATGAAGAAACAAAACTACAAGTAGAAAATACCGAAGTACAGTTAGTTACTTTTCCAGATGGCCACATGAGTCATATTGAAAATAAAGAAGCATTGACAGAAGTTCTATTGAAGTTTTTTAAGAGTATTTAAAATACCTCCGCATTTAAATATCCCTTACTAACTAACTCCTCCTTACTTTTAAGATGATGTGCTTTACCGTCTCTCATTAGCATCAATTTTGTCGAAATCGAAATTACATTTTCGTAATTATGATCTGTAATTACAATCCCTTTTCGTGTAGCGTTTTCTTTTATTAGTGCATTTACTTTTTCAATCATAAGAGGCGACAACCCATTATAAGGCTCGTCTAAAAGAACAAATTTAGAAGGATTACAAAGTACCAACTTGATTTCTAAATAACGTAATTCCCCACCTGACAACTCCGAAATTTTCCGGTTGCTGATCGACTGGATCATTTCCTCATTATAAAAATCATGCGCTTGTTCGCTATTTATGGAGAGAGAAATGGCTTTCTTGACCGATAATTGATTCGGAATAAAATTGTCTTGAGAGAGATAACTTATTTCATTAAATAGAGCACTGCTTTTAGTTTTTACCACTCCATCAATTCGCACAAACTTAAAATCAGCATTTTCAATTCCGAAAATAATTTTTAGAAAGGTCGATTTTCCAGAACCATTTCGACCCAATAAACCTATAATATCATTAGTTTCGCATTTCAAATATACATCTGAAAGAATGGATTGAGTATCATATCTTTTCTGTACACTATCTACTTCTAAAATATGCTTTTTCAAAATAGTGTAGCTATAAAGTTAAGGGCAAAACTTAGTACAATTAGAGATACAAACGTACAGCACCAAGCATACAACCAAAGTTCAGTTTTTGAAATAGCATTGTTGTAATAAAACAAATATTCGTTTTTAGAATTGAATTCCTTAACCGCTATACTAGCAGCAAAACCAACGGTCAAAAAAGTGTATTTAAACGCAAATAACCCTAAAAAGAGAATTGGTACCACGTAAACAGCCAAGTTAATGACTAAGGTGCTTTTAAAGAACTCAAATATGTTATTTGCTTTTTGTAAAGTCATACTATTTTATGTTGCTACACTTTCTCCTCAAATGGAATACTGACATCTAATATTTCATTCAACAACAAAACAATCTGCTCAAGGTAATTAGTCATCACCACTTCATTTATGATCATATTCCCTTCTTTTTCTTCTTTGAAATTAAACGGTAAAAACCCAGATTTTAGATTCTTAAAAGAGATAATTCCGGCTTCAATGGGTTTGGACTTGGCTTCGGTCTCATACATATATGCATACGCCAAAACCTGAATAACTTTGTCGTTTTTAATCTCCTCGGTTAATCCCTTCCATGTCTTCAGCATCACACTAGACTTTTCAACTTTACCCGTTTTATAGTCAATAATCCTAATTACTCCGTTGCGTTCTTCGATTCGATCTACATTCCCTTTTATCAATACCGGAAATGGTAAAGTGGGATGATTTAAGGTCCTTTGAAAAGTCTCTTCTAAGGCCAAAATCTTTATTGCATCTCCTGCTTTTATACTTTCTAATTCCACCTTCAGGAAATTGGAAACATTTCGTTTTGCCACTTCAAAAGCGAGTAAATTTCGACCTTTCTTAATTTCGCCTTCTTTATAAACTACTTTGAATTGTTTCAGCACCTCATCATCGATTTGCTTGAAGCATTTTTGAATGTCTGATTCTGATATAAATCTACCTACAAAAGGGTCATAAAGCGACTTTAATGTCTCGTGAATAATAGTTCCCAAAGTGTTCAAAGCGATATTCTCTTCGACTTCTTCGACTTCCCTTATTCGCAATATCTTCTGAAAATAAAACTGAATCGGATTTCTGATATAACTTGTCAACGCCGATGGCGAAAAACCAACGTCGGCAATTTCCTTTAACCGTAGCATCACAGATTCTGATTTCTCAATAACCATGGGCGTATAAGCTGTTTCCGGCAATACAGCATTGTAAATTTCGTGTATCAACGTGTGTTTTGGCTGTTTTTCAACTTCTAATTGAGTGATAAACCTACTTTTTTCGCCTGCATCCAATCCTTCACTTTCGGTGTTATAAAGCAAATATATGTTTTTAGCACGTTGTAATAAATGATAAAAATGATAGGTATAAATGGCGTCTTTCTCTTTGAATGTGGGCAATCCCAATTCACGTTTCACATCATACGGAATAAACGAATTCTGCGATTTTCCGGCAGGAAACTTTCCCTCATTCATAGAAGTCACTATCACAGTATCAAAATCAAGCACGCGACTTTCTAAGACACCCATGATTTGCAAACCGTTTAACGGCTCTCCTTCAAAAGAAACTGAAGCAAGATCAATCACTTGTTTATATATGGCATAAAGCGTTTCTATCTTATCAATGTGCTCGTGTTGCGAATAATAGTTAATCAGTTTATTGATCACTTTAAAAATAGAGAATACAAAGGCTTTTGTAATCTTTTCCTCTTCACTGTCATTACTTAAATTATCCTTAATGGCAAGCAACAACTTGGAAACAGTTTCCAAAACGGCAATCGAACCGTTTTCCCACTTTTGGAATAGCAGCAAAAATAAATCAGTGGGATTCGCATTCAATTCCATCAATTTGTGATGGGTAATAAAAGTGTAATTATTTTTATTAATAAGGTTAACTAACGAGCTAGTTTGCGCATAAGGCTCCACCAACGGATGCGTTAAAATATCTAGTACATCTTTATAGTACAAAACGTAATTTTTCGCGTTTCTGGCCAGCGCATTCGTATGCATCTTGAATAACTTAGCAATCAGAATTTGCGCAGGATTATTTTTACTTGGATATCCCATAGTAATATTCAAAGCACCCACAGTGGAGGGCAACGAATACAAAAGTGGTACTAGAAGATTTTCTTCACCCAGAACTACCGCAACTTTATCCAGCGTGGTATTAGGGTTTTCATTAATTATATTTTCAATAATGCCTCCGGCGATTTTTGCCTGACCAATTGTTTTTGGCGTACCAATAACTTGAATGTTTTTTGTTTGTGAAAAATCATCTACAATCCATTCAAAAGGATTTGACTTGTATTCTTTCCAGCCTTTTTTAAATCGCCTAACAAACAAGCCCGCATCATGATAGGGATCATTTAGAAAAGTTTGATCTGCATCCCAGTATATTTTAGCCTGATCAGAAGCTATAAGATGTTGAATGATTTTTTCTTCGGAAGCATTTAAGGCATTAAACCCCGCAAAAACATAATTCTTATCAGTAATTGACTTCGAAAAATGATCTAGATTCCCCACAGCTTCCCGATAGATTAATCCTTGATAACCAATTCCTTTTTTGAGTAGGTGAGCATATAGCGTCTGGTAGTAATTAGGTAATAATTTCCAAAAGTCTATATAATTTTCGAGTAGTTGTGTTTTATTCTCCACTTCGATTCCCCATTTCTTAATATCTTCAATGTCTTTTAAGTACGACAAAACATAAGATGGATCTAATAGATAACGATCGATTTCATTAAAATCCTGCAAGAGTGTTTTGGCCCAATTGGCAAACAATTCGAATGACTGTTGGTTTGTTTTTTCAGTAACTGACAAATACACATCATAAAATTCAAATAATAATTCGATGGGATCCACAGTACGAATTCCTGCTATATCTTGAATAAAATCCTCGATACTAATAATTTCAGGAGAAAGAATATTACCGTCGACTTGCTTTTTCAGTGCTTCAATAAGGAAAATTTTAGCTCTCTTATTCGGTAAAACGACTATCGTATTGGATAGTTTATCTGAGTAATTTTCTATTAAAACTTGTGCAATTTTATCTAAAAAAGAAGTATTTATCATTTCATAAAAATAAAAAAAACGCCCCGATAAATCGAGGCGTTTTCCATAAATATTTTAGAAAATTTATTCTTTTATTAAAGAAATTTCAGCTCTTCTGTTGTGTGCTTTCCCTGCAGCAGTTTTGTTAGTATCGATTGGTTTAGTTTCACCGAAACCAGTAGAATTTAATCTATCTGCTTTGATACCATTTTCAATCAAATGATTTTTAAGCGCTGCCGCTCTATTTTCAGATAAAGTTTGGTTCATTTCGTTACTTCCATCGCTATCAGTATGACCTTCAACTACAAATCTTGAAGAAGGATATTCTTTTAAAATTTCAGTGATTGAACCTAAAGTTGGGTAAGTTTGTTTTTTAAGTGATGCTTTTCCAGAATCAAACAAGATAGTTCTACCGTATTCATTCAGTTTCATCATAACTGCTTCTGCATTATCAGGACAACCATTATTAGCAACAGTACCTTTTACTTCTGGACATTTGTCATCTTTGTCTAAAACTCCGTCGCCGTCAGTATCAGGCCAAGGACAACCAGCATTTTCTTTTGGTCCTGCAACAGTAGGACATTTGTCATCTTTATCAGCTACTCCATCTTTATCAGTATCAGGACAACCTTTCAATGCAGCTAAACCAAATACATCTGGACAAGCATCATCTTTATCAGCAATACCATCACCGTCAGTGTCTGGACAACCGTTTAATGCAGCTAAACCAAATACGTCTGGACAAGCATCAGCACTATCTTGGATTCCGTCTCCATCAGTATCAGGACAACCATTGAATTCTTTTAAACCAGCAACATCTGGACATGCATCATCTTTATCGTATATTCCATCACCGTCAGTATCTTTTCCTCCAAATTTGAAAGTAAGACCAGCAGTATGTTGGAAATGAGATGGAGCATCAGGAGTTCCATTAGCATCTTCTCTATCTCCAAAAGATTTTTTATAAGTAGTCTCAAGAGAGAAACCTAAATTATCCGTGAACCAAAATGCTAATCCAGCACCTGGGTTTAATGTTCCATAACTACTATCTCCAAAGAAAGTATAACCACCACCAACATGTAATGAAGGGTCGATTACTTTAGAGTTAATAAGACTCATGAAGCTATATTTAACACTAGCATCAATACCGTAATACATTAAATCTCCAGGATTAGAAACAACATATCCGCGAGAATCATGTCCTACTGCTGTTGGAGCAAATTTTACATACTTTTCAATTTTGTTTAATGAACCTTGAACTCCAAAAGAGAAATTATCTCCTATGTACTTCGATACACTGATATAAGATACAGATGGAAGAACATTCCAATTTTCTTTTGCATCGAAAGGCTGTGAGAAATGTCGGTCTAACCAACCATTACCACCACCTGCACTAGTTTTAGTGTCTACGGCATTCACTCCAAAAGATACTGCCCAAGGGTTGTTACTATCTTGTGCATGAGAACTTAAACCCATCACCACCATTGCGGCAACTAAAATCTTCTTACTATATTTCATTTTTATTATTTTTACAACAATTTAGTTAATTACTGACAAAAGTAATCCGCAAATGTTAAATAACCAAAAAAAATGTTAAATAAAAAAAACGCCCCGATAAATCGAGGCGTTTTCCATAAATATTTTAGAGAATTTATTCTTTTATTAAAGAAATTTCAACTCTTCTGTTGTGTGCTTTTCCGGCAGCAGTTTTATTAGTATCCATTGGTTTAGTTTCACCGAAACCTGTATGCTCTAATCTATCCTCTTTAATACCGTTTTCAATCAAATAATTTTTAACAGCATGAGCTCTGTTCATCGATAAATCTTGATTCATGGCATTACTTCCATCACTATCAGTATGACCTTCAATTAAGAATCTTGAATAAGGATATTCTTTTAAGATTTCAGTGATTGACACTAGAGTTGGGTAAGTTTGTTTTTTGAAAGAAGATTTTCCAGAATCAAACAAGATAGTTCTACTATACTCATTCAATTTCATCATAACCGCTTCTGATACTTCAGGACAACCTTTATTAGCAACAGTACCTTTTACTTCTGGACATTTGTCATCTTTATCTAAAACTCCGTCACCGTCAGTATCAGGCCAAGGACAACCACCATTTTCTTTTGGTCCTGCAACAGTAGGACATTTATCATCTTTATCAGCTATTCCATCTTTATCAGTATCAGGACAACCTTTCAATGCAGCTAAACCAAATACATCTGGACAAGCATCATCTTTATCAGCAATACCATCACCGTCAGTGTCTGGACAACCGTTTAATGCAGCTAAACCAAATACGTCTGGACAAGCATCAGCACTATCTTGGATTCCGTCTCCATCAGTATCAGGACAACCATTGAATTCTTTTAAACCAGCAACATCTGGACATGCATCATCTTTATCGTATATTCCATCACCGTCAGTATCTTTTCCTCCAAATTTGAAAGTAAGACCAGCAGTATGTTGGAAATGAGATGGAGCATCAGGAGTTCCATTAGCATCTTCTCTATCTCCAAAAGATTTTTTATAAGTAGTCTCAAGAGAGAAACCTAAATTATCCGTGAACCAAAATGCTAATCCAGCACCTGGGTTTAATGTTCCATAACTACTATCTCCAAAGAAAGTATAACCACCACCAACATGTAATGAAGGGTCAATTACTTTAGAGTTTATAAGACTCATGAAGCTATATTTAACGCTACCATCAATACCGTAATACATTAAATCTCCAGGATTAGAAACTACCATTCCTCTTGAATCATGTCCTACTGCTGTTGGATCAAATCTTACGAACTTTTCAATTTTGTTTAACGAACCTTGAACTCCAAAAGAGAAATTATCTCCTAAGTACTTCGATACACTGATGTAAGATACAGATGGAAGAACATTCCAATTGTCTTTTACAGCGAAAGGTTGAGAAAAATGTTGGTCTAACCAACCATTTCCACCACCAGCACTAGTTCTAGTGTCTACGGCATTAACTCCAAAAGAGACAGCCCATGGATTGTTACTATCTTGTGCGTGAGAGGTCAAACCCATCACCATCATCACAGCAACAAAAATTTTGTTAAGATGTTTCATACTTATTATTTTTAATTACAATTTAGTTAATTACTAACAAAAGTAACACGTAAATCTTTAACCACAAAAGGAAATGTTAAAAAAAACCCATTAAAATCAGAAAAAATGGCAATTATATAACTTTAGATTATAATTATACAACATTTAAAGCCTTTCCAACTTCAACAAACGCTTTTATTGCTAGATCTAAATGCTCTTTCGTATGCGCTGCAGAGAGTTGAACTCTAATTCTTGCCTTATCTTTTGGCACTACGGGAAAAAAGAACCCTATTACATAAATCCCCTTCTTCAACAATTCATCTGCCATAGTTTGAGATAACTTAGCGTCATAAAGCATTACCGGCACAATCGCTGAATCTCCTTCAACGATATCAAATCCCGCTTTTTTCATTCCTGCTTTGAAATAATTAGTATTCCATTCTAATTTATCTCGTAATGTAGTATCTTTTTCTAATAGTTCGAAAACCTTAATCGATGCCCCAACAATTGCAGGCGCTAAAGAGTTAGAAAACAAATAAGGTCTTGAACGCTGACGCAACAATTCGACAATTTCTTTTTTAGCAGTTGTATATCCACCCATGGCTCCACCTAAAGCTTTTCCAAGAGTTCCAGTAATGATATCTACCCTTCCCATTACTCCTTTAGCCTCAAGCGTTCCTTTTCCTGTTGCTCCAATAAAACCTGCAGCATGGCATTCATCTACCATTACCATAGCATCATATTTATCTGCTAAATCACAAATTTTATCTAACGACGCTACAATACCGTCCATAGAAAACACACCGTCAGTAACGATTATTTTAAAACGACTACCCGCTTCGTTTGCTTTGATCAGTTGTTGTTCTAAATCGGCCATATCGTTATTTGCATAACGGTAACGTGACGCTTTACACAAACGAACCCCGTCAATAATAGAAGCATGATTTAAACTGTCTGAAATTATAGCATCTCCTTCGCCAAATAAAGGTTCGAACACCCCTCCGTTTGCATCAAAAGCTGCCGCATACAAAATAGTGTCTTCCGTCCCGTAAAATTCAGAAATTTTTCTTTCTAACGTTTTATGAATGTCTTGTGTTCCACAAATGAAACGCACCGATGACATTCCGAAACCATGCGTGTCCATTGCGTCTTTTGCCGCCTGGATAACTTCTGGATGAGATGACAATCCTAAATAGTTATTTGCACAAAAATTCAAAACCGTTTCTCCTGTCGAAACCGTAATTTCTGCATCTTGCGGCGATGTAATAATTCTTTCTTTCTTAAAAATCCCGTTATCTTCTATTGTTTGCAATTCGTTTTGAAGATGTTCTTTTATTTTTCCGTACATAATAAATTGGTCTATTTTGTTTAAAGTTTAATTTGTTTAAAGTTGCCCGAACGACAATGGCTTTGCTAAAGCGACTATTATTCTTATAATAAATTTTATTGCTTTTTAAAATTTTGATTTTTGCGAATAATTCATTTTTATGCTACAAATTTACTACATCGATTTCTTTTCCGATATAAATCAGTGCTTTTTTTACGACTTTATAACCCATTAATTCAATTGCCGATTGGTAATTCTCTAATTGCTTTTGATATTTTGCATCGTGAGCTCCTGTTTTATAATCCAATAAAAAAACTTCTTTCTCTTTCGTTACAACCATTCTATCTGGCTTTATCGTTTTTCCTTCCTTTTGAATTATGGTTTGCTCATTTAACACTTCATACTCTTCAGAAAAAAAGGATTCCAATTCTTTATGATTTACAATATCTTGAATTGTCTTGTGCACCAACTCCTTTTGATTGAAAGTAATCAATCCGCTTTCAATAGATTTAGTAACCGCCAGATCAACGTCCTTTTTTGTCTTTACAAAAGATAGTATTTCGTGCACCACATTACCATATTCTATAGACTCCTGCTGATGTGTCCCCCACATCAATGCCTCTCGTTGGGCTATTTTAATGTTTTTTGGATTTAATATTTTAGCAACTACACGGATTGCTTTTGAAGTATCAATATGCCTTGCCTTATTTGATAATTTTGTAGCACTTCCAAATTCATACTCCAATTTATTTTCGTCAAAAACGCCTTTACTCATTAAATAATTAATAAAAAAAGTACACATGTTATTTTTAGGAACTTCTGCTTTACTAGACAAATTCATATTTGAAATAACATACAGTTGCTCCTCTGCCCTAGTTAAAGCCACATACAAAACATTTACATTATCCAATAATTCTTCTTGTTTCTTTTGATCATAGATCGCTTTTGCTTCGACACCAAAGCCTTCTACCGCACTGCTATTATCTACCAACACCTTTGGCAAACCAAAATCCATTTCTTCGCCATCGAGCCATAATTTATCTTTAGGTTTCCGACTGTAATCCTCTTCGGCGAAAGGCATGATTACCACGGGAAATTCCAATCCTTTCGATTTATGTATCGTCATAATACGAACCGCATTATTTCCTTCAGGTGATGGAATACTAAATTTCTCCGCATTTTTATCCCAAAAATTAAGGAAGTCGGATATTCCAGCTTGATTGCGCACATCTCTCTCTAAAACAATGTCGAGGAAGTATTGCACATACGCTCCGCCACCTTTGGCGAGATTTGGTGATAAAAATTTAGTAATTACAACCTCCACCGCTTCATACAATGATTTTTTTCGAATGTTTTGAAAGGATAGTGAAATATCATAACTCATTAGCCATTTCTCAAAATCGACTTCTAGTTTTTGCTCCATTCCCTTCGCGATGAAATCATGAACCGGCAACTGACCCTGAATATTTTCGGCTACATAATGCAGAAAATGTGCTTTCGCCTCTAAATCGGCATTGTTTTTCAGGTATTTTAAAAGGTGAATAATCAGCCTGACTTCGGTTGCGTTCTGAATCATCAACGTTTCTGAAGACAAGAGCGGAATGTTCTGTTCTGTCAAATAATTAGCAATTGCAATTCCTTGACTTCTTTTACGAGTCAAAATTACAATGTCTTTGTATTCAAATCCTTCTTGAAGTACTTTTTGAATCGTATTCAAAGTCGCTAAAACAAACAACTCTGTTTTATCCAAGCCTTCTTCATCCTCTTCTGCAGTTTCTTCCTTTGGAATAAAGGAAATATTCACATAGCCGCCGGTTTTATCATTTGATTTCTGATGGCTGTGATTTTCATATAAATCTTTGTAATCAGGTTGTTCAAATTCACCTGAAACCAACTTAAAAAATTCATTATTAAACTCGATTACCTGTGAATAAGACCGGTAATTTTTATCTAGATGTTCTAACTTCTTGTCTGGATTAGCGAAGGGATTGTTGTCTTTACTTAGTTCTATAAACTGCTCTGCCTTTCCTCCACGCCAGCGATAAATGGATTGTTTAGGATCACCCACAATCATCAAAGTTCCTTTCTCTCCATAATCGTCCTGACCTGCAAGCGCATTATCAATTAACGGAATTAGGTTTTGCCATTGCATCTCTGATGTATCCTGAAATTCATCAATAAAAAAATGACGGTAGCGTTCCCCTAATCGTTCATATATAAAAGGCGCAGGCTGATTTTGGATTTCGCGATGAATAATCGCATTAAACTCTGAAATGGAAAGCACATTTTGCTCTTCCTGAATTTTCGCTAATTCATTGCTCACTGTATTTAGTAAAGACAACGGTGTTATATTTCTAAGAAAGGCTTTGTAGAAATCTCTTTTTTCGAAATTTTTATAAATCGTTCCCAGAATCTGAATCAACTCCGGAATTATATTTTCTATTAATGCACGGTCTTTGGCCGTTTTATTAATGGCTATATCATCAAACTCGTGAAAGGTTTTGTTTTTAGGATTGTATTTTCCGTCTCGAATGCTAATTACGTGATTAGGAAAAGTTCCTCGCGAGAATGATTTTAAATCTATTCCGTTATTTACAATTAAAGCTAGAGCCGCTTGAGCAAATTCGGCGTTGTCTTTTTCCAAGGCTTTACACGACTCAATTAATTTCTTTTTTATCTCGACAAAATCGGCAATGGTTTTATCGTGAAAATGAGTGATTTCGTTTCGGTGATTTTCATTAAGAACTAAGCGACCTGTGTCCAAAATCTCACGTGAAATATCCCATGATTTATCATCATCCGTTTTTTCCATTGTGAAATCGATAAGCAACTTAGTCAGGGTTTCGTCTTCCCCAGCTTGCGCGATGATGGCATCAACAGCCTCGATCAACAAATTCTCCGTGTCCAAGGTCACCTCAAAAGTCATGGGTAACTTTAAATCATGCGCAAAAGCACGAATGACTTTGTGAGTGAATTTATCAATGGTCGAAATATCAAAAGCTGCATAGTTATGAATGATGTGCTTGATGATTTGTTGCGATTTGGTTTTGATCTGGATAATCGACAATGCTGTATCCTTTGCCAAATCCTGCATCAAATCCTGCGCTTTTGGCGAAGGTTCGTCTTTTGCAAATTCGGATAGGCTTCCCACAATACGACTTTTCATTTCGTGTACCGCTTTATTCGTAAACGTTATGGCGAGAATGTTGCGATACGCATCATTTTTAGGGGCCACTAAAATGATCTTCAGATATTCTTTTACAAGCGCATAGGTTTTACCAGATCCTGCGGATGCATCATATATGGCGAAAGATGGTCGCTCTAACCTTCCCGAAGAGGAAGTAGTCGAAACTGGATTTACTTTATGTTCCAAATTAGCTTATATTTTATTATTTGAATTTTAATACTGCACGATTCCTTTCCTACATTGTCCTCGCAGTCGATGACGTATAGAACTAGCCCTGATAGAAGTGAAAATCCTTTTTCTAAATCTGGAAGATTTAGAAAAAGATTGCAACGAATAGCAGGAAAAAGCTCCTAAAAACAGAACTATTGCTAGGTTGCTTTTAAAAATTGTTTGTTTAATGTTTAAAAGTACTATTTTTGCACTATGGAAACAAATAGACAGAAAAAAATAGGTGGGGTGATCCAAAAAGATTTGGTTGATATCCTACAAGGTGAAGTGAGAAAAAACGGAGTAAGTAATTTAATTATTTCGGTATCCAAGGTTGTTGTTACTTCAGATTTATCTGTAGCTACGGTTCATTTAAGTGTTTTTCCTCAGGATAAAGCAAAAGAAATCTTAGAGGCTGTTAAGTCGAATTCTAAAACGATAAAACATGATTTATCACAAAGAGTACGTTTGCAATTGAGAAAAGTGCCTAATTTGGTTTTCTTTATTGATGACTCCTTAGATTACATTGAAAAAATTGACAATGCTTTAGCAAGTAAAGATAATCCTATTGAAAATAGAGATCTTCTAGAGAAACGCAAGCTGATATAATTTGAATTTCCCCCTTTACATAGCCAAACGTTACATTCTAAGTAATAGTAAAAACAATGCCATAAATATCATCAATCGCATTGCGAGTATGGGAATCATTGTTGGCGCCATGGCTTTGTTTGTGGTGTTATCTGTTTTTAGCGGGTTGAAAGTATTTAGTCTTTCGTTCACGAACGACATTGATCCCGACATTAAAATAAGTAGCACTTTAGGGAAATCATTTCTCGTTTCTCCATCACAAGAAGAACAAATAAAGAAAATAGAAGGCGTGGTTTCCTATAGCAAAATTATAGAAGAACGCGTTCTGTTTGTTTTTGATGATAAGCAAGTCGTTACCTATTTGAAAGGAGTTGATACCAATTTCAGTAAAGTAAATGATATTAAGAAAACATTGTATAATGGACAATGGATTGAGCCTGATACTTATCAGGTTGTTGTAGGTTATGGAATTGCTCAGAAATTCTCCATGGGATTACTGGATTTCAATAAACAATTAGAAGTTCTAGTTCCTAAACCTGGAAGAGGAGCAATCACAAACCCCGCACAAGCTTTTAATAAAACCGATGTTTTCCCCGTAGGCATTTATGCCATCAGTGAAGATCTTGATTCTAAATACGTTTTTGCAGATTTGGGTCTTGCCCAAGAATTATTAGAATACAAATCCAATCAAATTTCGGGAATTGAGATCAAAGAAAAAAAGGACGCAGATGAAGCCGCAATCATCGAGAAACTACAAACCATTTTCAATAATAAAATCACGGTAAAAAACAGAGCCCAACTCAACGAAGCCTTGTATAAAATGTTGAATACAGAGAATATCGCTGTGTATTTAATTTTTACCTTGGTAATCGTGGTGGCGCTTTTCAATCTTATTGGCGCACTGATCATGATGATTCTCGACAAAAAAGGAAACCTAAAAACACTTTTTAATCTGGGAACGGAAATCAAGGATTTACGTAAAATATTTTTACTACAAGGAACGCTACTCAGTCTTTTTGGTGGAATTATTGGACTCCTTTTAGGAATAGCGATTGTATTGTTACAACAGCATTTTCAGCTGGTAATGATTACACCCACATTAGCTTACCCAGTGGTTTTCACGCTGGAAAACGTATTGATTGTCATGGGAACAATTGTAACCCTTGGTTTTATTGCTTCGTTGATTGCGAGTAGTAGAGTAAGTAAGAAGTTGCTGGATTAAGGATTTTTGATTTAAAAAAAACACGAATTCGACCAATTTACACGAATTAATTGGTGGAAACTGGTCGAATTCGTGTTTGAAATAGATTTTTATACAAGCTCGTACCCCGCATACGCTTCCTGAATCTCATTCAAGAGAGCAAATAATTCTTCAGGATGATCTAAGGTTACTAGTTTTAATTTGTACGGTTTAAAAGAATGAATCCCTTTAAAATAATTTGTATAATGAGGTCTTGTTTCTACAATCCCTAAACGCTCGCCTTTCCATTCCATTGCCCAAGTAAGGTGATTGCGCACCGCTTCGACTCTATCAACAACGGTAGGTTTTGCCAAGTGCTCTCCAGTATTGAAATAATGTTTGATTTCGTTAAAAATCCAAGGATATCCAATTGCGGCACGACCAATCATGATTCCGTCGATACCGTATTCGTTTTTATATTGTAATGCTTTTTCTGGGCTGTCAATATCTCCGTTACCAAAAATAGGCATCTTAATTCTTGGGTTGTTTTTTACACGTGCTATGTGTGACCAGTCGGAATGACCTTTGTACATTTGGGCACGTGTTCTAGCATGAATACTCAAAGCCGCAACTCCAAGATCTTGCAAACGCTCAGCTACCTCATCAATATTGATAGAATTATCATCCCATCCCAAACGCGTTTTTACCGTTACGGGTAAATGGGTACTATCAATAACCGCTTTTGTCAAGCGAATCATCAAGTCAACATCTTTTAACACTCCGGCCCCAGCTCCTTTACAAACCACTTTTTTTACCGGACAACCAAAGTTAATATCTATAATATCTGGATTTACAGTAGAAACGATTTTAGACGATAACGCCATAGCTTCTTCGTCTCCACCAAAAATCTGAATACCAACAGGTCTCTCATAATCGAAGATATCTAGTTTCATTCGGCTTTTGATGGCATCACGAATTAGTCCTTCGGAAGAAATAAATTCGGAGTACATCATATCAGCACCGTGCATCTTACACAACCTACGAAAAGGTGGGTCGCTCACATCCTCCATAGGAGCAAGAAGTAAAGGAAAATCCGGTAATTCTATGTTGCCAATCTTAATCATCTGCTTAAATTTTGTGCAAAATTACGCTTTTTTGATCAAAGCATGAAATAGCGACGATGAAAGACTTACTACTTAACTCATTAGTTTGCGATTTGGGACTTTGAAACTGTTGAATTTAAACTATCTTTGCAGATTAATGGTCGCAGCATGAATGCGCGTGAGATTTGAAATTAAAAGGAGGACAGCCAGTGGCCGTCAGGTAAATTACCCCAAAGATGAGTTTGAGTTTGGGACTGCAACAAAAAGCCTTTTAGTTCTGAGATTGCCAAGCAAGATCGCAATAACAAGATTGTAGCGAAAAGCCCGGCCCTTGTGGTCACGCCTGGAAATAACTTCAGGGTAAGCCAAAAATAAAATTGACAGATGGATAAGATGAAAAAAATAAGGAATTTCTGCATTATTGCACATATTGACCACGGAAAAAGCACACTTGCTGACCGTTTACTTGGCGCTACACAGACTGTTACTGCGCGTCAAGAAAAAGCACAATTGCTTGACAACATGGACTTGGAACGCGAACGTGGGATTACAATTAAGAGTCACGCGATTCAAATGGAATACACTTATAAAGGAGAAGAATATATTCTAAACCTTATTGATACTCCTGGACACGTGGATTTTTCATATGAAGTTTCTCGATCTATAGCAGCATGTGAAGGAGCGCTTTTGATTGTAGATGCGGCTCAAAGCATTCAAGCACAAACGATCTCTAACTTGTATTTGGCTTTAGAAAATGACTTGGAAATTATTCCAGTTTTAAATAAAGTGGATTTACCATCTGCTAATCCTGAGGAAGTAAGTGATGATATTATTGATTTATTGGGATGTAAATTAGAAGATATTATTCATGCTTCAGGTAAAACTGGTTTTGGTGTTGAAAATATTTTGGCAGCAATTATCGAAAAAATACCTCCCCCATCAGGAAATATTGATGAACCATTACAAGCTTTGATTTTTGACTCACACTACAATCCATTCCGTGGAATTGAAGTTATTTTCCGTGTTAAAAACGGTCAGATAAAAAAAGGTCAGAAGATTAAATTCATGGCTACTGGAAATGAATATTTTGCAGATGAAATTGGTACTTTGAAGTTAAACCAAGTTCCGAAGCAAGTCATTTCAGCAGGTGATGTTGGATACCTAATTTCAGGAATTAAAGAAGCTAAAGAAGTAAAAGTAGGTGATACGTTGACCGATGCGAAAACACCAACAACAAATATAATCAAGGGTTTTGAAGATGTGAAACCAATGGTTTTTGCAGGAATCTACCCAGTGGATACGGAAGATTATGAGGAGTTGAGAAACTCTATGGAAAAACTACAATTGAACGATGCTTCACTTGTATTTCTACCAGAAAGTTCGGCAGCATTAGGTTTTGGTTTCCGTTGTGGATTCCTTGGAATGCTACACATGGAAATTATTCAAGAGCGTCTGGAAAGAGAGTTTAACATGACGGTTATCACAACTGTACCTAACGTTTCCTACCACGCCTTTACCAAAAAGGAACCAAACACTATTTTGATTGTAAACAACCCTTCAGATTTACCTGAGCCATCTCGTTTAGATCATGTTGAAGAGCCATTTATTAAAGCAACTATCATTACCAAGTCTGATTACGTTGGGAATGTAATGAGTTTGTGTATCGAAAAACGTGGATTGATTACTAATCAAACATATTTGACTACAGAAAGAGTTGAATTGACTTTTGACATGCCTTTGGCTGAGATTGTATTTGACTTTTATGACCGTTTGAAAACCGTTTCTAAAGGTTATGCTTCTTTTGATTATACGCCAATTGGAATGAGAACTTCTAGTTTGGTAAAAGTAGATATTTTATTAAACGCTACTATTGTGGATGCTTTGTCATCCTTGATGCATACCGATAACGCTTACTCGATAGGTAAAAAAATGTGTGAGAAGTTGAAGGAATTGATTCCAAGACAACAATTTGACATTCCGGTACAAGCTGCTATTGGCGTGAAAGTGATCTCTCGCGAAACTATTAAAGCGTTACGTAAAGATGTTACTGCCAAATGTTATGGTGGAGATATTTCTCGTAAACGTAAATTACTTGAAAAACAGAAAAAAGGTAAAAAACGTATGAGACTTGTTGGGAATGTTGAAATTCCTCAAGAAGCTTTTATGGCTGTTTTGAAATTGAATGATTAATTTTTTTTTAGAAAACAATATAGAATAAAAAGGAAACCTGATGATGTAAAAATTATCAGGTTTTTTTATGCTTTTCTAATTTCACTCTCCCTTTTTGGAGGTCAACAAATTTTATTTATCGTTCAACCATTCAAATAACCTTTTAGCATCTTCCAGTTTAAATAGCTGAGTGCCTTCATTCATTGTAGCGGCAGAACCACAGGCAACTCCCCAACGAATTACTTCTTTCAATGGTTTGTTTTGAGCTAGCGCCCAAGTCATTCCGCCCACCATGCTGTCTCCGGCACCTACAGTACTTTTTTTAGCAACATTTGGAGCAGGAACGTAATCATAAGAATCTTTGGTAACTAATACAGCACCTTGAGGCCCCAGAGAAACAACCACAATTTCGGCTCCACCCTTTGCAATGATTTTTTTTGCTGCAGCATTTACTTCTTCCATTTCGAGCTTTTCTACTCCTATCAGTTTGGCTAATTCACCTACATTAGGTTTTATCAAATAAACACCTATTTCTAATGCTTTTTTCAATGCTTCCCCAGATGTATCAACAATCAGTTTTGAATTTGATTTTTTTGATATTTCTGCAATCTCTTGATAAAAATCTACTGGTAAACCTTCCCTTAAACTTCCGCTTACAACGATAAATTTCGAATCCTGACTTTCAACAGTTTTAATAATTTCGTTTCTTTCAGCATCCGTAATTGAGGTTCCTGGAAAATTAAAACGGTATTGCGAATTGGTATTGTCATCAACGGCTACAAAACTTTCCCGAGTCCAGTTTTTAGTTTCAATGGCTTGAAATGAAATCAATTCCTTATTTAGAATCTCTTTTATCATTTCGCCTGAAGGCCCACCAGAAGCAAATACCGCTAACGAAGTTCCTTCTAGACGGGATATTGCTTTAGAGACGTTAATTCCCCCTCCTCCCGCATCATATAGCGGAGCCTGACATCTTATTTTCTGTTCAGGAACTAACCCAGAAAAATGAGCGCTTTTATCTAGGGCTGGATTTACAGTTATGGTAACTATATCAAATGATTTCATTTTGTTTGATTTTACTACTCTAAAGATGCGAAAAAATATTCAAATCTCATATGTTACTATTTAACTACTTCTTTTCAAATGATGAATCCAGAATTAATTAGACAAAACCTTTGTACCTTTGCAAACTCTGGACTGTTTTAGAATCCCGTACAGAAAAACAAACTTAAAAATATGATTGAAGATAAAACCCCACAACGTACTAGTATTGCTCAATTAGGAGAATTCGCATTGATTGATCACCTAACAAAAAACTTTGAAATCATCCAACCTTCGACCTTAAAAGGAATTGGTGATGATGCTGCAGTGCTTGATTTTAAAGACAAAAAAGTCGTTATTTCAACAGACATATTAGTTGAAGGTGTTCATTTTGATTTGGCTTACATGCCTTTGAAACATTTAGGATATAAAGCAGTGACTACAAATATTTCTGATATTTGTGCAATGAATGCAAAGGCTACACAAATTACTGTTTCCATTGCCGTTTCTAATCGTTTCCCTTTAGAAGCATTAGATGAATTATTTGCAGGAATCACACATGCTTCTAATGAATATAAAGTAGATGTAATCGGTGGAGATACTACTTCTTCACAAAAAGGATTAATCATCAGTATAACTGTTATCGGCGAAGCAGATGAAGAGGAGATAGTTTATAGAAATGGTGCAAAACAAACTGATTTATTAGTAGTAACTGGTGACATTGGCGCCGCTTATATGGGGTTACAAGTTTTAGAACGTGAGAAGCAAGTTTTTCAAGTAAATCCAAATTCACAACCTGATTTAGATGCCTATACTTATTTAATAGAGCGCCAACTTAAACCGGAAGCTAGAAAAGACGTTCGCACCTTATTGCATGCCTTGGAAATAAAACCAACATCAATGATTGACATTTCAGATGGATTATCATCAGAAATTATGCATTTATGTAAGCAGTCAAATGTAGGTTGTAATTTGTATGAAGATAAATTACCACTTGATCCACAGTTGATTAATGTTTGTGAGGAATTCGACATCGATTCTACGACGGTAGCGATAAACGGCGGTGAAGATTATGAATTGCTTTTCACCATTGCAATGGAAGATTTTGATAAAATTAAAGGAAATCCTAATTTCTCTATCATTGGTCACATGACGCAGGAAAGTGAAGGAATACATTTGATCACTAGAGCCAATACTAAAATTCCTCTAAAAGCGCGTGGCTGGGATGCCATGACGGAATAAAAAACAAAAACGGCATTTATAAATTTATAAATGCCGTTTTTTTATGCTTGACGAACTGTTAAAACAACAATCCTATATTTCGCGCTTCGCGAACTAAGTCGATATCACTTCCATCAACTACTTTCAATAATTCCTTAAGATTTAACTTTCGCACTTCGATTGCATTTAGAGATATCGGTATGTATTGCGGCATGTCTTTGGCTTTTGTCCCTTTAGACAAATGAAATAAAATCTGCTTATCAAACAAGTCAATTTCAACGCTATGATTTTGCGACTCCAGCATCTTAATAACTGATTGACTGTAATACGTTTCGTTTTTTATCACTTTATCAAAAGCAAATAATAACTCATCAAATGTTAAGTCGTTTTTTATAACTAATCCATTCGGATTTATATTCTTAATAATTGTTTTTATTTTTAAAAACTCAGTGAACATCGTAAGCAAGATGATTTTGCAATTTGGCATAAATTCTAAAATCAATTTCGCCAAATCTTCACCTGAATAAATACCCTTATCCTCATAGGGCGGCATACTAATGTCTAAAAAAGCTATATCAAAAACTACAGATTCTGGGTTAGTAATAACGTTATAGGCTGACTCACAATCCTTGGCTTCCGTTATAAAAAACTCATGATTATTCGGGTTATATCTTGTAATTGCATTTTTATATCCCTGTATAATAAAAGGATGATCATCCACAATTAGTATATTACTTTTTGCAGTTGTTGGAGCAGCTGATTCAAATGTCATTTCTATGTAGGTATTAGTTTTTGTTCTATTGGAATGATAATGGTAATAATTGTACCGTCTCCTTTTTTTGATTTTATATGAAATTCACCGTGGCACTCTTTTGTTCGAGAGAGCATATTTTGAATCCCTATACCCTTCTTTTTTATTTTTGAATTAAATCCGACTCCGTCATCACTAATCACTAGGGATAAATTGCCATCTTTCTTTTTTAATTCAATTTTAATCGTATTTGCATTGGCATACTTATTAATATTTTGAAGCGATTCTTGTATAATACGATACAAATTAATCTTCACGGAGTTCACTAAAAGCTCCCATTTTATAGTGCTGTCAATATTTGAAACTAATTTAGACGGATACGTTTTTCTTTGTTCTTCAAACAGGTTGTCGACGATGGCAACGAAGTTATTGATTAATTCTGATTTTTCCCTATTTAAATCATGTGAAATTTCACGAATATCCTGTTCTATATTCTTTAACTCAGATAAATAACTACTTCTTTGCTGGACAGCCATCTCATCCTGAAATCCATTTAAACCATCTAAATTCATACGGACACCAAACATCCTTCCTAAAACACCATCATGCAGCTCCTGGGCAACCCTTCTTTTCTCTTCAACTCTATTAGTTTCTATAGTATTTTGCTGAGATATCATTAAGTTATAAATATCCTCATTCGCTTTCTGTTGCTGTTGCTTATATAAAAGCACTTTATTTTTAGTCTTCTGAGCTTTAATAATGTATGTAAGCAAACCTAGGATAGTTATAAAGCTAAAAACATATACTAAATTCCTGTTTTGAGTTGTTAAATCTGAATTCTCCCCTCTTATTACATCTGTTTCATATTCAATGCGAGCGAATTTTTCTCCCATACTTCGATCTACTTTTTGTAATTCTTCATTGATATGAATGTACTCCTTATTATAAACTGCCGCATTTTTAGGATCTATAATTGATAATTGTTTCAAAGCAACTAAAACATCTCTAGAGATATCAGTCGAATTTGCTAAAAACAGGGCTTCATTAGAATATTTTAGTGCACGTACAGTATCTTTTTTAGAAGCGAAATATTCTGACAAATGGATTTTATTAACAAATACTCCATTAGTTAATTTTAGACTGTCTTTAAATCTAAGTGATTGGAAAAACATATCTGGAAGCCCGTTGGTTTCATTGAGCTTAAATTTTGCATAGGCTAAGTTATCTAATAATAAAGCATATACATAAGGTTTTTGAGTACTCAAATCTTTTTGATCTAATCCCTTTTGAAAATAACTTTTGGCTAAGTCATACTTTTTATCATTTAAGTATAAAAAACCCATGTTATTATACGAAGTGGCCCTAGATTGAAATTCTGGATATATTATATCATCATCAATTACGGCAAGTGCTTTATTATGATAAATAATCCCATTCTCAAATTCTCCCTGTTCACAATAAGTTATTCCTAAAAGGTTGTAAGCATCATAGTATATACTATTGAATCCTTTTTCTCCTTTAATAATGCGCAATACACTAAAAGCAGCTTTTTCAGTTTCCGAAAAATCTCCAATTCGAAACTGTAAATCCGCTTTATTAATTATTGTTTTGCTACGATTAACTTTATCTTTAAGATCTTCATATGCTTTTTCAGCCTTGTCGTAGTACATGAAGGCACTATCAGAAACCGATTGAGAAACATAAAAATCTCCGAGATAAGTATATGCTTTTGCCTTACTGAGAGAGTCATTTGCAAGTTCTGACTTTTTTAAAACTATATTAACAACTTTACTATATTCTTTCAGTTTGTTAATATTGTAGTACCTATTTGCTACCTTAAATAGGTTTATGCGATTTAAAGAATCATTGTCATTATCGGCTACAATTTCAAACGCTTTTTGTGTATACTCCAATCTTTTATCTCTTGATAAAGACAAATCATTGGCTAAAGTAAAATAGTTAGATAAACTATCTTGCGAAGTTGACATATCGCTGTTTTGCTCATTTTTCTCGGAACAACCAAAAAAAACACACAAAAAAAGCGATCCTAAAAATATATTATATTTATTTTTCAATTATTGATTGAGAATTTTATCAAAAATAGTAAAATAAAACTATTGGCATAAAAAAAAGCTATCAAATAAATGATAGCTTCTATAATTTTGAAAATTTATAACTTTTAGTCCATTTTCATATTTCCGCCTGAAGCGTTTCCGCCAATGATATCCATTTTCATATTTCCACCTGAAGCATTCCCTCCTATGATGTCCATTTTCATGTTTCCTCCTGAAGCATTTCCTCCAATGATATCCATTTTCATATTTCCTCCTGAAGCGTTTCCTCCAATGATGTCCATTTTCATATTTCCTCCTGAAGCGTTTCCGCCAATGATGTCCATTTTCATATTTCCACCTGAAGCGTTTCCGCCGATGATATCATTAGAAGTTGGTGTAGTGAAAGAAGTTAAGATCATTACTAAAGAGAAAAGTCCGATTGTTAAGATAGATTTTTTCATAATTTGGGGATTTTTATGTTATTTTTTTGTTTTTACATTTATATAACGACCTGATTTCTGCGTCATTACAATGTAAAAGTACATAGGAGCTTTCTCTTTTTCTTACAAAAAAAAGGTTAAATGGTAGAATGCTATCGTTTGAGAGCGAATGATAGTCAAATCTTGGTGGATGGTGATTTTTTAAATTTCTAAATAGTTTCCGTTAGAAATTTCAGATATTATAAGGTCTATATTAACCTTATATGACTTAGAAAATGGAATCTTCGCCGTCGTGTTTTTAATATAACACACTGCGTTTCCTGTATGGATCCTAGAAATGTAACGCGAGTTAACTATATAACTATTATGAATCCTTACAAAGGGATAAGACAAGACGCCCTCAAAATGTTTCAATGTTTTGAAGGCAGTGATCATTTCGCCACCATTAAGGTGAATATCTGTAGAATTGTTATCTGCTTGCAAGTAACATATATCTCTGGCATCAATGTACCTGTGATCACCGTACGATTTTATACATAATATGAGAGGCTCCTCAGTAGTTGGAGTTTCATACTGCATCACTACAGCTGGTTTCTCATTAAGAACTTGTGGTTGCGCTAAAGCGACTATACTATCAGCGTTCGATTTATTTAACTTCAAGATTGACTTTATAAAATCGATACCTGCCAAAGGTTTTAAAATATAATCCGTAACGTCATATTGAATTGCTTCGTAGGCCAAGTCCTTTTTAGAAGTGGTAACAATAATTTTAGGAATAACTTTCAAATAACGATGCAATTCATTGATTAGCATCAATGATAAGTTGCTCTTTTTATTTGAAGGATCAATCTCGAGAAAAATTAATTGGGGAATATGCTCTAATATAAGGTTTAAACCTTCTTCATAATTATTTGCCGAAGCTACAAAGTCAAGCTCCGAAAAACTATCAGCCATGGCTTTTGTTTTCAAAACACTTTCTTGATCGTCGTCAATAATAATGTACGAATAGTTCATCTATAGCTCTTCCTAAATTGTTAGGCGTATTATTTGATGCTTAAATTCAGCTTATACTTCAAAAAATAGCAAAATCTATGGTAGTTTTGGGAAACTCATTAAATAAAAAATCAGTTGTTTATCATTATTTAACAAATTAAAAATACATGTTTCAGTGAGTATTGAAGTCCGATGTTAATATGTTGTTAACAAATGTTCATAGATTATGATGAACTGCAAATAAATCCGATTAACTACACTATTGTCATGGCCAGAAAAGACCTCATTTTAAACACTATACGGATTTAACCCCTGAAAAAACAAAAGGCTTTCCAAATTGGAAAGCCTTTTTATATACTATAAAGCAAGTTGTTACATTTTCATCAACCAGTTTTTCATAGACACTTCATTTTCAATAATCGAATTCAAGTCAGAAATTTTAACTCGATCTTGTTTCATCGTATCACGATGACGAATCGTTACTGTTTGATCTTCTATTGTTTGATGATCCACTGTAATACAAAATGGAGTTCCCAGTGCATCTTGTCTTCTGTAACGACGACCTACTGCATCTTTCTCATCATATCCCACATTAAAATCCCATTTTAAGTCTTCAACGATTTTATGAGCTATTTCAGGTAAACCATCTTTTTTAACCAATGGCAACACCACTGCTTTCGTAGGCGCTAGGACTGACGGTAATTTCAACACTGTTCTTGTTGAACCATCTTCTAAAGTTTCTTCTTTCAATGAAGTTGCAAAAACAGCCAAGAACATTCTGTCTAATCCAACAGATGTCTCCACTACATAGGGAACATAATTCTGATTCAGTTCAGCATCAAAATATTGTAATTTTCTACCTGAGAATTTTTCGTGTGCTTTTAAATCAAAATCAGTACGAGAATGAATCCCCTCTAATTCTTTAAATCCAAAAGGAAAATTAAATTCTATATCAGCAGCTGCATTAGCGTAATGAGCTAGTTTTTCATGGTCATGAAAACGATAATTTTCCTTACCTAACCCTAGAGACAAATGCCATTTCAATCGCGCTTCTTTCCAGAATTCATAATGTTTCATTTCATCACCTGGACGAACAAAAAATTGCATTTCCATTTGTTCAAACTCACGCATACGGAAGATAAACTGTCTTGCAACGATTTCGTTTCTAAATGCTTTCCCCGTTTGAGCAATTCCAAAAGGAACTTTCATTCTACCGGATTTTTGAACATTCAAGAAATTAACAAAAATACCTTGAGCAGTTTCTGGACGCAAATACAAATCCATCGCAGTATCAGCTGATGCACCTAATTTTGTTCCAAACATTAGATTAAACTGTCTTACTTCAGTCCAATTACGAGAACCTGTTTCAGGACAAGCAATTTCTAACTCTTCAATTAATGCTTTTACATCTTCTAGATCTTCGTTTCCTAACGAACGTCCTAAACGCTCAAGAATTTCTCTTTCTCTCGTTTTGTATTCAACAACTCTAGTGTTCGTTGACACAAATTCAGCTTCATCAAAAGCGTCGCCAAAACGAACTTTTGCCTTTTCAACCTCTTTAATTGCTTTGATATTAAGCTTTTCAGCATAATCTTCAATTAAAACATCGGCTCTATATCTTCTCTTCGAATCTTTATTATCAATTAACGGGTCATTAAAAGCATCCACGTGGCCAGAAGCTTTCCAGGTTGTCGGATGCATTAATATTGAGGCATCAAGACCTACAATATTATCATTCAACTGAACCATAGCTTTCCACCAATATTCTCGTATGTTCTTTTTTAATTCTACTCCGTTCTGTGCATAATCATAAACTGCACTTAAACCATCGTATATTTCGCTTGACGGAAAAATAAATCCGTACTCTTTTGCATGCGAAATTACATTCTTAAATATGTCTTCTTGTTTTGCCATACTGCAAAAATATAAAAAGTGAACTTAAAAAAAGAAAAATAGCGGAAGTTTGAATCATTCATTTTCATATTTTTATAAATAAATCAGCAATTTAATGTTTAAATATCTTCTAAATCTATTCTTTCCTCCCGTATGCAGTGGATGCAACTCGTTTTTACTGACAAATGAAAAAGTAATATGTACGGTTTGTCGACATCATATTCCATTAACGAACCATCATTTATCACCTGAAAATGAAGCTTTCAAAAAATTCTATGGCCGAATTCCATTGGAATATGCCTCAGCATTTGTCTATTTCCATAAAAAAGGAATCGTACAGGAACTTATTCATAAATTAAAATACAAAGGCCATGAGGAAATAGGAACTATTATAGGAAACTGGTATGCCGAAGAATTGAAAGAAAGCACGATCCTAAAAACGGCAAACGTAATCATCCCAGTTCCTTTACATAAAAAAAAATATAAAGAACGAGGCTACAATCAGGTAACTACTTTTGGATTGGCACTTTCGGAGGAATTCAATATACCCTATAATGACTCCATATTGTTTCGAGCAGTATATTCAAAAACACAATCACAAAAAAGTCTACTAGGAAGAAGCGAAGGAATTGACACTGTTTTTGATGTTAACTTTGGCGAAAAGGATCACAATAAACACTTTCTACTTATTGATGATGTCATCACGACAGGAGCTACCCTAGAAGCCTGCTCCAGAGCTTTGTTGAAAATTCCGGGTGCCAGAATTAGTATTGTATGTATGGCCATGGCACAATCCTGATGTTTTCAATGTAATCTTATGTTTGATCACATTATAAAATATTTTAATTTCCAAAAGAAAGTAAGCTATTGCAAAACATAGGAATTTAATAACCATCATTCAATTAGAATAAACATTATAGAGTATTCTTATTTTAACACGTACTGGCTTTCATGCCGCTAATAGCTAGCTAATCAGCAGGAAAAACAACACTATCAATTAAATAAATGTTATAATAGCTAAATAGAATTTCCAATTCCAAAGTTAAATGTTTAAATTTGGATAAAATTTTTATAAATCATTAAACAAATATATCATGGCTTTTGAATTACCTCAATTACCTTATGCGTATGACGCATTAGAACCTTATATTGATGCACGTACAATGGAAATTCACCATTCGAAGCATCATAACGCCTATACTACCAACCTTAATGCAGCAATCGCAGGCACTGATATGGAAGGCAAGACTATCGAAAATATTTTGATTAACCTAGACATGAAGAATACTGCCGTTCGTAACAATGGTGGAGGATTTTATAATCATAATCTTTATTGGAATGTAATGACTCCAAATGGAGGTGGGCTTCCAAACGGAGATTTACTAACTGCAATTGAAAGTGCTTTTGGATCTTTTGAAGAGTTTAAAGCTAAATTCAGTAAAGCTGGAGCAACACAATTTGGTTCAGGATGGGCTTGGCTTTGTGTTCACAAAGGTGGAAAACTTGATGTTTGTGGAACTCCAAATCAAGACAATCCATTAATGCCTGGAATAGGATGTGGTGGAACTCCAATCTTAGGAATGGATGTTTGGGAGCATGCTTATTATTTGCATTACCAAAACAGAAGACCTGATTATATTGAAGGTTTTTTCAATACAATCAACTGGACAGAAGTATCTAGAAGATTTGCATCAGAGAAATAATAAAGAAGATTAGAATTGGGAGGTACAAATTGTAAAACCCACTATAATTAACTTCAGAAATAAAAAAGTCGAATGAGCTATATAAAGTTCATTCGACTTTTTTTATGTGCTTTTTTTAACCTCTAACTCCGAAACTATTCTCTTCAGTTTACTCCATAAAAAAGGCGGAATTGCTTCCGCCTTCTTTGCCCCAAATCTACCATAAACTTAACCTACTAATTTTATGGTGATATAAATTTAAGACAAAAAAACACTGCTTGCAACTATTTAAGACAAACAACAAATAAAAACGATAAATTACTGAATAATAGATTTTTACCGTATATGTTATAAGAAAAAGCACATCAAATACTGGACATGTTTAACTTGAACTAACAAAAGTGAAATAAATCTTTAAGCTGACGACAGCGCTAAATAAAAAAGCAGTAAATCTCAATATATGAAATTCACTGCTTTTTTTTTTTCATTTTATTCCAATAAAAAAGGTGGAATTGCTTCCACCTTTTTTGCCCCAAATCTACCATAAACTTAACCTACTAATTTTATGGTGAGCCAAAACTAAATCAAATCAAAGATGTTGGCAAATTTTTTAGATGAACAACCAATATAAACGTTTAAATGCATTTCTGGGAAATTAATACGCTCTAGCGTCTTTTCCTTCGTAGAAATTCATAAAAGCTCTATTCACTACTCTATTACCACCTGGTGTAGGATAATCTCCTGTAAAATACCAATCACCTAAATTTTTCGGACAAGCGATATGTAAATCCTCAACTGTTTGAAATATAATTTTTACTTCAGCATTAATCTCCGAAGAGCTCAACATTTCTGCAATTTTATCTGAAACCTCTTGCGGCTGGAAAGGTTCATAAATGGCCGTAACATAATTTACTACCTCATGGTCTTTATAATTTTCCTGCGATTTACATTTTAAATAAACTTCATCAACAATGTGATATAAGTTTCTCTCTTTAAGCAATTCTAAAGCTGCTTTAAAGGCTACTAAACCTTCTAGCTTAGCCATATCGATACCATAACAATCAGGATACCTTATTTGCGGCGCAGACGAAACGACAACAATCCTTTTTGGGTTCAAACGATCCATCATTTTGATAATGCTCATTTTTAATGTTGTCCCTCTTACGATACTATCATCAATAATCACTAAATTATCTGTTGGTTTAATAACTCCATAGGTCACGTCATAAACATGCGCTACTAAATCATCCCTACTACTGTCTTCCGTAATAAATGTTCGTAGTTTTGCATCTTTAATCGCTACTTTCTCAGTACGAATCTTTACTGAAAGTAATTCTTCTAAAGAATCTGCAGTTAATTTATCTGTATTTTCGAGAATGTAATTTTTCTTTCTCTGATTTAAGAAATCTTGAGCTGCTTCTACTAAACCATAAAATGAAGTCTCAGCCGTATTAGGGATATATGAAAAAACAGTGTTATCTGTATCTTGATCTATCGCATTTAAAACTGCAGGCAAAATTAATCTACCTAGATTTTTTCTTTCTTGATATATTTCAGCATCACTTCCTCTAGAGAAATAAATCCTTTCAAATGAACAGGCTTTCTTCACTGTAGGTGTCAAAATTTCCTGCATCGAAACAGTTCCATTTTTTTTGATAATTAGCGCATTTCCAGGTTCAATTTCTTGAACTTTCTCAAAAGGTACATTAAATACTGTTTGAATAACTGGTCTTTCAGAAGCGACAACAACTACTTCATCATCTTGATAAAAATAAGCTGGGCGAATTCCTGCCGGATCCCTAAAAACAAAAGCATCACCATGACCAAGAAGTCCTGCCATAGCATACCCACCATCTAAGTTTTTTGAAGCCCTAGTCAATATTTTAGCGACATCTAGTTTTTCTGCAATAACTGGAGATGCCTCTCTCTTTGACAAGCCATTGTTTTTACACTCTTGGTATAAGTCAGTAACTTCATCATCCAGAAAATGCCCTATTTTCTCCATTACAGTAACCGTATCCGCCATCTCTTTTGGATGTTGACCCAATTCAACTAGACTTTGAAAAAGCTCCTTTACATTAGTCATGTTGAAATTTCCGGCTAATATCAGGTTTCTGTGCATCCAGTTATTCTGACGTAAAAAAGGATGAACACTCTCGATACTATTTTTTCCAAATGTTCCGTAACGAACATGTCCTAAAAACAATTCGCCTATGTACGGAATATTTGCTTTTTGAAGCGCCACATTATCCGCATATTCAGGATGCGCAGCCATTTCTTCGTTTACCCTGTCGTTTATTTGAGCAAAAACATCTTGTATTGGCTGAGCATGATTCGATCGCACTCGGCTAATATATCTTTCTCCTGGCTCAACATCAAGTTTGACACTGGCAAAACCAGCACCATCTTGTCCACGGTTGTGTTGTTTTTCCATTAGAAGGTACATTTTCTGTATTCCGTAGAATGCAGTCCCGTACTTCTCTTTATAAAACTCAAGCGGTTTAAGTAGTCTAACTAAGGCTATCCCACATTCATGTTGTAAAGCATCGCTCATCGTATTGTAGTTTGTTGTGTTGTTATTTCCTAATATAAATTCTTACAAATAGCATGTAAAATTATGAATCAAAAAAGCCCCGTTTCCGAGGCTTTAAGACATTATAATTCTATATCAAATTGTGTTAAAGATTTGAATTGTTTCAATCTTGACACTACTTCCTTCTTATCCAAGTCAATCATTCTTTCTGTTCCAAATTTCTCAACACAAAAAGAAGCTAAATTTGAGCCATAAATAATGGCATTTTTCATGTTTTCGAATGATACGTTTTCACTCTGTGTAATAAATCCTGCAAATCCACCTGCAAAAGTATCTCCTGCACCTGTTGGATCAAAAACTTCTTCTAGTGGCAAAGCTGGTGCAAAGAAAACCTGAAGATCATGAAACAATAATGCACCATGCTCTCCTTTTTTAATTACAACGTATTTAGGTCCCATAGACTGAATTTTGGCCGCAGCCTTAACAAGAGAGTATTCTCCTGAAAGTTGTCTAGCCTCCTCATCATTGATAGTAATTACATCTACGCGTTTCATTACATCAAGCAATTCCGGTAATGCACAATCCATCCAAAAATTCATAGTATCTAAAACTACTAATTTTGGTTTGGTTTCCATTTGGTCTAAAACACTGCTTTGTACTAATGGATGCAAGTTTCCTAGCATTACAACATCAGCATTTTTATAGTTCTCTGGAACTTTAGGCTGGAAATCAGCTAAAACATTCAATTGCGTATCTAAAGTGTCTCTTGAATTTAAATCGTTATGGTAACGACCGCTCCAAAAGAAGGTTTTTCCTCCTTTAACTACTTCAAGACCAGAAATATCAATATTTCTTTCCAATAGTAAATCCAAATATTCTTGCGGAAAATCATCTCCAACTACAGAAACTATAGCCGATTGCAAATTAAAAAAAGAAGCCGAAAGTCCTATATAAGTACCTGCTCCACCTAAAATTTTATCTGTCTTGCCAAAAGGAGTTTCAATTGCGTCGAAAGCAACGGTCCCAACAATCAATAATTTGTTCATTTTATGAGTTTCGAATTAAGGTGCAAAGGTAGTTTATAAGTTACAATATTGCAACGGGTCTCAATTGTAAAGTTTTGCTAATTTAAACAGTTCGCTTTTTAATAAATTATATCTTAAATAAAAAATCTTATTATTTACAATCTACAGTTCTAATCAAAAGTCTTTATTTTAACAAGGAAATAATAGCCTCATTTTCTTGATTCACCGCATAGTCCAAAGCCGTTTTCCCGAAAATATCCTTTTGATGCGTATTGACTTTATATTTCAACAAAATTTCCACACATTTTTCCTGACCAAAAGTGGCTGCAAAAAACAGCGCATTTGCCTTATTATAATTTACTAAATCTTGACTCGCTTTATGTGCCAATAACAATTCTGCTAAGGAACAATATCCCTTGAAACATGCACCCATCAAAGCGGAATTACCGGAAGAATCCTGAATGTCTAAATTTGCTTTTTGCGAAATCAAATACGTTGCAACCTCATAATTATTATTGTAAACAGATAGAATAAGCAAACTATAACCAGAGGAATTTAATAAATTTATATCATTCCCTTCCTGTACAAAGTTTTCAATCGTTTTTACATCATTCGTTCTTGCCGCCTCAAAAACATCTCTGTTTTGCGCATTCAAAAGACCAGAAATCAAAATCAAAAGGGTAAAGATTATTTTTTTCATTTTATTTAAAATTTAAATAGTAAAGGAGCGCTGAAAAACGCTCCTTTATTAAGTTTTCTTACAATTATTGCATCATTAAAGTTTCTATTTCTTTACGATCCATTTTAAGTTCTTTTGCTAAACGCATTCCGTATTCACTGTCCGCTTGATAAAAATGAGCAATCATCTTAGCAACAATCACTTTGTTTTTTACTTGTTTTAAAGCACCTGATAAATTAAAAATTAATGCATCTTGATCTTTTTTAGAAAAAGAACGGTATAAATCTCCCGCTTGAGCAAAATCATTTGGTTTCGAAATTTTTGACTGTGCTGTTGTTACGTTTACAAATTCTGATTTTGAATATTTAAATTTCGCATCATCCTTTACCTCCGGTTTATTTGTTGAGGGCTGATAATTTACATCACCAGTTTGAGGGCGCAATGACATATACCCATTTACATTGTAAGTGGTTACCTCATTTTTAGGCATGTTTACTGGAATTTGTTGAAAATTCCCTCCTAAACGATGGCGTTGTGTATCAGAATATGAGAACAATCTCCCTTGTAATAATTTATCTTCGGAAGGCTCAATTCCCGGAACCAAAATTGCAGGCGAAAAAGCAGCTTGCTCTATTTGTTGAAAATAATTGGAAGGATTTTGATTCAAAGTCATCGTTCCCACTTTAATCAGTTTAGCAATTTTTTCAGGCCAAATTTTAGTAGCATCAACAGCATTAAAATCCAAAGCCAAAAAATCTTCCTTTTTCAACATTTGAACATACAAATCCCATTTCGGAAAATTTCCTTTTTCAATTTCGTTGCGCAAATCCAAAGTGGCATGTTCAATTTGGGTAGATTGAATTGCATTGGCTTCGGCTTGCGATAAATTACGTACTTCTTGTTGTGGAACCCATTTGTATTTTACATACGTTACTTCGCCTTTCGCATTTACCCATTTGTAAGCATGTACTCCATTGCCTTCCATTTGGCGGAAATTTGCAGGGATCCCATAATCAGAAAATAACCAAGTCAACGTGTGTGTTGATTCAGGTACATTGGAAAAAAAATCGAATACTCTATTCGGATCTGATGCGCCATTTGTTATTGGGGATGGTTTAAAGGCATGAACCATGTCTGGAAACTTCATTGCATCGCGAATAAAGAAAACAGGCAAATTGTTCCCTACTAAATCATAGTTCCCTTGTTCTGTATAAAATTTAACAGCAAAACCTCTTGGATCACGGTACGTTTCTGGTGAACCTGCTTGATGCGTTACAGTAGAAAAACGAACCAATAATGGTGTTTTTTTACCCGCCTTATTTAAGAAATCTGCCATTGTAACATCTGAAAAATCAGAGACTGCTACAAATTCTCCAAAAGCACCAGCTCCACGAGCATGAACTACTCTTTCCGGAATACGTTCACGGTCAAAGGCAGCTAGTTTTTCAATTAAATGAATGTCTTCAAGAAGGACTTGTCCGTCTTGCCCTATTGTTTTTGAATTTTGATTGTCTCCTACCGGAGCTCCAGAATTTGTTGTCAAGGTTTGACCAAATGTTAGCTGAGTTATCACTATCGCTAATGACAACACGAGTGCTTTTTGTTTCATAAAAGTATTTTTAATTTATTTATCATTACAAAAATATTGATAAAAAACATATTGACATAACTGAAATTTTATATCTTTGTCATTGACAACATCTATACACATGAACATCCAACAATTAGAATACATAATTGCAGTAGATCGATTGAAAAACTTTACAAAAGCTGCTGAATATTGCAATGTTACCCAAGCAACATTAAGCACAATGGTCAAAAAATTAGAGGAAGAGCTCGAAATAATCATTTTTGATCGAAAAAAAAACCCAACTGAGACTACCGAAATTGGACTTGAAACGGTTGAAAACGCGAAAAAAGTAGTTCTTAACGCCCAACTCTTGAAAGAGAATGCTAAAAAGGTTAATGGAAAAATTGAAGGGAGGATTAGAATTGGAATCATCCCTACAATTGCAAACTCTCTATTGCCAAAAATCATAAAACCTATTTTAGCAAACTATCCTGATTTAAAACTAGAAATCTCAGAATTAACAACTAATTCCATTACAAAACAGTTGAAGGAAGGACAGCTTGATATGGGAATCGTTGCAACGCCTTTACACGAACCCGAAATTGAAGATATCATTTTGTTTTATGAAACTTTAATGGTGTATGGCGATATTGATCCCGTGCAAAATTATATTTTACCAGACGAAATAAGAAATCATAAAATCTGGCTTTTAGAAGAAGGGCATTGCCTGAGAGAGCAATTTATTAAATTATGTTCTTTAAAGAAAAAAGAGAAAATGATTGGAAATTTAAAACTTGAAGCTAGTTCGTTTGATACTTTATTGAATATGATTGACGTGTTTGGCGGATTAACTTTAATTCCGGAATTATACTACAACACCCTTTCTCTCGAAAGGAAAAAACAGGTCAGTTTTTTTAACGCTCCCATTCCAGTGCGTGAAATGAGTATTATTTACCACAGACCGTATGCAAAAATCCGAACAATTGAAGCACTCGCCAAAGTTATTCAAAGTACAATAAACGAAAATTTAATTTCGAATAAATATAAAAAAAGCGAATTAGCTATAACTCAAATATAACGATCATTCACACGTGCTTTCATAAAAAGTGTCTATTGAAAGGTGCTTTTGCATTGAGGCCATAACAGCCAGTTCATCGCAACGTTCATTCTGCGGATGATTATTATGACCTTTTATCCATTTAAAATCAACTTGGTGTTTTCTATAAATAACTAAAAGACGTTTCCATAAATCAGAATTTTTTCGATCTATAAATTTCTTTTTCTCCCAACCAAAAACCCATTTCTTCAATACTGAATCAACCACATATTTCGAGTCAGAAACGACAAGCACCTTTGTATTGGGATTCTTTAATTTTTCCAGACCTACAATTACCGCTAACAACTCCATCCTATTATTAGTCGTCAACCTAAATCCTTCAAAAAACTCTTTTCTATAGGTCTTACCTTCCTTCACACTCTCCATAACTACACCGTAGCCTCCTTTTCCAGGATTTCCTTTGGCAGCTCCATCAGTATATATATGTACGTCGTAATTCATTTATTGTCTCTAAATTTATGCGAGGATGAAAAATATTTATTGTTTTTTTAAAAGATCTCTAATTACTTCTGGAAAATATCGCTGCTCTAGATCATGTATTTTTTCGGCAATCACATCTGCTGTATCCGTTCCCAAAACCACTACTTTCTTTTGAAATATCACCCCTCCTTCATCATAATTTTCATTTACATAATGAATGGTTATGCCCGTTTCCTTTTCTTTATTCTCAACAATTGCTTTATGCACATTCATTCCATACATACCTTTTCCTCCGTATTTAGGCAGTAATGCTGGATGGATATTTATAATTTTATTGGGATAAGAAACGATAATATTTTCAGGGAATTTCAATAAAAATCCCGCAAGAACAATCAAATCGGGTTCAATTAGATTTAATTTTTGTAGTACTTTGCTTTCAATTAGTTCTTCTTTCGAAAAAACCTCTGTTGGTATTTCATTATTTTTTGCTCGTTCAATTACCTTGGCACTTGGATTGTTTGTAAAAACTGCAACCACCGTTCCAGTTTCACTTGAAGCGAAATACTTTATAATATTTTCAGCATTAGTACCCGATCCAGAAGCAAAAACCACTATTTTTTTCATAATCTACCCCATTTTAATTACGCAAAAAAAGGCATAAAAAATGAAAATAAATAGCATTGCGACCTCTTTGTTAAAATTTATTTTATAATTTAGTTGACACATTTATCAACTTATTCGTTGTTTTAAAATAAAGTTTTTTATTTTTGCCAACAAATTAAATTCTAAAATTAAAGATTATGTCAGACATTGCATCAAGAGTAAAAGCGATTATCGTAGACAAATTAGGTGTTGACGAAAACGAAGTTGTAACAGAAGCAAGCTTCACTAATGATTTAGGGGCTGATTCATTAGACACTGTTGAGCTTATTATGGAATTCGAAAAAGAATTTGACATTCAAATTCCAGATGATCAAGCAGAAAACATTGCTACTGTTGGTCAAGCTATTTCTTATATCGAAGAAGCTAAAAAATAATAATTTAAACACCCGCTTACTTCAACGTTTGCGGGTGTTATTATTTTTTTTTAAAATTAAAATCAAGATTGATTTTCAATCAAAAAGATATTTATTGTAATACCCATGGCTCTTTTGTAAGATAAATACAGTGAAGAAAGCATGGGTTTTATTTGTTTAAAGATAACAAAATATACAAGTTATGGTATTAAAGCGAGTTGTTGTGACGGGTTTAGGTGCTCTTACTCCTATTGGAAATAATATTCAAGAATATTGGAATGCTCTTATTAACGGTGTTAGTGGAGCTGCCCCGATAACTTATTTTGATTCTGCTAAATTTAGAACTCATTTTGCATGCGAACTAAAGAACTTTAATGCTGAAGATTTTTTAGACAGAAAAGAAGCCAGAAAAATGGACCGTTATGCACAATATGCAATGGTAGCTTCGGAAGAAGCTGTAACTGACGCTGGATTCGATTTCGAGAAACTAGACAAGGATAGAGCAGGAGTAATTTGGGGATCAGGAATTGGTGGATTGGAAACTTTCCAAATAGAAATGTTGAACTTTGCTGCTGGTGACGGTACGCCAAAATTCAATCCTTTCTTTATTCCAAAAATGATTTCAGATATTGCTTGTGGTCATATTTCAATAAAATATGGTTTCAGAGGCCCTAATTTTGCTACTGTTTCCGCTTGTGCCTCTTCTACAAATGCAATTATTGACGCATTTAATTATATTAGATTAGGTCATGCAGATGTTATGGTAACCGGAGGATCTGAAGCTGCAGTAACAATAGCAGGTATGGGTGGATTTAACGCCATGCATGCATTATCTACAAGAAATGACGACCCAACAACGGCTTCCAGACCAATGGATAAAGACAGAGATGGCTTTGTTTTAGGAGAAGGTGCCGGAGCATTAATTCTTGAAGAGTACGAACATGCAATTGCTCGTGGCGCAACTATTTACTGCGAAATTGGTGGTGGAGGTATGTCAGCTGATGCTTATCATATTACAGCTCCACATCCTGATGGTTTAGGTGCGAAAAATGTAATGTTAAATTGCCTTAGAGATGCAGGATTGAAACCAACAGATGTTGACGGAGTTAACATGCACGGTACTTCTACTCCTCTGGGAGATTTAGCAGAATCTAAAGCAATCACGCATGTTTTTGGTGAACATGCTTACACAATGAATTTAAATTCGACAAAATCAATGACAGGTCACCTTTTAGGTGCTGCCGGAGCTGTAGAAACTATATCCTCAATTCTTTCTATGAAATACGGAATAGTGCCTCCAACAATAAATCATTTTACTGATGATGAAAATATTGATTCTAAACTGAACTTCACTTTTAATGTTGCACAAAAAAGAGAAATGAATGTTGTCATGAGTAATACGTTTGGTTTTGGTGGACACAACGCTTGTGTGTTAGTTAAAAAATTAGACTTCTAATTTAAATGAGTATACTAAAAAAAATATTTACAAAATCCCGTTCTCTAAATTTAGAAGACGGGATTTTTTTTGATTCTATCCAGGCTATTTTAGGTTTCGCCCCTAAAAACTTAGACCACTACAAGAAAGCATTTACACATCGTTCCACCAGTAAGCTTAATTCAGAAGGTCACCCCATTAATTACGAACGATTGGAATTCTTAGGAGACGCCATGTTAAGCTCTGTAATTGCGGCTCATCTATTTAACAAAGCACCACATGGAGATGAAGGCTATCTAACAAAAATGCGTTCTAAAATTGTCAGCAGAGAGCATTTGAATGAATTAGGAAAAGATTTAAATCTAATTCGTTTTATCGAAAGTAAAGTGCCAGTACAACATTTTGGCGAAAACATCCACGGCAATATTTTTGAATCTTTAATAGGTGCCATTTACCTAGACAGAGGTTATATCTATTGTGAAAAATTTATTCAGAAAAGAGTAATCATCCCTTATGTGGATATTTCTCGATTAGAAGGAAAAGTAATCAGTTACAAAAGTCTAGTTATCGAATGGTGTCAAAAAGAGAAAAAAGTATTTCATTATGACATCTATGAAGACAACGGAATAGACGGAACACGTTTCTTTGGTGTAAAATTAAGCATCGATGGAAAAGTAATTGCAAAGGCAAGAGCTACCTCAAAAAAGAAAGCAGAAGAAAAAGCATCTCAACGCACCTATTTTGCATTACAAGAAAAAATGGACAAGAAATAATATTATATTCATCAAAACTACATCGTTTTCGTTCATAAATTAACGAAATCATTACATTTTCTGCTCTTTAACTTCATTAGAAATAGTATATTTACATCATTATTTTTAATGAATATGGCAATTCATAAACTCGATCTTGGCGAATTTGACGAAATAGATTATTATTTAATTGCTATACATACTTCATTGGAAGATTATCGGTTAGCATATTTCATCAATCAAAAACTTGCTATAAATTTAGCAAAAAGTAAAGAGGAAGTGCAAATCAATATAAAAGAAGGGGAAACTAATTTTGCCCGCTTTTATCATTATGATTCTGAGAATGTAGTTTCTTGGAATTTAATTCAAAATAAAAACGAAGTACTCCAAGAAAAAAAGGATGCTAGCCAAAATTTATTTTCAAATACGACACTGGAAATTTCTACAAAAGTGTACTTACTTCCAGAATTTAAAAAAGCAGATTATTTTTTAAAAATCGAAAACACAGAAGACACCATGAACGTGTCTAAAATAAAAACAATATTAAATACCATTGATAGCATATCTGCAGTATACACCGTAGATACAAATCAAATAAAATCAAAAAACAATTTAATTTTTTAATACAAATGATTCCAAACAAAAAAACCAAAATTGTAGCCACATTAGGACCTGCATGTAGTACAAGAGAGATTATTAAGGACATGATAGACGCAGGTGTAAATGTGTTTAGAGTAAACTTTTCTCACGCTGATTATGAAGATGTCAAAGAAAAGATGAAAATCATTAGAGATCTTAATGATGAGTATGGATATACTACAGCAATACTTGGCGACTTACAAGGTCCAAAACTTCGCGTAGGTGTAATGAATGAAGGAGTTGTCGTAAATGACGGTGATTTAATTACGTTTACAACTGCAGAAGATATTCTTGGAACAGCTCAAAAAGTGTTCATGAAATATAAAAACTTTCCAAACGATGTTAATCCGGGAGAAAGAATTTTATTAGATGACGGGAAACTAATTTTTGAAATTGTTGAAACAGACAAAAATACAGAAGTAGTTGCAAGAGTAATACAAGGTGGTGAATTGAAATCTAAAAAAGGAGTTAACCTTCCTAATACAAAAATATCTCTTCCTGCAATGACAGAAAAAGATATTGCCGATGCTATTTTTGCTATTGGACAAAAAGTAGACTGGATTGCACTTTCTTTTGTAAAAACGCCTCAAGATTTAAAAGATTTACAAAATCTGATTGCTGAACATTCTGACTATAAAATTCCGATCGTTGCGAAAATAGAAATGCCGGAAGCATTAGAAAACATAGATAAGATTGTTGCTTATTGTGATGCCTTGATGGTAGCACGTGGTGACCTTGGAGTTGAACTTCCTGCACATGAAGTACCATTAGTGCAAAAAGAATTGATTCGTAAAGCAAAAATGGCAAGAATTCCAGTTATTGTTGCTACTCAAATGATGGAGACAATGATCACTAGTTTAACTCCTACAAGAGCTGAAGTAAATGACGTTGCTAACTCTGTAATGGACGGTGCGGATGCTGTAATGCTTTCTGGTGAAACTGCTACAGGTAATTACCCAGTACAAGTAATTGAGAAAATGACACAGATTATTAAAGCTGTTGAGAATTCTCCGTTAATTCAAGTACCTCAAAACACACCACAAATTAAAACAAAACGTTTTATCACTAAAACAATTTGTCGTCATGCTGCAATTATGGCTGATGCTATTAAAGCAAAAGCAATTTGTACTTTGACAAATAGTGGTTATACTGCATTTCAAATATCTGCATGGAGACCATCAGCACATATTTTAGTATTTACATCAAACAAACGAATCGTTACGCAACTAAGTTTGTTGTGGGGAGTAAAATCATATTACTACGATAAAATCGTAAGTACTGATGATACGGTAACTGATGTTAATGAAATTGCAAGAGAAAAAGGATATGTAACTAAAGGAGATTTCCTGATCAACTTAGCTGCAATGCCTATTAAAGAAAAAGGAATGGTAAATACTATGAGAGTTTCGGAAATAGAGTAATTTAAATACTCCTAAATCAAAAACCGTCTTGTCAGAAATTAAACAAGACGGTTTTTTTGTGCTTAATTTTATTTTAATTTATCTTTGAAAAAATAAATTTTATTTAACATGAATTTCAAATCGAAAAACCCTTTTTTAACTAATAAATCTTTTTCAGTCACAACGGCATCTGGAAAAGAACAGGTACACCACGCCACTGTTATAGAATACGATCAAGAGATGACCTTGTCTGGCACAATCAATAAAACATTACTTTTATTTTTATTACTTATTGCCTCCGCCATGGTGATTTGGTGGATGGCTTTTAATGGCACAAACCCTATCGTACCCGCAATTGGTGGTGCTATAGCAGGATTAATTTTAGTAGTTATTGCCGCTTTCAAACCACAATACTCACCCTATTTAGCTCCTGGATATGCCTTATTTGAAGGTCTATTCATTGGCGGAATTTCTGCTATTTTTGAAGCTAAATATCCCGGGATTGTAATACAAGCTGTTGGAGCCACATTTGTAACATTTGCAGTTTGCTTAGGACTGTACAGATTCAAAATCGTTAAAGTAACTGAACAATTCAAATCAGTTGTTATAGCAGCTACACTAGCCATAGTTACTTACTACCTTATCTCATGGATTGTTTCTATGTTTACCAGCTTTCAGCCAGTTCACCACGGTAATTCGATGATGAGTATTGGTATTAGTGTATTTGTAATTATTATCGCCGCTTTAAACTTGTTTTTAGATTTTGACAGAATTGAAAAAGGAGTACAAGAAAAAATGCCAAAATACATGGAGTGGTTTGGCGCAATGGGCTTGATGATTACTCTTGTATGGTTGTATATTGAGTTTTTGAGATTGCTTTCTAAGCTTTCAAGTAAAGATTAATTCTAGATTTTATAAAACATAAAAAAGCCCTTTTTCAAATAAAAAGGGCTTTTTTTATGCTGCTTTTTCAAAGGCAATAAAATGAGATAACTCCCCTTTTCTATTAAATACTGGAAACCCTTTAATTAGACAAAGATAAGTATCCCCATTCTTTTTATAATTCAAAACTGTTTTCTCGAAAGGCTCTTGCAATTGGATGGCTTTTCTAATTTCATTAGAAGTTAGTGAATTAGTAGCAGACCCGTGAAACATTTTTGGGCTCCTACCCATAACCTCTTCTTCTCTATAACCATTCATTTTAGTAAGGTTATGCGAAGCAAAAACAATCTCTAATTTAGTGTCAGTAACAATAATTACTTCCTCTTTTAGCTTGTTTTTGAAATCCCAATCATTTACTACCCATTTACTACTGCTTGCAATTAGACTTAATTTATTACAATCGACATAAATGCTTTTTACTTCATTTATGGATTCCCTGTGAAAACTCCACGACAAAGTGGGTGTAATCATTATATCAAGACTATCATGATGCTTAGCAAATGCACTATCGTATTGTTTAAAATCTAACATAGCGTTTATTTTTTAACAAATATAATTTTAAATAAAAATATAAAATAATATTTCCCGCGGTTTAACTCTTGTTTAAGCTGATTAAGTGTAGCTTAAAAACTGAATTTTAACTGAACCACTACCGCTTTCCTAACTTCTGTATTTAAATTACTCAAGGATATTCCTAATAGCCGAACCGAATCTTTCATGCGTTCTTGATATAAAAGCTCTTTTACCGTTTCTAAAATCAATCCTTTGTCAGCAATAAAATAAGCCAAAGTTTTACTTCTGGTTTGCTGGGTAAAATCACTGTATTTTATTTTCAAAGTAACCGTTTTGCCAGAAACATTATGTTTTTTAAGCCTTCTCTCTAAAGTATTTGCAATATTCTCCAATTGCTCCATCATAAATATCTCCGATGAAAGATTAATATCAAAAGTATGTTCTGCAGCAACCGATTTTGTAATTCGATCCGATTTCACCTCGCTATTATGAATTCCCCGGACGACATTGTAATAGAAGCCTCCTGATTTTCCAAAATGTTTCTCTAGGAATTCCAATGATTTACTTTTTAACTCAACTCCGGTAAATATTCCCAATTGATACATTTTTTCAGTAGTTACTTTCCCAACTCCATAAAATTTCCGAATAGGTAATCCTTCTATGAATGCAATTACATCCTCTGGATTTACTGTTTTTTGACCATTGGGCTTGTTGTAATCACTAGCGATTTTAGCAACAAATTTGTTGATTGAAATTCCCGCGGACGCGGTTAGCCCTACTTCATTAAAAATACGCAATCTAATTTCTTCTGCAAGGAGGCTAGCACTGGGATTTCCTTTTTTATTTTGAGTAACGTCTAAATACGCTT
The DNA here is from genome assembly GCF_963974175.1 of uncultured Flavobacterium sp. Taxonomy (GTDB): domain Bacteria; phylum Bacteroidota; class Bacteroidia; order Flavobacteriales; family Flavobacteriaceae; genus Flavobacterium. Next base: position 141,704 of record NZ_CAXBBR010000002.1, read on the forward strand.
CGTCCAGTGAAAGTGGCTCCACTAAATCAGTATACTCTCTAAAAATTTTATGAATCTTACTCGAAATCTCTTTATACCTATCAAATCGCGGACTGACAAAAATAATTTCAGGACAATTTTTCTTTGCCACTACTCCACTAATAGCACTTCTCACACCGAATTTTCGAGCCTCATAACTTGCCGCCGCAACAACCCCCCGATTTTCAGAACCACCTACAGCAACAGGCTTCCCTCGTAATGAAGGATTATCCATTTGTTCCACAGAAGCATAGAAAGCGTCCATGTCGATGTGTATAATTTTTCTATTTGGGATACATTCGGGCATGATACAAATTTAAATAGCTTTTCTATGAAAACATTCTATTGGAGTATAAATATTTGATACATTTGAATTCCGGATAGCCCAGACGGTAATGACATCTTTGCACTAAAAACAAATACACTTTTATATGATAGAAATAGAACGAAAATTTTTAGTTACATCAGACACTTATAAAAAAGAAGCTTTTTCTCAAAAACGCATTAAACAGGGTTATTTAAGCTCCGTTCCTGAACGGACTGTTCGTGTTAGGACAAAAGGAGACAAAGCCTTTATAACGATAAAAGGAGTTTCAAACGAGACAGGTATGTCCCGTTTTGAGTGGGAAAAAGAAATTCCCGTAGACGAAGCAAACAAACTATTGTTACTCTGTGAGAAAGGGGTCATTGATAAAACTCGCTTTGAGGTAAAAACAGGAAATCACATCTATGAAATAGACGAATTTTATGGCGAAAACAAAGGACTAGTTGTTGCCGAAATCGAGCTTCACTCTGAAGATGAAACTTTTGAAAAACCAAATTGGCTGGGAAAAGAAGTGACAAATGACAATCGGTATTACAATTCCAATTTAAGCATTAATCCTTTTACAAGCTGGCGCTAATTATTTTTTAAAAACTTCAATCGTAACAATCATAACTCCAACACCTTTATTTTTTGCTATTTCCATAAAAGCTATTTTAGAAAGATCAATTTCTCTAGATCTCACAAAAGGCCCTCTATCAGTAACCTCTACAATAACAGACTGTCCATTTGCTTGATTTGTAACTCTTAATTTAGTTCCAAATGGAAATTTTTTATGAGCTGCAGTATATTTATGCATGTCAAATATTGCTCCACTTGCAGTTCTCCTACCATGAAATTTATCAGCATAATACGAGGCGTGGGCATCTTTTTTGTACATAACCAATTCTCCCATCTTATCTTCTACTGTATCTTTTTTAATTTCTTGCACTTGCGGAAGAACTAGTACCTTCGTCTTTTTGACAGTGTCTTTAGGTACTACTGTAGACTTTTGAATTACAGATTTTTGAGTTGACGATTTTTGATTATTTATAATTTGGCTTTGACTACTCACCAATGCAACAATGGCAAATAAAAAAAGGACTGTTATTGATTTTCTCATTATTAACTTTTTAGTTCGACTCTTTTTAAACAAAAACCATACCTTGATAAAAAAAGCCCTATAAATAGGACTTTTTTTGTTTTTTTTATAACCACATTGACCATGGAATTCTACTCAATATAAGCAATAATCCTAATCCGTAAAAAATAGAAAAAGTCTTAAATTTAGATTCAGATGTTGTCAATTTTTTATGTTTTGACCACCCTATAGTAATTAATGTAATAGCAATTATATTAATTAACGGATGCTCTAAAGAAGTTAATCGCAATGCTTTATCAGACATTTGTCCCAATGAAGCAAAACCAAACGGAGAAACAAAATACAAAATTAATCCAATTAATAATTGAGTATGCGTTCCAATCAATCCGAAAATCGCAATTTTTCTATCCCTAGCAGTAAATTCTTTTTTGGAAAACATCCCCATTAAAGCATTTACAACTGCGACAACTAATAATACAAGAGCGATATAAGCCCATCCAGAATGAAATTCCTTTAAAAATTCGTACATATAATATATTTTTTGAAGTTCAAATATAAACAAAAAAGGCCAAAAAAAACCCTCATTTCTAATTGAAATGAGGGTTTTTTAAAGTTAACAGATATTAGTTAAAAGTATAACGAACTCCTGTTTGTATTTGCCATCTTGATGAATTAAGACCTACATCATCAATTTGGTTAATATTATTTCCAATCTTAGGATCAAAACTAAATGTTGGCGAAGTCGTTCCAGTCAAGAAGCCTTCTTGTTTAAGCAACTGTACTTGGTCATTACTTGTGAAATATCTTTTACCCCAGTCTTTGTTCAAAAGGTTTGTAAAGTTAAAAATATCAGCTGAAAATTCCAATGTATGTTTCTTTTTTCCTGAAGTGATAATGAACTCCTGTGCGAATTTTAAATCTACAATGTGTGATGTTTTTAAACGATCACCATTACGCTCAGCATAAGTACCTTTTCTACTTCTTAAATACTCATTACCTTCAATCAATGCGCTAAGAGCATCCCATTGTGCTTGAGGCGACAATGTATTTGCAGTAGTAGAAACTAAGTTAATTTCACTTTGACTAGCAGGAACGTAAATCAATGCTGAGTTAGAGAACGTATCTTGTAACAAACGACCAGCATCATTATACACATAACTAATTGGAGTTCCTTGAGCTCCTTCATAGAAAAACCCTAATCTACTTTTAGTAAATTTACTCCATTTGAAAGTTGCATTACCATTAGAGATAATTCTTCTACCTTGATCAAAATCTGATCTAGAAAGCGCTAATGAATTTGCACCATTAACCGTTTCAGTATTGTTCCACTGAGAACTATTTTGAGAAGAAGTTGCATCTAGTAAAACTGTTGATTTACCATAAGAGTAAGTTCCAGAAATATTAGCATCAATAAAATCAGATTTGAAATTTTTAGTCAATGTAAAAGAGATATTATGAGCTTTACCTTCATCTGTATTTGAAGCTAAATAAACACCTAAATAAGTAGGGTCTACTCTTGAGTTTCCATTGTAACGTGGTCTACTATCAGCTCCTGAAAGTCTGCTTGAAGCATCTTTGATATTTAAGTTTTCATACTTAACTGCACTAAGGTTATCATTATAAGTGATCTCAGATGTGAAAACAAAACCTAATGGTAATTTTTGATCTACTGCAAAACTTGCTTTAAATACCTGAGGTAATTTAAAATCTTTTGCAAATAAATCTATATTACCACCTTTCCCCCCAGAACCTGGACGTGGATATGATGCAGGAAGTGGTGCAATTTGACTAGCAACACTAGGATTTGGATTAAAAACCGGCGTTTGAGTAGCATTAGTAATAGAAATAGCACCTTGAGTAATACCATTATTATTATAAGTTCCTCCTGGCCATACTAAAGGCAACCTAGAAGTAAACACTCCTAATCCACCTCTAAACTGAGTTGACTTTTTACCGTTCACATCATAATTAAAACCTAAACGTGGCGCAATGTGAGCAGTGCTTGTAATACCTTGACCCACAAGCGCTCCTTTTAAATCTTTACCAGCAGCTACTAATAAACCAATTGTTCTATTATTAAAATCAGGATTTACTAAACCATCTTCCCAAACAGGAACATCTACCCTAACTCCGTATGAAAGTTTGAAATTATCATTTAACCTCATTTCATTTTGAACATAAAATCCAAATTGTTTAGTGCTAAATTCAGCAGCTCCTAAAGATGCATCACCTTCACCACCAATCAAAGAGTAGTTCATCTGAAATCTATTCGGTCTTTTATCTAGCAAGAAATCATCTAAACTATTGTATCTGTATGAACCGAAGTTATTACCAAAAAACACATTACGTGAAGATGAAAATTCATTATGAGTTCCAATAGTTATTGTACTTTTTCCAGCATTAATTTCAAAATTGTCAGAAACTGTCAATACTTTTTGACTTAAAAAATTGGCAGTAGAAAAACCTTCTGCTCCAAAATAAATACTTTGTGAAGAACCATCAAAAATTTGAACAGTTGGGAACGGATCTCCAGCTGCACCTCTGTCATCAACTACCTTTGTATAGGCTACAACTAAATTATTTGAAAATTTATTTCCAAATCTTGAGTTCAATTCTAAAGCAGTTGAATTAGTTGTTGAATTAAACAACTGGCTACCATTAATAAAACTTATTGCCGAAGCAGAAGATCTACTTGGTGAAAAATTCTCTGCTTTTACATAACTATGTTTTAAAGATAGTTTATGTTTGTCACTGATGTTCCAATCGATCTTACCAATCAATTTATCACTTACAAGAGTTCTTACGTTATTTTCAAAAGAACCTGGATCATATCCATAAGTAGCAAGTTTAGCTCTTAATTCTCCTAATCTACTTGCAGAAAGACCTGTGTAATTAGCTATATCGAAAGGCTGAGGAGTTTCATTATCTTGTTTTTCATAGTTAATGAAATAAAATAATTTATCATTTACAATAGATCCACCAGCTCTTATTCCGTACGTTTTTGCGGAGAAATCAGCTAATTTTGTTCTTGGATTTGTACCCGCTAAAGAAGGAGGCGTTTTTGCCGCTAAATCTTGGTTTCTATTTAAATAATAAGCAGAACCTTCAAAATTGTTAGTTCCTGAACGAGTAATCGCGCTAATGGCCCCACCTGCAAAACCAGATAATTTCACATCATAAGGAGCAACACTCACTTGAAATTGTTCAATTGCATCAACTGATATTGGGCTAACTCCAGTTTGCCCACCATTTGTTCCATTTGCAGCTAAACCGAAAACATCGTTACTTACAGCTCCATCAATGTAAATAGCATTGAATCTATTATTTTGACCACCTATTGAAAGAACATCATCACCACGTAATTGAGCTTGTGGAGTTAATCTAGCAAAATCTGCAATATTTCTTGAAAGAGAAGGTAATGATTTAATTTTATCTGAATCAATTACTGTCTGAGCACCTGTTCTTTTTGAATTAAATGTATTGTTTTTAAGCCCCTTAACTACAACTTCATTAAGTTCGCTAGCTTCATCAGCTAAAACTATTTTGAAGTTTTTTGAATCCCCTAATTGAAGAAAAACATTACTATCTTCAAATGCTCTAAATCCTACAAAAGTAACAACTACCTTGTAAGGACCTCCAACTCTCATGTTAGAAATTCTAAAATTACCGTTAGTATCAGTCGTAGCTGTATAACGAGTTCCTGATGATACATGAGTTGCAAGCACCGATGCTCCAGGCAAAGATTCTGACTCACTGTCGTAAACCACCCCATTGATAGAAGAAGTTGTATTACCTTGAGCATAAATACTAGTCCCCGCACCTATAAATGCAACCAGTATTAAAAATAACTTCAATAATTTTTTCATGATTTTTAAATTAAAAATTTTTGGCAAAAATCTAACATTTTTGGCAAACTAATGTTAATTATTTGTTAATAAAAAGACAAGCTCCGGTAAAATTTAACATAATTTTCAAGTTTTACTGCTTTTAAGGCTCTTTTGAAATTAAATTCCACTATTACGTAGTTAAAACGTTAAAAAGCTGCGTTTTTATAGGTTAAACAAAAAATACCTAAAATTCAAAAACTTATAAATCCTAATACAATAAAAAAAGCCTAGATTTAAATTTAAATCAAGGCTGCAAAAGCTCCGCTTTCCCTCAAAGGGTCGGCGCAATTGTCGTCTTCAAAATTTAGACAACAAAAAAAAGCAGGTGATTACTCACCTGCTTTTTTATTTATTTGAAATGAATTGACTTACAACATAATATATTAAAAAGTCACTATTCAAACCGTTCTGAATTAATTGCCGATTAATTCTGTTTTTTTTATATACTACTAGAAGTTATAACGAAGACTAAAATTCCAAGTTCTTCCGTATCCGAAGAAAACTTGATTTCCAGTTGCTACACCATCATACACCATATTATTTGATGCATAAGTACCTTTTGCAGGATTTCTAGAATCAATATTATCAGTAGTGAAAATATTTGTTCTAGACTCAGATATATAAACTTCGTCTAAAACGTTATTTACATTTAATCTAAAGCTAACAGAGCTCCTTTTATCTTTTCCTACTAACATTTTATAAGAAAAACCAGCATCCATTAATCCATAAGATGGCAATTCTAATGATCCATTATTAACTTCAGTTGAAAAATTAGTAGGATCAATTGAAGCATATAATTTTTGAGCTAATCTATAGTTTGCATCAAAACTAACTCTTTCAAATACTTCATATTTAGCACCAATACTAGCAGTGTTCTGGGCAGCATCACCAACTTTTACTTGATCTAAGTACAAAGTGGTTGAAGTTCCACCATCTATTGGTTGGTTATTAGCATCAAATCTGTTGCTATTAACATTTCCTTCATATATCCAGTTACCAATTGACAACATCGCATTTACACTTAATCTTGGTAATGGCTTAGCATTCAACTCTAATTCTACACCTGAGTGAATCTCAGTAATACCATTAAAATCATAGTATCCACCTACGTTAGCAATATCACGGTCAGAACTTCTTTGGTATCTATCTTTCCAAGAAGTATAGTACACGTTAAGATTAGCAGTAAAGAATCTTGAACGGTAACCGTATCCCGCTTCTAAACCTAAAACTTTTTCATTTACCAAGTTTGACGCAACAACTGATTGGTTATTAGGATAAACAGCGTTGAAGAAAGGTTGTTTTGAATAAAAACCAGAATTAACAAACACATTACTTGTTTCGCTAATATTATAATTTACACCACCTTTAACGTTACCTCCTAAGATATTTTCAAAATCAGTTTTGTACAAAGGATCAGTTTCCAAGTAAGTAAAAGTATCCTCTCTTTTAAATCCTTGTTGAGAAACTGCCCCTTGAAAGAATGCAGATAAATTCTCATTAGAATACTCTAATTGCGTAAATGCACCTAACCAGTTTACATAACCATTATTGTTATATTCAATTTTCTCTTGACCTTTAATATTTGTAAATGGGTTCAAGTCAGGAGAAGCATCATAGGTTTGATATAAAACTCTGTTTCTATTATTGATATCTCTATCATCTTTATATCCGTCAGCTCCTAGCCTATCATTAATATTTCTAAAATGATAACCAGTATATGTTCTTACATCAATACCAAAATCAAGTATTAATTTATCAGATAATTTTTTATTCAAATCAATAACAGCTCCATACCAGTCATGAGAGTTAATTGAAGCTCTTCTTGTAAAACCGTTACGTCTATCTGTTAAATATTGACCATCAGCACCTGCTGTTAAAGGCGCTCCAATAGTATTAGGCTGACCTGTATTGTATTTTACAAATTCATCAAATGGAACTAAACCATTAGCTGTTTTATAAGAGAAAGGAGTTTTTCCTATACTTCCAGTTCCTCCACCACGTCCCCAAGAACCGTAGAAAACAGATGATAATGTTGTATTGTCATTGATTTTGAAATCCCAATTTAACGAAGCAACCGGCTTGCTATAAAAGTTTCTAGCCCAAGAAAATTCTTCACCATTTTTAACACCCCAGTCAGAGTTATATTTAATATTTGGCTCTCCGTTAGAACCGTATTTAATATATTCTGATAATGGATTAGCAAAACTTCTTTGGTGGTGCCATTGAGGAGCTCCAGTGAAAGTGAATTGAAGATCATGTTTGTCGTTTGGTTTGTAACCAAATGCAATAAAATAATTTTTCCCTTCAAATTTAGTTCCGTCAACATATCCATCTCCAGTAGTCGAACTTAACAAAACAGATGCTGAAAAACCATTATCCATTAAACCAGTAGAGTAAGAACCTTGTACTTTCAAATAATCAGCATTACCAACAGAAGTAGAAACTGATCCACCTTCTTTCATTTCAGAAGTTCTAGTGATTACATTTATTGTACCCCCAACAGATGAAATAGCTAATTTAGAAGAACCTAAACCTCTTTGTACTTGCATTGCTGAAGTCACATCAGAAAGTCCAGCCCAGTTACTCCAATATACAGCTCCATTTTCCATATCGTTTACTGGCACACCGTTTATCATTACGGCTATATTTCTTTGGTCAAATCCACGAATATTAATTCGGGCATCTCCAAAACCTCCACCTTGTTTTGTAACATATACTGAAGGAGTGTTTGCTAAAATTTCTGGAAATTCCTGAGAACCCAACCTTTCTTGAATTTCTGACGCTTTGATCGTAGAAACTGCGACAGGAGTTTTTCTATCTTTTGCAATATCAAGAATACTACTTGTAACTACAATTTCATCTAATTCATTAGAATTTGAAGTTAAAACGATAGTTCCTAAATTTTTTGTAGTTCCTTCTACAACAGAAAACTTAACTGTCTTAGGTTCGAAACCTATAAAAGAAATAACTAATTCTCCAGAACTAACAGTTGTGTTAATCGAGAATTTACCATCAAAATCTGCAGAAACGCCAGTTTTAGTTCCTTTGATTGCAACATTTGCACCAGGTAATGAGCCTTGTCCGTCAGTAATAGTTCCAGTAACTTTCCCTTGAGAAAAAGCCGTTGCAACCATTAAAAACAGTAATCCAGAGAGTAACCAATTTTTCATTGTCTTCATTTTTTGTTTTTTATTAATTGCTGCAAAATTATAACAATTTTAACTAAAAGAGTTAAGACAATGTTAACAAATCCCGATATCGCACCCAATATAATTTATTAAATTAATATTTTTTCCTTAAAAAAAAACTATTTAATATTTTTTATTGTGTTTACCTGTTAATATATCAACATAAATGCAAAAAAAATGAAAATATCCGAAAAGTGACGAATACATGATTTCTCAGTAAAATCAAAACTTCCTACTGTAGTCAAAAAGCTCTCTTTTGCAAAAAAAGACGAAGAACAAACACTGTTGTAAAATCCTAAATTAATACTTCTTAGAAACTATATAACAAACTAAAACTCGATGTACTCTCGTAGCCAAAATTGAGTTTATTAGATTTATCAATTCCAATATATAATCGCAAGTTCTTGCACATTGGTTTGAGGAAGTCGTGTTTTTGACATTTTAGAATTATAATTAATCAACACCTTCGCGGCGATATCAATAGAAATAAAAAGCCCTTGTTTTTAATAAACAAGGGCTTTACATCATATCGTTTTAGTAATGAATTCTAAGCAATCTAATCTCGAATCTTTACTTTAGCATCTCAATTCTATTTATTCTTTAAATAATAATTCAAAAGAAAGGCAGTCGAACTGTCATGATTTTTTATTTCTTTAGAATTAAGTTCATCCAGAATAGAGTTGGCCAATTGTTTTCCCAGCTCAACACCCCATTGATCAAAACTAAATATATTCCAAATAACTCCTTGTACAAAAATCTTATGTTCGTATAGTGCAATCAAAGACCCTAATGACTTTGGAGTTAGTTTTTCTATTAAAATCGTATTCGTAGGCTTATTACCTGCAAAAACTTTAAAGGGCAATAAAAACTTCGCTCTCTCAGCATCAAGTCCTTGCTTGTCAAATTCAGCCTGTACTTTTTCTGCTGTTTTACCATGCATCAAAGCTTCCGTTTGTGCAAAATAGTTCGACATCAATTTATCATGATGCTCTTCGTCGCCATATAATGGTTTTACGAAACCAATAAAATCAGAAGGAATTAACTTCGTTCCTTGATGAATTAATTGAAAAAAAGCATGCTGTGCGTTAGTCCCCGGCTCACCCCAAATAATAGTCCCAGTCTCATAGTTAACGGGATTTCCGTCTCTACCTACACTTTTACCATTACTTTCCATTGTTCCCTGTTGTAAATAAGGAGCTAATTTTTGAAGGTATTGTGTATATGGAATCAAAGCTTCGCTTTCAGCTCCAAAGAAATTATTATACCAGATGCTTAGTAAGGCAAGAACAACCGGCATATTTTGATCAAAATCTGCAGTTTTAAAATGGTCGTCCATTTCATTTGCGCCACTTAACAATTCATCAAAATTATCAAAACCTACCGCCAAACTGATGGTTAACCCAACGGCGCTCCACAATGAAAACCGACCACCAACCCAGTCCCACATAGGGAATACATTGTCTGGATTAATTCCGAATTCGGTTACTTTTTGAATATTAGTAGAGACAGCCACAAAATGCTTGGCTATATCCTCTTGCTTTGTTCCGAACTCCTTAGATAAAAACCACTCTTTGATAGTTTCAGAGTTTGTTAACGTTTCTTGTGTGGTAAATGTTTTAGAAACAACCACAAAAAGAGTCGTTTCCGGATTCAGTTTTTTTATAATTTCATTTACATGATCTCCATCTATATTTGAAACAAAATGAACATTCAGCTGATTTTTATAAAACTGTAACGCTTCAACAACCATAGCCGGACCTAAATCAGAACCACCAATACCAATATTTACAATATCCGTAAAAGGTTTTCCAGTATATCCCGTTCGTTCTCCTGCTATTATTTCATTCGAAAAAGATTTTATCTTACTTTTTACATCATAAATTTCAGGAACGACATTTTGACCGTTTACATTTATAACCGCTGATTCTTTTGCTCTTAAAGCAGTATGGAGTACCGCTCTATTTTCTGTTTGATTAATGATCTCTCCGTCAAAATAATTTGAAATAGCCTTTTTTAAACCTACTTCATTTGCTAATTCCAATAACAGGTCAATAGTTTCTTGGTTGATTATATTCTTTGAATAATCTATTAAAAAATCATTCCATTTCAGGTTAAACTTTGCTGTCCTGGTAGCATCCACTTGAAACATCTCTTGCATAGTAGCATTTTGCATTTCATCAAAGTGCTTTTGCAGTTTTTTCCAAGATTCCGTGTGCGTGGGGTTTATTGTGTTTAAGGCCATTTTTATTTTAATTCAAGTATTAGTTCTATTGTGGCAAAAATACTGAAATTAGTTTTAATTGATTAACCCTTTTAATTTATATAACAATTTTACAGAAATCAAAAAGATATTAATGTCATAAAAGAAGAAGGGAGCTCAATTATTTACAGTAAATAATTGAGCTCCCTAATAAATTAACCCTCTGTGCTTTTCATCAAAAGAAATAGACTAAATTATAAATTTCCAATACTGTCTAATTCAAACTTCAATGGCTCAATAGTCTTTAAAAAACGAGATTTATTTGCGCTATTCATTGGTTCTCCTCCTGGCAAGTTTAATTTTAGAGCATCCACCTGTTTTCCGTTTTTCCAGAAACGATAACAAACATGAGGCCCTGTCGCTAAACCTGTACTTCCAACTCTACCAATAACATCTCCTTGATTTACATGTTGTCCACGTCTAACCAAAATTTTTGACATGTGTAAATATTGAGTAGAATAAGTTCCATTGTGTTTCACCTTTACATAATTACCATTTCCTGCAGTATATCCTGTTCTTTCAACTGTTCCTGAGGCAGTGGTCGTAATTGGCGTGCCTGTTGGCGCAGCATAATCAGTTCCTTTATGTGCTTTCCATCTGTGTTGTACGGGATGGTATCTGTTCATTGAAAATCGCGAGGTCAATCTGCTGAACTTAATAGGTGTTTTAAGAAAGAAATTTTTTAACGTTTTTCCATCCTCATCATAATAGCCTACTTTTCCCGAAGAAGGGTTTTGAACATAAGGGAAAGCATATATGATTTTGCCTTTGTATTCAAAAAAAGAAGCTTCTAGATTTTCTACTCCATCATAGATTGAATCATTTATAAATCTTTCCGTAAAAGTAAGAGCAAACCGGTCTCCTTTCTTTAATTTAAAAAAGTCAATCGACCATGAATATATTTTTGTTATTCTACTTGCTAAAGCAGCCTCTACTCCGGCATTTCCTAAAGTTTCAGATAACGATCCTTTTAAAACACCGCCTATAGTCCGTCTTCTTATGGTTATAGGTCTTGTTTTTTTATAAGCTACGACTGTAGTATCCCTAAAATCAAATACGTAATAACTCAAAGCATCTGGTTGATATACAAAAACCTGTAACTTATTTGTTTTGTCTTTTGACCTAAGCATCGTGTAAGCTCTGTTAGGCTTAATGTAACGAACATTAAAAGTATCCCTCACGCTGTTTACAATCTCAAACATTTTTCGGTCGCCGATGTTCTGTTTGCTTATAATTGTACCAAAAGTATCTCCTCTTTTGATGGTATCGTGAATGACATTAAATTCAGAATAATTAAACCCAAAATCAGAGTCCTCTGGTATTGGTTTAACTATTTTAACTTTACTCTCTAGTTCTTGATTATTATTAGATTTATTGCAGGATAGTATTGCTGTTAATACTATAAAAATTATTACTACTTGCTTCAAACCGTATTTTATTTTTTTAATTCAACTTAAATTTCTACACCCCAGTTCGCTAATTCGTCAGCGCTCCATAACTCCGGAAAAAATATCCTTCGCTGGTATTTTGGGTGCATGTATTTTTTCCAATCACTTCCTCCGGTCGCCTCTCCAGTCCCTTTTCCGCTTTGGTCAATGTATTTAATGGCAACATTTAAATGCTGCATCACCCAAGTAATATTCACGGTATGGTCAAAATGACGCATCGCTTTTACCAACTCAGGATTCTTCTGATCATCTTCTGGAAGCTGTTTGAATTTTTGCCAGATATTAATGGAGTTATACTCCTCCATATGGTCCAAGAATGTTTTTTTGTATTTTCTTTCAAATTCTTCTAACAAGTATGACTTCTTACCGGTCGCATAGTCTTTACCCGCCGCTTGCCAATATAAATGTTCAAAGGCATGTTCGTAAGGTGTATTTCTATCGATAGAACCTCTATAACGATGATCAATAAGATTAATCAAGTCAGTAGAAGAAAATTCAATTAATCGATACTGTGCGCTTTGAAAACCACTTGCTGGAGTCAGCGTGTTTCTAAACTTCATATATTGCTCCACTTCCATCCCGTTTTCCATAATACTGAAAGAGGTGGTAAGCATATCAAAATAACGGCTGATTCTCATTAATCTTTCAGCAAAAAAATCAGTTTTTATGTTTTGAGCATAGGATATTTGATTCATCTCCCAAAGAATCATCTTAAATATCAATTCGTTCACCTGATGATACATGATAAAAACCATTTCATCTGGAAGCGTTGTCCTTTGTGTTTGTATATTTAATAAGGCATCGGTCTGTATGTAGTCCCAATATGTAATTGGTTTGGACCAAAGTAAGCCTTCTAAGTGCGTTTCTGTTTTTTGGTTTATGGATGCATACTTTTGATCAATTTCGTTTAAAATAGCTTCTGCATTCTCACTAATGTTCATTATCTTTTTATTTTAAATGGATTGTTTAGTCCTTTAAATGCATCCAAGTCCGCTTTTATCGAACCCACGGCTAAGTCCGCTTTTATTCGAATAGGCAATCTATTATCATCGTCTGAAATCCAGACCGTTAGACTCTCCTGTTCTTTAAAAACACGACCTGATTGAACCATAGGTTTAAAGATCATGGATGACACAACGCCAAATTTAGTTGTAATATCTTCACGACCTGCAAACTTTAACTTAAATTTTGTGGTTTCATCATCAATAAACATATTAATGACAATAGACTCCCCTGGATTGATTTTATCAATATTAGGGTAATTTCTTAAATAGTAGAACGCGGATAAAATGTCTTGAGTGTTTTTTGGGGTAACAAAAGTTTTTTCATTTCTGTTTTTATAATCTTTTACCAAAACAGTATTAGCTGATTGATTAAAAAATCCTTCTTGACTTTTAATATATCCTCCTTCATTAATCTTCCTTACATACTGAAGTGGATTACCGGATTCCTTATCGATATAGCTTTCATACAAGTCGTCCACTTTGAAAAAAAAGCGAGACATCCCTGTCGTGAATCCTTTACCAATAACATGGAAAGTTTTCTTATTATCTATCACTGCGTCCTTGACCTCGAGCGTTGCATATCCTGCATTTACAAAACCATAATGGATTCGAAATTTAAACCATTCACCCACATCGTAAGCATCTTCTTTAGGAGAATCGAAACTTACGGTTAATATCAATAATAAGAATAGTATAAATTTTTTCATAACGTACTTTGTCTGTTTATTGACTGCAGTTGCAAATTTTGTTCCAAATATATCAAAACAAAAAAACTCAGTCAAATAATGACTGAGTTTTTATGCTATTAACTAACCAAAAAACTATAAATTATGAAATTTATATCAATACGGAAGGAAACCACCCCTTCCATTTTGCGAGTGCAAAGGTAAGTAACAAAACTACATTTTTTATCAAAAAATAAAGTTTAACATATCATTCACAAAATCACATGTTGTTGGTCGGTTATTTTTTCACATAATGTAAAAAAAAGAGCTTTTTATAGCGTTCCTCGCAATGCTTGCTCTCTCTCTATAGACTCAAACAACGCCTTGAAATTACCTGCTCCAAAGCCTTTGGCTCCCATTCTTTGAATAATTTCGAAAAATAAAGTCGGTCTGTCTTGCACTGGTTTTGTGAAAATTTGCAATAAATATCCTTCTTCATCTGCATCTACCATAATAGCAAGCTTCTCGATTTCATTTAAATCTTCTTTCATCATTTTCATGTGATCTCCCAATCGTTCCGGAATCGCTTGATAATAAGTATGAGGAGGGGCAGACAAAAATTCAACACCTCTAGCTTTTAACTGACTTACTGTTTTAATGATATCATCGGTTGCGATGGCTATATGTTGTATTCCAGGTCCACCATAAAAATCAAGGTATTCCTCGATTTGTGATTTCTTCTTCCCTTCTGCAGGTTCGTTTATAGGGAATTTAATTCTACCATTTCCGTTTGACATTACTTTACTCATCAAAGCCGAATACTCTGTATTGATTTGTTTGTCATCAAAAGAAAGGAAATTTACAAATCCCATCACGTCTTCGTAGAACTTAACCCAAGTATTCATTTCATTCCAACCTACATTCCCTACCATATGGTCAATGTATTTTAATCCGGTTGGTTCTGGATTGTAATCTGATTTCCATTCTTTATACCCTGGCAAGAAAACACCATTGTAGTTTTTACGTTCTACAAAAATATGAACGGTTTCTCCGTAGGTATAAATCCCAGAACGGACTACTTCACCATGCTCATCTTTTTCAACTGTAGGCTCCATAAAAGAACGAGCACCACGTTTCATTGTTTCTTCGTAAGCACTAGTTGCATCCTCTACCCAAAGAGCTGCCACTTTTACTCCGTCTCCATGTTTTCTTAAATGCTCATGTATAGGAGAACCTTGCGTTAAGGGCGTAGTCAATACGATTCGTATCTTATCTTGTTTCAACACATAAGAGGTTCTGTCTCTCACTCCAGTTTCTAATCCGGCATACGCCAAAGATTGATAACCGAAGGCTGTTTTATAATAATGAGCTGATTGTTTAGCATTTCCTACATAGAATTCTACGTAATCGGTTCCTAATAAAGGAAGGAAATCTTGTGCTCCTTCAAATATTTTTTCTAGTCCGTATTCTACTGATTTTACTTCTTTTGCCATTGTGTTTATTTTTTATGTGAAATCTAATTTTGGAACGCGGATAACGTGAATAAAACTGATTTTCACGGATTTTTTCTAATTTAAAATTTGTTTATTATTTGTACTTAACCCTAGCCCTGATGGTAGCGGCATCCTTTATGTTTTTTCTTGAAAAACATAAAGATATAGCGGACAGCAGGAAATAGCTCCTCCCTTCGACTCCACTCAGGAATTTGTTATTCTACCCAAGATTTATAGTATTGACCGTCGTCAAGCCCCATTGCTTCTTCCGTAACCATAAGAGTTCTAAAAGTATCAACCATTACCGCTAACTCTTCCGTAGCCGTATGACCAATGCTTCTTTCCATTGCTCCAGGTGCAGGGCCGTGAGGAATTCCTTTTGGATGTAATGTAATATGACCTTGTTCAATATTATTTCTACTCATAAAATCACCGTCAACATAATACAATACCTCATCACTATCGACATTGCTGTGATTGTAAGGAGCGGGAATTGCTTTTGGATGATAATCGTACAACCTTGGTACAAATGAACAGATCACAAAAGTGGATGTTTCAAATGTTTGGTGTACCGGTGGTGGCTGATGAACGCGTCCTGTTATAGGTTCGAAATTATGAATACTGAATCCGTATGGAAAATTGTATCCATCCCAACCCACTACGTCAAAAGGGTGCGTTGCATAAACTACCTCATGCATCGTTCCTTCTTTTTTGATTTTGATAAGGAAGTCTCCTTTTTCATCGTGAGTTTCCAATTCGCTTGGCAAAATAAAATCGCGTTCACAGAATGGAGAATGCTCTAAATGCTGACCCGATTCATTTTTATAGCGTTTTGGCGTATAAATTGGCGCGAAAGACTCGACATACAACAAGCGATTGACTGATGTTTCAAAATCAATTTGATAGATAATCCCTCTTGGAATAATCAGGTAATCTCCATACTCAAATGGGATATTCCCCATCATGGTGCGTAATTTTCCTTTCCCTTTGTGAATGAAAATCATTTCATCGGCGTCGGCATTTTTATAAAAATACTCCCGCAATGATTTCTTAGGTGCTGCTAACCCAATCGTACAATCTTTATTAACAAGTAACGCTTTGCGGCTGTCGAGAAAATCATCTTCGGCTTTCAGATCAAATCCTTTTAACAACAAGGATTTAATATTTTTACCAATAGCAATTTTTGGCTCTACAGAATAAGACTTAATGATTTCTTTTACCTGTGTAGGTCGGTGGACGTGGTACAGCAATGCAGAATTTCCGTGGAAACCCTCTGTTCCAAAGAGTTGTTCGTAATAAAAACCTCCATCAGGTTTTTCAAATTGTGTGTGTCTTTTTTGAGGGAAAGTCCCCAATTTATGATATAATGGCATGATTAATTTATTTATAAGTTTAACAGTTTAAAGTAGAGATTACTTTATAACGCACTAAGTTAAATCAAAAAATAGTTGCTCACTCAGGATTTCTCTTGATGAGGAATTGAAGATAATCCAATAAACCTAGCCATTTTGTTTTCATTATAACAAATATCGGAATTTTTATTGATATAGATTAAATTTAAAATAAAAATCCAATAGTAAACCACGTATATCCTTTTTTGGTTTCTGGAGACCAGGTGTGTTTAATTTCTATTGGACCGATAACGGTTTCTAAACCATACCCTACAGCATAACCTGAATATTTAGGTAGCGACACCCAGTCAATGGATTCAAACATTCTATCGCCCAAGTTTGCGAAATTTGCAGCAAAATTCAAATGGTTTTTTTTATAGAACTCATAATCAACAGTTGCTGTCGACTTAATATAACTATTGGCAGCTATACTTAAAAAATCATAGCCATAAAAATGCCTGAAATTATTGATTTGATTGTAGCCATATCCTCCCAAAACAAAATTAAAAAAAGTAACACTGTCATTTCCAAAAGAAAACCCAGCTTCAGTTTGAACTTTAAGAGTAGTGTTTTTTAAAATTGTTGTTGCAAATCCAAAATCAGTTTTGGCAATCGAAAACTGATTAAAAGTACCTGTATAATCAGATGAAACTAAAAAAGATTGTATATCTCCAGAAAAATACCATCCTTTTTTAGGGAAAAACTTGTTATCAAATGAATCATAATTTAAATACCCAAAAAGACTTAAGTAATTACTCTTATCAATTATAGGATTACTATTAGCCAATGTTCCTGAATTAATTTTTAGGAACTTATACTCTAGTCCTCCTCCAATAAGAAATTTTTGAACAAATAAAGATTGGAAATAAACCTGATTTGTCACATCCGAAAAATCGACATTAATCGAATTCACACCCAATGTTTCAAAATCTAAAGTACTTATTTCTCTGGTTATATTTTTATTAAATTGATTAAAATAGGACTTGAATCCAAAGCTTAGATTGTAGCCGTTTTCAATATAATAGCCGAAATTATAGCGGAAGTTGTCTCCAAGTGCAATATCCAGCGATGCAACATCATTTTTAAACAATGTTTTTTTACGTGTTAAGTTTACCAAAACAGCACTCTTGAACAATCCGTCATAATGCAAGCCAAATTTTAAATAGGATTTCGTTTTATTCTCTTTTAAAGTAAGGTTCAAGTCATCATCCTGATGGCTTGGTTCCAGTGTATAGTTAATAGCTCTGAAATTTTCTGTCGCATTAATATTATTCATCCCTGCCTCTAACTGCTTATACGTAATTTTAGCACCAGGTTTAAATCGTAATTTACCAATCACATATTCTTTAGTATAATTATCTAACTCGTCACAATTTATATCTACAATTTGCAAACTATCTGTTGGGACTACTAATTTGGATTTTCGATATTTATTTGAATCCCCAACTAATGCTTCTATTTTTTCATACACTGCAAATGTAGCTTCCTCCCCTTTTATAATAATTTCTTTTCCTTTATCAAATGAGATAACCCCATAATCTTTAATATCCGGTTTAATGTAAATATCCGTTTTCGAGATACTTTCCTTCATCTTTTCTATCGAATGAAGATTTGTAATTTGAACCAAAATTCTAGTGGCGTCTTTTAGCGAATTTCTATCTCTTAAATCATCTTGCACGTCTACACCGATGATTATATCCGCACCAAGTTTTCTTACTTCATCGACAGGGTAATTATTAGTGACTCCTCCGTCTACCAATAGTTTACCATCTATTTCTACTGGAGAAAATAAGGATGGAAATGCGGAACTGGCAATCATCGCCTGCGCCAGACTCCCTTTATTTAACAAAACTTCTTTACCTGTTTCTATATCAGTAGCGATACATAAAAAAGGAATCGGCAATTTATTAAAATCCCTTACATGTCTTACGTGTCTTGTGATTCTACTTAATAAATTAAAATTATACATTCCTTTTGAAAGTGCTTCCGGTATTCCAATTTTGAAATTATTGAATGGCAGCACCAGCGCATACAATTCGTCATTCTTTTTTTCATAAAAGTTTTTGGAAGACCTTGGAATAAAATCATTTATCAATTCATCAAAATTTGTAGCTTGAAATATCGAATCAATCTGTGATGCGGTATATCCCGAGGCATAAAGTCCCCCAACAACTGACCCCATACTTGTTCCTCCAATATAGTCGATTTTTAAACCTGCCTCCTCAAGCACTTTTAAAACCCCTATATGCGCAAAACCTTTGGCACCACCACCGCTTAAAACCAAGCCTACTTTTGGTCTGTTCTCCTCTTGTGAAAACAAGGTCAAACAACTCATGAAAAGAAAAAGTAAAAGGTGCTGTTTTTTCATAAAAAGCATGTGGTTTTTAGTAGTGTTCTTGTTTGTATAACTAATATTTCACTTAAAATCATTCAGTTACCATCTTGTAAAAGTCGACAATTTTTTTGGCTTTTGAAGCACCTATAACGTCAGAAATTTCTTTTTCGGTTGCTAATTTTAATCTTTTAACACTTTTAAAATGTTGAATTAACGCTAACATGGTTTTTTCGCCAATACCAGGAATCGATTCTATAGAAGAATTTAGCGCCGCTTTACTCCTTTGGTCTCTATGATGTGTAATTCCAAATCGATGCGCTTCATTTCGCAATTGCTGAATCACTTTCAAAGTTTCTGATTTTTTATCTAAATATAAAGGGACTGAATCCCCAGGATAAAATAACTCTTCGAGCCTCTTGGCTATACCGATTATCGCTATTTTTCCTCGCAATCCTAAATCATCTATACTTTTTAGCGCTGCTGATAGCTGTCCTTTTCCTCCATCAATAATTATCAACTGTGGTAAAGGCTGATCTTCATCCAATAGCCTTTTATAACGTCGATACACTACTTCGGTCATTGACGCAAAATCATCCGGCCCTTCAACCGTTTTTATATTAAAATGACGATAATCTTTCTTACTAGCTTTACCATCTTTAAAAACGACACAAGCAGCAACCGGGTTTGTCCCTTGAATATTAGAATTATCAAAACATTCAATATGCCTTGGTTCAAATGACAATCGCAGATCTTTTTTCATTTGCGCCATAATTCTATTGGTATGCCTATCAGGATCTACAATTTGTAATTGTTTCAGCTGTTCAATTCTATAAAACTTCGCATTTCGAACAGAAAGATCCAGAATTTGTTTTTTATCCCCTAATTGCGGGACCGTTACTTTTAAATTCTCTCCCAAATCAACTGGAAACGGCACAATAACTTCTCGAGATAATAATTGAAAACGCTCCCTGAGTTCTATTATTGCCAATTCTAATAATTCAGCATCTGTTTCCTCCAGCTTCTTCTTGATTTCCATGGTATGAGATCGAATAATCGAGCCGTGTGAAATTTGTAAGAAATTCACATAAGCAGCACTTTCGTCAGAAACAATCGAGAACACGTCAATATTCGTAATTTTTGGATTTACGATAGTAGAGCGCGATTGATAATTCTCAAGCACTTCGATCTTTTCTTTTATCTTTTGCGCTTCTTCAAAATGCATGTCCTGGGCTAATTCCATCATGACTCTTTTAAAGTCTTTCATGCTTTCTTTGAAATTTCCTTTCAGTATTTCTCGAATGGCATCCACCTGCTGTTGATAATTTTCTAAAGACTCATACCCCTCGCAAGGCCCTTTACAATTCCCGATATGGTATTCGAGACAAACCTTAAACCTCCCACTATCTATGTTCGATTTACTTAAATCATAATTACATGTTCGCAGTGGATAAAGCTCTTTTATTAGCTCTAAGATTGTATTTACCGTTTTAAAACTAGTGTAAGGACCGAAATATTCCGAACCGTCCTTTACCATTCTCCTAGTGGCAAAAATTCTAGCAAAAGGTTCTTTTTTTATGCACAACCAAGGATAGCTTTTGTCATCACGTAACAAAACATTATATCGTGGTTGCAACGTTTTTATAAGATTGTTTTCTAACAGCAGCGCATCTGTTTCAGTAGGCACCACAATATGCTTTATGGTAACAATCTTTTTTACCAAAACATTCGTTTTGGCAGTATCATGAATTTTATTGAAATAGGAAGAAACTCTTTTTTTTAAATTATTTGCTTTCCCTACATACAAGATTTTTCCGTCCTTATCATAATATTGATATACGCCGGGACCATCAGGTAAGGTTTGTATTTGAAGCGCTAGAGTTGGGTTTTGCATTATAATGTTATTTCACAAAGATACATCTTGATTCAGCGAGATGCATATCCATTCTTATTACTTTGGAGTTATTTATCTATTTAAGTCCAAATTTACGAATTACAAATAATAATCTCTAATTTTGGTTTTTTAAAACATCATGAAAAACATCAAATCCATAGTAATTTTAGGAGAATCCATTTTGCCAGGCGAAAGCAAAACAATTGATATGGAAATTGCTAAACTACATAACACGGCAGAACTAAAAATTCCAATAATAGTTCGACGTTCTAAAATCGATGGTCCAGTGGTCCTTTTTTCAGCGGGAATCCATGGTGACGAAATCAATGGCGTTGAGATTGTGCGTCAACTGATCACTAAGAAAATTAATAAACCAAAAAAAGGAACCATCATTTGTATTCCCATAATCAACATGTTTGGCTTTCTTAACAAAAGCAGAAAATTTCCTGATGGCAGAGACTTGAATCGCGTTTTTCCAGGAAGCAAAAGTGGCTCTCTTGCCAGCCGTTTCGCATACCACATGCTTACTGAAATCATGCCATTAGTTGATTATGCAGTTGATTTTCATGCAGGAGGCGCTAGCAGATTCAATGCCCCTCAAATTCGACTCGCCCCAAACAATCCGGAATTAAAAACTTTGGCCGATGTCTTTAACGCTCCGTTTACTTTATATTCTAAAAACATTGCAGGTTCTTTCAGAAATTCAAGTCATAAATTGAATGCACAAATGTTGCTTTTTGAAGGCGGAAAGTCCCTTGACATTGACGAGTCTGTTTCAGATGCAGGAGTGCAAGGCGTAAAACGGATCTTAAGACATCTTGATATGTTAGATCCAAAAATTAGCGTTGAGGAACCAGAATCTGAAACCATTTATATTGAAAAATCGGGTTGGATACGAGCACAATGTTCGGGTATGTTACACGATAATGGCTGTATAGGACGGTATGTACAAAAAGGCACTCTTCTCGCTATCATTACAGATCCTTTTGGAGAGTTTGAACGAAAGGTAAACGCACCTAATGATGGTTATATCATCAATGCAAACCTATCTCCTATTGTTTATCAAGGTGATGCGGTCTACCACATTAGCAAGACTTTGAAAACCTAACAATTATCATATTTTTACTCATCATTGCACAGTAGTTTTGAATAAAAATTACAAGCATGCAATTCTGGAAAAAATTATCACAAATAGAGAGACAAGAACGCATTCAAAAAGCGTTAAATGAAAATGTAAATTTCGCAAAGGATACCTCGTTGGGATATCCAGCATCTAAATTAGACGGAAAAGTATTCTATAGCGATGCTCCTTTCCTGAAAGACGCCCCTACATTACAAACTTATGTTGCTAACCCCAACCATATCGGCTGTCATACACTTGGTACTTCAGAGAAAGCATTCAAAGGAACCCAAGAAATGGAACGGGAAGTATTAAATGTTCTTGCTATCGATATTTTTAAAGCGCAACCCGATTCTTTTGACGGATATATTGCTCCAGGCGGAACAGAAGCTAACATCCAAGCAATCTGGATTTATCGCAATTATTTCATGTACAAACAGAATGCAAAACTTTCTGAAATTGCCATTATCGCCTCAGAAGACACGCATTATTCCATTCCTAAAGCGGCTAACTTATTAATGTTAGACTGGCTAAACATTCCAGTCGATTTTGACACACGTCTTATCGATGTTTTTGCATTAGAAAACATCATTATCAATGCGAAAGAAAGAGGGAAGAAATATTTTATTGTCGTTTCAAATATGGGAACCACGATGTTTGGCGCAGTTGACAACCCAGACGACTATACCCAAATTCTAGAAAAACATCAGTTAAAATACAAACTGCATATTGATGCTGCCTATGGCGGTTTCGTATATCCTTTCAGCAACAAAGACAGCGTCATCAATTTCGACAATCCAAAAATCAGCTCCATTACTATTGACGCGCATAAAA
This sequence comes from uncultured Flavobacterium sp., assembly GCF_963974175.1. Taxonomy (GTDB): domain Bacteria; phylum Bacteroidota; class Bacteroidia; order Flavobacteriales; family Flavobacteriaceae; genus Flavobacterium. The sequence continues at coordinate 164,641 of NZ_CAXBBR010000002.1, forward strand.
TGCTTCAGGCACCTTATGGAACAGGAGTTTTTATTTGTAAAAAAGGGTTGATTGAGAATGTACTAACCAAAGAAGCCGAATATGTAGAAGGAATGGATCTAACCCTTTGCGGAAGTAGATCTGGAGCCAATGCAGTAGCGGTATGGATGATATTATTTACCTATGGTCACTTTGGATGGTGCGAAAAAATTAGAGTTTTACAAATGAGAACCGAATGGCTGTGTGAAAAACTAGACGAACTACAGGTTTCTTATTTTAGAGAACCGTTTATGAATATCGTGACTATTCCGGCCCAATTCATCACAAAAACATTGGAAGAGAAATACGATTTAGTCCCTCAAAAGCATGGCGGTGATAATCAATGGTATAAAATTGTGATTATGGATCATGTTGAAGTAGATCATTTGAGTACTTTTATAGCAGATTTAAAAGAGACCATCCATGCAAAAAAAGGAATTACGCTCGAAGTATAAAGCCCTAAGAAGCCAACTTTCTGAAAACGATATAGAAACCATGAGTATGGCTATTGCCAATCAGTTGCTTGCACTGCCTATTTGGGAAAAGACGTATTTCCATATTTTTCTACCCATTACAGAGCAAAAAGAAGTAGATACAGAATTAATCCTACATTTACTTTCTGGAAAAGACAAAGAAATTCTCATTTCAAAAGCCGATTTTGAAACTCGAAAGATGACCCATTTTCTTTTGACTGACAATACCAAAATCAAGAAAAACGAGTACAACATTCCAGAACCCGTTGACGGAATCGAAGTTCCTTCAAATAAAATTGAGGTTGTTTTTATACCCTTATTGGCTTACGACAAACAAGGCCATCGTGTGGGCTATGGCAAAGGTTTTTATGACCGCTTCTTAAGGGAATGCACCCCAGAAACCATAAAGATTGGGCTTTCATTTTTTGAAGCTGAAGATTCAATTAAAGACATCCATGATGATGACATCAGGATGAATTATTGTATCAATCCAAAAAATAACTATAAGTTCGAATAATAACACCTAATTTCGCAGTCTAAAAAATATTTTAACTTATGAAAGTTACTAAAACTTCAAAATTTGTTATGACCGTTATGGTTATTCTGTTTACTATATCATTGTCAAGTTGTAGCTTCAGAACCACAACACACAAGTCAAATTATAAAGCAAAAAGAATTCCACCTGGGCAAGCCAAAAAGATTAATGGCAGTAAAAGCGCAAAATATTATGCTCCAGGGCATAATAAATAATAAAAAAAGACCAACTCAGTATTTGAATTGGTCTTTTTTTTATCTGAGTTTTTAAGTCTAACTCTTATGAAACGCTTTTTTATTGAAAAATATTAATATCCCTACACCTGTAGAAATGGCCATATCAGCTACATTGAAAATGGCATTGAAAAAAGTAAAATCTTTACCACCCCAAAGAGGCAACCAGCTAGGCAGGGTTCCATGCCAAAACGGAAAATAAAACATATCTACTACTTTACCATGAAAATAAGTACCATAGGGCTGATCTGAAAATAACGTGGCTAATTGAGAGTGGCTATCGTCAAAAATCACACCGTAAAAAACAGAGTCAATTATGTTCCCGAAAGCTCCTGCAAGTATTAGTACGATCGCTACTATCAAATAATTTGAACTGTGTTTCTTCTCAACTGAGTCCCACAACCAATACCCAATTCCACCAACAGCAACTAGTCTAAATAGTGTTAGAATTAATTTACCGTAGGTTCCTGGAATTTCAGTACCCCATGCCATTCCTTCATTTTCGATGAATAGAATCTTGAACCATCTAAAAACTTCCACTTCTTCTCCTAATACAAAACTAGTTTTGACATATATTTTCGAAACTTGATCAACGATTAATATAATGAAGATAAGTAGATACGCTTTTCGTAATGACATTTTATAAATTTTAAGTGGCGCAAAAGTAGTTAAATTCTAAAAAATAAATTCCAAATCCCAATAATTTTATAAGTTATTATTGGAATTTGGAATTTTACTATTGAAATTTTAAATTTCTTATCGTTGCAAGTTTTTAGCTTCTATACTCATGGTTGCATGAGGAACAATTTTTAATCGATCTTTGCTGATTAGCTTACCTGTAACTCTACATACACCGTATGTTTTATTCTCTACACGGAATAATGCATTTTTTAAATCACGGATAAACTTCTCCTGACGGATCGCTAACTGTGAGTTTGCCTCTTTAGACATAGATTCACTACCTTCCTCAAATGCTTTGAATGTAGGTGATGTATCATCAGTTCCATTATTCAAATCATTCATGTAAGCACTCTTAATCAAATCTAAATCAAACTGTGCTTTGTGAATTTTATTTAGAATTATCTCTTTGAACTCTGCCAAATCAGCGTCAGAGTATCTTGTTGGTGCCTCTACCATAATCTAATTATTTGTAATTAATATTTTCGTTTGTACGTCGTCAAATTCTATTTCAATTCCATCACTGATACTATCTTCAAAAACCAATTCTTCTGTTAGTGTTTCTGATTTAATATAGTCCACATTCGGTTTTACCGCCTCTTCCAAAATGTCATTTTTTTGCAAATGCACTTTTATTTTATCCGTCACTTCAAATCCCGAATCCTTTCTGATGTTCTGAATTCTGTTCACTAACTCTCTTGCAATTCCTTCTTTTTTCAATTCCGGAGAAATAACAATGTCAAGCGCAACCGTTATTCCATTAGAGTTAGCAACCAACCATCCTTCAATATCTTGGGACGAAATTTCCACATCTTCTATTGTTAAAGTTATGCTTTTTCCAGCAATAACAAGCTCTAAGGTTCCATTGCTCTCCAATTGATTGATTTTTTCAGCAGAAAAACCCTGTATCTCTTTGGAAATCAACCCCATGTCTTTTCCGAAACGAGGCCCTAGCGTCTTGAAATTTGGCTTAATTTGCTTCACTAAAACTCCAGAGGCATCATCTAAAAATAAGATTTCTTTAACATTTACCTCCGCTTTTATAAGGTCAGAAACTGCTTCAATTTCATGCCTTTGCTTCTCGTCAAGTACCGGAATCATTACCTTTTGTAAAGGTTGACGCACCTTAATCATTTCCTTTTTACGGAGTGATAAAACTAATGACGAGATAGTTTGTGCTTTCTGCATTTTACTCTCTAACAATTTATTAACAAAGTTTTCAACGTGTTTTGGAAACTCTGCCAAATGTACACTGTCAAATTTTTCTGACTGTGTTGCTAAAGTTAAGTCTCTGTAAAGCTTGTCCATAAAGAAAGGCGCAATAGGAGCTCCTAATTTACTTATCGTTAATAAACAGGTATATAATGTTTGGTAAGCCGCAATTTTATCCTGTGCATACTCGCCTTTCCAAAAACGTCTTCTGCATAAACGAACATACCAGTTACTTAGATTTTCTTGTACGAAATCAGAAATGGCACGAGCTGCTTTTGTAGGCTCATAATCAGCATAGAAACCATCTACATCTTTTATCAATGTATTCAATTCTGAAATAATCCATTGATCAATTTCAGGTCGCTCATTTAATGGAATTTCAGCTTCCTCATATTTAAATCCGTCGATGTTAGCATACAAACTAAAGAACGAATACGTATTGTATAAGGTTCCAAAGAATTTTCTGCGAACCTCAGCAATTCCCTCAAGGTCAAATTTCAAATTGTCCCAAGGATTTGCATTCGATATCATATACCATCTTGTGGCATCCGGACCGTATTCAGCTAATGTTTCAAAAGGATCTGCTGCATTTCCTAAACGTTTAGACATTTTTTGTCCATTTTTGTCTAAGACTAATCCATTTGAAACTACATTTTTATAGGCTACTTTATCAAAAACCAAAGTCGCAATCGCGTGTAAAGTATAAAACCATCCACGGGTTTGATCCACGCCTTCAGCAATGAAATCAGCCGGAAAATCTTTATTCTCGTCAATTTTATCTTTGTTTTCAAAAGGATAATGCCATTGTGCATATGGCATAGATCCACTATCAAACCAAACGTCAATCAAATCAGCTTCACGCGTCATTGGTTTCCCAGAAGCAGAAATTAAGGTGATTTCATCGACTACATTTTTATGTAAATCAATTAAATCATAGTTTTCTTCGTCCATATTTCCTATTTCGAATCCTTTGAAAGGGTTCTCTTTTTGGAATCCGGCCTGAATTGACTTTTCTATTTCGTTGTATAACTCCTCTACTGAACCTATTAGAATTTCTTCTTGTTTGTCTTCTGTTCTCCAGATTGGCAATGGGATTCCCCAGAACCTTGAACGAGATAAATTCCAGTCATTGGCATTTTTTATCCAGTTTCCAAAACGACCTTCTCCTGTCGATTTTGGTTTCCAGTTAATCGTTTCGTTCAGGTCAAACATTCTGTCTCTCACCTCAGTGATTTTTATAAACCAAGAGTCAAGCGGATAGTATAAAATTGGTTTGTCCGTTCTCCAACAATGTGGGTAACTGTGGACATATTTCTCTACTTTGAATGCTTTATTTTCTTCTTTTAAACGAATTGCAAGTTCTACATCAATAGAACGATCTGGCGCTTCACCATCTTCATAATATTCGTTTTTTACATATTTACCAGCATATTCGCCCATATGTGAAGTGAATTTTCCTTGTAAATCTACTAATGGAACCGGAGTACCACTTTCATCCAAAACCAATAATGGCGGAACTTCTGGTGTTGCTTCTTTCGCTACTTTTGCATCATCTGCACCAAAAGTTGGTGCTGTATGTACAATTCCTGTTCCGTCCTCGATTGTAACAAAATCTCCTGAAATTACTCTAAAAGCATTTTCTGGGTTTTGATAAGGCAATGCGAATGGCAACAATTGCTCGTAACGAATCCCAACTAAATCAGCCCCTTTGCATTCTGCAAGGATCTGGTATGGAATTTTTTTATCTCCTTCTTTATAATTTTCAAAATCAGTAAGGTCTTTACTTTCATAAAATCCTTTCCCGAATTGTTTTCCAACTAAATTCTTAGCCAAAACGACATTCGTTAATGAAAACGTATATTGATTGAAGGTTTTGACTAAAACATACTCAATTTTTGGACCTACAGTCAAAGCTGTATTTGACGGCAAAGTCCATGGCGTTGTTGTCCAAGCCAAGAAATAAACCTCATCAAGATCTAAAACTGATAATTTATAATGTTGTAGATTTTTTGAACTGATATAATCATAAAACTTCGAACATAATAGTTCTCTTGACGACTCCAAAACTTTGAATTGCGCTACAACCGTTGTGTCAGTTACATCTCTATAACTTCCTGGCTGATTCACTTCGTGCGAACTCAATCCTGTTCCTGCTTTTGGAGAATAAGGTTGAATGGTGTAGCCTTTGTACATCAAATCTTTATTATAGATTTGTTTAAGCAACCACCAAACCGTTTCCATATATTTAGGTTTATAAGTCACATATGGATCTTCCATATCTACCCAATAGCCCATTTTTTCAGTCAAATCATTCCATACATCAGTATAACGCATTACGGTTTTTTTACAAGCCTCGTTATATTCTTCGATGGAAATAGACTTTCCTATATCTTCTTTTGTAATACCTAATTCTTTCTCGGTACCTAATTCCACAGGTAATCCGTGAGTATCCCAACCTGCTTTACGCTTAACTTGGAATCCTTTTTGTGTTTTATATCTGCAAAAAATATCTTTGATGGCGCGTGCCATTACATGGTGAATTCCCGGTAATCCATTTGCCGAAGGCGGACCTTCAAAAAATACGTAAGGAGTATTCCCTTCACGTGTAGTTACACTTTTCTCAAAGATGTTTTCTTTTTTCCAAAAATCTAGTACTTCTGATGCTACAGTTGGTAAGTCAAGTCCTTTGTATTCAGTAAATTTTGTGCTCATTTTATCCTTTTCTTTAATCGATGTGCGAAAGTAAGGAATTTTGAATAAAACAAAGAAAAGTAAAGCATAAATAGCTGAATGTAATAGTACAATTCGGCAAACCATCCATTAAACTATTCAATTTGTAGGTTTTTATGAAAAAACCTCTTTTAGAACCTCTACTGATTTTGGTTTTTTGAAGCCATCAAGATGCATCATATAATAATCAATAAGGATTTTCAAAACCAGCTGTCTTTCAATAACGTGGAATACTTTTTGGTCATTATCAAATCGTAAAGTGATGAGTTTTTTAAACAAATTTGTTTCATGCGCGGTCAAGGAGCTAATGGCATGAAAGGGAGTAAAAACACCATTTGTCATTTCAAAAAAAGGCATATCCATATCAGAAATATCGGGGTAAAAACCTAAGTACTTTGTAGTTTCCAGCATTAAAATCAAATGAAAATTAGCTATTTCATCGTGGTTATCAAGCCAAAGCAATGCAGCTTCTAGAAAGTCAAAAAGCGATTCGTTTTTTTCTTCTTCGTGGATCGAATGATGCAAAACTTCAGAAATAAACATCACAATCGTGCTCTTGTAAATATCGGAGTGTATTGTTTGAAAGGGTGTACTTATTTTTATTTCTTTAAAATTCTCCAAAGTGCCTTTGTTCTTATGTACTGCTTCTATTTCGAGAATAGACAACGGTTGGAAATAGGCTATTTTTTGGTTTGATTTTCGTCCAGAAAACGCATCACGAACGAAGTAAGACTTTAATCCATGCGATTGAGTAAAGCATTTTACAATCAAGCTTTTTTCCTGGAATTTTATCGATGAAAGAACTATCGCTTTTGTTTTGACTTGCATTTTTTAGGTATTGGATTTTAGGTTTTAGGTGTTGGTTTTGAAGACACTAACACCTAGCACCTGAAACCTATCTGATTATCATCACTTTTTTAACTTTGGTTTCCACTCCGTCTTGCGCCGATATGAAAATCATATACACCCCCGAAGCCACCTTGTATTTCCCAAAAGCGGTTGTGTCCCATTCTATTGTACCTCCTTCTGAAATAACTTCATACACTAAATTACCCGCAATATCAGTGATTTTCACATTCGCTTTATTGATTAATCCAGCGATTTTTACCGTTCCGTCATATTCAGGCCGCACTGGGTTTGGGTAAACATAAGCATTACTTAAGTCTTCACTTGCTGCTGTTGCAATGCCTTTAAATGAAATCAGCCCTTTGGCTGTCGCGATAAAAACTTCGCCAGTTGTACTATTTATATCAATGTCATTAATAACATTACTTGGCAAAGGTGAATTGTTTATCGTAAAATGATATTTCGTCTCTTGACCGTTCGCCGATACCATAAACAAACCAGAATCTGCAGTACCTATCCATTTATTGTTTGCCCCATCGACTGAAATATCTGTGATAAATTGCTCATAAAGTAATTCTTGAGCAAGGTTGTCATCTAATATAATTATAGGATTAGCCGTTAGTTGATCCGCGGTTTGAAAACTCCCCACGTTAGACAATACTCGTAAACCCTTTATCGTCCCTATCCACAGTTGATTTCGATTATCTATAGCCAAAGCCCTAACATCTGAAGCTGGCAAATTTCCTTTGTCAGTACCCATCGTAATTTTTTTGAACGTATTATTACTTTCGTTAAAACCAACGACACCATCTCTATTTGTCGCCATCCATTTAGTCCCGTTCTTATCAATAACCATTCTACCAAAACTATTGTCTTCACTGGCGTCTAATATATTGTCTGTCGAAAAACTCTGCCAGTCCCCACTAGTTTTCAATACTTTTAATCCATTTTTTACCCGGCTGTTTGTAACCCAAAAAGCTCCGTTTTTATCAAATGCGGCTCCGTTTATTCGAACATCAAAATAATTAGGACCAACAAAACTTAACGATTCTAAACCGCTATTGGTTTGATTATATAAAAAGCTAGGCTTGTCCGCTTCTATTTTTAATAATCCCGAAAAGAACGAACTGGCATATACTTCATCCTCTTTATTTGGATTCACCGTTATTCTACAAATTGATTTCGTTCCTAAAACTGATTTATAAGGAATATTTAACCATCCGGACTGACTGTATTTACTAATACCATAGCTATCTAAGTCATATGGGTTATAAGCAAAATCATAGTCACCATAAACTGCCCACAAGGAACTTGATGTTGTTTGAAAGGCAAAAATATTATTTCTTGAAGGCCCCATAGGGGTTGTGTTTTCAAAAACAGAAACGGTGGCGATTGTTGTGGTTAGCAAACCATTTTCTTTTGTTCCAATGTAAATCACATCATTAATACTTGTGGCACAACTAAAAACAGGAATATAATCTGGTATTTGATTGTTATTTATTTGGCGTACTAAAATCAATTGTTTGCTATATACGTAAACATTGGCAGCGGTAGTTAAGATTAAATAAGTTCCATTAGCCCGTATGTCCAGTGCAGGCTGAGATAGTGTGGTAAAGCCCACAAACGAATTTGTATTTGCATTGTATTTATTTACATTTCCCGAATTATTAACTGCAATTAGCTCCGTTCCAAAAACTTCTATACCAGACCAACTTCCGGTTGTCACCAACTCCCATTGCTTGTAGTCATTTAAATTTTTACTTGAAATTGCAGCACGTCGAACGCCATTATCAGTGGCAGCATAAATAGATCCGTTATGAACTGCCGTTTGTCTGACACTTATTTCTGCACCTTCATCGCCAATGAAATAGGTATCACCAAAAAGCATACTTTTTAAATCAAATTGAACAATACCAAAGTCACAGGAAACATATACAATCCCATCAAACTCCATGAAATGATTTACTTTTTTCATGTTTGCAGGAAGTTGTTTATTGATAATATCAACCACTTTCAACATGCTACCATCAGATTCATTGATCACGATCATAAGTCCGTTTTCATAACCGATTAATGTTTTATTAAAAATAGCGCTATAGTAAAGAGAGCTTATCGTTTGGCCTGAAAGCCCATCAACTGTATTGGTTGTTTTTATTTGATTGTCAGTTGTGTTTTTCGAAAACAAAGCATTTTCTGAGGCAGCAAAGATTGTAGTAGAAGAGGCTGAAACATCTTTAATCTCATTATATGAAAAATAGCCCTGCCACAACAAATTATTTTGGGAAAAACCCATTTGGGTGAGTAGTAAAATTAGAAGGCTATAAAATATTTTTTTCATTATAAATGGTACTTATGATTCACAAATATAGCACAAACGAAAGTATTCGGTTTTTGTTCTAATCAAAAAAAATGCCTTCTACCCAATCTCGAAGTATCGAGATGGCAGAAGGCATTTAATTTATTTAAAAAAAGATTTATACCACTCCTTGAGCAAGCATAGCGTCAGCTACTTTTACAAATCCAGCAATGTTAGCTCCTTTTACGTAGTCAACATATCCTGAAGCATCCTTACCGTACTGCACACATGAAGCATGAATAGCAAGCATAATTCCTTTTAATTTTTCATCTACTTCTTCAGAAGACCAGCTTAATCTTAAAGAGTTTTGAGACATCTCTAAACCTGAAGTTGCAACTCCACCTGCATTAGATGCTTTTCCTGGAGCAAATAACAATTTAGCATTTTGAAACACTAAAACAGCATCTGGTGTTGTAGGCATGTTAGCTCCTTCAGCCACACAAATACATCCGTTTGCCACTAAAGCTTTAGCTTCGTCTTCGTTCAATTCATTTTGAGTTGCACAAGGTAATGCAATATCACATTTCACTTCCCATGGACGTTTCCCTGCGAAATATTTAGCGTTTGGATATTTAGTAACATAGTCACTAATTCTTCCTCTCAATTCATTTTTAATTTCCATCACGTGTGCTAGTTTATCAGCATCAATACCGTCAGCATCGTAGATGTATCCAGCCGAATCCGACATAGTTACTACTTTACCACCTAATTGAGTTGCTTTTTCAGTAGCATATTGTGCAACGTTTCCTGAACCAGAAACAACAACTGTTTTACCTGCAAAACTATTTCCTTTCGTTTCTAACATACTTTGTGCAAAATAAACTGCTCCGTATCCTGTAGCTTCAGGTCTGATTAATGAACCTCCGAAAGAAATTCCTTTACCAGTTAAAACTCCTGTAAATTCATTTCTTAGTCTTTTATATTGACCAAACATGAATCCAACTTCTCTTCCTCCAACACCGATATCACCAGCAGGTACATCCGTATTTGCTCCAATATGCTTAGACAATTCAGTCATGAAACTTTGGCAAAAACGCATTACTTCATTATCTGATTTCCCTTTTGGATCAAAATCAGCTCCACCTTTTCCACCACCCATTGGCAATGTAGTTAAGCTGTTTTTAAAAGTTTGTTCGAAAGCCAAGAACTTCAAGATGCTTAGGTTCACAGAAGGGTGAAAACGAAGTCCTCCTTTATATGGTCCTATAGCAGAGTTCATTTGAATACGGTATCCTCTATTTACTTGAGTAGCCCCTTTATCATCAATCCAAGCTACACGAAACATAATGATTCGATCAGACTCAACCATTCTCTCCAAAAGCATTTTGTTTTGGTATTTTTTATTTTCTTCAATGAAAGGAATTACTGTTTCAGCAACTTCTAAAACTGCCTGCAAAAATTCTGGCTCGTTTGGGTTTTTTTTAGTAACCTCTTCAATAAAAGTAGTAATACTTTGTGACATGATTCTTAGATTATTAACGTTTAAGAAAACGTTTTCGTTAGTGACAACAAAGATACGAGTTCTTAGAATATTTCTTAATAATATTTCACTATATCTTGGTGAATTATCTTTTTATCAATCATTCTTTAAAAAATCAGGATTTGAAGTTGCCTTTTATTGAAAAACGTTGTACTTTTCTTAAGCAATTTAGCTTTTAATTATTTATTTTTAAATTTATTTTTAAGGGATGAATGATGTTTTTTATATATTTGTCAGGACTTGAAATTTTAACCAAAAATGCTCAAACACCTCTCTATTTTTTTATTTGTCTTATTTGGCTTTTCATTTAATTCAAATGCGCAATTCGGATTTTCGCATGAAGTAGGGATTATAGCTGGTCCAGTAGCTTTTCAATCGGACTATGGACAGCGATATGATTTAAATACAAATGCCGGGAATACCGGTATAGGAATTGGGATTATTCATTATATAAATTTTTCCTATACAGCAGAATGTAACTGTTATACCCCTGAAACATATTTTAACGATCACTTCAAACTTAGAAGTGAATTGTCTTATAATAAAACTAGCTTAGAACATTTTGGAGAATGGGTAACTCCCGATCGCACTAGTCTTGGCGCAAACCAATTGAGAGCGATGAAAGGAAGCACAGCAGTTACTAATATAGGTATGCAACTAGAGTATTTTCCGTTTAGTATTCGCGACTTCACCTCAAGAATAGGTAGTTTGGGACCGTTTGTAAGTCTTGGAGGTCAATTTAGCTACTACAATGCCGAAGCCCATTCTACATTAGGACCTTTAGGTACACCGCTTACTACATTTCCAAAATATTTAACTCCAACTGACAATCGCCCTTATGGATTTTCGACCGAAGGTGGTACGGTTTGGTCTGTCGTTACCAGTGTAGGGACCCGTTATAAATTAACCCCATTACGAGATTTAATGATCGATTTGAGATTTCAATATTTTTTCTCCAACTGGGTAGATGGTTTAAATCCGAATCCTGCTATTTACAAAGAAAACAAAGCCAACGACTGGTTAGTCTGGCTTAATGTTGGATACATTTACTACTTGCAATAGCCATAAAGCATTTATAAATAAAAGCCCAATTCTAAATTTTAGAATTGGGCTTTTATACTTAACACTCGGCAACTACGAAGAACTAGTCTAGAATTTATGCTAGTGCTCGTTTTAAGTCTTCGATTAAATCGTCTGCATCTTCAATACCTACGCTTAATCGAACTAAATCATCAGTAATTCCAATTTCCTTTCTTTTGTCTTCCGGAATCGATGCGTGGGCCATCATTACCGAGTAATTTGCCAGCGACTCTACTCCACCTAAAGATTCCGCCAAAGTGAATATTTTTATTTTTTCAAGAAAATCAATTGCATCTTCTTTTTTACCTGATACAAAATTGAAAGAAACCATTCCGCCAAAACCACGCATTTGCTTTTTAGCAAGCTCATGAAATGGATTAGTTGTCAAGCCAGGGTAATACACCGTTTTAACTTTTGGATGATTGTTCAAAAATTCAGCTATTTTTTCTCCATTTTCACAATGTCTTTGCATTCTTAAATGCAATGTTTTTATTCCTCTCAGTACTAAAAAGCTATCCATGGGCCCCAATGTAGCTCCAGTTGCAAATTGTTGAAAATGCATTTGTTTCCCTAATTCTTCGTCTTTCATAATCAAAGCTCCCGCCATAACATCAGAATGTCCTGCAAGGTATTTTGTTGCTGAATGCATAACGATATCTGCACCTAAATCCAATGGATTCTGTAAATACGGTGTTGCGAAAGTATTATCAACGGCAAAAAGCACTTTATTCTGTTTTGTGATTTTAGCAATTGCTTCGATATCTACCAATTTCATCATAGGATTCGTTGGCGTTTCAACCCAAACTAATTGAGTGTTTTCATTAATCAATGACTTGAATTTTTCCATGTCATTCATATCTACAAAATGGAATATTATCCCTGAATCTCTATATATTTTTGTAAACAATCTATAAGTTCCTCCGTACAGGTCATCCATAGCAATAACTTCATCACCTGCTTTCAATCCTCGCATCAAACAATCTGTTGCCGCTAACCCAGATGAAAAAGCTAATCCTCTTGCACCATTCTCTAAACTCGCCAAAGCATTTTCTAAAGCCGACCTTGTAGGGTTTGCAGTTCTACTGTATTCATAATCCCCAATAGGTTGCCCCGGACTTGTTTGTGCAAATGTAGTCGTTTGATATACTGGTGGCATAACCGCCCCTGTACTTGGATCATGCTGCTGCCCGCCGTGTATTGTTTTAGTATTGAATTTCATGTCTTTTAATTTTCAATTTTGATGGTTTTACAAACTTACCCATTAATTTATTCTTAGAAAGGTGCAAGTTGCTACCTTTGTATTTAATTAACACATTTTGAGATGAAAAACTACATCCTTTTTGCATCCGTATTCTTTCTTTTTGCCCGTTGTGAAAAAGAACTGGTTTTTGAAAATCAGACTTTTGAGAAAAAAACACGTTTGGCCTGCAAGGATAATTGTCCTCATATCAGTGTGCGAATTCCTATTGCCAAAGACGTCCCAATAGTCGCCGACAGCATCAATAAAAAAGTATTCTCTGTTTTAAAACAGATCGTGTACTTTGGAGAAAAGCCTTACACTTCGACTGACTACAAAGGATTAGTCAGTTCGTTCATCGATTCGTACGAGCAATTACAAAAGGATTTTCCAAAAGATTCCTTTGGTTGGGAGGCGAAGATTGATGGCGAAGTAAAATATGTGTCTGAGAGCATCATTAATATCGAAATTAAACACTACACCTATACGGGCGGAGCTCATGGCTATCAAGGAATCCGTTCTTTACTGTTTGACCCTAATACCGGGAAAACAATCTTGCAGCATCAGTTATTTAAGGATAGAAATGCCTTTAAGGCTTTCGCCGAAAAGGAATTCAGAAACAAATATAAAGTTCCCGAAAAAGGATCTATTAATCAAACGGGATTAATGTTTGAAGATGATACTTTTCATTTACCTCAAAACATATTTTATACCGATAAAGGACTGCTTTTATTTTACAATCCCTATGAAGTTGCCTCTTATGCTGAAGGAACAAAAGAATTATTGTTGACTTATAAGGAAGTCAATGACTATTTGAATTTGAAATAATTTACGTTTTAATACTTGGTTTTAAAGTTATTGGAGGAATGAAAAAACACAAACTTGAAAGGTTTCGAGCTCTTAGAAATTAAAACAAAAATCTATGAGAAAAAGTTTGTTTAAGATATTGCTTATTGTACTGAGTCTCTCAATATTTGTTACATCGTTGACTTTCGATGCGTTTTCATATAAATATCAAGGTGTACAAATTATGACGTCATTATCGTGCTTTTTGATGGGCAGTATTGCTATTTTAGGTGGCGGTCTCCTAGAGTGGATAATTTGGCTGGCAAATCCTTTATGTCTTATCACAATGTTTTGTTTAATAATGGATAAAGCTATAGCTGTAAAATTCGCTTTTATAGCAGGGTTTCTTGCGATTTCATTCTATTCTTGGGATTCTATACTTGCAGCAGAAAGCGGGACTTCTGGAAAAATTTTATCAATTAGGCAAGGTTACTACATTTGGGTCGCAAGTATAATTGTCTTAGCATCTGGAACTTATATCTATTTTAAAAAGTATAAAGAAATAAAATATACTGACTAAGATACGTACCCCGAACATTTATTTGTGATTTTAGCAGTAAACAGCACCAATATTTTATTACGTTTAATTTCCAAATATCCAAAACACGAAACTCCCACAAAACACCTAGCCCCGATTGAAGTGGAAACCCTCTTGCACTCCGCCCTATTTTATCTGGTAGAAAAGAGCGACCAGCGGAAGCTCCTTTTATAGCTTAGAAAAAAAGGGTGGAGCGTGAGAGGTTGTAATGAAAAGCGGGATTAGCTCCTAATTCTCCTAAATAAATTTACGGATGCTCATTATAATTCCAATGTGCAGCCCTTCGTGAAAGTCGTTGAAAGCGATCGCATCTGAAGCGCTTTTTAGCACAATCCCGGCAGATGTTGGGTATTCCTGATAATTGATAAAGATTTTACTTTCTAAATCGGTTTCCGTTTGATTGATGGTTTCAAGAAGTAACAGCTTGAGTTCATCGACCTCAGCTTGAGTTGCTATATGTTCTGGCTTGCTTCCTTTTTTATATTTCTCAACCATTTCGTCTGAAATCATCATAGGAATTCCAGATAGTTTGTAAACCAACATCTGTTGAACGACAACTACATGGGCAATATTCCAAATCAAGTTATTGTTGTATCCTTCCGGAATTTTATTCAATTGTTCCAATGTATACCCCCCCAGCATTTGAGAAAGTATGTTTCTACTTGTTCTGGTAACGTCTAGTGTTTGCTGCATTTTTCTAATTTTTTGATAAAAATAATCATTTTCCGTCTCAAATGAATTTTCTTTGCACAAAGAAAATGCATCTTATTATGAACAAAATATATTACATCGCTTCCTGCGATACTTGTAGAAAAATTATAAAATCATTGCCAAAAGGAAATGACCTTGTGTTTCGTGACATCAAACAAGACCCACTAACAACAGACGAACTAGAGGAAATGTACCAACTTTCAGGAAGTTACGAAGCCTTGTTTAGTAAAAAAGCCCAATTGTATAAGTCGATGAATTTGAAAGACAAATCCTTGACTGAGGAAGATTATAAAAAATACATTTTAGAACATTACACTTTTTTGAGCCGACCTGTTTTTGTCATTAACAATGCTGTTTACGTGGGTGGAACTCAACAAAACATGCTTCAAGTAATGAAAGCGTTGGCTAATGTCTAAAAGGAATGTAGCGCTGTTTGGCGCTACCATTGTTTCCGTAATTTACGGGGTTACTTTTACCATAGCAAAAGACGTAATGCCACAGTACATCGATGCTTATGGTTTTATTTTATTAAGAGTAAGTGGCGCTATGCTTTTGTTCTGGCTTTCTTGGCTTTTTATGCCAAAGGAAAAAATAGCCTTTAACGATTTTCCGCGTATTATTGCTGCTGCATTCTTTGGGGTTGCCTTTAACATGCTTACTTTTTTCAAGGGATTAAGCCTTACTTCTCCTATCTCGGCATCTGTAATAATGGTGACCACCCCAATGATTGTACTCGTTCTTTCGGCTATTATCATGAAAGAACGTATGCGAAAACGCATGGTGATAGGGATTATTTTAGGATTGATAGGAACGGGATCTCTTATATTATACGGCCGTTCCATTGGTAGCGCTACAAATGCAAGTCTCGGTAATATACTGGTTTTTGTAAATGCCGTTTCCTATGGTTTTTACTTGATAATCGTAAAGAAATTAATGGATAAATACAATGCGTTCACCTTTGTGAAATGGATTTATTTATTCGGTTTTTTAATGGTATTGCCTTTTGGCTGGAGCCAATTTGAAGCAACAGATTGGGCAGTAGTACCCACATTGGTGTATTGGAAAATAGGATTTGTAGTGGTCATCTCCACCTTTATTACCTATTTGCTAAACCTAATTACCATGAAAGAATTGAAACCAACAACCGTTGCTGTTTTTATTTATCTCCAACCGCTTTTTGCTACGATATTTGCCATTGGTTTAGGTAAGGACGAATTGAGTCTGGTGAAAATAATTTCGGCGCTATTGATATTTGTGGGTGTATATATGGTGACGTCCTCCCCCCAGCCCCCTCCGAAGGAGGGGGAGACTAAACTTGAAAAAATTGGGTAGAAATAATTCCCTACATAATTACAGCTATTTTTAAAAATAAAACTGCCTTTTCATTAAGATCTGAAATCTATATTTTTACATCTTGAAAAACCAAATGGTTACAGCGCTCGGATTCCCCCTTCGGGGGTTAGGGGGATTTTTTTTACTACCTTTGAACTCTTTTAGAAAAATATATGATACAATCAATGACAGGTTTTGGTAAAGCAACTATTCAATTACCAACCAAAAAAATAACAGTAGAAGTAAAATCTTTAAACAGTAAAGGTTTAGATCTAAACGTGAGAATGCCTTCTCTTTACCGCGAAATGGAATTGGGTTTACGCACTCAAATTGCGTCTACGCTTGAAAGAGGAAAAGTAGATTTTTCTATTTTTATCGAAAGTACCGCTGAACAAACAACTACCAAAGTGAATGTGCCAATCGTAAAAGCATATATCAATCAATTGAAAGCCGTTTATGCAGATGCTGATGAAACAGAGTTGATGAAAATGGCAGTGAGAATGCCGGATGCTTTAAAAATTGAGCGTGACGAAATTGATGAAAATGACTGGGCTCAAATTAAAATCGTAATCGAAGAAAGCTTAAATAACATTAAGACTTTTAGAAGAGACGAAGGGCTTTCACTAGAAAAAGAATTTCAATTGCGCATCGGGAACATTCGTCAATATATGACTGAAGCTTTAGCATTAGATCCAGAACGCGTTCAAGCTATAAAAGACCGTTTACAAACTGCTATTGATGAGTTGAAAGTAAATGTAGATGAAAATCGTTTTGAGCAAGAATTAATCTATTATTTGGAGAAACTAGATATCACAGAAGAGAAAGTACGTTTGACAAATCACCTAGATTATTTCTTAGAGACTATAAACGGAACGGAAGCTAACGGTAGAAAACTAGGTTTCATTACTCAGGAGATGGGGCGTGAAATTAATACGATGGGATCTAAATCCAATCATGCACAAATGCAGAAATTAGTCGTTCAGATGAAAGACGAATTAGAAAAAATCAAGGAACAAGTTTTGAACGTGTTGTAATATTCAATTCTAGAGAATCGATATAACAGCTCTCGATTTACAACGTTAAATTATACCTGCAAGGTTTTTTAAATCCTTTCAGGAAAGCATAAAAATAGTACAATGAACAAAGGAGGAAAATTAATCGTGTTTTCGGCACCTTCAGGATCCGGAAAAACGACCATCGTCAGACATTTATTAAACCAAGAAGGTCTGAATTTAGAATTCTCAATTTCAGCAGCTTCTCGTGATCCTAGAGGCGAGGAAGTAAGTGGAAAAGATTACTATTTCATGTCTACTAAAGAGTTCAAACAACACATCAAGAATGACGACTTTCTGGAATGGGAAGAAGTATACAGAGACAATTTCTACGGGACTTTAAAAAGTGAAGTAGATCGCATCTGGGCCAAAGGAAAAAATGTAATTTTTGATATTGATGTCGTTGGTGGACTTCGTATTAAACACAAATTCCCAGAAGAAACACTCGCTGTATTCGTAAAACCTCCCAGCGTAGATGAATTAAAAAGAAGACTAAAAGAACGCTCCACTGAAAGTGAAGATAAAATCAATATGCGAATCGCTAAAGCTTCCGTTGAGTTGGCTACTGCCCCGCAATTTGACGTTATTATAAAAAACTATGATTTGGCTATTGCTCTTGAAGAAGCAGTTGAGCTAGTACGGAATTTTGTAAAATAAAAACTATTACGCAGAGACTCACAAAGAAAAAAAAGAGACACGCTAAATAGTATCTTTTACTTTGTGCGTCTTAGGGAGTACTTTGCGATTCTCTGTGAAACAAAATATTTATGAAAATAGGATTGTATTTCGGAACTTTTAACCCCATCCATGTTGGGCATCTAATTATCGCCAATCATATGGCTGAAAATGCCGACTTAGATCAGGTTTGGTTAGTTGTTACCCCACATAACCCTTTGAAGAAAAAAAGCACCTTGCTTGATGACTACCATCGGCTACAAATGGTGCATCTTGCTACCGAGGATTTTCCCAAATTGCAACCCTCTGATATTGAATTCAAATTGTCGCAGCCTAATTATACGGTAAACACACTAGTTCACCTGGAAGAGAAATTTCCCGATCATGAATTTTCATTGATTATGGGAGAGGACAACTTAAAGTCCTTGTATAAGTGGAAAAATTACGAAGTCATTTTGCAAAATCACGCCATCTACGTCTATCCACGTATTTCATCTGAACCTGAAAATCTAGAACTGAAAAATCACCCGAAAGTACAATTAATCAATGCTCCTATAGTTGAGATTTCTTCTACTTTTATTCGAAACAACATTAAAGAAGGCAAAAATATTCAGCCCCTTTTACCCGCTAAGGTTTGGGAATACATTGATCATAATAATTTTTACAAGAAGTAATCACTCCAATACCTTTTTCAATTCTGCTTCAATAATTTGAAAAGCGGCAGTAAGAGTATCATTTTTACCCGATAACAAAAAAACTTCCGTAGCGGGCATTTGCTTACTATCCCATATCTTTTGTAATTTTTTATCGTAAATAAATGCCTTCGCATTGCAATTCCACACTACTGAAACTCCTGTGTTTTTTGAAAGCGCTTCCATCATCTCATATTCAGAAGGAACAATGTAATTAGGAATCATCGATGGCCGCTTCTTGTTAAAAACATATAGCCAAAATAACTTTATATGCGGGATCCCCGAATCATGGCTGTACCACTTTTGTTTGTTTAACCAATGCTCCACTTCAGTGAAATCTTTGACTTTGATTTTAGACTTTACTTCTGAGACATCAATATTTGGAGAACCTATGATTATCTGTTTGATCTCTCCCAACTTCTCCTGAACGGTATCGAAGGTGTCGTACTTTTTAGTTACAACTGCAAAATTTAGTTTTTTTGTATCAACCAATTCAAAAAGCATTTCGTTTTCATGAAAACTAAAATCAATATAATCAAATTTAGAAAGTAATGAACTTCCTACGCTACTGAATAGGTGTTTAGAAATCCCTACAGATATTAACTGATTCGTGTTCACTGCTTTGGCTCGAAAACCATTTTCCACATTTTCTAGCCGGTCTAAAGCTTCAATGATTAAGTTATTGAGTAACTTAGCGTATTCTGTTGGCTCCACCCCCTTGGACTTTCTGTTAAACAATTTATAACCGACATGCGCCTCCAGCATTGACATTTGTTGACTAACAGCTGGTTGACTAATAAAAAGTTCTTTAGCAGCAAGAGAAAAGTTTCCGTTTTTATAAACAGATTTGAACGTTCTGTACCATTCTAGATTAACCATGATATAAATATATTTATCACAAACATAATTTAAATTATTTTTACTAATAACATATTCGCCGTAAATTTGTATAATCAAAATAACAAAATGAAAAAAGTCGCATTATTTGCATTAATAGTATTAACGGTAGGTTGTTTTACAGCAACTGCGCAAAAAACAAAAAAAACAAAGATGAAAAAAGTATTATTCGTTCTAACTAGTCATTCAGATTTAGGGAACACGGGAGAAAAAACAGGATTTTGGGTTGAAGAATTTGCAGCACCATATTATGAGTTAGCAGATAAAGGAGTTGTAATTGATATTGCGACGCCACTAGGAGGTCAGCCACCAATTGACCCTAAAAGTGATGACCCATCTGCAGCAACAGAAGACACTAAAAGATTTGACAAAGACACAGAGCTTAAAGCAAAATTAAGCAAAACGCATAAATTAACTGAAGTAAAAGAGTCTGATTATGATGCTGTATTTTACCCTGGAGGTCACGGACCATTATGGGATTTAGCAACAGATAAAACTTCAATTGATTTAATTTCTGCTTTTTATTCTAATAAAAAACCGGTAGCATTTGTTTGTCATTCACCTGCAGCGCTTAAAAATGTAAAAGTGAACGGAGAATTCTTAGTAAAAGGAAAAAAACTGACTGGTTTTTCTAATACCGAAGAAGCAGCAGTAGGATTAACAGACGTTGTTCCGTTTTTATTAGAAGACGCTTTACAAGCAAACGGAGCTACGTATTCAAAAGTAGAAGATTGGCACCCTTACGCAGTAGAAGATGGTTTATTGATTACAGGTCAAAACCCAGCTTCCTCTAAATTAGTTGCTGAAAAATTATTGCAACAATTGAACACAAAAAAATAATTAACAATTAAATTATAAGGCTCTAATTGACCATGATTCTAATTTAGAACGCTGGTTTTAGGGCCTTTTAATTACTTAAAACAAGTAAGATGTTAAACTTCGAATTATATAACCCTACCAATTTAGTTTTTGGAAAAGGACAAATAGAAAAGTTAGGAGATCTTGTACCAAAAGGAGCTAAAATATTATTAGCTTACGGTGGTGGAAGTATCTTTAAAAACGGAATTCACGAACAGGTAATCAATAACCTTAAAGGACACGAAATTGTAGAATTTAGCGGAATTGAAGCTAATCCACATTTTGAAACTTTAATGAAAGCGGTTGCTATTGTTAAAGAACAAAAAATCGATTTCATCCTTGCAGTAGGTGGCGGATCTGTAATTGATGGTGTGAAATTTATTTCTGGAGCCGTTAATTATGATGGAGATCCGATCGAGATTTTACAAAAGCGTATCTTGATTAAAGAAAATGCAGTGCCTTTTGGAACAGTATTAACTTTGCCTGCAACAGGAAGCGAAATGAATTCTGGAGCGGTTGTTACAATCGAGTCTACTAAAGAGAAATTAGCTTTTGGTGGTTCTGCTTTGTTTCCAAAGTTCTCTATTTGCGACCCAACAGTAATTCAATCTTTACCAAAAAGACAATTACAAAATGGTGTTGTTGATGCGTACACACACGTTATGGAGCAATACTTGACTTATCCACACGAAGGATATTTACAAGATAGAATTGCAGAAGGAATTCTACAAACTTTAATCGAAGTTGGTCCTAAAGTCGTTGAAAACCCAAAAGATTATGCTTTAGCATCTAACTTTATGTGGAGCTGTACTATGGCATTAAACGGATTGATTCAAAAAGGAGTTCCAAGTGATTGGGCAACGCATATGATTGGTCATGAGTTGACTGCTATGTACGGAATTGATCATGCACGTACTCTAGCAGTAATTGCACCTAGTTTATACAAAGTTATGTTTGAAACCAAAAAAGGAAAATTGGCACAATACGGGAAACGTATTTTCAATTTAACCGGAACTGAGGACGAAATAGCAAACGAGGCAATCAATAAAACAGTTGAATTTTTCCATACTATGGGAATGGATACTAAATTATCTGATTATACAAAAGACTATGATAAAACCGCTGATTTTATCGTGAATCGTTTTGACGAAAGAGGTTGGAAAGGTTTAGGCGAAAAGCAAAATATTACTTTAGATAAAGTAAAATCTATTGTTGAAATGAGTTACTAGTTACATAGGGTGAAAATCCAGCTTAAAATAAAAAGGCGTTCTTGAATTAAATTCATAGGACGCCTTTTTCATAACACCAAAACAAAACTAACTAATTCCAAATTCATAAATAACTTAATTAATAGTAAGTTACAACGTTAAAAAAATAGCTATATTGTATTAAATTATAAAATATTTAATTTTTTTATAATTTTTGCTTTTTTTACTTAACAAAACTTTAGTATCAATACTTATTTTTTGTTTAATTAATCCATTTTTAAGTACTTTTGGTTAAATTTAATAAACAGATGAGCGGGAAAATAAAATTTGCAGTTATTGGTGGTGGAAGCTGGGCAACAGCGATAACAAAAATGTTATGTGTCAATCTTAATGAGGTTTCTTGGTATATGCGAAATGAACAAGCGATTGAACATATCAAAACATACAAACACAATCCGAATTATTTAAGTTCCGTTGAATTTGATACAAAAAAATTAAAGTTAACAAGCGATATTAACGAAGCTGTGGCTTATGCCGACTACATTATCTTCGCTATACCATCCGCTTTTTTAAATGGCGAATTGGAAAACTTGGCTGTTTCCTTAGAAAACAAAGTGATATTCTCTGCAATCAAAGGAATTGTTCCTGAAACGAGTATGATAGTAGGAGAACATTTTCACTTTAAATATGATATCCCTTATCATAACATTGGTGTAATTACAGGTCCTTGTCATGCTGAAGAAGTAGCTTTAGAGCGCCTATCTTATCTAACAATTGCTTGTGGTGATGCCGAAAAAGCTAAAGTAGTAGCCGAACATCTATCTGGAAATTACATTAAAACGAAGATTACTGATGATATCATTGGAACTGAATATGCCGCGATGCTTAAAAATATTTATGCCATAGCAGCAGGAATTGCCCATGGCTTAGGTTATGGTGATAATTTCCAATCGGTATTAATGAGTAATGGAATACGGGAGATGAAAAAATTCATCAAGAAGGTCCATAAAATGAAGCGTAACATTAATGACTCAGCTTATTTGGGTGATTTATTGGTGACTGGATATTCTGTTTTTTCAAGAAATAGGATGTTTGGAAATATGATCGGAAAAGGATACACCGTAAAAAGCGCCATGATGGAAATGAGCATGGTTTCTGAAGGATATTACGCTACTAAAAGTGCTTATAAACTAAATCAAGGTTATGGCGCTAAAACGCCTATTATCGATGCCGTTTATGAGATTTTATATGAAGGAAAAGATGCTAGAGCCGTTTTCAAGAAATTGACGGACCAACTGGATTAAAACCGATTTCTTACTCTTCTAACCCAACTCCATTTAGCACTATAAGAATATGACAAGAAGTTTTCCTAAAGCAAGTATATCTTTTGTTAGCAGCACTATACTTTCATTATGCCTTTTAGTATTCTGCAAGACTTCTGCTCAAGAAATTAGCGCAAAACAACTATTGGAACGAGCGATTCATTATCACGACCCGCAGGGCAACTGGGATCGTTTTGCAGGAAAACTAACTGTAGCTATGACCATGCCAACAGGTACTGAACGCTTAAGTGAAATAACTATTGATTTTCCAAATCAGCATTTTAAACTTAGTACTATTAAGAACGACAAAACTGTTGAATACAGTGTCACTAATAGTAAATTTTTATTGAGTCTGGATGGTAAAAGTAACTTTACTGAAGAGGAAATAAAAACTTTTAACCTTACCGAAGCGCGAACTAAATTCATGCAAAACTACTATACTTACTTATATGGTTTACCTATGAAGCTTAAAGACCCCGGAGCCATTATTGATTCAGTAGTTGAGAGAAGAGAGTTCTTAGGAAAAGAGTATCTTGTTTTAAAAGTAAAATATGAAGAAGGCGTAGGTAAAGATTCCTGGTTCTTCTATTTTGATCCTACAACTTATGCTTTAAAAGTATATCAGTTTTACCATGATGAAACTAAAAAAGACGGTGAATATATCCTTCTGAGTGACGAAGAAACTTTTTATGGAATCAAAATACCTAAAGTTAGAGCTTGGTACGTCAACAAAGACGGAAGCTATTTAGCTACAGATACCCTTACAAAGATTAGTAAATTATAAGAAAGTCAGCTGCTATTTTCACCAGTACAACTTTCCCCCCAGCTAATTTTAAAAATAAAAAGCAGCTATCTCCTTTAAATTAGGGCATAGCTGCTTTTTTTTATTGTTATTTAAGAAACAGTTATCTAACGATAACACCATCTACAAATAAAAGAGGAACTTCTTCAACATCCTTTTCAGTAATAGAATTAGCTTTAAAGATAAATTTCTTATCGAATAATTTATTTCCAATGAAAAAGGTCACCATGAACTCATTGTTGAGCACTAAAACACTTTTTTCTAACATTTCGATTTTCACCACCGAAACCGGAGGCACTTCCACAAAAGCATGGCGCAACAATGATGTTTTTTTCATTTCACCATCGATAGTTCCAAATGCTTTAGAAACAACCATAACACTTTCAATAAGAAAATCACTGTCGTTTACTAAGTAAGCGTACCAAACCTTTTCCATAAAGTCGTCACTCCATTCTTGGACTGCGGCCACGAAAACGTTCTCTACTTCAGGGATTATAATGTCTTTTTTCATTGCTAATTTTTTGCCTCGATATCTCGAAGCACTTATATTGTATAATTCAGTATTCCTAGCCCAGATAGAAGTGAAAATCCTTTTCTTGTTTTTCTTTAAAACAAGAAAAGACTGTAACGAATAGCTGGAAATAGCTCCAAATTCTTCTTTTAATTTTAAATAGTAGCTTTAAATTGCTCTAAGAAACGAATGTCATTTTCATAAAACATACGAATATCACCAATTTGGTAGTTCAACATAGCGATTCTTTCAATTCCCATTCCGAAAGCGAAACCAGTGTATTCTTCTGGGTCGATACCACAATTTTTAAGGACATTAGGATCTACCATACCACAACCACCAATTTCTAACCAACCGGTTCCTTTGGTAATTCTATAATCAGTTTCGGTTTTTAAACCCCAATAAATATCAATTTCGGCACTAGGTTCCGTGAACGGAAAATAAGACGGACGCAAGCGTATTTTTGATTTTCCAAACATCTCTTGGGTGAAATGCAATAAGGTTTGTTTCAAGTCGGCAAAAGAAACATCTTTATCAATGTACAAGCCCTCTACTTGGTGAAATATACAGTGAGAACGCGATGAAACTGCCTCGTTACGAAAAACTCTTCCCGGAGAAATCGTTCTAATAGGTGGTTTGTTTTCCTCCATGTAACGCACTTGTACAGATGAAGTATGCGTACGCAACAAAATATCTGGATCAGTCTGAATGAAAAAAGTATCTTGCATGTCACGTGCCGGATGGTATTCCGGAAGGTTTAATGCAGTGAAATTATGCCAGTCATCTTCAATTTCCGGCCCTTCAGAAACATTAAAACCAATATTAGAAAAAATATCAATAATCTGGTTTTTTACTAATGAAATAGGATGACGGGAACCAATTGTTATTGGTTCAGACGAACGTGTTAAATCACCATAAAAACCTTTAGTTTCTTCTTTGTTTTCGAATGCTTCCTGAATGCTTTTTACTTTTTCTTCTGCCGAAGTTTTAAGTAAATTGATTACTTGTCCAAATTCCTTTTTTTGGTCATTAGGAACATTCTTAAATTCGGCAAAAAGCTCTTTTAAAAGACCTTTACTTCCAAGAAATTTAATTCTAAATGTCTCTAATTCTGCTTTATCTTGTGTTGAGAATGCTTGCGCTTCCCCAATATATTCTTTTATCTTGTCTATCATTTTCATCCAATAATTGAGAGTGCAAATTTACAAAAATTTGTTTCAGGTTTAAAGTTTAAATTTCAAAGTTTAGCCTACAGCTTATTAATTCATGTTTTTTTATCAAAAAGTGATTACTCAATCAACTGTCTTTCGATAAAATAACTCACGATAGCTTCTTTCATTAACACTGATTGCTCTCCTGCTTTAAGTGTTGGCAGCTCCTCTTTAACGCGATAATGCGGCCAACCTTCATCATCGAAAAATTCGAATTCATAGAATCCATAAGGCTCTAATAACCGGCAAATCGCGATATGCATTAGGTTTAATTTTTCGTCTTTTTTATATTCACGGTGTACTTTCCCGAGTTCTTGTACCCCAATCAAATAAATGATGGCGTCTAAATCTAGGTCTTCTCCTTGTGAAAATTGATTGGAAAGTATATCTACAAGCTGTTCCCAGCGTTCTTTAAGTTGGTTGTCTCTTGACATTTTTTTAGAAAATAAAATAAAGAATAAAGAGAAAAGACTTCATTCTTTGAGTTTGAAAAATTTGATTTTGACAAAGATAGCAACTACGTTTTTGACTTCGGGATTTTCTATTCTCTATTTTCTTTATTCTTTTAATGACTTTTATCTTTTGCGTTCTTTTATCTCTGTTCTTCCCTCTATTTTCTATATTCTTCTATCTTTGCTTAATTCTCTTTATTCTTTAACTATGAGTTTTTTAGATATTGTTTTGGGTGCATTACTTCTATATGCTTTATTCAAAGGCATGAAAAATGGGCTTTTTATTGAACTGGCTTCGTTAATTTCACTTATTTTAGGAATCTACATGGCTATAAAATTCTCTTATATGATAAGAGCAATGCTTGCCAATCACGTTTCTTGGTCACCAAAATATATTGAAATAATCGCTTTTGGCCTCACTTTTATTGGAGTAGTATTGGTTGTTCATGTATTGGCAAAAGTTCTGACCGGCATTATGGACTTTGCGTTCTTAGGTATATTCAATAAACTGGCTGGAGGTGTTTTTAGTATTCTAAAAACCATTTTGCTTTTAAGCGTTGTAATTAATCTTTTTCAGAAAATCAATATAAACAACATGATTGCAAAAGAAGAGACGCTCAATAAATCATTGTTTTACAATCCCATTCAAGACGTTTCAAAATACATTTACCCTTCCTTAGAAAAGTGGTATACTGATTTTAGAGAAACGAAGAAGTCAGAGTAGTATTTGACTTTAAAGTATTTGAGTAGTACAGGAAAACTACTTCACTTCTTTGATAGCACTATTTTCAATCCAACCTTCGGTACCGTCCGTTAACTGGACTTTTTTCCAACTGTCTACTTTTTCTTCTACGTACACTTTTGTTCCTTCATGAAGTACAAAAATAACGGGACTTCCTTTTTGTGGTTCACTTCTTACCTCTGCAATTTCGGCAAAAACAATCGCTGGCTTTTCATTATCGTAATGGCTTTTTTCGAAAACAGCAGCTGCAACTACTATGAAAATGAAAACAACAAGTGCAAACATGACAAAAAACGAAACCCTTTTTACTACCGTAGTTTCGGAAAAATAATACCCTAAGAAAGCAAGCAAAAATGAAATTGCTAATCCTACAGCAATCCAAGCCCAGGTATTGTAATGGTAAATTGCGGTGAAATCACGAAGCAATTTTGCAAACCCCACTTTTGGAACCACCTTTACTTCATCAATGGTTCGTTTTTGAGCAAACCTAAGGTTATTTTCAACCATACGGTCATTTGGACTCAATACTAAAGCTTTCTCGTAGCTGTAAATTGCCGGCGCTACCTTATTCAATTTATAGTAGCAGTTCCCAAGGTTAAAATACAATTCTGAAGAATGCTGGTTCGTTTTCAGCACACTTCCATAAGCATCAATAGCTTGCTCGTATTTTCCTGCTTTGTATAAATCATTCCCCATTTCAAAGCCATTTTGAGCAAAGAAAACTTGAGTTGTCAGTAATAATATATAAAAAATATTCTTCATTTTTCGGATGGTCAATTACAAATTATTTGTTGTCAATTTTTATATCTGCTTTTCCAAATCAGAAATTATCGACACTGCTTTATCATAATCTTTTTGGATGGTAGCACTTGATGAAGGTGCATATCGCGCAATTTCACAATTCTCAGTCAACGCGATAAAATCATCCACCGCAACAGGGTTTGCATTCCTTGTCAACAAAAGTTCTTTGATATTATCTTTACTCATCTCTGAAGTTTCAATATGTAATTTGGCTTTCAAAAAGTTGTGCATTGCCTTTTCAAGGGCAACATAAAACGGCTCTTTATTATTAATCTGCTTTTTAGCTTCTGATAAATATTTCTTTGCCAGTTTATTATTTCTTCTTATCCTATTCCCTACTACATCTCCATCAATTGCTTCTTTTTTCTTCTTAAGCAATACAATTATCGGTAGCATCAAGAAAGGAAAAAATAATAATCCATAGAACAATTGAGAACCAAAGAAATCATCCTTAGCAACCGCCACCAGATTTGTCTTTAATTTAATAAACTTAAACTGCTCTGTAGCTGAAATTTTATTTTTACCGTTTTCTGAATTCGAAGCAGTGGCGTCAGTCGCAGTGGGCCCATCTAAAATAGTAATCATAATCTCCGGAGAGCTTATGGTTTTGTACTTTCCTGATCCAAGGTCGAAATAAGAGAACTGCATTGGTTTTATCGGATAATTTCCTTTGTACTGCGGTATAATCGCATAACTGTCAGAAATTTTTCCCGATGTTCCCGCCAATGTGGTGTTCACGTTTTCACTGTGAACTGCATCATACATTTCTAATGCATTTGGAACAACCGGTTTTGGCAAATTAAACAACTTCATATTCCCTTTTCCAGTAACACTTACAATCAAGTCAAGGCTTTCCCCATTTTTCAAACTTGTTTTTGTTGGCGTCACTTTAAAATCAAAATTCCCTACAGCGCCTGAAAAATCAACTGGCTTCCCTGCTTCAGGAAGTGCTTTTACATTTATTGTTTTAGCACCTGCAGATACTCTTTTACTATCATCCGCTATAATAACACGGCCATAAACGTCCCTGCGGTTCGTAGGTAACTGCACATCGATATCCAATGACAATGGCTCTATAGTTAGCTTACCTGATTTTTGTGGGTATAAAACTGCTTTTTTAAGTACAATATAACGATAACGTTCCCCTTTGAACATTCCTTCTTCGGCGACTAATTGTTTAATCTCAATATTTTGACTCCAAAAATCATTGTATTTTGGTTTGTTCAGCTCTCTAAAATTGCTTATCCCAATATTATTACTGAAATACAGTTTATAAACTACCGTTATAGGCTCATTTACATAAGGATTTGTCTTAGAAATATCAGCAATTAAATACAAATTATTGTCTGCAGAAATACTGGTATCGTTAGGGTCTCTAGGCTGTTCAACCGCAGCGGTAACATTTATTTTTACTGGAGTAGTTTTATAAACCTGTCCATTGTATTCAATAGTAGCCTGCTTGATGGTAAGGTTTCCTTTTTGATTGGGTACAAGGTAATATGAGTATACCTTTTCAAAAGTACTTCTTCCGTTTATCCATGACTGACTCACTTGTTGACTCGGCCCTGCAATAACTCTGAATCCGTCAAAAGAAGGTTCATTAAAATTATCTCCATCGATGTTCATAGCAAAATCAACCCGCAGTCTTTCGTTTAGGCCGAGCGTGGTTTTACTCACTTTAGTCTCAAATTGTACTTGAGCTATAAGTGCTTGAAAACTTAACAGTATTAAAATTAAATATCTTTTCATCTTTTATCCAACCCTTATCTTTCCTTTCGGATTTATTTTATTCTCTGTTTTATTGTTGTAATTTATTCTTCCTTCAGATAAATTTAATTACCAGTCTTTTTCTGTTTTCACTGGTTTTCCTTGCACTTTTTGGGCATTAACTTTATCCTGAATTTTCTTTTCTTCATTATTCACTGCATCCAAAAGATTTTCTAATCGTTGTTTAGAAATCCCACCAGGTTGCGGTTTTGGTTTCTCCTGATCTTTGGGTTTATCATCTTTATTATTCCCATCTTTTTTATCCTTATCCTTGTCATCTCCCTTGTCATCTTTCTTATCCTTATCTTTATCTCCTTCTTTCTTGTCTTTGTCTTTCTTGTCCTGATCCTTTTTGTCTTTGTCCTTTTTATCTTTATCGTCTTTATTCTTATCGTCCTTAGGCGGATTTTCTTTCAGCATTTTTTTTGCCAATGCATAATTGTATCTTGTTTCGTCATCAGAAGGATCATTGCGTAGCGCATTTTTATATGCCTCAACAGCCTCGGTATAATTTTTTTCTTTCATAAATACATTCCCTATATTATGAAAAGCTTTGTGTTTCTGAGGTCTTGATTTAGTACTTTTAATAGCTTTGGCGTAAGCGAACTTAGCTTCAGATACTTGATTTTGCTTATAAATGGCGTTTCCTAAATTATAAGGTGCAACAGTCCTATTTGGGAATTTTGAATTTGAAATTCGATAATCAGCTTCTGCATCTACAAATTTACTGTCTGCATATTCTTCATTTGCCTTAGCTAAACTTTTATCTTTCTCTTGTGCAAATACGCCTCCCAACCCTAAAAAGAGAACTGAGAAAGAGATAAATATGTATTTTTTAAGATTCTTCATTTTTATTAAATTATGCTATTCCTTACAAGTTGAATCCCTGAAAGAACAGACATTTATTTTTCTTCATTAAATAAATTCAATTTCTTCACCCAGCTCGTTTTCTTTTCCAACAAAAACAAATCTAAAAACAGCAACACAAAAGCGAATCCTAGAAACCATTGAAACTGTGATTGGAAATCGGCCATTTGCGTGGACTCAAATTCGGTTTTTTGAATTTTATCTAAGGTGTTCTTAATGTATGCTATCACTTCTTTAGTATTATTCCCATTGATATAGCCGCCTTTGGTCGCTTTAGCGATCGTTTCCAGACTGGCACGATTCAATTTTGTCACAACAACTTCATCATTGTTGTCTCTTTGATAACTTTCTACAATACCATTTTTCTTCAAAGGAATCGTTCCTCCTTTTTCGGTTCCTATCCCTATAGTAATGATTCTCATTCCCTGCTTATTCGCTTCTTCCGCCGCCGCTTGGGCACCTTCAGAATGGTCTTCTCCGTCAGAAATTAGAATCAGCAACTTAGAGGTTTTGCTCTTATCGTCAAAATAGGTTGAAGACAGTTTTATCGCTTCATCTAGCGAAGTTCCTTGTGAAGACACCATTTCAGTGTTCATACTTTGCAAAAACATTTTTGCAACACTGTAATCCGTAGTAATTGGCAATACCGGAAAAGCGCTACCTGCGTAGGCCACAATCCCTATTCTATCATTCCCTAATTGATTGATAATTTGCGAAACAATCTGCTTACTTTTTTCTAATCTACTCGGAGCAACATCTTCTGCAAGCATACTTTTGGATACATCCATCGCAAAAACGATATCAATTCCTTCTCGTTTTACCGTTTCCATTTTAGTTCCAATTTTTGGATTTACCAATCCAAAAATCAATCCCGTCAAAGCCAAAATAATCACAACCAGTTTAAAAACAGGTTTAAAAACGGAAGATTCCGGACTCAATTTTTTTATTAATTCCAGATCCCCAAATTCCTTTTTCTTTTTTCTTTTCCAATATAAATTGAAAAGGAACAATACCACCACTAACGGCAGTATAAAAAGTAAGTATAAATATTTTATTTCGTCTAATTCCATTTTTAATATTCAGTTTGCAGTATTCAGTTTGCAGTTCCCAAAAAGTGATAATCATTCACTTTTATCCTCTAAGCAAATTAGTAATAGTTACTCTTTAATTAAATTCCAGCTTTCACATCCAGTCAACCTCTCCTTCGGAGTGGATCCTATATAAAGCTTTTGTAAACTGTATTCCTTAATCCGATCTCGGCTAATAATAAGAAACCCGCAAGCCAAACAAAAGGCCTGTATTTCTCATCGTAATCATAGAATTTTAATTCCTCAATTTCGGTTGTCTCCAGTTTATTGATTTCGCCATAAATTTCAGCCAACTTGCTATTACTTGTTGCTCTAAAGTAACGTCCCTCCGTTTTATTTGCGATACTTTTCATCAATTTTTCATCAATTTCGACTTTCATCATTTTGAATAAAAATTGACCGTTTGGTCCCACCGCGTATGGAAATTCTGCCATTCCGTTTGTCCCAATACCTATTGTATATACTTTTATACCATATTGTTTAGCTATATCTGCTGCTGTTTCCGGTTCAATAAAACCTGAATTATTTACACCATCTGTCAGCAGGATAATCACTTTACTTTTGGCTTTACTGTCTTTCAAACGGTTAACCGCTGTAGCCAGTCCCATTCCTATTCCTGTCCCATCCTGTAAAACCGTATCGTATTTTATACTCTTGATGGCCTCAAGAACAACGGCTTTGTCGCTGGTAACTGGAGTTTTTGTATAGGCTTCAGAAGCATAAACTACAAGCCCTATTCTGTCATTAGGCCTTTCATCTGCAAAATCAGCTGCCACTCTTTTCAACGCTTCCATTCTGTTAGGCTTCAAATCTTTGGCAAGCATACTTCCTGACACATCGACTGCCATAACGATATCTATCCCTTTTGTAGTTTTAGTTTTATTGCTTATGTCAACCGTTCTAGGTCTAGCCATAGCCACAATCAAAGAACTCAATGCCGCTAACCTTAATACGCTCAAATAAGGTTTTAGCTTTGCTAATAAAGATTCAGAAGATTTAAATCCCTTAATTGAACTTATTTTTAAGGTCGCTGATTGATCGTTCCTTTTCACAAATAGCCAGACTATAGCTACTGGAATTAAAAGAAACAACCAGAAAAACTCAGGATTTAAAAATGTGATATTTCCCATTATTTACTTAATTGTATTAATTCGACAGAGCTCAAAACTCGGTCTGATATTTCATTCGCATACGAATCCCCTTCTTCATGGAAAATCATGATTTGTTGTAATCCGCCTTCTTGACTGAATAGCACTATTTCATAATAGAGCTTTTCGCTACTTTTAGAATTGACATTGAATCTTGAAAATGTTCCGTATGATTTTAAACCCGTTACACCTTCTTTAGTGTCAAAATCTTCTTGTTTCACAATCATATTTTGCGCACCTTGAGACTCCAATGTCTGTAAGGTAACCTCCATCGATTTTTTCAAATCAATTTCTGCTTCTTGTTTGTATTTAATGGTAGAAACCATCAGGTAAAAATTATCAACAAAACTACCGTAGGCAAAAGATTGCATTTCTTTAACTAGCTGCAGACCGTTTTTAGGGAGCGATTTTGTTAAATCAATTCTTCTAAGCACTTTTGGAGTTTCGATAGTAACTCCGGGATTTCCGTAGGTACTTCTTATCCATTCGGCTTCAAGTAATTCTTTTGTAGGGTGTCCAATAATAGTATCTTTTACAAAGTCGAATCCTTTAGTAACAATGAAATAAGTTGTCGTTGCTAGCAATAAGAAAACAACCGAAGCGACTGCAATAAGTATTCGTCTGCTTCTCTTCTTCTTTAATTGAATTTGAATCTGTTTTTGTTTTTGTGCCTCATTCAATAAAGTATCCTCTTCAATTTCAACTTCCACAGGAATAGAGCTGTCCAGCGTAAGAATCGCTTTTTGTATTTTATTTCGATCTGCTGTAATTTCGTACTCTACCGGTTTAGATTTGGCAAATTTTACTAAATCGGCTTGTTTTAAAACACGTTCCAAATTCTCTATCGTCTCTGGCGAAACCGTCATTTTCTTTCTCACAGAAGCTGCTCTAAGACCCAGGATCAACTCCGAAGTAGTGCTTTCCATCGCCGGAATATCTATCGCCTCTTCAATATAATTACGAGCAATATCCGTCAATTCACTATAGTAAGCTTTCACTTCTCCTTTTTGCCAAAGTTCCTTTTGTTCTAAGGTATTCAGTAAGCTGGTTGCTTTTTCTATTGGTGTTTTGTAAACCTCTTCTTCAATTTTTTTCTTTTGTTGTTTTTTAACAAACCAATACACTAATACTCCTATCCCAAGAATTAGCGCTAGTATCAAAAGGTATTTCCACCAATCGCCAATCGAACTCTTTACGGGAACGATGTCTTTAATGTCGTACATCTTTTGTTTTAAAGTGTCTACCTGAACATTGGCCACTTCAACCGAAATTGAATCCGTCCTGTACGGCTTGCTGTTGATCAGAATCTTTATACTCGGAATCGTATATTTTCCAGAATCAAACTGTGTTAACCCATATTTTTTTATTAATTCATACCGATCATTATTTTTGATCGTGTCAATAGGATAAGACCGAATTACTTCGAGAGCTCCAATGTTTTTAAGTTTTGGAAAATCAACTTTAGACAACGTATCCACTGACGTTTTTACCGTTAATTTAAACTCAGCGCCAATTTTGTTCTTAGTTGTATCTATACTAGTTACCACTCGTTTTTGCTGAGCAAAAAAAGCAGTGGAAAAAAGCAATAATAGTAGGTAAACTTTATTCATTTTTTATTTTCAGTTTGAGGCAAATAATTTTTGATTTCAGATTAACGATTTATGATGTTTTACACTTAGAATTAAAATTCCAAAACCGTTAATGATTACCTCGATTTAAAATAGCCTAATAATTTGGTTACATAACTTTCGTCGACTCTGGTATTTACGACTCCAGCACCTGACTTACTGAATGTTTCCTTGAAATAAACTAATTGGTCATTATAATATTTCTCGTAGTTGAATCGAACCGTTTTCGAACTAGTGTCAACCAATTGTGTTTCTCCTGTTTCAGCATCGATCATTGGTACCATTCCTATATTCGGCATTTTTTGTTCCCGAATATCATACACCCTAATTCCTGTGATGTCATGTTTTTTAGATGCGATTTTCAACGTATGTTCATAATCTTCCGACATGAAATCAGAGATAACAAATACAATCGCTTTCTTTTTCTGAGTGCTGGATAAAAATTTTAAGGCTTGAGCTATATCCGTTTTGCGGCTTTTTGGTTCAAACTCTATCAATTCACGAATGATACGCAAGACGTGCGACCTACCCTTCTTTGGCGGGATATATAATTCAATTTGGTCTGAAAATAAAATCAACCCTATTTTATCATTATTCTGTGTTGCCGAAAAAGCCATGGTTGCAGCAATCTCCGTAACAATATCTTTTTTGAATTGGTTCTTAGAACCAAAACTTTCCGAACCTGAGATATCTACCATCAACATCATTGTCAACTCACGCTCTTCTTCAAAGACCTTTACATGAGCTTCATTGTAACGCGCCGTAACATTCCAATCAATATTACGAATATCATCTCCATATTGATATTGACGTACTTCGCTAAAAGTCATTCCGCGCCCCTTGAATGAGGTGTGGTATTCCCCTGAAAAGATATGATCGCTCAATCTTCGGGTTTTAATTTCTATTTTTCGTACTTTCTTTAAAAGCTCTTTTGTATCCATTCTATAATTTGTTTAAAGTTTAAAAGTTTAATGTTTCAAACTTGTCATTTAACAACCTGAAACTTTAAACATTAAACAAACTTTAAGGTACTTCAACTTCATTTATAATTTTATTGATAATATCAACAGAGGTAATATTTTCAGCTTCTGCTTCATAAGTAATACCAATTCTGTGACGCAATACATCATGAACAACGGCACGAACATCTTCTGGGATTACATAACCACGTCGTTTTATAAAAGCATAACATTTGGCCGCATTAGCTAAATTGATACTACCACGTGGCGAAGCACCAAAACTGATTAACGGTTTCAAGTCGGCTAGTTTATATTTCTCTGGGTAACGAGTGGCAAAAATAATATCAAGAATGTATTTCTCAATTTTCTCATCCATATAGACTTCACGAACCGCTTCTTGTGCACGTAGAATTTGTTCTACAGAAACAACTTGGTTTACTTTCTCGTAGCTTCCTTTTAAGTTTTGACGAACAACCATACGCTCTTCATCCATTTTAGGATAGTCAATAACCGTTTTCAACATAAAACGATCGACTTGTGCTTCCGGAAGTTGGTACGTTCCTTCTTGCTCAATTGGGTTTTGAGTTGCCAAAACTAAGAAAGGTCTGTCTAATTTAAAAGTAGTATCACCAATAGTCACTTGCTTTTCCTGCATCGCTTCTAATAATGCAGATTGCACTTTAGCTGGCGCACGGTTAATCTCATCTGCCAAAACGAAATTAGCAAAAATAGGTCCTTTTTTTATGGAGAATTCATTTTGCTTAATATTGTATATCATTGTTCCTACAACATCTGCTGGCAATAAATCTGGTGTAAATTGTATTCTACTGAATGATCCGTGTACCGCTTGGGAAAGCGTATTAATAGCTAGCGTTTTTGCTAATCCTGGAACACCTTCCAGTAAAATATGTCCTTGTCCAAGAAGTCCAATTAATAATCTTTCAACCATGTGCTTTTGACCCACAATCACTTTATTCATTTCCATTGTCAAGAGGTCGATAAATGCGCTCTCTCTTTCTATTTTTTCATTGATTGCTCTAATGTCTAAAGTCGATGTATTTTCTTCCATATCGTTATATTTAAAACCTTGAATTTAATGCCTTATATTTGAGAGTGCAAATTGAATTATTTTTTAGAGGTAAGATGTTAAAAAATGGTTAAAACTTCGAACAAAGCCCTAATTTTAAGGACGAATTATGATACAATTTTTATATTTTTAAGAACTTTGAAAAATATACTTTGAAATAAGAAAAATACGAGTTTCAGTAAAAAATAAAAACCATGAGCAAAACGACATTATCACCTATAATTGCAGGCACTATGAATTGGGGAGTTTGGGACAAAAACCTAACCCCAAAGGAAATGGAAAGTATGATCCATGTCTGTTTAGAAAATAAAATTACCACCTTTGACCATGCCGATATTTACGGTGGTTACACTACCGAATCCGACTTCGGAAAAGCATTTTCTTCGAGCAACGTAGCGAGAGAAAAAATCCAGCTTATTTCCAAATGTGGGATTCAAATGCTGGCTGAAAACCGAGACAACAAAATCAAACATTACGACTACTCTAAGTCACACATTATCTGGTCAGTTGAACAATCGTTAAAGAATTTACAAACTGATTATTTAGATGTATTTTTGTTACACAGACCTAGTCCGTTGATGCAAGCAGATGAAATTGCCGAAGCAGTAGAAAAACTAAAATCAGAGGGAAAAATAGTCGACTTTGGACTCTCTAATTTTACCAGTTCTCAAACTGAATTGATTCGTCAAAAAACAGAAGTGAGCTACAATCAGGTACAGTTTTCGGCAACAAATTTTGAACCTATGATTGACGGCAGTTTTGATTATATGCAACTAAATAAAATTCGCCCGATGTCTTGGAATCCGTTAGGATTTGTTTTCAGGAAAGATATCCCGCAAACACATCGACTAAAAAAAATATTGGCAACCTTGGTTTCAAAATACCATTTGGGTGCTGACACAATTTTACTTTCCTGGGTTTTACAACATCCAGCCAAAGTGCTTCCTATAGCAGGAACAGTAAATGTTGCCAGAATACAATCGTTGATGAAAGCAGTCGAACTAGATCTTGAAAAAGAAGATTGGTTTGCCATCTGGGCAGAAAGTATGGGAGAAGATGTGCCTTAATTTAAGTGCCAATTGTAGTTATAAAACAATAAAAATGAAATCCAACAATACTGATTTCGACACAAATAATAAACCATGAGTAAAACAGCCTTAATAACCGGTGCAACCAGCGGAATCGGTAAAGCGACCGCACAAATATTAGCAAAAAACAACTATAAAATTATCCTGTGTGGAAGACGCGAAGACCGAATGGCAGAACTCGAAAAGGAACTTTCAGAACTGACAGCGGTACATACTCTACTATTTGATGTGCGTGATAAAAAAGCGGTGTCAGAAAGCATAGCTTCTTTACCTATAGCTTTTTCTACTATAGACATTCTTATCAACAATGCTGGTAACGCACATGGATTAGACCCTATTCAAACTGGCGATTTAGACGATTGGGATGCCATGATCGATATCAACGTAAAAGGCTTGTTATATGTTTCGAAAGCCATCATTCCCCAAATGATCGAAAGAAAATCAGGTCATATCATCAATATTGGTTCCACTGCCGCAAAAGAAGTGTATCCAAACGGAAATGTCTATTGTGCCACAAAACATGCGGTTGATGCCTTAAATCAAGGCATGCGAATGGATTTAAACCCCTTCGGAATAAGAGTGGGCGCTATCCATCCCGGAATGGTGCAAACTGAATTTAGCGAAGTGCGTTTTAAGGGAGATACAGATAGAGCTGAAAAAGTATATCAAGGTTTCACACCCTTACAACCAGAAGATATTGCTGATATTATTCATTTCGTGGTATCCAGACCCTATCATGTTAATATTGCCGATTTAGTGGTAATGAGTACTGCACAGGCTTCTTCGACGATTGTAAAAAAGAATTAAAGCAACGCATGTAAGGCAATTAAATTTTAGTTTTTTAAAGATTTTTATCTAACGGGTCAATAAATAATAAAATAGAATGATCAATAAGCGCCTTTTAATTAAAAACCTGCTCGCTCAAAATGATGAGAGTAGCTTTTATGACAAAAAGCGCCAATTGAACTTGCATACTCGTGAAGGAAAAGCAAAGTTTTTAAAACACATTTGCGCTTTATCCAATTCCAACCCTGCCAATAATTCTTACATCGTGGTAGGAGTCGAAGATCAAGATAATGAAATCGTGGGGGTAGATTTTTTTGATGACAGCCATATTCAGAATTTAGTAAATGCCTATTTAGAAAACCCACCTAAGATTCAATATGAAAATGTCCCTTTCCCAAACTTACCAAAAGACAAGGTGATTGGATTAGTGACGGTAAAACCAAAAAATAACATCTCGTATTTTAAAAAAGGGATTCATACTATTCTGGTCAATAGCGTCTTTATAAGGCATGGCAGCAACACGATGCCGACGGAAGAAAAAATTAAAAAGAATTTTCAAAACTCAGAAACCGTAATTGGCATAGAGAATAATGCTCGAAACAACATCAAATACACCTTGGACGGCGTATTTGATTTTATGAATTTTCGCCACAAAGACATGGCACCCAAGTACAAGGTCTTCAAAGAATTATTTGTGATTTGCTGGGCCGGAACTCCAAAAAAAGTAAGAGATAAAACATTTTTGTCCCGTGTTGACATCGAACTGATAAATGAGCAAATTAAATTGTTTTATTCCGATCAAGATGTGGTTACCATTACTTATGATGAGGATACTTTTACCATTACTGAATATCTTTCTTTGGGCCTGAATGACAAGACGAGTTATTATCCCCTGGAGAAACAAACTATCTATTTTTATGAAAATGGGTACTACAAAATAGAAAACGAGATGCTTTTCCAACCACCGGAATTCAGCCGAAAAATGCTTTACCACATTTACAATTCTAATCTTGCTGTTTTAGCAAAACTAAAAAAAGGACTCACATTAACAGCGGGTGAACAAAAGGATCTGGAAAATGTGCCCTCGACATTTATGATTTGTTACCTCAACGGATTTGATGAGGCTAAAGAAAAACTAGAGGAAGCTAAGCCTTTTTTAAAACCTTTTCCTCACATTTATTTATCCTTTAAAGAAGCAATGCGAATTTTGAGAAAGATGAAGTACGATGTGAAGTAAAAATTAAGTCATTTTACAAAAACAAATATACCGTATCGTATTTAGATACTTGCGCCCTAAATACAGTGGTGATTTAAAAGCCTTTCTAATTTGAAAAAGTAAACTAGGGCTTGTAGGAAAACATCAGTAGTACTACTGATGCTTCTTTAAAAGGACTTCCTTCTATTGCTCCGTTTTAAAAATGACAGGCAGCCATAAAAAGGTCATTAATAAAGCTGGCTACCATTCGAATAATTAAAAGCGACAAGACGATAAGTGTATTCATTGTAGAAAGTTTTTTTGTAAAATTACTTCAAAATACCACAGCAAACAATCACTAAATTTAGTGATATTTACGCAATTCAAAAATAGCTATTTTATTTCAGAATCAACTCATTAAAAACAAATCTATCGTAAAATACAACTATTTCGTCCATGCAATTTAGCTAAACTTTTATGTTAGCCCGCTTCCTCCGTTTAAATTTTTATCGTTTACTATTGAGGCACGATTTACTCTCGCTAAAGATGGAAACCGTTGCATCTGCTACAAATTACGATAGCTCAATAAAATACTTCAAACACAATCAACGATCTTTTACTTGTTATACTGTTTTCTGCTCCACTTTAATTTTAAGATAAAAAAATAATTAAAAATTCTCTCTTCCCAACTCTTTTCCTTAATTTTATGGATTAGAAAAAAAACACTCTTGCTGTTTTTTATAATCCCGATTGACCAAACACAAAATGAGAACATTAGTTATAGGAGATATACACGGAGGCTTACGTGCACTGCACCAAATCATGGAAAGAGCCAAGGTAACTGCCGAAGATTCCTTGATTTTTTTAGGGGATTATGTAGATGGCTGGAGCCAATCTCCACAAGTCCTCGATTACTTAATTGAATTGAATAGCACAAACAATTGTGTCTTTATCCGGGGAAATCACGATGAATTATTATTGCATTGGTTAAAAGATAGTAAAGACAACCTCATGTGGTACAAGCATGGTGGCGAAGCAACTGTACTAGCTTATGAAAAAGTAGATGCCGTTACAAAACAATTGCATGTTGACTTTTTACTTTCGTTAAAAGACTACTATTTAGATGAGAAAAACCGCCTTTTTGTTCATGCCGGATTTACAAACATGAATGGAGTTGCTTATGAATTCTTTCCAAAATTATTTTACTGGGATAGAACCTTATGGGAAACTGCTCTGTCATTAGACCGAAGTATCAAACCCAATGACATGCTCTATCCGAAGCGATTGACTTTGTATGACGAAATCTACATAGGCCATACGCCAGTGACTCGCATAGGTAAAACAGAACCGGTACAAATGGCTTGTGTCTGGAACGTGGATACAGGAGCTGCTTTTAAAGGTCCTTTGACCATAATGGACGTAAATACAAAAGAATTCTGGCAAAGTGAGCCCTTGAACGCTTTGTATTTTGACGAAAAAGGGAGAAATTAAAATTTAATAAACTAATTTTGTCTCAATAGTTTAAAAATATTGACACATATGAAAAAAGTAATCACATTATTATTACTATCGTCCGTTTGGCTTACAAATGCACAAGCCTTTAAAGGAAATGGAGATGTGAAAGGTCAAGTAGGTCTAAATCTACAAGACGGAGGAACAGGAATTTTCATTTCTTCTGATTTTGGAATTGGCGAAAACATGTCCTTAGGGCTTACGGCTAATTATTTATTATCTGTTAACGAAGACGAATTGGGAAATATTCCAGATTTTGGTCAACGGGTAGATTTTAAAGCACGATTTAACGCTAATTTAGGAAATGTATTGAAAATGGAGCCAAATATGGATATTTATCCAGGCTTGGATTTAGGTTTACATAACTTTGGCGCACATCTTGGTTTCCGTTATTTCTTTACCGAAGGTTTTGGATTATTTGGTGAAGCTGGAGTACCAATAGCTAAATACGACAAAAACATAACTGGATTTGACCATTTGAACAATCAGTTTGTTTTCAATATTGGAGCATCGTTTAATTTGTAGCACAATACAATTACTACATTTTTACAATAAAAAAAGGCAATTTGAAATTTTCAAATTGCCTTTTTTAGTTTATGTGTTTTAAGTACTACAAATCAAATTTGATTCCTTGTGCCAAAGGCAAAGAAGTTCCATAATTGATTGTATTGGTTTGACGACGCATATACACTTTCCATGCATCTGAACCTGACTCACGCCCACCACCTGTTTCTTTTTCTCCTCCAAAAGCACCACCGATTTCAGCACCAGAAGTCCCGATGTTTACATTGGCAATACCACAATCTGACCCTGCAACAGATAAGAAATGCTCTGCTTCTCTTAAATTGTTAGTCATAATCGCAGAAGACAATCCTTGTGCTACTCCGTTTTGAACGTCAAGCGCATTTTCTACAGTTCCTGAATATTTCAATAAATACAATACTGGAGCAAAAGTTTCGTGTTGTACGATTTCAAATGAATTGTCCGCTTCTGCAATTGCAGGTTTCACGTAACATCCACTTTCGTACCCTTCTCCTGAAAGAACACCACCTTCAACAAGAATTTTACCACCTTGTTCTACTACTTTAGTCAACGCTCTATTGTACATTTCAACCGCATGCGTGTCGATTAGTGGTCCAACGTGATTGTTTTCGTCTAATGGATTTCCGATGCTTAGTTGCTTGTAAGCTGCCACAACAGCGTCTTTTACTGTATCATAAATACTTTCATGAATAATTAAACGGCGAGTTGAAGTACATCTTTGTCCTGCAGTTCCTACTGCTCCAAAAACAGCACCGATAACTGTCATTTTTATATCAGCATCTGGCGTAACAATGATTGCATTGTTTCCACCTAATTCCAATAATGATCTTCCTAAACGACCTGCTACTGTTTGCGCAACGATTTTCCCCATACGAGTAGAACCTGTTGCAGAAATTAACGGTACACGTTTGTCATTAGTCATCATTTCACCTACTTTGTAATCTCCGTTGATTAAACAAGAGATTCCTTCTGGAAGGTTATTTTCTTTAATTACCTCAGCAATTATGTTTTGACAGGCGATTCCACAAAGTGGTGTTTTCTCTGATGGTTTCCAAACGCAAACATCACCAGCGATCCAAGCCAAAGCGGTATTCCAAGCCCAAACAGCTACTGGAAAGTTAAACGCTGAGATAATCCCAACAACTCCCAATGGATGATATTGCTCATACATTCTATGTTGTGGACGCTCAGAATGCATTGTTAAACCATGCAATTGACGAGAAAGACCAACTGCAAAATCACAGATATCAATCATCTCCTGAACCTCACCATATCCTTCTTGTAATGATTTCCCCATTTCGTAAGAAACCAATTTACCTAAAGCATCTTTATTTTCACGTAATTTTTCTCCAAACTGACGCACGATTTCACCACGTTGCGGTGCTGGCATCAATC
Source organism: uncultured Flavobacterium sp. (assembly GCF_963974175.1). Taxonomy (GTDB): domain Bacteria; phylum Bacteroidota; class Bacteroidia; order Flavobacteriales; family Flavobacteriaceae; genus Flavobacterium. Next base: position 207,232 of record NZ_CAXBBR010000002.1, read on the forward strand.
TGAATGTTTTGAAAGCTTCAGTAGCGGACTGCATTACTTTTTCGTAATCTGCCGCTGTCGAAGTTTTAACTTTCGCTATCAATTGACCATCTACAGGAGAATAACTTTCAAGGATTTCTCCATTTGAAAAATGATTTAATCCTGTTGAAGTTCCTTCATTTATGTCCTTTATGCCCAATTGTGCCAAAGCCTCTTTCATTCCGAATTGATTTGCTATTGTTATCATTGTAACTTTTTTGGTTAAAATTGTTATATTATTTTTTTGTAAAGATATTGTTTAAAGACTTACTATACAAAATTCATCCTGTAAAATATCGTTAAGAATAGGGTATTATTGTTAAAAACCAGATCCTTTATGCAATTCTTCGCGATTAAAAAAAATAGATTTATGTGTACGTGATTTCATAGCCCCGGTAGTAGCGGCATCCTTTTGTGGATTTCTTTAGGCCACAAAAGATAAAGCGAATGACGGGAAGTGGCTCCTAACTAAAAGAGAATCCTTTATATACTTTACTCTTTAGTCATAAATCGAGGGTCCGTTTCCATCACTGTCCCGCATTTTTCGCAGGTTCTCAGTGCTTCTGATTTATAGAAACTATCAAAATGAGGCATAAAGTCTTTTTCGATATCGTTTAGCTCAAAGTACACTTCATGTAATTTATGATTGCAGCTCTCACAAAACCATAGCAAACCGTCCGTATAGCCTTGCCCTGCCCTTTTTCGTTCAATAACCAAACCTATAGAGTCCTCTGAACGCACTGGAGAATGAGGGACCTTTGCAGGATGTAGGTACATATCACCCGCATGTAACTCCAATACATTACGCTCGCCATCCTCTTGTGTAATGACTTTTATCGAACCTTCTAATTGATAGAACAACTCTTCAGTCTCGTTATAATGAAAATCTTTTCGGGCATTAGGGCCCGCAACAATCATGACAATATAATCACCGGAATCCCTATATAAATTTTTATTTCCAACAGGCGGTTTCAGCAACTGACGGTTTTCATCAATCCATTTAGTAAGGTTGAAAGGTTTTGAAATTGCCATTTTATTTGAGTTGTTAAATTAATGTTGCGCTAAGTTACTAAAAAGTCTCAAGCAGTAAAGTTTATAAAATCATAAACTATGGGCATAATTACGAAATGGATCTGCTAATGTTAATGGGGACGAGAATTCTATTCTCAAAATTGGGGCTGAGCCTGCAAGATATCAACTACCTATCCTTTATTTCACCTCTTTTATTAAGTAAATATAAACCGGAAAATGATCACTGAAACCAATTTCCGTAGCCGAATGACGTTTTGGATATCCCTTATACTGACCAGAAGTTTGTATTAAAAAAGACTTGTTATATATCCCCGCTTTCCAATAGTTAAAAGAAGAAAAATTATTCTGAATCAGCGATTGCGATACCATTATTTGGTCAAAGATATCCCATGAATCCCGAAATGCGATTGTCCCTAAACCTTTCTTAGCCATATCCTCAAAGGGGTTATATATTCCTAATGGAGGAACATCTGCTTTATTGGCTTTAGCACCAAGGGCAATTTTCACACTTCTATTATAAGGTCCATCATTTAAATCTCCCATGGTCAACACCTTTGCGTTTGGATTTATCCGCTGCAGAGAGTCTATTATTTTTCTATTTAATGCTCCTGCTGCTTCGCGAAACGGACTTGATTTTTTCTCTCCACCGGAGCGTGACGGCCAGTGATTGACAATAATATTAATTTCTTCTCCATCCAAAAAACCCGTGACTAATAGCTGATCTCTCGTAAAGACACGATTATTATAATTGCTTATTTGTAAAGTGTCATCCGTTTTTTCTTCCACTTCTAATTTGGCACCCACTTTTTTAACGACTTCTTTTCGGTAAACGATTAGCGGGATATTGGTATAAGTTGTAGGACGGAAATATTGTTTTTGATACAATAACGCAACGTCGATTCCTCTTTTGTCTGGCGAATCAAAATGGATGATTCCGTACTCTTTATTAACAATTTTTGATTCTTTGATTAAATCTTCCAGAACGCCTCTATTCTCAATTTCAGAACAACCAATGAATGTAGGTGAATTTGTATTTTCCGCCGAGCCGATTTCCAGTAAAACCCGAGAAAGATTCTGCAGTTTTTGATTGTACTTTTTGGAAGTCCAATGCTGTGCTCCTTTGGGCGTCCATTCATCGTCATTTGTAGCGGGATCGTTTATGGTATCAAAAAGATTTTCAAAATTATAGAATGCAACGGTATGTATCGCATATTTTTTTTGTTGGCAAAATCCATCAACTACAGGTACAATAAAAAATAACACTAAAATCAATCGCGTAACTCTCATATTTGACCTCTGAAAAATTAATTTTAATCCTCAATACCAGCAACTCTTTGAGTAAAAATACTTCATTTTAAGAACAAACTTCAAATTATTTTTGAAATTCATTATCTTTGATTTTTAGTCAATTTGATTGACTTCCATTATTTTACACATCCTCGAAAAACAAAAATATGCATACTACCCGATTTTGGTCTATAAAAAGTAGTTTTGGTTTTTATAAAGCCCTACTTTTATTTTTTGTTTTACAATCATTCAACAGTCAAGCCCATACACCAATGACAACACCACCCATTTTACAAAAAGGAGATACGATTGCAATTTTGGCAACAGCCAGAAAAAATATTGATGACAACTTGCAACCTGCCATAGATTTATTACATAGCTGGGGACTAGAAGTTGTTATTGGAAATACAATTGGCTTAGACGACAATCAATTAGCGGGCACTGATACCCAAAGAGCAGCCGATTTTCAGAAACAATTAGACAACCCAAATATTAAAGCAATCTGGTGTGTAAAAGGAGGTTATGGTACGGTTCGAATCATTGACTTATTGGATTTTACCAAATTTAAACAAAGCCCAAAATGGATTGTTGGTTTTAGCGACATCACCGTTTTACACAATCATTTAAATACAATGGGATACAAAACCATTCATGGAATTATGCCTGTCACTTATCCACGAGCAACTACGGAGGCAGTTGAAAGCCTAAAACTGGCATTGTTTGGCAATCCCATCCGTTACGAGATTGCTCCCGACCCTATGAATCGCTTCGGAACCGCTTCAGGCGAATTAGTAGGTGGAAATTTATCAATCTTGTATAGTTTGTTAGGTTCTAATTCAGCTATAGATTGTACAGATAAAATCTTGTTTATAGAAGATTTAGATGAATACTTGTATCATATTGACCGCATGATGATGAATTTAAAACGCAATGGTTGTCTCGAAAGTATAAAAGGTATAATTGTGGGTTCTATGTACAAGATGCGAGACAATGATATTCCCTGGGGAAAAAATGCCCTTGAAATCATAGAAGATGTCACTAAGCAATACAAAATTCCCGTTGTCTATAATTTCCCGGCAGGACATATCCGCGACAATAGAGCGTTAGTTTTAGGAAGTGTTGTTCATCTTGAAGTTACTGCTAAAAAAAGTGTTTTACAATTTGACTAAAAAAGATGGCTGAACACAATGAATTAGGGAAACTTGGGGAAGAATTAGCTGTATCCTATTTGCAGAAAAACGGATATACCATTATGGATACCAATTGGACTTTTCAAAAAGCAGAAATTGATATCATTGCCAAAAAAGAAAATACCCTTGCTATTGTTGAAGTAAAAACCCGTTCCTCATTAGAGTTTGGTTTGCCGCAGGATTTCGTGAAACCTAAAAAAATTCAGCTTCTCGTAAAAGCCGTTGACGCCTATGTCAATGAAAAAGACCTAGATATTGATGTCCGTTTTGACATCATTGCTATCCACAAAGAAGGCAAATCTTTTGTTATTGAACACCTTATCGATGCGTTTTATCATTTTTAAGTAAATTTTATCGATGTTATATTTGTAACAAAATGTTTTTTATTTATATTTGCATACGTTTTTAACACAACTACTAAATCAACTAACTACTAGATCTAAGTAAAAACATCTAATTTATTATGAAAACTGTTTCATCAATTGTCGAAAATTACATTAAAACAAAGCCCTTTCTATTAAACGCACTCTCTCTTGGAATTATTAATCTGACGTCATTATCTAGAAATATAATGTCCGAATTAGAAAGCGAGTTTGGCAAAGAAGTAAAACAAGGTGCTGTTGTAATGTCGCTAAAGAGACTTACCGAAGAATTGGATTTTAGATTAAATCACAAAATTAATAAAGTAATAAAAAATATAGGTGAAATAACTGTACGTTCTGCTTTGACTGATTATACGTTCTCTGTTTCTGAAACGGCTTTCAACAAACAGTCCCAACTAATATCAGACATCAATGCCTTACCTGATGTGTTTTACACCTCATCCAGAGGAGTAAATGAAATCAATATTGTAGTAAGCAATAGTGTAAATCACTTGGTTGACAAGCATTTTGTAAGTGAAAAACTGATTCAAAAACTGGACAATCTAGCATCGATTACCGTTAAATTACCAAAAGAAAACATTGTTGTTCCTGGTATTTATTATTTCATCTTTCAGCGTTTAGCCTGGGAAGGGATTATCATTAATGAAGTAATCTCGACTTCTAATGAATTCACTATTTTAGTAAGTGAAGAACAAGTAGATGTTGCTTTTAAAGTAATCAAAGATTTGAAAAACTAAAATAAACAATTACGGTTATAGCTGAGCTTCCCTCTTTCAAAAGACGGAAGCTTTTTTTATGCTTCTTTCCCTCCCAACATCTCCATCAACTCTAATGCTTTTCTTGTTGATTTTGCATTATCGAAAGTGATTAGCAGACGCAAGCCATTTGGCGTTTGTTTCTCTTTCATTTTACAAAGGTCAGTGTGTTTTTGAACAAACTGCAGCACCGCTCTAAAACGTTGCGATTGATAATAATCAGATTGCTGATCAGATACAAAATAACAAATCATCTTGCCTTGTTTCATCACTAGTTTCTCAATTCCTACTTGAGTCGCAATCCACTTGATGCGAATACTGTTCATTAAAGCAATTGCTCGTGGAGGCATTGGGCCAAAACGGTCAATCAATTTAGTCTGAAATAGTTGTAATTCTTCTTCATTTTTTACAGCCGCTAATTCGCCGTACAAACTCAATCGCTCGCTGATGTTATTGATATATTCATCGGAGAACAACAACTCAAAATCAGTGTCGATTTGCAGGTCTTTTACGTACTCCTTCGTTTCTATATTATTCTCTGTAGGATACAAATCTTTAAATTCATTTTCTTTTAATTCCTCAATGGCTTCATTCATGATTTTCTGATAGGTATCAAAACCTATTTCGTTGATAAAACCACTTTGTTCCCCACCTAATAAATCTCCAGCACCACGAATCTCCAAATCTTTCATCGCGATATTAAAACCGCTTCCCAGATCACTAAATTGTTCCAATGCCTGAATTCTCTTTCTAGCGTCATCGGTCATGGCTGAATACGGCGGACAGATAAAATAACAAAAAGCTTTTTTATTGCTTCGGCCCACACGTCCACGCATTTGATGCAAATCAGACAAACCAAAATTATTAGCGTTATTGATAAAAATCGTATTAGCATTAGGAACGTCTAATCCGCTTTCGATAATAGTGGTAGCTACCAATACATCAAATTCCCCGTTCATGAAAGCCAACATCAATTCTTCCAGCTTCTTCCCTTCCATTTGTCCGTGGCCAATTCCAACTCTGGCATTGGGTACCAAACGCTGAATCATTCCGGCGACTTCCTTTATATTTTCAATTCGATTATTGATAAAAAACACTTGTCCGTTTCGTTGAATCTCATACGAAATCGCGTCCCGAATCATCTCTTCACTAAAACCAACAACATTAGTTTCAATAGGATATCTATTGGGTGGCGGAGTCGTAATTACTGATAAATCACGTGCTGCCATTAAGGAGAACTGCAAGGTCCTCGGTATTGGCGTGGCGGTCAATGTGAGCGTATCCACGTTAGCCGCAATGGTTTTCAATTTATCTTTTACGTTTACTCCAAATTTCTGTTCTTCATCAACAATAAGCAATCCTAAATCTTTAAAAACAACGTTTTTATTAACCAATTGATGCGTTCCTATGACGATATCTAGTTTTCCTTCCGACAAATCTTTTAAAGTTTCAGCTTTTTGTTTAGCACTTCTAAATCGGTTTAAATAACCAATGGTAACTGGCATGTCTTTCAATCGCTCAGTAAAAGTACGGTAATGTTGATAGGCTAAAATAGTCGTCGGAACTAGAATAGCGACTTGCTTCCCATTGTCTACCGCTTTGAAAGCAGCACGAATGGCAACTTCCGTTTTTCCAAAACCTACATCACCACAAACCAACCGGTCCATAGGGCGATCGCTTTCCATATCGGCTTTTACTTCCTGAGTAGATTTGGTTTGATCCGGTGTGTCCTCATATATAAAAGAACTTTCTAATTCATTTTGCAAATAACTGTCAGGTGCAAACTGGAATCCTTTATCCAATCGCCTTTTGGCATACAGCTGAATCAAATTGAATGCTATGTGTTTTACTCTTGCCTTGGTTTTTTGTTTTAAAACTTTCCAGGCATTCGAACCTAACTTATAAATTTTAGGCGGTGTCCCGTCTTTACCGGTATATTTTGAGATTTTGTGTAGTGAATGTATGCTCACATACACAATATCATTATCAGCATAAACTAATTTTATAGCTTCCTGCGTTTTGTTTTCGACCTGTATTTTTTGTAAACCTCCAAAACGTCCAATTCCGTGATCGATGTGTGTTACATAATCCCCAACAGACAGCGTTGTCAATTCTTTTAAAGTGATATTTTGCTTTTTCGAATAGCTGCTCTTAATGTTGAATTTATGGTAGCGTTCAAAAATCTGGTGATCGGTATAACAGGTAATTTGGTTTTCCTCATCAATAAAACCTTGGTACAAAGGCATAACAATCGTATTGTATTGTTTGCGAATATTCTCTGAATTGGATTCGTCTAAACTTGCAAAAATATCATGAAATCGTTTTGCTTGTCCCTCATTCGAACAAAACAAATAATTTTTATAACCGTTAAACTGGTTTTCACTCAGGTTGTTCAGTAACAAATCAAATTGCTTGTTGAATGACGGTTGTGGCTGAATGTGAAATTCGAACTTCTTGGCGATTTTAAAAATTGGTGTTGGACTCAACTCTACTATCGAAAAATCTAAAGCTCTTTTTATAAAAGTCTTTTGGTTTAAAAACAGTTGATCCGGCGTGGCATGTTTGATGTCAGTTGATAGCTTTTCAAAAGCTTCTTCTGCCCTCGCAAATTGTTTATCCAACTGCGAAAAAAGGTCTTCGGTATTTTGAATAAACAACACCGTTTTCTCTGAAATATAATCCAGGAAGCTTTCTCTATTTTCCTGAAAAACTTTGTTCTCCACATTTGGAATTATCGTGATTTTCTTTTGGATTTCGATAGACAACTGGGTCGCTACATCAAAGCTACGAATGCTTTCAACTTCGTCTCCAAAAAACTCGATACGGTACGGATTATCATTCGAAAAAGAAAACACATCGACGATACCTCCACGAACAGAAAATTCTCCCGGTTCTGTTATGAAATCGACTCTTTTAAATTCATATTCGAATAAAACCTCATTGATAAAATCAATTGAAATCTTATCCCCAACGGACACTTTTAAGGTGTTTTTTTCCAAATCTCTACGTGTTACCACTTTTTCAAAGAGGGCTTCGGGATAAGTCACGATTACAGCCGGTTTCTTTCGAGAATTTATTCTGTTGAGTACTTCGGCACGCAACAAAACATTGGCATTATCAGTATCTTCAATTTGGTACGGACGACGATAAGAACCTGGATAAAACAGCACATCCTTATCACCTATCATTTGTTCCAAATCATTTAAATAATAGGCCGCTTCCTCTTTATTGTTTAAAACGATGAGAAATGGAGCATCTGCTTTTTTAAATAACGCGCGTATGACAAAAGATGTCGCTGATCCCAGCAAACCATCAAGATGTAATTTCGGTTGATTATTTTCCTGCAAACGTTCAACGATTTGTTGAATTTTAGGCGAATTATCAAAGATGTTATATAGGGCAGTTTTACTCAATTTGAGGAAGGTTTGGGTTGTTTATTGTCGGATTACTATTTGGAATGGCTCTGGACGCATCCATCATTTTTATTAAATCAGATTCTCCTTCTTCCACGGGAATTTTACTTTTTTCAACAATTTTATCCATTTGCCTCTGTAATGAAGCTAATTCAACATTGATTTCAGCAATCAAGTGAACCACCTTTTTATCTGGAATGTTATCTAAATGAATATACAAATCAAGCAAACGCACTTTAGTGATTAGTGTTGAAATTCTGCTTTTAATTTGTGGTTTATCAAACTGGTAAGGCAAATTTTCATTCAATGCCGTTGCTTTTTTAGAAATGGCTGTCGCTTTTTGTTGAAATGCTCCAACGGTCTTTTTCGGTTTTTGTGCTAGTTCAGCCAAAAACAGACGAAGCTCATTCCAAGTGGCAACACTTTCTTCGGCAGTAGTATTTATAGGTGTATCATAAAAAACCCACCCTTTATTTATATTCGAAAAAATGACTTCCTTTTTTTTGGCGTCCTTTTCGTTTTCTGCGATCCTTTTTTGATTATCATCTTTACAGGAAGAAAGGATTATAATCAGAAAAAGAAAGGATACTATTTTATATTTCATAGGGATGTTCTCTGTTACTTTTTAATTTCCAATGTAATTTTCTACACTTCTTTCTTCTCGCCGTCGAGATTCTTTTATGCTCATTTCATTGCCATTACAAGGAAGCACAAAGTTACAAAGTAAATTTATAATTACAGATTCGAATATGCAAATTCCAATTCAACTGCAAACACTACATTTATAGCATAAAAAATGCCAAAATAGCGAACAGAAAATTATCATTCCAGCTGTTTTCATATCGGATTTATAATCCCGAAGTAACACTGCAAAAATATTTACGAAAACGTTATCTTTGCGATTCAAAAATTAGTCAATATGAGTACAAAAATATTAATTATAGGCGCTTGTGGACAAATAGGTACCGAGTTAACCCATTCTCTAAGAAAGATCTACGGAACTGACAATGTAATCGCTTCCGATATTCGAAAACTAAATAACGATGTTGTTAATTCAGGTCCTTTTGAGGTAATAAACGCATTGGATTTCAATCAGATTGAGCATCTTGTAGAAGTTCATAAAATTGACGAAATCTATCTGATGGCAGCATTACTATCAGCAACAGCAGAGAAAAACCCCGCTTTTGCCTGGGATTTAAATATGAATTCTTTATTTCACGTTTTGAATTTGGCTAAAGCCAAAAAAATAAAAAAAATATTCTGGCCATCGAGCATTGCTGTTTTTGGTCCAACAACACCAAAAGAAAACACACCTCAATATACCATCATGGAACCGTCCACGGTATACGGAATCAGTAAACAATCTGGTGAAAGATGGTGTGAATACTACCATAATATATTTGGTGTGGATGTGAGAAGCATCCGTTACCCAGGATTGATCAGTTACTCCTCTCCTCCCGGTGGTGGAACAACGGATTATGCTGTAGATATTTTCCACAAAGCACTTTCTGATAAAAAATACGAATGTTTCCTTTCATCGGAAACTAAAATGCCGATGATGTATATGGACGATGCAATTGCAGCGACTATAAAAATTATGCAAGCTCCAAAAGAAGAAATCAAAATTCATTCTTCATACAACCTTGCAGCAATGAGTTTTACACCGACAGAAATTGCAGCAGAAATCAAGAAACATATTCCAGAATTCACGATTACTTACGAACCAGACTTCCGCCAGAAAATTGCTGACAGTTGGCCTGCAAGTATCGATGACCACCAAGCAAGAGAAGATTGGGGTTGGAATCATAAATATAATTTAGAATCGATGACCGTAGATATGCTGGAAAATCTAAGTAAATTAGAAGAGTAATTAAATTGTTATCATTGTCTTTATTTGAAGCAGAAATGAATTTCTCGTCAAGACCACCCACCCGTCATTCGTTTTATCTTTGCTTTTTTAAAGAACAAAAGCAAAGGATATCACTACTACCGGGGCTAAAAGACAACAAATGTATTTTACAACAAATAAAAAAACAGAAGCCGCTTTTACAAAAGTTGCTTCTGTTTTTTTTTAGCCATAAAAAGTTAGTCGATAGTTTTTAAAAATTACTTCTTATCGTGCTCTGCTATTATCAACTCTGCCACCAAACGTCCTGACTTTATAGCAGCGTTTATGGAACCGTTTAATAAATGGTCGCCACAACAATATAAATTGTCGTTGATTTTCATATCAGAAATTGTCAAATCATCTTTAAGAACAGTGAGATTTGGCAATGCATATTTAATTTTATAGGTTTTCAAGTGTGCCCAATCTTCGACTTGTTTTCCAAACCAAGGTTCTAGTTCCTCTTTGATTTTTTTAGCTAATTCCTGGTCCTCTAAATCTAAAATACCATTACAGGATATCGAAATTAAAACTTTCCCTTCTGGAGCATACGCTTTACTAACGTTTGTCATTACCGTCAAGTTATTTACCACTTTTTTCTTTTCAGAGGCGTTTAGAATGACTACCGCTTTGTTTGAAGGTGCGACAATAGCTTGAAAGTACACATTAGTAACAGAATGATGTTGGGTCTCAACATTATTTTTTAATTTCGAAATAAGATCATTCGCCTCTGTAGCAACTATAATAACATCCGATTTTATTTCAGCACCCGAATTAGTGAAAATAGTATTTTCGAGAATGTCGACTACTTTAGTATTGTACAAAAAAGAATCCGCAGGTAATTGATTCGCTAGTTGTTTTGGAATTTCTTCCATACCTAATGCGGGAAGCGCAGCATCACCTTCTGAAAACATTTTCATGACAAAATCAAACATCCTGTTAGGTGTTGTTAGATTGTTTTCGAGAAAAATACCAGAGAAAAATGGTTTGAAAAAACGGTTAATCATTTTAGAACTGAATCCGTAATTTTTCAATTGCTCTAAGCTTGACTTTTGCTCTTGCAAAAAAATTCCTTTGATTGATTTATTGATTAATTTTTGCTTCAATAAAAAAGTATTGAATTTGTCTTTCAAGGACCCAACTGGTGCAAAAACAGTAGCCAATAAAGCTGCAGGTCTTCGAAACGGATCGGCAATTTCAAATTGACCACCGTCATAAAGTACAGTTGCTCCTGGTAAAAAAGTTTTAAGTTGTAATGCCTCGTAATCCAATAGCCTTTTCGCTTCTGGATAGGAAGTAAGCAAAACCTGAAAACCGCGATCAAGCCTAAATCCATCGATACTATCTGTCTTTATTCGCCCACCTGCCCTATCACTAGCCTCTATTATTTTTACAGAAAAACCCTGACGATGCAAATGCAATCCTGCTGAAAGCCCCGAAATTCCTGCGCCAATAATTGTTATAGTTGGATTCATATCGTTTTTATAAAATCGTTTGTTACAAATTTAGTGTTTCCTTTCGTCGAACACAATACTCTCTTTTTCCTAAACATAAAAAAGGTCGCAAATATATATTTTGCGACCTTTTGCTTTTATTGTAGAATTCCGTTTTTTGTAAACATCGTACGCAATTTGGTAAATTCTGATTCTGATTTTACTTCTAATAAATCACGGGTTTTTCCGTTCTTTAATTCTATAAAATATTTTTTTCTTCCTAAAAAAATCCGCTAATTCAATCCTTTTATTTGATCGATTGGTATTTTTTCTCTTGTTGATTTTTTAAAAATAGAATTATAAAGTATCACAATTGAAACAACTCCTAACACCAACCATATCATTTTCATGAAACCAAAACTTGCTTCTACGTCAGATAAATTTAGAATCGCATTCAGTAGATTTAAAATCATCAGAAAGTTCAATAAAAAGACATAGTTTTTAAGTCCATCCTTAATCTCGATTGATTTTTTAGATTCGTTATAGTTAATGTTCATGAACCACTACTTAAATTTAGTACTACTAATTATTGTTTAAAAACATTATTTTCCTGTTTCACATCAGCCATTAATCCGCTTGGATCGATAGTGATTTTCTTGATCGTACTTTTTGCTTTAGCAATAGTAAAATCATAATTAGATTGTGCCCAAGTCCAGTCGTTCAATACCGTTCTTTTTACTTCAGGATTCGGATTTGCTTTTTCGAAACTCATCAAACGTAAGGGAACATAAAAGCTTTCAGTAGTCCCATCAGTATACTCTACTAGTAAGTCAATAGGCATTGGCATTCTACCAATTCTTTCTAAACTTACAGTCGTTTTGTCGCCATTATCCGTTACCGCTTTGATACCATAATCGATCGTATTCAACGTTTGTGTCCAGTCTACTAAATACCAATCTAAATTAGCGCCCGAAACACGTTCAGCGGTTCTTTTGATATCATTAGGTGTAGGATGTTTGAATTTAAAATCATGGAAATACCTTTTGATGGTTTCTGCTGTTTTATCTTTTCCTATCAAGTAGTTTAATTGTGACAAAAACATACTTCCTTTTACATAAGACGAAATACTATACGGTCTGTTTTCATCATAACGATCCCCATGGGTAGTTTGCGGTTGCTCTTTCCCTGAATTCACTAAACTATAATAAGCCTTGTAATTTCCTTCAAAAGGGTTTGCCACTTTTTTATCAGAGAATTCATTTTCCGCTAAATCTGAAACATAGGTTGTAAACCCTTCGTCCATCCATGGATGCTTAGACTCATTTGAAGCCAAAACGTGTTGGAACCAAGAATGTCCCATTTCATGCGTAGCCGTTCCAAAAATCCCTTCAAGAGTTCCATTTCCTAGCATCAATGTACTCATGGCATATTCCATTCCGCCATCTCCCCCTTGGATAAATGAATATTGTTTGTACGGATAGTTCCCAATATTTTTATTGAAAAAATCCATTACATTGACCATCATAGGCTGCAATTTTTTCCAATTTTCAATAGTTTTCGGATAGTTTTTATAAAGGAAGTGTAAGTCAACATCATTTGGTCCTTTTACGATGTCGTGCATGTAGTTTTTGTCAGCAGCCCAAGCAAAATCATGAACCATTGGCGCTACGAAATGCCAAGTCAACATTTTTAGTTTCTTAGGATAGTTTACGTTAACACCCGCATCTTCGTATCCGTGTCCAATTTCATTTTGGTTTTGTAAATACCCTGAACCTCCTAAAGTATAGTCTTTGTCAATTGTAATATTTACATCAAAATCTCCCCAAACACCGTGAAATTCTCTAGCGATATAAGGATCAGCATGCCAACCTTCAAAATCAAATTCGGCCATTTTGGGATACCATTGTGCCATCGACAATTCAACTCCTTCTGAATTATTTCTACCAGAACGACGAATTTGTACTGGAACCTGTCCATCAAAATCTAAGGTAAAAGTAGTTTTGCTATTTGGCAGAATTGGCTTAGCCAAAGTAACTTCAAGAATTGTACTTACTGTTTTTGTTTCAGCGGCAACACCATCTTGTTTAAAGTTGGTAATATTTAAGTAACCTATTTCATTTGGCTTTAGCCCTTCAATACGACTTACTTTAACCTCTTTACCATCTACTTTTACTTTGTTCACCATTCTTCCGTCAGGATCTTTGATGCTATGTAGTCGTGCATCCATTTCACTTCCTGGTTGAAATGCATTATTGAATAAGTGATAATACACTTTTCTCAAAGTATCTGGCGAATTATTAGTATACACTAATTCTTGCTTCCCTTTGTATTGATAGTTTTTAACGTCCATCGCAACGTCCATCTTGTAGTCAACATGTTGTTGCCAATAAGCCGTGCTTTGTGCAGAGATAGCTCCTACATTGAAAGTAATAAAAGAAATTAACAGCAGTTTTTTCATGGTATTTAAATAAAAAATGGAAGGACAGTTGTCCTTCCATTGGGTTTCTAACTATTCTATTTATTTTCTCGACATCTTATCCGCCATTAATAAGGCGTTGTATGCGTTCACTATTTTTCCTGATTGAGACAAAGTCGTAAAAGAACGACTGTCTTTTGGATTCCCTCCTACAACGACAGTTTCACTAATCGCTACACCTGAATCCATCAAAATGTGTTTTACTTGTGATGCCGTTAATGTTGGGTAATACGAACGAATTAGAGCGGCAACTCCAGCAACGTTTGGCGCGGCCATTGAAGTTCCTTGCAAATATTTGTAAGTGTTATTTGGCGTTGTAGCATAAATTTTTACTCCTGGTGCAAAAACATCAACATTCACTTTTCCAATGTTAGAGAAACGCGCTACCACTTTATCACCATACTCAAAATTCAAAGCACCGATAGTGATCATATTGTCTGCAAACTCTGTTTTTTTATCATCAGAATCGTTAGGAAAATTATCGTAACCGTCAATATCTTTTGCATCATTCCCGGCAGCGTGAACAATTAACACATCTTTCTTTTCAGCATATTTAATGGCATCATACACCCATTGTTTGTGAGGAGAAAAACTTTTTCCAAAACTTCCGTTGATTACTTTCGCTCCGTTATCAACTGCATAGCGTATTCCAAGTGCAATATCTTTATCATATTCGTCTCCGTCTGGCACAGCACGAACAGTCAAAATTTCAACATTATTTGCAATTCCGTCACCCCCAATAGTGTTGTTTCTAACTTGAGCAACGATTCCTGCAACGTGAGTTCCGTGAAGGATTTTTTCCTTGTCTGGTCCCATTACGTTATTATTTCCGTATTTCGTGTCCGATAAATCATTTGGGTTATCACCAACAACGTCTCTGTAATTTTGTTTTAGATTGTCTCCATTAAGAAGGGCAGACATTTCATCAATATCACCTTGAATTGCTTTTTCTAGATCAACTATACTCATTCCATAAGAAAGCATTCTTTGCATTGTTACTTTACTTTCTAATATTGAAGTGTCTTTTGAATCAATTGCATTTACTTCGTCAATAGTATAAACACGCTTCGCTAAAACCTTTTCGATAACAGCATCAGCACTTGCTGTACTAGTTAGAAGTCCCTCTAAACGCGTCTTCCCTGCTTGTGCTTTAGCTATTTTTTCATCATTAATTTTCTTCGCTTCTTGATACGTTACTTCATCTACCAAGTTTTTGTCCTTGATGATTCTTTCGTATTCTAAATTTTCTTTAGTGATGTCTCCAAGGAAATTCCAACCATGAATATCATCAACATATCCATTTTTATCATCATCAATTCCGTTACCCGCAATTTCTTTTGAGTTGGTCCAAATTACTGATTTTAAATCCTCATGTTCAATATCAACACCTGAATCTACAATTCCAACAATAACTTTTACTCCTTTTTTATCTTTCAGAAGTTCTGCATAAGCTCTGTCAACACTCATTCCAGGAATTGTATCATTTACGATGTCTAAATGACTCCAACGTTTTAATTCATTTTCTTTTAAAGCGGCAGTTTTTTTAACATTTAAAGGGGCAGTAATTGCCGTTAAAGAACTAAAACTTGAAACTTGTTTTTGAGCTCCACATCCAGCCAAAACCAAAACGGCAAAGGCAGAAAGGCAAATCGGTTTAATACTATTCATTGATAATTTCTTTATGAGTTGTAAATATTTGTCTAAAATAATTTATTTTGTTACATAATAAAAACGATTAACACTATGTTAAGATTTCGTCCGCTTTAAAAACTTCCTTCAATCGCACTCCTTTTTCAGTATGTTGTACGGTAATAATCTCATTATGCGCATCGTGTTCCAGAAACAAATAATAATCATTGTCAGCAGCGGCATTTAAGAACTTCGTTTTTTCAGGCATCGTTAACAACGGCCTTGTATCGTATCCCATTACGTAAGCAACTGGAATGTGTCCGGCTGTCGCCAATAAATCTGCCATGAAAACAATTGTCTTGCCTTTGTATTGAATGTGCGGAATCATTTGCTTCTCGGTATGACCATCAGCAAAGAAAATTCCAAACCCTAATTCTGATTCCTCCAGAAAATCGCCTTCGGGTCTTTTGATAAAATTCAATTGCCCACTTTCTTGCATTGGTAAAATATTTTCCGACAAGAAGGATGCTTTTTCTCTAGGATTAGGTTTTGTAGCCCATTCCCAATGATTTTCATTAGACCAAAATTTGGCATTTTTAAAAGCTGGTTCGTAGCCTGTTTTGTCCTTGTTCCATTGCACACTTCCACCACAATGGTCAAAATGCAAATGCGTCATAAAAACATCGGTAATGTCATCACGGCTAAAACCATGTTTTGCCAATGATTTATCCATAGAATGAGAACCCCAAAGCGAATAGTAACCAAAGAATTTCTCTGATTGCTTGTCTCCCATTCCGGTATCGATTAAAATTAATCGGTTACCATCTTCAATAAGCAGGCATCTTGCGGCGATATCGATCAAATTATTAGCATCGGCTGGATTGGTTCGGCTCCAAATGGTTTTTGGTACAACACCAAACATTGCGCCACCATCTAATTTAAAATTTCCGGTCTCTATAGGATATAGTTTCATTTTTTTGAATTGAAAGATTAAAAATTTGAAGAATTAAAAGATTCTAATTAGATCGCCCTATCCATTAACAAATAAGAGATTTTCCTTTAAATCTTCGTCTTTTCCATAATTAGATTGCAATTTATGAAAATTGATCTGCTTTAAATGAAATCACATCGACTTTTTCTATTTTGCTATTAGTTATAAAAATGTTATCGGTTATGGAAAAAGGTTTTTATATAGTACCTTTGTGGTTAATTTAGACAAAATCAATATAACAATGATAAAGGTTTCAGATACTGCCAAAAAGAAAATCATCGATTTGATGAAAGAGGACGGTTTTGATGCTGCTACAGACTACGTAAGAGTAGGCGTTAAAAGTGGCGGATGCTCCGGTTTGTCTTATGATTTAAAATTTGACAAAGCCAAAAGCGAAGACGATAAAATATTCATAGACAACGAAATAACAATTGCAGTGGAGAAAAAATCTTTTCTTTATTTAGCTGGAACAATTCTAGAGTTCTCTGGCGGAATAAACGGAAAAGGGTTCATTTTTAACAATCCCAATGCAAATAGAACATGTGGATGTGGGGAAAGTTTCTCACTTTAATTACACATTGATTAAAAACATAAATTTCACACTATATAGAAATTAAGAAAATGAAGCGCATACAACGCCCAAATGAAACTTAATTCCTAAATGGTTCTAATTAGAAAAAAAATGTCAAAATACACAGAAGACGATTTAAAACTCGAACTCGAAACTAAAGAATATGAGTACGGATTTTACACCGAATTAGAATCGGATACATTTCCTATTGGCTTAAACGAAGATATCGTTCGTGCTATCTCGCTCAGAAAAGAAGAACCACAATGGATGACCGACTGGCGTCTAGAGGCTTTTCGTGCTTGGCAAGAAATGATCGAGCCAGAGTGGGCTAACGTACATTATACAAAACCAGATTTCCAGGCTATTTCTTATTATTCTGCGCCAAAAGCGGTAGACCCTAATAAAACATTAGACGATGTAGATCCGGAACTTTTAGAAATGTATAAAAAGTTAGGTATCTCTGTCGATGAGCAAAAGATGATGAATAATGTAGCAATGGATATCGTAGTTGACTCAGTTTCAGTCGCTACAACATTCAAGAAAACATTAGGCGAGAAAGGAATCATCTTTATGAGTATTTCTGAAGCTATTAAAGAGCATCCAGAATTAGTTCGTAAATATCTAGGAACTGTTGTCCCTCAAAAAGATAATTTTTATGCTGCATTGAATTCAGCTGTTTTCTCTGACGGTTCATTCTGTTATATTCCAAAAGGTGTTCGTTGTCCAATGGAACTTTCAACATACTTTAGAATAAATCAAGCTGGAACAGGTCAATTTGAAAGAACATTACTAATTGCCGATGAAGGTAGTTATGTAAGTTACCTTGAAGGTTGTACTGCACCAAGTCGTGATGAAAATCAACTACACGCAGCTGTTGTTGAACTAATTGCTTTAGACGATGCTGAAATTAAATATTCCACAGTACAAAACTGGTATCCTGGAAATAAAGAAGGTAAAGGTGGAGTTTTTAACTTTGTAACTAAAAGAGGAATCTGTGAGAAAAACGCAAAAATCTCTTGGACACAAGTAGAAACTGGTTCTGCAGTAACTTGGAAATATCCATCTGTTATATTAAAAGGAGACAATTCAGTAGGTGAGTTTTACTCGATTGCTGTTACGAATAACTTTCAACAAGCCGATACTGGAACAAAAATGATCCATTTAGGGAAAAACACTAAATCGACTATTATTTCTAAAGGTATTTCAGCGGGACAATCGCAAAATAGTTACCGTGGTTTGGTTCGAATTTCACCAAATGCAGATAACGCAAGAAACTTTTCACAATGTGATTCATTATTAATGGGTAACAACTGTGGAGCGCATACTTTCCCTTATATCGAAAGCAAAAATCCATCAGCAAAAATTGAACATGAGGCGACAACAAGTAAAATTGGTGAAGACCAAGTTTTCTATTGCAACCAACGTGGAATTCCAACTGAGAAGGCAATTGCTTTAATCGTGAATGGATTCAGTAAAGACGTATTGAATAAGTTACCAATGGAATTTGCTGTAGAAGCACAGAAATTATTGGAAATATCTCTCGAAGGATCTGTAGGTTAAAAATTAGTTTAAAGTTTAAGGTTTAAAGTTGAGCAACTTATCAATAACTTTAAACATTAACTTTAAACAAAAATAAATGGCAACAATTACACGTTTTGAAGATTTAGAAATTTGGAAAGAAGCCAGGAGACTAGCCAAAGAAATTCATTTTATTGCTGTGGAAACAGATCTAAAAAATGATTTTAGGTTTAGAGATCAAATAAAAGCCTCATCTGGTTCAGTAATGGATAATATTGCAGAAGGATTTGAAAGAAATGGAAATTTAGAATTTAGACAGTTTTTGTCTATTGCAAAAGGATCCGCTGGAGAAACAAGGTCTCAATTATACAGAGTGCTAGATTACAATTATATTAACGTAGAAAAGTTTGAAATATTAAAAACTGACTTCGAAAATTTAAGTGGAAAAATAAATAATTTTATATCATATTTAAACAAGAAAGATTTTAAAGGGACGAAGTTTCAGTAAACACGAGAACTTTAAACTTTAAACTTTAAACAACTAAAAAAAGATGTTAAGCATAAAAAATTTACACGCCTCCATTGGAGATAAAGAAATATTAAAAGGAATTAATCTTGAAGTAAAAGCAGGAGAAATTCACGCGATAATGGGACCAAACGGTGCCGGAAAAAGTACGCTTGCGTCAATCATTGCAGGAAATGAAAACTATGAGGTAACCGAAGGTGAAATCTCTTTAGATGGAGAAGATCTTAGTGAATTAGCTCCAGAAGAAAGAGCGCACAAAGGAGTATTCCTTTCTTTTCAATACCCTGTTGAAATCCCAGGAGTATCGGTAACGAACTTCATCAGAACAGCAATCAACGAGACTCGTAAAGCAAACGGACAGGAAGAAATGCCTGCTAACGAAATGCTAAAAGTGATTCGTGAAAAATCAGAATTATTAGAAATCGATAGAAAGTTTCTTTCTCGTTCTCTTAACGAAGGATTTTCAGGTGGAGAGAAAAAACGTAATGAGATTTTCCAAATGGCGATGTTAGAGCCAAAATTAGCCATTCTTGATGAAACTGATTCTGGATTAGATATCGATGCGTTACGTATCGTTGCTAACGGAGTTAATAAATTAAAAAGCGACAAAAACGCAATTGTAGTAATTACGCATTACCAACGTTTATTAGATTACATCGTTCCTGATTTCGTTCATGTTTTACTTAACGGTAAAATTGTGAAATCTGGAGACGCTTCTTTGGCTTTAGAGCTAGAAGAAAGAGGATACGACTGGATCAAACAAGAACAAGAAGCATAAAATTTGTTTAAAGTCTAAAGTTCAAAGTTCCCACAACAACTTTAAACTTTTAAACCTTAAACTTTAAACAACAAAGAAAATGGATTTGAAAGAAAAATTAATCTCGTCTTTTATGGCTTTTGAAGAGCGCCTTGATGTTCACACTGAACTTCACGATGTACGTACTTCGGCTATGAAAAACTTTGAAAATAAAGGATTCCCAACTAAGAAAGATGAAGCTTGGAAATATACTTCGCTAAATGCTCTCTTAAAAAACGACTTTACCGTTTTCCCTAAAAAAGAAAACAGTATTCAATATTCTGATGTAAAAAAATATTTTTTACATGAAGTAGACACTTACAAAGTAGTATTTATTGATGGTATTTTCAGTTCGTACTTATCGTCTACAACCCACGAAGGAATCGATGTTTGCTTAATGTCTTCGGCATTGAATAAACCAAAATACAAGATGATTATTGACAATTACTATAATCAAATTGCCAACAAAGAGGAAAGTTTAACTTCATTGAATACGGCTTTCGCCACTGAAGGAGCTTACATCAACATTCCAAAAAGCAAAGTCGCTGACAAACCTATTGAAATCATGTATTTCTCAACAGGAAATGAGTCTGCGCTTATGGTACAACCAAGAAACTTGGTAATTGTAGGTGAAAATTCACATGTTCAAATTATTGAACGCCACCAAAGTTTGACTGAAAATCCAGTATTAACCAATTCGGTTACTGAGATTTTTGCTCAAAAACGTGCCATAGTGGATTTCTATAAAATTCAAAACGACAAGCTAACTGCTAATTTGATTGACAATACTTACGTGTCGCAAAAACAAGAAAGTAGTGTTGCTGTTAATACTTTTTCTTTTGGTGGAAACCTAACTAGAAACAACTTGAACTTCTACCATTTTGGAGAAAGAATAGTAAGTTACTTAAACGGAATTACGATTATTGGAGAAAAACAGCACGTAGACCATTATACTTTGGTACAACATGCTACTCCAAATTGTGAAAGTCACCAAGATTACAAAGGAATCTTTTCTGACCGTTCGACCGGTGTTTTCAACGGGAAGATTTTCGTAGAAAAAGAGGCACAAAAAACCAACGCATTCCAAAAAAATAATAATATTCTATTGAGTGATAAAGCGACCATAAACGCCAAACCACAATTAGAGATTTTTGCTGATGATGTAAAATGTTCACACGGTTGTACCATCGGACAATTAGATGAAACTGCTATGTTCTACATGCAACAACGTGGAATTCCACAAAAAGAAGCCAAAGCTTTATTGATGTACGCATTCTCGAATGCTGTTATCGAAAGCATCAAAATACCGGAATTAAAACAAAGAATTACTAAAATTATCGCCAACAAATTAGGTGTTAAAATTGGATTTGATTTGTAATAATTAAGGACTTAAAACATTTAACCCTTTCAGAGTTTTGAACTTTGAAAGGGTTATTTTTTTGGAGCTATTTCCCGCTATCCGCTACAATCTTTTTTTTGGTAAAAACCTTAAAAAGGATTTTCACTTCTATCGGGGCTAAAAAAAGTAGACGTAAAAATTGGAATTTGATTCGTAATGATCACAATTGATTATATTTTTTTTAAAGCCCAAAGTAGTTTAGTTACAAATCACTCTTGCCATTGGATCGTACTATTTTCGTATTACTTCTTAAAGCTCCCAAGAATCCCTTTCAACATTCCGTTTACATCAAATTTACCATCTTCAGTCAAACCCATTCTAACAATTACTAAATCATGCGACGGAAGAATAAATACTTTTTGCCCTTGAAAACCATTAGCCGAGTATAAATCCTTTGGTGCATCAGGGTAACGACCTCCGGCATTTAACCAAAAGTGGGCTCCATAATCTCCTTTTGATCCTTTGGTTGGTGCTGCCACATATTCAGCCCAACCAGCATCAAACAACTGCTCACCATTCCAGTTCCCTTGATGTAAATACAGCAAACCAAATTTTGACCAATCTCTCGTAGTAGCCCAAGAATAAGATGATCCTACAAAATTTCCTGCCATATCCGTTTCAACCACCATCGATTTCATTCCTATTTTATCAATCAACGCCGAATACCAAAAATCCAGATATTCTTGATGGGTCTTAAACTGATTTCTCAAAATATAAGATAGCAAGTTTGTTGTTCCAGAGGAATAATTCCAATGCGTGTTGGGTTTAAAAGCTACTGGTTTTTCGAGTTGCACCCTTCCCATGTTCTCCGCTTGAAATAGCATTTTAGTTGCATCACAAATCGTGCTGTAATTCTCCTCCCAAGCCAATCCGGACTTCATGTGCAACAAATCACTGGTTGTAATTACTTTACGATCATCATTCTTCCATTCAGCAATGGGAGCCCGTTTATTAACATTGTATTTTCTTTCTTTAGCTAGAATTCCAAATAAGGTAGCTGTAATACTTTTGGTCATAGACCAACCTAGAATTTTACTGTTTTTATCAAAACCCGTGTCGTATTTCTCGGCAATGATTTTGTCTTTATAAATCACTAATAACGATCTTGTTCGTTTGTCAACTATCCCTTTTGCATCAAACGCATTGGCAACAGCGGAATTCAATTTAGCATAATCAACATTGGCAAAAACTGTATCTTTTTGCTCCATATCTCCGTACGGAAAAGCTAGATCATTTACTGTTTTATTTCGTTTTGGAGTATCATACGGTTTATTGACATCAAAATTATCATCAATTAAAGTAGCACCTAAACCTTCTCGGTAAATTGCTTTTCTTTCTTTCAAACCATAAACAGAAGCCGTCGCAAATTTTCCTGCCTCATTGATTTTGTTTTTGGCCAAGTCAATCAATTTTATATCATTATCTCCTTTTTCAATCATTTCTTGCGAACGATGATCTATAAAATGTCCAGAGGCAATACTTTTGGCTGAAAAGCCCGAAATTAAATCCAATTTAGGATAAGTCGTGAATCCGATATAGAAAACAGCTAGTAGTAAAGCAAAACCAATGACTTTGAAGAATTTTTTCATGTGATACTATTTTACTGCAATTTAGTAAAATTTCTCCTTATTAATTCAATAGGATATTTCTATGAAAGCATAAGAAACAAACATAAAAAACAGCAAATTAGCACTGAAAACAGATTGGATTTTAGTACTTTTGTATTTAGAACTTTTCTAAATAATTATGCTAGACATTCAAAAAATAAGAGCCGATTTTCCGATACTTTCGCAAAAAGTTAACGGAAAACCTTTAGTTTATTTCGACAACGGAGCCACATCGCAGAAACCACAAATTGTGATTGATGCTATTTCAAAATATTACCAGGAAATTAATGCCAATATTCATCGCGGAGTACATACTTTGAGCCAATTGGCTACTGATGCTTATGAAATTTCACGTGGTAAAATTCAAAATCACATCAACGCAAAATTTTCCCATGAAGTGCTATTTACTTCCGGAACTACTTTTGGAATCAATTTAGTAGCTAACGGATTTGCAGCTATATTGAAACCGGGTGACGAAGTGTTAGTTTCGGCATTAGAACACCACAGTAATATTGTGCCTTGGCAAATGTTGTGCGAGAAAACAGGCGCTACCCTAAAAGTCATTCCTATGAATGAAAAAGGGGAATTGATCATGGCCGAATATGACCAGTTATTATCCGAAAAGACAAAGATTGTTACAGCTAATCATATATCAAATGCACTTGGGACAATCAACCCAATCAAGTATATGATTGATAAAGCACATGCTGTTGGCGCTGCCGTTTTAATTGATGGTGCGCAAGCCGTTCCCCATTTAAAGCCAGACGTTCAAGAACTCGATTGTGATTTCTATGTTTTTTCAGGACATAAAATATGTGGCCCTACAGGAATTGGAATTTTATACGGAAAAGAAGCGTGGTTGAACAAACTTCCTCCTTATCAAGGTGGTGGCGAAATGATCAAAGAGGTAACATTCGAAAAAACAACTTATGCTGAACTGCCTCATAAATTTGAAGCGGGTACGCCAAATATTGCCGGCGGAATCGTTTTAGGTACTGCTATCGATTATATGAATGAAGTTGGATTTGAAAATATTCAAAAACAAGAGTTGGAATTGTTAGAATACGGAACCAAACGTTTACTAGAAATTGAAGGATTGAAAATTTTTGGTACTTCAAAAGAAAAAACTTCCGTAATTTCGTTTAATATTGAAGGCATTCATCCATACGATATTGGCACCATAATTGACAAATTAGGAATAGCGGTTAGAACGGGGCATCATTGCGCGCAACCGATTATGAATTATTTCAATATTCCGGGTACCATACGAGCTTCATTTTCTTTTTACAATACCAAAGAAGAAATTGACGTTATGGTTGAAGCAGTAAAAAGAGCAACACTAATGTTATCCTAACTATTTAAACGATGAGAATACTATCTTTATTATTACTGACTATTTTTCTTGGAAAAAGCTGTGAAGGCCAAAACAAACAAGATTTAGAATCTGCTGTTATTGAGTACACCGCAAATTCTAGAGGGTTTTACCAAAAGATAACGGTTCAAAATCAAATGGTCACAATTTCAAAAGATAGAAGCGGACAAGACAAAGCCGTGGCTACAAAAATAGCATCCGAAGACTGGGAAGAACTAGTAAACTGTTTCAAAAAAATGGAATTGGATAGCTTAGGAAAACTGAAAGCACCAACTGAAAAACGTTTGTATGACGGTGCAGCTATTGCTAATTTTAAAGTCACGTTTCAAGATAAAACCTACGAAACAACTAGTTTTGACCATGGTTTTCCACCAAAAGAAATTAAAAAATTCGTAAATAAAATAAATTCATTTGCAAAACAAAACGATGAAAATTAAAGAAATACAAGATGAAATAGTAGACGAATTCTCCATGTTTGACGACTGGATGGAGCGCTATGAATACATCATCGAATTAGGAAAAAAGCTTCCGTTAATCAAAGAAGAATTTAAAACTGAAAGTAATTTGATAAAAGGCTGCCAATCGAAAGTATGGTTGCAAGGAGAGCAAAACGATGACAAAGTGGTCTTCACCGCCGATAGTGATGCGATTTTGACTAAAGGAATCATCGCCATTTTGATTCGTACTTTTTCAAATCAAACTGCCTCAGACATTCTCGAATCCGATATGGATTTTATTGACGAAATAGGGTTAAAAGAACATTTATCACCCACACGAGCTAACGGATTAGTATCAATGATTAAGAATATAAAAATGTATGCTTTGGCATTCAACTCACAAAAATAATTCCAACATATAAGCAGACTAGATTAAGAAACTTATATGGTCCAAAAATTAAAGTAAAACAGAACAAGATATGGAACAAGATATAGACACCAATGAATTAGGAGAAGCGATCGTAAAAAAATTAAAAACAATTTATGACCCTGAAATCCCTGTAGATATTTATGAATTAGGATTGATTTATGACGTAATGGTAAATACCGATTACGAAGTAAAAATCCTGATGACACTAACCTCTCCTAACTGTCCGGTTGCGGAAAGTTTACCAAGAGAAGTAGAAGAAAAAGTAAAATCAATTGAGCATGTAAAAGACGCTGAAGTAGAAATCACTTTTGATCCGCCATGGAGCAAAGACTTAATGAGTGAAGAAGCAAAATTAGAATTAGGAATGCTTTAAAAAAGAGTTTAGAACTTAAGGGTTTAAAGTTGTCAATCTAACTTTAAACCCTTAAGTTTTTCTTACCTTTAAACTAAGAATATGGAAGAGATAATTAATAAAGTAGCAAATAGTGCTTTGGAAGTATTCGATTTAGAAGATTACTATCCAAAAGGTATCCGATCTCAGGTTGACATTTCACAATGGCTTCTGGAAGGCTTTTTATTGAAAGAAAAAGATTTTAGGGAACATCTTAAAAATCACGATTGGACACAGTATCAGGATCAGTTTGTGGCAGTCAATTGCAGTACGGACGCCATTGTTCCGGCATGGGCTTCCATCTTAGTTACAATCCAACTTGCTCCTTTTGCCAAAAAAGTAATAAATGGAAACATCGACGATTTAAATGCCGCTTTGTATGAAGAATTACTAGCTAAAATTGACTACTCGGCGTATGCTAATAAAGCAATTATTATAAAAGGCTGTTCGCAAAAACCGGTACCTATGCGTGCCTATGTTTTGGCTGCGCAGAACTTGCAACCCTTCGCCCGTAGCATTATGTATGGTGAAGCTTGCTCTGCCGTTCCCTTATATAAAGCAAAAAAATAGGATTATTTAAAAACACTGAAACATGAAAAAATCACTACTTTCCATTGTTTTTATTCTAGCTGTACTTGTTGGAAGTGCTCAGCAAACTCAACAAGACACTACCAAACTTTGGACAAAAAAAGGAAATCTTTCGTTGCTTTTTAACCAATCTGCTTACAACAGACAGTGGCTCGGTGGAGGAACATCGAACATAGCAGGGAATTTTGGCGTTAACTACGACTTTAACTATAAAAAAGGGGCTGTTGTTTGGGATAATAAATTTATCCTTGCTTACGGCTTAAGTAAAATTAAAGGCGACAATAAAACAGCCAAAACTGATGACCGTTTAGAGCTAAATTCAATTTGGGGTAAAAAAGTAAAAGGCGATTGGTACTACTCGGTATTTTTTAATTTTAAAACGCAGATGGACGTTGGTTACGATAAAAATGATGCGAATATATCCCATTTTTTCTCTCCGGCTTATTTCCAATTGGGACCTGGGATGCTATGGAAGAAAAGCAATAACCTAAGTGTCAACTTTTCTCCAGCTACATCAAAACTAATTTTGGTACACAATCACTTTACTGACTTTGGCCCGTCTTTTGGTGTTTTGCAAGGCGACAACTCTAGATTTGAATTTGGAGCTAGTATTTCAGCCTATTATAAGTTGAGTGTAATGGCGAACGTTTCTATAGAGAATCGTCTGAATCTATATTCTAATTATTTAAGTGACCCACAAAATGTCGATATAGATTACCAAATGAACGTGGTAATGAAAATCAACAAATACCTATCGGCAAATGTCGCTTTACAAACTATATATGACGATAACTCCGTTCAAGCAGTACAAGTAAGAGAAGTCTTTGGAATAGGTGTGAATTATGGTTTGTAGAAACCAAGCATAATAAGAATCTAAAAAGCCCTTTTGAAAATTTTTAAAAGGGCTTTTGATTTGGAGATTCACTGTTGCGGAGAAAGTACATAATTCTTTTTTTTGTGAGCTTAGATCCCGCACTAATCTTATTAACCTAAATAGTTCCTCCTTGCAAACGAGAACCAGAGAGAATATTTAACTTCCATATCAGAATTTTAATACTCTAATTCTGTTTTATGTTTCTCTATAAAATCGATCCATTTTGTAGGCTGTTTACCTGTGATTTCATGAAAATTTTCAAATGTACTATCGGCACCAGGAATAGTCCCTGCAGCATAACGTTTCCAATGGTCATATACACATCCCATGTACGCCATTTCTGCACCTGAATCAATCATTGACTGAAGAAACACATCAGGGGAGAGCGGGTTATAACGAAAAGGCTTGCCAACAATTGAAGTCATCAGAGCAGCTATCTCACTAAAATTTTTTGCATCATAGCCAAGTCTGTACGTTTTGCTGGTATGCAATTCTGGAAACGCTAAAGTGAGAGCAGCCACTTCCGCTACATTATCCACATCGACCCAACTCAGTCTGGCATCCGAAACATAATGATCAAGTACCCCATCTGCTATTACTTTTTTGCCGCCATAACTCAGTAGATTCTGCATAAAATCTTGAGGTCGCAAATGAGTAAAAGAAAAACCGGACCATTCTATATAACGCTCCACAAACTGGTGCCACGCCCAATGCCCAATAGTGGTCTCGTCTGGACCGCAAGCGCCAAGGTGCACTATGTGTTTGACTCCTGCTTTTTTGGCATTATCCAATAGCGCTTTACTTTGGCGAAGCATGTCTACGGTATATCCAGTAATAATAAAGACACGATCAATGTTTCTAAAAGCAGGGATATGTGTACTTTCATCATCAAAATCTAGAATAACTGTTTCAATTCCTCTATTGGTAAAGGGAACTGCTTTTTTAGCTGTTCTTACAGCGGCTACAATTTCTATGGAAATATTTGATAAAAGAAAGTCGATTGTTTTGCCACCGACCTGACCGGTAGCTCCTGTAATAAGTATTCTTGGCTTTACTATGTTTGACATAAAACTGGCTGATTTTTGTAATTTATAAACTAAAATTAATTGAACACAAAGTTACCAACTATAAGATTTCAAACACTTGACTTAAGATAAGAAATAACTAAGTCTATAACCATTATTTCCAATGCGCAATATTCTTCTCAATGGGCTGAAGTTAGCAATGAAAATCAACAAATACTTATCGGCAAATGTCGCTTTACAAACTATATATGACGACAACTCCGTTCAAGCAGTCCAAGTAAGAGAAGTCTTTGGAATAGGCGTGAATTACGGTTTTTAATTAAACCATATTGACAAAAAAATCCCTTTTGAAAATTATTCAAAAGGGATTTGGTGTTTTATAATGACCGGATTGAATTATTCATCCTCATTGTCTTCATCTACTTCTTTCTCTACCGCATCTTTATAATCAGGATATAAAAACTTATTGTAAGGAAAACGGGTAATATGAATTTGTCTTACCACTTCATAAAGACGCTCTCTTAATTCTTCAAAATTTTCTTTGTTTGTAGCCGAAATGAATAAGGCATTTTCTTCTCCTACTCGACTCATCCAAGTGGACTTCCACTCTTGAAGTGTATTGTGTCTTGGTGTTTTTTCGGTCATTAAATCATCTTCATCAATCGTCAAATGGGTGTAGGCATCAATTTTATTGAAAACCATAATAACCGGTTTGTCACTTGCTTTGATATCCATTAACGTTTGGTTCACCGATGCAATATGATCTTCAAATTCAGGATGTGAAATATCAACTACATGCAACAATAAATCCGCCTCACGAACCTCATCCAGCGTACTCTTGAAAGAATCTACTAGTTGTGTAGGTAATTTTCGAATGAAACCTACCGTATCAGAAAGCAAGAAAGGCAAGTTCTTAATTACTACTTTTCTAACTGTGGTATCCAAAGTTGCGAAAAGCTTGTTTTCGACAAAAACATCGCTTTTTCCAATGGCATTCATCAACGTTGACTTTCCTACATTGGTATAACCAACCAAAGCAACACGAACCATAGCTCCGCGATTACCGCGTTGTGTACCCATTTGTTTGTCAATCGCCTTGATTTTATCTTTCAATAAGGCAATTCTATCACGTACAATACGTCTGTCTGTTTCAATTTCTGTTTCTCCAGGCCCACGCATTCCAATTCCCCCTTTTTGACGTTCCAAGTGAGTCCACATTCCAGAAAGCCTAGGTAAAAGGTATTGGCATTGTGCCAATTCTACTTGAGTTCTAGCATAGGATGTCTCTGCTCTTTGCGCAAATATATCCAGGATAAGGTGTGTCCTGTCGAGAATTTTGCATTCCTCTATTACTTTAGAAATATTTTTTTGTTGCGAAGGAGTCAATTCATCATCAAAAATCAATGTTGAAATTTCATTCTCTTTTACATACTGATGGATCTCTTCTATTTTCCCTGTTCCTACAAATGTTTTAGGATTTGGTCGTTCCATTTTTTGTGAAAAACGTTTGACTACTTGTCCACCTGCCGTAAAGGTTAGAAACTCTAATTCGTCAAGATATTCTCTAAGCTTCTCTTCACTTTGATTTTGAGTTACAATCCCAACAATGGCTGTTTTTTCGAAATTTATTACTTCTTTTTCTAACATATCTTTGTATAAGCTACAAATTTAATGATTTGCGCGCTACTTATGGAATATATGTCTTTATAAAAAGCGAAAGCCGTGAAAAATGATAGTATTTATGGGTTTTCAACAACAAAACACTGTCACTGTTAGCTATCGACAGTTTAAAAATTCTCGCTTCTCTTTGGTTATAACCAAAAACACCACTATTTATTTAGCATTAGGAAACAGAGATTCCTTTGTATTTTTAGTTATTTTTACCCGACCTTAATTCCCTTTTAATGAATCGATTTTTGCCATTCTTCTTTGTTCTTCTTATTCCAACATTGCTTTTGGCTCAAGAGAATTCAGCCTCTTTGCTAAGGGATTTGGATCAGACAATCGAGAATCATCAATTCTACTCAAACCAAAAAGAGCATACCATTGATTCCCTAAAACAGCTTTTAAAACCTACTTTGAGCGACCTTCAAAAACAGAAGGTTTACGGTCAACTTTACGAAGAATATCGAGTTTACAAATCGGATTCTGCTTTGGTTTTTGCTCGAAAAAGTATGCAAATCGCAATTCGTTTGAATGATCCTAAAAGAAGTGATCAAGCCGCGCTTAATCTCGCTTCCATAATGGGTACTTTAGGAATGTACAAAGAAGCTACCGACATTCTTACAAAAAATCCTGGGAATCGTTCTCCGGAATTAAAGGGTTCTTACTATGTTGTAAACCGCGTGCTTTACGGTTATATGTACGATTATGCGACCTCTATTTATGAAAAAGAAAAATATGCTGCATTAACACAAAAATACCGTGATTCCACGCTTCAATATTTCCCCAAGCAGTCTCGCCAACACCTAATTATTCAAACGGAGCAATTAATTAAAAATGGACAAGAAGACGAAGCACTACAACGGCTCCTCAGTGTTTTTCCAACTATTTCTCTTTTTGATTCCGAACGCGCCATTTTTGCCTACATCATTTCTCATGCCTACCATCAAAAAAAAGACAGAGATTCTGAGAAAAAATGGCTGGCCATTTCTGCCATTTCCGACTTAAAGTTGGCCAAAAAAGAAAATATTTCGCTGCGAAATCTTGCCTTTTTACTATACGAAGAAGGCGACATTGATAGAGCCTACAAATACATACAACGCTCTCTAGAGGACGCATTGTTTTGCAACGCACGTTTAAGAACCTACGAGATATCTAAAATGATGCCCATCATCAGTGAAGCTTATGAACATCAGAATCAAACAAACCAAAAACAACTCTGGTTGTTTCTAGTTAGTGTGAGTCTATTGACTGTAATCTTATTAATTGTCCTGATTCTACTTTTCAAGCAAATGAAAAAATTGAAGGTTGCTCAAAAAGATCTGAACACCGCAAATTCACAATTGTCAGAACTAAATGTTGCCTTACAAGCCATTAATTTAAAACTAAAAGAGACGAACAGTACGCTTACGGAAGCCAACCTTGTAAAAGAGATTTACATTGGTAAATACATGGATCAATGTTCGGACTATATTGGCAAATTAGAAGGTTATCGCCGAAAACTGAATGTGATGGCAACCGCAGGTAAAATGAATAACCTCATCAGCGCCATCAAATCAAAACAGTTTATAGAATCCGAATTAAAAGAGTTTTACACGAATTTTGACAGAACTTTTTTACTGCTTTTTCCTGACTTTATCAACGAATTTGAAGCTTTGCTTATAGATACTGAGTTGACCCAACTGAAAGACGGAGAGTTTCTGAACACCGAATTAAGAATTGTGGCACTGATTCGTTTGGGTATTAAGGACAGTGCTAAAATTGCTGTTTTTCTTCGCTACTCTGTATCCACTATTTATAATTATCGTTCCCAAATCAAAAACAAAGCAGCAGGTCCTCGTGAGGAATTCGAGGCTAATGTCATGCGAATAGGAACGGGTATAAAATAACGAAACTTACATACTACAAGTACATTTGATCGTTAAAACAGTCTGGTCATTCCCTTTTTAGATTAAAAATCCACTACTTTTTTTTATTACAAAATAATTATAAATACTTGTTTAATAGCTATTTACGAGTTTTAAAACATCGTACAATCTACTTTTTAAAAATCACAAAAACATTCAAGGTATAAAGGGCATATATTTACTATATCGAACTTATATAAGACCAACAAAAAATATAGTACGATCAAAAAAATAGTAATCATTAATTTATTCCAAAAAATGAAACATTTAATTTTGACTTCACTTATCTGGCTTGCCTTATTTAGTGGTGCCCATGCGCAACAATTAAAATCCCCGAATCAAGCCTTTACAATGGACTTTTCGTTACAATCTGACGGAACTCCTACATATGCTTTAAAATACAAAAACAAAGAAGTCATAAAAACCAGTAAATTAGGTTTAGAGCTAAAAGGCGATGAAAAATCATTGCTAAATGACTTCACAGTAGTGGATACAAAAACGGCGACGTTTGACGAAAACTGGAAACCTGTTTGGGGTGAAGTAGCCGAAATTCGCAATCATTATAATGAACTTGCTGTTACGTTAAACCAAAAAGGAACAGACAGACAAATCGTAATTCGTTTTCGTTTATTTGACGAAGGTCTAGGTTTCCGCTATGAGTTTCCGACGCAAAAAAATCTTGTTTATTTTATAATCAAAGAAGAAAGAACGCAATTTGCAATGGCAGGTGATCATACCGCATTTTGGATTCCTGGAGATTACGATACACAAGAATACGATTTTACCACTTCTAAATTATCTGAAATTAGGGGTCTAAGTGAAAAAGCTAAAACTGCCAATGTCTCTCAAACTTCGTTTTCAACGACGGGAGTACAGACTTCATTAATGATGAAATCGGCGGACGGATTATACATCAACCTTCACGAAGCTGCATTGATTAATTATTCTTGTATGCACTTGAATTTAGATGATAAAAATATGATTTTCGAATCTTGGTTAACTCCAGATGCAATAGGAGACAAAGGATACATGCAAGCTCCGAATACTTCTCCATGGCGTACCATTATGGCAAGCGATGATGCCCGAGATATTTTGGCTTCTAAAATGACATTAAACTTAAACGAACCATGTAAAATCGAGGATACCTCTTGGATTAAACCTGTTAAATACGTTGGTGTTTGGTGGGAAATGATTACTGGAAAAAGCTCTTGGTCGTATACTAATGAATACCCTGCTGTTCAATTAGGAGTAACTGATTTTTCTAAAGCAAAACCGAATAGTACTCATGGAGCGACAACTACAAATGTTAAAAAATATATTGATTTTGCTGCTGCAAATGGCTTTGGTGGTGTTTTAGTCGAAGGTTGGAATGAAGGATGGGAAGACTGGTTTGGTCATTCTAAAGATTATGTTTTTGACTTTGTAACTCCTTACCCAGACTTTGATGTGAAAGGAATTCAAGCGTATGCAAAATCTAAAGGAGTTAAAATGATTATGCATCATGAGACTTCAGGATCTGTTCGCAACTACGAGCGCCACCTAGACAAAGCCTACCAATTCATGAATGACAATGGATATGATGCTGTAAAAAGTGGTTATGTAGGGAATATTTTGCCGCAAGGAGAAAATCATTACAACCAATGGGTTGTAAACCATTACCAATATGCATTAGAAAAAGCAGCCGAATATAAAATTATGGTCAATGCGCATGAGGCTGTTCGTCCTACTGGAATATCCAGAACGTATCCTAACTTAATCGGGAATGAGTCAGCTAGAGGAACAGAGTACCAATCTTTTGGAGGTTCTAAACCCAACCATGTTACTTTATTGCCTTTTACACGATTAATTGGAGGTCCAATGGATTATACACCCGGGATTTTCGAAATGGATTTGAGCAAATTGAATCCTGACAATCATTCGCATGTAAATAGTACAATTGCAAACCAATTGGCTTTGTATGTTACCATGTACAGTCCGTTACAAATGGCAGCCGATTTACCTGAAAATTACAATCGCTTTTTGGATGCTTTTCAGTTCATTAAAGATGTGGCCATCGATTGGACAGAAAGCAAATACCTTGAAGCAGAGCCAGGACAATACATTACTGTCGCTCGTAAAGCTAAAGGAACTAACAACTGGTTTGTAGGGAATGTAAACGGAGAAACTCCACGTACCTCAAATATTAAATTTGATTTCTTAGAGAAAGGAAAAAAATACACTGCGACTATCTATGCCGATGCTAAAGATGCGCATTACAAAACAAACCCACAAGCCTACGTCATTCGTAAAGTAGTTGTGACTAGCAAGTCTAAGCTATCTCAATTGAGTGCACCAGGCGGAGGTTATGCCGTTAGCATTATTGAAATTAAATAACAATTACTTTATAAAACCAGAAAAGGCTGTCTAAAATTTTAGACAGCCTTTTTTAATTTCTATAGTGAACTTAAGCTAATTCACTTTGATTAATTTAACATCAAAAAGAATAACGGCACCTCCTGGAATTGGTCCGCTACCATTGCTTCCATAACCCAAAGCAGATGGAATTAATAGAATACCGCTACCTCCTTCTTTAAAATAAGGAATCCCTTCTGTCCATCCTTTTATAACTTGATTTAAACCAAAAGATATACCTTCATCACTACTTTTATCAAATACATTTCCGTTAGTATAATACCCTTTATAAGCTACAGTTACGTTAGATGATGCAGTAGGTTGAGCTCCAGTTCCAGCCTCATTAATTACATAATACAAACCTGTGCTGCTTTTTTGCGCAATTAATTTGTTTGCCGCAATATAGTCGACAATTTCTTTTTCATTTTGAACTGTATAATCAGTATTAGATGGTTTTTCTGTATCTGATAGACAAGAAACAAATAATAAAGAAACAAGTGATAGTAAAATAGATTTCATAATTTGATTTGATTTATAGAGCTGCAAATATATAAAATTACATGTCCAAGCGATGTAAAATTAAGAGACTTTATAACTCGCTATAATGACATTATATACGCTACTTATCACTTATTAGAAATAAAATTAAAAATGTTAACGGAGCAATTATAAAGTATGAAGTGCTTAAATAATAAATCAATTCATGATAAA
Organism: uncultured Flavobacterium sp.; assembly: GCF_963974175.1. Lineage (GTDB taxonomy): Bacteria > Bacteroidota > Bacteroidia > Flavobacteriales > Flavobacteriaceae > Flavobacterium. The sequence goes on from NZ_CAXBBR010000002.1 coordinate 241,929, forward strand.
TTGAAATTATCTTATTATTTTTCATTCTATAAGCGAGGAAAATCATAATAAATGGAGCAATAAGAACAAGGTATAAACTTCCAAGAGAGGCTAAACCTGACCATTGCCAGAAAAGTGTGGTAATCGCAACTATTAGAAGTCCGCCATAGGTTGCAAACAAAATAAAAAACTCTGCAATTGGAGGATCGGCAACTCTTTCTTCCTTAATTTTTTTTCTCAAAAACAAGAAAAATAGTAATCCAATTAAAGGAACAATCACATGAATTACGATTGCCAGAAAAATGTTCTTCATTATGCTTTATTAATAGGTTTGAATTAAAACATCGGTCGGGATATGTAGTGCTTCATGTAGTTTTCTAATCATTTCGAGAGACAACTTCCTTTTTCGGTTTAAAATTTCGCTAGCATGGCTTTTTAGACCCACAATTTTGGCTAAATCATTCTGGTTATATCCCATTTGTTCCATTCTAAATTTAATCGCTTCGATAGGATCTGGGAAATCTATAGGGAAATTTTCGTTTTCATAGCGATCAATCAAAATTCCAAGAACCTCAAGTTCGTCACCTTCGGGAGTGTCCTTTTTGGCGTCAAAAATAAGTTCCAATCTTTCAAGGGCTTGATTGTAATCTTGTTCTGTTTTTATAGGTTTAATTTCCATTTTTAAATTTCGTTGGCGTTAATGTCATCATATTCTGAATGGGTTCCAATAAAACGAATCCAAACCATTTGATACTCATAATTTATTTTTACAATCAATCGATACTTGTTTCCTTTTATATTGAAAACAACTCTGTTATCGTTCAAAATACTTGCACTTGGATATTCCTGTTTTATTTCATTAGGATTTTTCCATTCCGTCCTACTTGATTCCTGAAACCACGATTTTAATTGCTGCTCACAATCAGCATGAGCTTCCCAAAATTCCCGAAGTGTTTTTTTAGCAATTATTCTCAAGTATTTTATATTTATACAAAGTTAATAAAGGTTCCCAATATGGGAATTATTTTTTCGTTTATTTATTACGACTCCTAAAAACGTAAATTATCATTATAACTGTTTCCTCTTTTTACATTAAAATTTGCAAATTTCCGGTAAAAAACTATCGCATAACAAAAGGATTCTTACTTTTTAAAACCCCTTACTTACCAAAAACCTGCACATCATCCACCTGAAAAGCTCCGTCTAAAGCCAGATTTTTTCCGGAACCAGTGTACTTAAAAGCGATATTGATTTTACCAGTGTAGGTAGACAAATCCACTCCGCCGGAACCCACAAACTGATACCAAGGCGTAGCCTGTTTTGGCAAAATTACTTTGAGCGGTATCCAAGTTGCCTTCGTGACATTCAAGCCATCAAAATTAGACGAGATGTATACTTCAAGCGAATTCAGCGGAGAATCCACATCCAGATGATGTTGTGCAGTTCTAAAAGTTAGTATTTCATTAGTATGTGTATCCATATCAATTTTGGGCGAAATCAACCAGGCGATATTAGACAGCACTTTGGCTCCCGTTGTATTAAACTCGGCATATCCATTCCCGGAATACACGGTTCCTTTCCAGAATATCGTGCCACTCTGAACGATATTGGCCCATCCCGGAAGACTCAGATTGGTTTTATCCACTACCGTCTGAAAATCTTGAGAGAAAAAAGGAACTATTCTTGGCGCAGTCATTACCACGTCTTTTTCGGAACGAGCTAGCAACTGATAATCTGAACCAAATTTAGTCAAAACCCCTCTTACCTTTCCGTTACCGCCGGGAACCATACTTTGAGCAAAATCAGCATAGCTACTGGTTCTAAAAAGCACCTGATTCCCAAATTTATCTATCAAACTCCAGTTGGTCGCACCACCTACATTATTTGTCGCTTCAAAATAGTGTCGGCCAATCGCTGCCTCGGTAAACTGAACATCAGACAATTCTACCAACGTATTTATATTGGCATCAGAAACCAAATCTGGAATCGTAAGACGTCGAACTAAAAGATCTTCTCCCAAAGTTGTACAGGAAGCATGTAAAACATTTTTATAATCGTTTTGCGAAAGTCGTCCCACCGCACCTTCATTGTAGGAGTTAACATAAATACCACCTATACGCAGGCTTCCATAATTGATATCAGTGTACTGGTTTTTTAACTTCACATATACTCTATTTCCCACTCTGAAATCAACATAGGTATTAGTCGCATCGACAGGAACGCTAAACCCTACCGCAGGAGCTGTCGCAGTTCCAATAGTCTGCAAAGAAATAGCTTTGAAAAAATTACCGTTTTCATCACTAGAAACCACGTAGGCTTCAATGATATCGTCATATGTGTATTGTGTAACGATGGCACCGGCATTAGTGCGGACTTCCGCTACCGTTTTATTTGTTGTAAAATCTGGTTGGGTACAGCGCAGTTTTGGCACCTCAACCGCATCATTTGTACAACTCGAAAAAACAGTGACAAATACCATTAACATAAAGAAACTATAAAAAGTAGATTTCATAAGATGTGTTCTTTTAATTTAAAAACTGAAGTAGAGATTGACGAAATACGTTCTTCCGTAGCCGTAAAAATATTTGTTACCAAAAGAGGGTGTTCCACTTGAAACATCCTGATTGAGTTGTCTGAAATTAGCATTTCTTGCTTGCTCGTAGCCACCCGTTTTATAGTTACTGTCGAGTACATTATTCACGCTAACAAAAAGTCCCAAGTATTTCCCTTTAATTCTCCACGATTTGCCTCCTATAAGATTAAGCAACACCACCGGATCGAATTTTTCTTGGCTCAATAATTCCCTCGCTCGTTCTTCTGTAGCTTCTGGAAAAGGAAATCCGCTGGCAGGATTAGTATAAAAACCGTCCGTTCTTGCTATTGGCGAAACATCAATATAGTTATCGGCCAAATAATTAATATTGGTTCCTATCCACCAGTACTTGGGATCACGGTATTCAATCCCTAGACCATACGCCTGTTGCGGCATACCGGCTTGTTTGTAGTTTTTTAAAAGTGCCGTTCCAAAATCGAATGAAGGCTTGGTGTTTTCTACGGTAGCCAATGCATCGTTATTAATACTCACATTAGGATTACTATCATAAGTAAACTGACCGTATCCCGCGGAAAAACTGCCTTTTATTGTACTCGTGATTTGGTATTCAAAACTAAATTCTCCACCAATATTCTTTCGGTCTAGCTGGGTTAATGTTTGGCTCACAAAAGCGTTCGTATTCGTATATCCGGCGCCATTGTCAAAAATACCTTCTGCATAAAAAAAGGAAGTTTTAGTGGCGTTTTTTATCGTCGAATAATAAGCCGTTAATCGTGCTTTTAGCTTTGGCGAACGGAAAACATAGGTCGCGTCAAGGCTATTTATCGTTTCACTTTGTAGTCCGTCCACCACGGAATTATTAAGTCGGGAATTGGGAAACGTATTTCGGATTGTAGGTGCTTTAGACAAATGGGCTCCGTTGAAATTCAATGATTGTTTTCCCGAAATTTTAAATAGCATCCCGCCTTTAAACCCAAAGTTCTCAAATGGTACTTTCTCGCTTTTGCCAAAGGAAATCGTTTCATAAATTCCGTTTTTATACAATCCTTCTCTTTGATAATTCGTAGAGGAAAAAGACTGCGCCAAATAGAAGTCAATTTTATCATACGAAAATTTAAATTGGGTAAAAGCATCAAAAACATTAGCCGCATACTTATAATTGTAGCCATAAGCATCTCCTTTAACGACCTGCCTGTTCGGATTATTCAAATCAGACTGTGCTTGATTTCCTTTATAAAAACCATCAATATCCTCAAAATAAGCACCACCTAACAGATCCAAAACGTGTTGATAATTATGCGATTCTAATTTCCGAAATGAACCACCCACATTAAAAATCAAGTTTTCATTTAGTTGCGTATTGAAATTAGAAGAAGCTACCACAGTTCTATCGTCTGTGCGGTCTTCATATAAAACATAATGACTTTTGGCTGCTTCGTAGCCTGTGGTATTCCCATTAGAATCTATAATTGGTTTTTGGTTAGCCCGATACAGCGCATCCCAATCAATTTGAGAATTTGCTAGAAACTGGACGCGGCTCTTCTCCGCGTTTTCATAATCGGGTGTAAAAGCCCCTGAATATTCTCCCTCGTCTTTGCCGTATAGCGAACTATAATAACTGGGCAGTTTTCTAAAATAAGTTGGATCTGGACTATTGGCCTTTTGGTAATCGAGATTGCTGTTGCCTATTTTGCCAAACTGAACCATCACACTTGAATTAAGATTGCTATGATCGTTTAACTTAAAATAATGATTGAGCATTAAGATGGGCTCTTCGATGGTTTTTACTCTGGAGTTTCTCTTCTTTCCATCTTGATAGCCCCAATAGGAATTGTAGGTTCCACTGGTTAGTTCTGTTACCTCAGCAGTATTTGGCGAATTCTTCCCTCGACTATTTGGGGTATAAAAACCGGTGAAATTTAGGGAGTGACTCTCACTTAATTTCTTCTCGACACTCAGGAAAAGAGAATTTCCATCATAGGTAGTTCCATCAAAATAGCCTTCTTGAGCATATCGTCTTCCCGCCGAAATGACCAAGGCCCAACCGCTGTCGCTCATCCCTGAAGCGAAAGTCCCCATCATGCGCCAACTGTAATTCGTATTAGTTCCTGACACTGTGATTCTAGTTCCTGTTCTATAAATGGAAGCACGAGTATTAATTTCCTGAGTTCCTAAAATTCCGCCGAAAGTATAATCAGATGGCGCGGTACCGACCGTAAATTCCTGATTTCGTGTGGCGTCGTTGAGCCCGCCCCAATTGCCCCATTGTGGTCTACCGTCATAGGATTTATTCATGGATACACCATTGATCATGGTTGTCGCATTCTCACTGTCTAGTCCCCGAATCCGGAAACGTGCTTGACCCCAATTGAAAGCGGCGGCTTGCTGAAAAGCATCTTTGGAAGACTGTAGCAATCCCGAAGTATTCTCTGAACCGCTATTGTCATCGGTTAAATCATTTTCGAAAAGCCTTATCAAGCTCCTTTGCTGGTCTGAAATTTCATCTTCCTCCAGCATTATCGTGCCTAAATCGAGCAGTTGACCTGCTTGAATCGTCACCGGAAACAAAGCATCTTTGTAACCCTGACTGTGGAAAAGGACCAATTGATCGCCCAGAATTAAGTCGTCGAAAATAAATTTTCCGTCGGTCTCAGTAAGCTGCATCGCATTAGTGTTTTGGACAGAAACAACTACAAAGGCTAAAGGCTGTTGTGTTTTGGCGTCCAAAACAGTTCCTGAAATTCCCGTTTTATTTTGTGCGAAAGCAAACCCTATTTGTAATAGAACGAAAAATATCAGCCCAACTTTTTTCATAGATTCCTTTTTTTATATAACCGCAATTGGTCCGCAAAGCGATTTGTGAACTTTTAATATAAAATAGGATTGACTTTATTTCCGAGCATAAAAAAATATCCAAAAAAGGATAAGGCATCGGTAATAAAAGAAAATTGTTTTTGGGAAATTTGGTTTAAAACCAAAATGGATTAATCTGATAACAGGACAAAAAGTGGTATTGAGAAACCTAGAGAACAATTCTATTCTTTAATTTCACATTATAAATGTAATTAAAATTTAATACCGTTGTTAATTTTTAATTAAATAATACTATTTAATGTTAATTTGATAATTTAATTAACATTAAAATGACCGTAACGCTGTGTTTATAGTAAAGAGAAGTGTTTTCATAGTTAAGACCACTGAACGCAATAAATAGCCCTGATCGTAGCGGCATCCTTTCATCTTGTTCTTAAAACGAGATGAAAGATATAGTGAAGAGCAGGTGGTACGTTCTTGAAAAATATAAAAAGTAGTGCTCCTAAAAATTTACTGAATGGCTTTGATTCTGCTCACCATTAAAGCGATTAAAACGCCGAAAACACCAATGAAAGCGAAAGAAAACCGTAAACCCATCAGTTCTGCAATATAGCCAATAACGGGAGGTCCCATTAAAAACCCAAGAAAACTGACACTCGAAACGATGGTTAAAGCCTCACCAGGGGGAACCGTTGGGTTTTTTCCTGCAAGGCTATATAAAGTAGGAACAATAGTGGAAACCCCAAGTCCAACTAACATAAAACCAAGAGTCGACGGAATTAAATACGGAAAAGCTACGGCTGTAAAAAGCCCTGTAGATATTAAAAGACCACTGGTTTGTATCACTTTTTTTCTTCCAAAACGAAGAATCAGGCCGTCACCTAAAAAGCGTCCGCTCGCCATCATGATCATAAAAGAAGTGTATCCTAAAATAATTAAAGGACCGGGTGCTTTGACTACATCTTTAAAATAGATTCCGCTCCAGTCAAACATAATTCCTTCACTCGCCATACACCCAAAACCTATGACACCCAGCCAAATCAAAGCACTATCCGGTTTTGCGAATAATTTTTTCTTCTCTACGGTTACCGGAGTTCTTTTGGCTTTTATCAGAAATTTATAATTAAATGCAATCAATGTAATCACAATAAGACCAACGATTAAAAAATGATGATACGGAGCAAGGTCTAATGAAAGCATAGCTAAACCAATCAGCGCACCAGTAAATCCTGCAAAACTCCAAACGCCATGGAAAGAAGCCATGATCGTTTTCTTGTATAGCTTCTCCGTGTAAACACCTTGTGTATTGATGGCGATATTATTCATATTTCCAAATAAGCCAAATAGGAATAAACCCAGTGCCAGTTGCCATGAAGTGGTTGCTAACCCCATATTACTAAGACAAAAAGCATACATTATTAATGAAAATACCCCGATACGGTGACTCCCAAATCGAGTAACTAATTTTCCCGAAAAAGGCATCATCATTAACTGTCCTACCGGAAGTGCGAATAAGATCGTCCCTAAATCAGCGTCACTTAAATGCAATGTCATTTTAATATCCGGAATTCTACTAGCCCAGGTTGCAAAACACAATCCCATCCCAAAGTAAAATGCCGAAACAGCCCAACGAATCCTTCTTAGATAAGAAAGTTTCGCGTTTTTGTACGATTTTTTGAGTTTTCCTTCGGTTTTAAAACGGTCTATAAAATTTAAATCTATCAAAGCAAGCTGTTTTACAATTTGAAAGGCACAAAAATACACAAAAGCCAGGCGAGGATTTTAGTAAAATAACTTCAGACCATAATTACAACGTTATTGTTTATAAAACACATAAACGGTAGCCTGTAAAGCACCGCTGTTTTTTGTGGAGAAGGTAAAAAAAGATGATTTTTAACCATTAATAATTTAAGGTTGACTAAGAATGAACACTTAACTTTTCTCAATTCGTTAATTGTTACCTAATATCTATAAATCAATTGCTTTTTTCTGAGTACTACTTTGTATTGCAGCTTCGATAATTTGCATGACCCTCAATCCATCTTCTCCAGTAACAGGTTCTTCTTTACCATTTACAATAGAATTGTAAACTCCATCAAAAAAGTCATAATAATTCCCTTGAAGCGTGGGGATTTTCCCGTGGATTATTTTACCATCCATTTCAGTGTGCAAAAGCCCTTCTTTTTCTATTGATTCTGCTCCCCAAGTATCCAGATTTGGTTTTTTACCTAATTTCAAATCGTCTTCTTGCACATCTCCACGAGGTTTCAGGAAAGATCCTTTTTTACCGTGAATAGTATAGGCCGGATTCGCTTCCCGAACAAAAAAGCCGGCTTTTAAGCGCACTCGGAATTCAGGATAATACAGTAAAATATCAATCCAATCGTCAACTAAGGAATTTTCTCGTGTCGTTCTAATATCGGCATATACAGTTTGAGGAAATCCAAATAAATACACCGCCTGATCTATTAAGTGTGGTCCTAGGTCTTTCAAAATTCCAGCCCCATCATTGGCCGTTTCTTTGTGTTGCTTCGGACTTAAAAGCGGATTGTAGCGATCAAAATGAAATTCAGCTTCAACGACCTCTCCCAATACACCATCCAAAAGAACTTGTCGTACGGTTTTAAGATCACTGTCCCATCTCCTGTTTTGAAAAACAGCCAGCTTCACTCCTTTTTCAGCCGCTAAAGCTACCAATTCCTTTGCTTCGGCTACCGTGGTGGTAAAGGCTTTTTCGACTACGGCATGTTTGCCTGCTAACAGTACTTTCTTGGCATATTCAAAATGGGTTCCCACCGGAGTGTTGACGATAATCAAATCGACATCAGATTCCAAAACATCCTCCAAGGTGGTATAACTTATTACATTGGGATAATCCTGTTGAATCAATTTTTTACTTCGCTCCCAAGATCCGAGCAGTTCAAAACCAGAGTGAAATTCCAGAAATGGTGCATGGAATACTTTTCCGGACATGCCGTAGGATAGTAAGGCTGTTTTTATTTTTTGCATTTTTTGTATTTTTTGTATTTTTTGTATTTTTTGTATTTGTTTGTCTAATGGAACGCGGATAACACGGATTGTTACAGATAAAAACGGATTTTTTTATCGTTTATATATCTGTATAATTTAAACATATGAATTTATTGAAGACATGTAATACGTCTACTCTATGGCTAATGGCACGCAGATAGCGCAGATTTAATAGTTTATTAAACATATAAGTCGCCTATGTAAAGAGACTCAAAACTTATATGACTTATATGTTTAACAAAATTTACTTTTTAGCTCTTTCGTACTGTTTTGGCCAAGCAATATCCTCTTTTAAATCTCTGGCAAAAGTCAATGCTAAATTAGGGTCTCTTAAAGACTCTCTAGCAAACAAAACCAAATCTGCTTTTCCAGCGCTAATAATTTCTTCTGCTTGATGTGCTTCGGTAATTAGACCTACAGCCCCCGTTAGGATTCCGCTTTCTTTTTTAATTTGTTCAGCAAAGGGTACTTGATAATTAGGTGCTACAGGAATCTGTTGATAAGGTACCAATGCACCTGATGAAACATCAATTAAATCAACTCCTTTTTCTTTTAAAATTGTAGAAAGCTTCACAGACTCTTCTGCATTCCAACCTCCATCTGCCCAGTCGGTAGCCGAAATGCGCACAAACAACGGCAAGTCTTTTGGCCATTCCGATTGTACTGCTTCTAGCACTTCAAGCGTTAGACGGATTCTGTTTTCAAAACTTCCTCCGTAGGTATCCGTTCTAAGATTGGATAAAGGAGAAAGAAATTGATGCAATAAATAACCATGGGCTGCGTGAATTTCCATCACTTGGTATCCAGCTTTCACTGATCTTCTGGTGGCCGCTTTAAAATCAGCGATCACTTTTTCAATTCCGGATTTGTCTAAAGCTACTGGCATCGTGTCTGTATCTTGAAACGGAATTGCACTTGGCGCCACGGTTTCCCATCCGCCTTCTGTGGCATCCAGTTTTTTATGGCCATTCCAAGGAGCAGAACTGCTTGCTTTTCTTCCGGCATGCGCCAATTGAATTCCGGGAACTGAATGCTGACTAACAATAAATTGATTGATTTGCACTAATTTCTCTATCTGCTCGTCTTTCCATAGACCTAAATCTTCTGGAGAGATACGCCCTTCTGGAGAAACACTGGTGGCTTCTTGAATTATTAAGCCCGCACCTCCTGTGGCACGACTGCCCAAATGCACCAAATGCCAATCATTGGCAAAACCATCGACAGCAGAATATTGACACATGGGTGAAATAGCAATTCTATTTTTAAGCGAAATACTTTTTAGTTGTAACGAAGTAAATAATTTTGAAGACATATATATGTGAGGTCTTTAAAGGTTAATATAATAAATGGAGAAATTGATCAAGCAACACAAGTCGTACCTGCTTTCGTATATTTTGCAAAAGCATTACAAAAAAAAGATACAAGCTGACAGTCAATACCTAAAAGCGGCATTTTCTAAAAGACGGGTATCTAAAAATGTTTTTCTTGGCTTGTGGGTACCTACCACACTTTTCTAAAAAGTAAAGTTAGGGGACATCGCCGAAACATAAAACTCAAATTCCATTAATTAACAAACTTTTAAACCCTTGTGGAACAATTATTGCAAATTATACAAATAGAAAACCTTACTTTTGTGGGTCATAAAAAGAATTAAAATTTAAAAATGGATCTATTTATCAAGCTTTCTCAATTTTTATTGAGCTTATCATTACTTATTATACTTCACGAATTAGGACATTTTATTCCTGCTAAATTATTTAAAACCAGAGTCGAAAAATTCTATTTGTTTTTTGACGTTAAATATTCCCTTATAAAAAAGAAAATTGGAGAGACTGAATACGGAATCGGATGGTTGCCGCTAGGTGGTTATGTAAAGATTTCAGGGATGATTGACGAAAGTATGGACAAGGAGCAAATGGCATTGCCACCGCAACCTTGGGAATTTCGCTCTAAACCAGCTTACCAACGATTGATTATCATGTTAGGTGGAGTTACGGTAAACTTCATTTTGGCTTTTATTATCTATATCGGAATGGCCTTTGCCTATGGTGATACTTATATTGCCAATTCAGATTTGAAAGACGGTATGTTGATTGAAAATCAAGCGATGATTAATGCCGGTTTTAAAACAGGAGATAAAATCATTTCGGTTGATGGTACAAAAATCGCAAAGTTCGACAATGATATCAACATGAAAATTATATTGGGAAAAGAAGTTCTTATCGAAAGAAACGGGACGCAGCAAACCATAAAAATGCCTGTTGATTTTGTAGATCAATTGTCTAAATTTGAAAAAGGAACCTTATTAGACATCAGAATGCCATTTGCTATTACTGGTGTTCCTGAGACTTCTTTAAACAAGACATTACAGCCTAAAGACATTGTGCTTTCACTAAACGGACAGCCAGCAAAATACTACGATCAAGTGATTCCTATATTAGAAAGCAATAAAGGAAAGACTATTACTGCAACAGTATTGCGCGATGAAAAAGAAGTACAAACCCAAGTTAAGGTCAACAGTGACGGAAAACTAGGTATTGAAATTGGCCGATTAAGTTTTGCTTCAATGGAAAAATTAGGCTACTACAAAGTGAGCAAACAAGAATTTGGCTTCATGGAATCGATTCCGGTAGGAATTACAAAAGGAAAAAACCAAGTAGTAGGATACGGAAAACAACTGAAATTGATTTTCAGTCCAAGCACAGGAGCCTACAAACAAGTAGGTGGTTTTAAAGCCATATTTGATATTTTCCCGAGTACTTGGAGCTGGGAAACGTTCTGGACTATCACCGCTTTGCTATCAATTATGCTTGGTGTTATGAACTTATTGCCTATTCCGGCACTAGATGGAGGTCATGTGATGTTTTTATTATATGAAATTGTTAGTGGTAAAAAACCAAGTGACAAGTTCCTTGAAAACGCACAAATGGTTGGTTTTGTATTACTTATAACGCTGTTATTATTTGCTAACGGAAACGATATTTACAAGGCAATTGTAGGGAAGTAAAAAAAATTAAAAAAAGTTTAATTTTTGTTTGCACAAATCAAATGATAGCCTATCTTTGCACCGCTTTACAACTGTAACACACGTTACAATTTATCGCTCAGTTTCCTTCTTAGCTCAGTTGGTTAGAGCATCTGACTGTTAATCAGAGGGTCCTTGGTTCGAGCCCAAGAGAGGGAGCGAAAAGCAGAAAGCCTTTACAGCAATGTAAAGGCTTTTTTTTTGCTTTAAACTGAAACGAACTATTGTTTACAGTATCATATTGAAAATAGTGCGTCCTCCTCACAACAACCTCAACCCGTTTTATTAATAAAAAGGTGCCTATCAAAAATCTCGAGGTCCTCTTCTAAAACAACATTGACGCGCGAATTATTTAGATCTAAATAATCGAAACATTCAGGATGAAAAAATTACCATTCTATTCTTACTGCAGAAATATCCATTTCTTATCACTGTTCAACTTAAAAGTGCCAATGTGCTCCTTATTCCATTCTTGCGGTCCTATCAGCGAAAGAAAATTCTCCCCTGACGCGTCACGATATAAATGATAGATTTCGCCCACCACGGGCTCAAATGAAAATTTAGAATTATAAACTAATTCATTCCACTCGTATTCCTCCATTAGATTTTGATATTGTGTTTTGAGTTCATTAAACTTATTTTCAAACTCTTTGTTTACATTACTAATCCCTCTACTTTTCCACGACACCACATCATCCATTCTAATTGCTGGCGCACCCACATTTGTAGCATAAGGCAATATATTGGCATTAAATCCTTCCTCTTCTGAAAACACAACGTTATCGGGTATTTTACTTTTCATGTTCTTTGTTTTATTTGAATACAACAAAATATTTATCAAGACCTAAAACATATTTTGTTTAACATATATTACGCAAAGTTAAACAAAAATAATTAGTTCGCTTTTGAGAAATTAATTATTTTAAAAAAAGAAATGATGTTTTGACGAAGATCAGTGTAACTCGGCAACAAAAACCACATCGATCTAATGTAAAACCAAGAGCATATTCCTATCAATAAGCAACAAGAAGTCCAATTCCCTCTGTAAAGAAATTGCTGCTCTAATAGCAATCTAAAAAGCCTGAATCACCACAGCGACAGGAAAACCTTTACAGCAACTCTCCTTTTATATAATGATGTACCCATCGAAATCGTTTCAGAGTTCTGGCTTATTCAAAAAAGCAAATCAAACTAGAGCGTTGCAGCAAAATAATTCGAAGAAAACCGAATAAGCGGATGAAAGAATAAAAAATAACACCAAATAAAAACCGAAATACCACTAAAAGCGAGTATTCCTTTTGCTACTGTTGATTAAATAAATAACTTGCTACATATTAAAACAAGCTCCTAACGGCAAGAACACACCTAATCTAGGTAGACAAAAGCCATATTGCGGATTGCATAGCTGATTTTCAGTACTTATAAGAACTATTAGACAAAACAAAATGACAAGATTTATACTTATTATCGCGCTTTCTTTATCCCTTTTTAGCTGCAATGATCAAAAAGCAAAGCAAGAAGAGTTAGTACTTAAGACAAAGGAATTGCAACTCAAAGAAAAAGAACTAGAGTTAAGAGAGAAAGGTCTACCAACAGAGGCGCTTGACACAACTCAATCTAGCCTGAACGAACAAGAAATCGGTGCAGAAACACAAACTCCTTCAACTGATACAAATAACAAAGAACAATCTAAAAACAGGAAACTACGATTTTTGTATTATTCTAAACTGGGCTTGCGTGCCTATTATAATGATGGAAGCGTCATAGATTGTCCAAGATGTGAATTAACAAAAGAAAACGTCCTGTCTCTTCAAAATAATACTAAAGAAAAAGGAGTTCAAACCTATGTAATCGAAAAGGACGGAAATTTACTCGTTGACGGTTGGAAACATGAATATCCAGTGGTGAATAAGAAAGAAAATTTTGAGGGCTGGGCCATGATCAATTATAAATGGTACGTTAAATATTAAACACACTACGGTCAACATTAGTTTGAACCAGCACATGATTTACTACTAATAAATAAATTCATCGTGTTGTATACAAAACTGGAAATTTATCCAGTTTAAACTAGCAGTTAGAATCCAACTCAATTAACGCGCTGCCCAATACAAAATCACATTTAAATTTCTACTTACCGCCAACGAATCAAAAAGGAGCAAATCATCTAAACAACCTATTGCCGCAATCTAAAAAACAGTAATAATCGCAACAAACGCAAAAGCCATCCTCCCAGATGGTTTTTTATTTGACTCTTTTTTCATTTCTCCGCATTCAAAAAAGCTAGTCTCCCCGCCCTCTAAAAGAAATTATCATCCTTTTTTGCAAACTATTTACAAAGAAAATCAGGCCTTTACGGGAAACCGTAAACTAAGACCAATAAACTCCCTTAAGTTTGTTCTCAGTAGCATACGATATTGCTTTGCAGCATCCATTATTCTTGTAGGTTTTTTGGATGCGTACACAAAGTGAAGAAAGGGCTATCGGTAACGATAGTCTTTTTTGCTACTATCGTTTTGGTTTTTTAGCGTCCTAAACAGTAGAAAACAGTCTCCTTTTACGGGAAACCAAGTGCAAAAACTGCCGCAGTCTGTTAGCTTTGATAAACATCAGAACTACAACTATAAAAAATAAAACTTTGGAGAAAGCACCTTGGAAAAGAGTGTTGGCTAAGGGAAGTTTCAATACCGCCTACATTGGCAACGCTGTTCTTGACTGCAACAGCAGCTTCTGGAGCCCGGCGGAATTTCCCACCAAAGTTTATCTCAAATGGCTTTGCCCCCTTAGGGATAGCGGTTATTCTAATTGGTTTTGGTTAAACAACTATCCTGAAGAAAGAGACCGTCGGTAACGATGGTCTTTTTCATTTTTAAACCGAAGACGATTTATATCCAGGAGCTTTATCCTGCCCTACGCTCCACTCTTATTGATGCCCTTGTTTTTTTCTACGGCCAAAAAGGAGCTTCCTCCGGTCGCTCTTTTGCCCAAAGAAAAACATACAAGGCCCTTGCATAAGGAGTTCCACTTCGGTCAGGGCTAGGGGATTTGATTTTATAGGAATAACATATATTCACCGCAAACAACTTAGTTTGTTGATAAATTGTTCAATATATTGCACTTTTTTACTTAGTGGTTTCGCTATATTTGAGAAAAACTAAAAGCACAATTTAACAGTAAAAAGCAGACGAAACATTGTAAAAATATTACAGGGTAAGTATTCAAAGTAAAACAGAGGTTAAGAATGAAAAAAATTGAGGTAGTAGCTGCAATAATATATTTTGAGAATAAAATTTTATGCGTCCAAAGACCTAAAAATAAAATCTTATATATCTCTGAGAAGTTTGAATTTCCAGGTGGGAAAATTGAACAAGGTGAAACGCAAGAAGAAGCTTTAAAACGTGAATTACTAGAAGAACTTGATATTATAACAGATATCAAATCTTTATTTCTCACAGTTACTCATCAATACCCAGATTTTGAACTGACAATGCACAGTTTTATTTGTGAAGCAACATCTAAAGAACTCATCCTAAATGAACATATTGCTCAAGAATGGTTACCTATTAGCGAACTAAGAAAGCTTGATTGGGCAGCGGCAGACATCCCGATTGTAAATAAATTAATAATGAATGGATAAGTTAATTCAAATTTTCAATTCCAGTTTACAAACTGGCTACGTGGATAAAAATGTTTTATCTGACGCAGCTTATCAACCAGAGTTGCTTGTCAATCAAAAAAATCCACCAAAAAAAGTACTTTCAACAATACTTCAAGAGCTTGAAAATTGCAATCAGTTTTATATCTCCGTAGCATTTGTTACAGCAAGTGGAGTTGCAACCATAATTAACAAACTAAAAGAATTAGAAAATCGGAAAATAACAGGTCAAATTTTAGTTTCTCAATATTTAAACTTCACACAACCTGAAGCATTAAAAAGGCTACTACAATTTAAAAATATTGATTTACGTATTGCTACAACTGGAAACGCGCATGCAAAAGGGTACATTTTTAAAAACAATGATCATTATAATCTAATTGTTGGCAGTAGTAATTTAACGGACAATGCATTATCGACAAATAAGGAATGGAATATTAAAGTCTCGGCCTTAGATGAAAGTGGTTTAGTTCATAATGTACTTGGTGAATTTCAAACTGATTTTGAAAAAGCAACACCAGTTACAACTGATTATATTTTTCGTTATGAAGAGATTTATAAAAAGCAATTTCTCACAAGTAAAACAGAGGAATTAAATGAAATTCTAACGAAAATAACTCCCAATACAATGCAAATAGAAGCATTGGGAAATTTAAAGAATTTAAGAAACGATAAAAAGAATAAAGCATTAATAATTTCTGCTACTGGAACAGGAAAAACCTATTTATCAGCATTCGACGCAAAAGCTTTTAATCCTAAAAAATTACTTTTTGTAGTACATCGATTGACCATAGCAAAAGATTCATTAAAAACATTTCGAAGAGTTTTCGGGAAGGATAAAACAATGGGATTATATTCTGGTGAAAAAAGAGAATTAGAATGTGATTTTGTGTTTTCGACAATTCAAACTATATCAAAATCTAGACATCTTGAGAACTTCTCAAAAGATCATTTTGACTATATCATCATCGATGAAACTCATAGATCAGGAGCAGATTCCTATTTGCGATTAATCGACTATTTTGAACCAAAATTCCTTTTAGGAATGACTGCCACTCCTGAAAGAACTGATGGGAATGATATATTTCAATTATTTGACCACAATATTGCTTACGAAATCAGATTGAACAGAGCAATGGAAGAAGAAATGCTTAGTCCATTTCATTACTATGGTGTCACTGATTTACTAATTGATAATAATGAGATTGATAACAAATCGACGTTTAACTTATTAGTTTCTAACGAACGAGTAAACAGAATCATTGAAAAAGCAAATTTTTACGGGAGTGACAACGGCATAACCAGAGGTTTGATCTTTTGTTCAAGAAAAAAAGAAGCAATTGAACTTTCCGCTTTATTAAATCTAAAAGGATATAGAACCATTGCCTTAACTGGTGATAGCACAGAAGAAGAAAGAGCGAAAGCGATTGAAAGATTAGAATCGGATAACTTAAATGAAAAGCTTGATTACATTTTCACCGTTGATATTTTTAATGAAGGGATTGATATTCCAAAAATCAATCAGATTATTATGCTTCGACCAACTGAATCAGCAATTATTTTCATTCAGCAATTAGGCCGTGGGTTAAGAAAAGTTGATGGAAAAAGCTATGTAACTGTAATTGATTTCATCGGAAACTACGAAAACAATTATCTAATCCCAATTGCATTATATGGCGACACTTCTTACAATAAGGATACTTTAAGGAAGTTAATTACAGAAGGCAGTAGGATGATTCCAGGTTCTTCGACTATTAATTTTGATGAAATTACAAAAGAGAAAATATTTCAATCCATTGATTCTGCAAACATGCAGTTATTCTCTGATTTGAAAAAAGATTACAACTTATTGAAATTTAAGCTTGGCAGAATACCAATGATGATGGATTTTATAGAACATGGTTCTAGAGACCCATATTTGTATGTAAATTACGTCAGTTCTTATTATAACTTCATTATCAAAGTTGAGAAGGACTTCGAGTCAGAATTATCTGCAGAAGAGATTAAACTTTTAGAGCTTTTTTCTAAAGAAATAAACAACTCCAAAAGAGTTGAAGAAAGCTTAATTATCAAATTATTAATTGATTACAAAACTCTCTCTCTTAATGACTTAAAAGAAGCTGTTTTAAAAAAATATCTTTACACTGTTTCTGATGAAACCATTCAATCTTGTATTTCAAATCTAAATTTTGAATTCATTAGAGAAAAAAAAGAAGGTAAATTAATTTCAGTAAAAGAGATCTATGCTTTTGACATTCTAAATAATGAAAATGGAAACCTATACTTTTCAAGTACATTTCTTTCATACTTAAAAAACAAAACTTTTAAGAAACACATTACTGATTGTACAAATTATTCTATTTACGAATTTGACAAACTATTTGTTCCTAACGATTGGCAGAAAGGATTTGTACTTTATCGAAAATACTCTCGTAAAGATGTTTTTAGAATTTTAAATGCTTCAGAAAATCCTGTAGCTCAAAATGTTGGAGGTTATTTAGTAAGTCTCGACAATACACATTGTCCTATTTTTGTTAACTATCATAAAGAAGATGATATATCTGAATCGACAAAATATGAGGATAGATTTGTAAACAATAAAGAATTTGATTGGATGTCAAAATCTAATAGAAAGATAAATAGTAAAGATGTTCAATCTATTTTAGGAAAAAACGGAGCTATTAGACTTCCTCTTTTTATCAAAAAAAATAATGATGAAGGACTTGATTTCTATTATATGGGAGAAGTAAATCCTGAATTGAATCAGGTTGAACAAACCACTATGAAAAATGATAGTGGCAAACAGGTTTCAGTTGTCAAAATTCGTTTCAATTTAGCAAACCCTGTTTCAACTTCTATGTATACCTATCTGGAACAAAAGGCAACAGTTAAGGTTAATAAACCTGAAAAGAAGGATGTGATTATTCCATTACAAGAAACTATAAATTTTGAACCAACAATAAGGAATCCAATTCCTCTTTATGATTTTTATGCAGCAGCAGGAACATTTAGTGAGATACAATCTGAAAGAGATTTCACTTTGATTGAAGGACCCGCAAACTCTAAAAACGAATATTTCGCATGTAAAATAGTTGGAGAATCAATGAATAGAGTCATTCCAAACGGTTCGATTTGTTTATTTAAACCTTATACAGGAGGCAGTAGAAACGGAAAAATAGTTTTAGTTGAAAACATTGATATTCAAGATCAAGATTTCAATTCTGCTTTTACGATTAAAACGTATTCAAGTGAAAAAGTAGTAACTGAAGAAGGTTGGGAACATACTTCAATTGTTTTGAGACCAAATTCCTTTGACGATTCTTATGAAAACATAATTATTAATGACGAGAATGGCACAGAAATGAGAGTTGTTGGAGAATTCGTTTCAATTATTACCTCTAATAGTTAAATAATGATTCGATCTCAAAATATTCATTTTAATATCGTAAACCAGCTTCCGCTCCCACAGATTTAACATCTTAGATTACCTTATAAACAAACTATTTACAAGAAAAACAGTGAAATATATTCACCTAAGTGATTTAATTTTTCACATTTCAAAACCATTCCTAATATTAAAAAAATGAATGAAAAAATAAAGGCTGAATTGATTTCATCCTGCATCAATAACACCCCTGAGTCCTTCTTATCTTTCTTGATGTCTGCAGATGTTCAAACTGAAGCGCCCAATAAAATGGATTTCTATCATTTTTTTAAAGGCATGCTAAACGAAGCTCACATTAGAGCAAAAGGAAAATTAACCCTAAAGATTGAAGAGTCAACAGACGACACAGACAAAGTAGTACTTGATTATAGCTTTTATGACAATATCCATAAACACTCGCTGCTTTTAATAAAGGTAAAGGAAAACAACAATCAAATCCTTTTAGACGTAATGCCATTTTAAAAAATAGCTTTTACAAAGCTTTCTAAATTAGATTGTTTCGCTTCTCTTCTTTTACTATCTTCGAATGTTAGGATTTATTCAAACCCGTTTTAAAAAAGAAAATCATGAACAAAATCATACTGTTGCTACTTCCTTTTTTTATACTGAGCTGCCATGCACAGCCCAATCCAAACGATGTCGCGCTTCAGGAGGAAGTAAAAAACTATACTTTGGAAACCGTTGTTGATGGAATTCCCATTCCTTGGGGAATGGCCTGGTTGCCGGACGGCTCCATGTTAGTCACCGAGAAAAGCGGCATTTTGTACCACGTAAAAAATGGCAAAAAAACCGAAGTGAAAAATGTTCCCATAGTCTATAATCGCGGTCAAGGCGGTTTACTCGATATTGTCTTGCATCCTGATTATACCAAAAATGGTTGGATTTACATCACCTACGCTTCCACAGAAGGCGAGGGAGAAGGCGGAAACACTAAACTCATTAGAGTCAAGCTCGAAAATGAAAGTCTCACCCAAATACAATCCCTATACAAATGTGAACCCAATACAACCAAGGGACAGCACTTTGGTTCCCGTATCGTTTTTGACAACGAAGGCTATTTGTATTTCTCGGCAGGAGAACGCGGAGCACATTTTGTCAATCCACAAGATATCACCCGAGATAATGGAAAAATTTACCGCCTGAACGATGACGGCAGCATTCCCGCAGACAATCCTTTTGTAGGGAAAGTAGGCGCCAAAGAGGCTATTTATTCTTATGGTCATCGTAATCCGCAGGGTTTAGTAAAAAACCCCGTTACAGGCGCTATTTGGGATCACGAACACGGTCCAAAAGGAGGTGACGAAATCAACATTATCAAAAAAGCCGCTAACTATGGATGGCCTGTGGTGACCTATGGTATAGACTATGACGGCACGAGCATTAGTAACATATCCCAAAAACCAGGTATGGAAGATCCAATATACTATTGGGTTCCTTCTATTGCTCCTTCGGGAATGACCTTTGTAACCGGCGACCGTTATCCAGAATGGAAAGGAGACTTACTCGTGGGTTCGTTGAAATTTCAATACCTCGAATTAGTAAAATTAGACGGAGATAAAATCACAGGCCGACAAAAAATAGCCACCGATATTGGTCGCGTACGTAACGTGGCGCAAGCACCGGACGGTTATATTTATCTCGCGGTAGAAGGAAAAGGAATTGTAAAAATTATACCTAATTAAATTACCTCGAGAAAAAGTCCAAATGGTATTAGTGAAATAATAGCTACAGATTAACAGATAGTAAAAATCATTTTTTAATCAGTGAATCTGTGGCAAAAAAATCGAAACAGCACTTTACGCAATTAAACCTAAAGAGATTAAAATGATAATCACAAAACTACACTTCGGAATCGCATTGTTTGCATCCGCTTATTTATACTATTCGAATCCAAGTGTTAGTTCAAAAACGAACTACCTCCCTATTTTAGTAATCCAACAACAAACGCCTTTACAAAAAAGCATCGCCGACGGAAAAGAAGTGTATGCTGATTTTTGTATGCAGTGCCACCTGGTAAACGGAAAAGGAGACGGAGTTAATTTCCCTACTTTGGACGGATCCAATTGGCTCACCGAAAAAAGAACCCAGAGTATTCACGCGCTAAAATTTGGATTAAGTGGTCCTATAGTGGTCAATGGCAAGAAATTTAAAAGTGCCATGCCCGCCATGGGACTCAGCAATCAAGAAGTAACGGATGTAATGAATTACATCATGAATTCCTGGAGCAACAAACAAAAAAAGAGTGTTAGCCTTGAAGAAGTAGCACTGGTAAAAAAGTAAGTAGGTTGAAATTATCAAAAACGTCAGTTAAGTTTATCTAAAACTTATTTCGGGAAGTGTTTTTTGTGCAATGACTGTCTTCAATGTCGCCTAAAACGAAAAACAGCCAACAGATGACAAGGATTTTATTAACTTCTTCAATTACAATCTGCGATAATCCGCTAAAATCCGTTTCATCCGCGTTCCATCATATATATTAAAAAATAACGGATGCAGCTCTACTTGGAACTAAACTCAAGCTTTTACTTAAAAAGATAGCTCAAGCTAATTCCTCCATAATAATTCCGCGGATTTCCGGGATAATAATACCTTGGTTTGGCCTGACCAAAACCCACTGCATTAGGCAATATACTAGCTGCATACTGCGTATTAATTGCATTGTTTATTCCCGTACTAAGCTCCGTTTTTAAACTTTTTAAAACCATAAAAGTATAGCTTGTTTTAAGATCTAAAAGAGAATAAGCTTGGGTGTATTTTGAGTTTTGATCGTTTAGCGGCATCGCCCCTACTTTACTAAAAGCAGTGTGCAGTTTAAATCCACTAGTAGTACTCAAATCCACACCCACATTCCATTGCGCATCCGGTACCGCCGTGAGTTGGTTTCCTGAATAATCATTTGTACCATCCACAAAATCCTTGAATTTAAAACGATTCACTGCCGCCGAAAAATAAGTTGACACTTGATACTGGCTTGTTTGTAAAAGTTGGTAATTGACAAGAAATTCCATCCCACTATGCGAACTCGCTCCGGCATTGATTCCTATATATTGATCTTCGGCGGTGCGTCTTGCTACCAATAAATTAGTAATTTGAGTACTAAAAAAAGTCAACTCCGTGTATAATTTATTGTTCAGTCCATGCGCCTTCAATCCCAGTTCATAGTTCCACCCTACTTCAGGCTTTAGGTTGGTATTAATTTGTCCTTCGGGAGTCAGTGTCTCCGCAACGGATGGAGTCGAAAAACCTTTACTTATCGAGGCATAAATTGTTTTGGTTTTGGTGAAACTATAGGAAAGTCCCGCTCTTGGTGATACTACTTCCCCAAAGGTGTAAGCTAGGTCTGGAATTGTTGCCGCTTCCGCAAAAAGATCCCGCAAGGAATAGCGTGTGGTATTAAACGCCAAACCAGTTTCTAAATGAAGTTTTGCCGACAATGAAAAATCAGCTTGTCCGAAATAATTTTGGTAACTGCTTTTCTGTTGCTTCTTGCTGAATTCGGCTCCAGCAACACTTCCTGGATTGGGTTGCGATGCATATAGATTTTTAAAAAGAGAAAAAGTATAATCGTCAAAAGCCACCTCCGTACCTAAACTCAACTCAAATGGCACCGAGAAAAGTGTGTTTTTATAATTCAAACTAGAACGGAAACCAATACTGCTACTTTCATCTTCCAAAATATTGAAAGGTCGTGGCTCGTAGGCTTTTTTAATATTCGAAAAAATACTGGATTTAAGAGACCATTTTGAGGACAATTGCTGACGGTAGCCCACGCCCATCATCCATTTATCATAAAATTCATAGCCTTGCGCCTGCGCCCAATTGCTTGCTGCTTTTTCGGGGTTATTGTTAAAATCGTCTTCGTTAATAGAACTGGGAATGTAGGCTTTGAGTTGGGTATACATTCCGATAAAGGATAATTCTCCTTTGGAATTTATCTTTTGTTGGCCTTGTAGTGTTAATGATTTTCGGTCATAAGAGGAATTTTGGCGAAAGCCGTCACTTTGTAAATGACTGTAATTAACGGAACCCATAGTGGAAGATTTACCATAATTCGCTGAAAAATTTTGTTTCAAGAGTCCGAAACTTCCAAAGGTTGTGATTGATTTAGCTTGGAATTCATCAGTAGGGATTTCACGAGCAAACAAATGGATAACACCTCCCAAACCCGAACCAAAACTCGTACTATTAGGTCCTTTAATGATTTCGATACTACCGATAGTTTCCAAATCAATATCTTCAATCGTCGATTCGCCTTCGGCAGTAGTTAACGGAATGCCTTCGAAATAGCCTTTTATTTTTTGGGTTCCATACTGCGAACGGGAACCAATTCCACGAATACTAATTTTAATGGTGTTCAAAGCGCCTTGTTGCATATACAACCCCGGAATTTTATTGAGTACCGAAGTCAAAATGATACCGTCGCTTTTATCGAGCTCCTTTCTGCTAATAACCGATATGGACGCAGCCGTGTTTTGAAGTGTGGCTTTTGTAGGAGAAGCTAATACGGCTACTGCAGCAAGTGCCGTGGTATCCTTAGTAATTTGACTAAAAACAGCGCCTTGCTGCAATAGCATAAATAGGGAAAAAAAATGGAGCTTATTGTACACCGACTTGATTTTAAATTAAGAGTAGAAAAGGGTTATAAAGTTAGGGTATTCTGCTTTGCAATCAAAAACTGACGTAGAATGAAATTTTTAATGATTTTATCTAAAAACTAATCCTTGTCCACGTCAATTTATAGTTTGTTTCCTGCAATTCTAATCCGCTTTACTAAGCTATACTTTTTTCAAAAAGCTACTATTAACCATCTCCACAACACTATCTGTGAATTATATAAAAAATAGGGCTTCAGAATACTTTTTTAATGCATACGCCGTTCATTTAAAACAATACCTTTGTAGTAAACCCAAGATTTATTTTATGAAAAATTACGCACTTGCACTTCTTATTCCTTCGCTTTTCATTTTTGTTTCCAGCTGCAATAAAAGCAAAGCTGCCGAAGAAAAAAATGAGCTTGAAAAAACAGCTGTAGTCGCCGTTGATTCTGTGAAGAAAAAAGCGGTCACTACAATCGATACTGCGGACTACAATAGAAGAATGCTGGCTTTAAGCAATAACGACACCACGGGAAGATGGCCGGTAAAAACGCCTTATCCATTACCGGGCGCATTATTGCCATACAATAGAATTATCGCCTTTTACGGAAATTTATATTCGACAAGAATGGGAATCTTAGGAGAAATCCCAAGAGCCCAAATGATCAAACAATTACAAGGAGAAGTAGCTAAATGGCAGGCCGCAGATTCTACTACGAAAGCAATCCCAGCTTTGCATTATATTGCAGTAACAGCACAAGGGTCGCCCGGAAGAGACAATATGCACCGCATGCGTATGCCATTCAAACAAATAGACACGGTTCTTAAATGGGCAAAACCCATTGATGCTTTGGTATTTTTAGATATTCAAGTAGGACACAGCACTGTTAAGGCAGAAGTGACTGAACTTGTAAAATATCTTTCTTTACCTAATGTTCACCTAGGAATTGACCCTGAGTTTTCACTAAAAAACGGACACGTTCCAGGAACTAAAATTGGTAGTTTTACGGCTGATGATATCAATGACGCCATTGACATTCTGGCTAAGGTCGTTCGCGAAAACAAGCTAACACCTAAAGTTCTTGTTGTACACCGTTTTACCCAAGGAATGGTAACTGACTATAAAAGAATAAAAAAGCTTCCTGAGGTGCAAATAGTGATGGATATGGACGGCTTTGGAAGCAAAGTCTTGAAAAGATCGACCTACCTGACTTATATTTATAGAGAGCCGGTGCAGTTTACTGGATTTAAATTGTTTTACAAAAATGACAATTGGAATAACTGGAAAATGTACACTCCTGAAGAATTGCTGAAATTCACACCAAAACCAAGCTACATTCAATTTCAATAAATACAGCACAATGAAAAATTATTTCGCCTGTCTGATTTTAGGACTTGTTATTTTAGAAGGCTGCCAATCAAAAGCAGAGGAAACTAACAAAGAAGCTCCACAGAAAATAACTGTGGTAAATGAGGTTGAACAAAAAGCCGAAGTACAAAAAGTGACCAATGATGCGGCGACCATCCTTTCCAAAAAGGAAGTGCCTATTTTGTGCTATCACAATATTAAGAATTTTGATGCTAGTGCTGGTCCTATGACCAAAGTCTATACGGTAAAACCAGTCGATTTTGCAGCGCAAATGAAAGCATTGTCAGCAGCAGGATATCATACGATATTGCCTGCGCAATTGTACGAGTATTTAGTACACGACGGCCCGCTACCTTCAAAACCTATCATGATTACCTTTGACGATACCCGCGGGGAACAATACTCCATTGGCGCAGCCGAAATGGAAAAATATGGCTTTAAAGGCGTGTTTTTTGTTATGACTGTTTCCATTAACCGTCCCAACTATTTATCTAAAGAACAAATCAAAGAATTATCAGATACTGGTAATGTTATCGCAGCACATACCTGGGATCATCACATGGTAACGAAATACTCAGGGGACGACTGGAATACCCAATTAGTAAAACCGAAGGCAAAACTGGAAGAAATTACAGGAACACCAGTGACCTATTTTGCATATCCTTTTGGTTTGTGGAATACAACAGCGATTCCTGAAATAAAAAAGAGCGGCTACCAAATGGCGTTTATTCTTTCGACCAAAAGAGATTCAATCGATCCCCTTTACACCATCAGACGTATGATTGTTTCCGGTACTTGGAATACGGAAGGAATGATGAAAGCTACGGAATCCACTTTCGCTAAATAATTTTATTGTCGTTTAAAACAACTCCTATTTTTTTCCTGATAATTCATAGCGTAGGATGTAAATCCCAAAACACTATTACTTATGTTGGGTTATTAAGTTGATTTCTTAATCATTACTGAACGGCACCCCCTATTATAAAAGGGGGTGTTCGAAATTCGAACCGTATTAAATGCTATTGAATCTTAAAAAAAAAGATAAAAAAATAATAATTCTTAAATAGAAAGCCAACTTTAAGCGAATAATATATTTGTCGTTAATTTTGCAATAAAAAACTTATTTGAAAGTATTAAAATCGTATTTTTAACTAAAAAATTACGGTTTGTTTGCTACAAACTCGTTTTTTATTAATTATTCAACAACAGAGAACATGGTAAAATTAACACCTAATTTAAACCCAAGGGGATGGGATGAAATGTTTTCTAAAGATGGGGTAAGAGACTCATACCGCCAAGTATTGCAAACATTAGAAGGTTTAAGTCTTGAAAGTTTAAATAAGAAACACAGTCTGGCTTCTGACATTTTTATGAACCAGGGAATCACATTTACTGTTTACAGTGATGAAGATCAAGGAATAGAAAGAATTTTTCCGTTTGATATAATCCCTAGGATTCTTACAAAAAATGAATGGGACGAAGTAGAAACAGGAATTACACAACGTTTAAGAGCCCTTAATCTATTTTTAGAAGACATCTACAATGAGCAACTCATTGTAAAAGAAGGCATTATTCCAGCAGCACTAATCACAACTTGTCCGCATTATCTTCCCGAAGTTCATGGAATTAAAGTACCTCATGACATTCATGTACATATAGCAGGTATTGATTTAATTAGAGGAGAAAAAGGCGAATTTTATGTCTTAGAAGACAATTTACGCTGCCCTAGTGGTGTAAGTTACATGCTAGAAAACAGAGAGATTACTAAGCGTATTTTTCCGGAAATGTTTACCGCTAACAATGTAAGCATGGTTGTTAACTACCCTATGATTCTTCATAATATCTTAGTGTCACTTTCTCCTAGAAACATTTCTAAACCTAATGTAGTTTTAATGACTCCAGGAGTATATAATTCTGCATATTACGAACATACTTTTTTAGCTCGACAAATGGGAATCCCGTTAGTTGAAGGAAGAGATTTAGTGGTAAACAATGGTAAGGTGTATATGAAAACAACATCAGGTCTTCAACAAGTTGATGTTATCTATAGACGCCTAGACGATGAATATTTAGATCCCTTAGTTTTTAGACCAGATAGCGCCTTAGGAGTCCCTGGTTTAATCAGTGCTTATAAATTAGGTACTGTAGCCTTAGTAAATGCCGTAGGGAATGGCGTTGCCGATGATAAAGCAGTTTATGCTTATGTACCAGATATGATTAAGTATTATCTAAACGAAGAACCTATTCTTAAAAATGTTCCTACCTACCAGATGGAAAATCTAGAAGAACGTGAATTTGTATTTGCCGATATGGGAAATATGGTAATCAAAGAAACCAATGGAAGTGGTGGTTACGGAATGGTAATGGGAAACAAAGCCTCCGAAAAAGAACTAGAAGATGCTAAAATTGCTATTGTAAAGAATCCACGAAACTTTATTGCACAGCCTATCATTCAACTCAGCACAGTGCCTTGTTTTATAGATGGAGAACTCAAGCTGAGACATGTTGATTTACGCCCTTACGCTTTATGTGGTCCTAATGGAGTGCAAATTGTACCTGGAGGTTTAACAAGAGTAGCCCTTACTGAAGGTTCACTTGTTGTTAATTCTTCTCAAGGTGGCGGAAGTAAGGATACATGGGTAATGAAATAGTCAATAAAATAGAACCAATAAAACAAACACTATGGAAGTAAATATGCTAAGCCGAGTTGCTGATGGGATGTTTTGGCTCAACAGATACATGGAAAGAGCAGATGGCATGTTGCTTACGCTCAACACACTTTATATCATGTCTTTTGATCAAGAAACAAATGACTATCAAGGGTATAAACCATTATTAGAAAACTTTACTAATTTACCTTCTGAGGAAATTTTAGCAGTACAACACAATACTAACTTTGTTCTAAAACACATTATATGTGAAGCAACAAACACGAGCTCTATTAAATGTCTTATCTCTAAAGCGAGAGAAAATGCACGAGGTTCTCAAGATAAAATAACCAAAGAGTTATGGGAACATATTAACTCTATGTATCATTTTATTAATGACCCAGAATTGCCCAAGAAACTAGAAACTCCAGAAGCAATGACCATTTTAGGTAAACTGAATAAAGATTTTTTACTGTACAATGGTATTTATCAAGTCACTATGCCTAGAGGTTTGGGTTGGTCATTTTCAAGAATTGGAAAACACATTGAAAGATGTTTACAAACCATTTCTATGACACAATCTTATTATGAGCCTATTAATTATAATCTAGATGGCAAAGAGGATTTACTCTATTGGAGAAAGTTATTGCTATCCCTTTCTGGCTATGAATTTTATCAAAAAAGCTATAGTAACATTGCTCACAATCGCAAGGTAGTACAACACTTAATCTTTAATAAGGATTTTGCTCACTCCGTAATCTATACTTTAACCTTAATAGAATCGTATTTAAATATCATTTTAAAAGACAATAATGCAAGCGAAGCGGTAACGATGCGCAACCAATTTGGTCGATTAAAAAGCTCGTTGGAGTTTACCGATTATCACCAACTTACAAATCAACAATTAGAAGATTTGTTGAATAATACAAGAACAGAAATAACTCAATTTTCGATAGATTTTTCTAAATTATTCTTCTCTTATTCCTAAAAAAAATGGCTGTTTTTAATATTGTACATATCACAAAATACCAATATAACTGGCCAATTAAAGAAAGTATAAATGAAATTAGATTGTTTCCGCATAATTTTGAAAATCAAGATGTATTGCAATTTCAGCTTTCGATTACAAAAAACCCAGAGGTAGCGATTTCTATGGATTACCACGGAAATCGCGTGGGTAATTTTAATATCATGGAGGCACACTCAGAAATGATTGTTAAAACTAAGCTGTTAGTACGCACTACACATTCACAAAAAATACCCGAAATAGACAATGTAAAAGTAGCCGACTTACTAACTAAACTAGAAAATGATATTTACTTATTACGACTCTCGTACCCCGAAACAATTACGAAGCAAATAGAAATCATCAAGATCTTAGAAGAAATTGATTACAGTGATAAATCGATTATTGAAATTGCACAACAATGCAACGAATATGTATTTACTAATTTTACGTATACCAAAGGAATTACAAATATCGAAACCACAGTAGACGAAATTTTAGAACATCGGAAAGGAGTTTGTCAAGATTTTGCCCTTGTCCTATTACAGCTTCTACGAACTGCTGGTATTCCGTCTAGGTATGTGAGTGGATACATATGTCCTAATGAAAGCGGGCTTCGGGGTGAAGGTGCAACACATGCATGGGTAGAAATTTATTCCCCTATACAAGGTTGGCTTGGTATAGACCCTACCAATAACATTTGGACTATGGACAATCATGTTAAGCTCTCTGTAGGCCTTAATTTTAATGAATGCACGCCTATTAAAGGAACGTTTAAAGGATTAGGATTAGCTAAGCAAACACTATCTGTATCCGTTTCTATAGGTTATGAAGACGGCAGGCATTTTGAAGAAGTAAACGATGTGCAACTGCAAGACGTATCTATTGAATTTCAAAAAGAACTAGATGATGCGGAACAACAGCAACAGTGATAACGAACTAACTCATAACAAAAAAAGCGAATCATATGATTCGCTTTTTTTGTTTATTACCCTAATGGAGTAACACAATAATTATTTATTCGACAACCATCCTTGCGGATTTGTGTAAGTCGTATTTTGCAGCAATAGAAATTTGATTACCGTTTTACCCGTATCTCCATTTGTTCTCACTCTACCTAAACTTTGTTTGATACTAATTTTATCTCCTTTACTTACAGACACCGAACTTAGGTTTTGATAGATCGTGAAATAATCCCCGTGTTGTATCATTACCGCTTTATTTACTGGTGACAGCACCATCACACTAGCTACTTCTCCACCAAAAACTGCTCTCGCCGTAGCACCTTCATTCGTAGTGATTTCGACACCACTATTGTGAATGACTAAGGTATTGTAAATAGGGTGTGCTTGATCTCCGTATCCTAATGATATAAATCCTTTCTCTACTGGCCAAGGAAGGCTTCCTCTATTTGCTTTAAAGCTATCTGCAATTAATTTGTCTTCTGGCGTAAGCTCAATTCTGGAAGAAGATACAGGCGCTTTAGCAACTGCAGCAGCAACCTCTTTTGGCGTTGCATTTGGTTTATCTGCTAATGCTTTTGCTCTTGCTTTCTCTAATGCTGCTTTTCTATTTGCTTCAGCAATCGCCTCACGAATCAAACGGTCAATTTGCTTGTCAATAGTTTTAGACTCGCGTTGTTTTTTTCGAATGTCAGATACGATTCTGTTTTTATCTTTCTTAATTGAATTTACCAGTTTTTCCTGTTCTTGCTTCTCTTTTTCAAGTGTCTCTTTTTCTTTCTTGTTTTCAACTAAGAGCTTTTGTTTGGCTACTTTTTGACCGTTTAATTTATCGTTAAAGTTAACTAGTTCCGTTGACTTAGTTTTTATTTCTTCTCCTTGGTTTTTTCTAAAGCTGGTGTATTGTTTCAAATACTGCGCTCTTTTATAAGCTTGTAAAAAATTCTCTGCAGACAAAATAAACATCGCCCTACTTTGTTCTGAACGGCTTTTATATGACTTCACTATCATCGTAGCATAATCTTCTTTGAGAACCAAAAGCTCTTTGTTGAGTTTGTTGATTTTCATTTGATTAATATACATATCATTCGCCAAAAGTTTAGTTTGCTTTTCGGTAGTATTGATCAAGGTTTCTTTCAGTCTGATTTTGTTTTTTTGGATCAAAAACACATTCATCGCCGATTTTTCCTTTGATTTAACGTTTTGCAACATCTTCTCATTTTCTCTAATCTCCTTTTGGATTTCGGCTTTTCGTTGTTCTAACTTTTCTTGTTGCGAAGACTGACTCCACATCATAGAAGTCATGCACATAAACAGTAGGCTAAGGAGAAATTTTGGCATCGTAAAAATATATTTTTGCAAATTTACTTAATTATAATTCTATTGTAACCATTTGGAACACTATATGGAAAAGAAAGTTCCTCATTAAACGTAATATTATTGTAATCTAAATCAATTACGGATTTCCCTTTGGGCTGATACGTATTAATCACCACATTGCCCGGCAACATTCCTTCTTTGTATTCCTTGATGTCTGCATAAGCAACCTGAATCATTCTGCCTTCAGCTGTTTGTGTGATTTCTTGTTTTTGCACACTAAAATTTGCTGCGTTGATGTAGAATGTCTTTTTGGTATTGTCATTTGCTAAATCATCTAATCGGTACAACTGTTCCACTAATGATTCTTTGTATTTCCCTTTTGACAAATCATCCAAGGCCTCCCCTAACAACATGTTTTGAATCTTATTAAAATCCAAATCAGTCCCAAGCCATTGACTCAAAGCGCTAAAATTACCTTCAAAATAAGTGCCTTTTATTTTTTCATAATAACTCACTGACGTTGGCGTAATACTTGCTTTTGCCATCGTTATTCCTAGAAAACGAATGCTAACTAAAATTTGCTCGTCTTTCTTAATCTTGATTTCGGCAGTAACATTCTGTGATTGTTGGTCATCTGAATATTTGGCATTAGCCTTTATATATAATGTAGAAAAGTCACTTTTATTGTTGTAGTGATTTGCAATTATTTTACTTGATTTTAAATAGGTGACCGGAACGGTGGCTTCGGTCACGATGGCTTTCGACTTGCACGAAACAAGAAGAACAACTGCCAGTAATGCTAAAAATTTATTCATTTTAATTTTATTTTTTTAATAATTGATTGGCTTTGGAAAAATAGAAATCTTTCTTCTTTACATCTCCTAAACCATTATAAGCTTCACCAAGTTGTATGTTGAAGTTTATTTCTAATGCGTTGTCATCTACCAGATAATCCAGTCCCATTTCCAACATTTCTTTTGCTTTTTTAAATTGGCTCAATTGATTGAAGGCTAAACCTGAGTAATAATAAAACTGCGGTTGCGCAGGGAAAATATCCACCATATCCATGGCTTTTTTTACTGCCTTTGTAAACTCTTTTGTTTCCGTATACGCTTGAAGCAAAAGTAAATTCGTTTCAATATCAGTCTCCGTGCTTTTGGCATTTGCCTTTTCATAATACCCAATGGCTTTATCCCATTGTTTCTTATTGTGATAAAACTTCCCTATTTCCTTAGACACATTCACTTCCGGGTCGTCATCAAAATAACTAACCGCTTTTTCTAAATCAGGAGCAAACTGCGGATTTGCATTTACATAAATCAAGAATTCATTCAGAATTCGGTGTTTTATTTTAGAATCTATTTTGCCACTGGCCAAAGCAATATTCATTGCATTAATCGCTTTCTCTCCATCATTATTTGACAAGTGATATTTGAACAAACTGACTTGCGCCCATTCGGATGTGGGTATTGCTGTTTCCAATTTTCGTGCCGTTTCCAACACTTTATCGGTTTCATTATTTTTAGAGTACAGATAAATTAGTGAAATGTAGTTGGATTCCTCTTTCGGGAACTTTTGTATTTGATCAATTAAATTAGTAATCTCTGCGTTTTGATATTTCCCTTGGGATAAAATTTGCATTTTATAGGACTCCCTGCGTTCTGATTTTCCAGAAGATTGATTGAGTTCATTGATAAGATCCAATGCTTTGTCAAATTGACTGGTGCTCATATAAAGCGAGGTCAGATCTTCTTTGAATTTAGCGTCAAAAGGGATGAGTTTGTTGATCGTTTTTATGGCGTTGACATAGTCTTTAGTTTCATAATCGACGTCATACATTCCTACCCAAAACCATTTGTTTGTGGGATCGATTTGTGTAGCACGCTCAAAAGAACTGTACGCATTTTTATAATTCTTTAAGGCCAGGTAATTTTTTCCCAATTCAAAATGAACAGTGGCGTTTTCAGGTTTGATTTTTAAACATTGCTCCAAAGCCAGAATAGCTTTATCGTAGTTTTCAATTGCTTTTTGCTTCAAGGACTCATAAAAATAATCCTGAAATTTGTCATCATTTAACCTTATTTCTTCCGGCTCCGTTTGTGCCAATAACAATGCTGAATTGCTTAGCAAAACAAGAAATAGAATCCATAAAGCCGATTTTTTCATTGACCCTTTTTTTAAAACGCAACAGCTTTGTTTAAGCTGTTGCGAAATAGCTTTTTATGCGTTCCAGGAAAAATTCGTTATTCTAATACCGAATAATCCCCAATACTTATGCTAGTAAAATCCCCGTCAAAACGAACATGATTTCCAATCATCGCATTGTCCAACTTTGCATTGCTGATGTGTGCATGCGTCTGAATTAAACTGTTTTTAATCACACTTCCTGTAACGTGGCTTCCTTTTCCTAAAGAAACATTTGGCCCTACAGTAGAATTAATTAAATACACATCTTCTCCAATATAACAAGGTGGAATAATTGTTGAATTGTCTATTCTAACATTTACTGCCACTAACGCTGTATCTTCCTTCTGTAAAAAACCCAGCATTCTGGAATTTGTTTCTACAGTCACATTTTTATTTCCACAGTCCATCCACTCGTCGACATGACCCGTTTTAAAGACTTTACCCTTGGCCATCATCGCTTTAATCCCATCATTAATTTGGTACTCTCCACCATTTTGAATGTTGTTGTCTAAAACATTTTGAAGCTCTTCTTTTAAAACACCTACCTCTTTAAAGTAATAGATACCAATAACGGCTAAATCGCTTACAAAGTCTTGAGGTTTTTCAACCAATTCGACAATTTCATTCGCGTCATTTAATTTTACCACACCATAGGCTTCTGGCTGATCTACTTGCTTAACCCAAATAACAGCGTCTGCTTCAGGATCTAAATCAAAATCAGCTCTAATAAGAGTATCTGCATAAGCAATTACGGCTGGCCCAGAAAGTGATTCTTTGGCACACATTATAGCATGACCTGTTCCTAAAGGCTCCAATTGGCGATAAATAGATGCTTTAGCACCTAAACTTTCTGCCAATTCTTCCAAACTTTTCACAAGATCATCTCCAAAAAAAGCAGGGTCTCCTAATATGAAAGCGACTTCGTCAATAGGCTCATCCAATATTTTGGCAATATCTTCTACTAATCGGTGTACAATTGGTTTTCCAGCAATAGGAATTAATGGTTTTGGAATGGTTAAGGTATGAGGGCGAAGACGTGAACCACGTCCAGCCATTGGAACTATTATTTTCATGTTTTTTTTATATTGAAAGATTAAATGATTGAAAAATTAAATGATTCTCTTCGAATTTTTAAATGTTTCAATCTTTAAATTATTAAATTTACTTTACTCCCGTGCTTCCGAATCCGCCTTCTCCTCGAGAAGTTTCAGATAACTCCTGAACTTCAATCCAGTCAGCGCGTTCATGTTTAGCGATAATCAGTTGTGCAATTCGTTCTCCGTTTTGGATCACAAAAGCTTCATTGGATAAATTTACTAAAATCACACCAATTTCACCACGATAATCTGCATCAACTGTACCGGGGCTATTCAGCACCGTTATTCCGTTTTTGAATGCCAGTCCGCTTCTTGGTCGTACTTGCGCTTCGTAGCCAATCGGTAATTCGATAAAAAGACCCGTTTTAACTACTGTTCTTCCTAAAGGTTGTAAGGTTACGGCTTCAGTAAGGCTTGCTCTTAAATCCATTCCTGCCGAGGCTATGGTCTCATAGTTAGGCAAGGCATGTTGTGATTTATTGATAATGTTTATTTTCATTTTTTTTATTTTAATTCAGTGACAGGTCTTGACTTGTTCTACTGATGTTTTTATTTATAGCCCTGATAGTAGCGGCATCCTTTTCTTGACTTTTTAGGAAAGAAAAGATATAGCGAATAGCAGGAAATAGCTCCTAACTATTTCTACCCTTTTATAATTTTCATCAGCGTTACTTTTTCATTGTGATAGATAAAATATAGGAACACGATTAATAAACCGACTCCAACATAATAATTCTCTCTAAATCCGTAAAAAGATACGGCTGAAAAAAGTATCGATAGCGAGAGATACCCTCCTATTTTCTTCAAATCATAAGGTATGGGATAATATTTGTTTCCCAGGTAATAGGAAATTGTCATCATGCTTCCATAAGCGGCAATTGTCGCTATGGCTGAACCGTAATAACTCATCGAGGGAATCAGTAAAAAATTAAGCACTAAAGTAATTACCGCACCTACAATGGAAATATAAGCGCCGATGTATGTCTTGTCGATCAATTTGTACCAAACAGAAAGGTTCGTATAAATTCCTAAAAAGAAATTAGCCAGAATAATCAACGGCACTACTTTCATCGCTTCCCAGTATGAACTGTCGCGAATCATTAGCAGTTTAAAAAGATCGGCAAAAACGATTACAGACAATAAAATAAAAGATCCGAAGATGACAAAATACTTGGTCACCATGGCATAAGTTTGAGGTGCGTTTTTATCGGAGGAATGACTGAAAAAGAAAGGTTCAATTCCTAAAGTATAAGCAGTCCTATACAACACCATAAACAATCCCAGTTTATAACAGGCAGAATAAACTCCAACCTCTGATTCAGCAATGTCAGCCGGCAATAATTTTGACAAAAGAATTTTATCGAACTGTTCGTTGATGGCAAACGCAATTCCTGCCACCATGATAGGCATTCCATAACGCATCATACGTTTCCACAAATCAGTATCGATTTTCCAGTTCAAGTAAACATAATCTGGGGACAGCGCCACAAAAGTCAATAAACTCGCAATAATATTAGCCAAGAATATATAACCAATTTGGAAGTTATCCACATAAACAGAACGCAAAAAACCATGCGGATTTGCTTCAATTAACAATGGGATATATAGTAAAAAAACAACACTCAGAATCAAGTTGACCAAGACGTTACCAATTTTTATTGCCGCATAGACCATCGGTTTCTGATCGACCCTTAATTTTGAAAACGGAATGATGACCAAGGCATCCAACACCAGAATCCAAATCGTATAGGTTATGTATTGGGAATCTATCCCAGACCAATCGGCCAAAGAAGTTCTAAATAATAGAGCGATTACTAAAAACGAAATGGTAGTCCAAAAAATTGAAACCATAGAAGTTTCAACCACTGCTTTTTTATTAGACTCTTTGTTATAAAATCTAAAGAAAGCCGTCTCCATTCCGTAAGCCAGAATAACATTAAAAAATATCATGTAGGCAAAAATAACAGACACTTTTCCGTACTCTGCTTTTGGAAGCAAATCAGTATAAAGCGGAACTAACAAAAAACTGAACATTCTCGGTAAAACTGTCGCGAGTCCGTATATGGCTGTCTGTTTAAAAAGTTTTTTATATAATCCCAAAATGGTACGTCTTATTAATATTTAGAGAACAAAAATAACTATTTCTTTGGTTTAATCCCTGATGGATTTAGAATCATTGGTCTTTCTTTTATTGACAAGATTTTATAAAAAAAAGTTTTCTCGCGTTTTCTATATTCTAATACTGCCTCAGTGGGCTGCAAATCAAATCTAAACTCCGTTATAATGGGTGCCTTATTACCGTATTCTTTTGTGGGGTCGCTGTGTAAAACCAAATCATGAACCGTTGAATCTTTATAAAAATGCGCTACAAAAGTATTGTCCCTTTCTATTTCAACTACTCCTATCTGATTTTGGAAATAGACCTTATCCAAAACAATTCCTTTGGCAAGCGGCCTCTCAAACTCGATATAAAAATCAGTACGAGATGCAACTTGCCCTTCACCGTTATTTACTTTTTGGAAATACACTGCTGCTATTTCTTGTGGAAAATTAATTTGATAAGTCTGCTTAGAGGCACAAAAAGAAAGACTGCCTGCAATCAAGATTAAGAATACTAATTTTTTTATAGAACCCATTGTACATGATTTAAGATAATCCATCTTCATTAATAATTTTTACAAAATGAAAGCCTTTCGGACCGTAACCTTGGTTGTAATAAAATCGATGCGCCGTGAAATTTCCTGTAAAAGCATCGAGAACAATCATACTACAGCCTTCTTCTTTTGCCTTTACATCAATGTAATCCGTCATCATTTTACCAAGTCCTTTAGATCGATGTTCAGGGTGAACAATAAAATTATCAATCTCAATGTATCTGCCCGACCATAATTTTGTTGCAGTCCAAAATCCAGTTACGGCAACGCAAATATCATTCTCATATACTGCCAATTGCTTGTAATTATGTGGAACCATGTCTTTGAGATAGGCTTCATATTTCTCAAACGTAAAGGTTGGATATAGAAATCGCATCAATTCAATATTATTAAGCATTTCAGCTACGGTGGTGAGTTCTCGTGTTTTCAATGGGGAATGGTTTATAAAACCATAAAAATAGTCAAAAAATGAAGTAGTGAATAATCCGAACAATTAAAGTTGTCATAAATATTTAAAAAAGGATTATTACAAGTAGTAGTATCGCCTTTAACTAACCTCTTTATTATTATGACTGGTACAACGTGTGGATCGGTTTAATATCAGTTGCCTGCTAAGGCCGACATTTGCTAAAGCTAACCCCTTTATAAAACTGGATGAAAATAAAACGGTTCTTAGTTTTTGGCTAAACCTATTATTATTACGTTTCAAAATCTTATATTCTATATCATCCAAGGATAAAATATTCTCACAAATCATGATTCTTTTGTATTTGTAAGCTGCTTTCATTTGCATGGCTCCCCCAGCTATAATTAAAAAAAATGCATTATAGATGTTCGTCCAAAACGTATTCTTTAATTCATCTGAATCCAAAAAACCTTCTAACATACTCAATTCAAGATATTGCAACTCTCTTCTTAAATATGTCGTGTCTTGTTTATTTTGTGCTTGAAACAGTATATTCTCTGATAAAGTAATTAAATAATTTTCCATGTTTACCTCAAATTTATTACCGGTCAAATCTAGGTTTTCCCTTATAAATTGGAATAGGTATATATACCTGAATAATCATTAATTTTTATGAAATACAACAAATAACTCAAAACGGTCTTCTTCTAATAAAATCGAAAGTTTCTATATATACATTAAAAAAGCCCCGCAATTGCGAGGCTTTTGTATATTGTGATGAACAAATATTATCCGTTCAACGCTTCTGCTCCACCAACAATCTCTAAGATCTCATTAGTAATAGAAGCTTGACGTGCTTTATTGTAAGTCAATTTCAATTGATTTCTCAACTCAGTTGCATTATCAGTTGCTTTGTGCATAGCAGTCATACGAGCACCATGTTCTGAAGCAAATGAATCTCTGATCCCTTTGTACAATTGTGTTTTCAATGATTTTGGAATCAAAGTCAAAACAATCTCTTCTTTAGATGGTTCAAAAATATAATCACCAACTGAAGCTGTTAAATCTGATTTTATTGGTGCCAATGGTAAAAACTGTTCAGTTTGAACAATTTGAGTTGCGGCATTTTTAAATTGATTGTATATCAATTCAATTTTATCATATTCTCCAGAAAGGAATTTCTCAGTTAAGGTATCTGCAATTACAGCTACATTATCAAAAGTTAAATCATCGAAAACTGCACTTTGATTGTCAATTACAGCACTAGTTTTAACTAAAACATCATTTCCTTTTTTACCTATAGCAAAAATATCCACTTGTTTTCCTGCATAATACTCAGAACGGTTTTTAGCTGCCTTAATTACATTCGAATTAAACGCACCACATAAACCTCTATTAGAAGTAATAGCAACAACCAATACTTTCTTTACTTCACGTTGTGTAGTAAACTCTCCTCCTGCATCACCTTCAAGTGTAGCAGAAAGATTTTGTAATAATTCCGTTAATTTTTCGGCATAAGGGCGCATGGCTGTAATTGCATCTTGTGCTTTCTTTAGCTTTGCTGCAGAAACCATTTTCATCGCTGATGTAATTTGCATCGTAGATGAAACGGAAGTAATTCTATTACGGATTTCCTTTAAATTTGCCATTTTATTATGGGTATAAGGTTGTTGGGTTTTGGGTATTAGGTTAAGAAATATCTATAACCTAAGACCCAAAACCCAGAAACCTAATTAGTTATATTTTGCTGAAATTTCTTTTGCTACAGTTTGGATTACATCTGTAATTTCATCTGTAAGTTTCCCTGCTTTCAAAGCATCTAAAGTTGCTCTGTGTTTGTTGTTAAGGAATTCTAAGAAATCTTTCTCAAATTCTTTTACTTTATTCACAGGAACATTTCTCAAAAGATTTTTTGAACCAGCATAGATAATCGCAACTTGATCTTCTACTGTGTAAGGATCATTCAAACCTTGTTTCAAGATCTCAACGTTTCTTCTACCTTTTTCAATTACGTTTAAAGTAACTGCATCTAAGTCAGAACCAAATTTAGCAAACGCTTCCAATTCACGGAATTGTGCTTGATCTAGTTTCAAAGTACCTGCTACTTTTTTCATTGATTTAATTTGTGCATTTCCTCCAACACGAGATACCGAGATACCAACGTTAATTGCAGGACGTACTCCAGAGTTAAACAAATCTCCATCAAGGAAAATTTGACCATCTGTAATCGAAATTACGTTTGTTGGGATATATGCAGAAACGTCACCAGCTTGAGTTTCGATAATAGGAAGTGCAGTTAATGAACCACCACCTTTTACGATTGGTTTCAATGAATCTGGTAAGTCATTCATGTTTTTAGCAATTCCATCATCAGCAATTACTTTACAAGCACGCTCTAATAAACGACTGTGTAAGTAAAATACATCTCCAGGGTATGCTTCACGTCCCGGTGGTCTTCTCAATAAAAGAGAAACCTCACGGTAAGCAACAGCTTGTTTAGATAAATCATCATAAACAATTAAAGCTGGACGACCTGAATCTCTAAAATATTCTCCAATAGCTGCACCTGCGAAAGGAGCATAAACTTGCATCGGAGCTGGATCAGAAGCGTTAGCTGCAACAATAATGGTATAAGCCATTGCACCTTTTTCTTCTAACATTTTTGCGATTCCTGCTACAGTTGACGCTTTTTGTCCAATTGCAACATATATACAAAATACAGGTTTTCCTGCATCGTAAAATTCTTTTTGATTTAAAATAGTGTCAATACAAACAGTTGATTTACCTGTTTGACGGTCACCAATAACCAATTCACGTTGTCCACGACCAACTGGTATCATAGCATCAACTGCTTTTATCCCTGTTTGTAATGGCTCAGTTACTGGTTGACGGAAGATAACTCCAGGAGCTTTTCTTTCCAAAGGCATTTCGTATAAGTCTCCACCAATTGGTCCTTTTCCATCAATTGGAAAACCAAGAGTGTTTACTACACGTCCTACCATTTGCTCTCCAACTTTAAGAGAAGCGATACGTTGTGTTCTTTTTGCTGTAGAACCTTCTTTGATACCTGTTGATGGTCCTAAAAGTACCACACCAACATTGTCTTCTTCAAGATTCAATACAATAGCCTCTAAACCATTGTCAAATTCTACTAACTCACCGTATTGAACATTCGAAAGCCCGTAAACACGAGCAATAC
Organism: uncultured Flavobacterium sp.; assembly: GCF_963974175.1. Lineage (GTDB taxonomy): Bacteria > Bacteroidota > Bacteroidia > Flavobacteriales > Flavobacteriaceae > Flavobacterium. Next base: position 281,874 of record NZ_CAXBBR010000002.1, read on the forward strand.
CATCTCCAACTTGAAGTACTGTTCCTACTTCCTCTAGCGTTGCGCCAGATTCAAAACCTTCTACTTGCTTTCTTAATATTGCTGAAATTTCAGCAGGTTTGATTTCCGCCATCTTAATTTATAATTTAGACACTTAAATGTGCAATAAAACTAGTTACTTAATTCTCTTTTTAATACTTGTAATCTGTTGGCTATTGAAGCATTGTACTGCTTGTCGCCTATTCTCAAAATAAACCCTCCAATAATCGAAGAATCTACGTGATTTTCTATCGTGATTTTTTTATCTGATAAAGTAGCAATTTTAGCTAAAACTTTAGCTTCTAATGCTGCATCCATTGCGATGGCTGTAGTAACTTGAGCTACTTCAACACCATTCATGATATCAAATAATTTGCTGTATTCTACTGCAACAGCTTCCAAAATTTCAAATCTTTTGTTTTCGAATAACAAATGAAATAAACTTTTTGTTACGCTATTGGTATTTGCAAAAACTTCCAATAAGGCATTTTCCTTAACTTCTACTCTCAAAGTAGGGTTTTGGATAAAAGTGCTCAATTCTACATTTCCACTTATAGTTGAAGCGATAGAATTCATATCATCACTAACTGCTTCAGCCACTCCTTTAGATTGTGCGATCTCTAGAATTGCCTTTGCATAACGAATTGCTGCTCTTGTACTTGCCATAATATTAGTTTAGCTTTACGTCACCTAACATCTTCTCAACTAATTTAGTTTGAGCTTCTTTATTAGATAATTCGTCTTTCAATAATTTTTCTGCGATACTCAATGACAAAGTAGAAACTTGTAGTTTCAATTCAGCCATAGCTGCATTTTTTTCGCTTTCAATTGCTGCTTTTGCTTGTTCGATCATTTTCAGACCTTGAGCTTGCGCTTCTTCTTTGGAATCAGCAATCATTTTTTCTTTAATTTCACGTGCATCTTTTAGCATGTTATCACGTTCCATTCTTGCTTCTTGTAAAATACGTTGGTTGTCAGCTTGAAGGTTTTGCATTTCTTTTCTTGCATTTTCAGCAGAAAGCAAAGCATTTTTAATTCCTTCTTCTCTATCATTTACTGCATCAAGAATTGGTTTCCAAGCAAATTTTTTCAATAAGAATATTAATCCAACAAATATTAATACTTGCCAAAAGAACAAACCTAACTCAAACTGATGTATTAACTTTTCCATGTTATGTATCTATAATAATATTTAATTTAATAATAAAAACAATAGTTACAACCAACCGTTGCAACTATTGCTTTTTGAGTTTTAATTAAGCAGCAAATAATGCAGCGAAACCAATACCTTCAATTAATGCAGCTGCGATAAGCATAGCTGTTTGGATTTTTCCTGAAGCTTCTGGTTGACGAGCAATAGCGTCCATTGCTGAACCACCAATTCTACCAATACCTAAACCTGCTCCGATTACGATTAATCCAGCTCCTACATAATTTAAACCTTCCATAATATATATAATTAAAAATTAAACATTCAATTTATTAGTGCGCCTCCTCATGGTGGTGCTCTTCTACTGCTGAACCAAAGTACAGCGCTGATAGCAATGTGAAAATATAAGCTTGTAAAAATGCAACCAATATCTCTAAGATAGAAAGTGCAAACGACAATGCAAATGATAAACTACTTCCCAACCAGCTTTTGAAAATAAACATCAAACCAATAATACTCATCAATACAATATGTCCTGCAAAAATGTTTGCATACAAACGAATCATTAATGAAAAAGGTTTGATTATAACTCCTAGCAGTTCAATTGGTGCTAATACGATACGCATTACTTTTGGCACACCTGGCATCCAGAAAATGTGACCCCAATAGTTTTTATTTGCCGTAAGGTTTGTAATTAAAAATGTCATGATTGCTAATGCAAATGTAATTGTTAAATTACCCGTAACATTTATACCGAAAGGCATCAATCCAAAAATATTTAAGAACAATACAAAGAAAAATATAGTCAATAAATAACTCATATATCTCTTGTAGTGTTTTTCTCCAATGTTAGGAATAGCAATTTCGTCACGAATAAAAAGAACCACTGGTTCAAATATTCTTCCAGCTCCAGAAGCAATTCCTCCATTTTTAGAATAGGTCTTCGCCAAACCGGCAAAAATCAATACCATTAAAATAGCCGCAATGAATATAGACAATACTGTTTTTGTGATTGAGAAATCTAAGGGACGTTCATTTTCAGGGAAACCTGTTTTTTCGTCTTCTATTATTTTTCCTGAAGCATCCGTTTTGTATATTTTTCCATCGTGATGATTTATTGCATAGAAATTACCGTTAGATTCGGCAACTGCTTCTCCATGTTCGAATTCAGAAGATGAAAAAAGTTGCAAACCATTATCCCAAAGGATTACTGGTAATGAAAAACCATAATGTTTTCCTTCTACTTCATCAGAGAAAAAAGTAAAGTCATGAGAGTCTAAAACGTGATGACCAATGAATGCTTTGATTTTAGATTTTACATCTGTAGGTTCAGCATGAGCTCCTTCATGGCTTTGTTCTGTTGTTTCATGTGCAACTTCAGTATGAACTTTTACCGAATCCACTTCGGGATTTGCAAAAGTCATTAAAGGAAGACACGCTACTAAAGTCGCTATTATAAATCTAAGTGGTCTGTTTGAAATCACCATAACTGTTAAATATCTTAATTTTTTACGTTTCTGAAATTTGGTGCAAATGTACATTTTTTATTAATATCCAAAAGGATATAAAAACATATTTTTTTTAAATCCTTCATCTATTTGCGGATCTATTGCTTTTCTTTTAATATTCGTATCGTTAAAACGGTCTCCATTACTAAAAAAAGAATAAACATCCCAAAAAAATTAACTTTCTCTATTGTATTATCATATGTTGTAATGTGCAAGATAGGTTTTAAAATCAAATAACAAAAAACCATTTTGATACTTGTTCCTAAAAGAAAAGACATTCCTACATTATCAAAGCTTTTTTCTTTCACTTTTAGTAATACAATGAATATCAAAGTAGACATACCGAAAAACAATAAATAGAGCACTTCGATTGAATACTGGAATGCTACAACATCGATTTTCAAAACGTAGAAAATAATTTTATGTAACAAATAAGCCATCACGGCCAAAAGGGTTAAACTTAGAAGAGGTTTTTGATTTTTTAAATTCATGCTGTGTTTATTTTGTCGTCAAAGCACAATGACTTGAGACTTAATTTACTTTTATTAATTAAAATTTTATTGAGATTTATTTATTTCGTTCACTTGTCTAATAACATTGTACAGAGCAATAACGACACCTACCATGACTAGAATTTTATTGTAATATACTTTTGGGTTCGGGTAATTTTCATCAAGCCAGTTTCCGCCATACGCAAACAAAAAGATGATAACCCCCATTTGAATGGGTATATTAATTAACGCTATCCATTTGCTAGCTTGTTTTTTGTTGGGTTTCTTTTCCATCAGTTAATAAGAAATTTGCTTCATTAATCTTCATTATGCAGGACGCACTGAAATCAGCACCCGGTTCCACAGATAATTTCCCTACGGTCACTTCGCCGTTAATACTGGCTTTAGATTTTACGTTTAGGATTTCAGTAACATTAATGGTTCCTTCAAATTTTCCTTCTATATCTGCATTTTTACAATTAATATCACCCGTTATACTTCCGGCAGGACCTACTACTAATTTTCCGGTAGACTGAAAGTTTCCTATCAATTCTCCGTCAAGCCTAAAATCAGCTTGGGAAATAATATCTCCTTTTATTATTGTCCCTTCTACAATTCTATTCGTTTTTCCTAAAAGCTCCGTATAGGGCTTTGCTTTTCTATTAAACATTTTTATTCTTTTTTTAATCCTAAATAAACATCAAGATTTTTTTTAATTTGGATTACTTTATAGTTTTCATTGGTAAGAATAACAGCAGCTGTTGCTGTTTTAAAATCCTTATTATCTCGTAGAACGGTACTGATATTTCTAGCATACGCTTCTGAATTTATACCGTGAATCGTTATGAAATTTTCGGTATCACTATACCCATCCAAAGAATAATTTAAATCTTGAAAGGTAGTACCGGTAATGAGTTTTTTAATTTTTTCCTCCATTGCTTTTGCACCTTTCTCGTCTGATACCGGTACTTTGTAGAGTACTTTCCAGTTTTTAGTATCTGTAGTTGTGAAATCTAATTTTTCTAAAAACGGAATTTGGTCCTTCAGAATTTCTTGGGCTTTTTTACCCTCTTCACTATTTGGGTAATTATCCGCCACAAACTGCAATGCGTTTTTGTAAGCTTTTAATCCTTTAAGTTTTCCAATAGCATTCGCTTTCAAAAATTCGAATTTCGAAACGATTTCGTCCCCAGAAAACTGATTGATTAATCCATCAGACTGCTCTAAAACAGTCGTGAATTTTTCTTCTTCGTATTGTTTATATAAAGTGCCATACGCTCCTTCAGGAGTATCCTTGAATACTGTCCCAGCTGGATTTGTGTTGTTTATTATTTGAGCATAGCGAGAATTTGGAAATTGGGAATTAATCCTTTCTTTCATTGCTTGCGCCTTGCTGCTATCTGTAATTTGGTATATCTTATATAAATTATACATTGCAGGAAGAATCAATTTTTCTTCCGGACTATTTTGCAATAGTTGTTCCAGCTTGTTCGCTGCTAATTCATATTCTTTAAACTTTTCCTTATAAATTACCCCAAGTTGATAATAGGCTGTATTGCGTTCCTTTCCAATGCTGTCAATTGCTACTTTCGTACTTGGAAGTTGTTTTAAATAAAAACCTGCAGTATACTCTTCTATTATCGTGTTCTCTTCCTCTTTCAATTTGTCTTCCAACTGCGCTGCACCCGAATTCAAAGTATCTTTTGAAACCACATTCGTCTTACTAGTTGATGAAAGCCTCCAGTTGCCTGCTGAACTTCGATTTCCCCATATTTTTTTGAATTCTACTTTCCCAAAAGAAACAGTCGTAGGGTTATAAAAATAGAAAAGACTTGCAGCTGTATTAGAAGCGGTCATAGAAGGCGGACTAAGCGGCGAATTGCGTGCTGGTCGTCCTAAATTTTGAGCAGAAACGGCAGGGTCATTAGACGCTGTCTTACTATTTCTTTCTATATTTTCTTGCTTTTCTTTTAATTTCTCTTCTATAATTCTTTTAGCTTCATCCTTCTTTTTTAAGGTATCGATATAATTTTCGAAATAGGAAATTCTGCCAGCTTCTGACATCGAAACTACATGTAAAATACTGTCGTTTCTTGAAGCAATCGCTTCATACAAAATTACTTCATCTAAATCTTTTCTGATTTTTTGAATATGAATGAATTCCCTTGTTTTAATATCAAGATTCACTAAGGTGCTGTCGTAATACTTTGCGGCAACTGGATATGCTGCATTTCTAAAATACATATTACCTATATTCCTGTAATTGGAAGCTACTAAATACTGGTCGGCAGTAGTTTTTTTAAGTGAGGTATTATAAAAATCTAACGCTTTTTTCTGATTGTTCTGTTTGTCGTAAAAAACACCCATTTGATAGTTTAAGACATCTAAGAATGGTCTGTTCTCTCTGTCGGCAATCAGCTTTTTATAGTTTTTAACAAAGGCGGTCGTATCCCCATTTTGATAGTCAAACAACTGCGCTTTTCTAGCTTGTGCTTGAATAACGTATTTCCTTTCCGATTTTCGATTCATATTTATTACCGACTCATAGCTGTAAATCGCGCTATCTTTCTTGCCTAACTCTTCGTAAAGTTGACCAAGTATAAATCGGTATCTTGACTTTTCTTTGTTTTGTTTGGTAAATTTTTGGGCAATTTTTAATTTTATTAAAGCGGAGTCTTTTTCTTCTAAGTTCAAGTAGGCCTCAGATAAAAGAGCATTGACATCAGCAATAACTTGATTTTTAAGTTTTTGCTCATTCAAAAGATTGCTCATGTTTTTTACAACCAAAGCATCATTACCCAGTCGCATATTGGTTTTTCCACGCCAAATTTTAGCTTCATAAATCCTGCTGCTATTTGGGTATTTATATAGAATATAATTGAATGCGTCTAATGCGGGAACAAATCTTTGATCGTAGTATCTGGCTTTACCCAAAAGTAAATAAGCTTCATCAATTTGAGAGTTTCTTTCTCTTCCGTCAATATTCATGGAATGCTTTTGAATCGCTTTAGTCGCCTTGGTTTCGGCCAATTCAAAATCAGAATTTTTTGCTTTTTCATCTGACGTAACTTCATCTGTCACTTGCATCCTTTCGATAGGCAAACGTTTCCAGAAATTGTCTTTGCTATTGGCTTCTATACCTACCATTCCTTTGTCTAAGCCAATTCCACCATTGTACAAAATATTATATTTTGTACTTAGAGCATGAGAATTCCTAGACAAAAAACTGCTATTCCTAGTAGAACAGGCTACCAAAAAACACAGAAACCCTAATGGAATTGAATATTTTAATATATTGGTTTTCAATGGCTAACGTTTTTATCATTAAACTTTTAAAAAAGCTTTTTAGTATAATGACTGGTAAAAATACGTTTCTTTTTGAAATATGGAAGTTTAAACCGCGAAAAACATTTCTAACTCCTGTAGCGTTTCCCCAGAGGTCTGAATATCTTTTACGATTTCCCCTTTATTTAAAGCTACTATTCGATCACAAACTTCTACAGTGTGTTGCAAATCATGGCTTGAAACTAAAATTGTGATGTCCTTATTTTCAGCAAGTTCTTTAATTACTTTTTTCAACCTATTAACCGTTGTAGGGTCTAAATTAGCAAAAGGTTCGTCAAGAATAACCACTTCCGGATTGCCTATCAAGGTCGCGATTATACCTACTTTCTTTTGATTTCCTTTGGATAAGTCACGCAGGTATTTTTTATTTTTTAGTATTTCACCATTAAAAAACTCTTCATATTTTTCTAATAAAGCATCAATATCAGCCTTGTTTTGACCGCGTAAATCGCCAATGAAATAGAAGTACTCTTCCGGTGTAAGATAGCCTATCAAGAAGCTTTCATCGATAAATGCAGCGGTAAAAGGTTTCCAATCTTCGCTAGCATTTACCAAAATACTGTTGTTTATTATACTCCCAGTTGAAGGTTGGATTAAATCCAATAGTAAACTAAAAAAGGTTGTTTTTCCGGCACCGTTATTTCCCACGAGACCCAAACTTTGTCCTTTTGGGATTTCAAGATGTTCGATATTTAAAACTGTAGTTCCGTTATATTTTTTTGAAAGCTGATTTACCTGTATCATTATATTTTTATGTATTGTGATGACTCAAAAGTTATCATTACTAATTTTCTTGTTGTTTGAAACCGTTGATGGTTGCGTATTTTCTTTTGGTATAACCGGCTGCAATTGTATTCAAAAGATAATTTCTCACTACCAACCCAATCACGCCAATTGTCGCAATTGCAATTATAGCTACCTCTACATTTATCAATTTATAAATACCATAAAAAATCAAGGTTGGGATTAGCATCAAAGGCAATCCAACAATCCATTGCGTAGCTCCTGTTCCCTGGTAATTCATAAACGGACTTTTCTCTAAATCAATTCTTTTTTTGTTAAACGAACCCGCAAATAATAAAACCGGAATGTTGACACCCAAATTATAAGTCGCACAGGCCAGGTTAATGGCTAATACATTCCATCCAAAATAAAGATAAGGCGTGCTTAAAATTGCCAAAATCACAACAGAAACAGACATTAATCCTGCTTTTGAAGCCAAATATTGTTTCATAGGAATGTTTTGTGACATCATCATTCCATAATAATTACTGTCCCAAGAGGGTACAAATTGCCCGTAATTTATCATGAATACCCCAGTCATTAAGATTCCGACCAATACAGAAAAGGCTGGTGTTTCTTTGTAAGTAGGATTCGTGTAAATCATTAAACCATAAGCCAAGAAAATCAAAGAGATCCAAATCACTGTTTTAGGTCTTTTGTTTCTCCATATCATTTTTAAATCCAACTGAAGAAAAGGTGCGATGTCGCCAAAGCGCTTCGTCCAACTTAAATCAGACGTTTTTGCTTCCTCCACTTTCGATTGCAATGAGCTGTCCAGATAGAAATTGCTTTTTAGGTACTTGAAATTTAAAATATAGAATCCTGCTAAAATCAAGATTGGTACTAAAACTAATATTGGCTGTAACACTAAAGTATCAAGAACAACGCCTGAAAGCGTTGTGATTTTAAAAACCCCAAAATAATCCAGACCAAAAAATACCATTCCTAAAACTACGAAAGGAAGAAAGGCTTTGATGTTTTCGGCAAATTTCTTTTTGATTAAAAAATTAGCATAATTGACTATTAAAGCTAAAATATACATACCAAACATCCAAATAATCATGTTCAATGTGCCATCATTCCCTTTGATAATATTAAAAACCCCAAAAGGGATGATAACCAATAAGGGAAAAATATTGTAGATCGAAATTAAACTCTTCAGCAACACAAAGTGGATTACCGATTCTTTTTTTATGGGCAATACTAATAATGGTTTAATATTCATCACCGGTAAACTTTGCATAAAAAAACGAAAAATTAGTTCTATCGCCAACCAGAAAATCACATAACTATTGACTATCGTCAATGGTTTTTGACCCGGGAATACTTTCTCTAAAATTGGATATAACGCAATTCCTAATACTAAAAAAACAAGTAAAAAATAAACTACTAAAAAGCCCATCAGAATTTTTAAGCCGATGCTTTTTCCAACACTGGCTGAACGGAAAAAAGCTTTCAACTCTAAATTTATAAAATGTTTGAACATAATTTAATGGTTTGGTTTTACAATAAGTAAATAAAAGTAAGAAAACGTTACAGCTTTTCTAATTTATATTCAGGGTAGGTTTCCATTAAGTACTCTGTAGCTTTTGATGGAATGATTTTAAAGATGATAAAAATTACTACAGCCAGAAGGGCAAAAAGGAAACTTAAGCCAAGAATCCAATAGTCGTTTCCACTATACTTTTCGCTATGGTAAAAAATGCGGGGAAACAGGTTAATTGGAATACTAATCAGTCCTAAAAAACCACCATATTGATTTATAATTTCTTCAAACAACCATCTTTTCTGTCCTGATTGCAGTTTTTGTTTTTGATTCTTTTTGTTTTTGAAAATTTCATGAAATGAAAAAAGAATCAAAATGATAAAAAGCCCCATAAAAACCCATTCGCTGTAATAGCTTATTTTGAGAATGCTAAACAATGCCAGCGTCATCGCAATTGTCAATACAATCTTAGGGACTCCAAAAAAATCTTTGAAATGTTGCCAAACCAAACGATTGTACTTTTTACTTAAAACAGCTTGACGTTTTTCAACCACATCCATAAAACCAAAAACACCAAACTTCTTGAATTCTCTATTCAAGGCTTCGTCAAATGTAAGTTTAGGATATTCTTCCCATTGCATTTCAATGGCATTCGCGAGATGGTCCACAAGTTCAGTTTGTAAATCATACCATTCCACATAATGCTGTTGGGTGAAAAGATAAAGACGGTCTATTTGTTCAATGGTTAGTTTCATGAGTTAGAAATAGATAGTTTTTCTTCAATCTTATAATGATTGTACAAAATTCGTAAACTATTGATAGAGAATAATATAAAAAGGAAAGGGAAAACTAACATCAATACTTTAGATTCTATACTTTTATTTAAAGGAACTGCTCGAAAAATAGTAGAAAAGATTTGAATCGAAAATAATAAAGTAATATAAAATCTTCTGTTAAATAAAGTAGAATAAATAGTCTTTGCCTTTGATTTAGAAAGAGTAACTCTAAAGTAAATAATGGTTACAGCCACAATAAACAATAACGTTCTTAATAGCATACCAAACACTAATAAAATAGAGGCATTATTATCTGTTTTATAAATCAACCAGATAATTAAAGTGCTGAAAAAAGCTAGTGACAAACCCCACTTCAACTCTGATTTTGTTAAATCAACCATTTTATCCATGACCATTTTTGGTCCAGTATAAGCGTATCCAAGCCATAAACCATAGGTTGTAGGTTTTAATTGTGATTCCCATTTTTTAAAAACCATTTTTAAATTTTCTTCAAATGAAAGCGTGTTTTCTTCCATTATGAATTCAATTTCTGAGGCTATATGATCTGTAACTTCTAGTTTGATGTCGTCATATGTAACGCCGTTTAAAACTAAGGTTTCATCGATTAAGGCTATTTGTTGGTTTGTTAGTTTCATCTTAAATTAAGTAAGTTGGTATTGTTTTTTTATATTGGCTAATGAGTTTTTATAGATTTGTTTACCCGTAATAAATATTAATATTCCTAAAACCCAAATTGCGCAAAAAATAATTCTTAAGACATTGTATTGCTCAACCCATTCCTTACACACATTACCAAAGTTCAGTCCTAAATTCATAAATCCAAATCCCAACACCATCGGACTACTGATTTCAATTTGTAGAAATCGCTTGCCGTTAATTTTTCTGTTTTTGAAATAGGAGTACATAAAAGGAATGTATAAAGCCAGTAAAAAAACAAAAAGCACAGAAATAAACTTTACCGGTTTATCAAAATAAAACGACAATTTATAACTGATGATCAGCGCAAGTAGACATGCAAATATTTTTGGAAACTTTAAATATGCTGTAATCATTTTCCATTGTGTCTTCCTAAACTCTCTCTTTAAAATTTGTGTACGTTCTTCTTCAATTGCTTTAAACCCTTTCCTTCCAAATGTATCCTCAGCATATTGTTTTACCTGATGAAAAGTAAGCTCAGGGTCTTTCGCCCAAAACTCCTCCATACTCGTAACCATATGATCCGTCAACTCTAATTGTAATTCATACCACTTGATGTCATGGGAAGCAACATAGTTGGATATGTATTCTATTTGTTCAACTGATAATTTCTTTTCCATGAAAATTTAAAATTCTAATTTAGGATTAACTAATGATTGCATCGTTCTAATGAAATCTTCCAGTTCGGCAAGGCGGTTAACGGTTTCTTTAGTTCCTGCTTCTGTAAGTTTATAGTATTTCCGCATGCGGTTATCCACTTTTTCAATTTCCACATCCAGTATGCCTTCGGCTTCCAACTTGTGTAACGCAGGATAGAGCGCACCTTCGGTGATATTGAGTTCTCCTTGCGTAATGGCTTTTACTTTTTGGGTAATTTCATAGCCGTACATCTTGCCGTTTTCTTCTAGCAATTTCATGATAATGGTATTTAAACTTCCTTTATACAACTGTGAATTTTTCATTTTTTTGTCATTTCGAGGCACGAAGCAATGTCCTGTTGAAAAACAAATATACATAAGAATCTTATACATAACACTTTTAGGTATGTAAATTTTTCAAACACTTTGATTTAAGAAACCTATTCAGTTTAGTATATTTGCAAAAAAAATATCTCATGCCTTCATTTTTAAAACTAATTATAAAAGAAGTACGACGCGAAACCAAGGATGCGGTTTCGATACTCTTCAACATTCCAGAGCAATTACAACCCAATTATACTTTTATTGCCGGGCAATATGTTAATATCCGATTAACGCTCGACGGCCAAGAAATTCGTCGTGCTTATTCAATTTGTTCTTCTCCGGAAAGTGGTGAATTGCGTATCGCGGTTAAAGCTGTAAAAAATGGTGCTTTTTCGCAATTTGCCAATACCAAGCTTAAAGCGGGGGATGCACTTGAGGTAGGAAAACCAGAGGGAAAATTTATATTAGAACCTGAATTAGAAAGACAAAAAAACTACGTGGCTTTTGTATCTGGAAGTGGGATAACACCCGTAATTTCGATATTGAAAAGCGTATTGAAAAGCGAGCCAAAAAGCTCTTTTGTACTAGTTTATGGTAACAAAACACCCGAAGAAACAATCTTTAGTAAAGAATTACACGATTTACAATTACAATATGTAGGTCGCTTATTTATTCACTTTGTTTTTAGTCAAGCCAAAGCAGAAAATGCTTTATTTGGTCGAATAGACAAATCTGCCGTAAATTATGTTCTGAACAACAAACACAAGGAACTGGAATTTGATAAATTCTATTTGTGTGGGCCAGAGGAAATGATCGAATTAGTTTCGGGGGTTTTGAAAGAGAAAAATGTAAAAGAATCGGCTATAAAATTTGAGCTTTTTACTTCATCTTCTCATGAAAACGTAATAAAAGATTTAGGAGGACATTCTAAAATTACCATTATGGTAGACGACGAAGAAACCACCTTTGAAATGTCTCAAAAACAAACCATACTTGAAGCTGCCCTAAAACAAGGAATTGATGCTCCTTACTCCTGTCAAGGCGGGATTTGCAGCAGCTGTCTTTGTAGAGTAACTTCGGGAACAGCTGAAATGACGAAGAATTCAATCCTAACTGATAAAGAAATTGCAGACGGATTGATCCTTAGTTGTCAAGCTCATCCTACATCAGAAACGATCTATGTAGATTACGATGATGTTTAGGAAATAAATATCCAACTTTAAAAATTGGGGTTTGGAATTTTTTATTTTGGGATATTTAGATATTTAATGAGCTAATTGCGACTGAATACTCAACACTACCGTCTCTGGAATAATGGTTCTCATAGCATCTTCATAACCTTCCACTTTTTTATTGCCATAAACGGATGTTGGCAACATAGGGTACTTTTCTCTATTAGAAACTAAAGAATTCGATAATGGTTGATTAAAAGGAACAAATCCAGCATACGGATGCGTAGCACCCCAAAGTGTAATGACTTTTACTCCCAGCATTGCTGCAATATGGGCATTTCCAGAATCCATAGAAAGCATTACATCAAGAGTACTTATAAGTTGTAACTCCTGCTGAAACTTGATTTTGCCTGCCATGTTGATTACATTGTCTTTTGAGTCTGAAAGAGAATCTAAGATTTCTATTTCTTTCTTTCCTCCTCCAAAAAGCAGAATTTTATAATTTGGATTGTCAGCCAATTGATGGATAACTTCTTGCATTAAATCCAAGGGATACACTTTAGAATCGTATTGTGCAAAGGGAGCGATTCCAATTAATTTTTTATTATCTGTTCCAATAAGATTTACTGTTTCTTTATCTAAATTGGCTTTTTGGGGAAATATCGGTTTTGATAAATCTATCGGAAAACCGAGTTGTTCAAACACTTTTACATGTCTTTCAAATACCGTCGATAAAGGTTGGAAAATCTTATTATCGGCACGTGTTAATGCTTTTTTACCTTCACGTCCCTTGTCTGTATACGCAGTTTTTTTTCCGCTCAAGGCAAATAATGTCCTAACAACTTTAGAACGTAAAACGTTATGCAAATCGGCGAAAGCATCGACATCCAATTTTTTCACATCTTCAAATAACCGAAACAAGCCTAAGGCTCCTTTATGCTGTTCTTTTTCATCGAAAGCAAAAAAAGAAAGATTTGGTATTTCTTCAAAAAAAGGTTTAAAAAAAGGACGGGATATGACCGTTATCTTAACATCAGGATATTGATTTACAAAAGCCCGTAAAACAGGAACCGTCATGGCGACATCTCCCATTGCGGAAAGTCTCATGACGGCTATATGCTTTATTTTATTTGACAAATTACTACTTGTCAACTATTTTTTCCCTTGGTACAAAACAGGATTTAATTCATCATCATTGTACATTTTCATTTGCTTGTACACTTTCATGAATTTATCCCCACTAGAAATGTCTATTAATAAATCGTCAATTGCGGTAGACAAGTCAGTTCTTTGTTCTAATAGAATATTTAATTTCGTCTGACATTTATCTCTATGATCTTGAGATGCTTCTGCACGAGTCGCTTCCTCATTCATATGATAAATTTTCAATGCTAAAATTGACAATCTGTCAAAAGCCCAAGCTGGACTTTCTGAGTTGATTTTTGCATTATCTTTTACTTTTACATCGCTGTATTTTTTTAAAAAATAACCATCAATATATTCTACCATATCAGTACGTTCCTGATTAGAAGCGTCAATTCTTCTCTTCAAAGTCAATGCAGCAACGGGGTCAATATTTGGATCACGAATAATATCTTCAAAATGCCATTGAACTGTGTCAATCCAGTTTTTTAGATACAATAAATGTTCAAATTGATCTTTAGGAAAAGGGTTATTTATAGGCTGATCTACATTATCAAATTGATGATAATCTTTGATGCTTTGTTCGAATACGGAGTACGCTAATTTTGAAAACATATTTTTATATTTTATAGTTACAAAGATACTTTTTATACTTTTATAAAAAAATTACAAATCACAAATCTAATCTAGAACCCAAAAATCAGCATTAAATCTGATTTGGGAACTAAAAATGTTAATTCAACAAATCATGCAAATTCACAATCTATCGGAAAACAATAGCGTTCTTAATCATTTTTTGGGACAAATCAGAAATGTAAATATACATAATGACAGCATGCGTTTTAGAAGAAATATTGAGCGAATAGGAGAAATTATGGCGTATGAATTGAGTAAAGATTTGCATTATAAAGCGGTCGAAATTCAAACTCCACTAGGCATCAAAAAGACCACTGAGATTAGTGATCAATTGGTAATCTGTTCTGTTTTACGTGCCGGATTCCCAATGCATACGGGTTTTTTAAATTATTTTGATTCAGCCGAAAATGGTTTTATTTCTGCATCAAGACACCATCCAAACAACGACGATTACTTTGAGATTCTTGTAGAATACCAGGCTATCGCAGATTTTAATGGGAAATATTTATTACTAGTAGATCCTATGCTTGCCACCGGACAATCGATCGTGGCAGTCTTTAACCGCTTAAAGGAAAGAGGAGAAGCAAAAGAAATTCATATTGCAGTTGTAATTGCTGCACCTGAGGGAATAGCTTACCTGGAACAACACTTACCGGACACTTGTCATTTATGGGTAGCCTCTTTAGACGAGAAACTAAACGAGCATAGTTATATTGTACCTGGACTAGGTGACGCAGGAGACTTATCTTATGGAACTAAATTATAATTGAGAGAAAAAAGCAAAAAAGCTGCAGGCTATAAGAACAACCAAAACCATTTCTTGTTTCAATTTTAACTGAGGCATTTCGATATGGTTTGTTGCCATTATAGCCAAAGGAGCAATTGTAAATATAAGTAAATCATTGCTTTTATTTGAAGAAACCAAGAAAATCACTACTCCAATAAAAAAGGAAGCGATGATTTTTTTGAAAGAAGCATGCGTTATTGATAGTCTACTGGATAGCGTGGCAAACATCGAAATAACAAAAAACAAAGCCACTGTCGCATAGATTGACAAAGCACCGTTTTGATAATTATTAGTAAAATAATTAATTTTAAAACTGGTTTTAACACTGCTATTGATATATTCTAATGCGCTGATGTCAAAAAGTATCGAACTAAGTGCAAAAAGAGTTCCTACTGCAAAAAAGGCAATAATGGGCAATATCCAATTTCTATAGTCTCTTGAAACATGGAAAATTATCGAAATAAACACCAAAACTAAATAGAGAATACACCAAAAATGAAATAAAGCAGCTACAAAAATCCATAAGGAGGCATCAAATATTTTTTCTTTGGAGGCTTTTAGCGATTGAAGGGAAAGTAATCTTCGTAGGGCTAAAAGGATAAAGAAATTGGCAAAGACTAAATTAATGTTGTCTAAAACCGAAGGGAAGAAAATTAAAAATAGAAAATAGAAAAAGATCGTGTAGCTACTGTCTTTACTCAATCCGTTCTTTGTCGAAATGAAATTTGTCAGGAAAATAGAGCCCAATAAAACAAGTAAAATCCCCGCTTTTTCAAGAATCAATATAGTGGAATCAGTCCAGACCAAATCCTGAATTTGATAGATCAAAAAAAAACTCAGTATTAAAATTACAACCAGAGAAAAATTTAATGGTGTAGATTTTTTAAAAAGACTTGTAATCATAAGGATATTTTATACTTTTGTGACTTTAAAACTGTAAATATAATACTTGTTTAAAAAGGAAACCCCCAAGTTGAAAAAGATTCTTAACAAAAGCGTTTTTTACTTCTGGGAAATTAAAAAAACAACAACATAATTTTAACGATATGAAATCATTTTTTGAAGGAATTCAATACCTATTTGTAAATATATTATTTGCTCCATTAGATTTTTTACGTTCACTTGAACTTAGCTCATGGTTTGTTGCCAATACAATCAATTGGATTTTCATGATTATTTGTGCAGCTGCAATGGTATACTGGATTAAGCAACTAAGAATTTTCGATGAGGCTGGAACTGAAAAACAAGATACTACTGCGCACTCTTTTTTTAAATAAAACGACCTAACCCCAAATAAAATTTAGGGTTAAGCAGCATACTTATTATTTATAAAAGATCGTTACCGATATCTTTTCTAAAATTCATCTTATCAAAATGTAGCTTGTCTATATTTTGATAAGATTTTTTTATGGCCTCTTGAAAGTCATTCCCATAAGATGTTATTGCTAGCACCCTTCCTCCATTAGTAACAACAGTGTCGTTATCCAATTTTGTACCGGCGTGAAAAACAATGGAGTCCGTAATTTTTTCCAGTCCAGAGATAATTTTTCCTTTTTCATAATCTTCCGGATAACCTCCAGATACAAGCATAACCGTAGTCGCACTTCTCTCGTCGATTTCTAGCGTAATTTCATCTAGTTTTTCATTGGCTACAGCCAAAAACAATTCTACTAAATCTGTTTTTAATCTTGGAACAACCACTTCAGTTTCCGGATCTCCCATTCTTACATTATATTCAATAACAATAGGTTCGTTATTCACATTAATCAATCCGATGAACACAAAACCTTTGTATGGAATTCCATCTTTTTGAAATCCTTCAATTGTGGGTTTAACGATACGTGTTTCTATTTTTTCCATTAATACAGCATCAACATAAGGAACTGGAGAAACAGCTCCCATTCCGCCCGTATTCAATCCGGTGTCTCCTTCACCAATACGTTTGTAATCCTTGGCTGTTGGAAGTATTTTATAACTTTTCCCGTCAGTAAGAACAAAACAACTCAATTCTATACCGTCAAGGAATTCTTCAATCACTACTTTTGAACTGGCTGCACCAAATTTTTGATGAACTAGCATATTTCTTAATTCTTCTTTGGCTTCCGCCAAATCATGAATAATCAAAACTCCTTTTCCTGCAGCCAGTCCGTCAGCTTTCAGTACATAAGGAGGTTTTAATGTCCCTAGAAAATCACATCCTTTTTCCACTGTCTCAGCAGTAAAACTGTCGTAAGCAGCAGTGGGTATATTGTGTTTAACTAAAAATTCTTTAGCAAACTCTTTACTTCCTTCCAGTTGTGCTCCTATTTTAGATGGACCAATAACCGGGATATGACTTAGTTTTTCATCGTTTAGAAAAAAGTCATAGATTCCTTTTACCAAAGGATCTTCAGGTCCTACAACAACCATTTCTACCTTTTCAGCAAGTACAAACGTTTTTATAGCATCAAAATCAGTTATACTAACATTAACATTCGTTGCTATTGCAGCGGTTCCAGCATTCCCCGGCGCAACAAAAAGTTTATCGCAAAGTGGACTTTGAATCATTTTCCATGCAAATGCATGTTCTCTTCCGCCTGAACCTAAAAGTAAAATAGTCATGTGTTGTGTAGTTTAGTTGCTTATCCACCTTTTGGAGGATGTTGCAAAAATAATTGCTTTTGAACGTAAAAAATAATTAATTTCTAAAAAGTTGTTGGTTCTTCCCAATTAGTTGTTCTTATACATTATTTTTGGATAAACAAAAACTGAAAATGCTTCCTCTTTTTGACTTATCACTTCAATTTAATGGCTATCCAATTCAGGAGGCTAAAGCTGAATTGCAAAAAATTGCCGCTTTTACTACAAGCGAAAAAGAGCATTTTATTGAAAGTAAAAAAAGAGAGATTGTTGCCTTCCATTTAAATAACAATCCTTTCTATCAGGAGCTAGTTGGTACAAAATCGTTTAACGATTGGAATGAACTCCCTATTTTAAACAAACAAAATCTACAGAAACCATTAACTGAGCGACTTTCAAACGGTTTTTCTATTAAAAACGTCTACGTTAATAAAACATCAGGCTCCAGTGGGGATCCTTTTGTATTTGCCAGAGATAAATTCAGCCATGCATTATTTTGGGCTTCTACTGCTTTTCGTTTTGGTTGGTACGGCGTTGATTTAAATACTTCCTATCAAGCCCGTTTTTATGGAATTCCGATGGATTTTATGGGATATCAAAAAGAACGCATTAAGGATTTTTTAGGCAAACGGTTTCGTTTACCAATATTTGATTTATCTGACCCTGTCCTTGAAAAGTTCCTACGCCATTTCAAGACCAAAAAATTCGACTATATCAACGGTTATACTAGTTCAATCGTTTTGTTTGCTAAATTTTTACAGCAAAAAAACATTGTTTTAATAGACGTTTGCCCGTCATTAAAAGCCTGTATGGTTACATCTGAAATGCTTTTTGAGGAAGACAAAAAACTTCTGGAAAAACAACTAGGCATTCCAATTATAAACGAATATGGTGCGTCAGAATTAGACATAATTGCTTTTCAAAATCCAGATGGAGAATGGCAGGTCAATGCCGAAACTTTGTTTGTGGAAATTCTAGATGAAAAAGGAACTGTTCTCCCTTACGGGAAAAAAGGCCGAATTGTAATTACTTCTTTGTTCAATAAAGCCCATCCGTTTATTCGTTATGATATTGGTGATATTGGGGTTTTAGATGAAAAAAGTACGGTACACAAACCTATTTTGAAGCAACTAATTGGCCGAACCAATGATGTTGCAATTTTACCAAGCGGTAAAAAAGCGCCCGGCTTAACCTTTTATTACATCACAAAAAGCATTATCGAGGACGACGGAAATGTAAAAGAGTTTACGATTAAGCAAACCACAATCGATACTTTTATAATTAAGTATGTAAGTGATATTGTTTTAAGTCAGGTCCAAATTAAAAAAATAGAAGAGGCCATCACCTTGTATCTAGAACCAAATTTAAAATTCAGCTTTATCCAAAAAGATACTTTAAAAAGAAACAAACGGGGGAAATTGAAGCAGTTTAAATCGATGGTTTAATTTTCTTGATGTAACTAGGCTTTATTAACAATTGTGTAAATAAAAACAGCTTCATACAAGCCACCGCAATAGGAAAACTAAAACCATGAAACTTTCTATAAACAGCAAAATTATATTTAATCAAATCTAACTTTGAAGTCGAAAGAGAGTCATTTCTAACGCGGTAATACGCAAGGCTTTCAGGAACGGGTTGAGCCGTTTTTATCTTTTTAAGAACTGTTAACCATAACATCCAATCTTGGCGTTTTCGAATGGACGAAATAGGGATTTTTCCAAAATAGTTGACATCGTATATTCCGGTCAGATTCCCAATATAATTACAAAAAAATAATTGTCGGTACGAAAGGTTTAGTGGTGCTTCCACTCGTTTGTTCAATGGTTTTCCCTCTTCGTCGATACAATCATAAAAAGAAAACGTAAACGCTATCTTATTTGTTTTTAGGAAATCAATTTGTTTTCTAAGTTTCTCCGGTTTCCATAAATCATCTGCGTCTAAAAAGGATATATATCTTCCATTAGCATTAGAGAGTCCTTTATTTCTGGCAACACCAGTACCTGAATTATTTTCGAGTTGGAAAAATCGAATTCGGCTATCTCTTTGAACCATCCCTAAAATTAGAGCTACAGTATTATCTGATGAACAATCGTCAACCACGATAATTTCCCAGTTGTTGTAGGTTTGGTTTTGAACCGACCGAACCGTTTCTGCGATAAATTTCTCAGAATTAAAGCACGGAATTATTATAGATACTAAGGGTGTTTCCATATTAATATGCTTTTTCTTCCCCTTTATATATGTTTACCATCGTTTGGTATATTATTTTCAAATCCAGAATCAACGACCAGTTTTCGATATAAAAAACATCAAATTTTATTCTGTTGATCATGTCTCTGTCTTTTTCAATTTCCCCTCTAAATCCGCTAACCTGCGCTAAACCGGTAATACCGGGTTTCACACAATGGCGAATTGGATATTTTTTAATTTTACCCGTATAAGACAGATTTTGTGACCACAAATGAGGACGCGGTCCAACCACAGACATATCGCCAAGGAGTACGTTAAAAAACTGAGGCATTTCGTCTACACTGGTTTTCCTCATTAACTTTCCTATTCTGGTAACTCGAGGGTCGTTCTTAGACGCTTCCGTTTCTGTTGTTCCATTTATTTTCATGGATCGAAACTTGTAACAATGAAACTCTTTTTCGTCGATTCCTGGTCTTCCTTGTCTAAAAAATACTGGCCCTTTTGATTCTAGTTTTATCAAAATAGCCAAAAGTGGCATCAGCCAAGACAATAGACCCACGATAACAATACTCGAAAAAATAATATCAAATACTCGTTTAAATATTTTAATCGTAGGATCATTTAATACTGTTTTCTTTAACGAAAGAACCGGAAAGGAATCATAATAATCAATTTGTAAGTTCTTTGAAAAAATCTCTTTTGAGTCTGGAATAAATTTTATTGTTTTTTTATTCTCGTCTGAGAAAGCGATGATTTGTTTTAACTGTGCGTTAGAAACCTCCTTCAAAGAACAGTAGATTTCATCGATTTCATTTTCTATGACAAATGATTTAAGCTTCTCTAATTTTCCTTTAATTTCTATGTTCTCTTTCTTATTCGAAAAAAAACCAAAAAAATGATATCCAAAATCATTTCTAGCTTCAAAAAGTTTTTTTAATCGAATTGCTTCTGGAGTGTATCCAATAATAACAACATTTCGAAAATTACTACCCGTCGCTATTCTGTATTTTTTTAGAAAATAAAACAAGGTGAATTTTGAAATGGAAACCAAAGCCATACTGGAAATTATAAACAATATGACTGTTTTTTCACTAAAAGCATATTGTTTTGAAAACGGAAAAAAGGCAATAACAATTAAAAGAAACAGAACGCCTTGCTTGACAATTTTTGAAAAAATTTCAATAGGTGCTGTAAAACGATAGACATCGTAAAAATGAATAAACACAGCAACAGCAATCCAACCGACTATAAGATAGATTATAAAATAACTAATATTATAGATTTGATATTCAAACAAATAAAATCCTAATATAGAAATTATCATCAAGTCCATTAGGATACTAATGGGTCTGATGTATTTTGAATATCTTCCTATATTATTTGCAGTCATGATTAGTTGTTGTCTTCCCTCTCCTATTTTCTATTCGATAGTATTTCCTGGTTTTGACTTTATTCGATTCGACTACTTATTTAATATAGTTTGAAAAGTCTTTGTGTTCTTCTTTAGAAAGTTCCTCTTTAGACATTGATCTGAAATAGTCGTAGGTAATCTTCATTCCCTCAGCTCGATTTACTTTGGCCTCCCAACCTAATATTTCTCTTGCTTTTGTAATGTCAGGTTGGCGCTGCAACGGGTCATTTACTGGCAACGGGAAATAAACCACTTTTTGATTCGTTCCAGTCAGTTTTATAATTTCATCTGCAAAATCTTTGATTGTAATTTCGTCTGGATTTCCAATATTCACCGGATACACATAGTCTGAATGCAATAATCTGAAAATACCTTCCACCTGATCATCTACATAACAGAAAGAACGAGTTTGCATTCCGTCGCCAAAAATAGTTAGATCTTCACCACGCAGAGCCTGGCCAATAAATGCAGGAATAACTCTTCCATCATTAAGTCGCATTCTTGGTCCATAAGTATTAAATATACGTACTATTCTGGTCTCTACACCGTGAAAAGTATGGTAGGCCATTGTTATTGATTCCTGAAAACGTTTAGCTTCATCATACACACCTCTAGGCCCTATGGTGTTTACATTACCATAGTATTCCTCCGTTTGTGGATGAACTAATGGATCTCCATACACCTCCGATGTGGAAGCAATCAGAATTCGAGCTTTTTTAACTCGTGCCAAACCTAAAAGATTATGCGTTCCAAGAGAACCCACTTTTAGTGTTTGAATTGGAATTTTTAAATAATCTATAGGACTTGCTGGTGAGGCAAAATGCAAGATATAATCCAACTGACCTGGAACATGAACGAATTTTGTGATATCGTGATGATAAAATTCAAAATTTTCCAATTTGAACAGGTGTTCTATATTTTTTAAATCTCCAGTAATGAGATTATCCATGCCAATAACAAAATAACCTTCCTTAATAAAACGGTCACATAAATGTGATCCTAAAAATCCAGCTGCACCAGTGATAAGTATCCTTTTCATAAATAAATTTTACAGTTGCAAGGTATTAAAAAACATTTAATAAAATAGTAGTTGTGGTATCTCGTTCCAATAAGATAAACCATGATAAATTACTTATAAACTTAAAATTATCTTCTATATTACGTTCCTTAATAACACTATTCCTAGTCTATTTTATATATTTTTACAGAAACAAAATCATCTAATTTGAAAGTTGTCCATATAGTTGAAGCACTAGCGGGGGGAGTTAACACCTATTTCAAAGAGTTATCCTTTTTCTTCGGTGATTCTGAAATAAAGGAAGACATCGATACCACAATTATTTATAGCGCTAACCGAAAAGAAGTTGACTCAAAAAAAATAAATGAGGAGTTTTCAAAAGGAGTATCGCTTATAGAGCTGAACATGGTTCGCGAATTTTTGCCACTTCAAGATCTAAAATCACTATTACAATTAATTAAGGAACTTCGAAGAATTCAACCAGATGTCATTCACCTTCATTCTTCAAAAGCAGGTGTTTTAGGACGCATTGGCTGTTTTCTATTATTTAAAAAAACAAAGCTGTTTTATACTCCGCATGGTTATGCATTTCTTCGAACAGATACTTCCAGTTTTACTAAAAAATTGTATCGCATAATTGAAAGTAGTTTCCAACGAATATTTGGTGGAGCGACCATCGCTTGTGGAGATACAGAATATGGAATCGCCAAAACCATAGGGAAATCGCATCTGGTAAGAAACGGAATTGATATTAAAAAGGTTCTAAAATACAGTTCTAAAAATGACAATACCGTCCTAACGATAGGCATTGTTGGGAGAATAACTTCCGCTAGGAATCCGGCATTATTTAATGAAATCGCATTAAGATATTCTAATCTTAATTTTCTCTGGATTGGAGATGGAGAATTACAACCATTACTAACCGTCCCAAACATAAAAATAACTGGTTGGTTCCTTGATAGAGAAGATGCACTTACAGCGCTTAATACTATTGATATTTATATTCAGACTTCACTATGGGAAGGCTTGCCCATAGCAGTTCTCGAGGCAATGGCAATGCAGAAACCTGTTTTGGCAACAAATATTATCGGAAATAAAGATGTAGTAGTACATAACGAAACCGGTTTCCTTTTTGATGAGATCGCTGAATTAGATAACTATATTGAAATTCTAAAAGACGAAGAAGTGCGACACCGTTTTGGGAAAAAAGGCTTAGAAAGGTGCCAAGATTTATTTGACAGTGCGAAAAATTTTAAGCAATTAATCGCTCTTTACAAACAGTAGCTTTCTCTTGTAGCCAAGAACTGCCGAAGACAGAAAACCAAAACCCGCTGAAAGCGATTCCATCAAAGCGCAATAGAAAATCATCCGTTAGATTCGAAGTTAGAAAGAGAAAAAAGAAAAATATAACAATTGCATTTTTTAAATCATATCCTAAATATCCGATGGTAAAAATGTACAAAAAGACTACAACTGGGCCCAGAACCCCAAATTTTAATAGAAAATCCAGAAACTGATTGTGTGTTGGAAATTCATATTTCGCTAGAAAATGCTGGTTGCTTTGTTTGTAATATTTAAATAATTCCGGTTTCCCATCTGAAGCACCAACTCCAAAAGGAAGATGATCCAAGGACAGTTCCCAGGCAGATTTCCAAATGGACACGCGTGTAACAAATGAATTAAATACTTTTGCTTCCGGGTTTTCAATCTCATCTAGCTTGCCCACTTTATCCATGTATGCAAATGTTACCGTGTTATATTTCTCTTTCATATAGGGATTGTTTTTAACGAACAGGAAAAGGATTCCTCCTAACAAAATAGCACCCAAAGTTATGATTACAGCCACTTTCTTAAAATTATAATTTCGAATGACTTCGTAGAAAAAAATGATGATTATACCAGCAATTACATTAAAAAGAGCCATTCGGGTATTTACAAAAAGCACAAAGAAAAAAGAAAGTGCAAAAACCAATACTCTAAGTAATTTATAAGCTAAGTTTTCTTTTTTTCGAAAAGCATAAACAACAAAATACATACTAATAATCGCTACAAAAGCAAGGTGCATATTGAGCGCCGGTGCATGAATTCCAATAGAATTAGAGAAACTGTATCCCATTTCCCATAAATCAGTACCGCCTAAATATTTATCTATCAAGTCCGGAAAAACGACAATAAACCGAATGAAGAAAAACAATACAATCGCAGTCGTTGTGTAGCTATAAAATTGCAGTAATTTAATAAATTGCACCCGCTTATAATTGCCTAGAATAAACAATGGAAAGAGTAGTAACGAAATACTTTTTTCCATCGATTTCAATCCTTCTCCAAAAGAATCATTATTCCAAAAAAGTAAAATCTCTAATAATAATGGTGAAGCGATAACCAACCCCAATAATATTGCTAATCGAGTGAGTTTTAATTTTTTTATAAAGCCTAAATTAAACAAGACAAATCCAATAATAATCCAAGTACATGGTTTTCTAAAAATCATGGTACTTGCAATTAGAAATAGAAAAATATTGAAAATTTTATTGAAGTTATTTTCTGAAATGTTCATAGTATAAGGCATAATAAATTAAAGGAAACACTCCTATTTTATGACGAATGGCGCTTCCTAAATCGGGCTCAAAAACCCCTTGAACAATAAAATATGAAAATAAAATAAGCAATATCCACAGTTCGTATTCCTGCTCTTTTCTATTCTTTAAACAACGTGAAAAGCGTACTAGAAGAATATAAAACAATAAAATTTGCCAAATAACGAACGCAATGATCTGAGGAGACAAAAGGTGTTTTAAGCCATTTACAGGAAAGTTGACCGTGAAAAAACCATAGACAATACCCACAGTTTCGCCGTACCAAGTGTCTGGTTTAAGGGGAGAAACAA
This sequence comes from uncultured Flavobacterium sp., assembly GCF_963974175.1. GTDB lineage: Bacteria > Bacteroidota > Bacteroidia > Flavobacteriales > Flavobacteriaceae > Flavobacterium. The sequence goes on from NZ_CAXBBR010000002.1 coordinate 306,973, forward strand.
TCATGGAGTTAGCATCTTGTGACCGCAATCTACCACTATTAACTACTTCCCTACTACTTTCAGAAAGATACTGTCCTTTCAGGACACCATAACTTAATGACAAAAAAACAGCGATACAAAGTCCATAAAAAATAGTAGTTAGCGTTTTATTCTTAAAATTGATAAAACTCACTAAATACATCCCAAATGCAATAATAGGTATTAGTAAAAAGTACGGGCGATAAAAAGCTCCCAAAACCCCCAATAGAAATAAAGATAAAGAAACTGATTTCTTGAAAGGTATGCTTTCGCTCTTATAAATAAATACAATGAGTGCTAAATACAAATAAGTAATAAACTCTTTGGACGGCATCGACATAAAAATAGCCATCATAAAAAACCCTAAATAAACCAGAAGGTTCTTAACATTAATCTTTTCAAAATTATCAGGCACGCCTATTTTATATAAAACATAAGCAAGAATGGGATATTGAATCAATGCAATCAAAGGAAAAGACAAATAACGCAAACCTGTTATTTTGTAAAATAAAATGGTAAGCGGGTAACTTCCTAAAAACCCAATCTCATTCCCTTTATCGAACGCAATAAGAGTAGCGTCGTAAAAAAACCGTTTGGGCAATACGTAAAATGCCAGCACCGCAACAACTAAGTTGCAAATAAGCAAAAGCATAAAAGCCGCTTTATTTTTTTTTACTAACATCCTCATAGTTTATATAATCCGGTATACAATTCAATGTGTTGATCCACCATAAATTTAATATCGTATTGCTCTGCCCTTTGCTGGCATCTATTTGCAACATCTTGGTAATATATGTTATTTGTAAAGAGTTTATCAATATAACTCGAAAGTTCTTTAGCGTCACCTGGTTTAAACAAGATACCAGCATCTTTAACAATTGTTGTTAAACAGTCTACATTAGAAGCAATAAGCGGTTTTCCTGATGCCATCCCTTCAATAGAAGCCAATGAAAATCCTTCATAGTTTGACGAAAGCACCACTATATCGGCCATTTTTACTAATTCGGGTACATCCATCCTAATTCCAAGAAACAGTACCCGGTCATCAACTTTTAATTCTTTTGCCAGTTCCTTACATTGCTGTTGCAAAATCCCTTCCCCCACCAATAACAGTTTTACATTACTTGATAAATAAGACAACGCCCGTATCAAGGTAGCCTGATCCTTGGGCTCTTTAAAACTGGAAACCTGAATGATTATTTTAACATCCGAATTTGTATTCGGAAAAAAATCAAATCTATCTCTAGGAATACTATTTTTAAACGTGTCGATTGGCACTCCATTATTTATGACCTCAATATTTGAATCCGATAATCCAGTCTGTTTTTTAACAACATCACCTACTGTTTCAGTGATACAAACTATTTTTTGGTATTGTCTATAAAAGAAAGGGTCTATGCCTTTAAAAATACGACTCCTTACTCTTCCACTAGAAGTACTATGCTCCGTATAAACTAATTTTATTTTAGAACCCGATACTAATTTTGCTAATACCACCCAGTACTGCGCTGGGAATAAATGAACGTGTGCGACATCATAGTTTTTTAAAAAAGGAATGATTTTAAATATATGTATTGGATTATAGCGAGAACGAAACCCTAAAGAAAAGATAGAACAACATGCCGATGCCTTTAAAGACTTGATAAATGGATAATCTACACCATTTAATACCAGCAAGTCCACCTTAACTCCCCTTTTATTGTAAAGAGGCAATGTATCCAACACCAGTTTTTCAGCTCCTCCTGACTCCAAACTATTTATAATATGTACTATTCTCATTAGTAATTTCTTCTAGTGTAAATATTGGGTGATCGATTAATCATTAATTCAAAAAAACCTTCACCTTGTCTTTTCTATAAATTACTACTGCTGCACTAATATTCCAAAAAAACGAACTTACAACAAAAGCAATTGCCGCTCCTGTCATCCCATAATCTGGTATTAAAAACCTATTTAGAACAAAATTAACCACAACAGCCAAAACTAGTATGATTTGGAAAATATGCTGTCTTCCAGTCATATTTAAATAAACCGGAACCGCTCCAAAAGCCGAACAGATACCTTGACCGATCATCAAAATAAGCAACGCATCCTTAGCTGCAATGTAGTCTTTTCCAAAAAAGCCCAAAACGGATTCAGAAAACAGACAAATAATAATGGTCGCCGGTAAAGTCAGTATAAAAATCAACCTCGAACTATTTCTTAGTATTTTATTAAGTTCAATAGTATTTCTAGTCGAAAAATATTCGGCTATTTTTGTCGAAATGGTAATGTTTACAGTAATAATTACCATCGATACAATAGTCATAAATTTAACTGCCAAAGCATAAAACGCAACACTAGCATCGTCTCTATATTTCTTTAAAAACATAATATCAAAACTCATCAATAAAAATAAAGCCATCCCGCTAATAGCAATAGGGTACGATTTGGTAATTATTTCTTTATATGAAATAGCGTCATCTTCACTTTTGCTACGATTTCGAGTGAAATAATAAAACGTTAAGCTTGTTGTTATCACTGAAAGAATTACAAATCCAAAGAGAAAAACATCAACCAAATAAGTTTCATCATAAAAATAATAGAGTATAACGGCACCAATTATAACCGGAATGTATTTTATGGTATTTCTAAATAATTCCGCTACATACAAATGATCCAAAGCTCTGAAAACCTCAATGTTTAGTGTTGTTAAAGCGTAAAAAAATAAAATTACAGTTGCTTTCAAAAGAATCGGATAGACTCCTTCATCTGCAAAAAAAGTATTTATAAACTCTTTATCTAGACTTAAAACTATTACAAATAAAAATACAGACATTGAAAATACGATGCCTACCATTTTCATGTAAATACTTCGTAGATCACTTGAAGTATTCGAAATTTTCAATCTTCCTCTAAAATACAAAATAGACTGATCGCATCCCAGCAGGCTGATACTACCTATCACTAATAAAAATGAACGAACAAAATCGTATTGACCTACCGTCTTTGGATCAAAGTTTTTTGTGAGAAATAAAGTAAATCCAAACAAAATAAATACGCCAATAACCCGCAACACCAGCGTAATTAAACTTTGTAGAATAAAGGGATTTTGTCTTATTTTTTGAAGATAGCGACTAATTATTTTCAACATATTTATATCTGATAACCCATTAATTTCAGTTAAATTCGAAAACAATTACTTTACTGTCTTATTCGATATATGGATATTTACTTTGCTTTCAACGATTGACTTTTGTAAAACGAGAAGATGAATCCAAAAATAATAAATAGGGAAATAAACAGTATCGGTAGAACTAATTTCATTTTACCATTAATAGATTTATTGTTTTTAATATTCAAAATTACAGCATTGTCATTGATGACTTTCCTCGAATTGAATAAATCAATTTTTAATGTTCCCAAAACATTTACCAACGAATCTTTTGTCTTAATAATGTTATTTAATTGGGTGTTTTCATTGTAATAAATCAGTTTATCACTATTTTTAGCGTTCCCATTTCGATTTGAAAATGCGTTTACTATTCCGTCAATTTGTAAAACAGTAGCTTCTTTTTCTTTGATCTTTTGCTGAATGTTACCAACTGAAATCTTTTGTATTTCCTCAAAATAACTACTGCTATTTAAATAATTCAATATTGGATCGACAAAATCACTTTGACGCGTCACTCCATTTGTTGAAAGAATAATGGTATGATAATTATAGTTCTTACTGGTGGTACTTTCTTTAACGATTGTTTTTAAATCCCCGTTTTGCGCCATTAATTCCAAAAGTTCAAAGTTTTGCTCGTTATTACTTATTAATTTATAAACATCAACGATAGGTTCAATTGAAATTTTGGTTAGTTGCGAAGGGTCATTAATACCGATGGATTTCAAAAAAAGAACGTCTTTTTCGGAAATTTTAGAAGCCAGTAAATCAATTTTAGAATACAGATAATCCGTTGATTTAAAATTTGGTGCTACAATAACTTGATGATTGTAATCTTTTTGATTTTTATCTAAATAATATCCCAGCCCAAAGCCAACGATTAATAGAATTAAAATGATTATCCCATTTTTTATAAAAAAATGAATGCATCTAAATATAAATACATTCAATTCCTGAAAAAGATTTCCAATTTTTTTTGAGATTTGAAATAAATCAATCTCTTGATTATCGTTATTTTGGGGTACGTTTGTACTCATCCTAAAAAATTATTTTGTGTTGAATATTTGTTCCAAAATTTTAATCGTAATCAAATAAGTAGGTTTTACGCCCGTTGTTCCTAGTCCGCCTGAAGCTAGTGTGCTTCCGGTTTCTAAAGGATTATCTGAAGCATAATAAGCATATCTCACCTTGACATCATGGGGAACACTTTTTCTGATTTTAGAGGCTGACTGAATAGCTTTTTGATAGTAAGAACCTTCCATCTCTAAACCAATTACACCCCAAGTTGATTCATGGAAGAATTTCAATAAATCCTTGTTTTGCAATGATGTTCCAAGCACTGTAACCATAGGTCCAGCAAAAACTTCTATACCGTTGCCTACAAACATATCAGCAGTTAATTCATTATGGAAAAAATAATTATCAGCTGTTCCCTCATTGATATGTGCATTCGGAATCATAATATCTCCTTTTCCACCTTCAAGAATTCCAGCTTTTCCCATTATAGAAACCGATTCTACATTCAGCAAAGTGTCTTTTTTGAATGGTTTTAATAACTCATCAATGGTTTCGTAGGCTTGCTCTCCAAATGCATAATCCATTACGATTAATACCGGTTGTGTATCGCCAAGTTTGGCTTTTGGAAAGGATGAATTAGCCCAATTAATTTTGGCAGTATCAAAAATTTGAACATCAATGTTCGTTCCTGAAGTATCTGGTAGCGAAATCATTCCTTGTTTCAAGGCGATTCCTTCCACTATATTTCGAACTTCATTTGCTCCTGACTTACTCAATTCTTCATAAATAAAGAAGTCAGATTTGTCTTTGAAATTCGTTTTTAAGGCTGTGGTAGCAAAAATAGAATTCATAACCGAGTGCATATTGGCACTGATGACATGAATAGGTCGGTCTAAAAGTCCGTTTTCTTTTAATACTTCCTTGATATTAGTTGCCCAAATTTCACCATGTATGTGATGTCCTAAACGTTCTCTTAAAATAGGGCTAAAAGTAATGACTCTTTTATTATTATCAGTAATCTCTTCTATTGCTAATTTCCCTAACCAAAATATAACATGTAAAAATCGATCAGGCGCTGCTGTAGATCCAAAAGCATCATATATGTCCAATACTTCTTCAAAAGTTCTTCCAAGGATATTAGCGGCATGAGAAATTGCTTTCTCTTTTTCTACAAGCGTTAGTTTTTTATTTTGAGCCACGGCAGCTTCCAGTTTCATCCAGTCGCGGGAAACTTCTCCAGCATCATCTAGTAAAACTCGGTTTCTTATTTTATGCGATTCAATGAAAATAAAGGTCAAATGGGTCAAAATATCATAAATATCTGAGCGGCCTCTTGTGATTTCCACGTTCATTTGTTCTTCATCAATACGGTAACAGTTCCTTTTTCTTTTTGGAGGAACAATTGCTTGAAAATGAGATTTAGAATACCCTTCATCAGAAGTAAGGTTAATAAATCTACATTCTTCAATTCCTACAGGAAGACGTTCAATAACATATAACAGTCCGTTTAATTCTACTTTTTCTTCTGCAATGTTTCCGTATATTTCCGGACGTAAAGCTAACAATGCTTCACGCAATGTATCTCCAGAAATCCCCATTGGTTTGTAGAACCCTCTGTTGAACAAATGGCGCATTGTAATGTACATTTTTTCAATGGCTGCCGATGATTCTTGTGCTCGGGACCTTGATATATTTTTAGTTTCTTTCATTATTTTATTTTTTCTAACCTACGAATATAATTCTTTTATTTAATGTTCAACACTTCGACAATCTTCCTGTCGTTTGAAAGCCTCGGGATTTTATTTTGCCCACCTAGTTTTCCTATCGATTTCATATAATCTTGGAAACCGTTTTTGACCACTTTGGTTATCACTACTTTTTGCAGAATATTACCTACAATCAAGTCATCATAATACATATTTTGTTTTCTCATCGCATTGTCTAACGCTTCCTTGAAAACGGCCGGATCCTCGGGTTCATTTTCAAATTCAATAAACCATTCATGATAAGGCAAACCGTTTAGTGGGCTTATTTGCGGAGCAACGGTAAACTCATTTACACGTGCTTTTGTTCCCTCCATAGCTTCCTTTAAAGCACATTCTACTTCTTTGCCAATTACGTGTTCCCCAAAAGCAGATATATAATGTTTAATTCTTCCCGAAACGATAATTCGATACGGTTTTAATGAAGTAAACTGCACTGTATCTCCAATGTTATAGCCCCAAAGTCCGGCATTAGTGGAAATTATCAATACATAATTAACTCCTAATTCCACTTCCCCAATAGTATACCTTCTGGGTTTATCAGAGAAAAATTCGTCGCTTTTAACAAATTCATAAAATATTCCTGCATTCAACAACAGTAACATTCCTTTTTCCTTTTGCGAGTCTTGATAAGCAAAAAACCCTTCCGAAGCCGGAAACAGTTCAATGCTATCTACTTTCCTACCTATTAAATTTTCGAATTTGGCTCGGTAAGGTTCGTAATTAACACCGCCATAAATAAACAGATTAAAGTTTTTGAATATTTCGCCCACGGTCTTCCCTCCTTTTTGTTGCAAACGCTCAAAGTACATTTGCACCCAAGATGGAATTCCTGAAATTACAGTCATGTTTTCATCGAAGGTTTCTTCGACAATGGCATCTATTTTCCTTTCCCAATCTTCAATACAATTAGTTTCCCAAGATGGCATTCGGTTTTTTTGCAAATATTTTGGAACAAAATGCGCTACAATTCCTGACAGTCGACCAAATTTAATTCCGTGTTTTTCCTCCAGAATTGGACTTCCTTGTAGAAAAATCATTTTTCCGTCCACAAAATCAGCCTTACCCGTTTCATGGATGTAATGTAAGATTGCATTTCGCGCCGCTTCAATATGATATGGCATGGATTCCTTAGTAAGCGGAATGTATTTTGCTCCGGAAGTCGTCCCTGATGTTTTAGCAAAATAAAGCGGTTTTCCTTTCCAAAGAATATTTTCTTCTCCTTTTACCACTTTTTCAACATAAGGTTTTAAATCCTCGTAATCTCGAATAGGAACGTGTTTTGCAAAATCTTCAAATGTTTTTATTTGGTCAAAATGATGATCGATTCCAAACTCAGTCTTCTTCGCTTCTTTAATTAATGAATTTAAAACATTTTTTTGGCTATCAACAGGATTGCTGGCCCAGGCTTGCGTTTTCTTATATATTTTCTTGGCAAATAATTTTGCTGCGGCTGATTTTACTGACATAGTTTTTTGGGTTTTGCCACGAAGTCGCTTTCGATAGCTACCGAAAGGCACAAAGGTTTTATTTTTTCGTGTTTTTACTCCCAGCCTTCGTAGCGGCTGGTTGGGCATTTTTCTCTTCTTTTGCTACTTCTTTTCTTAATTCTAATTCTTCTTCTGATGCCGATAATTTTACTTGTGGCACTACTTCCGTACTGGATGCAAGAATGGAATCTTTATTAAATTTTGCATATTCTAATTCTCCGTTAAGTACTTTTTGAATGGATTGAATATAGGCCTCATTTTTCTTAAGTGCTATGGTTAATGAATCTGATTTTAAAGCTAATTCAGTCGCATCCCTTTTTAATTTAGAAGAAGAATACCCCGGAATGAATTCTCTTAAAGGGGTAAATGCGATTATAAAAGTAGTGACTGAAATCAAAAAAATGGCACCAATAGTCGCCACAACAAAAACATTCATTAAATTTAATTTTAAAGAAAATATTTCTTCAAAAGTATCCTCATTCAAAATAACCAAGCGGTTTTTAGTGAATAATTTACGGTGAAGTTTTTTCCTTTTCAATCTTTTACCTGCCATACTTTTTCTTTATGTTACAAATATAATAATTAATGTCAACGAAAGTGCTTTGACCACTTAGTTCGGCTTAATTCATGGCAATGATTTAATTTTAATACATTTTTAACCCTAACTGAATTAAATAATAGTTAAATTGAATTCTTATTAAGTTATTCTATTTACCTTTGTCCCAAGATTTATTACAAATTTGCTTCGGCATAAATTATTCAATCATGGGAAGATTTGGTGTTACAGAAATCCTTGTTATATTAGCAGTTGTTTTATTACTTTTTGGAGGTAAGAAAATTCCAGAATTAATGAAAGGATTAGGAAGCGGAATTAAAGAATTCAAAAATGCCGCTAAAGAAGAGCCTTCAGCTGATAAGAAAGACGAAACTGAAAACGAAAAAAAATAAAAAAAGTCCCGATGCTGTCGGGACTTTTTTTATGCTCTTATAGTATCATTGTCAATTGAATTCGTTTTCTGTCTTCATCGACCTCTGTTACTTTTACGGTTACATGTTGGTGTAACTTCACAACTTCGTTCACATCGCTTACAAAGCCAGCTTTGAGCTGCGAGATGTGAACCAAACCACTTTCTTTTACTCCAATATCAACAAAACATCCAAAATTAGTGATGTTATTGACGATTCCCGGTAATATCATACCAGATTTTACGTCTTTAATCGTTTTGACATTCGGGTCGAATTCAAATACTTTTGCTGATTTTCTTGGATCTAATCCTGGTTTTTCAAGCTCTTTAATAATATCTTTCAAGCTTAACAGACCTATTTCGGGAGTGATGTAATTCTCCGGTTTTATTAAGGCTGTTTTTTCTTTGTTTGCAATCAAATCATTTACCGAAAGTTTCAAATCTTTAGCCATTTTTTCGACAATTCCATAGGCTTCCGGATGTACAGCCGAATTATCCAATGGATTTTTAGCATTCGAAATTCGAATAAAAGCAACCCCTTGCTGATACGCTTTTTCACCCAAACGCGGGACTTTTTTCAGTTGTTTTCTATTTTCAAAAGGACCATTTTCTGAACGGTAGTTCACAATGTTCTCTGCGAGCTTCTCTCCTATTCCACTCACATAACTCAATAAATGTTTACTAGCTGTATTAATATTTATCCCAACAGAATTCACACAACGGATTACCGTATTGTCTAATTCTTCTTTCAGTTTAGTTTGATCAACATCATGTTGGTATTGGCCTACGCCAATGGCTTTTGGGTCAATTTTTACCAATTCAGCCAATGGATCTGACAATCGTCTCCCAATAGAAACCGAACCACGAACCGTTACATCATAATTTGGGAACTCTTCACGGGCAATTTTAGATGCTGAATACACCGACGCTCCAGCCTCCGAAACAATAAAAACCTGCACCGGTTTGTCGAACGCAATTTTCTTTATAAAAAACTCAGTTTCACGGGAAGCGGTTCCGTTTCCTATCGAGATTGCATCAATTTTATACGAATTCACCATCGAACGAATTTTTTTCATCGCCATAGCTTCTTCTTTTTGTGGAGCATGCGGATAAATAGTTTCATTATACAATAAATCCCCTTTTTCATCCAAACAGACAATTTTACAACCGGAACGAAATCCTGGGTCAATCGCCAAAATCCTTTTTTCACCTAATGGCGGCGCTAATAGTAATTGTCCTAAGTTATTGGCAAAAACCTGAATCGAATTGGCATCTGCTTTGGCTTTAGCTTCCTGCAAAGCTTCATTTGAAATAGCCGGATTCAACAATCTTTTAAAACTGTCTTCAATAGCAAGTTGTACGTGTGAAGTAGTTTTGTTTTGACCTTTTAAAATCAACTCATCTATTATATCATATGCGGTATCAACATCTACTTCCACTTTTAGTTTTACAAAACCTTCGTTAACTGCGCGAAGCATCGCTAATAGTCGATGCGACGGTGCTTTACTTAATGGTTCTGACCAATCGAAATATTGATCAAATTTTTGTGCTTTTTCTTCTTCTTTTTGCTTTTTTACTACCTTGGTACTAACAGTAGCACTTCGTTGATACAGGCGTCGCAACTGTTTTCGAACATAAATATTTTCATTTATCCATTCGGCAATAATATCTCTTGCCCCTTGTAAAGCGGCATCTTCATTAACAACATTGTCGTTCAAATACTGTGTTGCTAAAAAATCAACATCATCATTATTTTGTGCCATAATGATTTTAGCTAATGGTTCTAAACCATGTTCACGGGCAACATCAGCTTTTGTCTTTTTTTTCTTTTTATAAGGTAAATAGATGTCTTCCAGTTCCTGTATATCGAAGCTTTTATCAATTTTAGCAAACAGCGTTTCGTTCATAGCGCCTTGCTCCATAATTGATTTTAATATTGCCTCTTTGCGCTTTACAATGTCTTCATACTCTTTTTGAAGCTTAGCGATTTGCTCAATTTGAACTTCATCTAGATTTCCAGTGGTGTCTTTACGATACCTAGAAATAAAGGGAATAGTACAATCTTCTTGTAATAATTGAACGGTTTTTTGAATATTAATTGCTGCTGTAGCAACTATTTTTGATATGAATTGTATGTTAGTCATTCTATTGTTATTTGAATAATTGTATATAAGGGTCAAATACGTAAACTTTGCCTCTTTTGCTTCCTGTTATTTCTTTTAAAATTTTCATGATTATTAATTCTTCCAAAATTTTATAGGCGGTAGCTTGTGAAACCCCTGTAATATCAACTATTTTGGAGGCATTAATAGTTGGTTTTTGATATAGAAACTCCATAATATTCAACAAATGATTGCTTCTACTAGCTGTTTTTTGAATTTTATCTTCTGTTTCTTTCTTTAGTTTTAAAACTGCATCAAAAGTTTCAATACCACTTTTGGCAGTTTCAATAATACCTACCAAGAAAAATTTAAACCACTGTTTTAAGTCGTCTTTGGTTCTCACATTCATCAAATTATCATAATATAATTGTCTGTTTCTTTCGAAAAAATCAGATAAATATAAAATTGGTTTTTTGAGAATGGTTTTATCTACTAAATATAATGTTATCAGCAACCTTCCTACTCTACCGTTACCATCCAAAAAGGGATGAATCGTTTCGAATTGATAATGAATTAATGCTATTTTGAGTAAATCAGGAAAATAATATTCCTCATTATGAGCAAATTTTTCTAAATCACTCATTAATTCCGCCAATGAATTATGCACTGGAGGGATAAATGTAGCGTCATTTATTGAAGCACCTCCAATCCAATTTTGACTAGTTCTGAAATCGCCCGGTTGTTTATTTTCTCCTCTAACTCCTTGCAATAAGGTGCGATGTGTTTCTTTTATTAATCGGGAGGAAAATGGAAGCGTTTCTAACTCTTTGATTGCTGAATTCATAGCTTCAATATAGTTTTGAACTTCCTCCCAATCGTCTCTTTTGTCCAGAACAATATCATCTTTGTCTAAAAGTGCTTCCTCTATATTAGTTTGCGTGCCTTCAATTTTACTACTTTGTGTAGCTTCTTTCAGCACGTGCATACTAATATACATATCAATATTTGGAATATATTCAGAATACATATCCAATCTTCCTAATTGTCTATCTGCTTTAGAAAGCAATTGTTGGATTTCCATATCATCTAACAACCAATGTTTATTTATAAAAGAGGGTTGAAAACTTTTATAATACCCCTGATTTTCAAAATTTCCTGATTTATAATTCTTCATTTCGGTATATTTTTAAAACAAATATAATTATTATTTTAAAATTTACGTGTTTTTTAAATTAGTGAATACTACTATTTTAAAAAATAACATTTTTTTAAAATAACGAAGTTGCTTAATAAAAATTTTACTGGTTTTTTAAATTAAGCTATCTTCGAATCCTATTTATATGTCTTCCAATGATTTTTAATTACTACATAATAAGCGTTTCTATTTTTGCCTTCTTACTTATCGCCTACGATAAATACCTATCCAAAAACAAAAAAAGAAGAATACCAGAAAAAACACTTTTAAGCTTTGTAGTTTTTGGAGGTACTATAGGCGCAGGAATTGCTATGTTACTTTTTAGACATAAAACAGCAAAAAGAACTTATCTATTGAAGTTTTGGGCTATTGTAACAATCCAAATAGTACTTCTTTATACCTACTTTTATTTTGGATTTTATTCCAAATAAAAAAGCCTATTCATTTAAAAATAAATAGGCTAGATATAGTTATTTGGTACGAAGCACCTCGATTTTAAAAATTAGCAACACGCAATTTTATCTACTCTGGTTTGGTGTCTTCCTCCTTCAAATTCAGTATTTAAAAAAGTATTTACCATTTCTACTGCTTGTGGAATAGATGTATAACGAGCTGGAATACTAATAATATTAGCATCATTATGTTGACGGGCTAAAGCTGCTATCTCTTTCATCCAACATAAAGCAGCACGTACTTTAAGGTGTTTGTTTGCACTCATGGCTATTCCATTACCGCTTCCGCAAATAACAATTCCAAAATCAACTTTTCCTTCAGCTACATCTTTTGCAACAGCGTGCCCAAAATCAGGATAATCTACACTATCATTTGAATCTGTTCCATAATTAGTTACCTCATATCCTTTTGCTTTAAGCATATCTACAATGGCTTTTTTATATTCTGGACCAGCATGGTCATTTCCAATTGCTATTTTCATTTTATTTCTATTAAGTTGTGTGCTGCAAATCTACCAAAACAATTTTGTATAATTAAAGTATGGAATTCTTTATTTGTTAAAAAAGAACAACAGCGGCAGCAGCCTTATTTTACTGCATTGTAACACACAGATTACGAGTAAGTTTAGCAGTTATCAACAATTATCATTATTTCATAAAACATTGATAATCAATAAATAATATGAATTTATTTTGTTAAAAATATCCATTGTTAATAGTAAAACGCAATTGCTTGATATTCAGTTAACTTTAAGTTAACATTAATTGTTGATAACTTGAGATAGAATATTAGAACTATTTTTCTGTAGTATTAAAAAAATAAGTAATCAAAAACCCACATTAGAAATCCAAATTTACTTTGGTGAATTTTTAGAATAGTTATCAATATAAAAAAGTGCTTTATTAACAAAATTTTAAAAAATACTTATTTACAAATTCAAATGATTTTAGTCTATCAACCATTGTTAATTAAAACATAAAAACTCTTTAAAACTAGATATTTAAGTAAATATAGTATTGTTAATAACTCCGAATAAAGTTCTACAACTTGGTTTCAATACTTTTTCTTAAATATTTATAGCCACTATTAACAAGCTATAATACCCATTAATAAATAATTTAAATTAATTTTTTTTTTTATTGTATTATATATGTGTTGACAACTTTAAAGAAAAATTAAACAATTTTTAAATTGTTATCGTACTTCATTTCTTGTAAAATTGCTTTTACGCTAGCAAAGTCATTAGGATGAATTTTAAGTTTGATTCCTCCAAGAGCAGTTGAGTACATGGGAACAATTGATGACATCAATTCATTCTGAAAATAATACTGCAAACCTTCCTGATCCAATCGATGTTTTAGAATTTCTATTTCATGGATGTAATCAAAAATAGCGATAGTTATAAATGCTTCCATTTTTATTGTTTTCATAAAGATACAACTATTCTGTAAAGTTATATTTTCTTTAAAACTGCCTGCTATTTTCTTATAACTGCATACTATTTCGTAATTTTCGACTTTTAAGAAAAGATTTATGAGTAAAAGAATAAGAAAGCCGGTAAAGAAAGAGAAAGATTTCTCTGAACAAATTATAAAAATATTATCGCAAAGTGCTAATAAAGCATTCAATTATAAACAAATAGGAGCAAAGCTAGAGCTTGACGATACACAAAGTAGAAACCAAATTATAAAGGATTTAAAGATACTTGCAAGCCAAAATAAAATTATAGAATCAGAGCCAGGAAAATATTTGATTAAAGCAGAAAGCAAAGAGTATTACGAAGGCAAGATTGACATGACAGGTAGAAAAACAGCCTATTTTGTTTGTGCTGAATTAGAGGAAGATGTATTTATTCCAACGAATAATTTAAACCATGCCTTAGATAAAGATATTGTCAAAGTATATGTTTACAACCGAAGAAAAGGTAAAAGACCTGAAGGTGAGGTTATTGAAGTGATTGAAAGACATAAAACTGATTTTGTAGGAGTTATTGATATTCAGAAGAATTTTTCTTTTGTTTCTACAGCCAATCCAAAAATGTATACGGATATTTTTATTCCAAAAGATAAAATAGGAGAGGCAGAGCAAGGAGATGTGGTATTAGTTCATATCGAAGACTGGCCTTCAAGAGCAGATAGTCCTTTTGGAGCTGTGATTAAAGTATTAGGAAAACCAGGAGAGCACGACACCGAGATTCACGCTATTTTAGCTGAATACGGTTTGCCAGCTGAATTTCCAATTGAAGTTGAAACCTTTGCTCAAAAAATTGATACTTCGATAGAAGAAAGTGAAATTGCTAATCGTCGCGATATGCGCGATACATTGACTTTTACTATTGATCCAAAAGATGCCAAAGATTTTGATGATGCTTTATCATTCAAAAAATTAGAAAATGGAAATTACGAAATAGGTATTCATATTGCCGATGTCTCGTATTATCTAGAAGAAGGAAGTATTCTTGACGACGAGGCTTATCAAAGAGCTACCTCTGTTTATTTAGTGGATAGGGTAGTACCTATGTTGCCAGAAGTACTGTCTAATTTTGCATGTTCATTGCGTCCAAATGAAGAAAAATATACTTTTTCGGCTATTTTTGAAATTACAGATAAATGTGAAGTAGTTAATCAATGGTTTGGAAGAACAGTAATTTATTCTGATCAACGTTTTGCTTACGAAGAAGCTCAATATATTATAGAAACTAAGGACAATACAATACCCGAAGAAATTTCCATCACAGGAAGTTCTTATGTTGTTTCGGATGAAATTGTTGCTGCTACTTTAAAAATGGATGAATTAGCTAAGATTTTCCGAAGAAAAAGAATGAACGACGGAGCTATTTCTTTTGATAAAGTAGAAGTAAAATTCAACTTAAATGAAGAAGGAGAACCGGAAGGCGTTTACTTTAAAGTATCAAAAGATGCTAATCATTTGATTGAAGAATTTATGCTTTTGGCCAATAAAAAAGTGGCTGAATTCATTGGTAAACAAAAGAAAACTTTTATATATAGAATTCACGATGAGCCTAATGCAGATAAATTAATTGCATTACAAACGGTTATAGCAAAATTTGGTTATAAAATTGATTTAAGAAGTAAAGACGATATTTCAAAATCGTTGAATAGTTTATTAAGTGAGGTTGTAGGAACTAAAGAACAGAATTTAGTAGATACTTTAACCATCAGAACGATGAGTAAAGCTAAATATTCTACTGATAACATAGGGCATTATGGATTAGCATTTGATTATTATTCTCATTTTACGTCGCCTATTCGTCGTTATCCTGACGTTATGGTACACCGTTTGCTACAGTTTTATCTAGATGGCGGAAAGTCCGTAGACGAAGATACCTATGAAGCTAAATGTTTACATTCTTCTACAATGGAAGGATTAGCTACCCAAGCAGAAAGAGATTCTATCAAATACATGCAGGTGAAATACATGCAGGATCATAAAGATCAAGAATTTTTGGGAGTTATTTCTGGTGTTACTGAATGGGGAATTTTTGTCGAAATCATTGAAAATAAATGTGAAGGTATGGTTCGAATTCGAGATATAAAAGATGATTATTATTCTTTCGATGAGAAACAATATGCACTCGTAGGAGCAAGTTCGCATAAATTATTACAATTAGGGGACGAAATTTACGTTAATGTTAAAAATGCGGATCTAGTTAAAAAACAACTTGATTTTAATTTTTTAAGACGTATTGAAGAACCAGTAAAATAAAAAAAATGAAAAGATTGTTGATTATAACATTTGTTATTGTTGCCCAAATGAGCTTTGGTCAGGTTACTAAAAACTTAGGTGATTTTAGTGATATCAAAGTATTTGATAAACTTAAAGTTGAACTAATTTCATCTTCAGAAAATAAAGCAGAAATTACCGGTAATAGGGAAAGTGAAGTTGAATTTGTTAATAAAAATGGAGAATTAAAAATAAGAATGCCATTTCCTAAATTGTTATCCGGAGATGATATTACTATTAAATTGTATTTTAGAAACATTGAAAGTATCACTGCAACCGAAGGTTCTTTTGTTTCATGTGATACTAGGTTCAAACAAACGATCATGGATTTAAGTGCAAAAGAAGGAGCACAGATTAATATTGATTTAGATGTTGAAAAAGTAAATGTAAAAGCAGTTACAGGTGGAATTATTGAATTATCTGGTAAAGCTTTAAATCAAGATGTAGTTATTATGTCTGGTGGAAATTTACAATCTAAAGAATTACATACCTCACAAACCTCAATAAACGTTTCTGCGGGAGGAAATGCAGAAATACATGCTAGTACTCTTGTTGACGCTAAAGTTAAAGCAGGAGGCTCAATTTACATTTATGGAAGTCCAAGACAAATCAATAAAGAAACATTGTTTGGTGGAACGATCGTAGAAAAAAAATAATTCGTAGTTATAAATTTTAATGGTAAACGATATTTTATCCGGAATTCCTTGGGGAATTTTCCTAAGTTTTATGATTGGTCCCGTATTTTTTATTTTACTTGAAACAAGTATTATAAAGGGTTTTAGAGCTGCAATAGTTTTTGATTTAGGTGTTATTTTAGGAGATATAGTATTTATTGGTATTGCATACCTTGGGAGTTATAGGTTAATCCAATCTTTAAAAGACAAACCAGCTCTCTTTATTTTTGGAGGGATGTTGATGTTAGCCTATGGTATTATTTCTTTTATCAGTTTGCGGAAAGAAAAGAAGATTGACACTAAAAAAATTGATAATGAAATCATAAGAAAAGATTATTTTAGTCTTTTTATTAAAGGATTTTTCTTGAATATTATTAATATTGGAGTGCTAGGTTTTTGGTTAGCGATAATCATTTCGGTGGGTCCAAAATTAGACATGCAAACTTCGAGAATGGTTACTTTTTTTGCTGCTGTAATTATCACTTATTTATTAGTAGATTGTATTAAAATTCTTTTAGCTAAACAGTTAAAAACAAAGATGACTCCAACTAATATCCTTAAAATTAAAAAAGGAATCAGTGTTGTTTTGATGGTTTTTGGAATCGTTTTGATAACACAAGGTTGGTTTCCAAAAGAAAAAGAAATGGTTAAAAATGCATTTCAAAAAATAGAGAAGGAACATTAAATTTTTTGTCTTATATATTTAAACCGCTCTATTTGAGCGGTTTTTTTTATGTTTTAAAATGACTTAAAATCTAGCTAAGAATTTTAATGGTTTAAATTTTGGCGATTCTCTGTGTCTTCTTTGTGACTCTCTTTGAAACTATTCACTAAAAATTGAACATAAAAAAACCTCCAAGTTTCCTTGAAGGTTTTAGAGGCATCGTGCGGATTCGAACATATCTTTAATAAATTTTTCTAAAAAATTGAATATAAAAAAAAACCTCCAAGTTTCCTTGAAGGCTTTAGAGGCATGGTTCGGATTCGAACATATCTTTAATAAATTTTTCTAAAAAATTGAACATAAAAAAACCTCCAAGTTTCGTTTAAGGCTTTAGAGGCATGGTTCGGATTCGAACATATCTTTAATAAATTTTACTAAAAAATTGAACGTAAAAAATCCTCTAAGTTTCCTTGAAGGCTTTAGAGGCATAGTTCGGATTGGAACATATCTTTAATAAAATTTTCTAAAAAATTTAATATAAAAAAAACCTCCAAGTTTCCTTGAAGGTTTTAGAGGCATCGTGCGGATTCGAACCGCAGTAGGAGCTTTTGCAGAGCCCAGCCTAGCCACTCGGCCACGACGCCATTTATTGAATGGATGGCAAAAGTACTTAAAAAGTTTAGAGTTTAAAAGTTTAAAGTTTAAAAGTTTTAAAAAATTATTATTTTCTGCTTTTAAAATGCGTTTACATTTGCGGTATTTGCAATCGGTTTAACTTCTGTATTTTTCTAATTCAACAGTAACCGCTTCAACATCACCACCAATAGGAGGATTTAATTTAGAAACAGCCAATAGTATTCTAGAAACTTCTGGAATTTCTCCAAATACACGTGTAATTATCCTTTGTGCCACATGTTCTAGTAAATGGGAACGGATTTCCATTTCTTCCACAACAATTGTATTCAATAATACATAATCTACGGTGTCATTCAAGTCATCTGACTGGCAAGATTTACGTAAATCGGTCTTTATTTCTAGGTCAATCGAGTAATCGGAACCTATTTTTCCTTCTTCGATCAGGCAACCATGATAGGAGTAGGTGCGTATATTTTTTAATTTAATAGTTCCCATTTTATGTATCGTCTTTAATTAGCTTGTTTATTTTTTTATAAAAGTACGAATTATTTGAATTTTATTGGCTTAAAAAGAAATAAGCAAATCCTGCATTCGCTATTTAACCAACAATTTTGATAACTTTGCTTCTTTAATACAACATTATGTCTACAGAAGAAAAATCACTTCATTTTATAGAACAGATTATAGAAGAAAGCTTAGCAAATGGTTTTCCAAAGGAGCAACTTCGTTTTCGTTTTCCACCAGAACCAAATGGCTATTTGCACATTGGTCATGCTAAATCAATTTGTCTTAATTTTGGCTTAGGATTAAAATACAACGCGCCAGTTAATTTACGTTTTGACGATACAAATCCAGCTAAAGAAGAGCAGGAATATGTTGATGCCATAAAAGAAGATTTGTTATGGTTGGGTTTTAATTGGACTGAAGAACGATATTCTTCTGATTATTTTCAACAACTCTATGATTGGGCGGTTGAAATGATTAAAAACAATAAAGCTTATGTAGACAGTCAGTCTTCTGAAGATATGGCTATGCAAAAAGGGACACCTACTCAACCTGGAGTAGACGGTCCTTATAGAAACCGTTCTGTAGCTGAGAATTTGACTTTGTTCGAAGCGATGAAAAATGGCGATTATCCAGAAGGAAGCCATGTTTTACGTGCAAAAATAGATATGTCATCGACTAATATGTTGATGCGTGACCCTTTGATGTATCGTGTTTTACACCGTCATCATCATAGAACAGCTAACGATTGGAAAATTTATCCAATGTATGATTATGCTCATGGCGAAAGCGATTATGTAGAGCAAATTTCACATTCAATCTGTACATTAGAATTTGTGATGCACCGCGAGTTATACGATTGGTTTTTAGACCAAATTTATGATGAAAATAAGGTAAGACCACATCAATATGAATTCGCTCGCTTGAACCTTAATTACACTGTAATGAGCAAGCGAAAGTTATTGCAATTGGTGCAGGAAAACATTGTTAATGGATGGGATGATCCAAGAATGCCAACTATTTCTGGTTTAAGAAGAAGAGGGTATACTGCAGCTTCTATTCGTAAGTTTTGTGATATCATTGGTGTTGCAAAGCGTGAGAATGTAATCGACGTATCTCTTTTAGAATTTTGTCTTCGTGAAGATTTGAATAAAACAGCGCCTCGAGTAATGGCAGTTTTAGACCCAGTAAAATTAGTTATTACTAATTATCCTGAAGATAAAGAAGAGTCATTAGATGCTGAAAATAATCAGGAAGATGATGCTGCCGGTTTTAGAAAATTGCCTTTTTCTCGTGAATTATACATAGAAAGAGAAGATTTTCTTGAAGTTGCTCCAGCGAAGTTTTTCCGTTTAAGTATTGGGAATGAGGTTCGTCTTAAAAATGCATATATAATTAAAGGCGAAAGTGTTGTAAAGGACAGTGAAGGTACTATTACCGAAATCCATGTTTCTTATGATGAAGACAGCCGAAGCGGTAGTGGGAGTGAAGCTTCTCAACGAAAAGTAGCTGGTACCTTGCATTGGGTTTCCATAAAACATGCCATTGAAGCTGAGATTCGTTTGTACGATCGTTTGTTTATTGATGAAGCGCCAGACAGTCATAAAGAAAAGAACTTTTTAGAATTTATGAATACTAATTCTCTCGAAATAGTGAAAGGTTTTGTAGAACCAGGTTTAGCTTCTAGTACCCCTGGAGATAAATTTCAATTCCAACGTTTGGGTTATTTTAATACAGATAAAGATAGTAGAGAAGGTAATCTAGTTTTCAATAAAACAGTTGGGCTCAAAGATGCTTGGGAAGAAAAAGGCAAGAAAGAAAGTAATTTATTGGTGAATACACAAAAAGAAATCAATAAATATGTGAAAGAAAAAGACGTTTCTAATGCTGATTTGATGTTGGAAAATATCGTTGCTAACATACTAAGTATCGATAATTTCAGTCTGATAAACCAAACGGTTGTTAAAAATGTTAAGAATGACAATAATTCTTTATTGTTTGCTAATTTAATTTTACTGCACTCTGATAAAGTACAACCGAAAGATATTGAAAAAGAGGTTTTGACAAAATTATACACGATGTCGTTAAAAAGTCAATTGGCTGCCGTTAGGATTTTAGCAATTCAGAATTTGAGTACGGATGCTGTTAATTTTGATGAATTTAAAAATCAGCTTGCAGAATTGAAAAACACAGAGAAAAATGAAAAAGTTTCTGATTTATTAACTAACCTAAAGCTCTAATCTATTTTTCTTATAGAATAGATTTTAATAATACAAAAACGCCTTTAATGGGCGTTTTTCTTATTATTGTAAAAAACTATCAAATACAAATATTTAATTGTTTTTATATATTAAAAACGACTCCCATATAGCTTGATTAAGCTGTTTTTAAGTTTTATACATTAAATAGCATGAACTATGCTATTTTCATTGATTAGTATCCTTTATATAAGCTTTTAATCATTTTAAAATCACTTTTATTGCTTATTAACATGTAAATGTTAATAAAATTTGTATCTTTATGTTATTACTAATTAAATATAAAAAATTATGTCAAAGAATACAGGAAATACGATTTTAGCAATTTTAACTGGTGCAGCTATTGGAGCTGGTGTTGGAATTTTATTTGCTCCGGATAAAGGTTCAAAAACAAGAGTAAAAATTAAAGACAGTTATAAAGATGCTCAAAAGGATTTACAAAAAAAGTATGAAGAACTTTCTGAAGAAGTAAAAACAAAATTCACTAGTACGAAATTTGATTTTGAAGGAAGCTATGATGATTTACTTTCAAGTATGAGTCATAAAACAGAAGATGTAATTAGTTTCCTTGAAAGTAAATTAGCTGAGCTAAAAGAGAAAAACTCAAAACTTCAAAAATAATTAATAAGCTTTAAATTTGAAAATAAATAATTAATGTATGGCATTTGAAGAAATAAAAGAGAATGTTGAAGAAATTCAAGAACAGACGCAAGCATATATTGAAAATAATCTAGCCTATTATAAATTGCGGACTTTTAAAATGGCAATGAAATCAACGACTACGATTTTAAAGTTTTCTTTGATATTGTTGGGTTTTAGTATGGTTTTGTTATTTCTTTCTTTAGCCCTTGCATTTGCTATTGGAAATTATTTGGATAGTTTTCCATATGGTTTTCTGATTGTTGGAGTGATTTATCTTCTTGCTACAGGAGTTTTATTTTTGGTTAGAGATAAGGTAGTGGAAGGACCTCTATTAGAGAAATTTTCAGAAATATTTTTTAACGACTAAACTAAACTATGGGAACTAAAAAATATTCATCGTATGATCAAATTGATAGAGAACTTGAGATTTTAAATATAGAAAAAGAAATCAGCTATCAAAAAATTATTCTGGGCTATCATAAAACTAAGGAAAGCATTACACCTAAACATTTAGTTAACAATTTGTTGGGCTCCTTTAAAACAGGCTTTAATGGCTCTTATGGTACCATATTAAACATAGCAGTACCATTTGTGATCAAATGGATAATAGATAAAAAAAGAGGCCGTTAGGCCTCTTTTTTGTTATAATAATAAAAAGTATTATTCTTCTGTTTCAGAATCGTCTTCCTCTTCATTTTCTATTGGAGTGATAGGTTCAGTTTTTGTTTTAGCTTTTCTATTTCCTTTTTTCATTGATTCCCCGACCATATTACTAGCTGAGAAGCTTGCCACCATATTGTTTAGCATGTCACTACCTGCTTGTGGTGAATTTGGTAATAAAATCAAATTAGAATTAGTATCAGCACCAATAGCTTGTAAAGTATCGTAATGTTGTGTAACCACAATCAACGCAGAAGCTTCTTGAGAGTTAATTCCAACTCTATTTAATACATCCACACTTTCTACTAATCCTCTAGCAATCTCTCTTCTTTGATCTGCAATACCTTGTCCTTGTAGACGTTTACTTTCTGCCTCTGCCTTTGCTTTTGCAACAATTCTAATTCTAGATGCTTCCGCTTCAAATTCAGCTACTGTTTTCTCTCTATCAGCAGCATTAATTCTATTCATGGCGTTTTTTACTTGAATATCCGGGTCAATATCAGTTACTAATGTGTTGATAATTGTATATCCGTATGTGGTCATAGCTTCGTTTAGTTCTCTTTTCACGGCAATGGCGATGTCATCTTTTCTTTCAAAAACATCATCTAATTTTAATTTTGGAACCTCGGCACGAACCACATCAAATACGTAAGAAGTAATTTGGTCATGTGCGTATTCTAATTTATAAAAGGCATCGTAAACCGTTTCTTTGACCACCATAAATTGAACCGAAACTTTAAGTTTGACAAAGACATTGTCTTTAGTTTTGGTTTCGATAATTACGTCTAGTTGTTGGATTTTAAGATTTACACGTCCTGCAACTCTATCAATTAGGGGAATTTTCAAATGGAGTCCTGATTGTCTAACGCTGTGAAATTTACCGAATCGTTCGATGATAACAGAAGTTTGCTGCTTCACTGTGAAGAATGAAGACAGTAGAATAAATAATCCAATAACAAGTAGGATAATTAATGTAATGTTCATAAGATGTATAATTAAGATTAAAAATTAGTGTTAAATTACAAAAAATCTTTAGGTTTGTGAACGTTTAATTCAAGAATATGAAAAAGCTCTATTTTACATCAGTTTTGATTTTGGTTGTATGTACCGTTTTTGCACAATATGGTTATAGGGATTCTAATAGGATAGGGGTGACGTTTGGAGTAAATCAGCTTACTATGAATACTGACAATTTTCAAACAAAGCCGGATTTAGGTTGGAATGCTGGTTTATCTGTGAGAGGGAATTTCTATGATAATTGGGATATGGTTTACGCACTACAGTTTAGCGAAAATAATTTTTCAGTGGCTACTAGGAAACTCAATGTTCAAAATGTAGATGTTAATTATAAACTGGCTTCGGCTCAGATATCGCTACAGTTGAGTTATATTCTTGTAGAAAATATTTTGAGTGTGGAGTTTGGACCAATTGTACAAGTGAATGGAAAATTTAAAATTGATTATGAAGATGAAAACAATACGATTAATGGGACCGCATTGTTAGCAAAGGACATTGTTGATATTTCTAAATTTAATTTCTATCCAACTGTTGGTATTACAGCTGGTGTACGTCATTTTAGATTTAATGTTTCGTATCAGTATGGAATAAATAACATGCTTGATAATCTTAATACGAAGCAGCTGGGGGTTAATTTTAAAGGAAATCCTGGAATACTTAATGGAAATATTATTCTATATTTATAAAAAAAGCCTCCGTATTTACGGAGGCTTTTTGACTTTTATAAAGTTTCAATTGCTTTTTGAATTCTGCTAATTGTTTCTTTTTTTCCAATGAGCTCCACGATATCAAATAGGTGAGGGCCTTTTAAAGCACCAACCAAACTCAAACGGAAAGGTTGCATTACTTTTCCCATTCCAATTTCGTTTTTCGTCATCCAGTCTTTTACGATAGTTTCGATGTTGATGGAAGTGAAATCAGTTATTTCTTCTACGACAGATATTAGTTCTTGCATTAAAGCTGGAGTTTCTGCTTTCCAGTTTTTTGATGCTTTTTCATCATAGGTTGTTGGAGCAACAAAAAAGAAATCGCTTAATTCCCAAAACTCAGAAACAAATGAGGCTCTTTCTTTTATTAAAGATACGATCTTAACTAATGTAGTTTCTAGTGCTGTAATTCCTTTTTCTTCCAAAATAGGAGTGAAGGCTTTCGCCAAATCTTCGTCTTTTTGCTTGATTAAATATTGGTGATTGAACCATTTATTTTTTTCTGGATCAAATTTCGCACCTGCTTTGTGAACTCTGTTCAAATCGAAAGCTTCTACTAATTCTTCTAAAGTATATATTTCTTTGTCTGTTCCATCGTTCCAACCCAATAATGCTAAGAAGTTAACAACTGCTTCTGGGAAAAATCCTTTTTCTCTGTAACCTGATGAAATTCCTTCTTCCGTTTTCCATTCTAATGGGAATACTGGGAACCCTAATTTATCTCCGTCACGTTTAGATAGTTTTCCGTTTCCAACTGGTTTTAAAATCAAGGGCAGGTGTGCAAATTCAGGTGCATCCCAACCAAAGGCTCTGTATAATAAAACGTGAAGTGGCATAGACGGTAGCCATTCTTCTCCACGTATAACATGCGAAGTTTCCATTAAATGATCATCCACAATATTTGCTAAATGATATGTTGGCATTCCGTCACTTTTAAACAGTACTTTATCATCTAGTAAGCTGGTTTCAAATTTGACATCACCACGAATGATATCTTGTAAATGCAAGGTTTCACCAACTGGAGTTTTAAAACGGATCACATAAGGATCACCGTTAGCGATTCTTTGTGCAGTTTCTTCAGCAGAAATTACCAGTGAAGTATCTAGTAATTCTCTATTAGTATGATTGTAAATAAAGGTTTTCCCTTGTTCTTCTTGTTCTTTTCTTGCTGCATCTAATGCTTCAGCCGAATCAAAAGCATAGTAGGCCCAACCAGAGTTTATTAATTTATCAGCGTATGCTCTATATAAAGGTTTTCTTTCGCTTTGACGGTAAGGACCAAATTTTTCATTTTTCCCTATCGTTTCATCAGGAGAAATACCTAACCATTTTAATGCTTCCATGATATACGCTTCGGCACCTGGAACAAAACGATTTTGATCAGTATCTTCGATTCGTAAAAAGAAAACACCATTATTTTTCTTGGCAAACAAATAATTGAATAGGGCAGTACGGACACCGCCAATATGTAAAGGTCCTGTTGGACTAGGTGCAAAACGCACACGAACTTGCTTCGACATTTTTATAAATTTTGATGCAAAGATACGATTTCAATCGCTGAACTGCAGAATTTGAAAACGAGATAATTTTAACATTTTTGACATTGGTGCTTTTTTAACATTTCTTTATTCATATAAATTATTACTTTTATTGGTTATATGAAACAAATAGAAGCTTTGGAATCTTCAAATGGTATTTATCAAAAGTTAGAAGCATTTATCAGGAAGTATTATACTAATGAATTGATCAGGGGAATTATATTCTTCATCGGTTTAGGATTGTTGTATTTTCTGTTCACGCTTTTCGTGGAATATTTTCTTTGGCTCAAACCAATGGGAAGGTCTATTTTGTTTTGGACTTTTGTTGGAGTAGAGGTGGTGTTGTTATTTCGTTTTATTTTATTCCCAATATTTAAATTGTTTAAATTCCAAAAAGGAATCGATTATGACCAGGCTTCAAAAATTATCGGAAATCACTTTGCAGATGTCAATGATACGCTGACTAATTTTCTCCAACTAGCGAATTCGGATAAGCAGGAGCATTCTTCTGAATTACTTTTGGCTTCTATCGATCAAAAAGCAAATGCTTTGCAGCCTGTTCCTTTTGGGAATGCCATAAATTTTAGATCTAATAAAAGATATTTGCCGTTTGCAATAGTTCCTATTTTGTTTTTTCTATTCTTTTATTTGTCTGGTAATACTGCTGTGATTTCTCAAAGTTTAAATCGTGTCGTTCATTTTAACGATACCTTTTTGCCTCCTGCTCCTTTCAAATTTGTTGTGCTCAATAGCAATTTACAAAGTGAGCAGAACAAAGATTTCTTGCTAAAGATTAAAACGGAAGGAAAAGTAGCTCCAGAAAACGCAATGATCTTCATAGACGGAGAAAGTTATTTTATGGAGAATAGTAAACCAGGGGAGTTTCAGTTCAAGATTACTAAGCCAATGAAGGATGTAGTGTTTCACGTGGAAGGTAATGCTATTTCTTCAGAGGATTATAAGTTGATAGTGGTTGCTGTTCCAACGATTTCTAATTTTGAGATGGAATTGAATTACCCATCGTATTTGAATAAAAAAGCAGAAGTAGTTAAAGGAACAGGGAACGCTGTAATCCCTGAAGGGACTAAAGTTACTTGGAAAATTTATTCTTTGGCTACTGAAAATATCGTTTATACGGAAGAAACCACGCGTTTTTCGTTTCAAAAGAATGACAATGTGTTTTCATTGTCTAAAAATGTTATTCAAAATGCAGATTACCAAATCATTACCTCCAATAAACGGGTAAAAGACCATGAAAAACTAGATTACCAGCTTACGGTAATTAAAGATAAGTTTCCTACCATTAATGCTAACTATGCTCCAGATAGTTTAAAGGTAGATAAGAGCTTTGTTTTGGGACAAGTTGCAGATGATTATGGATTGTCTAAATTACAGGTTGTTTATTACCCTAAGAGCAAACCAGAGGCTGCTAAACGTGGAACAATACCAGTAAAGACTTCCGGATATGAACAGTTTTTATTTTCTTTTCCGGGTGGACTAGCTGTTGAACAAGGAGTTTCTTATGAGTATTATTTTGAGGTTTTTGATAATGATGCATTTCATGGTTTTAAAAGTTCAAAATCTTCGGTGTTTTCTAATCGAATTGGTACCGATGAGGAGAAGAAAAGCGAACTGCTGGAACAGCAAAGTGGCAACATTAATAGCCTTCAAAAGTCGTTAAAAAATCAAGACAAGCAGTTATCTGAAATTGATAAATTACAAAAGACAGGGAAAGAGAAAGAACAATTTGAATTCAAGGACCAGCAAAATGTAAAAGATTTTATTCAGCAGCAGAAGAAGCAGGATGAAATGATGAAGGAATTTGCTAAGAAGATGAAGAACAATTTGGATGAGTTGAAAACTATTCCAAAAGACGAATTGAAGGAAGAGTTAAAAAAACGCTTAGACAAAGCGGATAAAGATTTGAAAAAAAATCAGAAGCTATTGGACGAGTTAAAGGAGTTAAATAACAAAATAAAGAACGAAGAGTTACTTAATAAACTAGATCAATTTAAGCAGAATAGTAAGAACCAGGTAAAAAATTTGGAGCAGTTGGTGGAACTGACCAAGAAGTATTATGTAGAAAAAAAGGCGGAACAGTTAGGAGATAAATTGGATAAGCTTGCAGATAAGCAGAATAAATTGGCAGAGAACGAAAAGGAGAATTCTGCCGATAAACAAAAAAACATTAATTCTGAATTTAAGAATATTCAGGATGAATTGAAAGACTTAGAGAGAGATAATGCTGAATTAAAGTCACCAGTAGATTTGCCTGATGATGCCGCAACAGAAAAAAGTATCGCTGAGGATTTAAAGAAAGCGACTGATGAACTTCAGAAAGATAATAAAGCTAAGGCCAAACCTAGTCAGAAGAAAGCTGCTGATAAAATGAAGTCGATGTCTAAGAAGATGTCGCAAAGTTTAGAAGGAAGTGCTAAAGAGCAAATGGAGGAAGATGTAAAAATGTTGCGTCAGATATTAGATAATTTATTGGCTTATTCGTTGTCGCAGGAATATGTTATGGTTCAATTTAGAGGGTTGAAAACAGGGTCTCCAGCGTTCAATAAAAACATTAAATTACAACAAGATTTAAAACTTCAGTTCAAACATGTCGATGATAGCTTGTTTGCAATGTCATTACGGAACCCAAAAATCGCTGAGGATATTACGAAAGAGATAGGGAATGTACATTACAATATTGACAAATCCTTGATCAGTTTAGCAGATGCGCAAATACCAAAAGGATTATCGCACCAGCAGTATGCTGTTTCATCCGCTAATAAGCTAGGCGATTTCTTGAGTGATATTTTGAATAATATGCAAATGTCGTTATCTGGTATGGGTGCTGGAGAACCAAAACCAGGAAGTGGACAAGGAATGCAGTTGCCAGATATTATTAAAAAGCAAGAGGGGCTTGGTGAGAAAATGAAAGAAGGAATGGAGAAAGGACAAAAGCCTGGTGATGGTAAAGAGGGGAAAGCTGGTGAGGGTTCTAAGAAAGGTAAAGAGGGTTCGCAAGACGGAGGCGAGGGAGAAGGAGACGCGCAAGCTTTATTAGAAATTTACAAAGAACAAAAACAACTTCGAGAAGCATTAGAAAATGAATTAAATAAGCAAGGTTTAGGTGGTAGTGGTCAAAATGCTTTGGAGCAGATGAAACAAATAGAAAAGCAATTATTGAACAAAGGCTTTAAGAACGAAACGCTGCAAAAGATATTGAATGTAAAGCAGGAATTGTTAAAATTAAACACAGCTATTCAACAACAAGGGGAGGAAAAGAAGCGTCAATCAGAGAGCAATAAAAGAGAGTTTAATAATGAATCTAAACCGTTGCCTGACGCATTGTTAGATTATTTAAATAGCATTGAGATATTAGATAGACAATCGTTACCTTTGCGCTCGAATTTTAACCGCAAGGTTCAAGAATATTTTAATAAAAAATGATCGATTTTAATTACGAAAACGAATACAACCTAGACAATGAAGAGGCTGTTGGAAATTGGCTTTCTGCAGTTATTTTGTCTGAGGGGAAGAAAGAAGGAGAAATTAACTACATCTTCTGTGACGACGAATACCTACACAAAATCAATCTTGAGTATTTAAACCATGATACATTAACAGATGTTATCAGTTTTGATTACACTATGGGAAATGAAATTAGTGGAGATGTTTTTATTTCTGTGGAACGTGTTCAGGATAACGCTACAGATTTTAATGTCCCTTTTGACGAAGAGTTGAGAAGAGTAATGGTTCATGGTGTTCTACATTATTGTGGATATAAGGATAAAGGAGATGAAGATGAGTTGCTAATGCGCTCTAAAGAAAACGAAAAATTAGCGCTGTTCCACGTGGAACAATAGCAGACCGATTTAGCTTACGAAGGTTTTTTGTTTCACGTGGAACAAAGTGAAATTCGAGTGGTTTTTGGTGTTGTGATTTTAGAATGTTTCACGTGGAACAACTTTTAATGATTCAATAATCAGATAAGAGATGTGACGCAGGGAGCGAGAAAATAAATTGAGATTTCAAAAACAGAAATGCTTTTGGTGTTGGGATCTCACCCCCGAATATCGGGACAAATTCATATAATAAGATGTTTCAAGAAGAATATGATGTAATTGTTGTGGGAGCCGGACATGCCGGTTCTGAGGCTGCTGCTGCTGCTGCAAACCTGGGTTCAAAAACGCTTTTGGTCACCATGAGTCTGCAAAACATTGCGCAGATGTCTTGTAATCCTGCTATGGGAGGAATTGCCAAAGGACAGATCGTTCGTGAGATTGATGCGCTTGGTGGGTATTCTGGAATTGTCTCAGATAATACCGCAATCCAATTTAAGATGCTGAACAAATCCAAAGGTCCTGCAATGTGGTCGCCACGTGTTCAAAGTGACCGTATGCGATTTGCTGAGGAGTGGAGAATGATGCTAGAAGGAACTCCTAATCTTGATTTTTACCAAGAGATGGTGAAGGGCTTGTTGATTGAAAACGGAAAGATAAAGGGAATAACTACGGCTCTCGGAATTGAAATAAAAGCGAAGTCGGTAGTGTTAACTAATGGAACTTTCTTGAACGGGATCATTCATATTGGTGATAAAAATTTCGGAGGAGGTAGAGCGGGTGAAAGTGCCTCTCATGGAATTACTGAGGATTTAATTAACGCTGGCTTTGAAGCGGGTCGAATGAAAACAGGAACGCCTCCAAGAGTGGATGGACGTTCTTTGGATTATTCAAAAATGAATGAAGAAAAAGGAGATGCTAAGCCAGATAAGTTTTCTTATTCTGATGTGACGTCGCCATTGATTCATCAAAGATCTTGTCATATGACGTACACGTCGTTGCAAGTTCATGATATTTTAAGAGAAGGTTTTGATCGTTCTCCAATGTTTAATGGAAGAATAAAAAGTCTAGGGCCAAGATATTGTCCGTCGATTGAAGATAAGATAAATCGTTTTGCTGATAAAGAAAGGCATCAGTTGTTTATCGAACCAGAGGGCTGGAAAACCTGTGAGGTTTATGTTAATGGATTTTCTACATCGCTTCCTGCAGACATTCAGTATAAGGCAATGCAATCTGTTGCAGGTTTTGAAAAGGTGAAATTCCTTCGTGCAGGATATGCAATCGAGTACGATTATTTTCCGCCTACACAATTGAAACATACTTTAGAAACAAAGTTGGTTGAAGGTTTGTATTTTGCTGGACAGATTAATGGAACTACCGGTTATGAAGAAGCAGCATCTCAAGGTTTGATGGCTGGAATTAATGCGCATTTAAAAGTGCACGAAAAAGCGCCGTTAATCTTGAAAAGAGATGAAGCGTATATTGGAGTGCTGATTGATGATTTAATTACAAAAGGAACAGAAGAGCCTTACCGTATGTTTACATCACGAGCGGAGTACAGAACGCTATTGCGTCAGGATAATGCCGATTTCAGATTAACGCCTATGTCTCACGAAATAGGTTTAGCTTCTGAAAAGCGTTTGCGTCGTATGGAGCATAAATTAAAAGAGTCTGAAAAGATGGTTTCGTTTTTTAGAGAGACTAGTGTTAGCGTTGCGGAAGCAAATCCAATATTGGAATCTAAGGATACTGCATTAATTACTCAAGGTGATAAATTGTTTAAGGTTTTCTCTCGTCCGCAAATTGACATGGACGACATCATGAAATTTGATAAAGTGAAAACATATATTGAAGAGAATGATTTAGATCAAGAAATTCTGGAGCAAGCAGAAATTCAGGTGAAGTATTCTGGTTATATTGACAAGGAAAGAAACAACGCGGATAAACTGACTCGCTTAGAAGATGTGAAAATCCCAGAAGATTTTGATTACGATAAGATAAAGTCAATGTCTATTGAAGCGAGACAAAAGCTCGGTAAGATTCGACCAGTAACTATTTCGCAGGCATCGAGAATCAGCGGAGTTTCTCCAAGTGATGTTTCGGTATTGTTGATTTACATGGGAAGATAATATATTTGATTTCAGATTAACGATTTATGATCTTTTTTATATCTGCAATTAAAAATCGTTAATTTGCATTCGAAAATCATATGTTCCACGTGAAACTACGGCCGAAAGCCTTGTTGTCACTAAGGATCTTGTGTTTTAAAATAATAATAATTTAATATTTGATTTTCAATCTTCACATTTAAACTGACGACTGAAAACTGACGACTGAAAACTATAAATGGACATTTCAAATAAAAAGCATTTCCTTACTGTAAAAGACCATTCTGTTTCTAAAGAAACATTTGACTTGTACTACGATGAAACAATGGACATGTTAATTACATATCCGCAACCTAGTTTAGAAAACTTGGGTAAGTATTATGAAAGTGAAGATTACATTTCGCATACAGATGGGAAACGATCTTTATTTGAAAAGGCATACCATTTTATAAAAGGGATAGCTTTAAAAAATAAGTTGGAGCTGATTAATTCACAACAACCTAATAAAGGGAGTATTTTAGACATTGGCGCTGGTACTGGAGATTTTTTGGCAGTAGCCAAAGAAAACGGTTGGAAAACAGTAGGGGTGGAGCCAAGTGATAAAGCTAGAGCGATTGCTTTGAAAAAAGCAGTTTCTTTTGTCGAAGACACTTCCGGATTAGAAAGTCATTCTTTTGACGTGATTACAATGTGGCATGTTTTAGAACACGTTCCTAATTTAGATAACCAAATAAAAGAATTAAAGCGATTGCTAAAACCTTCGGGAACTTTAATTGTTGCTGTTCCTAATTTTAAATCTTTTGATGCAAAACATTATGGAACGTTTTGGGCAGCTTATGATGTGCCAATTCATTTCTGGCACTTTTCGAAAAAAGCCATAAAAATGCTTTTCGAAAAAGAAGGTATGCAATTAGAAAAAGTACTACCTATGAAATTTGACTCTTTTTATGTGAGTCTGTTGTCTGAAAAGTATAAATACGGAAAAATGAATTTTGTTAAAGCCTTTTTTGTTGGATTACAATCGAATATTAAAGCCAAACAAAATTTTGAATATTCATCCCATATTTACGTTCTAAAAAACAACTAAATCGAATTTAAGATTAATTTAAGCCATGATTTTCTGTTTTATGGGGGTTTTTATTGCTTATTTTGATTTCGCGGCTTATTTAAGCGATGTTAAAGCTGGTTTTTATAAGAATAAATTATAAACTCGACCTTTTTAATAATAAAATCTGATAGTATAAATTTTTCCCAATTTTTAAAGTTTTTTAGGATACTCTCTAATTTTTTATATTTTTGCTATAAACACATAAATTCCAAATAAACCAAAATGAAAAAAGTATTATTAATTATCGCAATTTCTATTTCAGTTGTTGCTTGCAACAAAACCGCAGATGTTAAAGAAGTAAAAACAGCTTATGTAGATACTTCGGTATTAATGAAAGAATATACTGAAGCGAAAGATCTTGAAGCGAAATATAAAGCACAGTCTGAAGAAAAAGGAAGACAGCTAGATGCGGAGATTAAACGTTTCAAAGAAGATGCTGCTAATTTTCAAAGTCAAGCACAAGCTAACGGTCAAACATGGGCACAACAAAAAGGAGCTGAATTACAAAAAAGAGAGCAACAATTGAGTTATGCTCAACAAGCTTTATCTCAACAATTACAACAAGAAAGTGGTGCAGAAATGGACACTTTAGTAAGTGGAGTGAAAAAGTTTATCAAAGCATATGGTAAAGAAAAAGGATATTCTTATATCTATGGTACGGGAGATGCAGCATCAGTTTTATATGCTGAAGATAAATACGACATTACAAAAGATATCGTAAAAGCATTAAACGACAAATACAAAGCCGCTGCTAAAACAGAAGAAAAAGTAGAAGATAAAAAAGAAGAAAAGAAATAAACTTCTATTTTCATAAAAATTAAAAGCCTCCATTCTTGTATTAGAATGGAGGCTTTTTTGATTATTTACTTATTCACATTGTCGTTATTATACTCTTATAAATAGCTTACTTTTGTGTTATCAAATCGTTTTTTTTAATTTATACGCCCAATGCAAACCGTTTCTGAAGCCGCTGCTTACACTTTACAATTCATCAACCAAACCCAACGTTCAGTTTTTCTAACTGGAAAAGCGGGAACAGGAAAAACTACGCTTTTAAAGGAAATCATTGCCACTACCCACAAAAACACGGTTGTAGTAGCGCCTACGGGTATTGCCGCTTTGAATGCGGGTGGTGTTACGATTCACTCGATGTTTCAGTTGCCGTTTGGTGGATTTATTCCTGCGTTTGGCGTTGATTCCCAATTCACGGATACCGTAAAATTTGAATCTAAGGATACCTTGCGTCGTCATTTTAAAATGAGCGGATTGAAGAAGTCTGTGATTCGTAACATGGAATTGTTGGTGATTGACGAAGTGAGTATGCTACGTGCTGATTTGCTAGACGCAATGGATTACATGATGCAAACGGTGCGTAAGAATGCATCTCCTTTTGGTGGGGTTCAAGTATTGTTTATTGGTGATTTATTGCAATTGCCACCGGTAATTAGGGATGAGGAATGGCGTACGCTTCGCAACTATTACAAAGGAAAATTCTTTTTCCATTCGCATGCAGTACAGCAAAGTCCGCCGTTGTACATTGAGTTATCAAAAATTTACCGTCAAACGGACACCGAATTTATTTCGGTTTTGAATAATTTACGGAACAATCAGATTACCGCAGCTGATGTTCAGGCGCTGAACAAGTACGTTAAACCTGATTTTGATTTAAAAAGCAACAAAGGTTATATCACGCTTACAACCCACAATAACAAGGCCGATGCTATGAACGCACAAGCTTTGGAAGATTTAAAAGGGGAGTTGATTACCTACAAGCCAGATATCGTAGGTGACTTTCCCGAGAAGATTTTCCCGATAGAGGAACGCTTGCAGTTAAAACTAGGCGCACAAGTGATGTTCGTGAAAAACGATTTATCTTTCGAAAAAAACTATTTCAACGGAAAAATGGGAATTATAAAATCCCTTTCGAGCCAGGAAATTCTGGTTCATTTTCCGGAAGAAGACAAAACCATAGAAGTTGAAAAATACGAATGGCAAAACATTCGTTATAAAATTGATCCTTCGACAAAGGAAATAGAGGAGGAGGTTCTAGGGACTTTTGTTCATTATCCTATAAAATTGGCGTGGGCGATTACGGTGCATAAAAGTCAAGGATTGACTTTTGACAAAGCAGCAATCGATGTTTCGCAAGTTTTTATGCCGGGTCAGGCATATGTCGCATTATCTCGTTTGCGCTCGTTAGAAGGACTTATTTTACTATCTCCGTTGCGTATGAACGGGATTTCTAACGACCAGGATGTCATGGATTACTCTTTAAACAAGGCTTCCGAAGAATTGTTGAAAAACTCCCTACATTTTGAAACTAAGAATTTCATTCATAACTATCTGATGCACAGTTTTGACTGGGCAGTTTTAGCGCAGGAATGGCGCAATCACAAGTACAGCTACGGCGACAAGTCGGAGAGTTCAGCTAAGTCTAAACATGCGCTTTGGGCCACAAAGCAGATGGAAGCCATCGACTCCCTTTTGGATCCATCCAAAAAATTCATGGGACAGCTCAACAAAATTTTCAATAATGAGACCGTCGATTTAATCCACGTTTCGGAGCGGATCGAAGCCGCTTTTGGTTATTTCTTAAAACCTATGGACGAGTTGGTTTTTGAAATTCTCTGGAAACTGGAAGAAGTAAAGCGCGTTAAGAAAAGCAAAGCGTATTATGACGAACTAATCGTGCTCGAAGAATTACAGACAAAAGCCGTTTTACGATTGATGAAAGCCAAGCTTTTGATTGAGACCGTTGTTGCCGGCGAAACCATTTCGAAGGAAAAACTGACCTCTGACGAAATAAAGAGATACATCAGTAGAAAAACCGAAGCGATTCAGAACCAGTTCAAGAAAGCAAATGTCACGCTGATTGAGGACGAAGCTGACTTGCAACGCTATACCTCTAAAAAAGCGACCAAGAAAGCACCCAAAAAATCTACCGTTCAGGAAACCTATGAATTGTGGGTAGAAAAGAATTCAATTTCAGATATTGCCACCATCAGAGTGCTGACAAAACAAACCATTTACTCTCATTTTGTCCAGCTGATACAAACCAAAGCCGTGTCTATTACGGAGGTTTTACCCGAGGATAAAATACAGACCTTAGCGCTAGCTTTCCAAGGTTATAAAGAGGAATCGCTAAATGCGTTAATGGAAAAAAACAGTGATAAATTCACCTGGAACGAAGCCCGAATGTACAAAGCGACCTTGAATTAGTTTTATTATTGGGAGCAGAGCGTATGTGTATTTTAAGAATAAATCCTCCCGCTATGCGTTGCACTCGAGCGAAGCGAACTGACGAAGTAATCTTTTCTTAAAAAAGAAAAGGATTTCCACTGCTATCGGGGCTATAATGGACTAATATTATCTTTTCAAAAGTGTCCTTGTTCTTGTTTCAAAACACGAATTTGTATTTTATGATGCAGCATTATATTCAACAATCTAGTCATGTATTCTAGTGACTATTCATCATGTAATAATCGTATTTATCGTATATTTGAAAGTAACAATTTCAATATTAAATCCATTCACTTTATGAACTATTCTGTAAAAGCCAGTATTTCCTCCAATAAAAATGCAGCTGTACATATTAAAGAATCTGAGATTAGTTTTGGAATTTCTCCCGATACAGAAGCGAGTTTGCCTAATCCAGCAGAGTTGTTTTTGGGTTCCTTTTCAGCTTGCATTCTAAAAAATGTTGCTCGTTTTTCTGTTATGATGAATTTCGAATATTCAAGCGCCGAATTAACCGTAAATGCGGTGCGACTAGAAAAGCCACCGAGAATGGATGAAATACAATATGAATTACTCATCCACAGTCAAGACGAAAGCTTAAATATTGATTTGCTGCAAAAAAACATTGAAAAGTTTGGAACGATCTTCAATACAGTAAAAGCGTGCTGCTCAGTTAGCGGTATAATTAAGAAATTAGTAGATTAAAAAGAGGAACCCACCTACAATAAATTCAGTTTTTAACGAACTATTAGCTACTAAAAAAGGCAAAACTTTAAAGTCTTAGAATTCCATAAAACAGTGCCGAAACCAATTCAATACTGTATTTTTGTCTGATGCAAAATAATATCAGGACCTCCCAATTTGAATTTGTCGCACTTATGGCGTCCTTGATGTCGGTAGTGGCATTAGCGATCGATGCCTTATTGCCGGCTTTGGAGATTATTGGGATTAGTATTGGTACTACTGAAGTTGTGGATAATCAACTGCTCATTACGATGATCTTTCTTGGTCTTGGATTTGGCCCTTTAATTTTTGGCCCGCTTTCAGATAGTGTGGGGAGAAAACCAGTGGTTTACATGGGTTTTGCCTTGTTTATACTCGCTAGTTTCATTTGTGTAAACGCCACAAGTTTAGAAATGATGGTTATAGGAAGGATCTTGCAGGGAATTGGTCTTTCTGCTCCCAGAACCATAAGTATTGCTATTATTCGCGATATGTACAGCGGAGATTATATGGCGCGTATCATGTCATTTGTGACGGTTGTTTTTATATTGGTTCCTGTGATTGCTCCGGCTTTGGGTAAATTTGTGCTGGATTACTACAACTGGCATGGGATTTTCTATATTCAGGTAGTTATTAGTGTGTTGGTTTCGTTCTGGTTTTGGAAACGACAACCGGAGACTTTGTCTATTGAAAACAAGAAAGATTTCTCCGCAAAGGGTTTTATTGGAGAATTTAAAGAACTGATAAAATTTAAAAGAACTATTGGTTTTACCATTATCTCTGGGTTTATCACTGGATCTTTTATGGTGTACCTTAGTAGTTCACAACAGATATTTCAGAATCAATATAATCTAGAAGAAGAGTTCCCATACATTTTCGCCGGACTTGCAATCGCAATAGGTGCGGCTGTTTTTTTAAATGGAGTACTGGTTATAAAATTTGGGATGGAAAAATTAATTACCACTGCTTTAATTTCTTTTTTCTTGGTTTCAGCGACCTACGTTGCCTTTTTTTATAATTCCCCAAATCCAGATGTGCGTGTTTTGTTGCTGTTTTTCGCCTTGCAATTTTTCAGTATAGGTTTCCTTTTTGGAAATATACGCGCCATGGCCATGCAGCCAGTAGGACATATTGCAGGAACTGCAGCTGCAGTAACCGGTTGTATTTCTACAATTATGGCGGTACCCATCAGTATTTACATTGGCCGCTTTATTGCCGAAACGGCTCTGCCACTTTTTGTTGGTTTTTCAATATGCGCCGCCTTGGCAATTAGTTTACTTGTTTATTTAAAAATAGACGAAAAATCTACCGCTGCGACTGTCTAAAACAGCAGTAGTTTTACTAGTAAGAGCTAAACGAGCTTATATAGCGCGTAATTTGACTTTTAAGAACTTCTTTATTCGAATAAAGAAACAACGCAGGAAATCGTTTAAAAACGACTTATTAGGCATAGCAAATATTCTAGTTACTCAAACATTAACATTAGCGAATCAGTTTATTTATTGTGATACCATTTGCAATAAGCGTAAGATATATATTATATATTTGAGGGTATGTAATCAATTACGTTTGTAATGCAGATGCATAAGTTATAACCGATAAAAAAATAAATTCAAATATTAAACACAATGAAAATAGAAAATGTAATGATTGCAGGAGGGGGGACATTAGGCTCACAAATAGCCTGGCAGACCGCTTTTATGGGTTTTAAGGTGGTAGTTTATGATGCTTTCGACAAAGGGATAGAAGCAAGCAAAGCTTTTCACAAGCAATATGCTGAATTGTTTTCAACGAGTAGAGGAGTTTCTAAAGAAGACATTGAACGAACCTTAGGCAGATTAAGCTATTCAACAAATTTAGCCGAAGCGGTAAAGGACGCTGATTTAGTTAGTGAATCTGTTCCTGAAAACGTGGAAATTAAAATAAGCTTTTACCAGGAGCTGGCGAAAGTAGCACCTGAAAAGACTATTTTCACTACTAATTCTTCCACGACCTTGCCTAGTGATTATGCAGCTTATACAGGTCGTCCTGAAAAGTTTTTAGCGTTGCACTTTGCTAATGGAATTTGGGATACTAATATTGGAGAAGTGATGGGGCATGCAGGAACAGATCCGGAAATATTTGAAAGAGTAGTACAGTTTGCTTCTGAAATTGGAATGATACCCATTCCAATACACAAAGAGCAAAATGGATATATATTGAATTCTTTGTTGGTTCCATTACTTACTGCAGCGCAAGAATTATTTTTTAGTGGAGTTTCTGATGTTGAAAGCATTGATAAAACCTGGATGATTACTATGGGAACAAAAATGGGGCCTTTTGGTATTCTGGACAAGATAGGGATGCAAACGGCCTACAATGTAAGTATGCTTTGGGGAACAAAACTGGGAGATCAAAAAAGACTTGATCGTGCCGCTATCATTAAATCAGATTTTATCGATAAGGGTAAAATGGGGGTAAGTAGTGGTGAAGGATTTTACAAATATCCAAATCCAAAATATGCTGATCCTGATTTTTTGAAATAGTGTCGACTACTGTTTCTACACTAACCGTTTGCGCCAACTGCATGAAAAAAAGAGGTATGAAACTTTAATAGTTAGCTTGAACCTTACGATTTGTTGTACAGCGGATTAGGTTTAATGCTTTTATCATATACGTATTACAGATCCTACGCGGCTAATTGTGTTCCGTTTCTAGAAGCTAAATTCAAAGACACTCTTTAATTCAGTTGCTGTTCATAAAACAAGCAATAAAAAAACCGAAACTACTTTAAGCAATAAAGTTCTTTCGGTTTTTTTGGGTTGAATCAATAATTGTATTATAAATCTAAACTGCGTAATATATATTCTTATTAACTGATTTTATTCAATGCGTTCTGAATCGAAGTATCTCCTTTGATGATTTCGAAAGTTGCATTGTGAGCTGTTTTATCTTCTAAGCTTTGCACTAAAGTTTGCGCAACATCAGCTCTACTGATTTCGCCATGTTTATTTAACTTTTGCTCTAGCTCAATCATTTCTAATTGCGAGTCATTCGTTAAAGTTCCCGGTCTAACAATACTTTAGTTCAATCCGCTGCTTTTTAAATATTCATCAGCATTATGCTTTGCTTTCAAATACTCTTGCAATTGAGTTGCTTCTTCGGGTTCGTCAGCTCCCATGGAGCTTAACATTACAAACTTCTTGATATTTGCCTTTTTAGAAGCATCTATTAATTTTTTAGCACCTTCTTGATCTACGCCTATCACATTTTTACCCGCTGAACCCGCGGCAAATATTACTCGGTCAATTGGATTAGTAAAAACGGAAGTAACATCAGCTTCTAAATCTCCCAAGACAGTTTGAATATTTTGGTTTTTAAAATAGGCTTGTTGTTCTTCTTTTCTAACCATAGCAATAGGGTTAAAATTTTGAGATTTATTTAAAAGGTCTACTATTTTTTTTCCTGTGGTGCCATTAGCACCGGCTACTAATATATTTTCCATAACTAAAAGTACAAAACTGGTTTCACTAACGGCTTATTAATATGGTGTTTAACTTGAGTTTAATACTTTTTAACGTTTTTTTTAAATCTGTTTTAGTATTGTTGTCACTTAGAAAAGATCATGTAGTACAATCTAATGGCTAAACAAGCCTTAAGCCTTTGTTTTTAAGGGCTGTTTTGTCTTTAAGTGAAATTCCTATATTTGCAAAGGCAATCGATCGGCGAAGAGCTTAAATCCGCCTTTTATATTGTTTTATCATTACAACGAAAAGAAAATTGACTAGAGACATTCTGAAATACGATTTTAAAGAAGGATTGCCACAAGAGTTTGAAATTCTTCAAATGAAGCAACTGTATGCCGAATTTAAAGCAGAAATCACTGAGCCACATCGCGCCGAATTCTACCAGGTTCTTTGGTTTCAAAAAGGCACATCCGTTCATTATGTTGATTTTAAGCCTATAGTGATTCAGCCAAACACAGTTATTCTAGTGAATAAAAATAGTGTACAGCAATTTGACAGTAAGGTTCCTGTAGAAGGAAAGGTGATTTTGTTTACGGATCATTTTTTCTGTAAAGAAGAGTCTGATGTTCATTTTTTGAAAAGCAGCATTTTATTCAACGACTTATTCGAAACACCCCATATTGCGATTCCGAATATCACCTCCATATTTAGCGGACTTATTACCGTTTTAGAAACAGAGATTGACCAACAAAAAGACGAATATCAAGCGGATGTTTTACGCAATTATCTCCGTAATTTTTTATTGCTTTTAGAACGAGAAAGACGCAAACAAGACTTTACCGAAATTAAGAAAGGGCCAGATTTAGATTATGTAATGCTTTTTAAGGAATTGTTAGAGAATCAATTTCACCATGAAAAGCAGGTCAATAGTTATGCTGTTCAAATGCACATTACTAAAAAGAGACTCAATTTCGCCACTTCAAAAGTCTTAGGCTTAACGCCAAAGAAGATCATCGACGATCGCATTATGCTTGAAGCCAAAAGGCTTTTGGCACATTCAAGTGCGTCGGTTAAAGAAATCAGTTTTACTTTGGGATTTGATGAACCCACAAATTTTGTTAAGTATTTCCGCAAGAACCACCTTTCTACACCACTGGAATTTAGAGATAGCTTTTTGAGTTAATTTCAACTTTGGCACAAATTTACCATCCAAAGGACTTTTTGTATCCCTTTTCTTTTTGATTATCGCCGCAACTTTGTATCATCAATTTATAACAATAAAAAAATGAACAAATCAATACTAAATGTAGCATTAATCTTTGCCCTAGCAGTAACAACAACTTACGGACAAAAACAGAAAAATTCAAAAACTAAAAAAGAAAACACAATGGAAATTTCGAATAAACAAAAAGTAGTCGCTTTATTAAAAAGCATCGAAACAGGAGCTCATGAACCAGCTGCTTACATTAATCCTGAAAAATACATTCAACACAATCTAGGTGTAGCGGATGGATTGGCCGGTTTTGGAGCAGTTTTACAACAATTACCTCCCAATTCAGCCAAAGTAAACACAGTTCGTGCTTTTGAAGATGGCGATTTCGTTTTCACACAAACAGAATATAACTTCTTCGGGCCAAAAATAGGTTTTGATATCTTTAGATTCGAAAGCGGAAAAATCGTAGAACATTGGGATAACTTACAAGAAACTCCAGGAACTGCAAACCCAAGCGGACACTCGATGATTGACGGTGCGACTGAAGTTAAGGATCTTGATAAAACAGAAGCGAACAAAGCATTAGTGGAGAACTTTGTTGAAGCTATTTTAGTAAAGGGTGAAATGGGAAAATTAGCGGATTACTTTAACGGTGACGAATATATCCAGCACAATCCAAACATTCCTGACCAACTTTCGGGATTAGGTGGGGCATTGGGAGCTCTTGCTAAACAGGGGATTTTCATGAAATTTGATACTATTCATAAAGTATTAGGACAAGGTAATTTTGTTTTGGTTGTTAGCGAAGGCCACTTTGGCAAAGACCATAATTCATTCTATGATTTATTTAGAGTTGAGAATGGTAAAATTGCTGAACATTGGGATGTTGTAGAAACAATTGCAGCCCAAGATACTTGGAAAAACACGAACGGTAAGTTCTAATGAATAGTGACGATCAAGGGCGAAAAACAGTAGTTATTTAGGTGTGAGCACCCGATAGGCTTATAAAAGCTGTCGGGTGTTTTTTATTTAAACGGCTAATTTATAGTTAGAATGTTTTTGCAAATGTTAAAAATTACCAAATAATTTTTTTAATTCAAAGCAAGTGCTTAGTTTTGTACCGTATTAAAATAGTAATGGCAAGAAGTAAACAATATAACGAACAAGAAGTAGTAGAAAAAGCAATGTCTTTGTTCTGGCGAAATGGGTATGAAAATACCTCGGTACGTATGTTGGAAAAGGAAATGGGAATCAACCAGTTTTCGATTTATGCTAGTTTTGGCAACAAACAAGGGCTATTTTTAGAAAGTTTGAAATGCTATAAAAGCAAGGTAAACGGAATGTTCGAAAAGTTTAAAAATGGAACAGATGGAATAGAGGACATTAAAGATTTT
This sequence comes from uncultured Flavobacterium sp., assembly GCF_963974175.1. Classification (GTDB taxonomy): domain Bacteria; phylum Bacteroidota; class Bacteroidia; order Flavobacteriales; family Flavobacteriaceae; genus Flavobacterium. The sequence continues at coordinate 349,236 of NZ_CAXBBR010000002.1, forward strand.
TTTTATGATTCGGTTCAAACTCCAATAGAGGTTGGCAATTACAAAGGATGCTTTCTTACCAATACCTACAATGAATTTGCCGAGGCAGAAGATCAGATCATCAACGTACAAATGGCTGAATTTATGGAGAGCATCAAGCAATTGTTCATAGAAAAATTACGGACAGATAAATCCAAAGATGAAGAAACAATATTGAAGCAAGCCAACTATTTATTACTGGCAAAACACGGTCTTGCCGCAGCATCAAGAGTCAACAATAAAAAAGAAATAGAAGATTATATAGAGCTAACGTTCAACAATATTTAGCTTTTTTTTGACTTAAAACTAAGCAAACGCTTAGATATAGATTGCCCAAATAATAATAAATTAAAATAAATAATTATGACAACATTAAAAGTTCACACTATCGAATCGGCTCCAGAAGCAAGTAAATCATTATTAGGAAACTCTCAAAAAGCATACGGAATGATTCCTGGACTTCACGGAGTTTTAGCAGGATCTCCGGGTTTATTAAACGCATACCAAACACTACATGAATTGTTTGTAGCCTCTTCATTCAACGAAGAAGAATTGACAGTAGTTTGGCAAACAATCAACGTAGAACATGAGTGCCATTATTGCGTGCCTGCGCATACGGCAATCGCTGGAATGATGAAAGTAGATAACGATATTACTGAGGCTTTGCGTAACCGTACGCCACTTGCAAACTCAAAATTAGAGACTTTACGCAATATGACGTTAAGCATGGTTCGCAACCGTGGAAATGTTTCTCAAGAAGATTTAACTGCATTTTACGCTGCAGGTTATGGGGAACAACAAGTTCTAGATATTATCCTTGGGTTATCTCAAAAAGTAATCAGTAACTACACAAATCATATCGCTAAAACACCAGTTGATGCACCTTTCCAACAATTTGCTTGGACTAAATAAGCATTAAATTATCAAAGTAACGTACCGTATTTTGTACATTTGGGCAGCATTTCCGCCCTCCGTTCCCGCTTTTTTTGTTCCACTAAGCTGCACAAAAAAGAGCTCCACTCAGGTCGGGCTGCAGGACAGTGCATAAAGGACGTTCCGATTACAAAATACGGTTAGTAACTTATAAATATAAAAACGAGAATCATGATAAAAGTAAGCGTAATGTATCCTAGTGGTCCAGACACCACATTTGATGTAGATTATTACAAAAATTCACACCTTCCTATGATTAAGGAAGCCTTGGGTGATGCCTTAAAAGGATTAGAATTGAATATTGGTTTAGCAGGTAGAGCTCCAGGCGAGCCAGCTCCTTATGTAGCTATTGCACATTTAACGTTTGATTCAGTTGAGGCTTTTCAAGCTTCTTTTATGCCGCATTCTGCTACATTTGCAGCCGATATTCCTAATTATACCAATACAAAAGGCGAACTTCAAATTAGCGAGATTGTTTAAGTATCAAAATTAAACAGCATTACAATAGAGGAATCACAAGGCGGTTCTTATAAAAAAAGCAACTCTTTTACGAGTTGCTTTTTTTATACAATTGTGTTTTTAAAATATGCAATTTGAGACAAAATAGTTCAAGTGAAAATCGCAGTGGCTACATTAGAAGATGCCATTAGATTCGATTCGGGATCCGCAAACTAAATCAATAGTCTTTTGGAATCGTTTCGGCTATTCGGCTAAAGGGTATAAAACAGCGTTTTTAGGATGTGATTTACATTAAGACAACTTCTTATACGTTTAGATCAACAAGCGCGTGGTGAACCGCTTAAAAAACGTTGTTTAGTGTACGGAACATCGTCCTTATTCTAATGCTTAGCCCAGATAGTAGCGGCATCCTCTTGTGGCCGAGTTTTTTTACGAGGGCACAAGAGATATAGCGGATAGCTGGAGATTGCTCCTAAAAAAATACCCCCAAATAGCGTATCGCTTTTTGGGGGTAGTCTAAACCGTCGTGGCTTTTATATTATAGGGACTCAATTAAAAGCCAAGCTTCTGGATTGTCCGCTTTTTGAATTTCTTTCTTTGCCTTATCTGCTTCGGCAAATGTGGCATAACTACCATAAAGGACAGGGTATAGACCATATTTATTAACACCGATGCGTCTGGCTTTATATCCTTGGTCTGATAGACGTTTGAATATTTTATCAGCATTTGCTTCCTCTCTAAAAGCGCCTGCTACAATATGATACGACATCTTACTTTCTTTTACAGAAAGGGTTACCGCCGGCATTGGACTTTTTATAAAGAAGGTAGCTTCTTGAATTTTATTATTTACTTGTTTCTGAACAGCTGTTTCAACTAGTACTGTTGCGGTAGCGATTTGACTTTGATATACAGAATAGCCAACACTCGCGGTTAATCCTAAACCTAAAACAAAAATGGCGGCATATTTTAAATAGGAACGACCGCTTCTTTCTTCAGTATCTAAAGTAATAACAGTGTCCTCTTCTAATGCTTCTATTTTTTGCTCGAAAATTTCTCTTTTTACAGCCGGAGAAACAAAAGCGCTTAAACCGAAAGAACTAGTCAAATAATTAGTCTGATCTAAAGGTTTGAAAACAATATTGTTGTCTGCGTTAAGACTTATGTCTCCTATGTTTTTTATCGAAAAACTACCATTTGCCTCCAATGCTTTTTTCCAGTTCAATACTTCGTACTGAATAGCACTTACTGCATAATCATAAGAGGTTTTCTCTGATTGAGCAATATGGTTGGCTAAAAGGCCATCGTTATTTTTTAAATTGGCATTGAAAGAAATCATCTTTTTTGGAGGAAAAAATGAATTTGCGCTTTCAACCCACTTTGCCGATTGGATTTCAGTCAAAAATGCACCGAATCCAGGAACGGTAACACATTGATAACGATATAAAAGCTGCGCGATGTAAGGTTCGATGTTCATACATACAAAGTTATACAATGAAAATAGTTATCAAAATTTTATTCACAATTTTTATTAACAATCAGCGTATTTTTTTTATACATTTCAACTACAAATATTTAGCATGACAGAACAAGATTTATTTTATCTATTGGCCTTGCAAAGAGTGGAGGGTGTAGGCGACATTATGGCCAAAAAGCTTCTGACTCATTGCGGCAGTGCCGAAGCAGTTTTTAAAACCAAGTCTACCCAACTTGGCGCCATTGATGGTGTGGGTTCAATTTTACTTAGAAACCTGAAAAACCAGGCTGTTTTTGATAAAGCCAATGCAGAAATGGAGTTCATACGATCAAACGAGATCAATGTCGTGCATTTTCAAGGAGAGAATTATCCGGAGCGATTGAAGCATTGTATCGACGGTCCTTTGTTATTGTTTACCTCTGGAAAAATTGATTTAAAAAACCGGAAAATAATCAGCATAGTTGGTACTCGCCAAATCACTTCCTATGGTACGGAATTCTGCCGGAAACTAATCGAGGATTTGGCTCCGCTAGATCCTATAATCGTTAGTGGTTTTGCGTATGGAGTTGATATCGTGGCGCATCAATTGGCTATGGAACACAACTTACAGACAATTGGCGTCGTAGCTCATGGTTTAAACCAAATCTATCCCAAAACCCACAAAAAGTATGTCGCCAAAGTCGAAGAGAACGGCGGATTCATGACTGAGTTCTGGAGTACATCGAATCCCGACAAAGAAAACTTCGTGCGTAGAAATAGGATCGTAGCAGGTATGTCTGAGGCGACAATCGTAATCGAATCGGCTGACCGAGGTGGTTCGCTGATCACAGCTAATCTGGCGAATGATTACAACCGCGATGTTTTTGCGGTTCCAGGTCGCGTAACCGACAAGTACAGCCAGGGCTGTAACAACCTGATAAAAACCCAAAAAGCAAACGTGCTCACCAGTGCAGCTGATTTGGTTTACATCTTGAATTGGGATATTCAGGCTAAGACAAAACCCGTACAAAAACAGTTGTTTGTGACTTTGGAAGACGACGAACAAAAAGTCTATGATTTTCTACTAAAAACAGGAAAAGAACTAATGGATATCATAGCCCTGCGTTGTGATTTTCCTATTTATAAAATCTCAGGAATGCTGTTGAATATGGAATTGAAGGGTGTGGTACGGCCATTGCCAGGGAAATTGTTTGAGGCGATATAAACTGAAGTAAATAAACCGCAGATTCGCAGATTTTTAATTTTTTTAAATCTGCGAATCTGTGGTTTTATTTTTTTAACTAGATAACTTCAAAGTCTAATTCGTGCCCTTTAAAAATCAGAAGTATGCAAGCGCCAGAACTAGAAAACAAACTAGTGCCAGCGGGATTGCCTATAACATTGTTTTCATTCAATCATAATGCTCGACTTAACTTGAATATATTTTGTTGTATCAAGATTATCTTCTACTAAAAACACAACATAATTACTGAAAAAATGAGCAAGATTATCATCATTTAATTTTCGCTGTTTGTTTTTATCGAAAAATTTTGAGGAGCGTACAAAATTTTCAAGACTGAGTATTTCTTCTGGTTTTATTTTTTGATTATTCTTAGCTTGAATTTCTTGAAAGAAAAAAGTACCATTATTTGACCCACTACTATCTTTGATAAAATACTCTTTATTAACAGTTTTTGATTGGTAAACATAACTATTATCTAATTCAAAAAACAGTGTATCTTTTATTTTATTATTGACGGCGTTTTCCCCTTTACCAATTGGATAGTAAGAATAATACTCTATGTATCTTGGCTGGACAAACTCATTTCCATTAATAAAATATATTGTGTATTTTTCTGTCAATGAATCTTTTAGTTTCCATTTATCTATTATTTGGTTGTGTTTTCCATCAAAATAGAATTTCCTGTTTTCAATATACTTTTTTATTGATAGAATTTTTTTGGGCTTCAAATCTTTTGTTAAAAATCCATTACCAACAAAGAATACATAACCATTCGTTTTCGTATGATTCATTTGCTGTTTTTTAACGATCTCGTGTTCAGAATAACTTTGTTTCGAAAGATTTGGAATTAATGTAGGTGATATTGTGTAATATTTATCAATGCTAAAAAATAGTGTATCTTTTTTTTCTCTTGTGCCTTTAGGACAGTAATAGAAAAAAAAGTTAGCAAAAGAAGTGAAATATGTTTTTTCATCATAGATTAATTTGTAGCTAATGATTTTAAATATAATACACTTTAGGATATAAAATAGAGTTGCAGTGTATTTAATTCTACAGTTGACTAGGTAGCTTAAAACCAAAATCCCTTTCTACTTTAAAATAGAAAGGGGTTTGTATATTAAGATTATGTGGTTTTTAAAGCACTTCAAAGCCTAATTTCTCTCGTACTCTTGACAATACACCATTGGCAACAGCCGAAGCTTTTCCAGCACCTATTTTCAATAACGCATCTACTTCCTCGAGATTATTTAGATAGTAATTGTATTTTTCTCTTTCGGTTTTGAATGTTTCGCAAATTAGCTCGAACAAGGCTTGTTTTGCGTGACCGTAACCATAGTTTCCGCCCAGGTAATTGGTAGTCATTGTGGCCAATTGGTCTTCGGTTGCCAGTAATTTATAAATAGCAAATGCATTACAAGTCTCTGGATTTTTCGGATCTTCTAGTGGCGTGCTGTCGGTTTCAATGCTCATTACCTGTTTGCGTAACGACTTGTCATCAAGGAAAATGTTGATGATGTTATTGGCTGATTTGCTCATTTTTCCGCCATTGGTTCCGGGAATCAGCATGCTGTCCTCCTGAATTTTAGCTTCTGGAATAACGAAGGTTTCTCCCATTTGGTGGTTGAATCTTGAAGCAACGTCTCTAGTTATTTCAAGATGTTGCAATTGGTCTTTCCCTACGGGAACCAACTCTGCATCATACAACAAAATATCAGCAGCCATCAACATTGGGTAAGAAAACAATCCCGCGTTTACATCTTCTAATCTATCAGCTTTGTCTTTAAACGAATGTGCTAATGTCAAACGTTGGAAAGGAAAAAAACAACTCAAATACCAAGACAATTCCGCTGTTTGTGGTACGTCTGACTGTCTGTAAAAAACCACTTTATTAACATCTAATCCACAAGCCAGCCAAGCTGCTGCTGTGCTATAGGTATTCGTTCGAAGTAATTCTCCGTTTTTTATTTGCGTGATAGAATGCAAATCGGCAATGAAAAGAAACGATTCATTTTTAGGATCATTTGATAATTGTATCGCCGGTATAATTGCGCCTAGTAGGTTTCCTAAATGTGGAGTTCCTGTACTTTGAACGCCTGTAAGTATTTTAGCCATTGTGATTTTTTCTTGATCGCAAAGTTCGCAAAGTTTTTTATTTTTTTGAGGTAAATTTTAAAAACTTACACAAAGGCTCGCAGAGTTTAGTTGCAAATAAAATTTCCGAAGTTTTGTATAAGTAGTTTGGTGTGCCTCTGCGTTTTTTCTTTATGCATCTTCGTGAAACTCAATTTCCATAAATAATTGACGCATAGGTTCACAGAGTAAAAACATAATGGAAACACGCCAAGGCTCATACAAGATACTCTTTGTACATCTCTGAGTCTTTCTTTGTGTGTCTCTGTGAAATACTAATAAGTTTACTTGTTCTATAAATCGAAACTTTATAATGATGATAACATTCGATTCCTTACTTTTGACGTCATGAAAGGAATAAAAATAATTTTCTGGACTTTATGGCGGATGTGGTTTTATGTTTTATTTACTATCCCCATAGTGATTATGTTGCCGTTTTTAGTTTTGTCTATCGTTTCTGAAAAAGGATATCCGTACTATTTCAAAATGGCACGAATTTGGGCAAAATTCATTCTCTTCGGAATGGGTTTTTACTATAAAATCGAAAAAAATCAGACTTTAGAATCGAATAAAAGTTATATGATTGTGGCTAATCACTCTTCTATGACTGATATTATGCTTATGCTCGCTACGGTGAAAAACCCTTTTGTTTTTGTTGGAAAAGTGGAGTTGGGCAAGATTCCGTTATTTGGATTCTTCTATAAAAGAACCTGTATTTTAGTAGACAGAGGTTGCTCTAAAAGCCGTTTAACGGTTTTTAATGAGGCACAGAAAAGATTTGACCGCGGTTTGAGTGTTTGTATTTTTCCTGAAGGTGGTGTTCCAGATGATGAATCGATTCTTTTGGATACGTTTAAAGACGGTGCTTTCCGACTCGCAATTGAACATCAAATCCCAATAGTTCCTATCAGTTTTCCAGATAATAAAAAGAGACTTTCTTATACTTTTTTCAGTGGTGGTCCAGGATTAATGCGTGTTAAGATACACCAACAAATTGAAACCTCTGGAAAAACAGGTGTAGACAGAAGACACATCAGGGAGGAAGTTCGTGACGTTATTTACAATCAGCTAGTGGCGTATGAGAATGAAGCAAACGAGAAGAAATGGATGTTTTCTAAAAATAGAGTATAAAAAAAGAGTTGGCCACGGCCAACTCTTTTTTTAGTTTTATGCGTCTGCTAATTCTTTTATTCTTTCCTTAATTTTAGCTTCTAGTTCATCTGCTAATTCAGGATTGTCTTTAATTAAAGACTTAACTGCATCACGTCCTTGTCCTAATTTGGTTTCACCATAACTGAACCAAGAACCTGCTTTTTTAATAATTTCAAATTCTACGGCAAGATCTAAAATCTCTCCTGTTTTTGAAATTCCTTCACCGTACATAATATCAAATTCAGCAATTTTAAAAGGCGGTGCTACTTTGTTTTTTACCACTTTCACTTTAGTTCTGTTACCCAGAACGCTGTCTCCGTCTTTAATTTGTGTAGAACGACGGATATCTAAACGTACCGAAGCATAAAACTTCAATGCATTTCCTCCTGTAGTAGTTTCAGGATTTCCAAACATTACTCCAATTTTCTCTCTCAATTGATTGATAAAGAAAACGGTACAATTTGTTTTACTAATCGTTCCTGTTAGTTTTCTTAATGCTTGAGACATTAAACGGGCATGAAGTCCCATTTTAGAATCTCCCATTTCACCTTCGATCTCGCTTTTTGGAGTCAAAGCAGCAACAGAGTCAATAACAACAATATCAATTGCTCCTGAACGAATAAGGTTTTCAGCAATTTCTAATGCTTGTTCTCCATTATCTGGTTGAGAAATAATAAGGTTTTCAATATCTACGCCTAATTTTTCAGCATAATTTCTGTCGAATGCATGCTCCGCATCGATAAATGCTGCAATTCCACCCGCTTTTTGAGCTTCTGCTATAGCATGAAGTGTCAACGTAGTCTTTCCAGATGATTCTGGGCCGTATATTTCGATTATTCTTCCTCTTGGGTAACCACCAACTCCTAATGCTAAATCGATACCTAAAGACCCTGAAGAAATAGTTTCTACTTCAACAATGGCTTTATCGCCCATTTTCATTACAGTTCCTTTTCCGTAGGTTTTATCCAGTTTGTCAAGCGTAAGTTGTAGCGCTTTTAATTTAGCTTCTTTTTCTGTACTCATCTTCTCTTTCTCTTTTACCTTTTCTTTCATCTATTTGTATTGTTTTTCTATCTGTAACAAACTAACAGCATGGATTAGTATGCCGTTAATTTTATTTAAAAGTAATTGTATGTTTTCGTAAAAATACTTCTTTTTATGATGTGAATTTTCTCTTTCAAGTTTTTTTTTAAAACCTTAATTTTCTATAAAAAAGACAGTCTCAAATTCTATTTTTTTACATGAACAGAGCCTTTAACTCTGTTGCTTCTTCCGGTTTCATTTTTCCGGCCAAAACTAAACTGAGTTGTTTTCGTCTTAATGCGGCATCAAAACGTTCTTTTTCCAATTCCGTTTCTGGGATTATTTGAGGTACTTCTACCGGTCTTCCCGTGTCATCTACTGCGACAAAAGTGTAAATAGCCTCATTAGCCTTCGTTTTATTTCCGGATTCTCTATCTTCTACCCAGATGTCGATAAAAATCTCCATCGAACTTTTGAAAGCTCTGGAAACTTTAGCCTCAACAGTCACAACACTTCCTAACGGAATAGCTCTATTAAAAGCCACGCTATTTACAGATGCTGTAACTACGATTCTTCTCGAATGTCTTCTCGCAGCAATACTTGCAGCACGATCCATTCGCGCCAGTAATTCACCGCCAAAAAGATTATTCAAAGGATTTGTTTCACTAGGCAACACTAAATCAGTTAATGTTGTCAAGGATTCGGAAGGATGTTTTGGTGTCATTTTATTTGTCAATGTAATTACTGTTTTCTTTTTTTATGTATTCTAATTTAACCAGTACACGGCCATAACTGCCGGTATAAAATAGATAACAATGGTTCTTGCTCCATCGTAATCTTTTGCTAATCTTTGCCCAAAAAGCAACATAAGTAAAGTTATGCAAGAAAAAACTGCGCCATAAAAACCAAATTCCCTACCGTTGTTTACCAATAACTCGATACAGCCCACAATGCACAAAATACCGGATATTAATTCCAATACCAGCACATTTGCTAAAGCCAATGGTACTTGATTTCGTAAAGGTGTTTTAGAAAAATGACCTTTTAACCATTCGATATTATCTTTCCAATAAAACAGTTTATCGTAACCGGATTGCAGAAAAGAGATCGCTAAAAAAACTAATATTAAAATGGAGGCAACGTTGTTCATATGGTTATTTTTTGTGGATTAGACGTGTAAGTTTTATTGATAAGTCAGTTAATATGATTTTTGCATTTCCATTGCGTTCCACATGATACATGGCATCAGAAAGTTCTTTAAAGATATCGTGAATGTTATTACCATTTACAAAAGGAGCAAAATTTTCCAGTTTAAACTTTTCGACTTTGGGTTCAAAATAAACTAACGATTTGGTTTCGTAATTCATCATTAATGCCTGACGGAACATTTCGATGCAAAATTGAAGGAACTTCTTTTGGGTTTCTCTTCCCAAGCCTGCAATCTTTTCACTCCAAAGAATCAAATCTTGAATCGCCGCAGCATTTCCTTTTGCTTTGAATGCTGCCCGAACCCAGGTAACAAACCATTGTTCAAAGGGATGCTCTTCATCATCAGCATGGAGTAAGTGTAAGGCAATGTTGTAATTTCCCTGTGCCTGATGTGCAATTTTTGCCGCCAGTTTTGGGTCGGTTTGTTCTCTTGCTACCAATGCTTCTGCAATGATAGGCTCACTTAAACCATTAAAATGTAAAATCTGGCAACGAGAACGTATCGTTTGAATTAAATCTTCTTCGTTTTCAGTAATCAAAATAAAAACTGTCTTTTCTGGTGGTTCTTCCAGCAGCTTTAATAATTTATTGGAAGCAGAAATATTGAGTTTATCTGCCATCCAGATTAGCATAATTTTATAACCACCTTCATATGATTTTAACGACAATGCTTTTAGAATTTCCTGTGCATCATCTACTCTTATTTCGCCTTGCTTGTTCTGAACACCTAATATGGCATACCAATCAAACAAACCACCATAAGGATTTGTGGTTATAAATTTTCTCCAATCAGTAATGAAATCAATACTTTTCGGGCTTTTCTTTACTTCTTCGGTCGTTACAGTAGGATAGGCAAAGTGTAAGTCGGGATGCGATATTTTTTGGAACTTTAGATTGCAAGCTTGATTAGTACCGCTATTTTCTCCGTTTTGGTTGCCACACAAAATATATTGCGCGTAGGCAATCGCCATGGCTAAGGTACCACTTCCTTCAGGACCAACAAACAATTGTGCATGCGGGATTCTACCCAAATCGGCACTTCGCGTCAGATGATTTTTAATGTGTTCTTGGCCTAAAATTTCAGAAAATTGCATGAAGCAAAGATATAAGAAAATGGGTTAGTCTAAAATATTACATAGCAAAGTTTACTAAAATGTAACCGCAAAATGACATTGGATATTGAAACGTTTTAGAAAGCGTTATTCCCTCTTTTTGTGAATATATCATTTTTTATTTGGCATAAAAATAAATTATTTATCGATTTACATCGATTTCGTTGATTATGTTTCGGTTTTTTTGATTTTTTCAAATTTATTAATAATCTAAAAGTTCTATATTTGGTGTTCTTTCAAATAAACAAACTAAAAACAGAGCTGATGAAGACTTTAAACGATTTTGATTTCAAAAATAAAAAAGCAATAATACGTGTTGATTTTAATGTGCCGTTAGACGAAAATTTTAACGTGACTGATGCTACTCGAATTGAAGCAGCAAAACCTACAATCGATACTATTTTAGCTCAAGGTGGAAGTGTAATTTTGATGTCACACTTGGGTAGACCAAAAGGTGTTGAAGAAAAATACTCATTGAAGCATATTTTGAAAACAACTTCAGAAGTTCTTGGGGTACCAGTTAATTTTGTTTCAGATTGTATTGGAAAAGAAGCTGAAAATGCTGCTGCAGGATTACAGCCAGGCCAAGTTTTATTATTGGAAAACTTACGTTTTCATAGTGAAGAAGAAGCTGGAGATGTTGCTTTTGCAAAACAACTAGCGGCACTAGGAGATATCTATGTAAATGATGCTTTTGGAACTGCACACAGAGCGCATGCTTCGACTACTATCATTGCACAGTTTTTTGAAAACAAAAAATGTTTCGGATTATTATTGGCTAAAGAAATAGAGAGTTTAAACAAAGTATTGAAAAATAGCGAAAAACCAGTAACTGCTGTTTTAGGTGGATCAAAAGTGTCTTCTAAAATCACTGTTATCGAAAATATCCTGGATAAAGTTGACCACATGATTATTGGTGGTGGAATGACATTTACTTTTGTAAAAGCATTAGGAGGAAAAATTGGAGATTCTATTTGTGAAGATGACAAACAAGAATTGGCACTTGAAATTCTAAGATTAGCAAAAGAAAAAGGAGTACAAATTCATATTCCAGTTGATGTGGTTGCGGCAAATGCATTTTCAAATGACGCCGAAACTAAAATTGTTGACGTAAGCGAAATTCCTGATGGATGGCAAGGTTTAGACGCAGGTCCAAAATCATTGGCAAACTTCGAAAAAGTAATTATGGAATCAAAAACTATTCTTTGGAACGGTCCGTTAGGAGTTTTCGAAATGGAAAGTTTTGCTAATGGTACTATTGAACTTGGTAAATATATAGCAGCTTCTACTGCAAAAGGAGCCTTCTCTCTTGTGGGTGGTGGTGACTCTGTAGCGGCAGTAAAACAATTTGGTCTTGAGGACAAAATGAGTTACGTATCTACAGGTGGTGGTGCGATGCTTGAAATGCTTGAGGGTAAAGTATTGCCAGGAATCGCAGCGATTTTAGACTAGACATTTCACTTTTAACAATTTTTATTGAAGTTTGTAGTTATAACATATTAAGTTTGTAAAAATAACAGTTCCTTAATCGTTTAGAATTAAGGATGTTGACAACATTAATATGACTATAAAAAATATATCACTATCCTTCATTTTATTAACATCAATTCCTTCGTTTTCGCAACAATTTGCAGAAAGCAAAGGAATTGTTAGTATAGAAACAAATCTATCGTACCTAGATTCAATTAAAAAGACCTTCGTAAAAGATGACATGGCTACTTGCGTAGACAGTTTATGGATGAAGGAATTGACAAATCTGGAGTTGTACAATGATATTACTTCTGATATTGAGAACATCAATATGGATGCGAAGGTAGATTATGAATTGCCTACGGAATTGTTGAAAGCAAGATTGGAGGCCATGAATGCAAAATCACCTTTCAAGATTGAATACAATGAGAGCCTTGAAAATGTAATTAAATCGTTTCTGAAGTACAGAAAGCATTCGTTTGAGCGATTAATGGCAATCTCAGAGTATTATTTCCCCATGTTTGAAGAGGCTTTCGCCAAACAAAATGTGCCTTTGGAGATAAAGTATTTGTCTATTGTCGAATCAGCATTAAACCCAAAAGCAGTTTCCAGAATGGGCGCCACAGGACTTTGGCAATTTATGTATCAGACAGGAAAACAATACAATTTAAAGATCGATTCGTATGTAGATGAACGAAGCGATCCTTTGAAATCCACTGCCGCAGCTGCAAAATACATGTCTAATATGTATTCCATTTTTGGAGATTGGGAATTGGTATTGGCATCTTATAATTCAGGACCGGGGAATGTGTCTAAAGCAATCAGACGCTCCGGAGGAAAGCAAAGCTACTGGGATATTAGAAAGCACCTTCCTAAAGAAACACAAGGATATGTTCCTGCTTTTTTAGCAACCATGTACTTATATGAATACCACAATGAGCACGGAATAAAAGCAGATAGAGCGGTAGTGCAGCACTTTGCAACGGATACCATAATGATTAAAAAGCAAATGTCATTCAAGCAGGTTGCTGATTTATTAGACGTTCCCGTTTCACAATTACAGTTGCTGAACCCGTCATATAAATTGAATATCATTCCTTTTTATAACGACGAACATCATTATTTGAGATTACCAACAGAAAAAATAGCCACATTCGTTTCTAATGAAGACAAAATGTATGCTTATATACAACATGAAATAGATGTTAAGGAAAGCCCTTTCATAAATTCAAGAGCTATAGCAAAAAGTGATGAAAGCAGCACTGAAACAAAAACAGTTTCACAAACCAAAACAAAATATTACAAGGTAAAACGAGGGGATAATCTGAGTTCAATTGCCAGTAAATATGATGTTGCTGTTGCCGAAATTAAAAAATGGAACGGACTTAGAAGTAACTCGATTGGCTACGGAAAAAGTTTAAAAATCATTACTACAGAAAGCGTTGTGCAAACCGTTAAAAAAGAACCTAGAACGGAAATTGCTTCAGCAGATGTAAAAGTCGTGAGGGACATTAAAATTATAAAAGAGGTTAAGACAGATACCGTTTCTGCAAATACTGCCACTAGTTATATTGTTCAAAAAGGAGATAATTTAAACAGCATTGCTCAAAAGAATAATGTTACAGTTGCTGAAATTAAGGAATGGAACCATCTCTCGAATACAACTGTTCAATTAGGAGCGTCTTTAAAGGTTGCAGAAACAAATACCGACAATAAAACGGAGCTTGTTGCAGAAGCAGAAATGAAAGACATTGAATATACAGTCCAAAAAGGAGACAACCTTGGAAATATAGCGAAGAAATTTGGCGCTTCTTTAGCTGATTTAAAAGAATGGAATCAGTTATCAGACCATAATATTGTTTTAGGTAAAGTCTTGGTAGTTGCTAAGAATGAAGTTGCCATCAATACGGCTCAAGCTTCGGTAGATTCATTCAAAAAGAAGGACAATGCAGCCGTATCTAAAAAATTGGTAGCCGACTATTATGTTCAAAAAGGCGATTCTTTATACAGCATAGCCAAAAAATATCCTGGAATAACGATTTCAGACATTAAAAAGTGGAACGATATTCGCGATGAAAAAATTAAACCTGGAATGAAGTTGAAAATTAGCGGATAATACGTTTAACTTCTATAAATTTGGGTTTTATTTTATAATATAATTAGAATGAATAAATCCTATTTTTTAATACTCCTTATTTCGGTTCTGTTTTTTTCCTGTAAAGAGGAAAAAACTAACGCTATTCGAAAAACGACTGGAAAAGTCAATAATATCTCTGTTATTATTGATGATCAGCTCTGGAATGGCGAGATAGGGGATAGTATAAGAAATAAGTTTGCTTCCCCAGTAATCGGATTGCCGCAAGAAGAACCTCTATTTACTATAAATCAATATCCTATTAAACTTATGGAAGGGTTTATGACGGATAGCCGAAATATTATTATAGTTAAGAAAGGTGATAAAAATTACTTCGCCATAAAGAAAGATGAATATGCCTCACCGCAAAATGTTTTTCATATTTCAGGAAAGACAGGAGCAGACATTGTAGCTATTTTAGAAAAAAACACCTCTCAAATAATCCAAATCATTCGCCAGACTGAAATTGAGGAATGCCAAAGAATTAATAAAAAGTCACTTCTTGAAGAAAAATTATTTACTGAAAAATTCAATATCACTATAGACGTCCCATCCGATTATGAAAACATGGTGCAGGATGCTAATTTTATTTGGCTAAAGAAAGAATTAGTAAGCGGAAACACTAGTTTATTAATTTATCAAGTACCCATTAATGCGATAAAGAACAATAAAAATTTGGTTTCAAATATCATTAAAACGAGAGATTCTATAGGTGCTTTATACATTCACGGGAAAGAACCCGATACGGATATGATTACTGAAGAAGCTTATGCTCCTTATTTCTTTAAGATTAAACTGGACGGTAAATTAACGTATGAAATAAAAGGAACCTGGGAGTTGCGAAACGATTTCATGTCGGGCCCTTTTATTAATTACGCTATTTTTGATACAGTAAATAATAGAGTGTTGTTTCTGGAGGGATTTTGTTATTCACCTTCGAAGGAAAAACGAGATTCCATGCATGAATTAGAATCCATTATAAAATCAGTTACAGTGCTTAAAAAAGAATTGTAAAGGAGCATAAATTCCAAAACCTAAATTTTAAAATAAAGAAACAATCCATGGCAATACAATGGAAAATAAAGCTTTTTGAGGCACTTTCAGTTAATGAACTATATGATTTACTTAAATTAAGAAGTGAGATCTTTGTAGTGGAGCAAAATTGCGTCTATCTTGATCTTGACGGCAAGGATAAAGTTGCATTGCATCTTTTTGCAGAGTTTGAAGGAAAAGTAGTGGCTCATGCCCGACTTTTTAAACCCGGAATCAGTTTTGATAATGCATCAATAGGAAGGGTAGTGGTAGATGCTAATTACCGTGACAGAAAATGGGGTCATGATTTGATGCGGGAAGCTATCGCTGGAATAGCGCAGCATTATGGGGAAAGTAAAATAACTATTGGCGCTCAATTATATCTGAAAAAATTCTATGAAAGCCACGGGTTTGTGCAAAGTAGCGAAATGTATCTGGAAGATGATATTCCACATATCGAAATGAAGAAAGAGTAATTATATTTTAGTAATAAGAAACTCAACTCTCCGGTCAAATTCTTCCCCTTTTCCTAAGGGGAATTTATTTCCAACACCCTTATAAGACATCCTTAGGCTATTGATGTTTTGGTTCATTAAATATAGGAAAACAGATTTGGCGCGGTTTACGGATAGTTTTCGCTCATTTGTTTCCCTATCGATAGCGTCTTCGTAATAACTCGGAGTGCAGCATACATGGCCTATAATTTCAAATTCAATTCCTTTATTTGAGTCAAGTATTTTAGCAATTTTGTCTAATTCTTGTTTGGATTGATAGTTTAGTTTGCTGCTTCCAAACGGGAAATATATTTTTTCTAAATAAATCCGATCTCCTACTACGTGCTTGTCTTGAAAAGAGTTGTAAATCCCTTCCCCAAAGCTATTTTTCTGCACAAGTAGTAAATCGACACGTCGGTTTTTGGATCGTATTTCACCTAGATTTTCTAAAAGATCATCAGTTAAAATGACGCGTCCTTTTCCTTCAATTATTACAATTTTGTTCTTATTGAAGCCGTAGGAAATAAGTAAATTACGAACAGTATTTACTCTTTGCTCGGATAATTTGTAATTATAATCAGCGGTTCCCCGATCGTCGCAATAGCCATAGATTTGAATAGATTCTATCCTAGAAGTATCTACTTTAATTATAAAATCTAAGATCATTTGCTCCTGCTCAGAATAGAGGTTGGATTTATCAAATTCAAAATAAACAGTTTCTACTTTCCCTGCTTGAGCGGTAAGATAACTAAAGGACAGCAGAGCTATTATTTTTAAATATTTTAGCATTAAATTTTTAAAATATTTTTATAGTCAGCACTATTGTTTAAAATACTGACGGATTTTTTTATTTCGGAATTAGTTTTCACATAATATTGATAAAGACCTTCCTGATATTGGTATCGTTTAATAATTTCATCAACAATTAGCCCTTTAATTTCTTCTTGGTTTTTATCCAATAGTGTCTCTTCACTTTTTTGAAGTGCCGCAAGAAGTTGTTCATATTCTGTAGTAATCGTGGCGTCTATTTTTTCTTTTTTGGCCACAGCCATAGTGTTTTTTAGTGCCTGCTCTGTTTCGGTATCGAAAGAAATTTTCTGAGTTTTTAAGAAATTTTTGAAATCCAAAAAGTCAGTATTCGAAAAAGAAGGTACTTGTACTCCTAAATTAGGATTTTTGTAATAATAGGCAGTTGCATAATTGAAAATCCCATCATTTTTCAACAATGCATTGGCAATAGGACTTGTTTTTGTTTCTTCAAGTTGGATGTCTGGTAAGACGCCGCCACCGTCATAAACGCTTCTTCCTTTTCTAGTTTTAAAGCTATTGTAGTTTTTTTCATCCGTTCTAATGGCTACGCCATTTTTATCCTTATGGGCATAGTCTAAAGCTTGAATACACCTTCCTGATGGTGTGTAATATCTAGAAATCGTTACTTTTAACTGGGTGTTGTATGTTAAGTCTATTGGTTTTTGTACCAAACCTTTTCCAAAACTGCGACTTCCCACTATTACAGCTCGGTCTAAATCTTGTAACGCGCCCGCTACAATCTCTGATGCTGAAGCACTTTTGTCATTTATAATTATTACTAATGGAATTGCCGTGTCGACCGGTTCCATTGTCGTTTTATAGGTGTTGTTGTGTTTTTCGTTTTTCGATTTTGTGGTTACGATAACTTCATTTTTCGGTACAAAGAGATTGCATATGTTTACCGCCTCATTCAATAAACCTCCGGGATTTCCTCTTAGGTCTAATATAATTCTTTCAGCACCTTGTCTCTTTAGTTCCTCTAATGCTTGTTTGGTTTCATAGGAAGCTTTTTTATTAAAATGTGCCAAGACGATATATCCTGTTTTTTCATCTATTTTTGAGAAAAACACCACCGATTTTATTTCGACTTCATCAAGAATAATTTGTGCCGTATTTGTTTTTCCCTGACGGATATATTTGACGTCGATTTTGGTGTTTTTAGCTCCTTTCATGAGTTGGGAGGCATCGTCTTTGAAGTCGGATAAAAGAACATCTCCTATTTGAGTAATTTCATCTCCGGGTTTAAGACCAGCTTTATCAGCAGGGAAATCTTTGTAGACCTCACGAATAATTATTTTATCCTCTCTTCGGGTAATCAAAGCGCCTATTCCTGTATATTCCCCGGTATTGTTTATTTTAAATTTCACAACTTCCTGTTCATTGAAATAAACAGTGTAGGGATCTAGACCAGCTAACATGCCTTTGATCGCATTGTCCATTAGGTCTCCAGGGTTTGTCTCATCAACATAATTGATATTCAATTCCTTGAAAAGTGTAGTGAATATCTCGATTTGTTTTGCAATTTCAAAAAAATCATTTTTGAAACTGGCACCTAGAAACAGTAATGCCGAGGCAACTACGGGAACTATGTATTTTTTTTTAAAAAAGTTTGTCATCTTAAACGGTTTTTTTCTTAAATCTTTTTTTTACAAAATAGAACACTATTCCAAGGAGTATAAGGAAGGGCCAAACGCTAATTAAACTTATGAAAAAGCTTGAGAAGCTATTAAATCCAGATTTGACTGCATTCCAGATTTTCATTCCATACGAAACGGTTATACCACTATCTGGAGCAACCGGTTTGTAAAACTCTACAGTAACTGTACTTAAAGAAATCCTATCTTGTAAATAGTTAAATTGTCCTTGCTTAGCTTCTATTTCTTCACGAATGGCTGATAGTTGTGCCTCAACTTCTAACATTTCCGATACTTTATTTGCTTTTTTTAGTAATTCAATATATCGATTTTCAAGTACTTTTTTAGTTTTTAATCTCGCATCAATATCAATATATTGAGTCGTTACATCTTGTGCTGAAATTTCCTTATTGTCAAAATAGGAAACGCCTTTTGATATGTTTTTTAAAAAACCATCAAAATTCTGACTAGGAACTCTAATGACTAATCGTCTAAAGATAGTGCCGTAATCTTTTCCTTCAGTGTCATTTTGTATTGAGCCACCACTTTCGGTAGTGCTTTTTAATATCTGATTGTAAGTAGAATTTAAATCAGTAGTTTCAAAACGAAGATTAGCTTCTTTAATTATTTTTTGTTCTGTAGTTTTTTGTTCTTTCTGAGAGGAGTTAATTGGAGGCTCTTCAGTAACTTCTTCTGCGTTTGCAACTACAGGTTTCACAAATTTTACTTGATCTAATTCTGATGAATTTGGTGACATTGAAAAAGCTGCTACTTCACTGTCGGATTTTTTACAGCTTGAAAAAGATATTAGCACCAATAAAAACAGAATAATAGATTTCATATTAATTTATTTAGAGCTAAAACTACAATTTTTTTGATAAACTCTAATTTAATTATTGAGGCGAAATTATTCTTTTACTAGATCGCTATTTGTTTCTGTTTGTTCTTTTTTACTGTTTTGTGCTACAAATTTTTCAAACAACTGAATGGTCTTGATGTTAATCTCCTCATAAGACAAGCGGTCTTTGGTCTGGTAAAAAAACATGAAAGAATACGTTTGGTCGAGTTTGTCAGTAAGGATGTGTTTATTCAAACGATAGGTCTCACGCAGAACACGTTTGAAGTAATTCCTGTCAACTGCTTTTTTAAAGTTCCTCTTAGAAACAGAAACTCCCATTTTTATTTGCTGACCGTCACTTGATGGCCCGCAATGATATACGAGTCGTAGCGGATATTTAGATACAGATTTCCCTTCAGTAAATAATAGTCCAATTATGATTTTACTTTTTAGTTTTTCTTTTTTTGGATAAGTGAAATTCATTTTTCTTTAGAGAGAGGGATTATAGCAGACAAAGGTACAATTAATACTAATTGTAGTTATTTATTAGTCAGAAAATGTATAGGATGATGCAGATATAGTATTAAAAGAGTCCTCCCGATAGCTATAGGGATTATTGTACTATCATTGAATACATAAACGCTAAACCTATTATTGTGTAGGAATTAATTAGCAGTAAAAATATATTTGCTACTTTTGTCGCTTAAATTTTAAGCATGGAAAAAATAATATCGTATCCCATATCCGTAATATATTATTTGTTATTTGGTCTTACGTTGGTCATTTTTCACCCTATTCAATGGGTTTGTTTCAATGTTTTTGGATACCAGGCTCATAAAAAAAGTGTGGACTACATGAATTTTATTTTCGTGAGACTCACGAACCTTTTGGGAACAACCTTTAAATTTGAAAATATAGAAAGTGTACCCAAAAACGTACCAATTATATTTGTTTCTAATCATCAAAGCATGTACGATATCATAGCAATGATTTGGTATTTACGTAGATTTCATTGTAAATTTGTAAGTAAGAAGGAATTAGGCAAGGGAATTCCAAGTATTTCCTTTAATTTGCGTCATGGAGGTTCTGTGTTGATTGATCGAAAAGATCCTAAGCAAGCGATTCCTGCAATTAAAGGTTTGGCCGATTATATAGTTGCAAATAACCGTTCGGCAGTTATTTTTCCGGAAGGAACTAGAAGTAAGACAGGGAAGCCAAAAGAGTTTGCGCAAACAGGTTTGAAAATATTATGTAAGAACGCACCATCGGCTTATGTCGTTCCTGTAAGTATAAACAATTCTTGGAAAATCGTTAAATATGGATTTTTTCCATTAGGTTTGGGAAATCGGCTTACCTTTGTATTACATAAACCATTAGCAGTAAGTGAATATGATTTTGCGGAGCTAATGGAGAAGACAGAAAGCGCAGTAGTAAATGGAATAAAATTTTAATTTATATAAAATGTCAATAAAAAACATTCGATTAGAAGTTATGCAGTTTTTGGAAAAAAACGTTGATAGCTATGTTGATCAATATTTAATACCTGTTGAAAAAATATGGCAACCAACCGATTTTTTACCCAATTCAGAAAGTGACAACTTTTTTGAAGAGGTTAGAGAGTTGCGCGAGATAGCAAAGGAATTACCTTATGATTTTTGGGTAACCCTAGTTGGAGACACCATTACTGAAGAAGCCCTTCCTACCTATGAGTCTTGGTTGATGGATGTAGAGGGAATTGATAACGTAGAAAGAAATGGTTGGTCTAAATGGATCAGACAATGGACAGGTGAAGAAAATCGTCACGGTGATTTATTAAACAAGTACCTTTATTTATCTGGGCGTGTTAATATGCGTGAGATTGAAATGACAACGCAACACCTTATCAATGATGGTTTCGATATTGGAACTGGAAGAGATCCGTATAAAAACTTTGTATACACGAGTTTTCAAGAGCTTGCTACTTATGTTTCTCATAATAGAGTGGCACAAATGGCTAAGAAATATGGAGACAATAAATTGTCAAAAATGTGTAAGATGATTGCCGGTGACGAGATGCGCCATCATCATGCTTATTCAGAGTTTGTAAGCGCTATTTTCAAGATAGATCCTAGTGAGATGATGCTTGCTTTTCAATACATGATGAAACAAAAAATTGTAATGCCAGCACATTTCTTGAGAGAATCAGGAGAGAAAATAAGTACTGCATTCGAACAGTTTTCTGATTCAGCGCAGCGTATCGGAGTTTATACTGCGGCAGATTATATTGATATCATGCAAAAATTAATGGTTAAATGGGAAATTGATAAAATTACCGGTTTAACTGATGAGGCAGAGAAAGCACGTGATTATTTAATGAAATTACCTGCTAGAATGGCTAGAATTTCAGAAAGAATGGTTATTCCTCAAGAATCCCATATTTTCAAATGGGTAGAGCCTGCAAGATTGTAGGTTTTAGTTGTAAAAGTAACGAATGTTGATTTTAGAATCAACAATAAAATAAAATACAAATGTTGATTTTTAGAGTGTAATAACTTTAGAAATCAACATTTTTTTATAAAATATAAAAGATGAATAACACAGATATCATAAGTAAGACTATCACTTTTGTTAAAGAAAAATTGAAAAATGCAGAAGGTGGCCACGATTGGTTTCATATCGAAAGAGTCTATAAAAATTCATTATCGATTGCAAAAGATGAGGTTTGTAATGAGATAGTAGTAAAACTAGCAGCGTTGCTTCATGATATAGCAGATAGCAAATTCAATAATGGAGACGAAGTGGTTGGACCGGAAACAGCGAGAGCATTTCTAGAATCAGAGGAAGTGGATGAAGCAATTATTGAGCACGTTATCAAAATCATAGAAAACATCTCTTTTAAAGGAGGAAATTTCAAAAAGGACTTCTCGTCTATAGAATTAGAAATTGTTCAGGATGCTGACCGTTTAGACGCTATAGGTGCTATAGGTATTGCTAGAGCGTTCAATTATGGCGGATTCAAAAACAGAGCGCTGTACGACCCTAAAATCGCTCCGAATTTAAAAATGACAAAAGAGGAATATAAAAAAAATGATGCGCCTACGCTAAATCATTTTTATGAGAAACTGTTCTTGTTGAAAGATAAAATGAATACGCCAACTGGCAAACAAATTGCGTTAGAAAGACATCGTTTCATGGAAAGCTTTATTGCGCAATTTTATGCGGAATGGGATGGGGAGAAGTAAGTGAGCAGTGTTCAGCTTTATAGTGTTCAGAACTATTGATTACTAAAAAACGGAACACTTAACACAACTAAATTATTCCTTTTTCTTTCATTTCGATAATTACATCCGAAGCATTTTTAAACGTAGGTGGCTGTTCTATAATACTTCCCACTCTTTTTTTGTTGAGTTTGAAAGTAATGTCGTTTTCTGTTGTAAATAAAAGGGCTGTCAAAAAAGGATTGTTCATATACGGAGCCAATACTATAAAAGCTTCGTCAATCGTATGAAAACTTTCTATTTCCTCTGTTTTGTATTTAGCGCTAAGAGAAAGGCTAAAAACATCATTTTCCAGTAATACAGGTCGCACATAAATGTTTTTCAGTTCTGTATCACCTATGGTCTTCGCCAAAGTTAATTTGGCATAAGTTCCGTTTTGAATACTTTGTTTTACACTTTCCCAAAAAAGGGCAAATACGGGTTCGTATGACATGAGTTTAATTTTAGGTTTAATTTCTCTAAAAAGAGAGTGTGCAAAATTAGCTTTTGTATCTGAAAAGAGGAATGTATTCTACGAAAACTTTAATTTTTTAAATAGAAAACCGCAGATCCATAGTTTTAAAAGCAATGAATCTGCGGTATTTTTTTATATAATAATTTTATTCTCCAGTAAAGGCAGCTTTTCTTTTTTCTAAAAAGGCAGTAGTACCTTCCTTAAAATCATTGGTTCCAAAACATTTTCCAAAAGATTTTATTTCGGTCTCAAAACCATTTTCACCATCTTTATAATTAGCGTTAATTGATTTAATTGCTTTGCTGATCGCCAAAGGAGAGTTTTTCATGATTATTTGTGCAATGCCATTGCAGAAGTCTAAAAGTTCTGCTTGTGGTACCACATGGTTTACTAAACCAGTTCTGTAGGCATCTTCAGCGGTTACCATTCCTGCAGTCATAATCATTTCCATGGCGCGTCCTTTTCCTATTAATTGTGGTAAACGTTGCGTTCCACCATACCCTGGAATAACTCCTAAAGATACTTCTGGCAAGCCCATTTTAGCATTATCTGAAGCGACTCTAAAGTGACAAGCCATAGCTAATTCTAATCCTCCTCCAAGTGCAAATCCATTAACGGCTGCAATAACAGGGATTTTTAGATTTTCGACAAAATTGAATAAAATGTCTTGTCCTTGAGCAGCTAATTGAACGCCTTCTTCAACTGAAAAGTCGGCAAATTCAGCGATATCAGCTCCTGCAACAAATGCTTTTTCACCGCTTCCGGTTAAAATAACCACACGGGTGTCATAATTTTTTTCCAACTCCTGAAACGCCTCATGCAGTTCTTGAATCGTTACTGTATTTAGGGCATTTAGTTTTGTAGGGCGGTTTATAGTTATTGTTGCAATACTGTTTTCTTTTGCAACTAGAATGTTATTGTAGCTCATTTTAGTAATTTAAGAGTTAATTATTGGAAGTGATACTGTAAAACGTGTCCCTCTTCCATATTCTGTATCAAAGGTAATTGTTCCTTTATAATTTTCAATGATGTTTTTGATAATACCCAAGCCTAATCCCATTCCGCTATTTTTAGTGGTGAATTTAGGTTCGAAAATACGACTAATATCTTCAGGTTTGATTCCGATTCCATTGTCTTCAACGATGATTAGTACATTGTTGAGGTCTTTTTTTACGGCTACAAAAACCCTTTTATTTTCCTGTTGTTCTGGTATTGATTGAATGGCGTTTTTAACTAAATTGGTGATGATTCGAATCAATTGTGTTCGGTCTACTTTAGAAATAATTTCGGGAGAATCACTTTCAAAGACAATGTGTTCTTCATTAAAAATATCTAGTGACAGTTCAACGACTTCCACTACATTCAACGTTTCGTTTTGTTGTGCTGGCATAGAAGCAAAATTAGAAAAAGCAGATGCAACGGCGTTCATGGTGTCAATTTGCTGAATCAATGTCTCCGAGTAATCTTTCATTTTTTGTATGATGTCAGGATCTTCGGGATTGAATTTTCTTTCAAAGCTTTGTACAGTCAAACGCATGGGCGTCAAAGGGTTTTTGATCTCATGAGCCACCTGTTTTGCCATTTCGCGCCAAGCTTCTTCTCTTTCGCTTTGCGCTAATTTCACGGCACTTATCTCTAGCTCTTCGACCATTCGATTATAAGACTTGATCAATAAGTTGATTTCTTTGCTGCTCGCCTCTAGTACTATTTTTTTATTTTTTTGGCTCAAACTGGTTTCGTTTATCCGGTCTGAAATCGTTTTTAGTGATTTAGTGATGTAAGTTGCGAGGAAGTAAGCTAGTCCAAATGCCACAATTAACATGAAGGTATAGACTTGCCCTAAACGGATTAAGAAACTATGCAGCTCCTTTTCATAAAAACCGTCGTCCTCGAGATAAGGTAAGTTCAAAACACCCAGTGGTTTGAATTTGTCGTCTTTTATTTGGGTAAAAGAGGAGCGGTTTTTAACACCATTTATCGTTTTAATGTCAACGTATCGTTTTTCAATCGAAGAGCGAACTAGTTTTAATATGTATTTTGGGATGGGCGGCGAAACCTTATCAACGGAAAAAGATTCTTTGGATGACTTTAATAGCGCGCCTTCTAAGCTATAAATGTTTATCTCAATATTGTGGATGTGTGCCAGTTCATGAATTTTATCCTTGAAAATTAAATCCAGGTTTTCAGTCGTTAAAGGGTAAGTTGTTGTAGAAAGGACATAATTGATATGCTCCCTAACTGCATTTTCTTTACGTTCCAGTCGCTCCTGATGGTATTCTTTGGCTTCGTTTTTAAATTGGATAATCGAGATGGAAGCTAGTAAAACAGAGGCTACAATTATCAGTACGATCATCGAAAGAAAAATCCGAATTCGTAGTGATAACATCGATAATTTGAAACCTTTTAGCATTTTTTAGTGATTAGTGAATAGTGAATAGTGATTAGTTCAAAGCCATGAAGCCAAGTACTAATAGCTAGTTGCTAATTACTTTTTTCTCGTATTCTCTTGTAAAATTTAAAGCCCAACATAATCGTAATTGAAAATATAAAAATGCCAGCGACCCCGTAAATCCAATTAACTGCATTTTTCAGAACCACTAAAAAAACGACTGCAAAAAGAATGATGGTAGCCCCTTCATTCCATAAACGCATAAAGTTAGTTGTGTATTTAACCTGGTCGTTTTGCAATTGCTTAAATATTTGATGGCACTTGCCATGGTATAAATACAACACAAATACAAAGCCAAGTTTTACATGCATCCATGGCATTTGCAACCAAGACTTTCCTAAGTCAGTGAAAAACAGCATCCAAAATGCAAAAATACTAGCTAGAATCGCCGAAGGCCAAGTGATAATATACCACAAGCGGTAGGTCATTATTTTATATTGTGCTTGCAAAATTTCTTTTTCAGGGGATGGTTTGTCATTTGCTTCAATTTGGTAAACAAATAAACGGACGATGTAGAATAAACCTGCAAACCAGGTAATTACAAATATGAGGTGTAGGGATTTGAGGTAGTTATAATATTCCATCAGTAGTTTTAATCAATTTTGTATTCATTTCTTTCTTTAGAAAATAACCGGTTAGTATTGTTGACAACACATCGGCAATAGGGAAGGCAACCCACACTCCAAAAATACCGAAAAAATTCGGTAGTATCAGTACTAACGGAATTAAGAAAAATCCTTGTTTACTCAGCGTCAGCATTAATGCTTTTTTAGCTTTACCTGCCGCTTGAAAATAGGCAGCCCCAATTAACTGGATGGCAATAATCGGAGAAGCAGCAAATACCCAGCGCAATGCATCCGGTGTTTCGGCAATAACTTTTGGATCGGTGGTGAAAATGGCGACTATAGGCGCAGCGTAGTAGAGAATAACAACAAAAATTAACGATGCTAGTAGCGCCGCATATTTTATTGATATTTGAATACTCTCTTTTACTCTTTCGTAATTTTGAGCCCCATAATTATAGCCAGCAATCGGGATAAACCCTTGTGTGATTCCAAGAATCGGGAATAGGGCAAACATCAACATTCTACTTATTATTCCGTAAACGGCAATCGAATGTTCGCCGCCATACGAGTATAAAGTGTGGTTGAGAATAATGGCCAAAACACCTATAACTCCTTGTCTTGAAAAAGTAACAAAACTTAGTTCTGTAATTTCTTTAATGATGGGTAAGTGTAATTTAAAATGTCGCGCTTTTAGTTTTAATTCGCTTTTATAAATAAAGAACCAAAGAACAAAAAGGAAGCACATAAAATAGGAAATGGATGTGGCTAACGCTGCTCCAAACATGCCTAATCCCATCACTTTTATAAAAATAATATCTAATATGATATTGACAAAAGCAGGAATAATCATGGCAACCATGGCAAATTTAGCTTTGCCTTCTGCTCTTATAATATTGTTTCCCATCATACAAAGTGCCAGAAAAGGCACAGAAACAATGATTGGGGAAAAGAATTCAGCTGCCGGTGCTATGATTGCTCCTTTGGCACCAAAAAGCAGTAGCATTTCAGAACTGAAAAAGATGCCAAGAACTACAAAAAGTGACGCCAAAATAAAGGTCATCATAATTTGATTGGCAAAAGTGGTTTTGGCTTTTTCGCGGTCTTTCGCACCCAAAGCTCTAGAAAGAACAGAACCGCCGCCCACACCAATAGCCATACCTAAAGATGAAATCAGGAATGTTATCGGTAAGACCACTGTTACAGCCGCAATAGCAAGAGAACCAATCCACTGTCCGACAAATATGGTGTCAATAAGAATATTGACGGACATGAACAAAATCCCAATAGAAGCAGGCAAAGCCTGCTTCATCAAGAGTTTTTTTATGTCTTCGGTTCCTAGTTCTTCGGCTGAAATTGCCATTTATGCAGTCGTTTTTTCAACAGCTACCCATTCGGTAATCCAATTGCTTACGGTATTGCACCAGGCATCGCTATCGTTCAGGCAAGGAATTGCCAAGAATTCTTCGCCTCCATGTGCCTTGAATTCGTGGTTAGCCTCCATCGCGATTTCCTCTAATGTCTCTAAACAATCAGAGACAAAAGCTGGAGTTACCACTGCTAATTTTTTAATTCCTTTTTCAGGCATTTTGTTCACTTCGACATCCGTGTAAGGCGTAAGCCATTTGTCACCCGCTAAACGGGATTGAAACGTTTGGCTGTATTTTCCTTCTGGAATACCTAATAATTTCACGACCTGTTTTGTAGTTTCATAACATTGGTGACGGTAACAAAACTCATGTGCCGGTGAGGGCGTATTGCAACAAGAGCCGTCAATTTTACAATGTGATTTGGTGATATCCGTTTTGCGAATGTGACGCTCTGGAATTCCATGGTAAGAAAACAACAAATGATCGTAGTCATACCCTTCCAAGTGCCCTTTTATAGAATCCGCAAGGTTTTGTAAATAGTCAGGTTTGTTATAAAAAGCAGGTACAATCGTAAATTTCATTTCTGGGAAATACTTTTTACGGTGTTCCTCGGCTAGTTCTAATATTGTAGTTGTAGACGCCATCGCATGTTGCGGATACAAAGGAAAAAGCATCACTTCAGTAACACCTTGATCATGTAATTCTTGTAACCCTGATAAAAGAGAAGGGTTTCCGTAACGCATGGCTAATGAAACGGGAACATTCACTAATTGCTTTACTTTAGCATGCATTCTTTTAGATATCACTACAAGTGGAGAACCTTCGTCCCACCATATTTTAGCATAGGCTGCCGCTGATTTTTTAGGTCGCGTTTGCAAAATGATTCCGCGAACTAATAATGCTCTTAACAAAAACGGAACATCAATTACGTACTTGTCCATTAAAAATTCATCCAAATAAGGTTTTACATCTTTTGCAGTTGGACTTTCAGGAGAACCTAAGTTGACTAATAATACACCTTTCATAAATTATTTCTTTTTATTATTATCATTGCTTCAGCTGTTCAGGTAAAACCCTTGAGTACGAAGAATGTGTAATCTTGTGGCAAAAGTAATTAAAGTTGGTTTGCTGTAAATTACGATTAACTATTTTTTATTTATTGTTTAATATAAAAAACCGATGACGAATTAAGTATTCGGATTTATGGACATTAAGTATTTTTTTGGCGTTGTAGCAAATTTCTTTTTGAAGGCAGCGATGAAATGACTTCCGGTGCTGTATCCTATTTTTAATCCTACCTCATTTACGTTATATGATCCGCTGTCGAGTAATTTTCGAGCAAAATCCATTTTGTAATCAAATAGAAACCCATAAACAGTATCGCCATAAATTTGTTTGAAACCCATTTTCAGTTTCTTTAAATTTAAACCTATTTCATCGGCCAGTTCTTGTAGACCGGGCGGTTCTGCCATATTAGCAATAATAATTTCTTTGGCTTTTCTAATCTTCATTACATTGTCTTCATCGATCAAAAACGGACATTGTTCTGCATTGGGATCTTCTGTTCGATTGAAATATAAACTTAATAATTCGTATCCTTTCCCTTTGTAATACAAGTTTTTTATCGAAGGATGCAGGCTGTAATGAAATAATTGCGATAGCACAATTGCCATCGACGGACTTATATTCCCTTCGTTATAATATTTTTTATCTTTGTTGTCTCCACTCAAAAAAGTAATATAATCTGCTTCTGTCGAAAATAAGGCATGAAATTTCTTGATGGAAATAATCACAGATATCACCCATGAATTTGGCGCTAACTCGAGATTTAAAGGCAATTCTTTTTGTGGATTGTATAAAAGCAAGGATTTTTCTTCTTTCAATTCTAAGGAATAATTCCCTTGATTGAATATAAATTTAGCGCTTCCTTTTAATCCAAAATGAAACTGAATCAACCCACTGCTGACTTCGCGCTGGGCATTAAAGGATTCTGTGCTGTCATTCTGAAAACGAATTAAGGTAAAATCATCTTCAATTTTTATAATTTCTTGAGAACTCATAGCGACATTTTTTAATTTAAAACATGACAATTATCAGCCGTGTTAGTTTAGAACGACTCTAAATAAGAAAGGCGTGACAACTTGATTTCATTACAAAACTAACTATTTTTGGATAAAAATAGCCGATTAGAAACAAAAAAACATCTAGCGACACAAAAAGAACTTCTAGCGTTACTTTTATAAAGTCTATAGTGATAATTTTGTCTCACTTTTTGGAAAAGTATTTATATGGAAAATAATAACCTATCAAAGCATCAGTATTTTTACTCCGTTGGATTAAGCTATAAAAAAGCAGATGCCGAGATTAGAGGAAAATTTAGCTTAGATGCTTTAGCTAAAACACGTTTACTGGAACAAGCAAAAGAGGAAGGGATTGAAAGCTTAATCGTAACGTCTACTTGTAACCGAACTGAAATATACGGATTTGCAGAACACCCTTTTCAATTAATCAAATTGATTTGTGAGAACAGTCAAGGTAGTGTTGAATCATTTCAAAAGGTTGGTTTTGTATATAAAAATCAAGAAGCTATAAATCATATGTTTCGCGTAGGAACAGGTTTAGACAGTCAAATTCTTGGTGATTTTGAAATTATTTCACAAATAAGATCAAGTTTTACGCAGTCTAAAGTAATGGGGTTAGCTAATAACTTCATGGAAAGATTAGTGAATGCGGTTATTCAGGCGAGTAAAAAAATAAAAACAGATACAGAAATTAGTTCCGGAGCCACTTCGGTGTCTTTTGCTTCGGTTCAATATATAATGAAGAATGTAGAAGACATTGGAAACAAAAATATTCTACTTTTCGGAACAGGGAAAATTGGTCGTAATACTTGTGAAAATTTGGTAAAACACACCAAAAACGAACACATCACTCTAATCAACAGAACAAAAGATAAAGCAGAGAAATTAGCAGGAAAACTAAACTTAATTGTAAAAGATTATTCAGAGTTACATCTGGAATTGCAAAAAGCAGATGTCGTTGTAGTTGCTACTGGTGCCCAAAATCCTACTGTAGATAAAGCAATTTTAAATCTAAAAAAACCTTTATTGATTTTGGATTTATCCATACCTAAAAATGTAAATGAAGATGTTCAGGAATTAGATGGCGTTACATTAATTCACATGGATTATTTGTCGCAATTGACTGACGAAACTTTAGAAAACAGAAAAAATCATATTCCAGCTGCTGAGGCTATTATTGAAGAAATCAAAGAAGAGTTCAATGTTTGGACAAAAGGGCGAAAATTTGCGCCTACCATTCATGCTTTGAAAGAAAAATTGAACGCTATCAAAACTTCTGAATTAAATTTTCAAAGTAAAAAAATAGCTGATTTCAACGAAGAACAAGCCGAAATTATAAGCGCAAGAATCATTCAAAAAATTACTACACACTTTGCTAATCATTTGAAAGATGATGATACCATGGTAGATGAAAGCATCGAGTGGATTGAAAAAGTTTTTAAAATAGGTCTTGCAGCGAAATAAATTTATATAAAACTTAATGAATCTTAATTTCTTAATGGTTTTTCTTTTTTAAGAAATCAAAATATAAAAATGGCTGAAAAAACAATACGAATCGGTACCAGAGATAGTGAACTCGCACTTTGGCAAGCACACACAGTAGAGAAAAAATTAAACGATTTAGGGTATAAAACTGAGATTATATCGGTTAAATCTACTGGGGATATCATTCTGGACAAACCACTTTACGAATTAGGAATCACCGGAATTTTTACAAAAACATTAGATGTTGCTATGATAAATGGCGATGTGGATATTGCAGTGCATTCAATGAAAGATGTTCCTACGGCTTTGCCAAAAGGGATTGTTCAAGCTGCAGTTTTAGAAAGAGCCAATACTTTAGATATTTTAGTTCATAAAGGCAATCTTGATTTTCTTAACGAATCAGGAACTATTGCTACAGGAAGCTTGCGTCGTCAAGCGCAATGGCTGAATAAATATCCAACACATAAAGTAGTTGACCTTCGCGGAAATGTAAATTTGCGTATGAAAAAGTTGAACGAAGGTGACTGGAACGGAGCTATTTTTGCAGCTGCTGGTTTAGAAAGAATCAACTTAAAACCGGAGAATTATATTAATTTAGACTGGATGATTCCCGCTCCTGCTCAAGGAGCTATGCTTGTTGTTGCTATGCAAGAAGATGCGTTTACACTAGATGCTTTATCGCAGCTAAATGATATTGAAACCGAAATCGTAACTTATATAGAACGTCAGTTTCTTAAAACATTAGAAGGGGGTTGTACGGCACCTATTGGAGCTTTGGCACGTTATAATGAAGAAGAGGATACCATTCATTTTCAGGGAGTTTTATTTTCGCTTGACGGAAAAGAAAAAATTGAAGTAGAAAAAATTGTTCCTATCGAAGAATGGAAAAAATTAGGTTTCTTTTCTGCTCAGGAAGTCTTGAATAATGGCGGAACAAAATTAATGGCGGAAATTAAAAATAACTTAAAGAAATAATGAGTCAAACAAGCATTTTATCAACCAAAACATTGTCTGCAGAACAAAGGCAAGTATTTATCGATGCTGATTTTGATCTTTTAGAGCAAGATTTTATCGAAATAAAAAACAACCTTTTTCAGTTAGATAAATTCAACGATAATTTGATTTTTAGTAGTCAAAATGCTGTTGTGAGTTTAATGGAACAAAGCGGTTGGGAAATTCTTAAGACTAAAATGGTCTTTTGTGTAGGTATTAAAACCAAAGAATTACTCGAAGCTAATGGTTTTACGGTTAGTGTCTATATGGATTACGCCTCTGAATTAGCGGAGATTATTACATTGATCTATAGCAAAGAGAGTTATACTTTTTTGAGCGGAAATTTACGTAAGGAAACCTTGCCAGCAGCCTTAAAAAGCGAAGGGATAACATTTAATGAAATAGAAGTGTACCAAACTACATTAGCGCCTTTCAAAATATCCGATCAGGAAAATTTTAACGGAATAATGTTCTTTAGTCCGTCTGCAGTGGAGAGTTATTTGACAAACAACAAAATCAAAAAGGAAATTTGTTTTTGCGTAGGGAATACTACTGCAAAAGCATTAGAGTTAAACAAAGTTAAAAACATTGTAATTGCCGAAATCCCAACAATCGAAGACGTAATTATTGAAGTGATTCAATATTATAATCCGGAAGAAAGTATCGAGCCTACAGCTGAAAATTAAAAAATCCAATAACCTCGCTGCGGTGGGGAATAAAAAAGATAGAATTATGTTAAAGAATGACTTGTTTTTAAGAGCATTAAAAGGAGAAACAGTTCAACGTCCACCAGTTTGGATGATGCGTCAAGCTGGAAGATATTTACCAGAATTTATTGCTTTACGTGATAAATATGATTTTTTCACCCGTTGTCAAACGCCTGAATTAGCTGCAGAAATTACGGTTCAGCCTATTCGTAGAATCGCTCCAGATGCAGCAATTTTATTTTCGGATATCTTGGTGATTCCACAAGCAATGGGAATTGAAGTAGAGATGAAGCCTAATTTTGGTCCGTATTTACCCAATCCTATTCGTACGATTCAGGATGTAGAAAAAGTGATCGTTCCAGATGTACATGAAACTTTAGGATACGTTTTTGACGCTATTAAATTGACTAAAGAAATGTTGAATGATGAGGTACCGTTAATTGGTTTCGCGGGTTCGCCATGGACTATTATGTGTTATGCAGTAGAAGGACAAGGATCTAAAAGCTTTGATAAAGCCAAAGGATTTTGTTTCTCTCACCCAGAAGCAGCACATGTTTTATTGCAAAAAATTACTGACACGACTATTTTATACCTAAAAGAAAAAGTAAAATCGGGAGTAGATGCCGTTCAAATTTTTGATTCTTGGGGCGGAATGTTATCTCCAGTAGACTATCAAGAATTCTCTTGGAAATACATCAATCAGATCGTTGAAGCTTTGGCCGATGACGCTCCGGTTATTGTTTTCGGAAAAGGATGTTGGTTCGCTCTTGGCGAAATGGGTAAAAGTCGTGCTTCTGCATTAGGAGTAGATTGGACTTGTTCTCCTAGAAATGCAAGATACCTTTCTGGTGGAAACATTACTTTACAAGGTAATTTTGATCCATCAAGATTGTTATCTCCTATTCCGGTGATTAAGAAAATGGTACACGAAATGATTGACGAATTCGGAAAAGACAAATACATCGTGAACTTAGGTCATGGTATTTTACCAAATATTCCTGTTGATCATGCAAAAGCATTTATCGATGCAGTGAAAGAATACAACCAATAATAGCAGATGCTGAATAAAGGATTAAGAGACGAAAAGAAAGTAAAGATTGACAATATGTTAAGTACTTTACTTTCTTTGGTTTTTGTGCCCAAATTTTGGAATATAGAAGACACGAGTTTAATTGATAGTCAGTTGACTGATTTTGATTTAACAACTGTGATTATTGACCAAATTGAAGAAAAAGATTTGATTCAATTATTAGATAAGTACGAAATGGATTGGGGTCAAAAAGAACAATTCGCGGACTTTCTAATTGCCTATTCAAAGAACAATCAATTTGATTTTTCGGCGAAAGCAATCGCTATTTATGAGCATATTCAATTAGAGAGTAAGACTTTTTCATTTGATATAATAAATAAAATTGCTGGTATTAAATCAAAACCATAAGGTAAATGATACTGTCAGAAAATTTCATTATCGATCAATTAAAATCAACGGATGCTACTACATTACATCTTTTTTTGTTAGATAATACAGCGCATCTTAGTAAATTTTTTCCGCTTACGCTTTCTAGTAATGAAACTATTGAAAAGTCAGTAGCTTATATTTTATAAAAAAATGATGAAATACGGCGAAAAGTAAATTTTACTTTTGTAATCAGAGAGTTAGATACGCAGCATATTGCGGGTTTAATTATGATTAAAAAAATTGATTGGGTAGGTCGAATTGGAGAACTTGCTTATTGTATTGGAAGAGATTTTGAAAGGAAAGGTTTGGTTACGAAAGCCGTTAAAGCTATTTCGGGCTTTGCTTATAATGAGTTAGATTTGAAAGTTTTACAGATTACCGCTCATAAAACGAATATAGGAAGTGTAAAGGTGGCCGAGAATTGTGATTTTATATGGAAGCGAACGTTATTAAATGAATTTTCTCCTATTGGAGAATCTCCGATAGATATGGAATTATATGAACATACAAATGAAAGATAAATAATGACTAAATTTATCTTTCAAGTTATTTTGATTAAAATTATAAACAATAGTTTTTAATGGATAAAGCTTTAAATCTAAGTTTTTTATAATATGAAAACACTCATACTTCTTTTATTTGTTACTGTTTCTTTTGCTCAAATTAGAGGTAAGGTAGTTGATGTTAATGGTAAGGCTCTTGTAGCTGCAAATGTTTATTTTGACGGAACAACAGTTGCCACATTAACAGATAAAAAAGGAGATTTCATAATTGACAACACTTTTAGATTAAATACTGTTTTGGTGGTAAGTTTTTTAGGGTATCAAACGCAATATTTAAAATTTGATTCGGATAAAGAATTATATGTTATTTTAAAAGAAGTAGCTGAAAGCTTGAATGAAGTCATAATTAAAAAAGATCTTTTTACTAGAAAGCAAAAAATGGAGCTATTTAGAGATCAATTTTTAGGTAGAACTTCATTTGGAAAAGCTTCTAAAATCGAAAACGAAAGCGATATTTATTTTATATATGATAAAGATAAAACAACATTAAAAGCGTTCTCACAAAACCCTTTAATTATAGTTAATAGTGCGTTAGGTTACAAAATAACCTATGAATTATCGAATTTCGAAACTAAGTTTTGGAAACTAAGTGTTAATTCTAGAGATGTGACGCGGAGTTTTTTTTCTGGTTTATCTCGTTTTGAAGAAAATGACTCTAGTTCTAAAATAATTAAAAACAGAGAAAAATGTTATACTGGTTCGCAATTAGAATTTTTTAGAAATTTAGGAGACGAAACTTTGGGAAAAGGCAATTTTTTAGTTTTTGAAAAATCATATCAAGTTAACCCAAAGGATAGTTTTACTGTAAGAGATACTTTAGGCTTAAAAAGAGTTGAAGTGTTAAAACAAGAAAGAGGTTTGCATAATAAAAAATTTATAGCTGAATTTAGTTTGTTACACAAAAAAGCGGGTCAGTCAAAATTTATTCTGGAAACTACCTCGTTTTATATTGATCAATTTGGTCTTAATTCAAATATCGAAGATATAAGCTTTTCAGGCAAGTTATCAGAACAAAGGGTGGGAAATATGCTTCCAGCCAATTACAAAATTAATTAATGTTTTATTTAGACATGAAAGAACAATTCTACGCATACATACAAAACCTTCAAGATGCCATCGTTGCAGGATTAGAAGCTGTTGATGGTCAAGCCAAATTCAAAGAAGATCTTTGGGAACGCCCAGAAGGTGGAGGAGGAAGAACCCGAGTAATCGAGAACGGTGCTGTTTTTGAAAAAGGCGGTGTAAATATCTCAGCTGTTCACGGGAAATTGCCAGAAGCAATGCAAAAAATGTTTGGCGTAGGCGAAGCGGATTTTTTTGCCTGTGGACTAAGTTTGGTTTTACATCCAAAGAATCCAATGGTGCCAACTGTTCACGCGAACTGGCGTTATTTTGAAATGTACGATGACAACGGAAAGGTGATTCAACAATGGTTTGGTGGCGGACAAGATTTAACGCCTTATTATTTGTTTGAAGAAGATGCCATTCATTTTCACCAAACCTGTAAAACCGCTTGCGACAAACACAATCCGGAGTTTTATCCAAAATATAAAAAGCAATGTGATACCTATTTCTGGAATGCTCATCGTCATGAAGCCCGTGGAATAGGCGGATTGTTTTTCGATTATTGCAAAGCTACTGACGAAATGAGTATGGAAAATTGGTTTGATTTTGTCTCTGAAGTTGGGAATAGTTTCCTAGAAGCTTATGTTCCAATAGTGGAAAAAAGAAAAGCATTGTCTTATTCAGATGAGCAAAGAACCTGGCAAGAAATCCGTCGTGGTCGTTATGTTGAGTTCAATTTGGTTCACGACAAAGGGACTTTATTTGGTCTGAAAACGAATGGAAGAATCGAGAGTATCTTGATGAGTTTACCGCCACATGTACAATGGGTTTACGGTCATCATCCAGAAGCTGGTAGCGAAGAAGAGAAATTAGTAAACGTATTAGAAAAACCAAGAGATTGGGTATAGTTTATTTTAAATTCTGAATTTTAAATTTTAATTGGGTTTAACTTTAAACTTTTAAACCTGAAACTTTAAACAAAATATTATGTTTCCATTACACAGAGGTAGAAGATTACGCGTTAACGAATCCATGAGAAGTCTAGTTCGTGAGACTACTTTAAGTCCGTCAGATTTTATGTTTCCTATGTTTATTGCAGAGGGAGAAAATGTAAAAGTGGAAATCCCTTCGATGCCGGGAATCTTCCGTCGTTCGATTGATTTAACTTTAGAAGAAATCAAAGAATTATTTGCTTTAGGCATTCGTGCGGTAAATATTTATGTAAAAGTAAGTGAAAACCTAAAAGACAATACTGGAAAAGAAGCTTGGAATAAAAACGGATTAATGCAAGAAGCTATTCGTGCGATTAAAGCGGTTTGTCCCGAGATGATTGTTATGCCAGATGTCGCTTTAGACCCATATTCTATTTATGGTCACGATGGTATTATAGAAAATGGAGATGTAGCAAACGATGCTACAAATGACGCCTTAGTAAAAATGGCCGTTTCACATGCTGCCGCTGGAGCCGATTTTGTTGCGCCATCAGACATGATGGATGGTCGTGTATTGCGTTTGCGCCAAGGCCTTGATGCTGCAGGTTTTCATAATGTGGGAATCATGAGCTATTCGGCTAAATATGCTTCGGCGTTTTACGGACCATTTCGCGATGCATTAGACAGCGCACCAAGAGAAGCAGATGTAGTAGTTCCAAAAGATAAAAAAACCTATCAAATGGATTACGCTAATCGGCTTGAAGCGGTCAAGGAAGCCCTTTGGGATGTTGAAGAAGGCGCAGATATGGTTATGGTAAAACCCGGAATTGCTTATTTAGATATTGTTCGTGAAGTAAAAAATGCGGTAAATGTTCCGGTAACAGTATTTCATGTTTCTGGTGAATATGCGATGATTAAGGCTGCCGCCGAAAGAGGATGGTTAGACCATGACAAAACGATGATGGAGCAATTAATGTGTATCAAACGTGCTGGGGCAAGTTTAATTTCGACTTATTTTGCAAAAGAAGCCGCTGTAATTTTAAATAAATAAAACTGATAATTATCATTTTTTAAAAACTTTAAGTACACTAAATTTGAGTTAAAATACTTCAAATCATGAAAAAAATAGTAATTATTGCGATCGCATTAGTAGCATTTTCTTGCAAAGGAAAGGAAGAAGAGTCTTTTGGTAAACAAGAACCAGCTGAATCTACAGAATCATCTTCTGAAGGAATGCCGGCAGTAGCACAAACTCCAGAAGAACTTGGTGCAACAATATTTAACGGAAAAGGAACTTGTGCAACTTGTCATCAAGTAGACACAAAAACTATTGGACCTAGTGTACAAGATATTGCTGCAGTTTATAAAGCTAAAGGCGGAAATATTGTGGCTTTCTTAAAAGACGATGCAAAACCGTTGGTTGACCCAAGTCAATACGAAGTAATGAAAGCAAATTTTGCAATTACAAAAGCAATGTCTATCGAAGAATTACAAGGATTAGAAGCGTATATCAATTCTAATTTAAAGTAATTTAGACATTCTACTTGTAGTAGATTAAGGAGCTTTTTCCTGCTGTACACTATATCTTTATGTTTAAAAAAACATAAAGGATGCCGTTTCCATCAGGGCTAAAAAATAAGAACCATTCGTAAACCGATTGGTTTTTTTATTTTGAAATAATTTGGCAAACTTTGTGTACTTTGCAGCTGATAATTATTTATTATGAAAACAGCTCACATCAAAACCCCACTGGGTATTGCTACAATTATTGGGGATGAAAACGGTATATTCTCAATTACTGTTTCAGATGAGCAAACGATTCCAACTATAATTCCAAACGTTTTACAAGAAGCAGTCACTCAACTCAACGAATACTTTGATGGAGAAAGAACCGACTTCACTTTAAAACTAAATCCAAAAGGAACTGAATTCCAACAAAAAGTATGGGGCGCCTTATTAGACATTCCTTATGGTAAAACTAGAACGTATTTAGAACAGTCCAAAATTTTAGGAGATGTAAAAGCAATTCGGGCTGTGGCTTCCGCCAATGGAAAAAATCCACTTTGGATTGTTGTGCCTTGTCACAGGGTGATTGGTTCAGATGGTTCGCTAACCGGTTATGCTGGGGGATTATGGCGTAAGAAATGGCTTTTGGAACACGAAAACCCATCAACGCAGCAAAGTTTGTTTTAGAGTAAGTACTAAAGCTGATATTATTTTTTAAATTCGTATCTAATTCTTTCGATTTGTAAATAAGAGAAATCCGTTTTAATCTGTAAATTCCGCGTCATCCGCGTTCCATTATTATGATAGAAAAAATCAACCTTAATAACATTCTCTTTCTAGACATAGAAACAGTACCAGAAGCCGAGGATTATAATTCTTTGGATTCCGAGATGAAAGACCTTTGGGAGCTTAAAACCCAATACCAACGAAAAGACGAGTATAGTCCGGAAGATTTTTACGATCGCGCTGGAATCTGGGCAGAGTTTGGGAAGATAGTTTGTATTTCTGTTGGATACTTTACAATCAAAGGGGATATCCGGAACTTTCGGGTCACTTCCTTTTTTGGAGAGGAAAAGAAAATCTTGAATGATTTTAACAACTTATTAAATACGCACTTCAATCAGCCGCAACATGTTTTGTGCGGACATAATGCCAAAGAATTTGATATTCCGTTTATGGCAAGAAGAATGATTATCAACCAAATTGTAATACCCAATAAATTGAATTTATTTGGAAAAAAACCATGGGAAATCCCACATTTGGATACCTTGGAGTTATGGAAATTTGGCGACTACAAGCATTACACCTCTTTAAAATTAATGTGCAAAGTGCTTGGAATACCCTCTCCGAAAGGTGATATCGACGGCAGTCAAGTAGGTCATGTTTTTTATGTAGATAAAGACATTGATAGGATTGTTACCTATTGTGAGAAAGATACTATTGCCGTTGCTCAGATTTTTCTTAGGCTTAGAAGGGAAGATTTATTGATCGATGATGAGATTATTCATGTTTAACACGTCGCTTTCTAATATTAATTAAATGGAAAGTAAGCGGTTACTTCAATTTCTGTCATTACTATTTTAGTACCGGATAGTCTTTTAAAAAAAAATGTGTTTAAAGCGGTTAAATATTTACTTTTACACTTATGAATAAGCCCTTACTTTCCGTTCAGAATCTCGAAATCTCCTTTAAAAAAGAAGGGGTTTATACCGCTGTTATCAAGAACATCAGTTATGATTTACAACAGAATGAAATCCTCGGTATAGTAGGAGAATCTGGTTCTGGGAAGTCAGTCTCTTCTTTAGCGATTATGGGTTTGTTGCCTGCTACTATTTCTAGAATTTCAGCAGGTGAGATTCTTTTTGATAGTAAAAATGTTGGGCATCTAAGCGAAAAGGAACTGCAGCAACTCAGAGGCAATGAAATCGCGATGATTTTCCAGGAACCTATGAGTTCGCTGAATCCGTCCCTAAAATGTGGTTTTCAGGTACAGGAAATTTTGTTGCAACACACAAGCTTGTCAAGAGCAGCAACTAAAACCGAGACACTTTCATTATTCGATAAAGTTAAATTACCGAATCCGGAAATATTATTCGATAAATATCCTCATGAGATTTCAGGAGGGCAAAAACAACGTGTGATGATTGCTATGGCGATTGCCTGCAAACCACAATTGTTGATTGCGGACGAACCTACAACCGCCTTAGACGTAACCGTTCAAAAGGAA
Source organism: uncultured Flavobacterium sp. (assembly GCF_963974175.1). GTDB lineage: Bacteria > Bacteroidota > Bacteroidia > Flavobacteriales > Flavobacteriaceae > Flavobacterium. The sequence continues at coordinate 389,491 of NZ_CAXBBR010000002.1, forward strand.
ATTATCCAGTTGTTGAAAGATATTCAGCAAGAAACCGGGATGAGTATTATATTCATTTCTCATGATTTGTCCCTAGTTTCAGAGATTGCTCATCGAGTTTTGGTGATGTATCAAGGAGAAATTGTGGAGCAAGGAGAAGTAAAGCAGATATTCAAAAATCCGCAGCATAATTATACGAAAGCCTTAATTGCTTCGCGTCCTTCTTTAGATTTCCGTTTGAAGAGACTGCCCACGATTCAGAATTTCTTAGATGATACAATTAATGCTGAGGTAGTAACCCAAGAAGATAGAGCTCGTTTTCACAATAAATTGTATAGTCAGATACTCATTTTGGAGGTCATTAATGTTGAGAAAGAATATTTTTCTACAGCAGGTTTCTTTGGAAAAAAATCAGGATTTAAAGCGGTGAATGATGTGAGTTTTAAATTGTATGATGGAGAAACCTTAGGATTAGTAGGGGAGAGTGGCTGCGGAAAATCAACCTTGGGGAATGCCATTTTACAATTAGACAAAGCGACTTCAGGACAGATATTATATAGAGGCGAGGATATTACCAAACTTGGCAACGCAGAACTCAAAAAACTAAGAAAAGAAATTCAAATTATTTTTCAAGACCCTTACTCTTCATTGAATCCAAGGATTCCTGTAGGTAAAGCCATTATGGAACCCATGAAAGTTCATGGATTGTATAAAAATGACAAAGAGAGAAAAGCAAAAACGATCGAAATTCTCGAAAGAGTAGGTTTAGGTGCTGAATATTTTAATCGGTATCCACATGAATTTTCGGGTGGACAAAGACAACGCATCGGAATAGCGAGAACTATAGCGTTACAGCCCAAATTAATCGTCTGTGACGAGTCGGTTTCAGCATTGGACATATCTGTTCAGGCGCAGGTTTTAAATCTTTTAAATGAGTTAAAAGAGAATTTTGGGTTTACCTATATTTTTATTTCACACGATTTGGCTGTGGTGAAGTACATGAGTGATCAGGTTTTAGTTATGAACAAGGGAAGAATAGAGGAAATTGCAGATGCAGATGAGTTGTATGCCAATCCTCAAAAAGAATATACAAAAATGCTGATTGAGGCTATACCCAAAGGGAACGACACTTAGACTGACTGCCCCAAAACAGTTATAATTATATCATAATACAAAAAGGAATGTTATATTTGCGGTATCGAAATTGTTTTAAAAACAGAAACGAGAATACCCCTTCCTTTTTTAAGATCTTGACTGGTTGAAAAGAAGCATAGTAAAGAAAGTGCCCCCCTAATTTATAGCTTTTGCAAAACTCATTGCAATTTTTCATACAAGATGATTAAAGACGAAAATACATATTTAATTTTAGTTGTTGAAGACGATTTAACTGACGCTTCGCGGATTGAACAGTTGTTATTGGCACTTAATTTTGATTTTCAAATTAGATATGCAAAAAGCTTCGAAGAAGCGGCTGCGATTTTGTCTTCAGACGATAAGTTTTTTGATGTTGTCCTGCTAGACCTTACGTTACCGGATATAAGTCCGCAAAATTTGGTTAATGCAATGATAGATAAAGTATTGTTTTGTCCCATAATAGCGCTAACCACAAATGCAGATGTTGATTTCAGTATTAGATCAATTTCCCAAGGTATTTCAGATTATTTAGTAAAGGAAGATTTAACAACTGCGATGTTGTATAAGAGTATTATTTGCTCGATAGAGCGCAAAAAAATATTTTATTCATACGATGATGCAAAAACTCGTTATAGTGATCTTTTTCACTTAAGCCCCTTGGCTATGTGGGTTTATGATCTGGGGACATTCGACTTTTTAGATGTTAATGAGGCTGCTATCAAGAAATATGGTTATACCAAAGAGGAGTTTTTAAAAATGACTATTAAAGAGATACGACCAGAGGCAGACTACCCTCTTTTTGAAGAAGGAGTTTATTCTTTTAATCAGTACAGAGATAACTTAAAGAAAAGGTACTTAAGGCATCAGAAAAAAAACGGAGTTCTTATCGATGTCGAAATTCAAAGCAACATTATTTTCCTTAATAATCAGAAAGTAAAGCTGGTTATGGTGAATGATATAACAAAGCAAATGCAGCACATTAACACTATTGAGGATCAAAATAAAAGTCTCAAAGACATTGCCTGGACGCACTCTCATGTTGTTAGAGCGCCATTAGCAAAAATGATGTCTATTGTTGAGTTTATGAAGGAATCAGTTAACATGCCTACAGACTATGAAGACTTATTGAATCATTTTCTTGATTCAAGTACTGAACTGGATTCAATTATTAGGGATATTGTAAAAAAAACCGAAACAATAAATAAAATTGAAGACAAATGAGTTACAATGTAGTTGTTGTAGATGATGATGAAATAATTCTGTTTTTACACAGTAAAATAATTAAAGCAGTTGGTCTCCATGATTCGCCGAGAACCTTTAATTCTGGAACTAAGGCATTGGATTTTTTTGATAGCCTTTCTAATGATGAGGAACCTATTTTGCTATTTTTGGATATCAATATGCCTGTTATGGATGGCTGGGGCTTGTTGGATATTATCCATGAAGAAGGGTTTAATAAAAAAATCGAAGTTATTATGGTTACTTCTTCTGTAGATCAGGAAGACAAAGACAAGGCAGCATCGTATTCAAAAATAATTCATTTTGTCGAAAAACCGTTTAGCAAAGCAGATCTACAGGAACTAAATCTCGGTTTTTAATAGGCGTACAGTTTGTTAATTATAGAATTGTTACTTCTCTAAATTTTATTTGAAAGAAGTTGATCTCATAAAAAAAGCCTCACATTACTGTGAGGCTTTTCTATTATTTTAAAAAAAAAGTATTATTTCTTTGCAAAAGGTTTAACAACAGTTTTCTCTCCATTGTTAAATTCGAAGAAATAGATTCCTTTCGTTAGGCTACTTACATTAACTGCATCGCCTGAAGTATTTCCGTTTTGAATTTCAAATCCTTGGGAATTATAAATTTTATAAGAACCTTCTTTATATGGGTTTGAAGAAATATTAATAAAGTCAGATGTCGGGTTCGGATATAGAGTAAAATCGAAACTTGAATTATCATTTGCAGATGTAGAGTTGACTGCGTTGAACGCTGCACCATCGATTATAACAGTGTAATCTTCTACTTGCCCATAAGGGAAAGTTTCACAAGGAGAAGGGATTCCATTATATTTCATTGAGACTCTCATTCTTGTCGCACCAATAGTTGCTGAAGTTGGAATTGAAACTGTTCCGCTAACTGGAGAACTTGAAGTTGCTCCAATGGTCATTACTTGTTCTCCGGCATCATCAAAATCTCCATCGGCATTAAAATCAATCCATACGGCGTATCCTTCTTTGAATTTTCTATTTGCCCAAGATGGTGTCACAGTAATAGTATAAGCAGTTCCTCTTGATACATTCGTAGAAATTGAAGTGTAATCTACATAACCACTACCGCTTGAAGTCGTATTACTTATGGTATTAAAATCGACACTACCAATGTTCTCGCTTGCAGTACTATTTCCTTGAGAAGTACAATAGTTTGCAACTGCTGTTGCAGTTGTTGTAACATTAATTACATTGCTTGAAGCAGAAACGTTTCCTGCAGCATCTTTCGCTTTTACAGAGAAGGTATAAGCAGTGCTGGCAGTTAATCCTGTTACTGCATATGAAGTGCTTGTTACAGTTGCTTTCAAAGTACTACCTTGATATACATCATATCCTGTTACTGCTACATTATCTGTAGAGGCGGTCCAAGTTAAGTTAGTTGATGTAGCTGTAGTCGAAGCAGCTGTTAAACCTGTTGGAGCAGTAGGAGCAGTAGCATCTGGTGCAGGAGTAAGAGTAGTTACGTTTACAGTGTTACTTGAAGTAGAGACATTTCCTGCAGCATCTTTAGCTTTTACGGTAAAAGTATACTGTGTACTTGCTGATAATCCAGCCACTGTATAAGTTAATCCAGTCACTGTTGTTAGTAATGTTGTACCGTTATATACATTATATCCGGTAACCGCTACATTGTCAGTAGATGCTGTCCAAGATAAGGTTGTTGATGTAGTTGTTGTTCCTGATGCAGCTAAACTTGTTGGAGCTGTTGGAGCAACATTATCTGTAGGACCGCTATATGCAGCACCTACTCCTACTGCATAGAATGCATTTGTTGTAGCGATTGTTTGAGCTGAAGTAGCTCCGTAAAGATCAGTTGCAGCTTTAATTCCAAAAGTTCTAGCATCTGCATAAGTTGAGTTTGCTGATAAATAAACACTTTCTAAACGATAAGCGATTTTAGCAGCTGCATCAATTCCAATACCAGTTACACTATAGGAACTTCCAATATCATTTGTTCCAGTCTTACCTTGTGTAAGAATATAAAACCAATGATTTAGAACCCCACTGTTATTATGTACTCCACAATTATCATTTCTACTGCTTGGTCTACATTTAGTTTGATCCGTCCAGTTAGTTCCACCATAAGTATCCGGTTGGCCTTCACTTTTTGGATCGCTCATGGAGCGTAATGCTAAATGACCTGCTCTTCTTTCAATATCTTCTCCTATTAACCAGGTAGATTTATTTGGCGCTGCATTATATTCAACACAGGCTCCCCAAATATCAGAAAACGCCTCATTCATTGCGCCAGATTCTAGTTGGTAAGCCAGATTTGCTGTGTTTGAACAAATAGCATGACCTATTTCGTGTGCGGCAACATCAATTGATGTAAGAATATCAAAATAAGTTCCGCTTCCATCACCATAAGTCATTACACTTCCATTCCAGTAAGCATTATCATAATTGCTGCTGTAGTGAACGTAACTTTTAATAGCCGCTCCGGCATTGTCAAAGCTATTTCTTCCATGAACCGATGTCCAATAATCATATGTTTTCTCGGCTCCCCAGTGTGCATCTAAGGCACCATTATCTTTATTGACATTGTTATATTCAGCTGCAGTCCAATTGTTGTCGGCATCTGTAAAATTTACAGCTGCAGAATAATTAGTTCCTTTGTTCATGTTATAGGTCATGATTCCATTTCCACGAGTAGCGTCAGAAAGGATATATGACCCACCACTTGATGCAGTTTGTATGGTTTGATTTCCACTATAACGTGTAGCGGCATTTGCAGCAACAAAAGCAGTGGCGGTATTTTTATTTTCAGTTTTACCAATCTTTTTAGCTCCATGACTATATTCGCCTAAATGTTTAATAGTGGCGTTGTAAAACAAAGAGTTTCCTGTAACTGCATCGATATAGATATCACCACGACTCACGGGGTTTGTAGCATAAATGTCAAATTTATACGCTAAACGAAGTTGTTGGTTTTTTTTACCAGTAACATCTTCATCCGTAATAGGCAGTAGAACTAATTCTCCCTCCGGTTTTTTATAGTCATTAAATGTTGCTTCGGCTGGAGAATCCCAAAGATATTTTGTAGCGCCTATTTCTTTTAATGCACTTTTAAAAGCCTGTTCTTTTGATAATGTAGCGTTTGTATTTACATTGTCCAGTTGATAAAATTCGCCACTCATTGATTCTAATTTCCCGGATTTAGAATGCAGCGTGTAAGTAGAAAACTCCACTTTTAGCCCTTGATGGAATAATTGAAACTTTTCGTGTAAAAAACCTAATTTGTCTTTTTCAGATTTTGTTTTCGTAAAGCTGGAATTGTCTTTTAGATCTAATTGCTCTTTGAATGCTTTTTGAGAATCAGACTCTTTATAAGATGACTTTTCATTAAACACTATTAATGATGGTTTTCCTCTTTGGTCGAGAAATTTTTGTTTTACGTTTTTACTTGCATCTTGAGCGTTTGTCTGTAATGTTAGTAAAGAAACGGATGCAAATAATGCAATTTTTCCAAGTAGTTTTGTTTTCATTTTTTGGTTTTGGTTATTTTTCCTAAAAATAGACTTATTTCTTAAAATAGCAATTAAAAATGTTAAATAAAATCAAAAACCACAGGTTTTTATGTAGTATTATAACATTAGATAGGAAAATTAATAATTTATTTGAATTGTGCTTAGTCGTAAAACATAATAAAGTAATAATATTATGTCAATCGTTAGATTATTTTTAAATAAAAAAGCTGTCTCTTTTGAGACAGCTTTTTTCTATTTTTTAGTGATGTTAGTTTTTCACGAATTTTTTAGCCACTGTTTTTTGACCGTCATTTACTTCTAAGATATAAACTCCAGCTCCTAATTTATTAACGTTTATTCCACTTTCAGATAACTTACCTGCGTCAACTTGTTGACCAAGGAAATTAATAAGTCGATAAGTTCCTTTTCTACTATCTGCCATTCTTACATTTAGGATGTTATCTGCAGGGTTTGGATACATTACTACATCTGAAATTGAATCTTCGTTTCCTAAATCAATTGCGACTTTGGCAGTTGTAATGGTTGTTATTGCTGCAGCACCAATATTAACAGTATAATCTTCAACTTCTCCATAAGAGAAAGCCTCACATGCAGTTTGTGCCGCATTGTATTTCATTGACACTCTCATACGAGTTGGACCCGCTAAAGCTGAGGTAGGAACAGTAAATGTGCTTGTTAGGTTTGCGCTACTAGAAGAGGATCCTGATACCATTTCTTCAGCAGTTTCAAAAGTTCCATTTTGATTATAGTCAATCCAGATTTTCCAATATTCTGTATAAGCTGTACCGCTAAAACCAGCACTAAACAAGATAGTGTTTGAACCATAAGGAAGATTACCTACAAGGCTAGTAAAGTTCCCGTATCCAGCATTACCAGCTGTAGTGTTATTGATACCTCCTATTGAAACATAATCAATATATTCATCAGCTACAGAATTTCCTTTAGAAGTACAATATACCAGAGTATTACTTAACGTAGTTACATTTACCACATTACTCGTAGCAGATATATTTCCGGCAGCATCTTTTGCCTTTATAGAGAAGGTATAAGCAGTGCTGGCAGTTAATCCGGTGACAGCATATGAAGTGCTTGTTACAGTCGCTTTCAAAGTATTACCTTGATATACATTATATCCAGTTACCGCCACATTATCCGTAGAAGCGTTCCATGATAAATTTGTAGTTGTGGTAGTTGTTCCAGAAGCGGATAAGGTTGATGGTGCAGATGGTGCAGTTGTATCTGCGGCACCGGCTGTAATATTTACAGTATAATCCTCAACTTCACCATAAGGTAAGGCCTCGCATTGTGTTGGAATTGCATTGTATTTCATCGACACTCTCATACGGGTAGCTCCAGTAGTAGCAGTTGTTGGCACCGTAAACGAACCTGAAACTGGTGTTGTTTGAGATGCAGCTTTACTCCAAACTAATTCTCCGGCATCGCTAAAGTCACCATTTTTATTATAATCAATCCATACTGCATAGCCTTCATTATATTTTGTTCCAGGCCATGTTGGTGTGATTGTAATTGTGCTTGAAACTCCTTTTGTTAGGTTAGTCGAAATGGAAGTATAATCACTATAACCTGTCCCGCCAGTAGTTGTATTATTTATTGTTCCTAATTGAACTTTACTGATATATTCATCTGCAACACTATTTCCTTTTGAAGCACAATAATTTAGTACTCCATAAGCTGAGCCAACACCTACAGCATAAAATGCATTAGTTGTAGCTATAACTTCAGGAGATCCAGCTCCGTATAAGTCAGTTGCTGCTTGAATACCATAAGTTCTGGCATTAGCATAGGTAGAATTAGCAGATAAATAAACACTTTCTAAACGATAAGCTATTTTGGCAGCTTTATCAATATTTATTCCGGTAACATTATAAGAGTTTCCAATGTCATTTGTTCCTGATTTTCCTATTGTCAAGATGTAAAACCAATGATTTAACACCCCGCTATTTGTATGTACCCCGCAATAATCATTTGCTTGTGTAGGAGTACCACATTCAATTAGTTTCCAATTTGTTCCGCCATAAGTATCTGGTTGCCCTTCGCTTTTCGGATCACTCATAGAACGTAATGCTAGACGACCTGCTCGTCTTTCTATGTCTTCTCCGATTAACCAAGTAGATTTCCCTGGTGCTGCGTAATATTCGATACATGCGCCCCAAATATCAGAAAAAGCCTCATTCATCGCGCCAGATTCTTTCTGGTAGGCTAAATTTGCTGTTTTCTCACAAACGGCATGTCCTATTTCGTGTCCAGCAACATCTATTGATGTTAAGGCATCAAAATAGGTGTCGCTTCCGTCACCATAGGTCATAACGCTACCATTCCAGTAAGCATTGTCATAAGCATTGTCATAATGCACGTAACTTTTTATCGCCGCACCTAAATTATCATAACTGTTTCTTCCATGAACTGCGGAAAAATAGTCGTATGTTTTTTCTGCTCCCCAATGTGCGTCAAGGGCAGCATTGTCTTTATTGGCATTATTAAATTCCGTAGCAGTCCAGTTATTGTCGCTATCTGTAAAATTTACCGCAGTACTATAATTAGTTCCTTTTTTCATATTAAATGTTTGAACTCCGTTTCCACGTGTAGCATCAGATAATATGTAAGAAGAACCGCTTAAAGCAGTTTGGATTGACTGAGTTCCGCTATATCTAGTAGCCGCATTTGCTGATACGAAGAGGGCTTTGGCCGCATTTGTATTTTTTGCTCCAACCCCATTTATTGTATGGCTTTTTGCATGGCTATATTCACCAAGATGCTTGATTGTTGCATTATAGTAAAGTGCTTCGCCAGTTATTGCATCAATATATAAATCACCTCGACTAACAGGACTTGTTGCGTAAATGTCAAATTTGTAGGCTAAACGAACCTTTTGATTTGTGTTTTTTTCACCTTGGTCAATCATAGAAGGAAGAAAAACTAATTCCCCTTCAGGTTTATGATATCCTATTTTTGAGGCATTTTCTGGATTTTCCCATAAGTATGTTGAAGCACCTATTTGATTAACAGCTTTCTTAAAAGCAGTTTCTTTCGAGATACTTGGAGTTGTTGATTCATTTTTAATATCATAGTATTCACCACTCATAGATGTTAACTTTCCATTTTTTGAATGTAGAGAGTAGGTAGCATATTCTACTTTAACGCCTTGATGATACAGTTGGAATTTTTCATGGGCGTAACCTGATTTGTCAGATTCAGTTTTCATAGTAGAAAATGTAGAATTATCTTTTAATTCTAATTGTTCCGTCAACACTTTTTTAGAATCTGTCGATTTGTAAGTGGAGTTTTCATTGAAAGTGATTAGGGAAGGTTTCCCATTTTCATCAACAACTTTTTGTTTTACGTTTTTGGCGGAATCTTGGGCGCTTCCGTCAATAGCAAATAATGAGACGCTTAGTACAAGCGCAATTTTACTGAGTAATTTTCTTTTCATTTTCTGTAGGTTAAATGTTAATAAAAAATTAAAATTTTCATTTCCAAATGTAGATTAAAAAGTAAGAAAAGGAGCAGTATTTTTATTTATTTTTGTATTTAATCGGATTTTTATGCGTATAATCGATAAAAAGACTGTGATAGTACGAGATGCTAAGGTATTTTATTTTTTAATTTAAAAGAATACAGTAGGTATTTATGTAGTTTTATAGGATTAGTTTCCAGGTATTTAGTTAATTCGAATGTATAAAAGCACTATTTTTTCTAAAAAAAAGCTATTTGTGATTTTTACTGACAATAAAGTCCCCATGAGATTTTGTGTATTTATTTTTTGGTTGCATTGTGTAAATGGAAGGATAAAGGAATGCTTGTCACGAGAATGGATGTTGCATTTAGTTTATTTTCAACTTCCTTATTAAAGAAATTTGTAGTGTACGTCTTTGGGATTATTTACAAAAGTATATTGAATTTTACAAAAGTGATTAGGAACCCTAATCAAGAGCAGTAACAACAAATAGAATTCATTAGTAATTAAAAAAAAGAAATCGGCATAGAAGTTATTCTGTGCCGATTTCTTTTTCATGTTAATCCAGCGACCCTTTGATAGGACAGCCTATGTTTATTTATAAAGATTTTAGTCAATAATCATTTCTGGTATATTGCCTTCAATAATTAACTCTGCTTCAGTGGAAGAAATAATATGTTCTACCGTCACTCCTGGAGCACGTTCTAAGAGTTTAAAGCCTTTAGGGGTTACTTCTAAAACAGCCAATTCAGTCACTACTTTTTTGACACAACCAACACCAGTCAATGGTAAACTGCACTTTTTAAGAATCTTAGATTGCCCCGCTTTGTTTACGTGCATCATGGCAACGATAATGTTTTCGGCAGAAGCTACTAAATCCATTGCCCCTCCCATTCCTTTTACCATTTTTCCTGGAATTTTCCAGTTGGCGATATCTCCGTTTTCAGAAACTTCCATAGCGCCCAGAATAGTTAAGTCTACATGTTGTCCACGAATCATTCCGAAACTTAGAGCTGAATCAAAAAAGGAGGCTCCAGGTAATGTTGTTATTGTTTGTTTTCCTGCATTGATTATATCTGCATCTTCTTCTCCTTCAAAAGGGAAAGGTCCCATGCCTAAAACACCGTTTTCGCTTTGAAATTCAACGTCAATTCCTTTTGGGATGTAATTGGCTACCAATGTTGGAATGCCGATCCCTAAATTTACGAAATAGCGGTCTTTAAGTTCTTGTGCAATACGTTTCGCAATACCTATTTTGTCTAATGCCATAATATTAATGTGTTAATTAGAGAATTCGGAAATTAGATAATTGAGTTACAATATCTAATTAACTCATTTTCTCATTATCTATTTCTTACTGTACGTTGCTCTATTCTTTTTTCATATTTTGAACCTTGAAAAATGCGCTGCACGAATATTCCAGGGATATGAATTTGATTTGGATCCAGCGTTCCGGCTTCCACTAATTCTTCCACTTCAGCAACAGTGATCTTAGCAGCACCAGACATACAAGGATTAAAGTTTCTAGCAGTTCCTTTAAAAATTAAATTTCCTGCTGTATCACCTTTCCACGCTTTTACAATAGCAAAGTCAGCATTGAAAGCTAATTCCATTATATGCATTTTCCCGTTGAATTCTCTAACTTCTTTTCCTTCAGCTACTTCAGTACCATAGCCGGCAGGAGTAAAAAAAGCGGGGATTCCAGCCTGAGCTGCACGACAACGTTCTGCCAAAGTTCCTTGTGGAATTAATTCTACATCTAGCTCTCCGGAAAGCATCTGGCGTTCAAACTCAGCGTTTTCTCCAACATAAGAAGAGATCATCTTCTTAATTTGTCTTTTTTGTAATAATAATCCAAGACCGAAATCGTCCACACCGGCATTATTAGAAATACAGGTCAAACCAGTAGTTTCTTTTTTTACCAATTCAGCAATTGAGTTTTCGGGTATTCCACAGAGACCGAAACCACCTAACATGATAGTCATTCCGTTTTCAACTCCTTCAAGTGCAACTTGAACGTTTTCTACTTTTTTATTTATCATAGTCTATTTTTTAAGTTCAATCAACTGCGTTATCCTATACTTTTAGCCATGGAAATCGCAAATGTCTTGAAGTCTAAAATTTGTAAATCTACTTAGTCAATTCGTATTTAGAATTCGAATTCATCTGTATTTTGTTGCGTGTCGGTTGTGTCTTTTGCAGCGGGAGCATTGTAACAATCAACTTTTATCGAAAGGTTAGGAGGTCTGTCGAATTCTCCTTTAGACACTTTTAAATTTTCATCAGCATAACAAAGTTTCATAAAGTAAGCCCAAACAGGTAGTGCAGCAGTTGCTCCTTGCCCGTAAGTAATACTTTTAAATCTGGCAGAACGATCTTCACAACCTACCCAAACACCTGTTACTAGATTTGGAACCATTCCCATAAACCAACCGTCGGACTGGTTTTGTGTTGTTCCTGTTTTACCAGCAATTGGGTTAGTGAATTTATATGGATATCCTGTAATTCTATTGTATCCATAACCTCCGCCTTCAGTTCTTAATCTGTTTCCAGAACCTCCTTCTGTTACTCCTTCCAATAATTTAATAATGGCAAAAGCAATGTCTTTGTTTAATACGTCATGAGATTCAGGTATTGGCTCATAAATAATAACGCCACTTTTATCTTCTATTCGACTTAAAAACTGAGGTTTTGTATACACACCTTGATTAGCAAATGTGCTGTATGCCGCTACCATATCCTCGACAGTGATATCTACTGCACCTAATGCAATGGATGGCTGAATAGGTATTTCTGATTTGATTCCTAATTTATGAGTAAGCTTAACAACGGCCTCAGGACCTACTTTGTCCATTAACTTTGCAGACACAGTGTTTATTGAGTTGGCTAACGCTTTTTTCAAAGTTACCATTCCTCTGTATTTATTATCAGAGTTTCTAGGTGTCCATGCTGCGGTAACGTGGTGACGGCCCACAGGCATAGTGAAAGGAGCATCTATTATGGAATCACATGGAGACATGTTCAATTGTTCAATCGCTGTCGCGTAAACAAAAGGTTTAAAGGTAGATCCTACCTGTCTAGCTCCCTGACCTACGTGGTCATATTGAAAATATTTATAGTTAATTCCACCTACCCAGGCTTTTATGTTACCCGTTTGAGGTTCCATAGCCATAAGCCCTGATTGTAGAAAGTGTTTGTAATAACGAATGGAGTCTATCGGAGTCATGATAGTATCTTTTTCTCCTTTCCATGTAAATACAGTCATTTTAGCTTTTACGCTAAATGATTTTATAATATCCTCATCGCTCATGTCTGCTGATTTTAAAACAGACCATCGGTTTGATGATTTCATTGCTTGGGTTAAAATACGCTGTGTTTCCTTATCTGAGATACCTACAAAAGGGGCGTTTTTATTGTTTTTTGCCTGAATAAAAAATTCTTGTTGAAGATTAGCCATGTGGGCAGAAACGGCTTCTTCAGCATGTAATTGCATTCTGGAATCAATCGTGGTGTAGATTTTTAATCCATCTTTGTAGATGTCATAATCAGATCCGTCTGGTTTCTTGTTTTCATCAACCCATTTTTTCATGTAATCACGAAGATACTCTCTGAAATAAGTTGCTGTTCCTTCTCTGTGGCTTTCCAGTTTAAAACGAAGGGTAATTGGTAAACTTTGTAGTCTTTCCTTTTCTTTTTCGGTAATAATGTCTCCTTTTGCCATTTGCGCAAGTACTACATTTCTACGGTTTTTTACTCCTACAGGGTTTCTTACCGGATTGTACAGCCCTGAGTTTTTGAACATACCTACTAGTATGGCGGATTCTTCAATAGTAAGGTTTTTTGGCTCTTTTGAAAAATAGGTTTGTGCTGCAGAACTTACTCCTACAGAATAGTTTCCAAAGTCATATACATTGCAGTACATGGCCAAAATTTCATTTTTGGTATATTGTCTTTCTAATCGAATAGCGATAATCCATTCTTTTACCTTTTGTACAATTCTAAAAGGCAAAAACTTCGAACCTTCACCGTGAAATAATTGTTTAGCAAGTTGCTGTGTCAAAGTACTTGCTCCTCCACTAGCTCCTAAACTAGCAAAAGCTCTTAAAGTTCCTCTTCCATCAATACCTGAATGTTCGTAGAAACGTTCATCTTCGGTTGCTACTAATGCTTGAACAAGGTTTTTAGGTAAATCAGAATATTTTAGTTGGGATCTATTTTTTTGAAAATACTTTCCTAATACTACTCCGTCAGCTGAAATGATTTCAGTTGCTAAATTAGAATCGGGGTTTTCCAAGTCTTCAAATGAAGGCATGGAACCAAAAAGCCCCCACGAAGCAAATAAGAAAAATAGAACGACACTAGCCATTCCGTAAAGAAAAATCTTCCAAAATGTTTTAGTATAATACTTAAAATCTTTATCAGCAGTATTGCCCTTATTGTTTTTTTTTATAGCAGCCATAAATTATCCTAGTCTTTTTTTTCTATTCGTAATCCCACTTCTGTAATTCCTTCTAAAAGCGTCACACCGGGAACTTTACCGGTTTCTCTGACAGCCTGTTTTATATGGACTTTGTATTTTCCTTTGAATTTAACATTCTCTTTAAAGAACAATTTACTTTCTTTTATATCTGTAAATCCGTCTCCTAGCAATGTGCCATCAGGATTTGCCATTTGGTATTCTAATGTGTCCACTTTTGTATAACCATTGGGTTTTTCAACGGACACGATCAAAAAGAGATTGTTGTATTGATAATTGTTGTTGTCTCTTAAATTGATGAACAAATCATATCGTTGTGTGGAATCTAATTCTGGCAAATCGAAAGTTATAATGCTGTCTTTATGCCAAGCGCTTCCCACAGATTTATATTCGTCAAATGCTCTTTTTTTATCACATGAAAAAAAGAGTATCGCAATCAAAACGAAAAAAATGCTATTTCTTAGCCTCATTCTTAGTAATAATTATTGGTTTTCTTGCTATAGCTGGTTTCTTGTCGGTTGAAGGTGAAGGACCATTGTTTGCTGGCTTTTTATTGTTTGCTATAATCTTATTATCAGCCGCCGGTTTGTTTTCGCCTGCTGGTTTTGGTTTTTTGTTTGGTTTTTTTCTCTTTTTGGGTTGGTCAAAACGCGTTAAACTTTCCTGACCCATCGCATTGTTAAAATCTTTCTCCGTTTCCTGAATAACCTCAATTGCATAATCCTCAAGTGAAGACACTTTGTTTTTGAGTTTGTTTTCGGCGATGATTTCCTGTACTTTTTCAATTTTAAGTACATGCCAGTTGGCAAAATTATTAGTGTAGGCAAACCACATTAACCCTTTGAAAATATCTTGTTTTTGACAAATTGCGTCCCCTTTTTCAGTAACTAATTTAGTTTCAAAATCAGGAAATCCTTTCAAGGCATCCATGTAAGTGTCTAACTCATAGTTTAGACAGCATTTTAGTTTACCGCATTGCCCTGCTAATTTTTGTGGGTTCAATGACAATTGTTGGTAACGAGCAGCCGAAGTATTCACACTTCTAAAGTCGGTTAACCACGTAGAACAACACAATTCTCTACCACATGAACCTATTCCACCTAGACGAGCTGCTTCCTGACGGAAACCAACTTGTTTCATCTCTACTCTAGTACTAAATTCTTTGGCGAAATCTTTAATTAAAAGTCTAAAATCGACTCTGTCATTTGCCGTGTAGTAAAACGTTGCTTTAGATCCATCTCCTTGAAACTCAATATCAGAAATTTTCATTTCCAGTTTTTGAGAAATGGCTAATTCACGGGCGCGAACTTTCATTGGTTCTTCTCTTTCTCGTGCAGCAGACCAGATATCAATGTCTTTCTGTGATGCTTTTCTATAGATTTTCGGAATCTCATTACTGTTAGGATTAGCTCCTTTTTTCTTCATTTGGATTCGTACTAACTCTCCGGTCAAAGTAACAATTCCAATATCATGTCCAGGAGAAGCGACAGTTGCCACAATATCTCCCATACTCAAAGTCAATTTTTCAGTATTGCGATAAAACTCTTTTCTTCCATTTTTAAAACGAACTTCAACACAGTCAAATGGTGCTTGTCCACTAGGTAAAGTCATATTTGAAAGCCAATCGAAAACAGTTAATTTATTGCAGCTATCGGTGCCGCAAGTCCCATTATTTTTACAACCCTTTGGTGAGCCACCATCAGAAGTTGAACAACTTGTACATGCCATAATTTTATATATAGTGTTGTGACGAGCACAACTTAAGTTCTTAAAAAGATTAATGCGTAAAGATAGCATTTTTTAACGGTAAGTTGCAAAAGTTAACTTTTGTCAAAATATTAAATATTTTATAAAAAAAAGCCTATTTCAAGTAGTTGAAATAGGCTTTTTTGGAACTTAAGGTTATAAATACTAGTTTAGGACCTTGTATAACTTATCTGATAGTCGAATTCTAAACGGCAATTGAAAAGTACAAATATCTCCCGCAACTGCTTTGTCAGCTTTTATATCATTTACTTGCATTTCGGTAATGACCAATTGTTGTTCACCAGTGGTCATTCCTTTAATCAAGATAGTATCACCAACATTGATTTCGTTTTCTTCGATAGAAAATTGACCAATACTTGGTTTTGGATAAAAATGCGTTCCATTCCCGATGTATTGTTTCTTGATTTTTGGTAACTTTTTAGCCAACGCTTTTGATTTAGTTAAATCAGCAAGATTCGGAATTGCAGCTAAAGGATCAAGATTTACTTCTCTATTCTTAAAAGTCAATACATCAGATTTTCCTTTTTTGAAAATCTTATTGCCATTTTTCACCCCACGACGGATCGCTTTTTGCTCTTCTTCTGGCAAATGAATCACATCTACACAGTCTTGTGAGCAGCAACCTTGCATAGCCTGCGCACATTCCTCACATTGTAGAAACAACAAATGACAACCTTCATTGATGCAATTGGTGTGTACATCACAAGGTTTTCCGCATTGGTGGCATTTGGATACAATGTCGTCTGTAATTCTTTCGCCTAAGCGGTGGTCAAATACAAAGTTTTTTCCAATGAATTTACTTTCTAGGTTTTCTTCTTTTATCTGTTTGGCGTAATTAATGATTCCACCTTCTAATTGGTAGACATTTTTAAACCCTTGGTGTTTAAAATAAGCCGAAGCTTTCTCGCATCGAATTCCTCCGGTGCAATACATAACCAAGTTTTTATCTTCTTTAAAATCTTGTAATTGCTCGTTGATAATTGGCAAAGATTCACGAAAAGTATCTACATCAGGCGTAATCGCTCCTTTAAAATAACCAATTTCACTTTCGTAATGATTTCTAAAATCAACCACAATTGTATTTGGATCTTCTAAAATAGTATTGAATTCCTTAGCTTTCAAATGCACTCCAATATTGGTCACATCAAAAGTTTCATCATTCAAACCATCAGCAACAATTTTGTCACGCACTTTTACGGTCAATTTCAAAAACGAGTGGTCGTCATGTTCCACCGCAATATTCAGTCGCATGCCTTGCATGAAATCATACTTTTCAATAGTGTCTTTAAAAGCATAGAAATTATCAGCAGGAAGCGATAACTGGGCATTTATTCCTTCTTTGGCCACATAAATACGACCAAGAACCACTAGCGGGTCCCAAGCACGGAATAAATCGTTACGAAATTGTGTCGGATCTTGAATTCGCGCATAAGCATAGAAAGACAAAGTAAGTCTTTGTTTTCCGGCATCATCAATCATGATGGCTCTTTCTTCTGCGCTTAAAGTGTTATACAGTTGCATGCTATAAACGGTTTAAGTGTGAAAAATTATTTTTGCAAAAGTATGAAAAAAGGTTCAGAGGAGCAAAGGTTAGGAGGTTCTTAGTTTTTAGGAGCTATTTCCAGCTGTGCACTATATCTTTTATGGCAAAAGCTGGCATAAAAGGATGCCGTTTCCATCTGGGCTGGGGAATTTGGGATTATTGAAGGTTTGATTTTATTATAAAACGAAAAAAGCCCGGAATATACTTCTGAGCTAATTGTTGTTTGTTTTTAATTTTATTTTCTAAAGTTTTTTCGGTCTCTATAACTAACGTAAATCAGCGGAATCATTGCTATAATTAAAAAGAATGAAATGTATAGGATATTTTTCATTATTAACTCATCACTTTCACTACTAACCCAAGTCCCTTCTTTTAATTTTAACCGAATCGTTTGCTCATTTTCATTTTCTAAAATATATTGTTCCTTAGGAAAACCATCAATCAGCATAATCAATCCCATTTTATTATGCGATAGGTCTTTGAACATGGTGTTCGTAAAGGTCAGCTCGTTGATTTTTGCAGGAATACCGATTACTTCAACAATTATTTTGGTTTCGTGGCCAAGCAAAACCATAGGGTCTTTTAGTTGTAATACCTCGGTTCCGTTAACGATAAGGGAGACATTTTTAGTAAAGTAATCAATAACTAGTTTTTTAAACTCCTCAGCTGTCTTGTATGCTTTTTGCGAATAGATGTAATCAATTTCCCCTTGAAAAGCGGTCATTGAACTTGCTATTTGCAAAATGTATTTTCCATCATCGGTCTTAGAAAGTAGTGAGGACGAAAACTCTGCTTGATGTGCATGACCAACTACTGACATCATTAACAGTAGTGTCGCTAGACTATTTTTCATTATTTTATTTAACATATTCACCGTGTAAACTATTTATAAAGTTATTTTTTCCGGCATAATCAACGTGATAGTGATACCCTCTTGTAGAGTCATAGTGTCCAAGGGAGGTGTCTAGATCTGTATATGTTTTTCCTGTTGAAGGATCTAGATGTTGGTACATTCCGTAACCATCAAATGCATATCCAATCATGGCAGCATGACCATCTGCTTGAGCTATTTGAGTTGTTTTTCCCATAGCTGCATGATAGTGGTATCCAGCATTTAAGTTGATATGTCCACCTGCATCATCAAATGGTGCCAATGTGTAAGCTGCCAAGATATTACTTGTTGGAGCAGGTGCATCAAATACTACTCCGTTAAAAGCGATACCTCTGGAACTTGGTCCGGATGAATTGGGTCCAGGACCTCCAAATGAGATTGCTGAACTTGCCGCTATTGGTGTTACAGGTAAATAATACGTGTTGCTTATTGTACCTAAGTAAGAAGGTAAGCATTGTACGCAATAATTTTTATAAGCTACACCTACATCTGGTATAGCTGCATTGGCACATTCTTCCTTAGTACTTGTTTTTGTAATTGCTCCTGTTGTAGCATTATACATCATCCATTGACTGTCTTTGTAAAATGTAGACATGTTTTTTACAAAGGCGCCATCAACATCATAGACTTCGCCTCCTTCGAGCCATATTCCTCCTTTGCTTGCATCATCAGAAATGTTACCCGGACACCAAGGGCCCATTTCGTGGTCTGTTGCTAGACTTGTTACTACAATTTTATAGCAATCAACCGTTTTTCCGTTTGATAATGTTTTAGATACAATTGTAATGGGCTCTGATAATCCAGCGCTTAAAAAGTTAGATGATTTTACATTGATTACAACGGCCTCGGAACTTGTGGTAGTATCTTCACTATCTTTAGTACAAGCGTTTACAAGTGTAAGTAGCACTGTCGAAAATAAAAAAAAGCTTAATTTATTCATACTGTTATTGATTTACTCATTAAATTGAATATTCAAAAATAGCTATCGAAATTAAGCAATCTTTAAAAAAACAGTGAACGCCCTTTAGTTTTCAGTCGATCGCTACAGTTGAGGTTTTTTTAATCTTCTATTTCGTTTCCAACTGCAAAAGGTTATAACTCCTCGTTCATAATGTTTTCCGTAATGTGATTGATATAGTTGCTCATTGTTTTTAGAGATACACTCAAACTGATTTCCATTAAATTTTCAGGAAAGAAACCAGCATTGTAAACAGCGTCTAAATCTTTTGCCTATAAATACCCCGTCAGTATGTTGACCATTAAAATTGTCAAAGAATCTTTATTTCTGACGTAATAAAATAACTAATGAAAACGGTAAATTTAGTTAGTGAAAGTTCCTTTTGTACCATAATAACTACCCGATTTTAATATATAAACACCTGCATTTAGGTAATTAACATTCGAACAGTGGTAGTGATAAATTCCAGTCGGAAAATCTGCTGTAACGGAAGTATGGCCGCCATATGCATCTAGATTTGTTGGGTATGTTCCATCTTTGTCTTTTCGACCATATATTGGAAAACCATCTCTTAAAAAGCCTACTAAATTTGCATCATCTGTTGTTGTAAATTCGCCACTTACGTGATAGTGATAGCCACTTGGACCTACGTGTGCACCACCTCTGTCAAACGAAGTTAAAATCATTGCATCTACTGGTACATTGCCGCCCTCGCGGTCATTGTAGATAGGTACTCCGTTTAATGCCATACCTATTGCGCCTAAAGCAGTTTCTTCTTTTATAGTAGCTGATGCTGGATTTGTTGGAATAGTCATTGCCAGGGTATGTTCAGAAATAATTCCTGGATTTACCGTATATCCCGTTCGTGGAGCCTCGTATTGTGGTTTGCCCACGCCCCAGTAAGGCGAAAGGTGGTTGGGCGTTCCGTTAGATTTCAATGTGATAGTATTACCACTCGTAGAAATAGCTACAGCGGTTGTATATTTAGATTGTACAGTACTTGTTACAGAAACGGAACCTTCTGTAGATGCATCTATTTCTGTTGCGTTGTCACTCTTACTGCAAGAAGTAAGGGTAAAGCTAAAAATCAAAAGGCTTATTCCGATGAATGATAGTTTTTCTTTTCTCATTTTTATATAGTTGTTAAAAATTGCGATATAAAAATAATAATAAACCATTATTAACGGTTTAGAATTCAGTGAATGCCATAAAGTTTTCAGTGAATCGAGTTAAAGCAGGTTTTATGTAGCTGTTAATAGGCAGGAACATTGCATTGATTTCTTAGCTTTCGTTTTATTGTTATAATCAAATTGTTTATTTAGGGTTGTGGACCACATTCTCTGTAAGTATTTGGGATACTTCTTTTAGTTTTCCTTGTTCGTATAATTGAGGCAAATCTTTCAAATCAGTTTTAACCGGAGCTTCATAATTGATGTAATCCTGAAAAGTCACACCATCAATTACTCGTGTATTAAAAGCTGACCTAAAACGAACACCGCCATCATTTGTTCGGTAGTTGTACGCTAAATAATCAATCTTATGGGTTTGTTTGTTTATCCAATAATGAAATTCATCATCAAAATCTTTACCGCCACCGTCCTGACCAAAAGTAACTTGGACTACATCGTACTTCTTGCCCTTGATGGTTGTTTCCTCAACGAATGTCTTATGTACCGAAGCATCTTGCAATTTGTACGGAAGCGTAGCAAAATAAATAACCGAGTTCAAGGCTTCTCCATATTTTCCAGCATCTTCGGTGCTTAATGATTGTTGTTTTGTATTGATGTATCGCTTAAAGTCATTATTAATCATTACATCTTTTATCAGCGAATCTCCTTTTTGAACTTCAGAGTAATATGTATAATTAGCTACGTTATTCTTAAAGCGGTATTTTTTGCCTCTAAATTCAAAAGAATAATCGGCATCATTATACAATTTTCCACCGTGGGCTTCGATCGCGTGATTAACTATAGAATCTGCTTTTGTGAGTGGCTTTTCGGTTGCAACAGTGTCGTTTTTGACTGCGGCGTCATTATTGTCTTTTTTGGTATTACAAGAAAATACAAGAGCCGCCGTAACACAAAGTAGTATTAGATATTTTTTCATTTTTTAAAATTATTACATTTTATAGCGAACAGAGAAAATAGTAGCGGTTTTATAAATTTTTTAACTTAACCACTATTCCCTTCTAATTTTAAAATAAAGGCTGAACGCAGGATTTTGTCCTTGCTGTCGTGAAGTATTCTCGTGATAGATTTGGACTTACTTTTTCTTTTCTTCGTCAACAATTAGTTTCAGCGAATTGATATAATCAGTATCAAATTCGATCACTCTTATTTTGTTTGGCTTAAAACTCATTTCACCTTCAAATTCCCCTTCGGATCCCAAAAAGTCGATTACTACTTCTTCCTCATCCATTTCTATGAGTTTACCTAGATAAACGGCTTTATCGGACTTTGTTGCAATTTGGAAAATCTCATATTTTTGTGCTAAAAAATAAATAATTGCAGCTATATCTGTAAGCGGAATTATTTCGGCGGCACTTGTTTTTAATCCTTTCAGTTTAATTACTCTTTCGGTAAATTCATGATCCTTGTCTTGGATAATTGCCTTTACATTTTTGTTTCTCAATATCGTATAACCATCAATTATAAAATCGACAGGATTATTTTTAATTAAGATCCAATCTTCAGTCCAATCAATAAGAAAACCACTAAAAATTTCTTTTTTGTCGTCAAATTCTATTGTAATTAATTGTCGTAAGTATTTGTCCATGCTGTTTTTTTAAATTGTCCAAAGCGGTTTTGCTACTATCAATCCGTTTTTTTTGAATCGTCACGATAAAAGTCTCTTGCTAATGTATAACTACAAAGATAGCGCAGATTTTTTATCTGTGCCCTCACAGATTGTTAAGTATTTAATTGGTAAATAAATTCAATGCCTCAAGCCTGAACATTATGGAGTAATCATCGAAAATCCAATTCTTTCTCCTTGTTTAGCAGAAGTTTCATAACCTTTTAAAGTATTAATCAATAGATCGTCATCGAGGCGAATTTTATTTTTTTCAAACAGCAGCACAACCGTAGATCCCCCGAATTTGAAATACCCTTTCTCATCTCCTTTATTAACAAAATCTCCAGAATAGGTTTGTACCATACTCCCCACCATGGTTGCACCTACTTCGGCCATGATAACATTTCCAAACACAGGGTTTGTAATGACGGAGTATTCCCTTTTGTTCAGGCAGAATATTTCAGTCATTTTGCGCAAAGCAAGTGGATTAACTGAATAATAATCACCGTCAATCTTCGTGTTAGATGATACACTTCCGCTAAGGGGAAAATGGTAACGGTGGTAATCAGCAGGGGCAAGTCGGATGATCACTAAGCTGCCATCAATGTATTTTTCAGCAAGTTCGGCATTATTTAAAAATGATAAAATATCGAAGCGGTATCCTTTGATAATAAAATCGCTGTTGCTAATATCGGCATAGGCCAATATTTTTCCATCGGCAGGGGACGCTGTAATAGTTGCGGTAGTGTCCACCGGTCTGGCATTATTCTTTAGTTTCCGGGTAAAGAAATCGTTGAAAGAGTTGTACTTCTGTTTTTGGAAGACGTTCATGTCGATATCAAATTCTTCAATAAAGGGTTGTATTTTTTTAGTCGATGAAGGACGATCCATCATATTGCCATAAATAGACGACACGAATTTTCTTTTCACCAGAGTCCACAATGTTGCTTCTCCCACTGGATTATTATACAGCCAAACCAACCACTTTTCGGCAGCCACTTTTTCTGTTTTTAACACCCCAGTATCCCTGTCGTAATATTTTATGGGAGCTTGTGGCGGCAACGGATAAAAAGCCAGTATGACAATGATGGCAAGCAATAACAAAATAATGCCCCAGCTTTTTTTAGTTTTTGTAATTTTCATGTTTGTATTCTCTTTTTATTTTTGGTCTCTATGCAGCAAAAATTTCACTGTTATCGTTTTGTTTTATTTAATCCGCGTCCGTAATGACGGGCAAGTACTTTACTGGCGCCTAAATATAGATATATACTTTTTAAAAAATATATTTTTTGTGAATAACTGTTGTTGAAAAATCGAAATCGATTTACAAAGATTTTCATGCAATCTCCACTACGTTTGTCATTCCGTGGGAATCTCAAATACTGTAAATCTTTTATCTATGTAAAATGCGGGACTGTAATTTAAGAGGATGTCAATTAGTATGGGTACGGAGTGAGAGGCGCACTCCGTTAGTTTCTAGCGGAGCCGTCTACTCGATTGGCGGTTGTGTTTTTATAGAGTTTCAAATTTTTCGTTTCTGTATTCAAACAATTTTGTAGAAACTAAATGGTCTCCGGTTTCGTTTATTTCGCTTATTGTTTTATTAAGTTTTTCTATATGTTCAATATCGTTTGTTCCTGTAATAAATATTAAATCGCGAGCAGGAATTCCGATAACAATTTCTCCTTCCACTTCAAAGTTTTCTTTGTACCAAATGTCAAGTAAGATCAAACTAGACTCATAATTTCCATCTGCTAATAAAACATAGTAACCATCTTCTCCGTGCTTTTCAATTTCGATTGATTCAGACAAGTTTTTTATGGCAATTTTCCTCAAGTCGTTTTGTTCAATATTTAATTTTTCAAAATCTTCTTGAGTTAAATAATTTATGTTTGTTTCGGTATCTTCTACATAAAAAATGAATAGTTCGTCATTGTATTTTTCGTAAGTATGATTTTTTTCAAAATCTGGATTTATGTCTATTATACTTTGAATAAATCGCTTGTCTTTAATTACGGGTAAAATATTGTCAAGACTTAACACTTCATTTGACCTATATAAACTGTCAGAAGTTTTTAGATATTTTTTTAAAATTTCTTCAATATCTTCTGGTTCTCTTATATATTCAGCGTAACAATTATAAAGAAAATGTCTGTATTCATTTGAGTTTTCAAATTCAGTTTGGATTTCAAGACCGTTTATTGAATATATTTTTAGTCCTTCAACTTCTTGAATTAAACGTTTTGCAAATTCTTGAGAAAATTCAGTTTCGTTAAGCATCTTACTTTAAATTATATGTTCTCATTTCCTTTCAGCCCAAATATTACCGCCAATATGTATATATCATCAAATATATACATCTTTTTCGTACTAAAAGTTATTTGCTAAATAGAATAGTAGAACAGTGTTATAGTAAACTACCGGAATAACTTTGTAGAATAGTTGATTATGAACGAGAACGTTTCTAGCCCAGATAGAAGAGGAAATCCTTTTTTATCCGCTTTTTAGCGGGAAAAAAGATTGTAGCGAATAGCTGGATCTAGCTCCAAATAAAAAGTCACTCCGCGGCCTAGTTTTAAATTTCAATCATAACGCCATTCTTTAATAAGTATTTTATAATTTTGCAGCTTGATTTCGGGAGTGAAACGCCGTTATCTCTTTTACTTCGTGCGCAATAAGCAAATGGAAGTTTTTGGTTTTACCAAAAGCTTGAATGCTCATTACAAATGATGCCTAACAACAATGATTAAGAAGGAAGAATATGAAAAAGAAAGTTGAAATTCTTGCACCTGCAAAAAACTTGGTTCAAGGAATAGCTGCTATAAATGCTGGTGCAGATGCTGTGTATATTGGAGCGCCATTGTTTGGAGCACGAACGAATGCAACGAATTCCGTGGAAGATATTGCCGAATTGGTGAAATATGCCCATTTGTTTAAGGCTCAGGTTTTTGTCGTTATCAATACCATTTTGTACGATAAAGAACTGGAAGCATGTAGAAAATTGATTCATGAGTTGTATGATATAAAGGTGGATGCGCTTATCGTGCAAGACATGGCAATTATGGAAATGGATTTGCCTCCTATCGTGATTCACGCCAGTACACAAGCGAATAACCGCGATCCTAAGCATGTGAAATTCTTGAAAGATGCCGGAATGCAACGTGTGGTTTTGGCCAGAGAATTGAATTTAGACCAAATTAGAGATATTGCTGCAGAAACAGATGTTGAGTTGGAATTTTTCGTTTCTGGAGCGCTATGTGTTTCTTTTAGCGGAAATTGCTATATGAGTATTGCTGGTGGAGAGCGAAGTGCTAACCGAGGTTCTTGTGCACAAAACTGTCGTCTTCCGTACAATTTGACTGATGGAAACGGAACGACATTACTTACCGAAAGCCATTTGTTATCGATTAAAGATTTAGACTTGAGCGATCAAATACCTAATTTGATTGAAGCTGGTATTTGTTCGTTTAAAATCGAAGGCCGATTGAAAGACATCGTTTATGTAAAAAATAACACCTCGTTTTTAAGAAAGAAGTTGGATTCTTTTTTAGAAAATAATGATACGTTCCAAAAAGCATCTTCGGGAAGAACGTTCTATAATTTTGTGCCAGAAATGGACAGAAGTTTTAATAGAGGGTACACGGATTATTTCGTAAACAAGCGTACAGAAAAAATAGGAAACTGGGATAGTCCAAAATCACAAGGACAGTTGATAGGTGCAATTACCGAAATCAAAGCCAATGGTTATGTGATTGAAAATCATGAGCTATTGAACAATGGTGATGGTTTGTATTTTATCAATGAAGATGGTGTGGCTGATGGGGTACAAATTAATATTATTGTGAATGATATTGTAGTGCCGAATACCTTTAAAAACATTGCAGTAGGAACTGTTATTTATCGAAATTCAGATGCGGAGTTCAACCGAATTGTAGAGAAAGAAAACAGTGCTGTTAGAAAAATAGGCGTTGCGCTTCATTTTACCGAAACTGCTGGTGGTTTTCAATTGCGTGCGGTTGACGAAGACGGTCACGAGAGTATTGCTACTTTGGAAACTGAAAAAGAGGCTGCCAAAAGTGAAGAATCTGTGATTCCGAATATCAAAAGAAACCTTTCGAAAACAGGAAATACTCCGTTTATCGTTGATGATATTGAAGTGGAGTTTGCTAGCAATTGGTTTTTGCCTATTTCTAAAGTAAATGAGGTAAGAAGAACTGTTTTAGAGCAGTTGATCGATATAAGAATCAATGAGTATCATAGAGAAGAATTTCAAATCACGAAAACCGATCATCCTTATCCAACAGAGAAATTAGATTTCACCTTTAATGTTTCGAATAAGCTGGCGAGAGCCTTTTATAAAAGACATGGTGTAACTGAGATTGAAAAAGCATTTGAATTGCAGTGGGATCCCGGAAAAGCGCGTGTAATGACCACTAAATATTGTGTGAAATATGAATTAGGGAAATGCGCCCGTTTTCAAAGAGCAACCATGGGTGAAAAAGTAGTGGAACCGTTGACTTTAAAACATGGAGAAAACGAATACAAATTGAAATTTAATTGCAAACCGTGTGAAATGGAAATTTGGGAAAAAGATGCTGAGTTAGAGTTTATAGATGAAGACGAGCAACTGGATTATGTAAAGAAAAGATAAGTTTAAAAGCACTAAATATAAAGAAAGCTACAGCAGAAATGGTGTAGCTTTTTTGGTTTTTAGTAGTCACCAATTAACAGATTGATTCTAAGGATATGTATTCGTTCTATAAACTGGCCAGGAAAATCAAAAATTATTGATGCCTCTCTATCGTTTAAACGTCGATTTGCAATCAATACCTATCGAAATATTTGAAGATTTGGTTTATGGTCGCAATCCTTTGTTCATCTTTTTCAATTAGTAATTCATGTTGTGCATTTTCTATTAAAAAAGCTTCACATGTCTTGCCTAGTTTCTGTGCTTCTTCTATAAATACTTGATGCGCTTTTGGATTAACAATTTTTTCGTTTTCTGCTGAGAATAGTATAAAAGGAGTTTTAATGTTTTTAATATTATCATTTATATAATCGAACTGTTGACACGATTTAGAAACCCATTGATAGGTAGCTCCGCCCAATCTTGCCTCAGGCTTTTTTGCAAAAGCACTATTCATTCTAGTGTATCTAATTTCTGATCCTGTGAGTTTATTATTCTTAAACACCAATTTATCAACTTGATATTTACCTTGGCCTAAAGCATATTTCGGTTTTTCACCAGTCAAGATCATAGATGCTCCACAAGTTGGTGTAACAAACCCTAACATCGGAGAAGAAAAGGCTGCTGCATTGAAATCATTAGGGTTTTGTTCTAAATAAGTCATGCCAATTGCGCCTCCCATTGAATGTGTCAACAAATATTTCTTTTCATGGTTTGACTTTTTAAGCATGTTGTCATAAAAATATTTCATGTCGTCAATGTAAAACTGAAAACTATCAATATATCCCATATCTGGATCTTCAGTCATTCTGCCAGACAAACCCTGCCCTCTATGGTCATGAATATATACAGAATAACCATTGTTATAAAGATCAAAAATTAACTCCTTATACTTTAATGCTGCTTCGGTTCGTCCTGAAGAAATAAGAATAGCTGGGCTTTCTAGTTCCGCCTGTTTAAATATTTTGTAATAAATTTTAATATTTGCTTTACCTTTAAAGTAGCCCTCTTTTCCACTCTTATAGAAGTTTTCGATAGCGGCAATATGATTTTCGTCCTTTAATTGCTGTTCCGTAGTTAACTTGTATATGTTGTCTTCTATTTGTAGCTTTTTAAAATTTACGGTACATGATGTTGTAAATAATACATATAGGAGCAATCCAAATTTTATATATCTCATTTGTTTAAAATTAACCTGGGTTCTAATATGGTTTCCTTATTAATAATTGTTTAATTTATATAACGCAATTAACTCTTCCAATGCGTTAATGTGTTTTTAACGAATTTGCTGGGAAAACGGATAGTTGTTCTGCTAAGTCAAATCTTTC
This sequence comes from uncultured Flavobacterium sp., assembly GCF_963974175.1. Lineage (GTDB taxonomy): Bacteria > Bacteroidota > Bacteroidia > Flavobacteriales > Flavobacteriaceae > Flavobacterium. The sequence goes on from NZ_CAXBBR010000002.1 coordinate 417,280, forward strand.
TCTTATTGAACGCTGTCTTTAGCATTTGACATTCATATCCAAGATTTATAAATAAAATGCGCTTTTAAAATCCCCAAACATTTAGGATATGCATCTCTTTTCCTTTTTCATACTCCTTCTACATTTTATCTTGAAAGATAGGTTGCATTGAGATTAATTCTGTTCTGGATTCAAGTTTTCTTGTAGTTTTTTGCTGTACCTATTAATTTTTAGCTGCAGTAACACTACCATAGCAATAAAGGAGACAATAATTATAATCAATAACATCTTAATTTCTGGAACAATAGCCGAAACGTCTCCTCCATAAAAAGCTATTTTCCTAAATCCACTTAAAAATTGCGTTAATGGAATGAATTGAGCGACATTAGATATAGCACTTGGAAACGCTAAGGTTGGCCACGAAAAACCACTAAGTATAAAAGCCGGAGTAGAAATCACCATTAAGAGTTCGGTAGCTTTTAATTGACTCGGAATGGCAATTGAAAACAACATACCTATAAACATGGACGCTAATGTTAAGAGCGTGACTAAAATTAGCATGGGAAAGTTAAAGACATCGGCTTCAATTTGAAAATAAGGAATAAATAGGCTTACAATGGCCCACATGATTGGTATCATTAAGAAAAATGGGGTTGATTTTAAGGCAATATGATACAAGGAAAGCTTGCTTTCTTTTATTAGACTACCAAAATAATCATCTTCATAATCCCTTGAAAAAACCAAGGCCATGGCTAAAAAGATAATTTGCTGCATAATAGCTGCGAGAATTCCGGGTAGCATAAAGGTTACATAGTTTCCTGTAGAATTGTATAGCTTATTAAAATTAATCTTGAAACTTTCATAGGCTGCAGTCGCTTGAGTAGGGTGTAGGCCTGTTTTCTTTAACCCTTCAATTTCAATTCCGGCATTAAGCGTCATTAAAACGGACTGAATGGCTTTACTCGCTGTATTTGCATTTACGATGTTTGCCATATTTAAATCAACGCGGATTTCGGGATGTCTTTTTTGAAAAATATCGGCTTCAAAATGAGTTGGAAGTGTTATAACAGCTGCATATTGCTTTGTTGGCATTTCTGCAAGGATATTTCCTGGAGTATAGCGCACATCGCTTACTAACAAGACTTCATTATCTGAAAAAGCATCAATTATCTTATCTGAAGCAGGGCTGTTGTCTTGATCTACAATCACAATGGGTAAGTTGACGACTTTACCTTGTTGATAGACGTAGCCAAATAAAACCCCGTAGAATATAGGTGCGCCAATAAAAATGGCAAGCAAAACGTTATTCGAAAAAATACGTGAAAACTCTACTTTAACTAATCTAAAAAAATCTTTCATAGCTTTATTGCTTAAGGAGAATAGTTGCATTTAGAAAATAGGATTGGTCCGCTTGATTTGAAGTAGGAACTATCTTTAATTCATAAATGGATTCGTTTAAATCATACAATGGAGCTGTGCTTGTAATGTCGGCATAATTAGCCAGTTGTTTTATAGCGGTAATTTCACCTTTCGTTTCTTTTTTCGTGTACGGATTAACTAATGTTATCTTTTTACCCACTTTAAAATCATATATTTTTGATTCTGGTACGGTAAATCTGAAATACAGGCTGCTCTTTTCATATCCATTGAACAATGTAAAACCAGGAGTTAATAATTCGCCCACTTGAAGGCTTATCGTCTCAATAGTCATGTTCGTAGGCGCTATTAAGTATTTTTCACTTTCAGCAGAAAGCACTTCTTCTTTAGCACCAACAGCCCGATCTAATTGTCCTTTGGCTTGATCAATTTGCTCAATTCTTGCACTTTGGCTCACCTCTTTTCGTTTGGCATTTAATGAAGCTACTTGTGCTTTTGCCATTTCGAGTTTCATTCTTACTTCATCTAATTGCTGTAAACTGACAAGTGAATCTTTGTACATGGCTTGGAGTCTATTATACGATTCTTTTGCAAAGTTTAGTTGTGCCTTTCCAGCATCAATTTGACCATCAATTTGATTTAATTGATCAACAGTTGCTCCTTTATTGGCCATATTTAACTGCCCTTTGGCCGAGGTTATTGCACCTTCAGCCTGCATCATTTTTGCATTTACCTCTGGGATATCTATATAGGCGAGCGTGTCTCCTTTTTTGACTGTTTGGCCTTCTTCAACATAAATTTTGCTAATGCGTCCTGCGAGTTTACTACTTACAGATAGCGTTTCAAATTTTACTTTCCCTCGGTATTCTGTAATTTTTTCATTACTGCAAGAACTAACAACCGTCATTACAATGCTTAAACTAACTATTTTTATTGTTGATTTCATTTTTAAACTTTTATCAGGTTATTAGTAATTAAGGGCTCCTTTAGCATAAAGAAGATTTGTAACAGCTCTTCGTTGATTGTAATAGGATTCTTGTAATTTAAAATTTGCTTTTTCCAAATCATTTAAAGCATCTAGTACCTCTTTTATTGATGTTAGATTATTTCGATATTGTTTATCAATCATTTGATAAGTGTCATTAGTCAATTCAATTTCTTTCTGGATCATTTCAGTGTTTTGTAATGACGATTCATAGGTCAACTCCGCCTTGATGACGCTTAAGGCAATCATTTCATTAGCATCTTCTATTTGTTCTCCATACTTCTGGCTTTCAATAATAGATTTTTCACTTTTCAACCGTGATTGATTACCATCAAATACATTCCATTTTATTCCAGCAGCAACATACCATTTTGGATCTAACAAGGATAAATCATCTTCTAAAAATTCATAATGACCTTTTAAAGCAAGTTTTGGGATGAAGTTGCTTTTTTCCATTTTAGATTTATAAAGTGTAGCTTTTTCCCCTTCCTCAAGGGCTTTAATTTCGTTTCTCTTTTCAGATTTTGTTAAGGAATCTGTATTGAAAGGCTGTAATTGGGGATCAAGCAAAGTTAACTTCTCCTTACTTTCATTAGTCAGTTGGTGCAGTACTTCGATTAATAACTTTTTATTCTGATTGTATTCAAGCATTTTCCCAGCCAACTGTTGCTGTGCAAGTTCAATTTTTTTCCGTCCAATGGGTGTGGCTAAACCGTTTTCTATCGCTTTTCTGACATAGTGCTCTTGTTCCTTTAAGTAGTTTTCAGACGTTTTTAGGACGCGTTTAGAGGCGTAAACTAGCGCCAGTTTATCATACGTCTCTATTATGTTTATAGCTATTTTGTCCTTTTCGGCCATAGCTAAATAATTTATAGAGGCCTCTTTGTGCTTGCTTGCTTTGAGTGCATTACTTGCTTCAAATCCACTAAATAAAATCCAATCTACATCCATAGACGATTTCAAGATGTCCTTGTTTTGCAAGTTAGGAGCAGACTTTAACGGAATGCCTTGCGGAAAAGCACTGTTAAAAGGAATCCCTGCTGCCTCTTTAATAAGAAGTTTTTGTGTGGCCAACAAAAGATTTTGCGTGTCATTGTCAAAAGTGATGTCGTCATCTAACCGAGTGTAACTTCCGTTAAAGGTTACTTTAGGAAGAAACACTGACTTTGCCATTTTCTGATCAATAGTAGCCTGCTCTTTATCAAAATTTTTGATATTTATGCTGTGACTTTTGTCGAGTCCCTTATTTATAAGGTCTTTAAGAACTGGATCTAATTGCTGTGCTATAGATAGTGATGGAACGAACCATGCAAAAGCTATCAATAGAATGCTTAGTCTTGATGTGTTTATTTGCATTGTAAATGGTATTGATTTATTAATACAATACAAATTTACGGAGAAAAGTAGGGTTTACTTTTGATCTATATCAAAAAGTAAAAAGCAAGTTTATTTCAGTAAATCATTTTTTCTTGTACGACTAAGTGTTTCTTGTGTCATCCCAAGATATGACGCGATATAGCCTAAGGGCACACGATATGAAATGTCTGGAAATTCAGAGAGCATATAATCATATCGCTCTTTTGCAGTTTGAAATTGGACCGCATTTAGTTTATGGATGATCTTAGCAAACATTTCTATGGACAACAACCTAATGAATTTTTCCATTTTGTGGTACTTAGCTAACAGTAAGTCCGTTTTTACTTTAGAAATACTATATAATATTGAATCTTCTAAAATTTCCACATAGTAAAAGCTAGGACTTTCCTGAAAGAAGCTGTCTACGCTAGACATAAAATTACCATCTCCAAAGAACCATTGTGTTACTTCCTTGCCGTCTTTTTTAAGGTAATAACTTCTTCCAATACCCTGTTCTACAAAATATAATTTATTGCAAACCTGACCTTCTTGTAATAGCACCTGATTTTTTTGGACGTATTCTTTTTCAAAATGAGAGAGTACATCATTTAGTTCCTCAGGAGAAAAGGGCACGATCTTTAATATGGCATCAGTAATCATAAATATTATTTTGTAAAAGTATTACGAGTAGTAACATTCATCAAATATATACATCTTTTTCGTGCTAAATGTTATTTAGCAATTAGATTAGTCATTGACAAAACCGAGTTATAGCTAACTATCGCAGTAATTTTGTAGAATAGCTGTTATGACCTAGAACGGTTCTAGCCCAGATAGTAGTGGAAATCCTTTTTTATCCGCTTTTTAGCGGGATAAAAGATTGAAACGAATAGCTGGAGATTGCTCCAAATAAAAAAACCACGCCGAGACGTGGTTTTAAATTGTAACTTTTTGACTGGATTAACAGTACTCGTTGTATGCGTCTTGTAAGTTCTCAGCGATTAACTCAGCTGGGCGACCTTCAATGTGATGACGCTCTAACATGTGTACTAATTCTCCGTTTTTGAACAAAGCCATAGCGGGTGATGATGGAGGAAAAGGGAACATGTGTTGTCTTGCAGCATCAACGGCATCTTTATCAACTCCTGCAAAAACAGTAATTAAATGATCTGGTTTTTTTGCTCCTTCTAAACTCATTTTAGCTCCTGGACGCGCATTTCTAGCAGCACAACCACAAACAGAGTTTACTACAACTAGCGTAGTACCTTCTAATTTCATTGCGTTTTCAACTGCTTCTGCACTATGTAAATCTTGAAAACCTGCTGCTGTTAATTCAGCTTGCATTGGGTTTACCATTTCTTGTGGATACATATCGTTATATTTTAAATATTAATTTTGAATATGCAAAGTTACGAAGTTTAAAAAGAACTCCATTATTTGCATTATAAAGTTTTGTTATTGTTTGATAGTTATTTTGCGGGGAGCGTCACTATGTTACAAGTAACGAATGCTTCTCACTAAGGCTTTGATGAAAAGTGTTTTGGGACATTTTAATATTACTTGAAGATCTTCGAGATAAGAGGTTTCTTCATCTAAAAATTTAAAGATCAACGTTGGATTTCCTTTTTTAAACATAGACGAAAATATGCTTGCGCCTAGTTCATTGTGTCGGTTTAAAATATCTAACAACAGCAAGTCGTAAAGCCAGAACTTGGTTTTCGTATGAAATTGTCGCAAATCCTTCTCTTCTTGAAGAAAGGCAACTAACTGCGTTGATTTCTTGTCGGAATTTTTGAATGTATAGCCTGTACTCGCTTTTGTCCATCCTCCGGCAGTCCCTATATTGAGAACACGTTTGGTTGTTTTTTTCCAAAAAGGATAACAAGTCATAGGAATACTGCCTTGTTCTTTTTCGATTATTTCGAAATTGTGAATGCCGAGTTTTCGAATGTATTTTTCGATTTCCTGTTCGTACTCTTCTTTTGGCAAAAGGTCGTGCGAAAACAAAGTGTATTCTAATAAAGCTTCGGTGGTTGAGGTAGGCAGTACATACATAAAACGGGTATTGCCTTTTTGCTCCACCGAAAAATCCATGAAAGTAGCTTGGTCTGGATTGAAGACAGCTTCTTTACTTTTTATAAACCAACCTATAAAATGCTGTTGCAACACGGGATATTTGGTCTGATTTTCAACTTCGGCTTTGTTGTAAATACTATTAAAAACGGTATCGCAGGTGTAGCTGTCTGTTTCGGTGGCTACGAAAACGTGGTTTTCTAATTCATTTATATCAGTCACTTTTTGATTGACATAGCTGATGTTTTTTTCATTCAAAATAAACTCAAAAACTTGATTGTAAAAATCCAATCCCTGAACCATGTTGTATTGATAAGGTTCTAAATCTAAATCGCGTTTAAAATCAGTATTGGCAAAAAGTGCCAATTCCCATTTTTTTGAAATAGCGGGTTCCCAATTCCCTTTTTGTATGTTCCAGAAACACCAGGTACGATCATTTGTGTTTTTCGAATTCTCATCTAATAACAAAATGGTTTTATCCTTAAATGCTCCAGACTGCGCCATTTTATAGACTGTCATTAAAGCGGCTAAACCGCTGCCCGTAAAGATGTAATTGAAATGTTTCATATTAGTGTGAAGAATTCTTCTCAAAAATAGGTAATTCTTTTATTTTCTCAAGGATAGAAAGGAGGTCTTTCGATTTTAAATAGGACTGTTTCTGAAATAGAATAGAATAATTGGGATCTAGAATAGTGAGCGTCGGATACACCACCTGATTCTCTATTGTTGCTAAAGCGGTAGCTAATTCGTGGATTCCAGTGTTTTGTCCCGTTGGTTTAAATATGAAAGTGTGCTTGTTAAAAGTGATGTCGTTTTTACTTTCGGCATCGAATAAAACGAAGTAGAAATTTGTATTTAACTCGTTTATTAACTCTTTATTTTTAAAAGTAGTGTTCTCCATCATCTTGCAGTACTTACACCAATTAGTATGGACAAAAATGACAATGGGTTTTGGATTTTCTACAGATAGTTGCTCCACTTCGTCAAAAGAATAGGTTTTCAACTGGGCAAAACTGGATGGAATTGCTAGCATAAATAAGAAGAATAGTAGAAGTGTATGTTTCATTACTGTTTTATTATTTAAATATATAAGTCATGTAAGCGGTACGATTCATTTCATTTATAATCTAAGAAAAAACTTAAATGACTTATATGTTTCAGAAAACTTACTTCAACGTATAACGCAACCCAAAAAAGCTTCGAATTCCTTGATTGGGGCCATAAACATAACCAGGGTCAAAGGTTAAACCGTAAGGATTGTCTGCTGTCACCTGAGCATTTCCATTAGTGTCATATTGTACATCGTTGTCAAAAGGATCATTTGCTCTGGCTATAATAAAAGGATTTCCTTTGTTTGGTGTCCAATTCAGTAAGTTTTTAACTCCGGCATACAATTCTAAATTCTTGAATTTATTGAACGTGAATTGGATATTTTGAACGCTCCAAGTAGGTGAATATTCCTTTCTGGGATCTAAAGCACCAAGTAGTGGCAATCGCATCGGACCATAAAGATTTCCGGTGTAGTCGATATCTAGAAATAATTTATTCACGCGGTAAGATATTGCCCAGGTTCCGGTAAATCTTTCGGTAAGCAGTTGTCTTGTTTTAATGTTGTTTTCTGTTTTGGTTACATCCATATAGGTAACTCCCAAAATCATTTTTAGACCGCTGTTGAAAACCAAATCAACATTAGTACTGATTCCTTTTGTCACAGCATAGCCATCTAGATTTTTATAGATAATTTGGTTTGGATTGCTATCATAATCTGGAATAATGGAATTTGAAAAACGAGTGTACCAAGCCGTAGTTTCCAGGCCGATGAAGTTGCCGTTATTCGTGTAAATCTTCTTCAAATAGTTCAAATTAGCATTGTAGGAACGTTCTGGTTTTAATTCTTCCAATACGATTACATCGCGAGAACCCGTTAGAGCAGCATGTTCCTCGGTGAAAAGATTCACAATTCTAAAACCAGTTCCCGTATTAAATCGCAATACATTGTTGTCGTTAATCTTCCATTTGTAGGCTAGTCTCGGAGTAAAGATAGCGCCATGATTGCTGTTATAATCGTAGCGTGCTCCCAAAAGAACTTTGTGTTTTTCAGCTAAACTGATTTCGTCCTGGATAAATAGACTCGGAATCCAATTGATGTCTTCTTCGACTGTTGCAGTGGTGTTGTCGTCATAGTATTGGTAACGTAAGGCAGTTCCAAAAAGCAAATCGTGACCGCTTAATTTTTTATCCCAAGTTAATTGTCCAAAACCAATACGTTGTTTAGCTAGGTAAGGAATATTACCATATACAGAGTTTTGGTCGTGATCTGTATAAGAAAAGGAAAACAACATTTTTTCGGCAATAGGAAGTTCGTAAGCACCGAGTAATTCCCAACGCTTGGTATAAATGCTTTCACCATATACTTCGCTACCGCCACGGTATTTTTTCTCCCATTGCAATTCTCCTCCCCAACGGTCTTCATAAAAATAACGTCCCGCCAGCGAAAATAATTTGTTGCTCTTTCTGTTGAAGTTCCATTTTTGGAAAACGGAAATCCGATCTTGCAAGGTTAAGTCTGTAAAGTTGTCTTTATTATTGTCGATGGGGTTGCTGTAATTAAAATAATTTATTCCCGTTAAAACAGATGCTGCTTTACCCACATTTGCTTTAAAACCAATATCTACATTCACTTCTCCCCAATCAGTAGAAAAGGCATCTGCTGAAAAAACGGGGGCATTTTTGGGGTTTTTAGTGATGATATTTATCAGTCCGCCTACAGCTTCACTTCCGTATAAAGAGGAAGCGGGACCCTTTACAATTTCGATACGTTCTAACAAGGAGTTCGGAATTCCGGACAAACCATACACTGTCGAAAGTCCGCTAACTATGGGCATACCGTCAATTAACACTAAAGTATAAGGGCCTTCAAGTCCATTGATATGGATGTCTCCTGTGTTGCAAACATTGCAATTCAGCTGTGGTCTAACGCCATTTACATTTTGCAATGCTTCGAAGATATTTGCAGTTGGGTTTTTCTGAAAAAATACGGGTTTATAGACTTCGACGGGAACAGGACTCTCTAGGCGACTGACGGGCTTTAACGTTCCGGTAATGACCACTTCGTCAAGTGTGTTGTTTTCTCTTAGATTAAAATTCAATATAACTTCAGAAGAATTTGTAATTACGATGTCTTGACTTTGGGATTTGAAACCAGTGTAGGAAGCGACGACTTCATAGTTCCCTGACGGGACAGTATTAAACTGGTACGAACCATCAGCTTTACTGCTGGTTGAAGTTTTAATGTTTTTCAACACAATATTCGCCAGCTGCAAAGGCATACCGTCAGAAGTCACGGTTCCTTTTATCGTGTTTTGGGCAAACGAATTAGCACTGATTAGAACAGAAAACAGGAAAATTAGATTTTTCACAATTATATTTTAGATATTGTTTAATTAAATATTTAGACAAATCTAAAAATTATATTTGATATAACAAAAAAACATAATTATATTTGCCTCAAACAGTTGTGTTATGGGTAAGTCATTAGAGGAAGTAAACGAATCCGTTTCGACCCTAAATAAGAAGTCAGGTTTCAGGAAAATATTAGCCTTTTTTGGCCCAGCCTATTTGATTAGTGTAGGATATATGGATCCAGGAAACTGGGCTACTGATATTGCAGGAGGAAGCCAGTTTGGGTATTCCTTACTTTGGGTTTTACTGATGAGTAATATCATGGCTTTGTTGCTACAGAGTTTAAGTGCCCGATTAGGAATTGTAACCCAGCGTGATTTAGCTCAAGCTTCGAGGGAAACCTATTCGCGATTTATCAATTACATTTTATACTTTTTGGCCGAGGTAGCCATCGCCGCCTGTGATCTTGCCGAAGTATTAGGAATGGCAATTGGTATAAATCTATTATTTGGTATTCCGCTTATCGAAGGAGTGATGATTACAGTACTAGACACGTTTTTATTATTGTTTCTTATCAACAAAGGGATTCGAAAAATGGAAGCTTTTATCATAGCATTGGTAATGGTTATTGGAGTTTCTTTTATTTTCGAAATGATTTTTGCACAACCTAAAATGGGAGAGGTGATTTACGGATTAATTCCTTCTATGCCTAATGAAACTGCACTATACATTGCAATTGGTATCATTGGGGCAACCGTAATGCCACACAATTTATACCTTCATTCCTCTTTGGTGCAAACCAGAAAATTTGACCGAACTACAGCCGGAATTAAGCAGGCTTTAAAATATAATTTCATCGATTCAACGATTGCTTTGAATTTGGCTTTTTTCGTAAATGCGGCTATTTTAATTTTGGCGGCAGCCACATTCTATAAAGTAGGAATGTATAACGTGGCAGAAATCCAAGATGCACACAAGTTTTTAGCACCGCTGTTAGGAACTAAATGGGCGCCTATTTTATTTGCGGTAGCATTGATTGCTGCAGGACAAAGTTCGACGATAACAGGAACTTTGGCCGGACAGATTATCATGGAAGGATACCTAAATTTAAGAATTCAGCCATGGGTACGTAGAATCATTACGCGACTGATTGCCATTGTTCCGGCGGTCATAGTGATTACAATTTTTGGAGAAGGTGTGACGGGAAAATTACTGATTTTAAGTCAGGTAATATTGAGTTTGCAGTTGGGTTTTGCTATTATTCCATTGATTCACTTCGTAAGTGATAAATCTAAAATGAAGGGGTTTCATATTGGTAGAACAACGCAAGTAGCATCATGGATTGTCGCTTTGATTATTGTTGCATTAAATGGGAAATTAGTTTTGGATGAAATAAATGGCTGGTTAGAAGCTTCAGAAAACCCTATAATTTTATGGCTTACCGTTGTTCCATTGGCATTTAGCTTCTTGATATTGTTGCTGTATATTGTGTTTAAACCGTTTGTAACCAAATCAAAAATCGCAATTCAAAACCATTCACCACACAATCTAAAATTGAAGTTTTCTAAATCAGAAAGCTACGCTAAAAAGGATATTGCGGTTTCTGTTGATTTTTCATCTGCCGATGAAATTGCATTGAATAGCGCTTTTCAACTAGGAGGGACAGAAGCTAATTATACCTTGATACACGTAGTAGAAACTGTTGGAGCCTTGGTTTACGGTGAAAACATTGAAGATCATGAAACCTTAGTCGATGAAAAATTACTAGAAGAATACAAAGCGATTCTTTCCGAAAAAGGATTTAAAGTAGCCATTCAACTAGGATTTGGTAAGCCAGATAAAGTGATACCAGAAATTGTAAATAAGGGGAATTTTGACGTTTTGGTTATGGGAACTCATGGTCATACCGGATTCAAAGATTTAATTTTTGGAACGACCGTTGATAAATTAAGGCACAAGATTTCTATTCCATTGTTTATCGTTAAAAATTAAAATAATAAGGAGCTTAATCCCGCTTTCCGCTATATCTTTATCTTTTTTAAAGAAAAAAAAGATAAAGGATGCCGCTGCTATCGGGGCTAAAAAAACATAAAAATGACATTTTCAGAAGAAAATTATCTTAAAGCCATATACCATCTCACGGTGGTTTCCAACTCCGAAGTGAGTACTAATGCCATTGCCGAAATGATGGAAACCAAAGCATCTTCAGTAACGGATATGCTCAAGAAATTAGCCGAGAAAGATTTAGTTAATTATAAAAAATACCGAGGCGTTTCTCTAACAGAGCAAGGCAAGTTAGCCGCCAAAATGATTGTTAGAAAGCACCGACTTTGGGAAGTCTTCTTAGTAGAAAAATTAGATTTTTCCTGGGATGAGGTGCATGATATTGCAGAACAATTGGAACACATTAAATCAGAGAAACTAATTAATAAACTCGATGATTTTTTAGGAAACCCTACTGAAGACCCCCATGGAGATCCAATCCCAAATGCCGAAGGACAGATTTTAAAAATTGACAAACAATTACTTTCAGAATTGACCGTGGGTAAAAGCGGAATATGTGTGGGAGTGAAAGATACTTCATCAGAGTTTTTGAAATATTTAGACAAGCAGGGAATCGCCTTGGGCTCTAAAATAGAGGTGGTAAGTAAAGAAAGTTTTGATTTGTCCGTAAGAATAAAAGTGGATGACATGAGTTTGTCTATTTCGAATAAAATAGCCAGTAATCTTTTTGTAAAGATTAGCTAAGCTAAAGAACACTATATTTGATTTAATTAAATAGAACCCAATGAAAAATATTCTTATCGCAGTATTGCTTGTTTTTAGTGTTTCATTATTTGCTCAAACGGGGCAAAACAGTAGTTTTGTAAAGATCACTCAAAAAAAATGCCTTAAGAATAAAGGAACTAAGCTTATTTTGAAAGAGGTAGTTTCAGACTCCCGTTGCCCTGAGGGTGTTAACTGTATTTGGGCTGGAGAGGCTAAAGTTGTAGTTTCTGTTTATGAGGGTAAGAATTTCATTAAGGATGAAGAATTAGTCATTTCTGTAAAAAACCATCAAATAAATAAAGAATGGTTTATCAAATACCTATCCCCAAGTCAAAAAAACATAACTAGCATCAATGTTGTTCCTTACCCAAAACAGGGTGTTAAAATTAATCCTACAGCGTACTATATTAAAATAGGGTACATTAAATAAGTAAATAGCCATTCTTTAGTGGCTATTTGTTTTTAGTTAACCTATTGAATTGAAAGTGTATTGTTAATTTTTATTTAACCAATATAGTATGATGTTGAATTTTACTTATTGTCACTTTTGAAGCCAATTAGTTTTCGGTATTTTTCAACACTTTCCTCCAGCGCGTTCTCTAGTTCTTTATAGTGGGTGACATCTTTTATGTTTGCCACAGCGGCTATAACATAATTGTTTTCGTCTATTATTGGTCGGCCACTGATGATTACCCTTTTTTTATGTTTCGTTTCTTGGTCTTCAATTATTACTTCAACTTCATCAGATGACTCTCCTCGCAATGCTTTTTCTAACGGCAGGTTTTGAACGGGAAAGACTGTTTTTGCGTCAGGATAGAAGAGATCGTACTTAGTAGCCCAATCTAGCGTTGTCGAGGCTCCTTCTTCTTGACTTACCCCGATGATTTCTTTTGCCATGTGATTTGATAGTACAATCCTTTTTTGTGTGTCAGTGACGATAATACCCTCTCCTATATTTTCCAGAATTAATTTTAATTTGAGCTCATTGAGACGCACTAGTCGATCCGCTTCTATTTTTTCGTTTTCTAGTTTTTTGCTTAATGAGATATCTGTGATAAAAGCAATGAAGATATATTTACCTAAGACAGTGGCAGGAGATACCGTTAATTCAATATCAAACTCAATATTTTTTTTGTTTAACGCAGTAATTTCCATAGTTTTATTAATAATAGTAGCCTCGCCAGTTTTAAGGAAATTTTTAAACCCAACAGCGATATTTTCTTTGTATTTTTCTGGCATGATCAATTCGACGATTGATTTTCCTAAAACCTCTATCGATGACCATCCAAAAATTTGTTCGGCTTTTGGGTTCCATCTGATAATATTGCCTTCTTCATTTATTACTATTAAAGCATCTGGTGCTTCATTAAAGATGGTCTGCAATTGACCTTCACTTTCCTTTATTTTTTGTTCAGCCTCTTTCCTCTCTGTAATATCGCGCATAATTGATTTATAACCAGTTATTTTATCACCTTCCCTTAGTTGCATGGAAGTTTGTTCAATCCATTTTTGTTCCCCAGATTTAGTAATGATAGGAAAAGAAAAAAGTGTTTCGTCAATTTTGTTTTTAAATTGATTAAAATAGAATTCAGTCACACGGTCTTTCCACTCTGGAGAAACAAAACCTATAAGATGTTTTCCTATTATTTCATTTTGAGAGTATCCAGTCAGTTTTTTACAGGCGGGATTGATGTAGGTGAAAAAACCTTTGTAGTTAGATGTGTGGACAACATCGCTGACATCTTCCACTATTTCACGATATTTTTCTTCACTTGAACGGAGTGTTTCAATTGCTTCGGCTAATTGTGCGGTACGTTCAGCTACTTTATGTTCCAGTTCTTCATTTAGTTTTCGTATTTCATTTTCTGAAACTTTTCGTTCCGTAATGTCGTGAATAACAAGTACTCCACCCGTTATTTCGCCGGACGAATGCTGTAACGGTCTCGCTGTAGCAACCACAAATATTCCTTCAGGATTTTTATAATTTTGGATAAATATTTCTACGTTATCTACTTCCTCACCATGTAGCGCTTTTACTAACGGTAGTTCATTAGCATCAAAAACCACTTTTGTATCAGGTAAAAAGAAGCCGTATGTTGCGGCCCATCGTTCTTGTGGAATATCCATTGGCCCCATTCCAATTATTCTTTCACTGGCAGCATTCCAAATAATAAATTTGCTGTTTTCATCAACCACAATTAATCCGTCACCCATGTTTTGTATAACAGATTGTAAAAGGGTATTTTGCTTGTTCAATTGTTCCTTCGAAACAGCCACTTCGTTATCTCTTTTTTCAATAGTTGATAGCATATCGTTAAGGCCTGTAGAAAGGATGCTAATTTCATCTTTGCCTTCTACAGCCATTCGTATTTTATAATCAGCAGTATCCTTTATTGTTTGTATGGTTGTCACTAAGTTTAGAAGTGGTTTCGAAATGTATTTTTTGATTATCATAGCGATCAAAAAAGCGAGTCCGATTCCTACGACTAATAGCACAAGCCCCAGACGCAAAATATCCATTTTTATTTTGTTCAATTCTGAAAGTTCAAATCGAATAGCGACTAATCCTATGGTTTTATTGTCTTTTTTTATTTTGTTATAGACGAAAAGATTTTCATTTGTATACATGAAATTTTTTTGATCTTCTGTTGAGGTAGGGAACTGATAACCAGCAGCGGAACCTGCTTTCGTATAGGAGGCAAAAACGGCTCCTTTTTCATCAAATATGGTTGCGTTTAAAAGGTCTTTTTGCACTGTTAGTTCAGAGAGAATTTTATTTGCAGCAGCATTATCTAGAAATTCTATAGCAGATATACTATTGAAACCTAAAACCTTTGCAATAGCGGTTGAACTGATTGCTTTTCGATCTTTAAAACCTTTAATGTCGATAAGTACAAAAGCAGTAATGCATAGCCCCAGTACAAATGCGGAGGTAAATACCTGCATGAGTACGAGCTTATTTTTAATGGATATATTACGTAAATTCATCATTTAGTTTTTGTTATCAATACTTAATAAAATAATAGCTACGTTCAAGTGTGTTTTGTATTCTTATATTTTTTTATTCGACAATAATTGCGTGTTGTAATAAAAAGGAACTTATTCCAATTCCGACCTTGTTTATTGCCTTGAGGTTTACTTCAAATTTTAATTTATTTTCAACCATTACAAAGTTCATATGCGCTCCTTTTTTTCCATAGCCATTGCGCTCTGTTACTATAAGTACGGGTTTACCGGAAAAATTTGAAATTATTGTTTCAATAGGAATGGAGCAATCATACGGAACAAATAAAATATTACAAAAACCAACCTCCTTCAAATTTTTATATTGCTTAACTTCAATTTTTTTATTGTTTTGGTCAGAAAGTAAGGAGGCATTTATTGGACTTTGTTCAAGAATAGCGATCTTAAAGGGTTGGTTTTTAGAGCGGTTTTTCCAGTAAACGTAATCGGAAAAACGAATAAGAAAATCAGCTTTCAGGTCATAGTCTTTCGCTCCATTAATCTGCTGGGCAGCTAAAGGATTTGTGCCCAATAGTGTGAGCATTATTCCAAATAATAACAACTTGCTTTTAAGTGCCATATGTTTATTCTTAAAATGGTTAGCCATTATAGTAGGTACTTCGTGAGTGGCTTCGTTACTGCTATTCATTTATTACCGATAGGTTAGTAAATGGTAAAAATTTGCTGAGTGTATCAGTAAGTAAACAAAATGATAAAATCTTGTTTTTTAAGTTTAGCTAAATTTCCAGGTTAAGTAAATTTAATCATTTAAGAACCTGTAAATTAGTTTTTTATGAAATATTTAATTTGTTTTTACTACTCTTAAAACTACATTGATAATTGTTGAATTTGTTGCTTCAGAATTTATAATTTAATGATAAATTAAATAAGGTTCCCAGTTGACTAAAGTGATAGCCCTCATATGTCATTTGGGAATAGCGGCCATTGAACGTAATCAAATTATACTGTGATTTTATCAGATCTGGGTTGTTCAGAATTTCAGTTCCGGTAGCGTTTTCGGCCTTGAATTTCCATTCTGGCAACACATTTAGTAAATTATTCACATTAAGTGCGATCGTTAACTTAGTTGTTGCAAAAAAATTAATTCCTAAATCAGTGACAATTTTTGGAGTAAACTCCGTTCTTAAATTTGAATCTAAACCAGCTTGTTTGAATGTTGTTTTTCCAAAATAGGTGTTGTTAAGGCATAAATCAAATTTCTTAATTTTATAATTTGCGCCAAAAAGCCATTTGGTATTGGGTCTCGACGTAAACATTAGAGCGTTAAATGTCGCTCCAAAATTATCGCTTATAACTGGAGAAATTCTTTTGTTTTCCAATGTGATGTTCCCAGACAAATTGAATTGCATTTCCCCAGTTCCTAGACCTATTGCACCGTAGTTCATGACGATATCCAAACCTGATGTTCTGGAATCGAAGGAGTTTTCAAACCAAGAAACGGAACCAAATGAGGTGTCTACTTTGTCTCCTAAGATTATGCGGTCTTCCACTTTGATGTTATAATAATCTAGTGTTAAATTGAGTTTTTCGTATGGTTTTGCACCTATACCTAGTGTGATATTGGTTGATTTTTCTGCATCTAATTTTGGAATACCTAAAACACGTGCTTGTACAGAAATGTTATTAACTATGCCACTAATTTGGATTCCTTGGCCGGGATCGAATGAAAATTGTGATTTTTGGGTATAGATTTGGTGTAAGGTTGGTGCTCTAAATCCTGTGGAAACGGATCCTCTTACGTTAATTTTGTCCCCTAAAAACTTATATCGTGAACTTAATTTCCATACTGTCGCTGCCCCAAAATCACTGTAGTCTTCATAACGAATAGTACCGTTCACTAAGAAATTTGTGGAGAAATCATAAGCCATATCAAAGTACAGTCCCAAATTATAGCGGTTCCACTTTCCTGAATCTTCGGGTCTGTTACCTGAAAATGAATCGGCACCAAATCCATCCCAAGAGGCTTTGCCGCCTTCGAAAATTTCAAATGTTTCATTTCTTATTTCTGAACCAAAACCAATGCTTGTTTTATCAGATAGCACTTTAGTGATGTCTAAGTTCCCTACAATATGGCTGAATGAGGCGCCGCCGGGTTTAAAAAATACGGGGCTATTCTCTTGATATAGATTAATTCCATTTACATCCTGAAGTGTTGATCTATTATGGGAGTTGTTAACGGTATAGTTTTGCGAGTTACCTCCAACGGTTACACTGGCGTCAGTGTTCCATCCATTTGTTACCGATTGAAAGCCTAGGGTCGCGTTGTAATCGTTCAAATCTCCCGTAAACGTGGGATGATACCCTTGATATGAGGTTGCTGTGCCGCCGCCAAAGAAATCGAATAGGTAGGGCAGGTTATTTGATGTTATTCCGTTACCGTAACTCCAGTACGGCGTTCTGTAATTAGCGAAGGAATTTACTTTTTTGTACACATAAGCAGCATTATAATACATCTTTGTTTCATCAGATAAATTAATTCCGCCGTTTACTAAGAATTTTGCAGCTGCTGTTTCTGGAGCGCCGTTGATGTTTTTGGCGTCAGAATATTTTGTGAGAAAAGAGTTGATATCGTTTAAAGTGTTAAGGCCTTGTATGGAGCCTCCATTATCGGCAAACTCTCCTTCAAGGTCTACTTTGCCGGGTCTATTGGCTAAGCTCACCTTCGAAAAATCGATGGTGTAATTCACAAAACCTTTATCGCTAATCGTGGATCCATTGTTTAAACTTATGCCTATCATTTCACCGTCTCCTTCTGAGGTAATTCCTGTTCGAAATGTTATTCCACCATCATTAGTTCTTTTTTTTAGAATAATATTTATTACACCAGCTATTGCGTCAGATCCATATTGTGCTGATGCGCCATCTCGTAAAATTTCTACTCTCTCAATTGCGTCTATAGGAATTGCTGATAAATCAGCACCGGTTTCACCTCTTCCAGGCGAGGTTTGAACATAGAGCAAAGAACTTAAATTTTTCCGTTTTCCATTGATTAGAATTAAGGTTCTGCTGGGTCCCATATTTCTGATTTCGTAGGGGTCGAGTAAAGAAGTAGCGTCATTTACTGGAGTTTGAACCGTATTAAAAGACGGGATTCGGTATTGCAATGCTTTGTCAAAGGTTGTTTGTCCGGTTGCAGTTAATTCTTTTGCCGATACTACATCAATAGGTAATGCAGCTGTTGTATTGCTTCTGGGGGCAGTTCTGGTTCCGGTAACCACGACTTCATTAAGTCCTAGTCCGCCTTCTTCTGTTAGAAAAACATTTAAAGTAGACTCTGTAGTATCAAATTCTTGTTTAGCAAATCTGATATAGCTAAAAACTAAAACGGCACCCTCATCAACAGTAATCTGGTATGCTCCATTAATGTCTGTAGAAACATTGTTACTTGTTCCTTTTTGCGTGACGTTGACGCCTGACAAGGGTGAACCAGCGTTATCGAAAACGTAGCCAGAGATTTCTTTTTGCGCAAAAAGAAATGTGATATTCATTAGCAATAATAGCAAGGTGAACTTTTTCATAATAAGTTTATATTGGTTCTTGTTCGAATTGAAATCAAGTGCAACATACTGATTGAAAGAAGTACCCATATAACTAATTAAGCCCCCCTTTTTATACAATGAGGGAAAGGAAGAGTGATTAAGAAATCAGATGGATAGTTTTCTTGTTTTCCATATTGGTAGTTTTTTAAATTGCTTAATGCGATTGTTTTATTAGCCAACAACGACTGCTGATACGACTCTTGGGACTAATGGATTTGGGTAAAGTTTAGACCTTATATTTTGTATTAAATAGAACGTAAATTGATAGTTCAACTGTCAATGTGTACTGATGCTACGCTTTCATTGGCTTTTGTAGGTGGAAAGCCAAAATATATTGAAGTTATTAGCTAAATACTTTTCTGAATAAAGCATTCGTTTAAAACGATTTATTTAAATGCTATATAATTGTAATAGACTGATAGCGAGTGCGTATTACGCGTTTTTTACTAAGTAAATTTAGTTAATTAAATTTAGTTGGTCTAAATTATAACACTAAAGTTTTGATAAAAATTTAATCGAATAAATCTTTAATCACTTTGGCTTTATGGGTTTAGAGATATTGAAATCAGTTAGTTGTATGAGAAATTCTCTTCTCTACACTCCAGTATTTTTAAGTTTTTAAATAATTTAGTGGCATCCACAGTCGTCTTTACCACAACTTTTATCGGTTTTTTTCTTTTTAAAGAAGAATTTTTTAAGTAAAAAAACAACGGCAACTCCGAGTGCTACGAAAGCAAAAATTTCTTGAAACATATCGGTTTATTTTAAAATTTGATAAGCAATTAGAGCTACAATGTAAGCAAACGTACTCATAAAAATAAGTTGTCCTAAAGGCCATTTCCATGAATTGGTTTCTTTTCTTGTTATAGCAATCGTACTGGCACATTGCAAGGCGAAAGCGTAGAATAACAATAGTGATATTCCTGAAGCAAAATTGAATATTTTCTTCCCTGTTACTGGGTTGACTTCTGCAGCCATTTTATTTTTGATAGTGTCATCATTTCCGGTACTTCCCACACTGTAAATCGTTGCCAATGTACCTACGAAAACCTCTCGTGCCGCAAAGGAACTAATGATTGCAATTCCAATTTTCCAGTCGTATCCTAACGGAGAAATAGCAGGTTCAATGCTTTTTCCCATGATCCCTATATAAGAGTTCTCCAGCTTATACCCTGCGACTTTATTGCTAAGTTCATCTTGTGATAAGCCTGCATTTTCTGTTTTTGAAAGCTGAATTTCTTCGGCATTTTTGAAGTTCTTCCCAGGGCCATAGGAAGCCATAAACCAGAGAACGATTGATATCGCTAGAATTATTTTTCCGGCACCAAAAACGAATGCTTTTGTTTTTTCAACAACATTAAGCGCTACGTTTTTGAACATAGGCAACTTGTAGTTTGGCATTTCTACCACAAAGAATGTTTTACATTTTATTTTAAGGATTATATTTAGAATGTAAGCCGAAAAAATAGCCATTCCAAAACCGATAAGATACAATAGCATCAGCGTAAGCCCCTGTAGGTTGAAAATCCCCAATACGTAAGTATCCGGAATTACTAGTGCTATGATAATGGCGTAAACAGGTAGTCTTGCAGAGCAAGTTGTAAAAGGAGTTACTAGAATTGTAATTAAGCGCTCTTTCCAGTTTTCAATATTTCTGGTTGCCATAATTGCTGGAATGGCGCAGGCTGTTCCAGAAATTAATGGAACTACACTTTTCCCGGATAAACCGAAATTTCGCATAATTTTATCCATCAAGAACACCACTCTACTCATATAACCACTTTCTTCTAAAATGGAAATAAATAGAAACAAGAAGGCGATTTGCGGAATAAAAATTAAGATTCCTCCAATGCCGGGAATGATTCCTTGCGACACTAAGTTAGTTAAAACACCGGCCGGTAGCTCGTTATTTGCTAGTGCGCTTAACGAAGCAAACGTTGTGTCGATAAAATCCATTGGAACTTTAGACCATTCGAAAATAGATTGAAATATCACAAATAAAATGACAAAGAAAATCAAGTATCCCCAAACTTTATGGGTCAGTACGCGATCGAGTTTGCTTCTAAAATCTTTAGCAATTGTTGCATCGATTTTTAAACCTTCCTTTAAGACATCATTGATAAATTGATAGCGCTTAATGGTTTCTTTTTGCTGTAATCGTTTTAAATCGGAATGTGATTTAGTAAAAGTACCTTGAATCTCTTTTCGTTCTAAATTCAAGAAATTTACGTCTTGGGTGATTACCAACCACAGTTTGTATAATAACTGGTTTGGAAACGCTTTACGTAGGCTGTTAAAGTAGTCTGGATCTATGCTGGAAGCGTTAAGACAAGGTTCCGTTGTAATGGTTTTGTAAGTAACGATCAAATTTTTTAATTCATCAATACCAAAACCTTTTCGTGAGCTGATCAGCGCAATTTTTGTTTTTAGGTGCTCTTCTAAATAGGGTATATTTAAAGTAATTCCTTTGTATTCCATTCTGTCGGCCATGTTAATGACTAAAATGGTTGGGATTTCTAAGTCTTTTATTTGGGTAAATAACAGTAAATTACGTTTCAGGTTCTCTACATCGGTAACTACGATTGCTACATCTGGATATAATTTATCGTTTTTATTCAGCAATAATTCAATAACAACATTTTCATCAATGGAGCTGGCATTTAGACTGTAAGTTCCAGGTAAATCTAGGATGTTACCTTTAACGTTATTGGGTAATTTACAAAAACCAATTTTTTTCTCAACCGTGATTCCCGGATAATTCCCTACTTGTTGATTAAGCCCGGTAAGTTGATTAAAAACCGAAGTTTTTCCTGTATTTGGGTTACCTATTAAGGCAATGTTAATATTCTGATTGATCATTAAATCTTGATTTTGATTAGTTCAACTTCAATCTCTTTGGCTGTTTCAACTCGAATAGCTAAATGGGAACCGTTAATGTTTAAATATAAAGGGTCGCCAAAAGGTGCGATTTGAAGCAATTCAACCGTATTTCCAGGCAAGCAGCCCATTTCGAGTAGCTTTAGCGGAATGATGTCAATATCAAAATCCTTGATAATGGCTTTTTCCCCTTTTTTTAATGAATTTATCGTTGTTTGCAAGTCTTATTTAGATTGAATTAATATTGCAAAAATACATATTATAATACTAAAACGAATGATAATTATCACTTTTATAACGTCTGTTGAATAAATTGAGACCACGGAAAAATAGTAAATGGGGTAGTGTCGAAAAAGTAAAAATTAGTATTGTTTAGGCAGACTACTCCTTGCTTAGAAAATTAATATCGGTTATCAATTTTTCGATGTCTTCTTTTTTGGTGCCATCATAAAAACCACGAACTCTTTTTTTAGCATCGACCAATACAAAGTTTTCAGTATGAACCATGTCGTATAGTTCGCTTGGCTTTCCTAATTTGACAGCCAAATACGATTTTCTAGCCATTGTATAAATCTCTTTTTTATCACCAGTAACCAGATTCCATTTTTTATCGTCAACACCATATTTAATTGCATATGCTTTTAAAACAGCTACGCTATCTACTTCCGGAAATACGGTATGAGAAAGCAGCATGACTTTTGGGTTATTGATAATTGCTTTTTGGACTTCAAATAAATTGGCAGTCATTTTTGGACAAATAGAACCACAAGTCGTAAAGAAAAAATCAGCTACATAAATCTTGCCTTCATAATCTTTTTGAGTGATGGTTTTTCCGTTTTGGTTGACAAATGAAAAGTCAGCTATGGTGTGGTATTTACTGATATATTGTACTGTACTGTCCACTAATTCAGGATTTACGTCAGCCGGATTGTATATGGGAAGTGTTTTATTAGGTTTGAGAGCAACATAAAACAAGTATAGTGTAATGACGGAGAAGACTAGGAAAACACCAATAAAAATGCGGTATTTCTTAAAAATAGATTTCATAAAAAATAATTTTTGCAAAAATACAAAAAAGGGAGCTTTTTACCGCAAATTTATGCCGATGTAATTTTAATATGATAAGTTACACTTTTATATTTTTTATCAATAGCTTTGTGATATTAACTAACTCAATTAAAAAAATGAAAATAAAACTGAATAAAGGGCTTCTTTTAGTGATTCCCGCAATAATTGGCTTTGCTGAGGGTCAAGCTCAAACTACTACTTCAGTTAAAGAACCAGGAATAAATGTTTCTTTCTTTGATAATAAAGTAAAGCCCGCAGATAACTTTTTCCGATTTGTAAATGGAACTTGGCTTGATGAAACCGAAATTCCAAGCGATAGAACTTCTTGGGGAAGTTTTAATGAATTACTTAAAAAAACGGATAAAGATGCCTTGACAATTTTGAAAGATGCTTCAAAAAACCCGATTTATAAATCGAATACTGATCAAGGAAAAGCAATAAACCTTTTCAATTCAATTTTAGATACCATTGCAAGAGACAAACAAGGGATTAAACCTTTAGCTCCTTATTTGGCCAAAATTGATAAAGTAAAAAATATTCAGGACTTACAGAAGTTGCTAATTGAAATGGAACCTATTGGAGGAATAGGCTTTTTTGGAGTTGGCGTTGGAGCTGATGATAAGAATAGTGCTAAAAACTCTTTAAGTATTGGCGTGGCTAGATTAGGGTTGGCAGATAAAGATTATTATTCTTCAGAGGAAAAAGATACCAAAGAAAAAAGAGAGAAGTACGAGCAACATATTGCTAGAATGCTACAGTTAGTCGGAGAGACTGCAGATCAAGCCAAAGTAAATGCGGCTAAGATTCTCGCTTTAGAAATCGAAATGTCTAATCCACGTTTGGACCGAGTGGAACGCAGAGATGGTAGGTTGCAATACAATCCGATGACTATTGCAGAATTGCAAAAAGTAACTCCAGCGATAAATTGGAAAGAGTACTTTACTGGAATTGGTTTTACAAAGTTAGACAGCGTAATCGTTTCACAACCCAAGTACATGAAGGCCTTGCAAACTATTTTCACAGAAAATAATGTAGTTGCTTGGAAAGAATATATGAAATGGAATTTATTAAACAGTTCAACCGCATTATTATCTACACAAATTGAAGAAGCTAACTTTGATTTCTACGGAAAAACTTTGACTGGGGCGATCAAACAAAGACCTCGTGAAGAGCGCGCTTTGCAAACTGTTAATGGAACTGTAGGGGAAGCTTTGGGTAAATTATATGTTGAGAAAATGTTTCCTGCTGAAGCAAAAGAAAAAGCAGAGAAAATGATTCGTAATATTATTTTGGCGTACCAAAATCGTATTAGTAATTTGACTTGGATGTCAGCAGAGACTAAGGTAAAAGCGGTTGAAAAATTGAATAAGATTAGCATTAAAATAGGTTATCCGGACAAGTGGAAAGATTATTCTAAATTAGAAATAAAAAGCATTGCTGGTGGTGGAAGCTATTTTGAAAACATGAAGAGTCTTTCCCGTTGGAATTTCCAAAAAGATATCGACAAGTTGGATAAAGCAGTTGATAAAACAGAATGGTATATGTCACCACAAACGGTAAATGCCTATTATAACCCATCGTATAATGAGATTGTATTTCCTGCAGCTATTTTACAACCACCTTTCTATAATTACCAAGCTGACGAGGCTGTGAATTATGGAGGAATCGGAGCTGTAATTGGTCACGAAATCTCTCATGGATTTGATGACTCTGGTGCTCGTTACAATGCTGATGGTAATCTAGTAGATTGGTGGACTGCCGATGATTTAACGCAATTTACAGCTTTAGGGACTGCGCTTGCTGATCAATACAGCGCGTTAGAGCCTTTGCCAGGAGTTCATGTTGATGGTAAATTTACTTTAGGTGAAAACATTGGTGACTTAGGTGGAGTAAATGCCGCTTATGATGGTTTGCAATTGTATCTAAAAGACAATAAAAATCCAGGACTTATTGACGGATTTACTCCAGAGCAACGTTTCTTTATCGCCTGGACTACAGTTTGGAGAACTAAATCACGTGATGAAGCGATTAAAAACCAAGTAAAAACAGACCCGCATTCTCCAGGAATGTACCGTGCTTATGTTCCAGCACAAAATGTAGATGCTTTTTATCAAGCATTTGATATTAAAAAAGGAGACGGTATGTTTATTGAACCTGATAAAAGAGTTAAAATCTGGTAGTTTTTAGACTGCTACAATAAAAAAATCCCAAGTGTAAGCTTGGGATTTTTTAGTTTTAAAAAAAGTAACTCTCAACAGATGTTAAAATTATTTCAATTGAAAATTACTTTTATATATTTAGGGACTATTTCAAATAGTTGTGAATAAGGATTATGAAATTAACTAATTAACTAAAAAAATGAAAAAAAACAGCAATAGGTCGCTTCTTTTTGTGATTCCTGCACTCTTTGGACTTACAGTTACACAGGCACAAACAGCTTCAACTGCAAAAGAACCAGGTATTAATGTCAGTTATATGGACAAGGCAGTAAAACCAAGTAATAACTTTTTTCGATATGTAAACGGAACGTGGTTAGACAATACTGAAATTCCGTCTGACAGAACACGTTGGGGAAGTTTTGATGAACTAAGACAAAGGACAGATGCAGATGCTTTGGCAATATTAAAAGAAGCCGCAACAAATCCAAAATACAAATCAGATACTGATCAAGGTAAGGCCATTAATCTGTATAAAACGATACTAGATACTATAGGCCGCAATAAATTAGGGATTACACCATTGAAACCCTATTTGAAAAAAATTGATGCCGTTAAAAACGCTAAGGATTTAGAAGCCTTATTAATCGAAATGGAGCCATTGGGAGGAATTGGTTTCTTTGGAGCTAATATTGGTGCTGATGCGAAAAACAGTAATAGAAATGTAATCAGTGTGGGGCCTGGAGGAGTAGGTTTGCCAGATCGTGATTATTATGTTTCTGAAGATGCCGATTCAAAAGAAAAAAGAGAGAAATACGTACTTCATGTTGCTAAAATGCTTGGATTCCTTGGTGAAAAACCTGCCGAAGCTAAAGTACATGCCGAAAAAATTCTAGCGCTTGAAATCGAAATGTCGAAACCCAGATTTGACCGTGTAGAAAGAAGAGACAGAAGAAAGTCGTATAACCCGATGACAATTGCTGAGTTACAAAAACTAACTCCGTCGATTAATTGGAATACTTACTTTACAAAAATAGGTTTGAAAAACGTAGATTCTTTAATTGTTTCACAACCTAAATACATGGCTGCTTTTGAGTCCATTTTGAAGGAAAATAAAGTCAATGACTGGAAAGCGTATATGCGCTGGTCATTGTTAAACAGAGCATCAAGTCAATTATCAACTGATATTGAGGAGGCAAACTTTGAGTTTTACGGAAAAGCATTAACAGGTGCGGTAAAACAAAGACCAAGTGATGAACGCGCATTGCAAGTAATCAACGGACGTATAGGTGAGGCTTTAGGAAAGCTGTATGTTGAGAAAAAATTTCCGGCTGAAGCCAAAGTGAAAGCGGAGAAAATGATAAAAAATATCTTTGTTGCTTTTGAAAACCGAATCAATAATCTTGCTTGGATGTCTCCGGAGACTAAAGTGAGTGCAGTTCAAAAATTAAGGAAGTCTAAAATAAAAATTGGATATCCTGATAAATGGAAAGATTATTCTGCTTTAGTAATAAAGAGCCCAGAAGAAGGAGGAACTTATTTTGATAACACTAAAAACATGGCCAAATGGCGTTTTGAGGAAGATCTAGCCGACTTGAATAAACCAGTGGATAAAACCAGATGGGGAATGTCTCCACAAACGGTGAATGCTTATTATAATGCTTCATACAATGAAATTGTATTTCCAGCAGCGATTTTACAGCCGCCATTTTACAATTACCAAGCTGATGAAGCGGTAAATTACGGTGGTATTGGAGGAGTTATTGGGCATGAGATTTCTCATGGATTTGACGATTCAGGATCACGATACAATGCTGAAGGGAATTTAGTGGACTGGTGGACAGCTGAGGATTCCAAACAATTTTCGGCACTGACAACGGCACTTGCTAATCAATACAGTGCTTTAGAACCTTTACCTGGAACTTTTGTTGATGGTAAATTTACCTTAGGAGAAAACATTGGTGATTTGGGGGGTGTTAATGCGGCTTATGATGGTTTGCAGTTGTATTTAAAAGAAAATGGAAACCCGGGCTTAATTGATGGCTACACACCAGAGCAACGTTTCTTTATTTCTTGGTCAACGATTTGGCGTACTAAATCTCGCGACGAAGCGATAAAAAACCAAGTAAAAACAGATCCACATTCTCCAGGAATGTACCGTTCTTACGTACCATTACAAAACATCGACAGCTTTTATCAGGCATTCGATATTCAATCAAATGATGGTATGTATGTTGCACCAGATAAAAGAGTGAAAATCTGGTAGACAGTATTATTTATATAAAAAAATCCCAAGTTAGCGCTTGGGATTTTTTGTTTTATAGCTTTTGCAAAAGCGTTAAATTGATTCTTTAAACTTTATTGGCTGCTGCCAATCTCCGAGTTTTTCTAATAGAATGATTCACCATATACAAACCAAAAATTGTTATTGCGCCTCCAATTGCAATTACCATTGTTAATGATTCTCCAAAAATCACTGAGCCTAATAGGACCGCGACAATTGGGTTGATGTAGGCATAAATACTACTTATCTCCGGTGGCAGTTTTTGTAGCATATAGATGTAAGCAATAAACGTTAATACAGAGCCTATAATGACCAAGTAGGCAATGGACCACCAGGAAATTGCGGGAATGGACATAATATTAACTCCTGTTCCAGTTGCACCTGTAACCGCAAAAAGAATGAAGCTTGAAAGTAACATTTGCAATCCAAGGCTAAAATAAGGATTAAAAGTGGCGGCTTTTTTCTTAGTATATAAACTTCCAAAAGCCCAACTAATCGTTGCGATAAAGGAAAGTAGAATCCCAAATCTAAAATCAGGTTGAAGGAAATCACTCATGTGATCATAGAAAATAACACAAACACCGCTAAAGCTTATTATGAGTCCCAGAATTGCTAACCTTGCTAATTTTTCGCCCCTGAAAAAAGTAATAATAACGATCCATAGCGGGAAGACCGCGTTTAAAATTGCGCCTAACCCACTACTGATGAATTTTACGCCCCAGGTACTTAGTCCGTTACTTAAGGCAAAGTTAAGAATGCTTAAAATGATGATTGTTTTCCACTGTTTTCCCTTTGGCCAAGCCTCTTTTTTATACAAGAAAAAGGAAACGTAAAGTACCCCTCCAATAAATTGTCTAATTCCGGCGAGTTGTAATGGAGGCATATGCCTGACTCCTTCTTTTGAAGCAATCCATGTGGTTCCCCAAAAAAAACATACGCAGCATAATGCTATTATTGGCAGTCCGACAGCATTTATTCTGGTCGAAAAAGCAGCTTTTATTTTAGTTCTCACTTTATAGATTCATTATTGTAAAAGTATAGTCAAGTTTGTTTACTAATTTATCGGTTAAAATTGTCTTTCCAACCGAGGGTTCATCGTGTTTGAACGTAGGTGGAACTAAATTTAGTTCCAATGCTTTTTTTGTATAATATACTTCTCGCGAAGGGTGTACAGGGGTGGCCGCATTATAAGTTTCTCCCCAGGATTTTTTTTCAATTATTTTAAGGATAATGCCGATGCAGTCCGCCTGATGGATTAAATTAATAGGTGCATCGGGGTTATCCATGTTTTCTCGACCTGCAATAAATTTAATTGGATTTCTATCTTCACCAATCAAACCTCCAAAACGAAGTACAGTAGTTTTAAAACGACTGTTACTATGCAAAACATCTTCTACTATGGCTAATTGTTTTCCGCCTTCAGAATCAGGGTTTAATGGGGTTTCTTCGGTTATTTGATCATTAGAATCGCCATAGACTGAGGTTGAACTAATGAAAATCACATTTTCAATTGTTGATTTTTCGATAAAAGGGATTAAAGCCTCAATTTTACTTACAAAGTTTTCTTTGTTAGTTCCTCTTAATTTGGGCGGAATATCAATAATCAGAATTGAGCTGTCTTTCAAGAGATCTTCGATCGCACCAGTAACCCCATCGGTTTCGATTGAAATTAAAAAGGGATTAATTCCGGCCTTTTCTAATTTTGAAATCTTATTTGCCGAAGTCGTAGTACCATTTACACGAAAGCCTTTTTCTAATAAAGCTTCCGCCAAAGGGAATCCTAGCCATCCACAACCTAAAACGCTGGTGTTTTTCATTTTAATATCCTATTTTAAAGAAATGTAAATAGCATTGCAATCTGAGTTAGTACAAATTGACTGCTGCAAATTTCAATAAAATTATCTGACTTTGGCAGTATCAGTCGCAATTATTATTCTTTCTTTTTTTAGGGGAATAGAAGGTAGTGCAACAATGGGTGTTTCAATTGCTTTTGCTGTTGGTTTTATTGTTTGTTTGATAACCACGGCATCTGTTAGGACAAAAGGAGTTGGCATCATCCAAGAAGCTCTTTTTGTAATTGAAAACAATGGGTTTCGCATTAAATCAAATGAAGATTCCATCAATTCCATATCAAATACAGATCCTGCATTGATATTGAATTCCATTTCTAAAGAGGCGTTGTCCACTACGTAATAACTTAATAGTTTCTTTCCTTTACGATTAAATTGGGTGTCTTTTTGATTGATGTGAGTAGCTCCATTTGCTTTTAAATCATAGAATTCCATTTTTTTATTGGCAAAAATATCATAACGATTTACGGCTCGGTTAGGAGAAATTCTAATTTTCAAATACCTTTTGTTTCCGGCAGTACTGTCTTTTAAGAATGCGACAGTGGGTTTTTGAAGTTGTTTTTTTGGAGCGCTAGCGGCATAAGTGAAACCAGAATTGTATTTGCTGAACAATGGGGTTTGATTCAAATCTTTAGCGGGTTTTGGGTTTTCACCCAAATATTCTTTGGTCCAAAAATCAAGGTTTACATCATAAGTCGCCCAACTAGCTTTATCGGTATCAGCATTGTAGAGGTACAACAAGCTGTTCGATTTTGCCTTTCCTGGTTCATAACCGGATTCGTAATGTGCTTTCGCAAAAAAGCCAATAGAGAGCATTAAAAAAAGAAAGGACCACAATCCTTTTTTGGTAAAATGACCAAAAGTAGGTAGCAATAATCCAAACGATAAAACAGTAAGTATAGCACTTCCAAACAAGACTTTTAAGCCCAAGCCTATTGGGAACATTTGTATAAATGGAACTAATAAAAGCAATGCAGGAATGCTTAAAATAAGATTAAGTGTTTTATTGTTCTTTTGAGTGACTATGTAGTAACCAAATAGGAATAATCCGAAATAAACAGGAATGATTAGAAATCCGGCACCTTTTAAATAAACAGCTAATAGTCCATTAATTACTAACCAAATAAATAAAGGGGCGACATAATGATTTACAGCTACTTTTTTAGATGAAAGAAGGTGATAGAAAAACAGGGTTATTGCTAAAGCCAGCAATACAAAAGCCGCAATGTAATCATGTCCATTGTAGGTAAATCCATTTAATAGATCGTTATACTGCGGATATAGTTTTAGTAATCCTTTCCAACCGAAAAAAGTAATCAGCCCGGTTAAAATTAGGGAACCTAAAAATGGTATAAATCCTCTCATAACTCTTTGAATCGTTAGTATTTTTTTACCAATTCCGATAAAAACTAAAAATAGAAAGAGTACAAATGCTATAATAACCATTGGTAAAACCCAACTAAAAGGATAGCTTACAAATGTAAAAGGAATGGTAAAATAGACATAATCTTCAGTAGATTTTGTGGTGTTCAAATTAGCATTCGAAAAATAACTCAACAAAGGCATTAAGTACGTTCCTTGGTGTGCTAATGTATTTTTGTTTAAATGACTGATGTCATCTTGGGCGGTATGGTAATTATAATGGTCATCGATAAACGCGAAGTTATACCCTTGAATACTTTTTTGTTCTCTAAAAACGGTTAAGTCAGTATCATTAGGCAGCATTTTATAAATACTGTACATTAATGAATTTGATACTGGAAAAGTTGTTTCTGCAGCTGCAAATTCTTTTACCATACCCGCATTTCCACCATTTGTTTCCATTAACATGTAGCTTGGTCCAGAAGTACCTCGGGCTTCGAAATTAAGTACGAGTCCCACTTCTTTTGCCCAATTGTGTTGTGTTACAAAAAGTGCCGCTCCATTTAACCCTAATTCTTCTGCATCCGAAAATAGGATAATAATATCATTTTTATGTGGCTTTTTAGTATACAAAAAGGCACGAACACTTTCTAAGATTGTTGCCACTCCTGAGCCGGCATCGCTTGCACCATGTGAGTAGGAATGTGGGGCACTGTCGTAATGAGAAAGCAAAAGCAGGGCTTTGGAATTATTAGAGGACCCATTTATTCGAGCCATAATATTTTTTGACTTTACTAAATTCCCCCATTCTGTCAAAGTATAGCCTTCCTGTGTGGAAGTTTGCAGTCCTAACTTTTGTAGCTCTTTTTGTAGATAAGCGGCAACCTGATCATGGTTTTGAGAACCAACATAGTGTGGTTGCTTCGAAATTGCTTTTACTTTTCCTAATGCCCTTTCAGTTGAAAATTCAGAAAGTGGTACTTTGTTATCTGAGGTCCACTGCGGCATCATCGTAAGAAAAAGTATTGCCAGAATTGCTAGAATAAAAATAACGGCAAAAAGGGAGGAAAGACTTCTTTTCATATTTTGGAAATTGGGGGTGTGGTATTAAATATCTTTTTTGACTAACATATAGTAATCATTGTCTAATAGCATATAGCCTTGATCATAAAGGAAATAGTAGGTATTCCCAGTTTTAGTATTCAATATGTTGGTAAAAAAATCAAAATCAAAACCCTTGCTAAAGAGTTTAGCTCGGGTTGTTTTTGATTTTCCTTCGGTGTTAAGTTCGGATAGAATACGATAATTCTTGCGCAACTTGTTGTTGATGTTGCGCATGTAATTATTACTGTCTTTGTTGATTTTGTTATTATAGGCGTTACGACAACCGTCACTACAGAATTTTTTGTCCTCACGACCTACAATTTTCTCACCGCATTCTAAACAATTTTTCATGATTTTAATTTTTTCAAACTATACAAATCGTGTCTTCTGTCTTTCATTGTGTTTACACTTCCATGTTCGTGCAATTCTTTCAGCAAGTTAATATCGACATCTACAATCAAAGTCATTTCGGTATTTGGTGTTGCTTCAGCTTTGATTCCGTTACTAGGAAACGCAAAATCAGAAGGGGTATAAACAGCCGCTTGTGCATACTGAATATCCATATTGTTTACTTTTGGTAAATTCCCAACACAGCCGGCAATGGCCACATAACATTCGTTTTCAATGGCTCTTGCTTGAGCACAATGTTTTACACGTGTATATCCATTTTGAGTGTCGGTTAAGAAAGGAACGAATAAAATATTCATGCCTTGATCTGCCATTAGACGAGAAAGCTCTGGAAACTCCACATCATAACAAATCATAATCCCTATTTTGCCACAATCGGTATCAAAAGTCTGGATAGTGTCTCCGCCTGTAATTCCCCAATGAAAAACTTCGTTTGGTGTAATATGAATTTTACGATACATTTCATTAGTACCGTCACGTTTGCAAAGAAAACCTACGTTATACACGTGTTCATTTTCTATAAAAGGCATACTTCCTGTGATGATATTGATGTTGTAAGAAATAGCAAATTCTTGGAATTTTAATTTTACAGCTTCTGTATGTTTGGCTAATTCTCTAATCGCTTCTGCTTCAGACAAATGGTTGAAGTCAGCCATTAATGGTGCCGTAAAAAATTCAGGAAATAGTGCAAAATCACTTCCGTAGCCAGAAACGGTGTCAATAAAAAATTCGGCTTGGTCAAAAAGGGCGTCTAAATTAGTTAACGAACGCATTTGCCATTGAATTAATCCCAAGCGTACCACACTTTTAGTCGTGTTAATTAATTTTGGGCTATCATCATAGTAAATATTATTCCATTCTAATAAAACGGCATATTCTAAAGATTCGGTATCGCCTTCAAGGTAATTTTTAAGTACACGAAGTTCATGGAAGTCATTACTTAGCTGAAAAGATAAAACAGGATCGTAAATTTCTTTCTTCTTTACTTTTTCGATGTAAATTTTAGGAGTAATTTCATCTTTAAATTTTCCATAATTGGGAATTCTTCCCGCAAAAATGATAGATTTTAGATTTAATTGTTCACATAGTTCTTTTCTAACATCATATAATCGGCGCCCCAATCGAAGTCCGCGGTATTGAGGATTGATAAAAACATCAATTCCGTATAAAACTTCTCCTTCAGGGTTGTGAGTTGAAAATGAAAAATTTCCTGTAATTGCTTTATAAGAACGTGTTTTAAAAGCGAAATCTTCGGTAACCAGCAAGGATAGTGCCGAACCAACTACAATTCCATCTACTACAATTACCAATTGTCCTTCAGGAAATTTATTTAATAAAAGTTCTATTTGATCTTCTTTCCAAAATGATTCTGCCATTTCTGGATAAGATTGAATCATTGATTTTTTTAATTCTTTATAATCTTCAATTTGTAAGTTGCGTAACTCAATTGATTTAATAGTTGCAGGCATAAATAAGTTTTAATTTCTGCTAAGATAGTAAAAACATTATCCGTTTATAAACGATTACAAGTATTTACAACCGAAAGTAATTGAACGTTAACCGAATAAATTTTTAAAAGCATCTAATCTTTGCAGTGTCGAAATCAAACAATAATGGTTTCAATAGTATACACCACAAAAAAAGATCTGAAACGAGTTCAGATTAAAACATTTAAATTTTACACGCCATGAATGCATTAAGAAACAAAGTACAGTTAATTGGACACCTAGGAAATGACCCAGAAATCAAAAATTTTGATGGTGGGAAAAAATTAGCCAATTTTACATTAGCCACTAATGAGAGCTACAAAAATGACAAAGGAGAAAAAGTAGAGGAAACACAATGGCATCGACTAATTGCCTGGGGGAAAACGGCAGATATTATTGAGAAATTTGTCACTAAGGGTAAAGAAATCGCAATAGAAGGGAAGTTAACTCACAGAAGTTATGACGATAAAAACGGGGAGAAACGATATGTTACTGAGGTAGTCGTAACAGAAGTCCTTTTGTTAGGAAAGTAGCCTTAAATGAAGTAAAAATAAGTCCCGGTCTGCAGTGTTTTATAAACCTGCAAATCGGGACTTTTTTATATTGTAATAAACAAAGTCTATTTGTACTGTTTGTTAATCCTTAGGCAAATCAAATCTAGGACATCGTTTGCATCTTTTGTCTTCTCCTTTTTTATATTTTTCACAGCATTCGGACTTAAGGCCTTTTGCGTTCTTGCCGTTTTCAAGGAGTTCTTTTTTATCCTTTTTGGATTCTTTATTTTTTCTCTTTTTACTCAATTTGTAAAAAATTGTAACCGGAATAAAGGTGCCTTGTTATATATAGACCAACTAGTGATTGCTATTTGGATCCCTTTACATTTGGTTGTTGAATGTCTCTGTCAAATAAGTATAAACCTCCTTTATCATCGCCTATCAGGTGGATTTTATCTAAGATGTTTTTTGCTTGTGCTTCTTCTTCAATTTGTTCTGCGACGAACCATTGTAAAAAGTTGTGTGACGCATAATCCTTTTCAGTAAGGGCAATATGGACCAGTTCATTTATGGCGTTGGAAACAAAAACTTCATGTTTATAAAGTTCTTCAAACATTTCCTGAAATGTTTCGTAATTCGTTTTTGGCGCTTTTAATTCGGTTACTTGAGCATGACCACCGCGTTCGTTTATAAACTTCATTACCTTAAGCATATGCACACGTTCTTCATCCGATTGAGCATACATGAATTTTGAAATTCCTTCTAAACCATGAGTCTCAGACCAAGATGCCATAGAAAGATAGATTTGCGAAGATTCGGCTTCGATATGAACCTGTTTGTTAAGCGCTGTTTCAATGTTTTTAGATAGCATAATAAAGTGTTTCTTGTAAAGTTACAAAAAAGCGACTACTACTGATTCATGATTTCTTGAAAATAATCTACAAATTGTCCTAAATGTAAGCCGTCCATTAATCCGTGGTGTACATGAATAGACATGGGCATGGTTCTTTTTCCATTTTCAGAAACTGTCATTTTACCAAAAGAGATTTTGGGGCAGCTATCAGGAAAAGTATAACTTCTAGCATGCGATAAGGAAGTAAAGTTTATCCACGGTATTGCCGAAAAGTGAATTACGTTATCATTTTCAAATGTTCGTGTAAAAATACCAGTAGTGCTTTGGATACGTTCAATTTCGGTTAAAGCATTTTCTTTAAAGAGATCAAAGTTGGGGTCGTATTGGATTAAAGAGAAGCCAAAAGTACCATCAGCACGTCCTATTGTTGCTGAACCGTCAATGCGATCACAAATGTATATTTTGTCCTCTGAAATTCGATAGCGAAAAGGCTCATTGGTATTGACTGCAACTAATGTTTTGTGTAGATAATAAATGAAAAAGGAAGCTCCTAGCGCTCTTGATTTTGCATAGGCATTTGTACAGTCGATTTGTACAGTAGCACCAAAGAATGGTTCTTCAAATTGTCTAAAAAAATGGAAATGCTCCTTACGGGGCCAATTGTCGAGATCTATTAATGTTTTCAAGGTTTTCGTTACTTTATTTATTGTTCAAAAGTACAGCTATTCTTTTAATTTGTCAATTGACTGCTGAAGTAAATATGGATTCTGCTAATAGTGTTGGAACTATTTTTTGTATTTAATAAAATAGTAGGGTAGATCGAAAAATAAGGGTATAAAAAAAAGCCCTAAAAGGAATTCCTTTTAGGGCTTTTGTATAATCTAAGAATAAATTATTTTATTCTGAAAGTAACTTTTCTAACTAATTTTCTAGCACCTTCTGAATCTTTTTCAACTGAATTGTCTTCACCAGCAGCAATTACATTCAATCTTGAAGCATCAATATTAGCTTTCATTAAAATCTTTTTAACGTTAGCAGCTCTTGCGTTAGACAATTTGTCATTGTAAGCAGTTCTTCCTAATTCGTCAGCATGACCAATAATGTCAACAGATGCAGTAGGATTATTTCTTAAGTAAGTTAAGATGAAATCAATACCTTCAGTAGAAACTGTTGTTGGATTAGTTTTGTCAAAATCAAAGTAAGTAGCTACATAACCACCGTTGATTAAGCTTTTGATTAATTCGTTATTAGTTGCAGTAGATTGATCTTTTTTGTTAACGTAGTTTGCCATTAAATAGTTCTCCAATTCGTCAGGAACGTTATTTTTGTTTAAGTCAATAGCTCTACCTTTAGAATCAACCATTACACCAGAAACTGTGTTTTTTTCAAGATCTAAATAATCAGCAACACCATCTTGATCAGTATCAATCAACATAGTTTCAAGATTGTCAACTCTTTCTGTTAAAGCTAATACATCTTTATCGATAAGAGTTACCCAGTCAGCATGTTTAGCATTTTTACCTAAGTAAACTGTTACACCTACAGTACCATTAAAAAGAACTCCACCAAATCCTCTTGAACCAATAGGACTTCCTCCGTCAAACGCAACATTTTGTTTTGCGTTAAGGATAGTTGTGAAATCTCCTGTTAAAGCGATTCTGTCAGATAATTTGATTTGTCCAGTTACACCAGCCATGAAATTACCCATTCTGTCTTTTACATAAGTAGGATTTTCTCTTTCTAAAAATGATAAACCAAAACCAGTGTGAGCTAATAAACCAATAGTATTAGTCCAAGTTTCGAAATTCATGATTCTTCCTAAGTTAGCTACAGCTTGTAAATCTGCTCTGTAGTATTTTGAATCAAAACTTTTTGAATCGTCACCTTCTGTAAAGCTATTGTAACCAAAGTCTGCTTTAATACCAAATTTGTTGTTAAACATGTATCTAACTCCTAAATCAGCAACATAAGGACTTACTACTGCAGTTCTTGTACCTGCACTCATAGGTCTCATAGGTTTGTTAAAACCGCCAGCTACTTCAACTGACCATTTGTTAAATTCAGGATTAATCGTTTTTACAGGCTCTGTTTGAGCTGATAATGTTGCGAATGCCGAAGCAAAAACCAACGTAAGTATTACTTTTTTCATTGTTTTCCTATTTATTAGAATTAATGCAAAAGTAAGACTTTATGTTTAATAAGAATTTTCGAACAGTAAATTATGTAAAAATTAAAATAAATTACATAAAAAAAAAGGGAAAATGTAAAATCATAGGCTTTCTATTGCATATTTATTAAGATAATATGCGGTTTTCGATGTGATTCCATTTTCTAATTTGATAGGCATTGGATTAAAAACCAGTTTTTTAGTAGGAAAAATGCATGTTATTGCAATTGTTTTAGCACATCAGTCATTTTTTCATATGCCATGAAATTTTCATGCACTATTTTGTAGTCGATTTTTTCGTGCGCCCAAGTCGTATGAAATGGAATATGTACAGCATGTCCTCCAATAGCTAGAACCGGCAAAACATCTGATTTAAGTGAGTTGCCAATCATGAAAAATTCTTCTGGTTGTATTTCCAATCGTCTAATCAAGTCGGTGTAATCAACCTCTTGTTTATCAGACATCACTTCAATATGGTGGAAATACTTTCCTAATCCCGAATTGTGTAATTTTCTCCGTTGATCTAATAAATCGCCTTTGGTGGCTACTACCAACTTATATTTTCCGTTCAAAGCTTCAAGCGTCTCTTCTACACCTTCAAGTAACACGATGGGTTTCTCCGTTAATTCTTTTCCGTACTGAATAATGCGTTCAATTACTTCAATAGGAATAGTATTATTCGAAATTTTCATTGCTGCTTCAATCATCGAAAGGATATACCCTTTAATACCGTAACCATATAATTTTAAATTGTCAATTTCTATCTTGAATA
This sequence comes from uncultured Flavobacterium sp., assembly GCF_963974175.1. Lineage (GTDB taxonomy): Bacteria > Bacteroidota > Bacteroidia > Flavobacteriales > Flavobacteriaceae > Flavobacterium. Next base: position 454,666 of record NZ_CAXBBR010000002.1, read on the forward strand.
GTTCTTTTGAAATTCCCTGGTGGGAAAGATAATCGCTCATTAAACTACAGAATTTTTCTTCTGTTTCAGCAAAATAGGTTTCGTTGATGAATAAGGTGTCGTCTGCATCAAATGCAATTACTTTTAAATTTTTCATTTTATTTTTTTAGTACTAAGAAGGAATTCTTCTTAGTGTTTTTATATTATATTTTTTATCGACAGGGTTTTGGTGTAAAAGGTAATTCGGATACCCAAAAGTAAAATAAGACCACCAATAATCATATTTAAGGTAATTTTTTCATCCAGAAATAACCAAGCCAAAATGGATGTAATAACTGCCTGCCCTAATAAACTTAACGATACTCGAGTTGGGCGCATGCTTTGAGTCGCATAACTAATGGATAACCAAGCCATCAATTGACATACTACCGCCTGAATAAGTAGAACGAACCAACCCGCATCTGAAAAACCAGAAAAAGGTTCGTTCATCACAATGCATACTATCGCTAAATATACTGTGGACGCCATTAAACTGATGGTCATAAACGATAGCACATCCATTTGAGAAAGTGCTTTTTTACTCACTAATAAATAAATAGAGTAAAATATCCCTGATAATACGGCGAGAATAAAAGCGTTGTCAAAATCCAATTCTAGAAAAAATTTGAAACCCACTAACATCGCCATTCCAAATAAGGCTACTGTCGTTCCAATCCAAAAATTAGTTGCCGGTTTGGTTTTTAGAAAGACATATGAAATAATACCAACCCAAAGTGGAGATAAATTAGTTAATAAAGAGGCTTGAGTCGCACTTGACTCTTGAATGGCAATATTCCAAACCGCAACATCTGAAGCGAATAATACACCGCAAAGAATGGCTAGAAATAAAATATTTTTTTTAGGTAGTTTGAGCTTTTTTGTAATCAGCACATAAGGTAAAAGCAAGGAAAAGGCAATTGCCATTCTGTAGAATGCAGAAATCAATCCTGGAGTTAGTCTGAGTTTGACCAAAATTGGAAAAATAGAAATACAAAGTATTCCAAAAGCTAAAGCTAATCTTGGTTTTGCGTTCGTCATTTTTTAATCAGCGAATTTTCTAATTATATATTCCTTGTTTTTATTATTATAATATCCTAAATAATAATGGTTATCCACCTTAAAAAGTATTTCAGTAGAAATATCCTCCAGTGTATTATAAAATTCTCCTAGCTTATTCACTATGAAATCATCGGTATTTCTATCCAAAAAATTTCCTTCTGCATCTAAGATAACACTGCAATATACTTCTTCGGGTGTTGAAAAAGGATTAAAAGGTTTTTGTAGAAAAATAAGTTGTTCACTATATTGGGCACTTGGCCCTGAATGCCCTCCAAAGTTCTTCATTTGCATTTGCATATTCATAGTGTTTTGTGGCGTCATATTCTGCCGCATCGTCGACATCATATTAAAATTATGATAGGATTGGGAGGTGTTTATAACAGGGACAGCGCCAAAAGTTAGAAAGTAATCATTTCCATACTTAACACAATTAATGCTTAAGTTTTTATTGTAAACCTCTGATAGGAATTGTAAAGGTTTCTCAATGATTTTATCTCGTCCAAAGTCATCTCCTGTTTTTAGTATTTTTGCATTTTTCAATCCCAAATCGATACTGTCATTTATCATGTATTCCTTAATTAATTTACCGTTCAAATCTTTCAAATCGATTTTCATTTTCTTTCGGGTAAGTTTTATTTGATAAATCTTATCCTCAAAAAGAAAAGAATTTGTTTTAGTATTTTGAGGATTGGAATCTTCAATAAAAGGCATAGTGATAAGGCTGACTTCTGTTTTAAGAGTTTCTAAATCAATTGAAATTAACTGAGTGAAATTGATATTATGATCTAACGTTATTGTGATTTCTTTTTTATTCGAATATATTTTTCTCCTATTTGCAGCTCCACTCAATCTGGAAGGGACATCAAGATTTACAATTTGAGTATTACCAAATTCAGGCGAAAGTACGTTGTCATAAAGTGGGGAAAGCTTGAAATTTTCATTGTAGAATTTTTGTTCTTTTAAATCAATAGCGTACGCTTTAATAATCAAATTTTCGTCAAAAACATATAGTTTCAGCATAGAGGTTTTCTCTTCTATAGTCAAAAGATATAATTTGTTATTCTCTGAGAAGTTACCTAAAACTTTTTCATTTATTAAAGGCAATTGTTGAGTTACTCCTCCTATATTTTTAGATTTAAAATTGAAGCTCTGAGCATATATGTTTTTAAAATCTTCAGAAGCCCAAAATAACCTTATGTTTTCGTTACTTTTATTATAACCAATCATATTGCTATAATTACTGCTTTTTGGACTTACAGTTGTAATCGAGTCTTTTATATGCATATTTTGATCTAACAAAATAGCCTTGACTTTCTTATTGTCGCTAACAAAAAAAGTTGTGTTATGGGTCTCTTTGTCAACAATTTGAAAAACGTCTTTGTCTTTTTTTAGGGAAAGAGGAAATGAGTTTAAGAGTTTCTGAGAAAAACCACTTCCATAATATAACAATAAAATTGCTAATATAATTTTTCTCATAATACGGTTGGTTTTTTTAATAAGATAATTAATGCATTCTGGTAAATATATTATTTTAATTAAAATAAAAATGTCAAAAAAAATATTTATTTTCTAAATAGATTTTTTGACATTTAATTCACTTTAGAAATATAATTAATTTATAGTCTCGCCGTTCGCCGCTTCAGTATCTGGATTTACAAAAACTAATTTTCCTTCAGCATTGGTGGTCATCAAGATCATTCCTTGACTTTCCACACCGCGCAGATTTCTTGGAGCCAAGTTGACTAAAACAGTCACTTTTTTTCCAATAATATCTTCGGGTTTAAAGCTCTCTGCAATTCCCGAAACAATGGTGCGAACGTCAATTCCAGTGTCTACTTTCAAAATCAAAAGCTTATTTGCTTTCGGCATTTTTTCTGCTTCTAGAATCGTTCCTACACGCAAATCCATTTTGGCAAAATCGTCAAACTGAATCGCTTCCTTTTGAGGTTCTACTTTTTTGTTTTCGGCAATGTTGGCTGTTTTTGTAGCTTCCAATTTGTCTATTTGTTTCTGAATTTCCTCATCTTCAATTTTGGCGAAAAGTAATTCTGCTTCACCAATTTGGTGTCCTGCTACAATCAAATCAGAAGTTTCTGAAATGGTAGCCCAAGATAACGGAGATTCTATTTTTAATATTCTTGATAATTTAGTCGCTGTAAACGGCAAGAACGGTTCACAAAGTGCACTCAAAGCCGCTGCAATTTGCAAAGCCACATACATTTGAGTTTGCACGCGCTCTGGATTGTCTTTGATTACTTTCCAAGGTTCTTCATCAGCTAAATATTTGTTTCCAAGTCGAGCTACGTTCATCAATTCACCTAAAGCTTCTCTAAATCTATATCTTTCAACTGAACTAGAAATTACCGCTGGATATGCTTTCAATTCCGTTAAAGTTGCTTCGTCAACCTCAGAGAATTCGTTTGGCGCTGGAACAATTCCGTTATAATATTTATTGGTTAACACCACAACACGATTAATGAAATTACCATAAATCGCAACTAATTCATTATTATTTCTCGCCTGAAAATCTTTCCAAGTGAAGTCATTATCCTTAGTTTCCGGTGCGTTAGATGTCAATGCATAACGCAAAACATCCTGCTGACCTGGAAATTCTTCTAAATATTCATGTAGCCAAACTGCCCAGTTTTTAGAAGTTGATAATTTATTTCCTTCTAAATTTAAGAACTCGTTTGCAGGCACATTGTCTGGCAAAATATAACTTCCTTCCGCTTTTAACATTGCAGGGAAAATGATGCAATGAAAAACAATATTGTCTTTTCCTATAAAGTGAACCAACTTCGTGTCTTGATCTTTCCAGTAAGGCTCCCAGTCTTTTCCTTCGCGCAAAGCCCATTCTTTGGTAGATGAAATATAGCCAATCGGCGCATCAAACCATACATATAATTTTTTTCCTTCGGCACCTTCAACGGGAACATCAATTCCCCAATCCAAGTCGCGTGTTACTGCACGAGGTTCTAGTCCGCCATCAATCCAAGATTTTACTTGTCCGTAAACATTGGGTTTCCAGTCGTTTTTATGTCCTACAAGAATCCATTCTTTCAAGAATTCTTCATAACGATCCAAAGGTAGAAACCAGTGTTTTGTTGATTTCATTATAGGAGTTTCTCCTGTAATAGTTGATTTTGGGTTGATTAAATCCGTAGCGTTTAGCGTAGAACCACATTTTTCACATTGATCTCCGTAGGCTTCTTCGTTACCGCATTTTGGACAAGTACCAATTACAAAACGGTCTGCCAAAAATTGATCAGCTTTTGCATCATACAATTGCTCGGTTACTTGTTCTATAAAGTCTCCTTTTTCGTATAAAGTTCTAAAAAATTCCGAAGCCGTATCATGATGAATTTTTGCCGAAGTTCGAGAATAATTATCAAACGAAATTCCAAAATCAATAAAGGATTTACGGATAATTCCATCGTATTTATCGATTACTTCCTGAGGAGTAATGCCCTCTTTTTTGGCTTTCATTGAGATAGCCACACCGTGTTCGTCGCTTCCGCAAACAAACAAAACATCTCTTCCTTGCAATCTCAGGTAACGTGAATAAATGTCAGAAGGCACGTAAACTCCCGCCAAGTGGCCAATGTGAATTGGACCGTTTGTGTAAGGTAATGCCGCTGTAATCGTATATCTTTTTGGATTCTGTATCATGATTCTATTTAATTGGGTGCAAAAATAAGCAATAGAATTTTTATTTGGAGCAATTTCCCGCTATACGTTGCAAATATATTCACTGAACTCCGCTGTATATAAAAGTTAGCTGAAGTAATCTTTTACTTTTTAATAGCAAAAGTAAAATTTTTTTTACCACTGTCGGGGCTAGAGATTTTGGGGTTCCAAATTATTTGTCATTTTAAAATGCAAATTATTTGTCGACAAACTTGTAATGCTGACGAAGGAAGATCCGAAGATTTATCTTCGTCTGACCGAGAAAGAGACAATGGGAATTTTGGACTATTCTCTTTGATTTGTGTTTGAAAAATTTCAGAAAGTCGTTGTTGAATCTTCATTGTTTTTAATTAGGGATGGAGTTACTTGATGAGATTTCTTCGTTCCTCGGAAAGGCAATATCGCGTAAAGACATTATAATAGGACCATTTAGGTGGTAAGTTAAGATCGCAACTTATTGATGTTTAATTAATCTGTTGAAATAATACTACTCAAATGAAATAGATAATTTTTCATAACTTTGATTTTAGATAATTGAAATTGCAGAACTGCTTTAGAGTGTTTACTTAGACCAATATTTCTATCTCTTTTAAAGCAACTTTGTGGGACTTAAGGAGAAGACAAAGGGTCGATGTAAAGCATAGTTTTAAATAGCTAGAGCAATATTCAAATTAAATCGAAGCCGATGAATAAATCCTACATAACGTGTTTAGAGTGTGGTACTGTTAATTTAAATAATGAGTTTTGCAGTAATTGCGGTGCTTTATTAGATGTAGTTTTAAAGCGAAAACTTGAAAGCGAAAAAAAGACTCAGGACAAAATCAAACAAAAAGAAAAAATTGATAAAGAGCCTAGCAAAATTGAATTTTTTTTAAAAAACGGCGCAGAACACCCCAACATTATACTGCGGACTCTTTTTCAAACAGGCTATTATATCTGGCTTTTTTTTGCAGTAGTTATTGGAGGACTTATTTCGCTGGTTATAGCAGCTGCAGCTGGTTAAACAAAAAATAGAAATGAAAATATCGAACCAAAATCGCCATGATGCTTTTTTTAAAAGACGGGCGAAGACTAAAAACATCACGGCACTAATATTCACTAAAGCGTTTAATTCTTCGTGGGGAATTGGAGCGCTTTTAACGGCTATTTCAGCTTGGACAGCGGGTATTTTATATGTTTAGAAGAGTTTTTTATGTGGTAATGTTGTTCACTGCTTTGACAATTTATTTGATGCAGCGGCTGAGTATGCCATTACCTTCTTTGATTAATAACTATGTTAATGACTTACTATGTCTTCCTCTATTACTGGGTGCGATGACATTTGTAATCCGACGTCTTAAAAAAGATAGTTCCTTTCAATTCTCAATTGGTTTTGTCATTTTTTTGGCGTGTTATTATTCTTTGTATTTCGAATATTATCTTCCAAGAGTTAATCCAAGATACACGGCAGACTGGATAGATGTAGTTTTATATTTTTCAGGCGGGATTCTTTTCTACTTTATTGAAAAGAAGAAAAGCATAAAAATTGTTACAGGAGTTTTATGAGTAAATTAAAATTAATTCAAACAAGCATTCGTGCTATCGGTTAGATATTAATCCGTTCTTGTTTTCGGTAGACTTATATTTGTAATCATAATTAAAGAAGATTGTATATCATGGCAAAAGGACCCGAAAAAAACACTAAAAACAAGGCTTTACACACCAAATTGCTAAATCGGAAAAATGCAAAATTGCAAGAAGAAAAAAAGGAAAAGGCATTACGTTTGAAAGCTTTGGTTACAAAAATGAATCAGAAGAAGAATAGTGAGGATTCTGATATAAAGTAAATCATTTTAAACCAATTTTCTCTTTTTTTAAGGTGTTCTCTAGAGATTTTAAAATCTTAGTTATTCTGTTCTGTAGTTTTTCGGGCTCTATAATTCCGTATAATATCTTTTAATACTTCTGAAGTTAACTCAAACCTTTTTGACAAAGGATTTCCTTCGCAGCGCACGATACCATTCGGATCGAAGATAATACAATGAGGTATTCCGTCTATTTCTAATGATTTATATGATTTACTTCTAGTGCGAATTGCGCTATAGTATTCAATTTTAGGATCTGTGAATTTATCGATTTTTCTTTGAGTTTCAAAGCTTATTCCAATTATGATTAAGTCGTTTATAAACTGGTATAATTGTTTTGCAAGCAGGACACCAAGTAGCCCAAAAATCAATTAATATAAACTTTCGTTTTGTTTCGGGCTGTTCTGAAAGCCATTTTTCTACAACTAGGTTAGGGGCTTTTTAATTGATAAATGATTTCGCCCATATTTTTTTTCTTGAGGAAAAGTACTTACAACAAATAAAAAGCCAATCAATAACATTATTTTTCTCATTATTTATTTTTTAGTCTTTCAAATACATAATTTTTTTAAATTAATGTACTTTAAATCGGACTGCATTAAGTTGGTTAAAAAATTTTGCTAATTAGCGATGAAAAGTTTTTTACGTTATAAAAACGAAAAATGCAGTGGGAATTAGGTGCTGGATGTTCTAATAACTGCAATTGATGTGTTGCCTATGAAAAAATAATTTTCTTGTATAATTTATTGTTGTTATAATCGAGTTCTAAAATATAGATGCCAGAAGCAGCCTTATTTTGAAGTTGAAAGCTATAGTTAGTACCGTTAATTCTAGCAATAGTGTTATAGATTAAAGTGCCTTGAATGCTGTATATTTTAATATTTACAACCGTATTGGTAGCGTCTTTTAGCGTAATATTAATAGTGTTTTCTGTAATAGGGTTAGGATATACATTTAAAAAATCCTTAGGTCCTATTGGAGTAGTATCTAAAGATGAGTTTTTAAATATGGGTATTTTAGTAAAAGTGCCGCCTAAAACTTCTGTAGTTTGTGATTCGCTCATGCCTAGCCAATCCTGCATAATCGATAAGTAAATTTGTCTAAAATCGAACTGCATAGCTACTTGGTCTGAAACGGTGGGATTTAAAGGTAAGTTTGGCGAACTCCCTATCATTCCAGAAACAGGATTTTGGGTTGTTACGGCACTTGGACCGGTATTCAATGCCGCTCCAAAGAAAATTACTGGTGCAGCAGCTCCGTGGTCGGTTCCTAAGCTTCCGTTACTTTTTATTCTTCGGCCAAATTCACTAAAGGTCATTCCGGTGACTAAATTCGACTTCCCCATTAATTCTAAATCTTGCTGGAAGGCGTTTATTGCTTTAGATAAAATGCTTAAGTTATTGGCGTGGGCACCTTGGGTTTTGTCCGTAGTGTCTACTTGACCGCTGTGTAAGTCAGAAGAGTTGGGATGATTGACAATATATATTGGAGTTTGCAATCCGCCGTTGATCAGTTTGGCAACAATTTTTAATTGGTCACCAAGCTTATTCGAACTTGGGTAAGTAGCTGTTTGTGATTGTGTGCTGTTATATGCATTTTGAATCGCGCTTCGATATACATTGCTTTGATCTTTCATCAAACGTAAAAAAGTTAACTCGGTTCCATAATCAGAATTAGGTGCTGGATCTGTAATTTGGTTAATTACATTCAGTAGGGAAGTAGGATCAGGAGCATTATATCCCATATTGATATTTGGACCTTGCAAAGAAAATGGCAAAGTTGAGCCTATTTGAATCGCCAAAGGGTCAGGCATGGAACTATTAGGAAAACCAACAGGAAAACCTGGGTATATTTTATCAAGCGATCGACCTATCCAGCCGCTATTCAAATCTTGATTACTATTAGAAGCTGTAAACCAAATATCAGTCGCTCTAAAATGACTGTAACTAGGATTGGGGTATGAAACTCCTTGTATAATCATTAGTTTCCCATCGTCATGTAGATTTTTCATTTCTGACATGGCAGGGTGAAGGCCCGTTGTACTATTATTATCCAATGACAAAACAGCGTTTTGATTCATTAAAATGTTTGATCGTGCATTGTTTAAATTAGTCCATTTGTCCAAAGGAAAAACAGTGTTTAAGCCATCGTTTCCACCATTCATTTGAATAATTACCAATATTTTCCCACCATTCACGGCAGCGTTTGCAAGAATGTCTAAGGCATTACTGTCAATGGATGAGGACGCCATAACAGGAATTCCATTTAATGCTAAAGGGATTGTGGCTATTGCGCTAGTTTTTATAAAACTTCTTCTTTTCATTTCAATGGTTACATTAATTGGTATTCTGCAAGTTGAGTAAGGGTTACAAGCAATGATTTTAGCCTTGTTTTTACGCTGTTTTTGTTAGTAGTATTCGAAGTGTCATTAAGGTAAAGTGTCCAAGCGGAAGTCCAATAATTATTAGTTGTTTGATTAGAAAGCAAGGACTGCGTTTTTATCTGACCTTTTTGTGTTGTGCTGAGGTCGATTGGTAATAAAAACTTTATACATTCTGCGACTAATAAATCAGGGTCGGAACAAGTAGCAGGGTCAAATTGTTGAATGAAAGCAATGGAGTCAACTTCAATACGTGTTGTCAATAAGTTATAAGTAAGGTTGTATCCGTTAAATACTCTGTTTAAGAAATCGAATCTTTTTTGTGTCGTGCTTGAATTGATCCAGTATTCGTGAAAAGAAGGATTTTGATAAAAAGCAACCCAGCCAGAAACATTAGGAATTTTACCCATTGATTGTTCTAGTCCACCTAAAATAGTATTGTTGTAATAGTTCCAAACTTTATATTGTGCTTCAAAATTAGTTTGATCAGCAACAGTATAATTCAAGTTGAAAGTTCGTAAAGTACCGATGACCAAATCGAAAGGAGATTTGATGTAAACACCTCGATTGGCCATATCGTAAAAATGTTGACTTTTGAAAAGTTGGTCTAATACCGGTGCTATCTCCCAGTTGTTAGTAACAAATGTTTGTGCCATTGGCGTAATTATCGTTGATTCTATTGTAGCGTCGATGTCATAATATACAAAATAACGGTACAAACGGCGACAAATATATTCAGAAACCACCTGAGTTTTTGAGAAAATCATAGTGATAAAATCATCTAATTCTGATGCGCCCGCATTGTTGATTACTGTATTGTTAAAGAACGAAGAGAATTGTTTGTTGCTCGTTTCGTGATAGCTGTTGTCAAATTGTGTGATAGGTGTTGCAGTGTTCAAATTTATAACTCGCCATCCTGTTAAAACTTTGGCGGCTTGTTCAACATCTACTTCAGTATATTGGCTCAAAGGATCTTTTCCTAGTGTAAAAAGCTCCATTACTTCTCTAGCAAAGTTCTCATCTGGAGATGTTTTTGTATTAGCTTGATTATTCAGGTAATACATCATAGCAGGTTGAGTAGCCATGTTTCGAATGAGTGTTTTGTAGTTGCCCAGCGGGTTGTCTCGAAACATCTTCATGTAAGAATATAATATTCGGCAGGAGTTTGTTGATGCATTTGAGAATGGAGATACGCGAACAGTATCAAAATCTACTGGAATGAAATGGTACCAAAACCAAGTCATTTTCTCTTTAATACTAATGTCTTGGTTACACGCCAATCCAAAATTCCATTGAGACAACGAGTCAATCCTTCTAGAATTAGTTGTGCTAGTTCCTGAAGGCAATGGGTCATTAGTCCAATCAGCGCCGTAGGGCAAATTTTTTTCGTCCGGCGAATAGTTATTATATGAATTTACGGGAGCTGAAGGCGGAGTCTTATCTACATTTAATATTTTATCGACGGCATTAGTCATGCTCATGGCCTGTAGTACATCTACATCTGTTTTTTTGTAGCCAAATCCAGTTCTTCTTAGTAGATGTAGTATTTCTGCTTTTCCCCATGCTCCATTGTAGGAACTGAGTCCACTACTTACAGGGGCAACTCGATCTGCGAAATCTGATTTTTTTGAAGTTAAATTACTTTGATATCTCCTTCCAATGAAGCTTTTACGGGAATATTTGTTAAATAATGGATCTCCAGGATCTTGATTTATAGTAAATTTATTAAGTATCAACTTAAATAAATTTCGCCGATTTATAGTTTTATTCATATAAGAAATACTTAATTTACTAGTGTCAATTTGGTTCAGAGGTAGCGCTACATTTTTGTTATAATCTTTCTTTTTTTTATTAGAAATGACTTTGTATCATTTTTTGATAATTGAAATATATTTAGGTTATAAATGTATATAATATTTTTACAGTTTTTAATTTATTTTTAGGGTTGAAAATTTCGATAGTAAATCCACGAACAATTTTAATCCCTCGTTATTTTACCCGAAATTTGCAGTCAACCATTTAAATATTCTCACATGGAATTCGGAAAAATAATTATTTCAGAAACCGCTGCAACTAGCGAAAACCCTCAAGACGTTATCAACTCTAATATTTCGGTAATCAATTTAATGCGCGAAGAAAAAATTGACGACGACTTGATTCATGAAGATGCGTTGATGAGTTATTATTTAGATTATTATACTTCCCAATATACCGAAGGTAATTTTGCACAGTTTGTGTACAATTCACAATGGAATTTAGAACTAAACGAATTAATTGAAGAAGGTTTGCAATTGTTGGGAGCCGAAAAGCATTTAGAATTATTCCAACAACAATGCAAGAAAGTCAAATTGATGAGCTCTGTAAAACGTGATAAATTCTTCAAAGGAAAACTGGAAGGTGTCAACCCAGTTAGAGATTTAATGAACAGTGATACTTTTTTCGAAATAGAAGAAAATTTAGTTAACCTAAATGCTGAATTTTTAAAATCCCACCCTGATCTGGAAGTACTTTCTGTAGATGATATGTTTGCTACACTAGAGGAATTTGTAGGACACGAAATAAAGAGAGCTTAGTTATTTGAAGGCGATGTGCTATAAAAAACGGAACACCTTAGCGGTTTTTGGAACATCAATAGTCCTTTCAGTTAGGACTTATTTGTATCATATTAATCAAATAAAACAATTGGTTTTTTAATTTGGTTATCCACGATAATGTATATTTGTAGTATATATAATGTATTTAATTTTGAAACGCTTATGAATTTATTATCTGATGCAACAAGGGAAAAATTTAAAAAAGTTAGCACACCTACGATAGCGAGCTGTCTTTTTAAAAGAGGACTCAAAAATCAATTTATTCAAAATGTTAAACCATTAAGATTAGGAAAACCAACAATGGTTGGGGAAGCATTTACGTTGCGATACATTCCTGCAAGAGAAGATTTGAATCCTATGGAAGTATTTAGGGATCCAAAACATCCGCAAAGAGTAGCTATTGAAGAGTGCCCTAAAGGAGCAGTTTTAGTTATTGATAGTCGTAAAGATGCTAGAGCAGCTTCTGCTGGAGATATTCTGGTAACTAGATTGATGATGCGTGGTGGAGCGGGTATTGTAACTGATGGCGGATTTAGAGATTCTACAGGAATTGCTAATTTAGAGATGCCAGCTTATCATCAAAGGCCTTCAGCACCTACTAATCTTACGTTGCATCAAGCTATAGACATAAATGTTCCTATAGGATGTGGTGATGTAGCCGTTTTTCCTGGTGATGTAATTGTAGGTGATGATGACGGTGTGATGGTAATTCCAAGGGAGATTGCCGATGAAGTTGCTGATGAATGTATTAAAATGACACTCTATGAAGACTTTGTTTTGGAGCAAGTTGCTAATGGAAAGTCCATAATAGGTTTGTACCCTGCGACGGATGAAAGTAATCTAGTGCTATTTGAAGCTTGGAAAAAAGACAAAAAACACTCATAATCACTACGTTTTATAAAGAACTTGATATAATAGTAAAAGGCACAAGCTGTAAACGAACCGTTTAAAGCTTGTGCCTTTTTCAATTTAAGAGGTGCTCTATTTTGTGAACTCTCCGTTTAATAATCTCCAAATGGTTAATGGATTCCCTTTTTTTAATGCTTCTGGCAAAAGGAAATCAGGATAATCCTGAAAGCAAATAGGTCTTGCAAATCGTTTTATAGCATTTGTTCCAACAGAGGTTGATTGTGCAGCTGTAGTCGCCGGATATGGACCGCCATGTACCATAGAATGACAAACTTCTACACCCGTAGGATAGCCGTTTAGGATTAGACGCCCCACTTTTTTTTCTAAAATTTCGAAAAGTTCACTGTATTCGGCAAAATCTTTATCAGTGCCAAAAATGGTAGCTGTAAGATGTCCTTTGAGAGTTTTAGCTGCTTCAAGAACTTCGATTTTTGTTTGTGCTTCAACAATGATATTAGAAGGACCAAAATTTTCTTCTTCAAAACCGGAATTTTCTAAGAAAGCGCTTGCAGTTGTTTTTAATATTCGTGCAATAGCCGTAGTTGGTTCGGTGCTTGGTTGTCCTTTTCCTATTTCTAGAATTGTATTTGAGACAAGCGTGGTCTCTATTTTAGTATTGTAAGCTTGGCTGATTTCAGATGTCAACATAGTTGTTGCAGGAATACCACTTATTTTATCGATTAAGAATGAATTGAAAGCATTCGAATTTTCTGATTTCTCAATAAAAGTAAGCCCTGGTGCAGTACAAAATTGGCCGCCATTTAGTGTAATTGAACCCGCTAAACCGGTGGCTATCGTTTCAGATTTTTCTTCTAGAATTCGGGGTAATATAAAGACAGGATTTGTACTTCCCATTTCTGCAAAAACAGGTATGGGTTCTGGTCTTGTATTAGCAATATCAAACAAAGCTTTTCCTCCCTTGAAAGAGCCGGTAAAACCTACGGCCTTAATATCGGGATGTTTTACTAACAATTCTCCCACTTCATTTGTATTTCCTTGTACTAAGGAGAATATTCCTTCAGGCATTTTACAAACTTGAATTGCTTTTTCTATGGCAGTAGCCACCATTTGCGAAGTCCCTGGATGAGCGGGATGTGCCTTTACAACTACCGGACAACCACCAGCTAAAGCAGAAACAGTATCTCCTCCTGCCACCGAAAAGGCTAACGGAAAATTACTGGCTCCAAAAACAGCAACCGGCCCTAGCGGTATAAGCATGTGTCTAATGTCTGGTTTAGGTGCGGGGATTCGGTCTGGAATTGCCGTGTCGATTCTGGCATCAATCCATGATCCTTCGCGTACCACAGTAGCAAATAGTTTCAATTGATTTACTGTTCGCCCTCTTTCTCCTTGTAATCTGGCAAGTGGTAGAGCCGTTTCTGAATGACATTTTTCTAATAGTGCGTCTCCTAGATTTACGATTTCAATTGCAATCTGTTCTAAGAAATCAGCTATAGAATTTGAATCTTTTTTTCGATAATCATCAAATGCGTTTATTGCTTTTTGCACCGCTTGATTCACTTCTTCTACTGACGCATTGGTAAACACATCATCTATTGGTTCGTTACTTGCTGGATTGATTGCATAAAAGGTTTTACTGGTACTCATTATTTTGATGTTTTATTATTTTATATTTAGCACATGACTCTTTCCTTTTGCATTAACGTAAAAGAAAACAGGAATAAATTGTGGATTGTTTTTTATTATCTTAAAAAATAGATATATTTGGCAAACCAAATTGGTAAACCAAATATAGAATTAAAAATAACGAAAAGCAAACGTAAAATATTTCGGTTACTATTATGAGGTTGTGACATTACGAGTAATAGGAAGTTCAAACAAAAAAGCACAAGAGATTTTGAGCTGAAATAATACTCTTTTTTCAACGAAATAATACTTTGTCTTTAAAAGGAATAGCAACGGATGGTTCAGATTTGGGATTAATTTTAAAAAAATAGGGATGAATTGCATTAAAAATAATTGGTTAAAAGTAACCGCTTTAGGATTGCTGTTCTTGGTGTTTCAAAATGGAATAGCGCAAGGGCATCCAAGCTTAGTATTAACTAAAAAAGGAGTTCAGGAAATAAAATCTAAATTAGGAAAAGTACCTCTTTTTGACGCATCGGTTGCTGAGGTTAAAAAAGAAGTAGATGCTGAAATGGCTTTAGGAATTGATGTGCCGTTACCCAAAGATTTTTCTGGTGGATATACACATGAGCGCCATAAAAAGAACTGGTTGATGATGCAAAGAGCCGGTGTTTTATACCAAATTCTTGGCGACAAAAAATATGCAATTTATGTCAAAGATATGTTGATGGCTTATACCAAATTATATCCTACTTTACCATTACATCCTCAAGAGCGTTCTTATGCTCGTGGAAAACTATTTTGGCAGGCATTAAATGATTCTAACTGGTTAGTATATGCGAGTCAGGCTTATGACTGTGTGTATGATTTTATTGGCGCTAAAGATCGAGCGCTTATTGAGAAGGATTTATTCAAACCTTTTGCTGATTTTATTTCGACTGGTTCTCCTCAATTTTTTAATCGAGTGCACAATCACAGTACTTGGGGGAATGTTGCGGTTGGGATGATTGCTTTAGTTATGGATGACGCTGAATTACTCGATAGAGCCTTGCATGGATTGAAGGAGGATGGGTTGCCTCCTGGAATGAAAGACAATGATGGTGGATTGATTAAAAAAGAGGGTCAAAAAACAGGGTTTTTAGCAAATGTAGATGAGCCTTTTTCACCTGATGGATATTACAATGAAGGACCCTATTATCAACGTTATGCTATGTACCCTTTTATGGTTTTTGCAGAGGCATTACAAAATACTAAACCGAATTTAAAGATTTTTGAATTTAAGAATGGAATTCTGATTAAGTCTGTTTATGCATTGTTGAATTTGACTAATTCAGATGGAGAGTTTTTTCCTTTGAATGACGGTCAAAAAGGAATGTCTTATTATTCAAGAGAATTAGTCTCGGCGGTAGATATTGCTTATTTATATGGTGGTAGAGATGCTTCTTTGCTGTCTATTGCTGAAAAGCAAGGACGTGTACAGTTAGATAATTCAGGAATGGCAGTGGCTTTGGGAGTTAAAAATAAATTAGCGAAGCCGTTTGTAAAAAAATCAATTGACTTATCAGACGGTTCGGACGGGGAGCAAGGTGGTGTGGCTATTATTCGAAATAAAGCCAAAGATGATGAATTTACATTGGTAATGAAATATGCTGCTCAAGGATCGAGTCATGGACATTTTGATAAATTGTCATTTTCATATTACCAGAATAGTGATGAGGTATTACAAGATTATGGATTGGCACGATTTGTTAATATTGAACAAAAAGGCGGTGGAAACTATTTAAAGGAGAATTCTACTTGGGCAAAACAAACCGTTGCGCATAATACGATTATTCAAAATGAAACTTCCCATTTTGAGGGTGATTTTGAAAAAGGGAACTTGTTTTCATCTAAAAAATATTTATATGATGTAAGCAATCCAAAAGTTCAAATTATCAGTGCGACCGAAGATAATGCGTATCCTGGAACTGCAATGCATCGTACAATGGTGTTGCTGGAGACAGAAGGATATGAGAAGCCATTGCTGCTAGATATTTTTCAAGTCGATTCTAAAACTGCTAATCAGTACGATTTACCGTTTTATTATTTAGGGCAAATGATGTCATCTAATTTTAAATATGAAACACCAAAGACTTTAGAACCTTTAGGGAAATCATATGGATACGAACATTTATGGAAAGAAGTAGTAGGAAAAGCTGCTGCTGGAAATACTAAGTTCTCCTGGTTGCATGAAGGAAGTTTTTACACTTTGACTTCGGCAACTCGCCCTGACGATGAGTTGTTGTTAGTTCGGTTGGGAGCTAATGATCCAAGTTTTAATTTGCGAAGAGATGCAGGAATTATTATTCGTAAAAAAAACACTCAAAAAGCAACTTTTGTCAATGTTATAGAAGCACATGGAAGTTATAGTCCCGTAACAGAGAATGCATTAAATGCTTCTAGCTCGATTGCTAACGTTGAGCTAGTTTATGAAGATAAAAGTTATGTAGCAGTAACTATCGAAAATAAGAATGGAAATGTTTCTTTGTTTATTTTAGCAACAGCAAATAATTCTGCGGATAGAAAACACACATTAGAAATTAAAGGAAAAACCCATTCATGGGTTGGAGCACATTATAGTTTAACAATTAAATAAATTAGTATGCAAAGTTTTGGAGCAAGTTCAGCGTTTTTAATAGGAGAAGAGATAGAGTGGGAAGTAGTAGGTGAAGGAGTTAAGCGCAAGATCATGGGTTATGATGATAGCATCATGCTAGTGAATGTGGATTTTAAAAAAGGAAGTATTGGGCCTTTGCACGAGCATTACCATGCACAAGTAACCTATGTAGTTAGTGGTGAATTTGAAGTCACTATTGGCGATGATAAAAAATTGCTAAAAGGGGGTGATTGTTTTTACATTAAACCTCATGTATTGCATGGTGCTTTATGTTTGGCTGATGGTGTTTTGATTGATGTTTTCAGTCCAATACGCGAAGATTTTATGAAAAAAGAACATTATTAGTTTATAATAATTAATTATTTGGTTGAAGGTAAACCGCAAGGCATTCATTAGAATGTTTTGCGGTTATTTTTTTTGTAAATTTTTTTCGAAATTTAAAAAGTCACTATTCACGGGGTATTTAAAGCACAATTTAGTATTGACTTCAAGGTAGGTAGTACCTCTGGCATATGGTTCGTAACAATGCTATTAATTTTTAATATGCTGAAAATTAAAAAATTAACGCTATTTTAAAGGTTTATATAAATAAAAGAGACTTTTATTTTTTTTAATTGAAATTAGTTTCTATATTTGGTTCTCCAAATTGGTTTACCAAACTGGTAAATTGTTAAATGAGGGTTTCATGAACCAAGTAAATTTTAAATAAAATTATCAAAATGAATTTACAATTTTTAAAAATTACACTTTTTACATCCTTGGCTATAGCTACTGTTAGTTATGCACAGGATAAAAAGGAGAAGAAGACCAAGGCAAATATTGATTTGTCACATTGGACTGTGACAACACCGGCAGAAGATCCTAATAAACCTGGTAAAACCTTAGATTTAGATTATCCAGAAATATTAGACTTTGCCTCCAATGACGCCATTAAAAAATATATGTATGAAGATCCAAAAGATAAATCTATTGTTTTTTATGCTTATCCATCAGGGACTTCAACAGCCAACAGTCATTTTTCAAGATCAGAATTAAGGGAAACAATGGTAACTGGCGATAAAGATGTGAACTGGACTTTTGCTCAAGGAGGAAGAATGAAAGGGACTTATGCGATTGATAAAGTTTCTAAAGAGAATGATGGGAAGTACAGTCGTGTTATTATCGCTCAAATTCATGGTAGGCTAACAGATGAGCAACGGGATTTAATAGGTCAAAAAGACAATAATGCGGCCCCAATTTTGAAAATCTACTGGGACCAAGGAAAGATTAGAGTGAAAACTAAAGTCCTAAAGAACCGTAACGCATCTTTAAAAGAATTGCTTCCTGCTGATGCATGGGCTGATGATGAAGGGGTCAATTTTAAAGAAAAAGTAGATTTCAACAGGTTTACTTTAGAAATTAAAGTTTCTGACGGTAGATTAGAAGTGATTCTAAATGGTTCAGAATCCTTAGTTTATAATGATATTAACATTAAAAAATGGGGTGTTTTTGAGAACTATTTTAAGGCTGGAAACTATTTTCAATCGAAGAATGAAGGCTCATTTGCGAAAGTAAAGATTTATTCTTTAGAAGTATCTCATTAGGAATGTATTAACTCGGATTTTTAAAAAAGGTTCTTTTTGATTTGTATATTGTTTTTTTTTATAAATTTACCAACCAATCTGGTTAACCAGAGTTTTTAATTAAATTTAGAATGTATGAAGTTAGAAGTAATTGCCAGAAAAGATAATAAGGAATCCTTAAATGAGATTATTGCAAAGATTAGAGATTATATAAATTATAAAAATTTAGAACCACAGGATAAACTTCCATCTGAGCGCATGTTGTCAGAAAAGTTTGGAGCGAGTAGAAGTAGTGTTCGTGATGCTATCCAGAAATTGGAATTTTACGGTATACTAAAATCAATTCCTCAAAGTGGAACCTTTGTTGCTAACATTGGTAAAATAGCAATCAATGGTATAATAGATGACATTTTGAGATTAGGAACATCTGATTTTAAATCATTGGTAGAAACGAGGATTTTAATTGAATTAAAAACTGTACGCCTAGCGGCCACTAGGAGAACAGAGGAAGATTTAGTAAACATCAAAGCCGCTTTAGATGCTTATGCAGATAAAGTAGTTACTGGTGAAGATGCGGTGCAAGAAGATTTAATATTTCATTTAGCCATTGCCAAAGCGAGTGGAAACAGTACGATTAATAGTTTAATGTTAATCATTACTCCTGAAATTTTGACCAACTTCGAAAAATATCATGTTTGTGATAAAAATGAGAGTGATGGTATTGAAAGGATAAAGGAACATACCGAGGTTTATGATGCTATTGTTGCTCAGAACCCACAGTTAGCAAAACAAAAAATGAAGGAACATTTCAAAGCATTATATGAATATTGTTATAATGTAAAAGAATAATAAATGACATTAGTAGCGAAGAATGTACTCAGGAGCCACAGTACATTTAGAACTTAAAAACAACTCTTTTTTTAGATTTTAATACAAATTTTACCTTATTGAAAAATACAGGTACAGGTGAATTTTGGCTTTTTTTTAAAGCTAAAATAAGCTAAAATAAATGGTAATACTATGAAAGTAAAAGGATTAAGATGGTGGATTATAACATTGATATGTTTAGCTACAGTAATTAATTATATTGACAGAACAGCATTTGGAATCATGTGGCCAGAGATGGGTAAAGATTTAGGAATGGATGAAGCGGACTACGCCATTATGCTAAATATCTTTATGATAACGTATGCGGCCGGAAAGTTTTTATCTGGAAAATTGTACGATATGATTGGAACTCGTTTGGGTTTTACAGTATCAATTATATTGTGGTCTGTAGCGTCGATCTTTCATGCCTTCGCCAGAGGATTATTTTCATTAACTCTTTTTAGAGGGCTTTTAGGATTAGGTGAAGCGGGTAACTGGCCTGGTGCTGTAAAGAGTAATGGAGAGTGGTTTCCGGTTAAACAACGTGCCATTGCGCAAGGTATTTTTAATGCAGGAGCTTCATTAGGTAGTGTTATCGCTCCCGTTCTTATTGCCTTTTTATACGGGGCATATGGTTGGAGAATGACTTATATAATAATTGGAGCAATTGGAGTTCTATGGGTTATTCCATGGTTGTTTATTAATAAATCCACTCCAGAGAAACATCCTTGGATTACTGAAGAAGAATTAAATCTTATTGTGGATAGCAGTAAAGCGGATGGTGGTACTGCTTCAAATGTAAAAGGCTTAAGTGTAGTGAGTATTTTGCAACATAAAGAAGCTTGGGGGGTATTAGTAGCTAGTTTTTTCATAGAACCTATTTGGTGGTTATTTGTAGGCTGGATGCCATTGTACCTTCATTCTGCATATGGTTTTAGTATTGTTGAAATTGGTTCTACTATTTGGATATCTTACTTAGGAGGAATGGCAGGAAGTCTTTTAGGAGGTTGGTATTGCGGGAAATTAATTGAAACAAAATCAGTAGATGCCGCAAGAAAGATTACGATTGGGATTGGTTGTGCATTGATTTTAATGGGATTGTTGGGGATTATCTTTTTAGTAGATGGAGAAAGCGCTATGTCGTTTATATACATTGTGGCTTTGGTGCTTTTTGGATTTCAATTCGCTATTGGAAACTTGCAAACCTTATCAAGTGATTTGTTCAAAGGACCATCTGTAGGAACCTTAGCTGGTTTAGCCGGAAGTGTGGGAGCAGTATCAGTAATTATTATGAACTGGTTGATACCAAAAATCACAACAGTTTCTTATACGCCAGCATTTATTATCATCGCAGTATTAGCTCCGTTGACTATAGGGTCAATACTATTTTTAATAAAAAAGATACAACCGGTAGCATAGAAATAAGTAGCATAAAAAATAGAGTAAAAAATAAGGATTTTAAATAATTAAAATAGAGTAAAATGGGTAAAGTAGAAGGAAAAGTTGCAGTTATAACTGGTGCAACTGGAGGAATTGGTTTCACAGTAGCAAAAAGATTAGGTAAAGATGGATATACTGTGATTTTGAACGGTATAGAAGATAAAGTTGGTGCTGAGAAAGTTGCAGAACTTACTGCTGCTGGAATTAAAGCTGAATATTACGGATTTGACATGACAAATGACGAAGAAGTAACTGCTAATATCACTCAAATTGGTGAAAAATATGGGAAAATTGATGTTCTTGTAAATAACACTGGTGGTATTGGTGTTAGAGCTAGATTTGAAGAAATGACAACTAAAGAATACAAATTCGTTATGGCTTTGAATCTTGATTCTGTATTTTATGCTTCAAGAGCTGCTATTCCTTTCCTTAAAAAAGGTGAAAATGCTTCAATTATTAACTATACTTCAAATGCTGCATGGAATGGTGCAGGACCTGGAGCTGGTATTTATGCAGTTTCTAAAGGAGGAGTACAATCAATCACTAGAGCGTTAGCAAAAGATTTAGCTGAGTACGGAATTAGAGTAAATGCAGTATCTCCAGGTACAATTGATACTCCGTTTCACGCTCAAATTAAAGCGACTAAACCTGAAGTTTTTGCTTCTTGGAAAAGTAGTGTTTTATTAGGAAGACTTGGTGAGCCAGAAGAAGTAGCTAATGTAGTTGCTTTCTTAGCGAGTACTGATGCTTCTTTCATAACAGCAGAAACAATCCAAATTGGTGGAGGTCAAGCTTTAGGGATATAATTAAGTTTTTATAAAATAAGGAACTTTAGGGATTTGAGTAAATGCTTTGAATCTAGGTATGACGGCAAATCGTTTTCACGATAATTAACAAAAGATCATCGGATAAATAGTGCAGTTGGAATACCTTTAAGAAGAGAAGGAAATACCTCTGAAGTAGCAGATTTAGCTCTTGATGAATCGTCCTTCTTAACTAGAAAGGAATGATATCAATGGAGATTTGGGTTCTAGCTAAAAATAAATTAAGTTACAACCTAAAAACACGGTTATTTATAAACCGGTTTAAGATAAAAAGCAAAGTGTTACTTTGCTTTTTGTCTTTGTAATTAATTATTTTTTAATAAATTTTGAATTTAATAAAGATGAAAAAAGTTATCACTTTCGGTGAAATTTTACTCCGTTTATCGACCGATAGACATTTGAGATTCTCTCAAGCAGAATCTTTCAAGGCTACTTATGGTGGGGGTGAATTTAATGTGGCAGTTTCATTAGCCAATTATGGTATGACTGCAGATTATGTGACTAAGATACCTAATAATGAATTAGGAATTAGTGCCTTAAAAGAAATGCGTAAGCTTAATGTAGGCTGCGATAATGTTTTGTTTGGTGGAGACCGACTAGGAATTTATTTTTTAGAAACAGGAACTAGCACACGAGCCAGTAACGTGATCTACGATAGAGCAAATAGTTCTATGGCTGATTTGCAAAAAGGAGAAATTAACTGGAGAGAAATCCTGAAAGGAGCGACTTGGTTTCATTGGAGTGGTATTACACCAGCTTTGTCTCAAAATGCAGCCGAAGCTTGTTTAGAAGCAATCGAAATTGCTCACGAAATGGGCTTAACTATTTCTACCGATTTGAATTACCGCGCAAAACTGTGGACTTATGGCAAACAACCCAAAGACGTAATGCCAGAAATGTTGAAGTACAGTAATGTAATCCTTGGCGATATTGATACGGCTTATTTTATGTTAGGTTTAGATAAGGTGGATCCGGATTATACAAAAGGCGAGACATTACCAGCTTTGTATAATAAAATTTTCGAACTATGTCCTGAAATGAAATACGTAGCTACAACGTTGCGTTATTCTGTAAGTGCCTCTCACCAAAGAATTGGTGGTGTCATGTATGATGGTGAAAAAATCTATAATGCCGCTGTCCAGGAAGTAACGCCTGTGGTAGATAGAGTAGGAAGTGGTGATGCTTTTATGGGTGGTTTGATTTACGGATTAAACGAAGAGCCTTTAGATAAACAGAGAGCTTTGAATTTTGCTGTTGCGGCTTGCTGTTTGAAGCATACTATTTCAGGAGATTATAATTTAGTAACTAAAGGAGAAATTGAAAAATTGCTGTCAGGGGATTTTTCAGGTAAAGTTTCAAGATAAATATTTAAAAACTATGGCTCAATTTACAAGAATAGAAGTAGCACAAGTAATGAAACAAACAGGAATTGTTCCTTTGTTTTATCATAAAGATATAGAAGTAAGTAAACAAGTGTTGAAAGCATGTTATGACGGAGGTGCTCGTTTGCTAGAATTTACTAGTAGAGGAGATTTTGCTCATGAAATTTTCGCAGCTTTAAATAAATATGCCATTGCCGAATTGCCTGGAATGATTCTAGGAGTTGGTTCTGTAACAGATGCGGCTGCGGCTTCATTATACATGCAATTAGGAGCTAATTTCATCGTGACGCCAGTTTTAAGGGAAGATATCGCAATTGCTTGTAATCGTCGTAAAGTGTTATGGTCTCCGGGTTGTGGAACGCTTACAGAAATTGCAAGAGCAGAGGAATTAGGCTGCGAAATCGTGAAGTTATTCCCTGGGGATATCTATGGTCCACAATTTGTAAATGGTATCAAAGGGCCTCAGCCCTGGACTTCTATCATGCCTACAGGAGGAGTTTCTCCAACAGCTGAGAACTTGAAATCTTGGTTTGATGCAGGAGTTACTTGCGTAGGATTAGGTTCAAAATTGATCAAAGCAGATAATCAAGGAAACTTTGATTATGAAAAGATAGAATCTTTAACTAGAATGTGTATTGACATTATCAAAGGTTTTAGAAAATAAGACACACAATAACAATTAGCAGAGAAGTTAATTTATCAAGTATCCCAACATGCAATTATTTGTTTGTTGGGATTTTTTGTATCTGTTTTTATGCTAGTTAACTTTTGTTAAAGAAGTAGGCAGTAAATATGATGCATAAAAAAACACCCAATAACATCTTGTCGAGGAAACAAGGGTCATTGAGTGTTACAAAAAACAAAAATCTAATACTAACTTCTATTTTAATTTTAATAAAACTATATATTTTTAGTAGCCAGCATTCTGAGTAATTGTAGTTTTAGTATTTGTTACAATTTCAACATTTGGAATTGGTGATAAATCAAATTTTGGATCATCTACTTTGGCTTGTAATTGGGCGGTGGTCGATGGAGCATCAAACTGGTTGTAGTAAGGAGCCATAACTAAAAAGTGATTTTTCATCACTTCTTTTGCGTTAACAGTTGGCATTGTGGTTTTGAAACGCAACAAGTCAAACCATCTTTGGTTTTCCATTGCAAACTCCCATCTTCTTTCATTTGCAACAGCTTTCTCATACAATGCCTGTGTGCTAACATTTGCAACAGTTACAGCAGTTGTTATTGATCTAGTATGTACTTGGTTTAGATATCCTAAAGTGGTTGTATTATAGACTCCAGCAGCTTCACAATACATTAATAACACATCGCTATATCTTAGTACCGGCCAATCTAATTCAGAGTCATTTTGAACAGAAACTGCGATATTATGTTTTCCTGACCAAAATAATTGACTTGTAGCAGGAGTAGCTGATTTTGTTTTTATATTAAAATCTCTTCTTTTATCAGTAGTTGCATATGAGCTGTATAATTCTGGAGTTGGATTATTGTAACCTCCTCTTGTTCCTGTTGGATAAACCAATCCAGATATTTTTTGATCTGTGGTACTTGAAAATAAATTAGACAAAGAACTTCCGTAACCTAATGCTCCCGATTTAAAACGAATAGCAAAAAGAATTTCTTGATTTAATTCGTTTGTAGAAGAGAATACATCAGCATAAGGAGTTGTACCTGCTGTAACAAGTGAGTGTCCGCTAGCAGAAATAATATCTGTTAGTAAAGGTAAAGCATTCGCTTTTTGATTTAAAGTAAGATATACTTTAGCTAATAGAGCCTCTGCAGCCCATTTTGTTGCAGCTCCACCAGTTCCCGCTGTAGCTGAATATTTTGCAGTTGTACAATTATTCTTAGCATTTATTAAATCAGCAATGATGAATTTATAAATATCAGCAACACTTGATCTAGGAATTAGCAAAGCTTCATCTGGTGTAACGATTTTATCTATTAAAAATACTCCGCCATAGGTTCTTACTAAATTAAAATAATGATAGGCTCTCATAAATGAAGCTTCACCTGAAATTCTCTTTCTTTCAGAAGCTGACAACGGTAGAGGAGTAACTGGAGTATCGTAATCAATTGTTCCAGATGCAGCATTGTATGAGTTTCCTAAAGCTTTAGATAAAACATTTATACTGCGTATACTTGTATAGGTTGTTGCCCAATATTGTTCTATAAACAGATCAAAAGAAGGTGCCTCAAATTTATCATTACTAATAATTTGTAAGTTTTGTGGATTAGTAGTCCCATAGTTATTAAGGTATGTATTGTCTGAACGTACTTCAGACAACATCCATTCATAAGCAATTGGTGCTCTTAACGTACTATAACACCCATTTAATCCAACACTAAAATCAGTTGCGGATACATAAAAATCAGCCTGATTGGGTTTGTTTATATTTTCAATATCTAGGTTGTCTGAGCAACTTACTAAGGAAATTATAGAAAATAAAATAAACAGTGTATTTATTTTGATACAATTTTTCATATTTATATTTTTTTAAAAGTTTTAAAGACTGCCTCAAAAGGAATATTTAAATGAGGCAGTTTTCATCAATTGTTTTATTAAAAGCCAATTTCTATACCAAACAGAATTGTTTTTTGTATTGGAAATCCACCTCTTTGATAACCATCAATCAATGCACTTGTTTGTGATGTTCTAGCTTCAATATTTATACCTCTATACTCATTATTTGTTACGAATAACAAATTCTGACCAGTTAAAGAAAGTCTTAAATTCGATAATTTAAGGTCTTTTGCGTTAAAGTTGTATCCTAAAGAAACCTCTCTTAAAGTGAAATAGGTGGCGTCTTCGATTGCGTTATCAGTAAAAAGCGGATTAACTCCATTTGTAAGATAAGGCGTGTTACCATCACCTGGATTACTTGGACTTACCCATCTATCTCCCATGTAATTTGTAACTCTTTCTTTAATTTCGTTATAATTAATATCACCGTTTATTAAATCACCACCAATTACTCCTTGTAGAGTGAAATTTAAATCTAAATTTTTATATTTAAAATAATTAGTAAAGCCCCAAGTGAAATCTGGATATGGATTACCTAAAATAACACGATCTTTAGTATCAATTACTTTATCCCCGTTTACATCGACAATTCTTAATCCTCCTTCTACAAGGTCTCCTGTTAAAGTTGATGTTAAGCCATTTGCTTTAGCAGCGTTAATATCAGCAGTACTATTCCATACTCCGTCTGTTTTATACCCAAAATAACTGATTAATGGTTGTCCTACAATAGCGTAGTTGTTTAATCCATTTCTACCATCGATTGTTGGGGAAATTAGAGAAGTTTTATCTCCTAATTCAGTGATTTTATTTTTGGCTTGTGACAAATTAAAATCAGTAGTCCAAGTAAAATCTTTTGTTTTAATATTTACTGTAGATAGCTCAATTTCAAATCCTTTGTTTTCTAAACTACCTGCATTAGTAATTACTGAGCTTGATCCTGTTATTAATAGCGCAGAATTTTCAAGTAATAATTTTTCGGTATTCGATTGAAATACATCTATATTTAGGTTTACCCTACTTTTAAACATAGACAAATCAAATCCTAAATTAGTTTGAAAAGTTCTTTCCCATGTAATGTTTTTATTACTATAGACACTAGCTAGATTTGCTAGTCCTGTACTAACTGTACCATTACCTACACCACTCACATAATTTGAGCTATTCAAAGTTTCTTGGTATAAAAACGGTGTAATAGCATTGTTTCCTGTTGCTCCGTAACTAGCTCTAAAGGCTAATCTATTTATTACTTCTACGTCAGCCAAGAAGTTTTCTTTTGATACTACCCAACCTAAAGATACAGCTGGAAAACCTCCCCATTTGTTTCCTACATCAAATAACGAACTTCCATCCGTACGGTAACTAGCACTTAACAAATACTTGTTTTTATATGCATAATTCAATCTTCCTAGAAACGAAGTTAAACCTACTGTGATGTCAGATTGAACTGGTTGTAAAATAACCGTAGCATAATTTAAGTTTCTAATCGTTTCACTTGAAAAAGTAGTACCTGCAGTAACTAAGGACTTTGTATTTGTTGACTGGTAAGTAAATCCAGCTAAGGCTGTAAAATCGTGGTCACCAATCGTTTTATTGTAATTTAAAGTGTTTTCTGTTAAGAAGTCGAAGTAAGTTGAATTAGTATATGTTGCATAATTTGGATTCCCAAAACGTGCGGCATTTGTTTCACCTGTTTGTTTTCTTGCAGAATTTCTAAAATAGATACTTTGAGTCGTTTTGAAATCTAAACCTTTCATGATTTCAAAGTTCAAACCAGCATTTCCTTGAAAACGAAATTGATTTGTATTATCATCTTGTTCTGTTAAATTACGAATTGGATTTGTATTCGAAGTGTTGAAAGGCCTATTTGATGTACTGTTAGATACAGTATAAGGATTACCTTGAGGATCTATACTTGAATAGGATATCCCAGAAAAATCGTCATCTTCTGAATAATCTCCTACCTTTATATTTCTACTAGGATCTTGTGCATTAATATAATCCGCGGTAGCTTGAGTATGATATAGAGGCATGAAGCTAGGGAATCTAGCAAAGTCTATAAAATTGGCAGCAGGTTTTTCCGTTTTTGTATTTGAAGGATTCAAATTAACATTTAATTTAATTTTATCTGTTAGTTCGGTATCAAATTTAAACCTGAAATTTAATTTTTGGAAATTACTTTTTAACATTAAACCTTCGTCGTTTTGATATCCTGTTGAGATGTAAAATTTACTTTTTTTAGATCCTCCAGAGACATTAAACTGTATATCTTGGTAAAACGCATCTCTTAAGGCTGTGTCTTGCCAATCTGTACCTTTACCACCTAATAACTCTTTTTCGATTGCATATTGACTTTGAAATTTACCTAAAGAACCAATTGTACCTGCAAGAGTTTTAGAGCCTGTCCATAATGGATCTGCTACTCTTAAAGCCGATTCAGCATACAGTCTCTCTACATAGTCCATTGTACTCATAACATCGTATGTTTCGTAAGCGCTTTTAACACCGGACATGTTACTGAATTTAAACTTCGTTTTACCCTCTTTACCCTTTTTTGTGGTAATTAAGATAACACCACCTGCACCTCTAGAACCATAGATAGCAGCAGAAGCGGCATCTTTTAATACTTCAACTGATTCTACGTCGGCATTGTTTACGGACGACATACCATCTGGCATTGGTTGACCATCTACAACGATTAGTGGACCTGATCCTGCATTAACAGAGCTAATACCTCTTATGTTTATTTGTGTATCAGAACCTGCTTCTGATGATATGTTTTGTACTCTAACACCCGCAATTTTCCCTTGAATCGCTTGATCTAAGCGGGATACTGGAGCGTTCTCGATTTTATCACTCTTCAACTTAGCAACAGATCCTGTTACGCTTGAACGTTTTTGAGTTCCGTAACCAACAACTACTATCTCGTTAAGTTGATTATTTGCTTCCAATAGTGAAACATTAATTACTGTGCTCTTACCCACAACAACTGATTTTGTATCAAATCCTAAGTAAGTAAACTTTAGAGTTGACTTTGCACTATTTGCTACTACTGAATATTTCCCATCCAAATCAGTTACGATACTATTGCCATCAACAGAAACAGTGGCATTGGGAATAGCTTGACCAGTATTATCAACAACTTTTCCTGATATTTTAATTTTATCAGTCTGAGCGCTCATAATAGATGAGAAAACTAGGAGAAACATTAAAATCGTTTTTTTCATAATTTAATCCTTTTTGTTAGTTTTTTTTGTTTGAAATAGCCTTTCAATTTTTATTGCTACATCGATTAAGTCTGTTTAAAATATTGAGCCTTTTGTTAAATCAAAACTAAACAACCAAACTGGTTAACCAATCAACAAAGCAAACTTAACTTTTTTTTAACCAATAAAAAATAGGAAAGGATATAAAAATTAAAAAAAAGGGAATAAAAAACACAATTCTCTATTATTGTTGAATTTAAATAAATAAAATTAGTATAAATTAAGTTTTTGTTGTTTTTAATTCATGTTTTGCATGATTTATTTTATCGCTATCAGGTCTACAAAGTCATTTTATATAAGAAATAGACTATGAATAAAAATGATTTTCGAAAAAAAAGATAAAATATTAGAATCTGGTAAACCAGTTTAAAAAAATAATTTTAAATCAGCCTCAGCTTCGAACTAAAAAACATCGTTGAAACTTTTATAATGTTTAGCTGAACTACTGCCAATGCTTATATCATAGAATGTTATTTTTTTTACATATTAAATAATTTTTGATGAGTTTTTTTTATTTTTTTGGTGTTTTTAGAAGTTTTTATTGCATAAAATGCATAAAAGTTTTTTTTTACAAAAAAATAATACATATATTTGGTGAACCAGATTGGTAAACCAGATTGGCGCATCAGTTTTTTGCTGAAATACTATTTAATTACTAACCAATAAAACATTACATATAAATGAAATGCAAAATTTAATTTAAAAGGATTCTTTAATCCTTTAATTAACTAATTTAATCACTAACAAATTGACCATGAATTTAAAAATTAAACTAACATTAATGCTACTATTGATATTCAATATATCATTATATGCACAAGACGGATATAAGTTATCTGGTAAAGTATCAGATGAAGGAAAATTGCCCATTCCTGGAGCCAATGTAAGTATAGCCAAAACGACAAACGGTGTGGTAACGGATTTCGACGGAAATTTCCAATTGGAAGTTAAACGTGGAGATGTACTCCAGTTTTCGTATTTAGGTTATGTAAAGAAATCTATTACTATAACAAATCAAAAGACACTTAACGTAGTTATGGTTGAGAATGAAAGTCAACTTGACGAGGTTGTAGTTGTTGGTTATGGTTCTCGAAAAAAGAGTGACATCACTGGAGCTGTATCTTCGATTAAGGCCGAAGAAATAAATGCATTTCCTTTAGCAGACGCAGCTCAAGCCCTTCAAGGACGTGCGGCGGGTGTAGTGGTTCAGTCTAATAATGGTGGTGAACCAGGAGCGCCTATCGCTATAAAAATTAGAGGTAACACTTCTATTGGTGCTAGCAGTTCTCCTCTTATTGTGGTAGATGGTTTTGTAGGAGCGACTATGCCACAGGCTAGTGATATTCAATCTATCGAGGTTTTAAAAGATGCCTCAGCAACTGCTATTTATGGATCTAGAGGTTCTAATGGGGTAGTTATGGTTACTACTAAAAAAGGTAGAAATGGAAAATTAACTGTTGAAATGAATAGTACTTATGCTACTCAAAATACTGCAAACAGAATAGATTTATTAAATGCGGATGATTTTGCAACTTATCAAAACAGGATAATTACGAATGGTGGCGGTGGTACACCATATATTCAAGGGTCTGCAAATACAGATTGGCAAGACTTAATTTATAGATCTGGAAGTACAGCTAATCATCAACTTTCTTTTTCTGGAGGTTCTGATAAAATGAATTTTTATGCTTCGGGTAATTATTTTAAACAAGATGGGATTATTATTAATTCTGATTTTGAAAAAGCAACATTCTTAACAAACATAGATGCGCAAGTGACTGATAAATTAAAATTAGGGCTTAATCTTTTTGGAAGTAGATCAATTAAAAATGGAGTTGCTACCCAATCAAATGGGTCAGTTTCTGGAGGTGGAGATGATGTGATTACATTAGCAATGAGAATGGCGCCAGATCAGCCAATAAGAGTAGCCGATGGAAGTTTTTCAACAAATGATAAAATAGGGGATGAAGTTGATAACCCGTATGCTGTTGCAACTGAAAGGTTAGACAATACTAAAACGGATAACTTTAGAGCAAATTTTTATGCCAACTATGATATTATAGAAGGGCTAGCTTTTAAAACTACTTTTGGTTTAAGTAATGAAAATAGAACTAGAGGGATTTTTCTGCCGTCAACATTAATAAAATCTGGTTCAGGTGGAGGAAGGGCTACAATCGAAAATTATCGAAATTCAAATATATTGAGTGAAAATTATTTGACTTATAAAAAAGAAATAGGTAAAGGAGATTTAACTCTATTGGCCGGATATTCGTATCAAAAAAATGTTACAGAAAGATTCTCTGCTGGGGCTACTGGTTTTCTTTCCGATAGTTTTTCTTTTTATAATCTAGGAAATGGAGCAACTTATTTACAACCAAGTTCTTCTTTAAGTGAATGGGAAATCTTATCGCAATTTGGTAGAGCAAATTATGATTATGATGATAAATATTTAGTAACTGCTACGGTAAGAAGAGATGGAGCTTCAAATTTTGCAGCCAATAATAAATATGCTATTTTTCCGTCAGGTGCTATAGGCTGGAAAGTTTCAAAAGAAGACTTTTTGAAAGATAGTGAAACTATTTCGAACTTAAAATTAAGAGCAAGTTATGGTGTTACAGGTAATCCATCGATTGCTCCTTACCAATCATTAGCAAGTTATTCAAGTATTTATGCCTCTAGTAATGGGCAAACTGTAAATACTATTACGCCATACCAACCGGCCAACCCAGACTTGAAATGGGAATCTTCATACCAAACAAATTTTGGTGTAGATTTAGGATTGTTAAGTAACAAGGTAACGCTTTCGTTAGACTACTATAATATTGATACTAAGGACTTAATTTTAGAAAACACGGGTTTACCTCAAACATTAGGCTACCTTAATGATAAAATTTTAGCAAATCTAGGACAGATTAACAATAGAGGATTTGAAATTACTTTGAACACTAGAAATATTACTAATACTAATTTTAGTTGGACTACCGATTTTAATTTATCGACCAATAAAAATAAAGTAGTGAAGTTAGTAAAGGATATTGATTTGTTTGATAATGCCGCTCCCAGTTATATGTCCGGTACTATTAGCAACACTTCTATTTTAAGAGTAGGTGAAGAAGTTGGGCTTTTTTGGGGATATGAATATAAAGGGGTTTATCAAGGAGGTGCTTTACCTACAGGAACACTTACTTTGCCAGGTGGTGTAGCCGGGGATCCATTATTTGCAGATACTGACGGTAACACTAAACTTGAAGCAGCGGATAAAACAATAATTGGTAATCCTAATGCAGATTATACTTTTGGTATAACTAACAATTTTAGCTATAAAAATTTTGATTTGAACATCTTTTTCCAAGGCTCTCAAGGTGGAGATATTTTTAATATGACTAATGTACAGTTGTTTAATGGTGATTCAAATACGACTCAAGACTTTTTTAATAGTGCTTGGACCCCTACCAATACCGATACAAACACACCTCGTGTTGGAAATAATAGTAATAGAGAGATTTCTTCTCGTTTTGTAGAAGATGGTAGCTATATTAGATTGAAAAATATAGCAATAGGGTATAATTTTCCATCGAAAGTGATTGAAAGTTTAGGTGTAGAGAACCTTAGGTTGACCGTAAGTGCACAAAACTTATTGACTTTTACAAAGTATTCTGGTTTAGATCCTGAAGTGAACTATTTTGGAAGAAGCGGTGATAATAGCAGATCGGCCAATACTGTTCAAGGGTTTGATTTTGGAAATTATCCAACAGTTAGATCTGTAAACATCAGTCTTAATTTGAAATTTTAATCAAATAATTAAAAATACAAAATATGAAAACATATAAATATTTAATCCTAGCTTTAGTAGGTTTATCAATAGCTGGATGCTCAAATTTAGAAGAAGAGCCTGTAGGTTTGTTGTCCCCGGAAGGTTTTTTTAGCACTCCTAAAGATATACAAACAGCAGTGAACGCTACTTATGGACACATGATTAATGAACAGTTTTGGGGAAGAAAACAAACCATAGCATTAATGTTACGTTCTGATATGGTGGATCTTGCATCTACAGAAACAGAAAGAATGGAGATGAATAATCTTACTACTTTGACTGATAATAAAATGATTGACAACTTTTGGCCAAGATCATTTCAAGCAATTGCTGCGTGTAACGAGGCAATTGCAGGTGCTGAGCATGTAAATGTAGCTGATGCGGTTAAAAATCCAATTACGGCACAAGCTCACTTTATTAGAGCATTCATGTATTTTCATCTAGTAAGACAATTTGGAGCTGTTCCTTACATGGATAGTCCGGCAATACCAGCATCGGCAACTATCAGTAGAGCGCCAGCGGCACAAGTATATGATAAAATTATCGCTGATTTGGAATATGCAGTAACTTGGTTGCCTAATACAACGACATCAAGAGCAATACCTTCAAAAGCAGCAGCACATTCTTATTTGGCTTTAGTATATTTAACAATGTCTGGGAATACAGATAATGCTGTGCTTTTAGCAAAAGCATTTAGCGAAGCTAAACATGTTATTGATAATAAAGGACTTTATAATTTAGATTTAGATGGAGATTTTCAAAATTTATTTAATGCCAATAAAATTGATGCTTCTAAAGAGCCAATATTTGCATTAGATTATAATAATTTTGAAGGTGCTGACAATGGTTATGATCAATTAGCTCCAATGACGGGTATTAGAGGAGATGATAGAAATCAAGGTGGAGGTTGGTCTGTTGCCGTTCCAGCTCTTAAAGTATATACGACTTGGGATGCAAACGATTATAGAAGAGCAGTAAGTATGTCTGATGGAGCATCAATTAATGGGACATTAGTGCCTTATACTAATTTCACGATTAGTGGGCATAAGTTTGCTAAAAACCGACCTTATATCGCAAAGTATGATCGTTATCCAGGAGCTTTTGCTCGTATAAATGCTAGAGCAACAAGTCATAATTATTCTATGATTCGCTATGCAGAGGTGTTACTAATTGCTGCCGAAGCATCTATCACAACTAATAATGCATTAGCACGTACTTATATCAATGAAGTGAGAGCGAGAGCTAGAAAAGGTGGCGCAACTCAGAAAGGTGGTATTGCAGTTACAGTTGGTGCAAATGCTCTACCTGCAGACCTTACCGGAACAGTTACTGTTGCAGATGTACTAGAAGAGCGTAGATTAGAGCTTGCTTTTGAAGGTATAAGATGGTATGATATTGTTAGAAGAAAAATGGGCGGTGCTCCATATAATGTATTTGGTGCTTCTGGACTAGAAGGTGCGAAAGCAGGTTTTACCGCAGATGATTATTTATTACCAATACTTGCAAATGAGATAACAAGGAATCCTAACTTATTACCTCAGAATCCTGGTTACTAAGTGTAAAGTAAGTTTTTAATAAACAAATAGTTCTTCAAGAGGAACTAGGACAGATTAGCGGATTGTCAAAAATGATCCCTAAAAATAGAATTAGTTGATTAGTTTTGTTTTTATTAGATATACCGACATGAATTTCATGTCGGTATATTTTTTTAGAATCCATTAGGAGAAGGTTTGAGAAGGAGACTTCTAAGCAGTTAAAGTAGCCATGACGACTATCTAGTACTAGATTTTGTTAAATCAATACTGTAACTCATTTTAAGTTGAGTTCTATCGGCACTATGAAACTGGAGAAGCTTGAAATTATATAACTCCGTAAAATTAAGTCTACAAGCACGAACATTTGGGCCTAATATTGGCAAATTCCTTTTTGAATGGGATTGTTGAAAAATGCTAAAATTAAAAGAACAGAGTTTATAAATTGTATGTTATAAAATTAGAAAAATAATAGCCACTAATTGTCTCGGATGTGAGGTCATTAGTGGCTATTTTATAGTAAACCGTCAAAGGAGCTAAAATGGTTTGTTGCTATTTAACATCATATTCTATTGAATCTCCTGGCTTAAGCAACGCTTTTTTAGTTGTTTTTTTATTTGTAAAAGCCATTTGCAATTCGTTTTTACTTAACGATTGAATTGTCAATTTGTTTTTGTCAAGCTTTATAAAGACATCTCCTTCTTCAGAAAAACTAATTTGAATACCGTTCAATTGTAGTTTTTTAACTGAGAAAAACACCGTTAGATTTTCTTTAGACAATGAATTTACTGGAGCTCCTTCAACAGTCCATTTCGAACTATTTACTTTCCATCCTTTTAATTGTGGATTCGTTTTGTCTTCATCTATTCGGTCTTCAAATTTCTTAAAAGGAACAATTGCTGTAATAAAACTGTAAGCCGAGTTCTTGTTCTTAGAAACCACAGCCCATTCTTTACCTCTCGTTCCTGAAGTTACCACTGAATCTGTGGCTGTCAATTGGTAAATATCGCTGCCGGAACCATCGCTAAAAGAGGAGCGAAGTAATTTAGGTGCTAATTCTGTGCTATAATGACCTTGCCAAACTTGTTTGTATGTATGTGGTTTGTCTGCTTTGAAATTGTCCTTAACAATCCAAAAATCATCTTTTAAATAAATAACTTGTCTCGAATAATTGACTCCAATGTTTTCAAAACCATCATGACTTCCTATAAAAAGATCTAAATCTTTGTTGGTTTTCCAAGCAATCGTTTTGGGGTGTGGTAAGGTTTTAAATTTGCCAAAACCACTTCCTCCTTGATTGCCTCCATAATCTTTTCCTTGTAGTTCATTATCAACCAAAGCCACGTTTTTAACCATTGAATTTTTGAAAAACTCATAATCTTTAAGGGAATAGCGTACTTGATAGTTGGGTAAAATAACCTGACCATTTGCCATAGCTTGAATTCCTAGCATATCACCATGTTGATGATCTGGTTTATCAGGGTCTAATCCGTTAGAAATAGCCATCATTTTATCGTCTTTATTCCAGCCTTGGCGCATAATGTAATAGCCAGTTTCGGGAAAATCTACAGAGGTAAATTGAGGGGTTTTCTTTTCGAGATTGCTTAGCATTTTTAATTGCGCATCATTCAAAAACCAAAACATATCCGATTCGACATAATTATTAGCAAAATAACCCATTTCAGGATCTGAGAAGAGTAAATAACCCAATGTTAATGCTCCTGATATGTCATTTTTTTCTGCCCAAGGTTCGTTTGTGTCATCAGAAAATACGGGTGCTGATTTATCAGGAAATCCAATTTTAGTTAAGGTGGTAAACAGCGATTTTAGTTTGTTTTCCCAAACTTCGCCTACTTTTATATTGCTGTTTTTTGCTAATTGGTACACATAATAATAGGTGTCAATATCGCTAATGTGATAATGGACCGTGCGCTCAAACTGAAATCCGTCTGCATTGATTTCTTTAGATAAGTGCTGTTCTAGAATAGTCATAGCACGTTCATTCCATTTATCAGAATCTTTAAAGTCTCTAAATAAAATGGAAAGCATTGCTAAGGCAGACATACCTCGTGTTTGATGATTTCCTGGAACAAAGTCGGCATTGCTTTCATAAAGATTTGAAGCATGCTGTAATAATGTTGCAATGGTCGTTAATTGATCTTCGTCAGAATACTCTTTTTCTCCCAAAAACATATTGTGAATCTCTAACCAGTTTAGTATTCGATAACCAGATCGAAAGGCTTCATAGGTTCCATTACCATCTTCTATGGTTTCATATTTATGGACTTCTAAAGCGGTATTCAGCGATTTTAACTGGTTTTTAAAGTAGTTTAAATACTCCGGGTTTTTATTTTGATAATTGTAGTACAATGCAACATCAACCATTTTATGTTGGCGTGCTAAGTGGCGCATTGCATAGGCATTTACTGCCTCGCCATTCTGGTAAGTATAGGGCAATTTCCATTGGGCAACTGCAGGATACTTAACCATATGGTCTAAGGCGCGTTCTGTATGACCGTCTTTTGCGTCAGGATAAGAAGCTTCGTAGGTTTTGAAACGGGCATCATTATTTTTCCAATTATAAAAATAACGTTCCGAAAATTGGTCTCTAAAATACTGTGCTAATTTAGCATTAGTTATCGCATTTACGCCACCAAGTACTTGTTCTACTTCGGGTTTTAAATAGTCAGCTAA
Source organism: uncultured Flavobacterium sp. (assembly GCF_963974175.1). Taxonomy (GTDB): domain Bacteria; phylum Bacteroidota; class Bacteroidia; order Flavobacteriales; family Flavobacteriaceae; genus Flavobacterium. The sequence goes on from NZ_CAXBBR010000002.1 coordinate 491,320, forward strand.
TTTGTTGTTTACAATGACTTTTTCGGCAGCGATATCCTGAGCATAAGCGTTTATAGAAATAGCACAGCTCAAGGCTATGAGACTAAATTTTAAGTATTTCATAGCTAGAATTATTAGTACATCAACTTCATTTCTAGGTTTTGAACAATCTCAAATTTCCCTGAATTGGTAATCGTATTGTTTAGCGGTTCTTGTCCTTTTTCTCCCCATAAAACAGCAATTGTTTTTACTGGGTTATTTGTAAATGTATTGTTTGAAATTTCCACAAATACAATCCCTCTATTTTTAATTAAAATATGTTCTGGTTGTGATTTTCCGCAATTTGTAAAGGTGTTTCCTTGAAGTTTTAGGTTTCCACCAATGGTTGACTCGTCATAACCACCACGGTAATAATCCAAAACTAATCCTTGAATATTGTCAAATTTAGAGTTGATAAAAGTTACAAATTCGGCATTGTAATCTCCACCGTCATTGGTTTCTTTATTTAATAGAAAACCATTTTCGCAGTCTTTAATTACTGAGTTTTTAACCAAAATAGTATCTGAAAACGATCCTTTTGATATTTCTAAAACATTTTTAAAGTTAGAAATGGCTGTGTTTTCGATATGTAAATCATACCCTTTACTCATGTTTTTGTCTAAAGTTGTAAAGGCATTTTGCGCCTTATTCCCCATAAGGATAATGTCTTTTAAGATTAAATTTCCTTTAGGAAGCATTTCAAAAGCTGTTTTAGCAGAAGTAAATACTAGTTTAGATCTCTTTTTAGCATCGCTAGAAGTAATGGTAATTTCTTTGTCAATAAGTAGCGCTTCGTTAACTTTAAAAGTGCCGCTTTTCAATACAATAATATCTCCAGAAACTGCTTTTTTAAGTTGGTTTACAAGTTCTGTTGAACTAGAAACGGTTATCTTGTTTGCTGCTGCTTTAGGTTTTTCAACCAAAAACCAGTTGGTACCAAATCTGCTTTTGTCTACTAAAATAGGGTTTGCTTTAATTGGATTTACAATTGCACCAACACTATTGTTAGCTGCAGTTCTATCATTTCCAAAGAAATCTTTAGTAATGGTTTCAAAGTCAAATCCAGCATATACATTAACATTGTTTTCTTTCAATACAAATAAATCGGTTGCTGCTTTAGTAACTGAAAAAGCGGTAGTGATTAATCCTTCTGGTTTAACTTCACTTTTATTTTCGTTGTTAATAAAGTTATTTTTAAAATTAACACCATCAACTTTATCGTAATTTACAATAGGGTTTGTATCTGGAATTTCATTGTAAATTAAATTATTTGCTATGACTACGCGCTCAGGACGTGCAGAACGAATTTCAGACTTAGGCAATACTTCTTTTTGACTTACATTAGAACCTACGCTAAACTGCCAAGGTGATTTGCAATCAATAAATGAATTGTAAGCAACGACAACATCGGTAACTTGGTTGTAGCGATTTAAGGATGATTTTGGAATACCATTCATAACTGCAATAGCACTTCTGAAAGAATTTCCATTTATTTTGTAGAAATAGTTATTTGTTATCCAATGTCCCGTATTTACGACGCGAATACCTCCCATTTGTTCAGAAATATCATTTCCTATGAAAACGTTTCCGTCAATTTTAGCGTAATTTCCGTGTCTTAAAACTAAAGACCCTTCACTTTCAAAAAATACATTATTTTTGAATTCGTTAAAGTTAGATTTGCTCGAAATAATTTCTACTTCACCATTGCAACGGTCAAATAAGTTGTTGTAAACATTCGTGTATGACGGTGTCATTGAAGTTTCACTATCGCCTATTTGAATCGTTTCTCCATGTGGTCCTCCTTTACGGGGTCTTGGCCCAAAGTGGTTGTTTATTATTTGATGGTAATTATTAACATGTTCGTTACCATCAAGGAATACTCTTACAGTTGGTCCAAAATTAGATTTCCCAGTAATATAATTATTGCTTAGCTCATTATGTCTACCCCAGAATTCCACCCAATGGTCGCTTACATCTCTGTCTGGCTGCGTGAATTCTTCAATAACACATTGTGTAATTTTGCAATTGTTAGCAATAGAGTCATTGTTGATTTTAAATTGAATCACGGCATTAGAAGGCGTATATCCATTTTTGAAATATAAATCTCTTACTTCTAAATAGCTACCTGCTAATTTTAAGTTAGAAACTCCTTCGATGAAAACTTTTCCTGCAGTTTCGGCTCTCAAAACAATTGGGTTTTCTTTAGTTCCTTTTCCGTAAAATTTAATTTCTGCATCTTTCCATATACCATTAGCTAAAATGATATTATCGCCTGGAGTGCTGTTTTTTATAGCATTCCGAAGCTCGGTTAGGGTCGTTACTTTGATATTGTTTTTCGGTTTCAAGTTATTTGCTAGAGCTATTTCTTTGCAGGAAATAAGTATAATTAGCATACTTAAAATGGATACGATTCTTTTCATTATCAATTAATTTGTAAAATTAGTTTTAGTTTTTATTTTAACTTTTAGTCTTCTTTCCATAGTTTTTGTACGCTCTTTAAATCTCTTTTCATCGCATCAAAAACTACTTTTTTATCTACTGTAATGGTTTGTTTCCCTTGTTCTGCAACTCCCAAGTCATATTCAATATGCAAGGACACTGGCGGTTTGTTCTAAAAATGACTACTAAAGTTGCTTAACTATTGTAAAAATTAAAATAATGCAAAAAGCCTATTAATGCAGATAATCGCAACGGCTTTTTGCAAAATAAAAATAAAACTAAAACCAAAACCAACTATTCAACTTTTATTTTTCATAGCATTCGCTTTTTAAGTGCTGGAATATTTAAAGAGTTCTATGTTAATCTCTTTGCAATTAAACCTTCGTCCGTATAAACCACAAACATATATGATGTTTACGCATGCGCGATGCTCTTTTTTTTATTTTTCTCGCCTGAGCAAGGGCGACAACTTCTCATTTCATTGAGAGTTTGTCTAAACAAGTCAACTTAAATTTTACTGCTAGAGCAAAATCAAACAATCTTATTTTTAGTAGCGCAACATTTGTAATGCCCTACTGGCTTAAACATCAATTACTTCAATTTGATTAAAACTGGTGAACCAATTTGGTTTTCCAAATATATGTATATATTTTAATTAAACAAATCAATTATAGAGAAATTATAAAAAAAGCCTTTATTAAGACATAAAAAGCTAAAGTTCGATTTAGATTCAGTTGAAAGCATTAGAATGCAAAACGTAAAAGATAGGTTGGGTTTAAGAATTAAATTAGAAATTTAAGGCTTTGCTAAATAATTATTATTAGAATATTCCACAGAGTTCCGCAAATAAAAAAAAGCAGAGCTACGAAAAAGAGGTTTAAAACTTTACGAATCTTCAAGTACCCTTTGTGTTTCTTTGCGAAACAACTATTTTTTAAACCATATAAATAGTTATTTCCCCAAAACTTTGTCTGATAAGTCTCAAACATTTCCTTAAATTTGCTTTCTTTATAGATATAAAAACCCAAGAGTTATAAAATTCAAGCTATGTTACAAATTGCATTTATTAGAGAGAATCAAGAGAAAGTAATCCAGGCTTTGGCAAAAAGAAATATGGATGCCAAAAGTGTTGTGGAAGATGTCGTGAAACTAGACGAACAACGTCGTGCTACACAAGTAGAGTTAGACGGAATTTTAGCTGAATCTAATAAATTGTCCAAAGACATTGGCGAATTGATGAAAAACGGCGAGAAATCGAAAGCCGCTATCCTAAAAGAAAAAACGGTTTTAAATAAGGAGAAAAGCAAGAAGTTAGCCGAAACAGCGGACGCACTTGCTGCTGAACTTACCGAGAAACTATATACATTACCCAACCTTCCGGCAGATATTGTACCGGTAGGGAAAACGCCAGAGGAAAATCTAAACGTTTTTGAAGCGGGTGAAGTTCCTGTTTTGCACGAAGGCGCGCAACCACATTGGGAATTAGTAAAAAAATACGACATTATTGATTTCGAGCTAGGAAATAAAATAGCCGGAGCAGGATTTCCGGTTTATAAAGGAAAAGGAGCGCGATTACAACGTGCTTTAATCAATTATTTCTTAGATAAAAATACAGCCGCGGGTTATAATGAAGTGCAAGTGCCTCATATGGTAAATGAAGCTTCTGCATACGGAACGGGACAATTGCCAGACAAAGAAGGTCAAATGTACCATGACGCTACAGATAATTTATATTTAATTCCTACGGCTGAAGTTCCCGTAACAAATATGTTTAGAGATGTAATCTTAAACGAAAATGAGTTACCCGTTCTTACTACAGCCTACACGCCATGTTTCCGTCGTGAAGCAGGTTCTTATGGAGCGCATGTACGTGGATTAAATCGTTTGCATCAATTTGATAAAGTAGAAATCGTACGTGTTGAACATCCTGATAAATCATACGAAGCTTTAGACGGAATGGTCGAACATATAAAAGACATCCTTAACGAATTGAAATTACCATATAGAATCTTACGCCTTTGTGGTGGAGATATGGGATTCACATCGGCATTGACTTATGATTTTGAAGTGTTCTCTACTGCGCAAGACCGTTGGTTAGAAATAAGTTCAGTTTCTAATTTTGAAACTTTTCAGGCCAATCGTTTGAAATTGCGTTTCAAAGATAAAGACGGAAAAAACCAATTAGCACACACACTTAATGGAAGTTCATTGGCTCTGCCAAGAGTTCTTGCAGGAATCCTTGAAAATTACCAAACAGCAGAAGGAATCGTAATACCTGAAGTTTTACGTCCGTACTGCGGGTTTGATATTATAGACTAATTATTTTAGTCATCAGTCTCCGTTTTCAGTCTGCAAAGTTGCGAATGAAAACGGAGAACTGAGACTGAAAACCTGAAAATTGCGATTCATGAAAAAGCTCTTTCTATTTATCACTTTGTCATTCTCGCTGTTTGCATTTGCTCAAAACGAGCAATTAGCGCAGTACTACTATGATAAAGGAGATTTTGAAAAAGCTAAAATGGGGTATGAGGAATTATTGCTCAGCGTCCCACAAAACATGCAGTATTTTTTAAGGACTGTTGATTGTTACCAACAATTACAGCAATTTGACATTGCGGAGAAAGCAATCCAAATGCGACTAGACAAATACAATCAGGGAAACCTTTTAGTAGAACTGGGTTATAATACTCAGCTACAAAAGAATCAGGCTAAAGCCAAAAGTTACTACGACCAAGCGATAGACCGAATCAAGAAAAATCCGAATGAAGTCTATGGTATAGCCAATTCATTCGAGAAAAAAGTGTTGTTAGAATATGCTCTAAAAGCGTATCAAACTGCTTCAGAAGTAGAACCCAAATATAATTTCAATTATCAGAAAGGATTGCTTTACGGGCAATTAGGTAATACAGAAATGATGATTTCTACTTTTTTGGATGAATCGTATGCGACTCCGCAAAATTCGATAATGATTCAAAATCAATTGTCTCGTTTCATGACAGATGACAGTGATGCTAACTTTAGTGAAATGCTCAGAAAAGGATTGATTGTGCGGGGACAAAAAAGCCAAGATTTGTTTTGGAACCGTTATTTAAGCTGGTTTTACGTGCAACAAAAAGAATTTTCTAAAGCCTTTATTCAAGAAAAAGCCATCTATAAACGCAATCCGGAATCCCTGTCTAATATAGTCAATTTAGCGCATCTTGCCGTTGAAGAAGACGATCAGGAAATGGCAGTTGAAATTTTAGGATTTGTATTGGAAAACACTAAGGATCTTGAATTACTTGTTCAGGCAAATACCTATTTGATCAGCATAAAAATAGAAAAGGCAAAGGAAAAAGATTTTGCAAATATCAATGCAGAAATAGAAGCTTTGTTGACAGAATATGAAATCAGCCCTTTTACCTTATCTTTGCAATTAATTCAGGCGCATTTTGTGGCGTTTAATTTAAAAAATCCGGAGCAAGGAAGAGCAATTATTAAAAAAGCGCTTGATTTACGATTGGATGATTATAAAGTCGCGCAGGCCAAAATGGAATTAGCGGATATTTTACTTTTTGAAGAAAAATTCAATCAGGCATTAATCTATTATTCTCAGATTGAGATGGATTTGAAAAATGATGTGGTAGCGCATGAAGCCAGTTTGAAAGCAGCTAAAACGAGTTATTTTAAAACTGATTTTGTGTGGGCATTGAAACAGTTCAAGGAACTAAAATCAGCCAATACCCAACTCATAGCAAATGATGCACTAGAATATTTTCTATTGATAAATGATAATACGGCGGCTGATTCGACACAAACAGCCTTAAAGGAATTTGCAAAAGGAGACTATCTTTTATATCAGAATAGAAATCAGGAAGCGATAGCTCAGTTTCAATCGATCTTGAAAAATTACAAGGGACAGGAAATAGAATCGGTTACCTTATTGCGTTTAGGAAAGATTTATGAGAAAACAGCCGACTATAATTTGGCTTTAAGCCAATATCAAGAAATTATTGACCATCATAGCGACGGTATTTACATTGATGAGGCTTTGTTTTTTTCGGCTGAGATTTATAATAAAAAGTTGAAAGAAGTAGAAAAGGCCAGGCCGTTATATGAAAAGATAATTTTTAATCACGAAGACAGTATTTATTTTGTAGAAGCCAGAAAAAATTTCAGGCAATTACGGGGAGATACTAATTTATAGTTTAATGGCTTAGCCGATCAAACAAATCAACATTTAAAAAGTAAGAAATGATTATATACAACGTTACCACAAACATACATGAAAGCGTTCATGACCAATGGATGATATGGATGCAGCATAAACACATTCCTGAAATTTTGGCTACGGGAAAATTTACTGCCGCCAGATTAGTTCGCGTATTAATAGAAGAAGAAATGGGCGGTGTGACGTATTCGGCGCAGTACACAACAGATAGTAAGGAGACACTGGAAAAATATTATCAGGAAGATGCACCAAGATTTCGTGAAGAAGGAACAAAGTTGTTTGGAGAAAAAATGCTTGCATTTAGAACAGAATTGGAAGTGATTTCTGAACACTAAATTCAGTATTCAGTTTTAAGCGTTCTGGCAATAGTCGGGAACCTGCTTTTGCATAGTTGCTAAAAGTAAGTTACAATCAAAATTACACTTAGTGCATTTGTGCCTTTGTGGAAAAACAAAAGAAAATGGAAAAAGTAAAAGCCAAAAAACACCTCGGACAACACTTCTTAAAGGATGAAAGCATCGCTAAGGATATTGCCGACACGTTGAACTTGGAAGGGTATGATGATATATTGGAAATAGGGCCTGGGATGGGTGTTTTAACTAAGTATTTGTTAGAAAAACCGGTTACTACTTATGTAATTGAAATCGATACGGAATCCGTAACCTACTTGGATGAGAATTATCCAAAATTGAAAGATAAGATTATCTCAAAAGATTTTTTGAGATATAATATAAATGAAATCTTTGAAGGGAAGCAGTTCGCTATTATCGGGAATTTCCCCTATAATATTTCGACGCAAATTGTCTTTCGAACATTAGAATACCGCGATCAGATTCCTGAATTTGCAGGAATGTTCCAAAAAGAAGTGGCACAACGTATTTGTGAAAAGAAAGGAACTAAAGCATACGGGATTCTGTCTGTTTTAGTGCAAGCTTTTTATGATGCAGAATATTTGTTTACAGTCGATGAAAATGTTTTTATTCCGCCACCAAAAGTAAAATCGGGTGTTTTACGTTTGCGAAGAAAGAAAGATTATAGTTTGCCTTGCGGGGAGAAGTTGTTTTTCACCGTAGTTAAAACGGCTTTTCAACAACGTCGTAAAACCATGCGAAACAGTTTGAAAACAATGAATCTATCTGATAGCTTAAGAGAAGACCCAATCTTTGACCTTCGTCCAGAACAGTTAGACGTTGCGCAATTTATTGAACTTACCCAAAAAATAGAAGCGGATGGAATTTAAAATCAGCAAAAACTTAATACTCGAATTAGAGCAACACATTGTCAATAAAAACGATAGGGAACTTGAAGCCTTATTGAATGACATGCACCATGCCGATATTGCTGAGATTTTGGATGAGCTTGATTTTGATGAGGCAACCTATATTTTTAAAGTATTAGACAGTGATAAAACCGCAGAAATTCTTCTTGAACTAGAAGATGATTTGCGTGAAAATATATTAAGTCGCCTGTCGGCAAAAGAGATCGCGGAAGAATTAGATGAGCTGGATACGAATGATGCGGCCGATATTATCGCCGAGCTTTCTCAGGATCTAAAGGCTGAAGTAATCTCTGAATTGAATGATGTTGAGCATGCAAAAGACATTGTTGATTTATTGCGTTATGACGAGAACTCCGCAGGGGGATTGATGGGGAAAGAGTTAGTGAAAGTAAATGAAAACTGGAACGTGTTGACTTGCGTCAAAGAAATGCGCATCCAGGCTGAAAACGTTTCTCGTGTACATTCTATCTATGTGGTTGATGATGAAAACAGATTGAAAGGAAGACTTTCATTAAAAGACTTGTTAACTACATCAACAAAAACAAATATCACTGATATTTATATTCGGAAATTAAACTCCGTTAACGTAGATACTGAAGATGTTGAGGTGGCCCGAATCATGCAGAAATATGATTTGGAAGCTATTCCTGTCATTGATGAGATGGGTCGTTTAGTAGGGAGAATTACCATTGATGACATTATTGATGTCATCAGGGACGAAGCAGATCAGGATTACCAGTTAGCTGCGGGTATCTCGAAGGATGTAGAAGCGGATGATAGTATTTTAGAGCATACAAAAGCACGATTACCTTGGTTAGTTTTAGCGCTACTAGGAGGTTTTATCTCCGTAAAAGTGTTGGGTTTATTTGAAGGCGCTATGTTAAAACATGGAGAATTGTTCTTTTTTACCCCTCTAATTGCTGCAATGGCAGGAAATGTAGGAGTACAATCATCGGCAATTATTGTGCAAGGTTTGGCAAACAATACCTTGACAGGATCTTTGTTTAGTCGATTGATGAAAGAAGTATCTCTTAGTTTGCTTAATGGGTTAATTCTCGCAGTAATACTATTCGTAGGAAGTCATTTTCTTTTGGATGTCGAAATTGTTATCGGTTTAATTGTTACTACGGCATTAATGTCAGTAATTATAATTGCGTCGCTTATAGGAACGTTTGTGCCGTTATTGTTGGATAAATTTGGTATTGACCCTGCACTAGCAACAGGACCGTTTATCACGACCAGTAATGATATCTGTGGGATTCTTATTTACTTCTCAATTGCAAGAATTATTTTAGGCTTTTAATTTCAGAGTTCTGATTTTTAGTATAATCACAACTTGTTACTGATTGCTAACTTATTGATTAAAAAAACAAAAAAAGTAGAAATGAAAGTACATATAATAGGAGGGGGAAACCTTGGAACTTCAATCGCAATAGGAATATCTAAATTTTCGAAAAATAATCAAGTTACTGTAACTAGAAGAAATACGGCCAGTATTGCTTATCTAGAAAAGGCAGGAATAACTGTTTCGTCAGACAATACACATAATATTGAAGATGCGGACGTAATTATCCTTACTATAAAGCCATATCAAGTGGATGTCGTTTTGGCTGATATACTTCCAAAAATAACAAACAAAACAATTGCTTCTGCAGTAAGTGGCTTGTCAATCGAAGCGCTTCAAAGTAAGATAGGAGACAAAAACCAGGCTATGAGGATCATGCCTAATATTGCAGCACAATTTGGAGAGTCTGCAACTTGTATTTCATTCAACGAAAATAATCAATCGCAAGCTCAGGCTGTTATTGCTTTGTTTCAGGACTTAGGTACTGCTCCTGTTATAGATGAAAAATTAATGGATGCCGCTACTGTTTTGGCTGCGAGTGGAACTGCTTTTGCCTTGCGTTACATTAGAGCATCAATGCAGGCGGGTATCGAAATAGGATTTGATTGGAAGACGGCGTTGGCCATTTCGGCACAAACTGTGAAAGGGGCAGCTGAAATGCTCATGGAAGAACAAGTGCATCCAGAACAATTAATTGATAGAGTGACGACTCCTAAAGGCTGTACGATTGCGGGACTTAACGAAATGGAAATGCATGGATTTAGTTCCTCATTGATTAGAGGAATCAAGACTTCTTTAAATCAAATAAAAGGTTAATTTTAAAAGGTTGTAGTGTGAGATTTAAATAAATAATTTTTGAAAGTGCTTATTGTTAAGTTGTTATGTCTGCTGTGCTTTGTAAGACAAAAGTGTAATAACATGTAGTTCGTCGGATTATATTACCATACATCGAAAAACAGTCTAAGTGTTTTATTTAAATTGTATTTTAATGTAAATTTGTAATAGCCCTATTAATCTACTCTTACTTTTCTATCTAGTGGTATAATTGAAAACTAACAATTAATATACATTATGATGAAAAATTTACTTTACAGTTTTTACGAAAGAATTTCTAATTTTTTATTTGGAGGAGAAAAAGTTTCGCCATTTTAAAGAATTGAACCAGGTGTTTTAATAGAACTTACTGATAATAGTATTCAATATGAATAGTATTAGGTGGAAAACCATTTCTAAATTTAAATAATTTGGAAATGGTTTTTTTGTTTTTCAGCTTGTCGCAATTCGAATGTATTTAGCTCTTAAAACTATAAACCGTGTTTTTTTTCATTAATTTTGATTTCTAACTTAGAAATCATTTTCATGGATATTAAAATTCTTCATATTGATAGCAACAATGCCATTTTAATGAGGCAATTGCAAGAACTGGGTTTTGAAAATCACGAAGATTTTACTTCTTCGAAAGAGGAAATCGAGGCCAAAATACAATCATACCAAGGAATAGTAATTCGGAGTCGTTTCAAAATCGACAAAATATTTTTGGATAAAGCCACTAATTTACAGTTTATTGCCCGTGTAGGCGCCGGCCTTGAAAGTATTGATTGCGACTATGCGATTGCAAAAAATATAACGCTGATTGCTGCTCCCGAAGGGAATAGAAATGCGGTTGCTGAACATACTTTAGGAATGATTCTGTCACTTTTCAATAATTTGAATAAAGCAGATAGGGAAATTCGATCAGGACATTGGAACAGAGAAAGCAATAGAGGTCATGAGTTAGACGGCAAAACCGTTGGTATTATAGGTTATGGTAATATGGGAAAATCCTTTGCTAAAAAACTTCGCGGTTTTGAAGTGGACGTATTGTGCTATGATATTCTGGAGAATGTTGGTGATGCCAATGCAAAACAGGTTTCTCTAGAAGAATTACAGCAGAAGGCAGATGTGTTGAGTTTGCATATTCCATGGACACCTGAAACCAATAAAATGGTCGATGCTGGTTTTATCAATGCTTTTGCGAAGTCTTTCTGGATTTTTAATACTTCTAGGGGCAAGAATATCGTAACAGCAGACTTAGTGGCTGCAATGGCCGCAGGGCAAGTTCTGGGAGCGGGACTGGACGTATTGGAGTATGAAAAATTGTCTTTTGAAACCCTTTTCCAAGAAGATAAAACTCCTGAAGCATTCCAATATTTATTAGAGGCTAAAAATGTGATATTATCACCGCATGTCGCTGGATGGACTTTCGAGAGTCACGAACGTCTAGCGCAAGTTATTGTAGATAAGATTAAAGTAAAGTATTTCGGTGAAGATAAAATTGCGGTCGATGAAAAACGAGTTACTGGAATAGGTGGATTGTTTTTTAAGTCAAAAAATTCTAAAGAATTGGTTGCTTGGTATTGCAAACACTTAGGATTAAAAACAGACGACTATGGTTCTACCTTTTGGTGGAAAGATAATAAGGGTAATAATTGTTCTACGCAATGGTCTCCATTTGCAGAGGACACGACTTATTTTGCACCTAGTGAAAAACAATTTATGCAGAATTTTAGAGTACATAACTTAGAAGAGTTGCTGCTGCAATTGAAAGAGGAAGGTGTCACTATTGTTGGAGAAATGGAGAGCTATGATTACGGTAAATTTGGTTGGATAATGGACCCTGAAGGAAACAAAATTGAACTTTGGGAGCCAATTGATTACATTTTTAAATAAATTTTAATATATTTATTCTTCAAATGTTGATCAACTAATCAATTACTATGGAAAACTCAAAACATGAAGCGTGGAATAGCCCACAACCAGTTCATGAAGACAATAAAAAAATAGCTGCCGGTTTATTGGCGATTCTTCTGGCGCCATTCGGGATTCATAAATTCCTTTTAGGATATACGACAGAAGGAATAATCTGGCTAGCCATTAGCCTTTGTACTTGTGGTACAGTTACTGCCTTGCTTGGGCTTATAGAAGGAATAGTCTACTTGACAAAGTCAGACCAGGAATTTTATCAAACCTATCAGGTTAATAAAAAAGGATGGTTTTAAACATAAAAAAGTCTCGACATTGTCGAGACTTTTTGGTTTTATTATCGAAAGAAAACTTTAATCCTCTTTTTCGGCTAATTTTCTTTCCAGTTCTGCCTGAAATTCTTCCATAACAGGTTTCATTGTGCTTTCTGGAATATCTGCAATCCTTATGTACATCAATCCATCAACAGCATTGTTGAACAATGGATCAACATTAAAGGCAACCACTTTTGCATTTTGTTTGATGTATTTTTTGATTAAAACCGGTAAACGTAAAACACCTGGTTCCAACTCATCGATAATTTTGTCGAATTTATTTAAATCAGCTTCTGTTTCATTAAAGATAAAATCTTTATCAGCATCTTTCAGTTTTACCTTATAGGCTTTCTTAGGGTGGATATACTGCGCTATGTAGGGATCGTAATAATTTGATTTCATGAACTCAATCATCAACGATTTTGAAAAATCAGAGAATTGATTACTGATACTTACACCGCCAAGAAGAAATTTGTGTTCCGGAAAACGCAAAGTCGTATGAATGATTCCTTTCCATAGTAAGAAAAGGGGCATTGGTTTTTGCTGGTATTCCTTGATGATGAATGCTCTACCCATTTCGATAGACTTGTACATCATGTCATGTAATTCTGGTTCAAAACGAAAAAGCTCATTCAAGTAGAAACCTTCGATGCCATATTTAGGGTAGATTTCTGAGCCTAAACCCATTCTATAAGCTCCCGCGATTTTTTTTGCATCCTCATCCCATAAAAAAAGATGGTGGTAGTATTGGTCAAATTTGTCCAAATCAATAGACTCATTCGTTCCTTCGCCCACTTCCCTAAATGTGATTTCACGCAAGCGACCTATTTCATGTAGAATATTTGGAATTTTATTGGCTTCAGCAAAAAAGACTTCATAGTTTTTGCTGTGTAAAAGTCTGCAATCTGTGTTTCTTAAAGCATCGACTTCTGCAATCATTTTTTCGCCATTGGCGGGAGTTGCGATTTCTTTGGGGCTTTTAGGAATTTTTAAAGTTGGAGGAATCAGTAATTTACTTTCTTTCTCATATGGATTAGCGAGCATATAGGTTTTCTTTCTCAAGAATTCCGAATAGGCGTCGATAGTTTTGTATTCGTTTTGTTCAGCGACAGATATAGGTTTTCCAATTCTCACTTTTATAACACGATGCTTCTGGCTAAAAACTTCTGAGGGTAATTTTGCAGTACGAAAGGTCCCGCTAATTTTAGAAAGGAAGTAAAATAACCAACTGTTTTTAGCGTGAAAGTAAATAGGAACAACGGGAACTTGCGCTTTACGGATTACTTTAATTGCTCCTTCTTCCCATGGTTTGTCAACCATAAGTTTTCCGTCTTTGTAACTAGAAACTTCTCCTGCTGGAAACATTCCAAGCGGTTTTCCATCACTCAAGTGACGTAAAGTTTCCTTGATCCCTATTACGCTTGATTTAGCATCCTTATGATTTTCAAAAGGATTGACAGGCATGATGTATTTTTTGAGAGGCTCAATTCTATGCAATAAGAAGTTTGCAATTATTTTGAAATTTGGTTCTCTCTCGAGCATTAATTTCAATAACAAAACACCATCTATACCACCTAAAGGATGATTAGAAATGGTTATGTAAGCACCTTCTTTTGGTAGTCTTTTAAAATCCTCTTCGGGGATTTCAAATTTTATTTGTAAGTCGTCTAATATGGCATTTAAGAAATCAACATCTTTTAAATGTTTATTACCGTCATAAAATTCATTAAGCTTAGATATTTTTAATGCTTTCATTAAAAGCCAGCCGGAAAAAGTTCCCAGAATTCCATATTTTTCAGCATTTATTGCTTTTGCAACCTCTTTTGCGGTAACTAAACCCATTTACGTATTGTTTTTTGAGCGAAAAACAAAGATAAACAAAAAGTCTATTATTAGGTTATTTCAGGATTGTATTTTCTGGTTTTTTCTACTGTTTCATGTGTATTTTCATTACTTTTGAAATTCAAAATTATATCAAAATGAAGATTATATCTTATAATGTTAACGGAATTCGTTCTGCAATTTCTAAAGGATTCATTGACTGGTTACAACAGGCAAATCCTGATGTGGTTTGTCTTCAAGAAATTAAGGCGTCGCCGGAACAACTTCCATTATTGGATTTTGAATTAGCGGGATATCCTTATCATTATTGGTTTCCAGCTACAAAAAAAGGATATAGCGGAGTTGCTATTTTATCAAAAATAAAGCCGAACAATGTCGTTTTTGGGACGGGAATTGAGCATATGGATTTCGAAGGAAGGAATATCAGAGTGGACTTTGATGAGTTGTCAGTGATGAGTTTGTATCTGCCCTCAGGGACAAATAGTGAAAGATTAGATCATAAATTTATGTTTATGGATGATTTCCAGAATTACATTACAGATTTAAAGAAAGAGATTCCTAATCTTGTGATTTGCGGTGATTATAACATATGTCACGAAGCCATAGACATACATGATCCCATTCGAAATAAAAAAGTATCTGGTTTTTTACCGGAAGAAAGAGCTTGGCTTGATGCATTTTTGAATAATGGGTTTATCGATAGTTTTCGTTTTTTAAACAAAGAACCAGACAATTATACCTGGTGGACGATGAGAGTTCCTACTGCTAGACTCAATAACAAAGGATGGCGAATCGACTATTGTTTAGTAAGTGAACCTTTAAAAGAAAGAATAAAAAGAGCTCTTATTTTACCCGAAGCAAAACATTCTGACCATTGTCCCGTTTTAGTAGAGATAGAGTAGACTTATAATAAAATGCAACATAATTTTAAAGTATAAAAAATGATAAAAAGAATTTCACTAGGATTGTTAATTGTAGCGCTTTCAACTTCTTGCGTTTCCAAGAAAATCTACAATGATTTAGAGAATAAGTTCACCGATTTAAAGAAAGAAAACAGAACTTTATCTGATGAAAACTCAGCTCTTTTACAAGGAAAAAATCAACTAGAGCTGGATCGAGATGCTTTGAACACAGAGCTAAGCAAAGTGAAATCAGAACGCGACAAATGGCTGGCTGATTATGGTGCTTTGAGCAATAAAATGGAAGTGATGCAAGAGTCTTACAAAGCATTGGAGAAAAATAGCAACGAGGCATTGCAAAGTAATATGAGCAAGAATCGTGATTTACTTTCTCAATTAGACGCTAAAGGAAAAGCTTTGGCAATTGAACAAGAGCGATTAAGTAAAAGTGCTCAAAGGTTGCAAGAATTGGAATCATTGATTGCTGCTAAAGAGGCAACCATGAAAAAATTAAAAGAAACACTTTCAAATGCATTGAATAGCTTTGAAGGGAAAGGCTTGACCGTGGAACAAAAAAACGGTAAAGTATACGTTTCTATGGAAAATAAATTATTATTCAATTCTGGTAGTTGGGCTGTAGGTTCGGAAGGAAAGAAAGCAGTTGTAGAACTAGGGAAAGTATTGGGAGACAACCCTGATATTTCAGTTTTAATCGAAGGACATACGGATGATGATCGTTTTAGTGCATCAGGTCCTATAGCTGATAACTGGGATTTATCTACTAAAAGAGCCACTGCTATAGTTGCAATTTTAAGCGAAAACAAAAATATTAATAAGCAAAACTTAACGGCTGCAGGACGCGGAGAATTTTCGCCATTAGCTAGTAATGCATCAGCAGAAGGAAAAGCAAAAAACAGAAGAATTGAGATTATCTTAACGCCAAGATTAGATGAAATCGCAGAAATGTTGAATGAAATAAACTAAATAGTATAGTTTTAAATTTAAAAGGTTCAGCCGTAAGAAGCTGAACCTTTTTGTGTTTAATATAGTGAACGTTTCTAAAAAATCTGTTAACGGTCTACTATGAACTGTCAATAAAAGGTACATTTGTAGCTACACGCTTTTGATTTTTTTAAAACTTTTAATGTAATATATGAAATATACAACCCTACCCAATACTGAAATAAAAGTTAGCAAAATATGCCTAGGTACCATGACTTTTGGTGAGCAAAATACAGAAGCAGAGGGACATGAGCAAATGGACTATGCGCTTGAACACGGAGTTAACTTTTTTGATACAGCTGAGATGTATTCTGTTCCGGCGCGTGAGGAAACCTATGGTAGTACGGAAAGAATTCTTGGAACCTGGTTTAAAAAAACAGGAAGAAGGGAAGAAGTTGTTTTGGCATCAAAAATTGGAGGTCCTAACCCTAATTTTGCTTATATGCGCGATACCACTGACTTCTCACCTGCAAGTATAAAATATGCGTTAGACAACAGTTTACAGCGTCTTCAAACAGACTATATTGATTTGTATCAATTGCATTGGCCAGAACGTAAAACAAATTTTTTCGGTCAAAGAGGGTTTAAGGTGCAAGAAGATGATGCTTGGGAAGAAAATATTCACGCCGTTTTAGATACATTAGGAGACTTTATAAAGGAAGGTAAAATTAAGCACATCGGACTATCTAACGAAACGCCATGGGGAATCATGCGTTTTCTGGAAGAAAGTAAACACCATAATTTGCCGAGGATAAAAACAGTTCAAAATCCTTATTCATTATTGAATAGGCTTTATGAAACTGGGTCAGCCGAAATTGGCTATCGAGAGAACGTGGGATTGCTAGCTTATTCTCCTATGGCTTTTGGAGTGCTGTCTGGAAAATTCCTAACGGGAGAAAAACATCCTAAAGCAAGGATTAATTTGTTTCCTCAATATTCAAGGTACAATAGCGTCCAATGTACCGAAGCAACAAAGCTCTATCAGGAGATTGCTCGAAAAAATGGGCTAAGCTTAACGGAATTGTCACTGGCTTTTATCGAACAGCAGCCTTTTGTAACTAGTACGATTATTGGAGCTACAACAATGGAGCAATTGAAAGAAAATATAGATACTATTCAAGTCTCATTGTCTGATGAAATATTGAAAGCAATTGATGAAGTACAGGCTATAATTCCTGATCCGGCTCCGTAGTGAGGCGTAATGAAGTAATCATTATAAAAACCCAATAGGTGACAACACTTATTGGGTTTTTGCTTTTAAAGTTTTTTGAATTTTAAAATTCAAACTCTTCATTAACTGACAGCGAGTCAATCGGTATGGAATCTTGTACTTTTAATTGAAGATAAGATTTTGCTGCTCCTGAGATAAGTAGGGGCTGCGATTTGTAAATCGTATCGTCAATGCTCAGTAGCCCTCTTCTAGTCATTATGTTCGTTAAAAAGGATTCCTGTTTAGTAGCAAAATCTCTTAGTTTGCCTTGATCATTAAACTGATACATAAATTTTTTGGGGCTTGGTATGATTCGAGCCAGAAATAAGCATTCGTTGAAGGTTAATTCGGAAGGATTTTTCTGGAAGTAGAAACGACTTGCTTCACCTATTCCATATACATTGGGTCCCCATTCAATAATATTAAAATATACTTCAAGCATGCGTTCTTTGCTGACGATGCGGTTGTTTTCCAAAATGTAAACCAACAAGATTTCCTCCAGTTTTCGAGACACCGTTTTTTCGCGGGTAAGGAAAACATTTTTTATCAATTGCATGCTAATCGTGCTAGCACCACGAGAGAATTTTTTGGTTTTTATGTTTTTGACAATAGACTGTTTGAACGCTTCATTTATAAATCCATGATGGGAGAAAAAAGAAGGGTCTTCGGTTGTTAAAACACATTTTCTTAAGTAAGATGATATTTGGTCTGTCGGTGTGTAATTTGGATTAGATGCGCCTACTAAAATCGGTCGTTGCAGTACATCTTTTATAATTGCTCTGTAGACGAACTCCCCGTTCAGTTTGGTGAGATTTGCTTCTCCGTATTTCGTTATTTTTAATTTTTCCTTTTTCAAATTGCTGTCAAAAACTAGTTGGTCTGGTTTGTTTTGATTGAATTTAAAATCCAGTTTGTAATCAAAGGTTCCCTCGGCCTGCATCCCTTGAAAATTAGTAAACAAGCCATCAGGGAGAGAGGATATAAAATCCTGGGCTTTCATTTTAGGAATAACCACTTTGAGTTTGTAAATGGTGTCGGCTTCCGTATTATAAGACATGTATGGGCGGAATTTAACCTGATTGAATTGCACCGTGGAACTGCTGTCGACTGATATAAAATTAGAGCCCAGCAAGAAACGATAGTCAAACCGTGCATTTTTGATTACAACATCTTTACTGGCTATTTTAGGGTGGTTTATCCTAAAGTTGGTGATCGAAGTGAAACCATCAATATGCAATTCGCCGCCACTTTTATCGATATTTTGGATGTTTAACCGAATCGAATCAAAACTAGACTTTAGGTTATACCTTTCGTCAAAATACGGAACTTTTATAGCACCGGTGTCTTTGTTGAAGATTCTAATATCTGCTTTTTTATTTCTTGGGTCGGCAAAACCGCTAATTTTCCAACGCTGAGCAAAGGTATTAGTTTGGACATCTATGGAAGTTTCGAGCTCCTTATCAAAAAGGACCAATTTTTTAATATCGATAGTTGCTTTTTTACCATTATCATCTAGTTTAAATTTCAGGTTTTCGACGCTCATATCCGTTGGGACTAAGTTTAACGCTTTCGAAATAATTCGGTAAGCAAAAGCTGCATAATCTCTTTTTTCGTTGGTATTTGATTCTGCATTGTCTTTTTTGAGAAATGCGGCGAAATTTTTCACAGTTCCTTTCTGTACAAGTTGTACCATTCCATTTTTAATTTCCAAAGTGCCCAGTTGCACATCTCCTAATAGCAAATGCCAGAAATTAATACTGGTTTTCATTTTTTGGATGCTAAATAGTGTATCTACGTTTTTAGGGACTAAGGTAATTTCAGTAAGGCTAATACCTGAAAATCCGTCAAATGAGGCTTTTTTTATAGATAAATTGCTATTGTACTTTTGCTCGATTTTAGTCGAAGTTTTTTCAATTGCTTGCTGTAAAATAGAATCTCTAAAAACAAAAAAACCGATAGCGATTAGGAATAGGAATACCACAAACACTTTCAGGAGTAAAATTATCTTCTGTTTTCCGGTTTTCATAAATTGTAGGCTATTTTAAGAATCGATTGAGAAACAAATTTAAAAGAATATATGCTAATCTCTTTTTTAAAGTGGAATAATTATGGGATAGGAGATAATTTTTTATTTCGGTCATAAAAAAAACTACAATAATTGTGTATTGTAGTTTTATAGTAGGATGTTTTATGATTTAAATAATGCCAAATCTAAGGGGTAAATGACGTTATTTTTGATTGTAGAATTTTTTTACTTTGGCAATGATCTGGTTAGAGGTCATACTATCCGCCGTTTCAACTGACTTTAGCTTACTAGCAATAGTCGATTTTTCACCGTTGATTTTTTGTTGAAGTTTTGTTTTTGTTTCTGCAGGTCCAAAAATGTAAAGTTCATCAGATTCATTAACAGTGGATATAATGTCTTTGAAATAGCTGTTAATTTGATGCTTCTTTCTTTCATCAAAGGATTTTTGAGAGTCAATATGTTGACCGCCAAAAAAGCTTCCTTTGTCACCTTCTTTATCATGATATACTCTATTCTCAAGATCAGATTGAATTTCACTAACTGCTTCTTTTCCATCTTCGAGAGTTACAATGATTGCTTTTGTTGAGTCAATCCAAATACCTGTTTGCTTTTTCATCTTTTATACGTTTAATAATGTTATTAATTATAGTAGACAGTTCTAATTTTAATAGGAAAGTGATATTAAATGCGTAGTCTAAAATTGCTTTTAGATTGATAGTTTCGAATCAATGATTTATCAAAAGTCAACACCATAGTAGCCTTTAAAAGGGAAAAAAGATTCGTTTTATAAAAATACGAAATAAATTAGCGATAGCATAAAAATTAACATGTAAATAACTAAAGATCAATATGAATAATGTGCGATGATGTAGCTTTGTTTTATTTCTGGTTTGAAATTTTAATTGATTTTTATCCAAAAAGCATACTGGCTACATCTTCTATTTTTGCTACAAGTTGAATTTTTATTCCGGTATTTTTTAATGTAATTTTATTGTATTTGGATACGAAAATAGTGGAGAATCCCAGTTTTTCGGCTTCTTGAATGCGTTGATCAACGCGGTTCACAGGACGAATTTCTCCTGATAGACCAACTTCTCCAGCAAAACAAAAATCTTTGTTCACCGGAATGTCTTCATTAGAGGATAAAATGGCCGCTACGACCGCTAAATCAATAGCTGGGTCATCTACGCTAATTCCGCCGGTGATGTTTAGAAAAACGTCTTTGGCTCCTAAGCGGAAACCAGCTCTTTTTTCCAGAACGGCCAAAATCATATTCAGTCTCTTGGCATTGTAGCCCGTTGTGCTTCGCTGCGGTGTCCCATAAACTGCAGTGCTAACTAATGATTGTATTTCAATCATCAATGGTCGCATGCCTTCTAAGGTAGAGGCAATCGCTGTACCGGAGAGTTCTTCGTCTTTATGCGAAATTAATATTTCGGATGGATTTGAGACTTCGCGTAGTCCGCTTCCCAGCATTTCATAAATTCCAATTTCAGCAGTCGAACCAAAACGATTTTTTAGTGATCGTAAAATACGGTAGACGTGGTTGCGATCTCCTTCAAATTGCAAAACAGTATCAACCATGTGCTCCAATATTTTTGGTCCAGCAATGTTTCCGTCTTTGGTAATATGGCCAATCAATATAACGGGAATGTTGGTTTCTTTGGCAAACTTGATTAGTTCAGCTGTTGTTTCGCGTATTTGAGAAATACTTCCGGCCGTAGATTCAATGTAGTCGGTGTGCAATGTTTGAATCGAATCAATGATTACGATTTCGGGGGCAATAGCTTCAATTTGCTTAAAGATATTTTGCGTTTTTGTTTCGGTAAGGATATAACAGTTGTCACTCGATGTAGTAATTCTTTCGGCTCTCATTTTTATTTGCTTTTGGCTTTCTTCGCCAGAAACATATAAAGTTTTGTAGGGTAATTTTAGTGAAATTTGAAGCAACAATGTACTTTTTCCTATTCCGGGTTCACCGCCTAATAATATTAGGGATCCAGGAACGATACCGCCTCCAAGTACTCTGTTTAATTCCGAGTCAGTAGTGTCCATGCGGATTTCCTGTGTAGAATTGATTTCATTTATTTTTAAAGGCTTGGGTGCTTTACTTGTTACGGTTGTTTCACTTTTCCAGGCTACTTTTTCTTGTTTTTGGATAATTTCCTCGGCTATGGTATTCCATTCTTTGCAGGAGTTACACTGCCCTTGCCATTTTGCGTATTGGGCGCCACAATTCTGACAGAAAAAAGAAGTTTTTACTTTTGACATTATTTTTTTTGTGTTAAACTTTTCATGCTGTCATATTTATCAAACATCATGTCTTTTGTTAAGTTGCCAATCTCTTCTAGTTGAGATGCTTGTTGGTATTTATTAGCTGCTCTTTTTGCATCACCCATTTTCTCATACATTAAGCCCAATTGATAGGAGGCTAACATTGATTTTGGGTAGTTTTTATCGGCAATTTCAGCTAATTTATCTAGTTCATTATAAGCGTTGTTTTTTAAAATAGCAGCTTCAATTGCTTTAAAGTCATTTAGTCTGACCGGAATCTTTAGTCCTAATTTATTTGAGATTAAATCATATTTATTTGTCAGATAATCAACATATCCACTTTGAAGGGTCACTATTTTTTCTGTAAATTCAGATGAAGAAATGGGTTTGTAGGAGTCGAAAATTTGATACAAGGCGCTGGGAATCGAGTAAAGAACCAAAGAGTAATGAGAAGCATTTTGAAACTCATCATATTTATAATCAATATTTGAATTAGCAATGGTTTTTAGGTTTGCATCTAAATTTTTTATCGGCTCGCGAAGTTGTCTAATATCGCCATCAGCTGATGATTGATAGTAGAATATGGCTTTTTTTGCTTGCGCAATTTTTTCCGGAATTCGAGATTCCATTTCTGGGGCAAACTCGGGACTTAATGAGATATAGGCATCAAAAAGAGGATTGTCTTTGTAAAGGAAAAAATTCAAAAAACCGGCGGTAGTATCGTGACCTGCAATTATTTTAAACGGAGCAATGCGGTATTTTTTTTCAATATAGGGTAGTAATTCTCCGCCAATAAATTCAAAAAAGTCAGCTCCTTTTCCAGAAGGTAAGCCGTTGTCATTGTTAAAGCGGCAGTCCTCCATTCGGCTATTTCTTTGATTTATTCCAATAACAATAGTTTCTGGTAAGTCATCCCAATAGGTTCCATAATCTAAAGCTCCATAAAAAGGGTCGAATAAGTATTCGCCATCGAGTAAAATTAGTAGAGGGTACTTTTTAGTTGGATTTAGCTCATAGGTAGAAGGTAATCCCACGGTTATTTCTCTAGTTGTTCCTAACTTTTTTGAGGTAAATGATTCTGTGGTTTTTTGAGAAAACATAGAAAAAGTAAAGAATAGCAATACGAATAGCTGTTTCATGATTTAGAGGTGTTTAAAAAAATTAATTTTATTCTAAATGGAGTAGCAATATAAGACTTTAATTACTTTAATAAAAAAATAGAATCTGTAAAATAGTTTCATGCTGAAAGGGTATTTTCAGCATGAATATACAATAGTAATGGTCTTCAAAATACAGCGGTAAATTGAAGAGAGGAATTGATTTTAAATGGCTTAAGTCAAAGAGTTGTCGTTTTCATTTGGAAAAATAATCCAAGGCTTGAACGTTTTTGCTTCTTCAAACTCTAAGGTAGCGTAGGAGATAATAATGATAATATCATCTTTTTGGACTTTTCTTGCGGCTGGACCATTTAGAGTTATTTCACCTGAATTACGCTCTCCTTTTATGGCGTAGGTTTCAAAACGTTCTCCGTTGTTGATGTTTACAATAGAAACTTTTTCACCTTCAATAATATTTGAGGCGTCTAACAGGTTTTCATCTATAGTAATACTACCGATATAGTTTAAATCGGCTCCGGTTACTTTTACCCGATGAATTTTTGATTTTAATACTTGAATTTGCATGCTACAAAAGTAAATTAATTTAATGAAATGGTGTCAATCAATCTTATGTTATTGATGGTAACTGCTATGAAAGCGCGGTAGTTTTTACTGTCGCTTTTTCTTAAACAAGGTGTAAGTGTTGTTTCATCTGCGATTTGAAAATACTCTAGGTCAAAAGAAGGGTGTTGGTCGAATGATTTTTCTACCCATTTTGTTACGTCCGTGGCGCTATTTGTTTTGAATTTTTCTTTTGCGAGATTTAAAGTTGTAAAAATTAAAGATGCGTCTGATCGCTCTTGCTCTGTCAATCGCTCATTTCTAGAGCTCATGGCGAGACCATTGGATTCTCTGTAAATATCGCATCCAATTACATTGACCTTCAGCTTACTTTTCGATACCATTTTTTTTACAATTTGCAATTGTTGGAAATCTTTTTCTCCAAAATAAGCATTTGTAGGGGTTACAATTTCGAAAAGACGTTTTACGATCGTTCCTACTCCGTCAAAGTGACCTGGTCTGAATTTTCCTTCCATTTGATTTTCTAATCCATCAAAATCGAAAGCCTGGGACAGTACTTTTCCTTCGTAAATATCATCTACTGCTGGAGCATATAAAATGATATCAGTGCTTAATCCGCTTATTTTTTCTATATCTGCTTCTAATGTTCTTGGGTATTTTGATAAGTCCTCAGGATTGTTAAACTGCGTTGGATTTACAAAAATACTAACCACAGTAGTGTCGTTTTCTGCTAGTGACTGTTGCATTAAGGAAAGGTGTCCTTGATGTAATGCACCCATTGTGGGAACGAAACCAATTGTAGAATTTTGAGTCTTAATAGATTTCAAATAGTCTATCAAAGCTGCTTTTCCATAGAAAATAGGCATGGGTATTTTGTTTAAATTTAGTGCAAACATAATATATTAGTTAATAACTGCATAAATTTTTGTAATTTTGCATGGTTTTTATTACCAATAAATTTAGCAAATTACAATATGAAAGATAAGAGGATATTATATGTATCATCTGAAGTGGTGCCTTACCTGGCTGAGAATGAGGTGTCTTTAATGTCATATGACGTACCAAAGATGATTAATGATCAAGGTGGGCAAATCAGAATTTTTATGCCGAGATATGGGAATATTAATGAGAGAAGACACCAGTTACATGAGGTAATTAGGCTTTCAGGGATGAATTTAGTTGTGAATGACTTGGATATGCCTTTGATAATTAAGGTGGCTAGCATACCTAAAGAGAGGATACAAGTGTATTTTATTGACAATGATGAATACTTTAAAAGGAAAGCGACATTTGCTGATGAAGAAGGAGTAATGTATGCTGACAATGATGAGCGTGCTATTTTCTTTGCAAAAGGAGTAGTTGAGACAGTTAAAAAACTGAATTGGGTTCCAGATATCATTCATGTTCATGGCTGGATGGCGGCAATGTTGCCAATCTACATGAAGCATTATTATAAAAATGAAGCGTTGTTTTCCGATACGAAAATTGTTACATCGGTGTACAGTCAGTCGTTTGAAGGAATTTTAGATGCTGAAATGATTAATAAAATAAAGCTTGACGGGGTTCCTTTAGATGCGATTGCTGATTTAGAAAATCCAGATTATGAGAGTATTATCAAAGCAACAATTAAGCATTCTGATGCTGTTATTATTGCTTCGGAGGGTCTGTCTCCAAGTTTAACAAAATTTATAGAATCTTCAGGAAAACCTTTTTTACCTTTCGTCCCTAAAGATGAATTCGCGGAAGCGTATACCAATTTTTATAAAGACGAGGTTCTATCAATTTAAACTTTTATTATCGAATATGTACAATAATTCTTTTTTTAAGAAAATTCTATTAGTTGCGTGTGTTGTTTTTCTTTATTCTTGTGATAAAGACTATAATTCAATTGGAGATGGTCTGATAGGGGACAATCATTTTGATTTTGTAAAATACACATCAAGTGTCGTGTCTTATAATCAAAAAGTAGGGCCCATACAATCAAATAATCTTAGCGTAAATTCATTAGGAATTTATGACAATTCTGCTTTTGGGACAACCACAGCAAATTTTGCAACACAAATAGTTTTAGAGTCTGCTAATCCAACGATCGGTATTAATCCGGTAATTGAAAGTGTTGTTTTAACGGTTCCATATTTCAGTACCTTAGTATCTACGGATGCTAATGGAGATGGGACGTATAAGTTGGATTCAATTCAAGGTCCTTCAGATGCTAAAATTATGTTGAGTGTTTATGAGTCTGGGTATTTTATGAGGGATCTTGATCCTGCTGCCAGTTTTCAGGAAGCTCAAAAATATTATACAAATCAAAATTCAGATTTTAATAATGCTAAGATTGGTAGTCGTTTGAATAATTCTTCGGATGCAACTCAGAATGATGCTTTTTTCTTTAGTAATGCGCAATATAAAACTACAGTAACTACAGATGGAAAAGATGTAATTACTCGTGTTGCTCCTGGAATGCGTTTGGATTTGAATATGAGTTATTTTAAAACTAAAATAATTGATGCTTCAGCTTCAGGTAAGTTGGCTACTAATGATATTTTTAAAGATTACTTTAGAGGATTGTACTTTAAAGTTGAAAAATCTGGAAGTAGTGCTTCTAATATGGCTTCTTTAGACTTTAAAAAGGGTAAGATCACTATTAAGTACAAAGAAAACACATCTGATACTGATGCTACGAGAATTGATAAGTCGATTGTGCTTAACCTTACGGGAAACACGGTTAGTTTATTAGATCAAAGTAATACCAATACTTCTTATGCTAATGCGACAAATGCAGCAAACATCAATACAACTGTTGGAGATTCAAAATTATATCTAAAAGGTGGTGAAGGTTCTATGGCAATTTTAGAGCTTTTTAATACAACTGAATTAAAGACAATTAGAGAAAGCGGATGGTTGATAAATGAAGCTAGTCTTGTTTTTCATGTGGATGCAACTGCTTTAGGAACTGCATCTAAGCCTAACCGTATTTATCTTTATGATTTAAATAATAATCGTCCAATTGTAGATTATTATAATGATGGAAGTGCTGGAACAAATGAAAAAAACGGAAAAATTGTTTTTGGGGGTCTTTTAAATACTGTTAAAACAGAAGACAACACCTATAAAGTAAGAATTACAAATCATATTAGGAACTTAATTAAAAATGCTGATTCTACTAATGTAAAATTAGGCGTAGTAATCACAGAAGATATAAATACCATAACTTCATCTAAGTTAAGAAGTACAAGCGGTGTTATTTCACAATTCCCCAAAGCTTCTGTTATGAGTCCGTTAGGTACGGTTTTTTACGGTAGTACTGCAGCGGTTGCTGATGACAAAAGATTGAAACTTGAAATTTATTATACAAAACCTAATTAAATAAAGTATGTGTGGAATTGTTGGATATATTGGTCATAGAGAAGCTTATCCTATAGTAATAAAAGGGTTAAAAAGACTTGAGTACAGAGGGTATGATAGTGCCGGTGTTATGATATATGATGGTGATGCCATTAAATTATGTAAGACAAAAGGAAAGGTTGTGGATCTTGAAGAACGAGCTTCAAAAGAAATCACGACTAATGGAACAATAGGTATTGGACATACGCGTTGGGCAACACATGGTGTTCCTAATGATGTAAATTCACATCCTCACCTTTCTAATTCTGGGGATTTAGTAATAATTCACAATGGAATTATTGAAAATTACGCTCCTTTAAAAGTAGAGTTAATTAAGAGGGGTTATGTTTTTCATTCTGATACAGATACTGAAGTACTTGTGAATCTTATTGAAGAAGTTCAAAAGAATGAAAATATTAAGTTAGGAAAAGCAGTTCAAATTGCTCTTAACCAAGTGGTGGGTGCTTACGCGATTGCTGTTTTTGATAAAAAAAACCCAAATGAAATTGTAGCGGCGCGCTTAGGTAGTCCGTTGGCAATTGGTATTGGAGAAGGAGAATATTTTATTGCTTCAGATGCTTCTCCGTTTATAGAATACACTTCAAATGCGGTGTATTTAGAAGACGGTGAAATGGCTGTTATTAGATTAGAGAAAAAGATGAAAGTAAGAAAAATCAAAGATGATTCTTTGGTTGATCCTTATATTCAAGAACTTCAAATGAATTTGGAGCAAATTGAAAAAGGAGGTTATGATCATTTTATGTTAAAAGAGATATACGAGCAACCTGACGTAATAAAGGATACCTATAGAGGAAGACTTCATGCTAATGAAGGGATAATTCAAATGGCTGGAGTAGAGGACAATTTAGAAAAGTTCTTAAACGCAGATAGAATTATTATTGTTGCTTGTGGTACATCGTGGCACGCAGGATTAGTTGCTGAGTATATTTTTGAAGAATTTGCAAGAATATCTGTAGAAGTGGAATACGCTTCAGAATTTAGATACAGAAACCCAATAATAAACAGTAATGATGTAGTAATTGCTATATCTCAATCTGGAGAAACGGCTGATACAATGGCTGCTATTAAATTAGCGAAAGAGAATGGAGCTTTTGTTTTTGGAGTTTGTAATGTGGTAGGCTCTTCTATATCGAGAGAAACTCATGCAGGTGCTTATACACATGCTGGGCCAGAAATAGGTGTTGCATCTACTAAAGCTTTTACGACTCAAATTACTGTATTGACCATGATCGCTTTGCGTTTGGCTAAAGCCAAAGGGACATTGTCTCTTTCTGATTTTCATATGTATTTGCAAGAATTAGAGTTAATACCTGAGAAAGTAAGAGAAGCTTTGGAAACTAACGATCGTGCCAAAGAAATTGCGGCTACTTTTAAAGATGCCCCTAATTGCTTGTATTTAGGACGTGGTTATAATTTTCCAGTTGCACTAGAAGGAGCTTTAAAGCTTAAAGAGATATCCTATATCCATGCTGAAGGTTATCCTGCTGCAGAAATGAAACATGGTCCAATTGCTTTGATTGATGAGCAGATGCCGGTAGTTGTTATTGCTCCAAAACAAGGTCATTATGATAAGATTGTAAGTAATATACAGGAAATTAAGTCGAGAAGTGGAAGAATTATTGCTGTAGTGACTAAGGGCGATACTCAGGTTAGGGAATTAGCAGATTATGTTATTGAAATCCCCGAAACTTCAGATGCGTTGTCTCCATTGATTACAACAATACCATTGCAACTTTTATCATACCATATAGCGGTAATGAGAGAATGTAATGTGGATCAGCCGAGAAATTTGGCGAAATCAGTAACGGTGGAATAAGAAATTCAATAAATTCATACAAAAAAAAGCAAGATGTAAATCTTGCTTTTTTTTTGTTTAAAATATTTAAAAAGCTCAATTTTTATGATAAATGCATTTTTTTAACAAATTTTATATGTATGCATAGTATTTTAATGAATTTGAACTAAAATTTTAATTTTAATTGATAAAATAGCAATGTCGGAAATGTTAAAACCGCTTTAAAAAGCTAACAATAATGGAAAATTTTTAACGTTTTTTTATTAATATTAAAAATAATTGTACTTTGGTCATCTAAATCAATAAAATTCAACCAAATGAAAATGTATTTACTTTTATTGTCATTGTTTTTTTGCAGCTTAAGTTTTGCTCAAAATTCGATTTCAGGTACCGTTACTGACAGTGATGCTCAATCAGTTATTGGAGCTAACATTAAAATCGTTGGAGATGACGCCGGCACGGTTACTGACGGTGAAGGGAAATTTACTTTAACGTCCTCGAGTCAATTGCCTTATGTGATTGAGATTTCAAGTGTTGGGTTTATTTCGACTAAGGTTACTATTACGACAAAAAACCAAAAGGTAAATGTCACTTTAAAAGATGAGGCGAACTTACTTAATGAGATTGTGGTGTCAGCTTCAAGAACTCCTGAAAGAGTTTTAGAGTCTCCGGTTACGATCGAAAGAATGGGAATTGCTGATATTAAAAAGTCAGCATCTGCTACTTTTTATGACGGATTGGAAAATTTGAAAGAAGTACAGATGAATACAAGTAGTTTGTCGTTCAAGTCTATCAACACTCGTGGTTTTGCAACTGTTGCAAATACGCGTTTCATGCAGTTGGTTGACGGAATGGATAACTCTTCTCCTTTGTTGAACTTTGTTCTTGGGAATATGATTGGGGTGTCAGAAATAGACGTTCAAAGTGTTGAGTTGCTTCCAGGAGCATCTTCTGCTTTATACGGGGCAAATGCATTTAATGGTATTTTGTTCATGAATAGCAAGAGCCCATTTACAAGTCCAGGAATTACTGCTTACGCAAAATTTGGACAAACAAGCCAAAAAGCAGCTGGTTCAAACGACTATGTTGATTACGGAATTAGAATGGCACATGCATTTAGTCCAAAGCTAGCTGCAAAAGCTAACTTTACATACATGCGCGGTACGGACTGGTATGCTACAAATTATGATGATAAGACCGTTGCTGGAAGAGATAGAAATCATGTGAATTATGATGGTGTCAATGTTTATGGTGATGAAGTTACTACAAATATAAAAGGAGTTGCTGCTGGACTTTTGGGTGCGGGAGCTATTACTCAGGCTCAATATGCAGCTTTTAATAATATCCTTCCTAACTATAATGTAAGTAGAACAGGATATAACGAAACTGATTTAACGGATAATAAAGCTAGTAATACTAAGATTGACTTCTCTGTTCATTACAAGCCTTTTGCAAATGATCTTGAGGTTATTTGGCAAAGTAAGTTTGGGTATGGTAATGCAGTTTATCAAGGTGCAAATAGGTATTACTTGAATAACTTTTTTATGCAACAACATAAATTAGAGATTAAAGGGAAAAACTTTTTCGTGAGAGGATATACTACTACAGAAGATGGTGGAAACTCTTATGATATGCTTTTTACTGGTATTAATATTAATAGGGTGTGGAAAGATGACAAAACCTGGTTTGGTCAGTATGCAGCAACGTATGCTGGTGCTACTTTGAATGGGGCAACACCTGAAAACGCACATATTGCAGCGAGAAATGTAGCAGATACAGGTAGGTTATTGCCTGGTAGTGCTGGATTTAAATCAGCTTTTAATCAAGTAACTAATGAAGCAAGCGTGCTTTCAGGGTCAAAATTGGTTGACAATTCTAAGATCTACCATTCAGATGCAAATTATAACTTTAAAGATCTAATTAAATTTGCTGAAATTCAAGTTGGAGGTTCTTATAGAGAATATCAATTGAATTCTCATGGTAGAATATATACAGATAAAGATGGACCTATTTTGTACAATGAATATGGAGTTTATACGCAGTTAACAAGGAAGTTCATTGACGACAGATTGAAATTCACAGGTTCTATGCGTTATGATAAAGCACAGAATTTTGACGGGAATGTTTCTCCAAGAGTATCTTTAGTATATTCAGGTGGTGAAAGCAGAAGACATAATTTTAGAGCATCATTTCAAACGGGCTTTAGAAATCCATCTACTCAAGATCAGTACATTGGTTTTAACGTAGGTAGTGCAATTTTATTAGGATCAGCTCCGGATAACTTGACGAGATATAGCGAAGTGCTGCCGGTTGCGACAGTTACGGGTCAAGCTTTTGCTGGTGGTTCAAGTGTTACAATCACAGGATTAAATGCCTATAATAATTCATATACAGCATCATCAGTGAGAGCGTTTTCAGCAGCTGGAAATCCTGCATTGTTGGAAAAGACTAATATTGATTATGTTAAGCCAGAAAAAGTGAAAGCTTTTGAACTAGGTTATCGTTCATTTATATCAGGCTTTTCAGTAGATGTTAATGGGTATTATAATATTTACAATGACTTTATTGGAAATCTTAATGTAGTTGCACCTTTATATGGTACTACTCAAGATGCGCCAAGTGGAACTCCTAGCGCTACAGATCCAGGGTTTCAATCGGTACACGCGCTTTCAACTGGAAATTTTAGAGCTTTTCAATTGTACACAAATACTAAAGTTGAGATTGAATCTCTTGGTTTTGGTCTAGGTTTGTCTAGAAAAGTATACAGAGATTTTGAAGTAGGGGTTAATTATAATTTTGCTGAATTTAAATATGATCAAGCAAAAGACCCAAGTTTTGAAGCTGGTTTTAACACTCCTAAGCACAAGATAAAAGCGTCTTTCGGAAACGAAAAATTATTTAAAAACTTTGGTTTTAATGTAAGTGGAAGATATAGCAGTGCATACTTATGGCAATCTACTATGGTAGATGGTATAATCGATGCTGCTACCGTAATTGATGCTCAAATTAATTATGAACTTCCTAAATTAAAATCAACGCTTAAGTTAGGGGCTTCGAATATAGGTGGTAAAGAATATGCGCAAGTATTAGGTGCTGGATTGATAGGGCAACAGTATTTTGCTTCTTGGACAATTAACCCGTAATACTTATAAAATTTTTAAAAAAAACATACAACCATGATAAAAAATTTCAAATGGCTACTATTGGTTTCTTTAACCTTCGTAGCGTGTAATAGTGATGACGCCGTAGTGGTAGTTTCTAATTCATCTGACGGATTGCCTTTAACAGCTGGGACTGCTAATTTTTCAAAATATGTTGCATTAGGGAATTCATTGACTACTGGTTATTCTGATGGAGCCTTGTTTATTGAAGGTCAAAAAGCATCATATACAAATATAATTGCGACGCAATTTAAAGCAGTTGGTGGCGGGGATTTTAAAATTCCGTTTATGTCAGACAATATTGGTGGATTTAAAGTTAATGGAACTGTGTTTGCTGGGGCTAGAATGGCTTCGACAGGTGGTGGAGCTCCAACTGCAGTCGCAGGAACTCCTACAACGGAGATTTTAACTTCAATAGTTTCGGGAGGTCCTTATAATAATTGTGGTGTTCCGGGTGCGAAAAGTTTTCATTTGCTGTCACCGAGTTACGGTAGTGCAGCAGGTATTTCTTTAGGAACAGCTAATCCGTATTATGTTCGTTTTGCTCCAAATGGTACTACTTCCGTTTTGGCTTATGCAATGTCTCAAGCGCCAACTTTCTTTTCGCTTTGGATAGGAAATAATGATGTCTTGGGTTATGCAGTTAGTGGGGGAGATGGAACAAATCCAATTACACCTTCTGCAGGTCCTGCAGGTGCAGGTTTTGATGCTACTTATGACGCTTTGATAAATACATTGACCTCTGGAGGGGCTAAAGGAGTTGTCGCAAACATTCCTTACGTAACTACAACTCCATTTTTCACGTACATCGCGGCAAATCCAGTACCACTTAGTGCAACACAAGTGGCGCAGTTGAATCCGTTATTTGGTGCAATGAATAGTATGTTAGCAGCAGCTGGTCAGCCAGCTCGTTTCCAGACTTTAGCAGCTACTTCAACGAATCCACTTTTAATTGCAGATGAAATGTTAGCGTATGATGCTACTGCTTTGTTTACTGGTGGATTTACTCAAGCAGGATATCCGGCAGCAACTGCGGCATTTTTAGGAAATCTTTACGGTAAAGCACGTCATGCTAGTAATGCTGCAGCAAGTAGAGATTATATTTTATTAACTGCAGGTGCAACTATAGGAACAACTAAGGCGGGTTATCCGGCTACTAGTAGTACAATTGGAGTAACTTTCCCTATGGAAGACAAGGCAACTTTAACTGCTAGTGAAGTGGCTTTGATAAAAACAGCTACAGACGCTTATAATGCAAAAATCAAAGCGGTTGCAACGGCTAAAGGATTAGCTTTTGTTGATGCTAATGCTTTAATGGCACAAGTTGCTGGTCCTGGATTTTCGGCTAATGGATTTACAGTAACATCTGCGTTCATTACAGGTGGTGGTTTTTCTACAGATGGGGTACATCCTTCTCCAAGAGGCTACGCAATGATTGCAAATAAATTTACTCAAGCAATTAATACGACCTATGGTTCAAATCTAAAAGCAGTTGATCTAGGAAATTATAGAATATTATTTCCTAAAGCTCTTTAAAGTTTAAAGTTAAGTTATATAAAACCATCCCTAAACGGGGATGGTTTTGAGTTTTTACCCTTTTCATTTTCATGTTTGTCATTTGAAAATGGGATATTTACAAAAGGCTATGTTTTTTATCAAAAAAAATATTGATTTTTTATTTTAAAAAATTATCTTTGCACCCTGAGAAAAGGGTCTAATCGATATGTTTCGGTTAGTTCTATTTCATAAACCTAAATAGCTATTTAATAAATACATAAGTAATGTCAAAAGTAATAGGAAAAGTTGCCCAAATCATTGGCCCAGTAGTTGATGTAGTTTTCAACGGTAAAGATGTTGAACTTCCAAAAATTTATGATTCATTAGAAATCACAAAAAAAGACGGTACTTTATTAGTACTTGAAGTGCAATCTCACATTGGTGAAAACACAGTTCGTACCATTTCGATGGACTCAACAGATGGTTTGAGTAGAGGTTATGAAGTAGTTGGAACAGGGAATCCTATCCAAATGCCGATTGGAGCTGATGTTTACGGTCGTTTATTCAACGTAATTGGAGATGCAATCGATGGTCTAGGAAACTTGCCAAAAACAGGAGAAAACGGAATGTCAATTCACCGTCAAGCTCCTAAATTCGAGGATTTATCAACTTCATCTGAAGTTTTATTCACAGGTATTAAAGTAATTGATTTAATTGAGCCTTACTCAAAAGGGGGTAAAATTGGATTGTTCGGTGGTGCAGGTGTTGGTAAAACAGTATTGATCCAAGAGTTGATTAACAATATCGCAAAAGGTCACGGTGGACTTTCAGTATTCGCAGGAGTAGGAGAAAGAACACGTGAAGGGAATGACTTACTTCGTGAGATGTTAGAGTCAGGAATTATAAAATACGGTGATGAATTCATGCACTCTATGGAAAATGGAGGATGGGATTTATCTAAAGTGGATATGCCAGGAATGAGAGAGTCTAAAGCTACTTTCGTTTTCGGTCAAATGAATGAGCCACCAGGAGCTCGTGCTCGTGTAGCACTTTCTGGATTATCTATTGCTGAATATTTCCGTGATGGAGCAGGAACTGATCAAGGGAAAGATGTATTATTCTTCGTTGATAATATCTTCCGTTTTACACAAGCAGGTTCTGAGGTTTCGGCACTTTTAGGTCGTATGCCATCTGCAGTAGGATACCAACCAACATTAGCTACAGAAATGGGAGCGATGCAAGAGCGTATCACATCTACAAACAAAGGTTCTATTACATCTGTACAAGCGGTTTACGTACCTGCAGATGATTTAACAGATCCAGCACCAGCAACAACGTTTGCTCACCTTGATGCAACAACAGTATTGTCTCGTAAAATTGCTGAATTAGGTATTTATCCAGCGGTTGACCCGTTAGATTCTACTTCAAGAATTTTGACT
The DNA here is from genome assembly GCF_963974175.1 of uncultured Flavobacterium sp. Classification (GTDB taxonomy): domain Bacteria; phylum Bacteroidota; class Bacteroidia; order Flavobacteriales; family Flavobacteriaceae; genus Flavobacterium. Next base: position 525,896 of record NZ_CAXBBR010000002.1, read on the forward strand.
CCACAAATTTTAGGGGATGAGCATTATGACTGTGCACAAAGAGTAAAAGAGATTCTTCAAAAATACAAACAATTGCAAGATATTATTGCGATTCTAGGTATGGAAGAATTATCGGAAGAAGATAAATTAGCGGTTTCTAGAGCACGTCGTGTTCAACGTTTCTTATCTCAACCATTCCATGTTGCAGAGCAATTTACAGGTTTAAAAGGAGTTTTAGTTGATATCAAAGACACTATTAAAGGATTTAATATGATTATCGATGGTGAATTAGATCACTTACCGGAATCAGCATTTAACCTTAAAGGTACAATTGAAGAAGCTATCGAGGCTGGAGAGAAAATGTTGGCAGAAGCTTAAAAAATAGTTTAAGGTTTAAAGTTTAAGGTTCAATCGCAACCTTAAACTTTAAACTTTTAAACCTTTAACTATAAAAATATGTTATTAGAAATAGTATCACCGGAAGCATCATTGTTCAAAGGAGAAATAACTTCAATATCTGTACCAGGTGTTGATGGAAGTTTTCAAATTTTAAATAATCACGCGCCAATAGTTTCGTTGCTTCAAAAAGGGACTGTAAGTATTGCAGCTCCAAATTTTGAGTTTAGCAAGGAGACAGCGGGTTTGTTTACTAAAGTAAGTGCTGAGAATTATACATTAGTTATCTCTGCAGGAACTTTAGAAATGAAAGACAATAAAGTAATTGTATTAGTTGATTAATACAGTCTTAATTTATAAAAAAAAACGTCAAGCTTTGCTTGACGTTTTTTTTTGTGTTTTAGTTTTTTTCTGACTTTATTTTAGGGCTTATATGTTTTCGGTTATAACCTTACTAACATTATAATGCGTTTTGTTTGTTTTTTATAAGCTTATATAATAGATAAAGAGATGATACTATCGCAAGTCCAAAGATGAATTTTAAATCAAATGTATTGTTGTAAAACAAGGCCAAGCTAATTTGCAGTAGGAACAATATGATTCCGATGATAGGTTTTTTCATGATTTAAAATAATAGAGTTAAGTATTCTGCTAATAATCCGGTTCCAATTCCAAAAACAAAAGTAATCGCAATCAATATTGCGGGGATTCTATATCCCCCTAGTTTTTCTTTTGTTAAAACTACTGTGAAAAGTCCGTAGGAAGGTGCTGTAAATAGCATTGCGGCAATTACTCCATTACTAAAACCAAGTTGCAATAGTATTGTTCCTAATAGAATTTCGAATAATACCGGTACTGATAACATAGTTCCTATAAAAGAAACAATTATTAAAATAACTAGTGGATTGTAAGCTAAGATAGTATGTAGTACTTCGTTTGGGAAAAATGCTCTAAAAAGTGCTGTAAATAGAGTTCCAATAAGCATTAACGGAATTAGTTTGTAAGCAATAGTTCCTACCGCAATCAACCAATCTTCAGTGGCTTTTATTAAGGTTTGGAATATTGATTTTTCTGGAAAATAGCAGGATATCTTTTCGAATACTTCACTCTTTACAGGAATCGCTTCTTTCTTAGTTATTGCTTTTGATATTTGAGGAATAACGACTAATATCATTATTATGCTGAATATAATCCTTGAAATCACAATAGCAGGACTGAAGATGCCAAACATGGTTACTATTCCAATGATGTTAAGCAAAGCGCCTCCAAGAATAATTCCTAGTGTAGCTTCGGTACTTCCTTTTTGGGAAGTTACGCTAACGCTAGTAACAGCAGAACAATTGGCGCACATGTTTAGAGGCATTCCGAAAGCACTTCCGATAGCTGCTCCTTTTATTCCTTTTAGTTGTATTAACTCTTCAAATTTTTTCCATGATAGTAGTAATGATAAAGCCGCACCACCTATAATTATCGCAAAAGTCATTCCTGTAGCATTTGCTTCCCAGAAATTAGCGGACCCTTTTATAGTTGCAACTGCAAAACTATCAGAGGAGTCGATATGAAATCTTTCATGGTAGCCTAGTTGACCATGTTCATGAGGTTTGTCACATTTTCCTTCGATGCATATTACTTTTTTAAATTCAGCTTGAAAACGGCTTGCGCTTAAAAAAAGCACTAGAAAACTAACTAAAAGAAATAGTTTAATGATGTTTTCTTTGTTTGTGTATGTGATATTAGTTGTCATCTTCTATAAATTAATAATGATTTATGATCGTTTGATTGTACTTTGGGTATAATTAGTAGGATTGTACTTTCCTGCAACTACTAATGCGCCGGCAATTAACACTACATTTTTGATGATATATTGACCCACCAAAGTAGGGCAGTAAGGAAAAGCGTCAAAACAGATGCTTTGTAAAATAAACACTGGAAAGAGTGTTGCACACATGTGTAATAATAATAACATAATTGTATAAGGAATAAGTCGTTTTACAAGTAAGCCAAGGCCAATCATTACTTCGCAAATCCCTAGAATCGGAATAAATATTTCTGGTTGAAACCAATACACTGTTTCTTCTACGAGTTCGCCAGCTGGGCTCATTCCGAAAATTTTCAAAGCCCCAAACCAGATGTAAACGACGGCCAGTGCTATGCGCATCATGGTGATGCTGTATTTTTCCATTTTTGAACTAAACGAAAAATATAAAGAGTTAAAAGTAGTTTCCATGGTATTGTATTTAATTTTTAATTTGTAAAAATTATAGTACCGTGTCATTTCTTTTAGGCAGCTATAGCCAAAAGGAATGAAATTTATAGATACTATAAAGTGAGGATTACTAAAAAACAATTGGTAACAACCAATACCACTTTTGGATTGGTCAAAAGTGAATTCTAGCTATGTAATAGAAGGTTGGTCGTGTAATTTGAGAACTAGGTATAAGAGTTCATAGGCCATTTGGATAAGGCCATCGTTATTTATACACTAATGTGTCAAATTATAAAATGTTTTATAGTAGTTGTAAAGAAAAATTAAACAAATTTTGGAGGCATATACAGTGAAGATAGATAGCCCGAGTTTAACTCTAGATTAAGAGATGAAGAAAGTTTTTTTGAGTCTCGATCTGAGTTTGGGGAAAAATGGACACATACTGTTGTGTTTGGAATATAATCTTGAAGGAATGTTTTTAATAATTTTTTAATTGGAGCATTTTCAGAAGGAGTGCTGTCAAATAATTGATTGTCAACAATATCTTTTAAATCTTTTCCAATGACATCGCCATATGAATTTCGTAAGTAATACAAACTAAGGATATTGTTGTGGATCCTTTTTTTGAAAATATGATAACTTTTATTTTCAATAATCACATTCTCATTCACGTATTCAAAGTCAGTGTCTTCTACGAAGGAATATAGGCTGGCATTCAATTGGATTACTTGATATTCCAAATCAGGTGTTTTTTCTATAGCAGAAACCCATGCTTGCTCTTTCTGATAGCTAAACATCAAATAGTATCCAAGTACATTGTAAAACAATGATACCAATAAGAATAAGGATGCAATCCGTTTCATAGTGTCCGAAATTAGGAAACTATTGCTAATGGAAATTTCTAAGATATTAATTTTAAGTATTTTTTAACATAATTTTGATATAGTAATAAAACGAAAAGGTTTTCGTAGATTTTTGTAATTTTTATATTGATTAGTGTTCACTTATTTGTTAATTGATGAAGCACATGCTTTGGGAGTTTTTGGAGAAAATGAGGAAGCGTTATTTCAATTATTGGGTTTACAGCGCCAAGTTTTTAGTTTAACAAATAGAAACATCACGATTATATACTGAAGTAAATGCGGATAATTATGCATTAGTTAGGTCTCAGGAATTTTAAAAATGAAAGACAAAAAAGCAAAGTATGACTTTTTTATTTTGGAGTCGAATCATATGCTTGTTTCAGTTTTTTTACTATAATTTCTATTTCTTCTTCATTCAAATGGCCAAAGCCTAGACGGATAGCGCAAGTGTCTTTGTCTTGATAAAGTATGGTTTTTGGCAAAAACAAATCATAGCGCAGCGCTTGTTCTGAAAGTTGAACCAAGGGAATTACCGTATTAAACTGCAACCATATTGCTAAACCACCCGTTGGTTTTTTAAAACGGATAACATCTTTAAAATTTTCTTCAAGACATTGGTATAAAAAATCCCGTCTTCGCTTATAGACGAGTATATTTTTTTTGAGTAATCGATGAATTTCACCTTCATAAATCAATTCGGACAGCATTTGTTCTTGTGTTAAATCGCCTTGGCGGTCTAGCATTTGTAAATAGTTCTTGGCTTCTGAAATTAAATTTTCGGGAGCTACTACGAATCCTGTTTGAAAACTCGGAAATAAAGATTGTCCAAGCTTTCCCAAATAAATCACCATTCCTTCTACATCCGAGCTGGCCATAGGTAGCATAGCCAAGCCTTCAAACTGAAAATCATAGTCATAATCATCTTCTATGATGGCAAACTGATATTCCTTTGCAAGTTGTAACAGTTTTAAGCGACGTTCTGCTGTTAGTGAAACAGTTGTTGGGTAGTCGCGATTGGCACAAATATAAACACAGCGAATGGCATCATTGGCAAAATGTGTTTTGATATAATCGACATCTAAGCCTTGTTCGTCAATAGGGATTGTTTTGATAATGGCGCCCGATTGTTGAAAAATCATGTTGGCAGCATAATTGCTCAAATCCCCAACCAAAACCACATCTTTTGGGCGAATTAGAAGTTGCGATATGATATACAAACTCATTTCTGTACTTCTTGTGCTGATGACGTTTTTTGGTTGTATGTGAAGTCCCCTTGTAGCGTTTAAGTAATTACACAGTTGGTTTTCAAATACAGAATACTTTGTTTTTTTATTTTGATTCCATTTCGAAATCAATGATTTACGTTTCATAGAAGCGCCATACCATTTTGAAAATTCATGAATGGGATGAAGCCTTAAGTCGGGTTGCCCATCATTTAGTTCGTACTTTGCTTCTGAAAATTCTTGCGTTGATGATAAATGAAAAGAGGACTGAAAGGGAAATCCAGTTGTTTCTGCAAAGTTATAAATGTCTCCTAATTGGTTCGAACCCGCTTTTATTGTGGCTGTTCTCTGTTCAGGAACTGATATAAAAGTCCCTTTGTTTGCAATTATTTCAACCCAACCTTGAGAAGCTAATTCATCATATACCGCAACGGCCGTGTTTCGGTGGACATTTATTAATTGGCTAAAAATTCTGGTTCCTGGCAATAAAGAGCCTCCTGCTAAATAACTACGCTGAATGGCATTGATGATTTGTTGGGAGATTTGTATATACACAGGGCTGGCACTTGATTTATCAAATTGGATAAGGCTTTTTAACAACGTATTAACCGGACTATCTATCATTTTAAAACTGGACTATTTTAGTAGTCCGGAAAGTTAATACTTTTGCAGCGTTTTAAAATAATTCAACACTTTAATAAATGAAAAATAAATACTTTTCAGCTTTCTTTTTTATCGGTTCTTTGATAGTAAGTGCACAGGAAAATACACAAAAGATAGATTCCTTACAAGAAGTGGTTATTACATCCAGTAGGATTGATTTACCTTTCAAAGAAAATTCCAGAACCATTCAGTTAATTACTGCCGAGGATATAAAAAAATCCGGAGTGACAAATGTTGCCGATGCTTTACAGCAAATTGCAGGAATTGATGTAAGACGTCGTGGGACTAGTGGTATGCAATCTGATTTATATATACGAGGCGGAAGTTTTGATCAAACGCTACTTCTTATAGATGGATTCAAGGTAGATGATGCTCAAACTGGACATCACTCGATGAATTTAGCTTTGCCGATTGAAGTTATCAAAAGAATTGAAATTATAAAAGGGCCAGCAAGTCGTGTATTTGGTCAAAATGCTTTTACCGGTGCTGTAAATATCATTACAAAGGATTCGCTGGATAATGATGCTTCATTACGTCTTCAGGCGGGTTCTTATGGTCAATTTAGTGCCGCTGTTACCGCTGGAGTTAGTTTGAAAGAAAGCAATCATATTTTGCATTTTTCTAAAAATATATCTAACGGATATCGCTACAATACAGATTTCGACAATCAGAATTTTGTGTTGAAGAGTGTTTTTAATAAAAATAAATTGCCAATAACGATGTTGGTTGCTCTTTCGGAAAAGAACTTTGGGGCAAATGGTTTTTATGCTTCGCCAGCAGCTATTGATCAATATGAAGAAACAAATGCTAGTTTAGTTGGTTTTTCAACGGTTATTAAAAAAGGTAATTTTACGTGGAAGCCAAAGGTATATTGGAGACGTAATCAAGACGAATATATTTATATTAGAAAGAATCCGTCTATTTACAGGAATTTGCATATTTCAAACAAAATTGCTGCAGAATTAAATGGATCGTATACGTCAAATATCGGTGTTACCGGCTTTGGTATAGAAACGGCTAAAGTGTTTCTTTCGAGTAATAATCTTGGGGATAATAACCGTTTTCTAAGTACTTTGTTTTTAGAGCATCGTATGGAATTTTTCAATAAAAAATTAGATATTACTCCCGGAGTAGCTGTGACTTATTTTTCTGACTTCAAATTTTTTGCTTTTCCAGGCGTAGATGTTGGATATGAATTGCTTGATAATCTGAAGGTATATGGTAACTTGGGTTATACCTACAGAATTCCAACTTTTACTGATTTGAATTATAAATCTCCAACTACGATAGGGAATGCTAATTTAGAACCGGAGAAAGCATTTTCGCAAGAAATTGGTTTGAAATGGAATACATCTAATTTTAATGTGTCTGCAGCGGTATTTAATCGCAAATCGGATCATTTAATTGATTACGTAAAAAAGGAACTTACGGATCGTTGGCAAGCACAAAACATTCAAGATGTTACTACCAAAGGTTTTGAAACACAACTACTTTATATCTTTAATCTTAATTCATTTGCTCAAAAACTACAATTTGGTTACTCGTTTATTCAGAATGATATAGAAGAAAGTACCTATGCTTTCTCACAGTATTCATTGAATTCATTAAAGCATCAGTTTGTGGGGAGTTACAATATGCAATTCTTGAAAAATTTCAGCAATACGATTTCGTATCGTTATGCGGAACGAACTGCGGGAGATTCATATTCAGTTGTAGATTTGGGTGCTTCCTATACTTTACATGCTTTTGAGTTGTCATTGTTTGCTAACAATATTTTCAACACGGAGTATACAGAAACGAATTTAGTTCCTATGCCAAAAGGTAATTTGTTGTTTGGAGTGCAATATAACTTTAGATAGACAATGACAATCTAAACCGAAAGTTCCAGATTATTGAAAGACTTTTTATATTTTCGATATATGAAATGTTTTTCAAAATCAGTACAGCCGGAACTAAATCAACAGGAACAAAACGATGCTTTGCAAAAAGGCGCTTTACCCAATGATTTAATCGATTTTGCATCGAATGATTACTTAGGTTTTTCTCAGTCAGAAATTATTTTTAAGGACACGCAAGAGTATTTAATTAAAAATAAATTCATTGAAGAATCAGCGATTGGTTCCCGGTTTTTATCTGGGAACCAAAAGCTGTATCAAGAAACAGAAGATTTTATTGCGGATTTCCACCTAACAGAAACAGCGTTAATTTTCAATTCGGGACCTGATGCTACTAGTGGCTTTTTTAGTGCAGTTCCTCAAAAAGGAGATTTGATTTTATACGATGAATTATGTCACGCCGCTATTCAGGACGGAATTGAACTGTCTAATGCCAAAGCTTGTAAATTCAATCACAATGATTTTGAAGATTTAGAAAGGTTAATCCAAAACCCAAGGCATAAAACCCAAGACCCAACAAGTATTTACATTGTTACCGAATCTGTTTTTTCTATGGATGGCGATTGTCCCAATCTAGAAGAATTAGTGCGAATTTCAGATAAGCACCATTGTTATTTAGTAGTTGATGAATCACATGCTTTGGGTGTTTTTGGTTCAAAAGGCGAAGGATTTGTTCAAATGATAGGACTGCAAGACCTTATTTATGCTCGTATTTTGACTTTCGAAAATGGGTTAGGATGTCAGGGAGCAGCAGTTTTAGGTTCGCAGGAATTGAAACAATACTTGGTTAATTTTACTCGAAGTTTTAATTACCCTGCAGGATTATCTCCACATGCGGTTGCAACAATCTCATTTGCGTACCGGAATTTGGAAAATGATAAAGAAAATATTGCAGCTCTTCGCAAAAACATTATTCATTTCAATCAGGAAAAGAATATGTTAGGACTGAAACAATTGTTCGTACACAGTAAATCAGCGTTACAATCAGCTATTATTCCAGGTAATGAAAAAGTGAAATTGATTGCAACGCTATTTCAAGAAAAAGGATTTGATATTAAAGCGATACTTTCGCCTACCGTTCCAGAAGGTCAGGAACGACTTCGTTTTTGTTTACACAGTTACAATTCTCCAGAGGAAATTAGTGAAGTTCTCGTTTTATTGAGCAAGTTTCTCTTTCAATAGACTTGTTTTTGTATTCCTTTTCAAAAAAAATCACCGTATAAACCCCTGTTTTTATTAGGTTTAAAAAAATAAATTTAAATTTTTTGTAACGTTTTACTTGTTTATTTACTTACGAGTAGTAATCAAATAAATCAAAAACCATGAAAACAAAATCAACTTCCAAAAATCAAGGAAATAACAAGATTGTTTTATTATTTATTTCAACTCTTGGCTTAAGTTATGGATTAGTGCGGTATTTTGTCTACGATAAATTAAGCAAAGAATTTTTACTTATCATGAGTTTGCTTTTTGTAGTTGCAATCGCTTCTTTTTTTAGAAATAAATACACAAAATAAATACTGAGTTTCAATCATCAAATCAAAAATCAATCAAAAATCAAATTATTATGAAAAAATTATTTAAATCAATTGTAGTAGTAGCAGTAGTATTAATTTCTAACGGCGTTTTTGCACAAGCAAAAAAACAGCCTCAGTGCCGTTAAATGAACAATCGCTGCTGTGGGGAATTTCAGGAAATGGATTATCGAAATCTTCTTATTTATATGGCACGATTCATATGATATGCGGGAATGATTATTTTCTATCTGATAAAACTAAGAAAGCTTTTGATTCTACTGACAATTTAGTCTTAGAGGTTAATTTAGCCGATCCAAAAGAAATAAGCAGTGCGCAGCAATTTGTATATGGAAAAGAACCATTGAGTAAAACATTGAGTCCACAACAATTGAATGATCTTGATGTTTTGTTACAAAAGAGAACAGGAATGACAGTCAAACAAGTTGATAAATTCAGTATAATGGCAGTAATGAGTTTGATTACTATGAAATCCTTTGGCTGTGCTGATATTAAAATGTATGAAATGGAATTTATTGAAATGGCCAAAAGTTCAAGTAAAAGTATCGCTGGTTTTGAAACACTTCAATCGCAAATGGATTTCTTGAGTGATGCTTATTCTGATGCGGAGGTGATATCAATGTTGCAAGAGTCAAATGACGATACAACAAAAAAGTTAGTTCAAAATTATATTCAAGAAAACCTTCCAGAAATATATAAAGATATTACAGCTCCTAAAGTGATGAATGAGAAAACTAGAAAAGTATTATTAGATGTAAGAAATGAAAACTGGATTGTAAAAATGCCGAATATCATGAAAGATAAATGCACCTTTTTTGCTGTAGGAGCCGCTCATTTATTGGGGGAACAAGGAGTGATACAGTTGTTGAGAAAAAAAGGGTATACTGTTGAACCTGTTCTGAACTAATATCATTTTGAAAGAGAAAGAGCCAGAATTTTTAAACCGGATTGCAAAGCACAAAGGAATTTTATATAAAGTTTCTAAGATGTATATGGACAATCATGATGATCAACAGGATTTGTTTCAGGAGATTATTTGTCAACTTTGGAAATCGTATGATTCTTTTAGAAACGAAAGCCAGTTTTCGACTTGGATGTATCGGGTGGCTATTAATACAGCTATCGTTTTTCTAAAGAAAGAAAAGAGAAAGGTCGATAAATATGAGATCGTATCTCAAAATATCAAAGAAGAAACGGATGATTCAGAAATTAAAGAAAGCCAAATAGAACATTTTTACAAAGCAGTTCAAAAATTAGAAAAAATAGATAAGGCTATTATTTTTTATCAACTAGAGGGTTTTTCGCATAAGGAAATTGGAAACAATTTAGGGATTTCTGAAGGGAATGCTAGAGTGAAATTAAATAGAGCAAAAGAAAAATTAAAAGAAATAATTAAAAATCAAGGATATGGATTTTAACGATATACAATCAGCATGGGATAATGACAACAATGAAAATGTTGTTCTCCCAAATAATTTAGAAAAAATACAAACGGCAAATACGCCTTTGGATAAGATTAAAAAAAATCTTAAAAAGGAACTCATTTATCAATCGCTCGCTGTTATTCTGAGTGGGTTTGCACCTATCATATATGATTTTCCTGAAAAATGGCTCGCACCTTTTTATTTATTGTATAGTATGTTTTTTGCGGTTTGCGTCTACTATTTGGTGAAGTTATATTTGTTTTGTAAAAGACTTAATAATATCACTTTAAGGACAAAAGACAGTTTGTATGAAACTTATTTTGATGTGAGATTGAACATGGAGTTGTATAAAACATTTACGTTTGCTCTTAGTCCTTTTATCGTTCTTTTTTTTGTAGGATTTACTGTTTATTTAGTCTCTACAAAACCGGGAATGCAAATATCAGATTTAAGTAATAGTTTTTTGATTGCTACATTCGTGGTAATCTCCCTTATTATTTTGTTTATGGGTTTAATTGCAGAATGGTGGGTTCATTTTTTCTACGGAAAATATGCCAAAGAGATCAGGAAAGTAATTGACGAGTTAAAAGAAGAATAGTAAAATGCCTGTCCACTCGACAGGCATTTTTTTTATAATTTAGAAGGGACGGCCAATAGTACTAATTTAGTAGTGGATTTTGTATAACCTTTTTTCGCTCACTTGACATATCGTATTTCTTCCTGTTTTTCATCGAGATACCTTTATGTGTCGCTATTTGAGTATGGCATATCAATTTTTCATTATGAAGTTCATATAAAAATAAACATTCACGAACCATTTTTAGCCGCAGATTTAAAAGCTTTCTACTGATTTAAAAAAATCCGTTTTTTATCCGCAACATCCGTTTCATCCGCGTTCCATTTATTCTAGTTCTTTGACTTTTTCATCTTTTCAATCTGGTTTTGTTTGTTCCCTATTTATATGGTCTTAAACCATTTACTGAGGAGTATTTTTAAACACATTTTTTTTAAAACTGATATGACTGATATGAATAAAATTTAAAATCCGTTTCATCCACATTCCATTTATTCCAAAGATTCTAGTTCTTTAACTTTCTCGTAAACTAAATTGCTCTCAAAACCTCTCCGAAGCAAATAATCACAAAATTTTTTCCGCTTTTTTAATGAGTTAGTTTCGCGTATGGCCTCCCATTGCCTCTCGGCCAAGCTGTGAAAAGTTGCGGTATATTCCTCAGCGGTAATTTCTTTGAGAGCCAAATTAATGTTGTAGGTCGAAATGTTGCGGAACTTTAACTCGATTACAATTCTAATTTTTCCCCAATGCTTAATGCGGTGCTTCCCTCTGGCAAAGCTGCAGGCAAACCGACTTTCGTTAAGAAAATTAGAGCCGATTAGATGGGCAATAATTTCATCAATTTCTTGAGAATCCAGTTTCATGCTTCTCAGTTTAGAGATTACTTCTTCATGACAGCGTTCTTGATAAGCGCAGTAGTGTTCTATTTTATTTATAGCTTCTTTTATGGAGTACACTTCTTTCATTATCGATTTTTAGAAGTTCGAAATTTAAGTAAATATTCGGTAGAAGCGAGATGATTTTCTTTCAAAATAGAAATTCTTGGGGCTAGTAAGTGATTTTGTAAATCCAAAAGCAGATTTATGATTATGGTAGCTACAAAGTTGAGTTCGTTATTAGGTCTTACTTGTTAAAGTTTCGAAAACAGGGTTTTAAAATTTTTAAACAGGTTTTTATTAACAATGAATAGGATAGTTTTTATAGAAAATAACGATTATTTTTCTGTAGAAAACATGCAAATATAGAGGTTTGTCGATTATATAAGCGTATAATCGATTTTTTTTGTAAATCATTGATAAGTTTTATTTTTTTGTGGGTCAATTGGTAGTTTTCCTACGCTGCTAAGTACTTAATGAGGATGGTTAACAAAGAAATAAATATTTTTTATGAAGCAATATTACGCCAACGGTCCAGTGTTTATCGTTAATTTAATTTTCTCTAAAATAAAAAATTTTAGGAATTTTTTTGTTTTTGTTTTATTTTTTGTTCAGGCTGTAGTTGTGGCTCAAACAGTAGGAGATTATCGTTCGAATGTAACTGCTGGAAACTGGACAACGCTTTCAAGTTGGCAATATTATAACGGTACTACCTGGGTCACTCCATCAGGTACTTCTCCACAAGGTTATCCAGGGCAATTTACAGGAACAGGAACGGTAACTATTCGTGATAATCAAACAATTACAATTAGTAGTAGTACGCCAAATACTTTTGGTGCATTGGTAATTGGAGAAGGTATTTCAGGTGTTTTAATTGTGGGAGCTGACATTGATGTAAAAACTTTAAATGTAACGATAAACGCTTCGGCTTTAGTGAAATTTTCAGGGAATAATTTTATTTTTTTTCCGGAAAATACAAGTATTAAAATTAATTCTCCTGGAAAATTTGATGACGGAGGGACATGTAATAATAATGTTGCTGTTTATATTGGAACTGTAAAATTTGCTGTATGTAAAGGTGCTGGAAATTCAGAATTTACTTTTGATCAAGTAAATCAGGGTGGTGGTACAATCTTAGCAAATCCAAGTTCAAATACACCAATTTGTCAAAATGGAACAATTAATTTATTTGGGAATATATCAGGAACTTTTGGCGCAACTACTTCAAACGGTTCTATTTCTGGAGTAAATTTTTCATGGTCAATAAAGGCACCCGATAATACTATTTCAACATTTAGCGCTTTAAATCCAAGCTTTATAGCGAGTCAGTCTGGTACTTATATAGCCACTATAAATTATTCTACTTATTATGGGAGTAATTTATATTCTGGTTCTAAAATTATCTCTCTAGTTGTCAATTCAAAACCTTCGACTCCAACAATAACAGCGGGAGGTCCAATTGCAATTTGCTCAGGTGGAAGTGTCACATTGACATCAAGTGTAGGAAGCAGTTATTTATGGTCGACAGGTGCAACTACGCAGAACGTAAATGCTACAACAGCTGGTAGTTATACTGTTCAAATAACAAATTCAAGTGGTTGTCTAAGCGCATCGTCAATAGCAACTATTGTTTCAGTTAATGCTTTACCTAATAATGTTACCAATGGTTTTTCGGCAACTACCATTTGTACTGGTGGAAGCCCACAATTGACTTTTGATGCAGATGACACCACTTATTCTACTCCATATAGTATAACGTATAAGAATGATACTACTTTACTACAATACACTTTGTCAATTCCAACTGCGGCTCCCTACAGTTTTACGCCAGCAGATAATCCTACATCTAATACAGGTTATACTTTAGTTTCTATATCTAATGCTACATGCACAAGAACGAACAGCTTTGTAAATTCAGGAGCTAATTTAATTGTTCGTCCAATGCCATCAGCGTCAATTGGTGGCACTACAAGTGTATGTGTTGGGGGGGCTACTTCTAATATAACTTTTACTAATCCACAGACTGTTGCTATATCGGTAACTTATACGATTAATGGAGGGTCGAATCAAATTGTAAATATTAGCGCAAGTAGTAGTACAAATGTAGCAGTTGTAACAAGTGTTAATGGTACTTTTGTTTATAACTTAGTTAGTGCAACCTATCAAACCACTCCTAGTTGCCCCAATACAATTTCAGGAAGTGCTACCGTTACTGTGAATCCAAACTTACCAGCGAGTGTAAGTATTATTGCTTCTCCTTCGGGAGCGATTTGCTCAGGTACTTCAGTAACATTTTCAGCGACACCAACTAATGGTGGAATAACTCCAGCGTACCAATGGTATAACGGAGCAACAATAATCAGCGGAGCAACTGCGTCAACTTATACATCAACTACCTTAGTTAATGGAGATGCGATAAAAGTTATAATGACTTCAAATGCAACTTGTGCAACAGGAAGTCCTGCCACTTCAAATACTGTAGCAATGACCGTGAACCCAAACTTACCAGCGAGTGTAAGTATTGTAGCTTCTCCTTCGGGAGCGATTTGCTCAGGTACTTCAGTAACATTTACAGCGACACCAACTAATGGTGGAGCAACCCCAACGTACCAATGGTATAATGGAGCAACAATAATAACCGGGGCAACAGCGTCAACCTATACGGCAACTACCTTAGTTAATGGAGATGCGATAAAAGTAGTAATGACTTCAAATGCAACTTGTGCAACAAGTAGTCCTGCCGGTTCAAATATCGTTACAATGACTGTTCCAGCTGCTGCAATTTGGAATGGTAGCGGATGGACAAATGGTCCTCCAACAAGTGCTCAAGCACTTATTTTTAATGGAACTTATAATTCAATTGGAGATATTGTAGCTTGTTCTTGCCAAGTGAATTCAGGATCTGTTACGATTAATTCAGGACATACTTTGAAAATAACAAATGGTTTAACCGTCTCTGGCGGAACTCTTACTTTTGAGAATGCTGCCAGTTTAGTTCAAATAAATAATTCAGCCACAAATACTGGAAATATAAATTACAATAGAATGACCCCATCGATAATAGATACGGATTATGTTTATTGGTCTTCTCCTGTTTCTGGATTTACTTTGGGGGCATTGTCCCCAAATACACTTGCTGGGAAAATGTATTCTTATGATGCTTTTGCCAGTCCTGAAGATTGGAAGCAAGAGTCAACAGGAACGGTTATGGCAGCTGGAAAAGGATATATAGTTAGAGGGCCGGGATATGCGCCCCCTTTACCCCCATTTCCATCCCCTTTTTCGGCTACTTTTGTTGGTGTTCCTAATAATGGAACAATAACAATTCCTATTGGAGGAGTAAATACTTCAAACTTAATAGGTAATCCTTACCCATCTGCATTGGATGCTGATTTATTTTTATCCGCAAATAGTGCTGTTTTAGAAGGGACTATATATTTTTGGACACACAATACGGCAATACAATTAGCGGCAAATATTATTAATGGAAGTGTTGGTACTGGAGCTTACGCCTATACTTCGGATGATTATGCATCTTATAATTTTACAGGAGGTGTTGGTGTTGGAACAGCGGCATCAACTTTAGGTTTCAGTGGTTCAAGTATTCCTTCTGGGAAGATTGGATCTGGGCAATCCTTTTTTACAACTAGTATTGCTAGTGGTCAAGTAGCAACATTTAATAATAGTATGCGATTGGATAAGTTTGGAGCAAAATTAGACAATGCTCAATTTTTTAAAATCGCACCAAAGGGTATAACTGCTGAGGGGATTGAAAAAAACAGAGTTTGGTTGAATTTAACGAACAGCCAAGGTGCTTTTAAGCAAACATTAATTGGGTATGTATCGGGAGCCACAAATGAGTTTGATAGTGGATATGATGGAGAAAGTTACGATGGGAATGAGTTTATTGATTTTTATAGTGTTTATAAGGATAAGAATTTAGTGATTCAAGGTAGAGCCCTACCTTTTGTAGACACAGATGAGGTGCCTCTAGGATACAGTTCTACTATTGCGGGAGATTTTACTATCAGTATTGATCAGGTTGATGGCTTGTTTACAGGTAAGGAAATTTATTTAAAAGATAATATGACAAATAGCATCCATAATTTGAATAAATCTGCTTATGATTATAAAACTGAAATTGGTACTTTCAACAATCGTTTCACCCTGCGATATACAAATGCCAATAAGACTCTAGCAAAAGAGGATTTTGAATTGGCTGAATACGGGGTGTTGATTTCTAATACAAATAAGGAGGTAAAAGTAAATTCATCAGTTGAAAATATTGATAAGGTTTTAATTTATGATATGTCAGGAAGGCAAGTTTATAAAAACACAACTGTCAATAATAAAGTTTTGGTCATACGTAATATACAATCGGAAAAACAAGTATTGATTGTAAAAGTAGAGTTACAAAATGGACAATCAGTAACACAAAAAATTGTTTATTAGAATTTAAAAAAAAAGATAATCAATTTCGAAAACCCCCATTATGTTTTGACGTAATGGGGGTTTTGTTTTTTTAAGTTAATTTTTTTCCTATAATCTTTTTGTGTTGTTTAGATCTCAAGCTGTTTAACGTGGGTGTTTAATCGGATTTAAACGCATTTTGTCGATTAAATTTCATTAGTCATAAAATGAAAAGCGATATTGTGCAAGTCTGTTTAGTTTCAATTTTTTTTTTAGAAAAATAAAATCCTCTATTTAGAAAGAATTATGTTTAAAATTCGCCCCATTTTTTTAAAAATACCACATGAAGAAATTTTACTCTAAGAATACTTTTTTTTGTTTACCAAAAGTACATAACCTATTATTTCTCTTTCTTTTAACTCTTGTTAGTTATAGTAGTTTTGCGCAAATTTCGCCGCAAACGTTTAATGACCCAACTAAAAATGGAACAACCAATACCTTTACAGTACCTGCGGGAGTGACTAGTATTACCGTGCAAACTTGGGGAGCAGGTGAAGACGGTAAAAATGATACGAACTATGGAGGAGGAGGAGGAGGAGCCTATGCCGAAAGCACTTTTAGCGTTACTACTGGTAACGTTTATACAATTGTAGTAGGATCTCGTGGTTATGTAGGTGGAAATTCTAGTATAGCATTATCGACTTCTACGAGTGTTCTAATTGTAAAAGCTGAAGGAGGAGGTCAAAATGCCTATCATCAAGGAGGAAGAGTTTTAGGTAGTATTGGGAGTTTAAAATACTTTGGTGGAGACGGTTATCGTTCTATTAATTATTATGGCGGTGGCGGTGGATCTGCTGGGAATAACGGAGATGGAAATAATGCGAATACATCTTCTGGCGGAGCTGGGGGTAATGGTACTAGTGGTATTGGTGGAGATGGATCCAAGAATTTTTCGGGTGACGGTGGAAGTCCAGGTGGGGGTGGTGGTGAAGGTCGTAATTCATCTGGTTTTGGTGGTAATGGTCAGGTAATAGTATCATGGAAACCTTGTTCAACAGCAACACCGACAGGTTCATCATTTCAATCATTTTGTTCCGTAGATTTACCCAAAGTGTCAGGTTTAAGTGTTTCAGGTTCAAATATCAAGTGGTATTCGTCAATAAGTGGCACTACAGCTTTGTCAAGTGGCACAGCTTTATCTTCAGGACATTATTATGCAAGTCAAACTGTAAGTGGCTGTGAGAGTGTGACTAGATTAGATGTGACAGTAAATGTGAGTGCAGGGCCATCGACCACGGGAACAACAATTTGTAGTAACAGTTCAGGCACATTGAGTGCAAGTGGTTGTGGATCTAGTTTTACTGGCACTCAAACTGCAATAGGTTATGGAGGGACATCTGAGTTAACAACCTATACAAATTCAAATATTTCAATAGATTTTCCTGCTTTACCAGTCGGAGCAACTGTAACAGGAGTTTCGACTAAGATAACCTTTACATCCAATAGTCCATCGTATACAAATGAGTTGCAAATAGAAGCCACCCCTCCAATCGCATTGGGGATTACCAAGACTGATTTGCAGTCTTCTTCTATATCATCGGCGTCAGGGACCGTTACCGATGGGACATTTGGATCATGGGGGACAGGAAGTCCTGTGGGCACTTGGCTATTTAAATTTAGAGAAACCTATAATGATCCCAGTGTAAATCCAGATGCAAATATTGCAAATATTACTATTATAGTGAATTATACGATACCAGTTACAGTAGATTGGTATACAAATTCAACTGGTGGTACGGCAATTGGCTCAGGAACACCTTTTAACCCGGTAGGAGTTGCTGGTTCTGGATTAGTTAATACAAATACTGCAGGAACTACTATTTATTATGCAGCTTGCTCTACAAATCCAGGTTGTAGAACAGCTACTTCATTTACGATAAATTCAAGTCCTACGATAGCTGCAATTACAGCGCCTGCTGCGTTATGTTCTACGGGCTCATTGAATCCGACAGCGCCAACAGTTACAGCTAATGGATCAGCAGTTACAGCTTCAGGCTGGCAATTGGAGACAGGAGTTGGAAGTGGGACATTTGCAAATTTAACAGTACCTTATACAGTTGCCTTTACGGATAATGGTAAAAAGATAAGATATTATGCAACGAACGGTTGCGGTACAACAAATAGTAATCAGGTTGTTATAACAGTTAATAATGCACCTACGATAGCTGCAATTACAGCGCCTGCTGCGTTATGCTCTGCGAGCTCATTGAATCCAACAGCGCCAACAGTTACAGCTAATGGATCAGCAGTTACAGCTTCAGGCTGGCAATTGGAGACAGGAGTTGGAAGTGGGACATTTGCAAATTTAACAGTACCTTATACAGTTGCCTTTACGGATAATGGTAAAAAGATAAGATATTATGCAACGAACGGTTGCGGTACAACAAATAGTAATCAGGTTGTTATAACAGTTAATAATGCACCTACGATAGCTGCAATTACAGCGCCTGCTGCGTTATGTTCTGCGGGCTCATTGAATCCGACAGCGCCA